>NZ_JARFYM010000059.1 GCF_030272705.1 Rhizobium mayense | reverse complement strand
GATACGCTCGGGAGTGATGGCGAACGAGCTCCTGCACGGCATCGGGATGTTATGCGTGCCACCCATGTGCGGCGAGCCAACTGATCCGCAGCGGATGGTCGGGTTGTTTATGGATGGGTTACGCTATCGTTCCGACAAAGCTGTCGAATAACATCATCGTTCTGCGATGAGCGATGCAAAATGGACTGCTTGTGTCGACATAATGAGCGACCGATCGCATGATGCGCTCCTCGTCCTCCGGCGCGGTCGCTCTGCCGTGCCGCACCGGCCCTCAAAAGCCGATCACTCCGAGCCAGCCGCCATGTTCAGCATCACCCAAAACGAACAAGCCCGGCTTAGGGCGTGCGCGTGTCGCATTCGAAACTAGGCGGCCACTTGATCCCTATTCTCGTCAGGACGGGGTCAGACGTTCTGATACGGGGCCGGTTAAAGGGTCCTAATGCTTATTCAAGGAAGAGATTTGAAGAATCGTCATGTTGAGAGCAAGCGCGGGAGATTGATGGTGCCGCTCAGGCGTTCTTCCTTGCATCGAACGAACGTTGTGCGGCCTTGATGGCCGACTGATGGGCCATGGCCCATTTTCCTAGAGCCTCAACGGGTGCCCGCAAAGAGTGTCCAAGTGGCGTCAACTCATAGTCCACTCGCGGAGGGATCGTCGGAAATACCGTTCGGGTAACAAGACCGTCCCGTTCCAATCCTCGTAGGGTAATCGTGAGCATGTGCTGTGAAATACCAGCCACGTCGCGCTTCAGCTGGTTAAACCGCCGTGGCCCATCACGCAACAACATGACGACGAGCACGCTCCACTTATCTCCGACGCGCGCAAGGACTTCGTTAATGCCTGCGCATTCCGCTGGATGATGTGGGATCCCCCCAATGGTCATATCCGTTTGACTGAGTAAGGAAATTTTGCCTTCTTGCGCGCTCATGTCGGTCAGCTATTTTAACTTAGATAAAAATTTATACCATCAAAGTGAAGGTAAGTCATGATGCAAATTTCGAACTATCCCGCCTCGAACCGAAGCTCGAATATCACCGCCTGGATCCTTCAGGTTCTACTCGCTCTCGCATTTGTTGCTGCGGCCGGAGCTAAATTGGCCTCGGTGCCGATGATGGTTGAGAGTTTTGAGCAAATAGGATTGGGCCAGGCATTCCGTTATATCACGGCAGCCGTGGAGATCATCGGTGCACTTGCTTTATTAGCACCGCGCGTGAGCGCTCTCGGCGCCCTTTGGCTGGCGGCCACGATGTTCGGCGCTACAATAGCGCACTTGGTACGGTTGCATACATCGCCGGCGCCGGCTCTTGTTCTACTTGCTCTTTGTCTTGTTGTGGCTTGGCTGCGCCGCGAGCAAATCGGACTTCTGCTCGCGGATCTTCGCGATTTTCTGAAGTAAGAACTCCCAACGTCATACCTCTTTGAAATTGCACGAGGCAATTGATGCGATTGGCTGAAGGCCTAATTTCATTTGTTCCGGCAGGTTGGCTTTGGACCCGCAGTTTGGTCCCAGTCACCATATGGCAACGACGATGAAAAGCATGGCTTTCGCTCGTGATCGCACGCTCACGCAACGGGGCATGGCTAGGAAACGAAGCGTGCCCCGCGGCTCATCAGGTTCAGGCCCTGGCGGCGCATCGCAACAGTTGTGTAATTGTCGACGATATTTGGCTCGCGATCTCTGGGCCCTCTTGGCCCGCACAGAGGAATGGTGGCTCAACGCCTCTTCGTAGCCGATCGATCGGGATTGCGACGCTGTCGCATCTCGCCGGACAAGACCGTCAGTATCACCTCTTAGCTTCCGGAAACGCCGCTTTGGTGCGCGGCGAGATAGGAGCGAAACATAATTGTGAGCTGTTTTTCAGCTTCCCTACCATCGGCGGGGGCCAATACCCGGTGACAGAAGGCCGGAACCGTTCCGAAAAGCGCCGCCGTCAGGGTTTGAGCGACCAGATGCGGGTCGGCATACTGGGCGTCAATCGCACTAGCCAGCGCAGCTCCGATTGCTGTAACGCTTCTCCGAGTAGCCATGTCGATTAACGCCCGAGCGTCGAGTTCCAAGGAGATGCGATAAAGGGCCGGAGAGACCTCTGCTTGCGCCATCTGCGCCCGAAGATAAGCTTTCACCACAGCCTCTGCGAGCTCGTCGGCTCTGGCGGTGAGGTTTTCGTCGCAAGCTTTTTCAATTGCGGCTGCTAGCACGACGAGGTGTCGCTCCAGAACCGCGAACAGCAACGCCTGCTTGTTCGGGTAATATTGATAGAGAGTGCCAACCGAAACGCCGGCTCGGCGCGCCACACGCGTGGTGTTCAATCCGATCAGTCCATCGCTCGACAAAACCTGAATGGTTGCTTCGAAGATCGCGTCCACGGTGGCGATGGATCGCTCCTGACGCGGTGATTTTCGGGGGTTTAGTAATGGTGACAAGCCGTTTTCCATAAGCGAATCCAAAACCTGAGAGATTCTTCATATATAACATAGGTTCCCACCGTTCCACGATCAATGCGGTTCACGTCGGGAGCGGCCAATATTAACGGGAGACCAATATGTGCATCGCATGCTTTATGCAGACCAAGCATCAAACAACGGCAGCAAATCTGGGGCGGCCGATCAGTTCGTCAGCCATGGAGGCTTTGATCGACAAGCCTGGACCGATCGAGGTTGAGACCATCCCCAGCGCAGATTGGGTGGCTCCTCTTTCCGGATTGCTCAATCTCAAGCACCCCACCGCCGTCAAGGCCGGTCTGAAGGATCGGGAGGAGCCGATAGAGATTTATACCCATCTTCTGCGGCATCCGGTCCACGGCGCGTTCATGATCGATACCGGCGTCTCGAAGCGCTTCGTGCAGGACCCCAAAGCGGTCGGGGTGGGCATGGTGATCCGGAAGTTCGCGAAACTCGACCGGATGAAGGTGCGCAACGAACCCCTGTCAGCAGTCCAGTCGAAGGGCGTTCCGCTCAAAGGCGTGTTCATGACGCATCTTCACTTCGATCATGTTTCCGGCATGCCGGATATTCCGCTCGACATACCCTTCTATACCGGGTTTGGCGAAGCCAATACCAAACAGTTACAGAACCTCTTCGTCCAGGGGATGGAAAACAAGTTCTTCGAAGGCAGGCCGGCCATTCAGGAATTTCAATTCGCCAAGGATCCAAATGAAAAATTCGATGGCGTCATCGATGTTTTCGGGGATGAAACGCTCTTCTCCATCTTAACGCCCGGGCATACTGCCGGCCATGTTTCCTTCGTGGCCCGCACAGCTGACGGTGCGGTCCTTCTTACCGGTGACGCCTGTCACACACGCTGGGGCTGGGATCACGGGGTCGAACCGGGAAGCTATACGTTTGATCGGGCAAAAGAACAGAGAAGCTTGCTCGCTCTAAAGGGTTTGAGCGAGCGTCACCCTAATATGGTCGTTCGGCTAGGCCACCAGCCGTAGACTGCCAGCCAACGGCAACCTCGTTTTCAATTGCTAAATCCCGATAGCCTTATAAGCCTCGGCGATGCGGTTCAGCGCTATGCAATAGGAAGCCGTTCGGAAATCCTTGACATCCGGACGGGATGCGAGGGTGGATGAGATCTGGTCGTAAGCGGCCCTCATCACGTCCTCCAGCCCCGAGCGGACAAGGTCGATCTCGCTGCCGCCTTCAAGAAACTCGTCTCGCATCGCGGGTGGAAACGACTGACCTGTCATGGTTTCCAGCGCGCTGGCGATATTGACATTTCTTCGCTCCCTTCTGCGACGCTCCATCAATCCGAAGGGAATATGCGTAATGTTCTTAACCCACTCGAAGTAGCTCACGATCACGCCACCTGCATTCACGAACAGGTCTGGCAGTATAACAGTGCCCTTGGAATACAGGATGTCTTCCGCTTCGAACGAGATCGGACCGTTGGCCGCCTCCGCGATCAGCGACGCCCGGATGAGATGAGCGTTCCTTCTTGTAATAACGCTTTCCATCGCAGCCGGGATAAGAATGTCGCAAGGTGTGGTGAGCCCTTCGGCACTATCAGCATGGCTCTCTGCACCTGCAAAGCCAAGTATTGAACCGTAAGCCAAATGATGGTGCTTCAGCGCTTCGATATCGAGCCCCGACGGGTTCAGCACATATCCGTCGCGTTCAATTACGCAAATAATTTTTGCACCGTCCTCTTCGCTAAGAAATTTGGCGGCGTGGTAGCCGACGTTGCCGAAGCCCTGAACCACGACAGTCATTTTTGAAAGATCCCGGTTGCCGCTGATCCCGCCCCTTCTCTCGTCGCGAAGATAGGAGTGGATGGCGTACTGAACGCCCCGGCCAGTTGCTTCGGTGCGGCCCGCGATCCCACCTCTCGAGAGGGGCTTGCCCGTCACGCAAGCGTTGGCATTGGTGATGTCTGAAGGACCCGTTCGGCGATACTCGTCCGCCATCCAGGCCATTTCGCGTTCGCTTGTGCCCATGTCCGGAGCTGGAACATTCTGACCGGGCGAAATGAGGTTTCGCTTCGCCAGTTCCTGTGTGAATCTGCGGGTGATACGCTCCAGCTCATGCACGTCCCATTCCTTGGGATCGATCCGAAGCGCGCCCTTCGAACCACCGAAGGGCACGTCCACCAACGCGCATTTCAAACTCATAAGAGCCGCTAGAGCCTCCACCTCTTCCGCGTGGGCGCCGGGGTCGTATCGTATACCTCCCTTGACTGGTTCGACGTGCTCACTATGGACAGAGCGCCAGCCAACGAAACTGAACATTTTTCCGCGCAGGCGTACCCCGAAGCGAACGGTATAGGTCGAGTTGCACTCCCGGATCCTTTGGGCCAGCCCATCTGACAGGCTGAGGTGTTCGAAAGCCCTGTCGATATATGTTCCCACGCTATCGAGGAACGTCGGCTCGAGTGTAGAATCCACGTCAATTTTGGGGTTCACGGTCATAGTCTTATCCTCCTTGATGTCCGCGAGCTATTTTCGGCGCACAGATGTCCGCTCGGCCTGGCGTCGATCCTGGCTGCTAAAATCAGCTCTGATTTTCAATTTCACATGTTCGGGTACACGGGCCCCTCGCCGCCCTGGGGCGGGACCCAGTTGATGTTCTGGTTCGGATCCTTGATATCGCAGGTCTTGCAGTGGACGCAGTTCTGGGCGTTGATGACGTAGGTGTCCTTGCTGTCCGTCTCCACCCATTCGTAGACGCCGGCAGGACAGTAGCGGGTCGAGGGACCGGCGTAGATGTCGTGCTCGGACGACTTCTGCAGAGCCATGTCCCCGACCCTCAGATGTACCGGCTGGTCTTCCTCGTGGTTGGTGTTCGACAGGAACACCGAGGAGAGACGGTCGAAGGTGAGAACGCCGTCGGGCTTCGGATAATCGATCTTCTTGTGCTGTGAGGCAGGTTCCAGCGAGGCGGCGTCGGTCTTGCCGTGGCCGAGCGTGCCGAAGAAGGAGAAGCCGAACAGCGTGTTGGTCCACATGTCGAGACCGCCGAGGCCGATGCCAACGAGCGTGCCGAACTTCGACCAGAGCGGCTTGACGTTGCGGACCTTCTTCAGGTCCTTGCCGATATCAGTCTTGCGCCATTCGGTCTCGATCTCGGCGACCTCGTCATTGGCGCGTCCCGCTTCGATCGCGGCGGCGATCTTTTCCGCCGCGAGCATCCCGGACAGCACGGCATTGTGGCTGCCCTTGATGCGAGGAACGTTGACGAAACCGGCCGAGCAACCGATCAGCGCGCCGCCCGGGAAGGTCAGCTTCGGCACCGACTGGTAGCCGCCCTCGGTGATGGCACGAGCGCCGTACGACAAGCGCTTGCCGCCCTCGAAGGTGGTGCGGATCGCTGGATGCGTCTTGAAGCGCTGGAATTCCTCGAAGGGGTAGAGGTAGGGATTCTTGTAGTTCAGGTGCACGACGAAGCCGACGGCGACCATGTTGTCTTCGAGGTGATAGAGGAACGAGCCGCCGCCCGCCGCCATGCCGAGCGGCCAGCCGAAGGAGTGCTGCACGAGGCCCTGCTTGTGGTTTTCAGGCTTGACCTGCCACAGTTCCTTGATGCCGATACCGAATTTCTGGGGCTCGCGATCCTTCTGCAGATCGAACTTGGCAATGAGCTGCTTGGCGAGCGAGCCGCGCACGCCCTCCCCGATCAGTACGTATTTGCCGAGCAGTTCCATGCCGCGGGTAAAGTTCGGGCCGGGTTCGCCGTTCTTCTCGATGCCCATGTCGCCGGTGGCGACGCCGATGACAGCACCCTCGTCGTTATAGAGCACTTCGGTGGCGGCAAAGCCCGGATAGATTTCGACGCCGAGCGCTTCCGCGTGGCCCGCCAGCCAGCGACAGACGTTGCCGAGCGAGACGATGTAATTGCCGTGATTGTTCATCAGCGGCGGCATGGCGAAATTCGGCAGGCGGATCGAGCCGGCGGGGCCGAGCAGCAGGAAGTGATCGTCCTTGACCTCGGTCTTGAAGGGATGATCGCTCTCGCTGCGCCAGTCCGGCAGCAGGCGGTCGATACCAACAGGATCGACGACGGCGCCCGAGAGGATATGCGCGCCGACTTCGGCACCCTTCTCCAAGACGACGACCGAAAGATCCGGATTGACCTGCTTCAGGCGGATCGCGGCCGACAGGCCGGCCGGCCCACCGCCGACGATCACCACGTCGAATTCCATTCTTTCGCGTGCAGAAACGTTATCCAATATTCTACTCAGTCCTGTCTGTTGTGATTACCGCCGTACATCTTCGATTTTGCATCGAACTGCCAACAGAGGGTCTCGCGTGTATCTCATCGCAGACTTGCTTCCGGCTTCGATCACAGCGATCGAACCAGGTGTCACCGCGTTCCACGCTCCGTCCCCGATTGAGATCTGCGCCGACGACAGGAAGAGGAAAATCTGCCGCTCTGAGGCGGCACGATCAGGAGAACGGCAATACGGCTCGGTGAGCGTGAGACTTATTTGGACGTCGTCTCTATCTTCAAGCCCTCCCGGCCCAACGATCATCGCACTGCCGTGGCCAATCGCATAGTTTGCGCTGGCAAACGGGCCGGACCGTCCTTTGGTCCAGATCAGCATTGGTGACATCAGAGAAAGCGCTTCGACCATTCTCGTGAGCTGTCGATCACGTTTTCCTGCCAATTCCAGTGCGCTCCACCAAGCCTCCGGCTGAAGGACGTCGTCAGCACCGCCCGCCCGTAGCATCCCGATGCGGTGCAGTCTGGAATAGATTTGCCCAGCAACGAAGCTGGCCATGTCCGGTGCAGTGGCCGCAAGGAGAAGCTCACACAGAGCATTCGCGAACGACTGCACAGGAGCGGGTCGAGCATTGGGCGCTCGGAGACCGAACTCAATTTTTCTCATAGCCCTTCCCCCATGTTGTTGGGGAAACTCAGGCGATAGCGCGCTGTATGACTGCATCTTCGATCCTTTGCGATCGTTCAAGGTGCAACTAGATGAGGCCGCCGTTCACATGAAGAGACTGGCCAGTGATGTACGACGCGTCTTCCGACAGCAGGAATTCGATTGCAGCTGCAACGTCCTTGGGCTGTCCGGCTCGTTTCAACGGAATACGCGCGAGATTTGCTTCGAGTTCTTCATCGGACACGCTGTCCTCCGATCCACTCGGCTTCCGGACAAAACCGGGTACGACGCAATTTACCGTCACCCCGTGGTCAGCAAAATGCATAGCAAGGCTTCTGACAGCTGTTTCAACAGCCCCCTTTGATGCGGCGGACATAGGGAACTGCCTGATGTCAGTGCGAAAGACGTGGGACGTGAAGCTTCCCACTGCGACTATACGTCCTGAATCGGAGTGCTTCAGCAATGGCGACGCAGCTCTCGCCAGCGCAAAGAGGCTGTAGACATTGCCCTTGAAGGCATAATCGAGATCATCGACCGTGCCTTCCTCAAACGCCTTCAGGATTGGAAATCCTGCGTTGGCTACCACGCAGTCCAACTGTCCCCACTGAACTCGCGCTGCGTCCACCAGGCGCGACCCAAAGGAGGCGTCGGTCAGATTGCCGAGCAGAGTAACAGCCTCGGTTCCCGCCGCACGAACTTGGTCGGCAATCTCTTCGAGGGCGGAGGAAGACTTTCTGGCGTGGAGGACGAGCCCCCTATACCGGCCAGCCAGCCTCAAGGCGGTGGCAGCGCCAATCCCGGAAGATGCGCCTGTTACTATGGCAATTCGGCTAACCATGCCTGTTTCCTCCTTCGACCGCCCCCGGTCGAGAACATGATTGCGTGCAGCAGGTCGAGCCTGCCGCCGCAACTAAATAGTCCGCGCCAATTCGGGCAGGGCTTCGAAAATGTCCGCGACGAGGCCGTAATCGGCGACCTGGAAGATTGGCGCTTCCTCATCCTTGTTGATGGCGACGATGACCTTCGAGTCTTTCATGCCGGCGAGATGCTGGATCGCGCCGGAGATGCCGCAGGCGATATAGAGCTGCGGGGCGACGACTTTGCCAGTCTGGCCGACCTGCCAGTCGTTCGGGGCATAACCGGCATCGACCGCGGCGCGGCTTGCGCCGACTGCCGCTCCGAGTTTGTCGGCAACCGGAAGGATGACCTCTTTGAAATTCTCGGCCGAACCAAGCGCCCGCCCACCGGAGATGATGATCTTGGCCGAGGTCAGTTCCGGACGGTCGGAGGCGGAAACCTCTTCAGACACGAAGGAAGAGGCATGGGAAGAAAAGGCTACCGTCGGGACCTTCTCGACGGTAGCAAAGGGGCCTTGGGAGGCCTGGGAAAAGGAGGCGGTGCGGACGGTTATAACCTTCTTCGCGTCGGTTGCCTGCACTGTCTGGATGGCATTGCCGGCATAGATCGGGCGCTTGAAGGTATCCGACGAGATCACCTCGATGATCTCCGAGACCTGGGCGACATCGAGCAGCGCGGCCACCCGCGGCAGGACGTTCTTGCCGGTCGAGGTCGCAGCCGCGATGATCGTGTCGTAGCTGCCTGCCAGCGAAACGATCAGGTCGGAGAGCGGCTCGGCCAGATTGTTGGCGAGTTCGTCGCTTTCGGCGAGCAGAACCTTGGAGACGCCTGCGAGCTTGGCAGCCGCATCGGCGGCAGCCTTGGCGCCCTTGCCGGCGACCAGCACATGGACGTCGCTTCCCTGATCTTTGGCGATCTTGGAAGCCGCCGTCAGTGCCTTGCCGGTCTGGTCGGAAAGGGTTGCGTTGTCGTGGTCAGCCAAAAGAAGAATGGCCATGGTCGTGAATCCTTTCTCGAACCTTAGAGGACGCCAGCTTCGACTTTAAGCTTTTCGACAAGCTCGGCGACCGACCTGACCTTGATGCCAGCCTTGCGGCCGGACGGCTCTTCGGTCTTCAGCACCTTGATACGCGGCTCGGTGGAGACGCCGAAATCATCAGGTGTCTTCTTGTCGAGCGGCTTCTTCTTCGCCTTCATGATGTTCGGCAGCGAGGCATAGCGCGGCTCGTTGAGGCGAAGGTCGGTGGTGACGACAGCCGGTAGCTTGACGTCGATCGTCTGCAGGCCGCCATCGACTTCGCGGGTCACGGTTGCCTTGCCCCCCGGGCCACTGGCTTCGATCTCGATCTTCGAGGCGAAGGTCGCCTGGGCGAGCCCAAGGAGGGCGGCGAGCATCTGGCCAGTCTGGTTCGAGTCGTCATCGATCGCCTGCTTGCCAACGATGATCAGGCCGGGCTTTTCAGCGTCGGCAACGCCCTTCAGGATCTTGGCAACAGCGAGCGGCTCTAGCGTCTCGTCAGTCTCGACGAGAACGGCGCGGTCGGCGCCCATGGCGAGCGCGGTGCGCAGCGTTTCCTCGGCCTTGGCCGGACCGATCGAGACGACGACCACTTCCTCAGCCTTGCCGGCTTCCTTCAGCCGCAGAGCCTCTTCGACGGAGATCTCATCGAACGGGTTCATCGACATCTTCACGTTGGCGAGCTCAACACCCGTGCCATCCGGCTTGACGCGAATCTTCACGTTGTAATCAACCACCCGCTTCACTGGGACAAGAATTTTCATGACATGCCTCTCAAGTCGATATCAATGAGCCAGGATCTGGCTCAAGAAGAGCTTCGTGCGGTCGTTTTTCGGATTGTCGAAGAACTCCGAAGGCGGCCCTTGTTCTATGATCTCGCCCTTGTCCATGAAGATTACGCGATCGGCGACCCTGCGGGCGAAGCCCATCTCGTGGGTCACGCAGATCATCGTCATGCCCTCTTCCGCAAGTGAAACCATCACGTCCAGAACTTCAGAAATCATCTCCGGATCAAGCGCTGATGTTGGTTCGTCAAAGAGCATCACCGCAGGGTTCATGCACAGTGAACGTGCGATAGCCACGCGCTGCTGCTGACCACCGGAAAGCTGCCCCGGGTACTTATTGGCTTGCTCCGGAATCCTAACCTTTTCCAAGAACCGCATGGCGGCCTTGTTAGCTTCGGCCTCAGACACCTTCCTCACTAGCATTGGCGCGAGCGTGCAGTTCTCGAGCACGGTCATATGCGGGAAGAGGTTGAAATGTTGAAACACCATCCCGACTTCGCGACGGATCTCATCGATGTTCTTGATGTTGTCATCGAGTTCGGTCCCGAAGACCGAGATCGTTCCGCGCTGGTGCTCTTCCAAGCGGTTGATGCAGCGGATCATCGTCGACTTGCCGGACCCCGAAGGACCACAAACAACGATTTTCTGACCTTTCGCGACGCTCAGATCCACATCCTTAAGGACGTGAAACTCGCCGTACCACTTGTTGACCTTTGACAGAGTTACTGCTGCGATCCCGTTATTCATGACCAACCCTCATGCGCTTCTCCAGGTAGACGCCATAGCGCGACAGACTGAAAATGAAGACGAAGTAGATAAAGCCCACGAAGACGTAGACTTCGATGTAGTAAGGCGCCCACTCCGCGGTACCAAAAGCGGCCTGGGCCGACGCAAGCACGTCAAAGAAACCCACAATCGTGATCACCGACGTGTCTTTGAACGTCATCACGAATTGGTTGATCATCGCGGGAAGCGAATTGCGAAACGCCTGCGGCAAGATGATCCGAGACGTGCGCTGCCAATAGTTCAGGCCAAGGGACTTTGCTGCTTCGTCCTGGCCCGCTGGAATGATCTGCATCCCTGCGCGAATGTTCTCAGCCTGGTAGCAAGCAAAAAAGAGTGCGAACGCCGCAATCACACGGGTGAGCTTGTCTCCCTGGAGCCACTCGGGCAGTGCGAACGGTATGATGAGTGCTGCGGAGAACAAAATGGCGAGCAGAGGAAGGGCGCGAATCCAGTCAATCAGTATCGTCGACATCTTCCGGACCACGGGAAGTCTCGACTGCCGCGCCAACGCTAGAACAATCGAACCCGGCATTCCGATGAGACAAACTGATACGAAAATATAGACGGTGAGAGAGAGGCCACCCCAGCGATCGGTAGGCACAACGCTCAGGCCAAGGACTCCACCACGCATCAGGCCGTAAAAGACAATAGCTCCAATGCCCCACACGAGGGACAGTCTTAGCAAGGTCCATAGTGCCGGAATACAGGAGAGAAAGACAACGAGCACGATTACACCGCATGCCGTTGCCGAACGCCAGTGCTCCTCATAGGGATAAAGACCAAAGAGGATGATCCGCGATCTGGCGTAGATGACAGACCAACAGGCTCCAGTAATCCCCTGGCATCCCTCGGCGGTCGGCGATGTCCAGACGCTGTTGACGAAGGCCCAGCTTCCGACAGCATAAATGATCCACGCAAAGAACGACAATCCCGCGATCGTGGTGACCGTACTCAGGACGCCGTTGAACAGGTTGATCCGGATCCAGCCGGCCAGCGACACCGATGGCGGAGCCAGTTCGACGACCTGGGGAGTTTGAAGGTTGATGATGGTCATGTTGGTTCCCTCAGTTGCCCTTCAAGGCCATCCTGCGGTCGAGCCAGTTCATTGCGAAACCGATTGAAAGGTTCACCGCAAGGAAGCCGACCATGAGCAGGGCAAGCAGTTCCAGGGTTTGGCCGCTCTGGTTGATAGACGTCGAGATCACGAAGAAGAATTCGGAGAAACCAATCGCGATGCCAAGAGTCGTCGATTTCATCACCAGGGTATATTGATTGGAAAGGCTTGGCAGCATGGCGCGGATCGCAAGCGGAAGCTGGATCCGCGAAAAGATGTGGAACGGCTTCAATCCGAGCGAACGAGCAGCTTCGGTTTGCCCCCTGCGAACGCTCATGAAACCAGAGCGAACAACTTCACCGATGTAGGCGCCACCGTAGAGGCAGATAGCGAATACCAATGCGCACAGTTCGGGCTGAAGAACCGCTCCACCACGGATGTTGAGGCCCGCGAGCTGAGGAATGTCGATCGGCTTTTCCTGTCCAATTGCACCAAGGAACGCGATTACGACGATAGCCGAAAGCCCGATGAGCAGAGCCTGCCTACGAGAGAGATTTGCCTGGCCCAGAGTACGACGCTTGAGTGCTATGGCGACGATAGTCGCTAGTCCGATCGCGAGCATGGTCCAGTTAGACCAGGTCGCAAGGTCGAGCGTCGGCCAATATAGGCCGCGGTTGCTGAGGAAAAGCAATCCGCCGACCTGCAGCGCCTGGCGCGGGTGCGGCAGGTGCCCAATGATCTGGTACCAGAAGATGATCTGCAGGATCAGAGGAATGTTGCGGAAGAAGTTGACGTAGGTCGCACCGATCGTCCGAAGAAGAAAGTTCGGGGAAATGCGGGCAAGTCCGATCAATCCACCGATGACCGTCGCACCGACGATGCTTAGCAATCCTGAAAAGATAGTGTTCAGGAGGCCGATCAGGATGACGCGTGCGTAGGTATCACTGATCGAGTAGTCCAGGACGCTGTAGGATATGTCCCATCCTGTGCTGCGGCCCAAGAACCCGAAACCGCTTACCATGCCCTGCGCCTGAATGGCGAACCGTATCCGCAGAATACAGTAGACGAGCGCGATCGCGACCCCGGAAACGAGCGCGGCCTGCGCGACCATGTCTCTGGTTTTTTGATTGTTCAACATTGCTTCTATCCGATTTCGGAACCACACATCATCCGTGTATGACGGGGCGATCCAGTGGACCGGAGCCTTTGGGCTCCGGTCCTTCAGAGAGATCAATCAAGACCTGCAGGATACAAGACCCCGCCATTGCTCCAAAGATTGTTCAGACCGCGTGGCAGCTTGTACGGAGAGCCTTCGCCGAGGCTGCGGTCGTAGATTTCCTTGGAGTTGCCGACGAGCTTGATGACCTTGTAACCCCAGTCGTCCGGAAGGCCGAGACGCGAGCCGTATCCGGGCGTCACGCCGAGGAGCTTGGCGACGGTTTCGTCAGCAGGCTTGGCCTTCATTTCATCGACGTTCTTCGAGGTAATGCCATACTCTTCGGCAAGCCATGTCGTGAAGAAGGTCCAGTTCACGATATCCAACCACGGATCGTCGCCCTGGCGGACGACCGCAGCTTCAGCTTCGAGTGCGAGGTTATCCGGGAGAATGATGTGGTCTTCAGGCTTCGGCGCCGCCAGTCGAGCCGTAGCAAGGTTCGGACCCCACTGAATGAAGCTGTCGCAACGACCGCCGAAGTAAGCGGCGCGAGCTTCCGTCGTCTTTTCGAAGGTGATCAGCTTGACGTTGACGCCAACGCGCTTGAAGTAGTTTGCGGCCTGGCGTTCAGTGCTTGTTCCGGCTTCGACGCAGGCGGTGCCGCCTTCGAGGCCCTTGACATCGCTTACGCCCAGCGACTTGGGAACCATCACCTGGGTCAGGCCCAGGAAGTAGGGTACGGAGAACTGAAGACCCAGTTCGGTGTCGCGGCTCATGGTCCAGCCAGTTGCCTTGATGACGACGTCGAGCTCTCCAGATTGGAGCGAGGGGAAGCGCTGGGCCCAGGATACGGGCAGGAATGCGACCTTCGACGGATCACCAAAAACGGCAGTTGCCACTGCACGGCAATAATCGACGTCGAAGCCCTTCCAGTTACCCTTGTCGTCCACTTCAGCGAAGCCTTCGAAGCTGCCGTTGTGTCCGGTGCAAGCGAGATGACCTCGAGCCTGCACGGCCTTCAGTGTGTCACCGCTAGCGGCGGCTGCTGCATGAGGCAGCAGCACCGTGGCGGCGAGAATGCTCAATGCGGATGCGGCCGAAGCCAAAACCTTCTTCGTTCTCATTTCACGATCCCCTGTGAGGTTAAAACTCATCTGTGTGAGCGAGGTCAGTAAACTTCCTCACAAAAGAGATGTCAACGGTCATCATATCTATTTTGCACTGTGCGACCATTTTTGCTATGGTAGGCGTGACACTGTTAGTTGTCATCATATCTCTTGCTGGAAAAATATAGGATAAAATCGGATGAGTGACATTGAACGCTTCGAATTCGACACGCGGGTTCATCATGCCGTAAAGCACAACGGCCTGATCTACCTCACGGGCCAAGTAGCCACTCCCGGCAAATCGGCTGGAGAGCAAACAACTGAAATTCTTGGGAAAATTGATCGCCTTCTTGCGCTCGCAGGCTCCGACAAGACGAAGATCCTAAACGTCATCCTTTGGCTCGATGATCTCAGGGACTTCGATGAAGTCAACAAGGTCTGGGACGCTTGGGTGGTGAAAGAGCACGCGCCTGCGCGATCCACAGGTCAGGCTCGGATGACGAAGCCAGGCATGCTTGTCGAGATTATCGTGACCGCTACGGTCTGATCACTAACCCAAGAAATCGAAAAGGCGGGGCCAAACCCCGCCTTTTCGACTACCTAGCTGATCAATATTGCCCGGAAGTCGTTCACGTTTGTGAGCGTCGGGCCGGTTATGATCTGATCTCCTAGTGCATCGAAGAAGGTGTGCGCATCATTTCGATCGAGGAAGTCATTCAGGTCCATTCCCTTTGTTTGAGCCCTGCCGGTGGTATCGGGACCGATCACTGCCCCTGCAACCTCCTCGATCCCATCTATGCCGTCGGTATCGGCGGCAAGTCCAAATATCTGAGCGTTGGCCCCGAGGTGGGCGCAGAGGGATAGAAGATATTCAACGTTTCGCCCACCACGGCCATTGCCGACGACCTTGACGCTCGTTTCCCCGCCTGACAGCAGGACTTTTGGCCCCTGCCCTAAATATTGAAGGGCCAATTCCGCATGCGCCTTCCCAAGCTCACGAGCATCGCCTTCGAGATCATCACCCAGAATAATTGGCCTGACGCCATTTGCCTGAGCGCGCTGCGCTGCAGCCTCCAACGCCATCTTTGGTGTGGCTATCATTCGCCAAGTCGCGCGAGCGAGGCGATCGTCATCTGGCCGCGGGCATTCGGCGGACGGACAATGCAAATGACGCTCAACATCGCTGGACACAGAGATTCCATACCTGTTCAGGATATCCAATGCATCGGCAGCGCTAGTTTCCTCTCCGAATGTTGGGCCGGAAGCTATCACTTTCGGATCATCGCCTGGCACGTCGGAGATAAGCAGAGTGATTGACCGCGCTGGCGCAATCCGGATCCCTAGTCGTCCACCCTTAATCGCCGACAGGTGCTTGCGAACGCAGTTGATCTCAGAGATCGTGGCGCCGGACTTTAGCAGCACCGCGTTGATCGACTTCTTGTCTGCGAGACTAAGACCAGGCGCTGGAAGACTGAGCAGGGACGAACCTCCTCCTGATATCAGCACGAGCACAAGGTCATCCGCATCAAGTCCGGTGACCATCTCCAGAATGCGTTTGGCAGCCTCCTCGCCAGCTGCGTCCGGAACCGGATGCGCAGCTTCTACAATTTCGATCATTTCGCAGGGAACCGCGTGGCCGTATCTCGTCACCACGAGACCCGTCATCGCGACATCTGGCCAATGCGTTTCAACTGCCTTGGCCATTTTTGCCGATGCCTTACCCGCGCCGATGACGATCAGGCGTCCGCTGGGCTTATCGGTCAGGTGACGAGCTACTTGCGATGCCGGATCCGCAGCCTCGAGTGCACTCTCGAACAAGGAGCGAAGAAACGCCTTGGGATCAAGCCGCCAATCCATATTTGTCTCCAGTTTATTCCGATAATGAACGTCTCGAAGAAGGCCAAATTTCTAGATGCGCACGACGGCAACAGGTGCAATGGATCGCGAGCCCTTCCCGACCATCAGTCGGCACGTCGAAGGATTCACTCACCGAAATGGAGGCGCTGCGATCCTGCTTACTGAGGCTATCCGCCTGCCGTTGAGGCTGACATTTCCAGCAGTGGTCCTGTCGCAGGATTTGGCCAGATGCGGGCGAGAAGGTTCATCGTCCATATCTTCTCGCCCCTATCCCATCAGATAACTGCCTTCTCGAGGAACGGTTCGTTACGACGAATCCGTCCGAAACCCAGAGGCGAGAGATCGAGCGTACGGAACTCGCCGTAGGTTAGGAGTTCGCTCAGGCCACGGCCGACTGCAGGCGACTGTTGCAAGCCATGCCCGCTAAAGCCGTTTGCGAAGAGGAAGTTTTCCACCTCATCGTGGGGTCCGACGATCGCGTTGTGATCCAGAGTGTTGTAGTCGTAATGGCCTGCCCAACAATTCTCCATCTTGATGGCTTCGAACTGAGGGATCCGGTGAGCCATGTTAGGCCAGATCTGCTCTTCATATTCGTTGTAGGCCACGTCGAAATCGTTTGGATCGATCGCGACGTCGGGGTCAGGAACGCCGCCGGAAAGGAACATCGAACCTTCCGGGCGGCAGAAGACGCCAGATGGATCGATGACGTTCGGCATCTTCTGCGTAATCGGCGTGCGGCAGGAGAAGATGAAGATGCTTCGGCGACGCGGTTCGACCGGGATTTCCAGATCAGCCATCCGAGCGATGCCGGGGCCAAAGTTGCCTGCGGCATTGACAACACGGCCGCACGCAATCTTCTCACCGGATTTGAGGGTGACGTGCGAGATGCGATTTCCCTCACGCACCACGTCCACGACCTCGTTGTCCACATACTCGACACCGAGCGAACGGGCCCGCTTGCGGAAACCCTGCAGAAGACCGTAGCTGTCGAACCAGCCTTCCCCGGTTCGCCCCCAGCTTCCTCCGGCCAGGTCTTCAACGTTGATGAACGGGAATCTCTCCTGGATTTCTCCAGGAGTTAAAAGCACCGTGTCTGCGCCGTTCGCCTGCTGAATCTCAGCGTTCTCCCGAATGATATCCAAGCCTGCGTCCGTCGCGCAGAAGAGGTAGCCATTTTCGTGAAATCCGATCTCGGGAGCCTCGCCGTCGACTTGCACGTTGTCATGGAAGTTTCGAATGAACTCCACGCCGAACTGCGAAATCTTGACGTTGATCGGATTCGAGTATTGCTGACGAATTGCGCTCGTCGAGAGCGTCGTGGCGCAGAATTTGTAGGTAGAATCCTTTTCGACAACCAGCACAGTGCCGTTGAAGTCCGGATTCATGGCGAGGAAATATGCTGTCGAGCTCCCGCTGACAGCTCCGCCGATAATGACCACATCATAGTCGCTGCGCTGCGGCTTGGGTGACAATCTTCCGAGGGTAGAGGCCTGCATCGGTTCGCTCACTTATCTTCGAAATGGCCGGCGACGACGAAAGAACCGCCCTGATAGGTGATCGCGGTGTCGTCGTGGGGCGGCTTCTTGACGTTCTCTTCCAGGTAAGGGCGCTGATCTTCCGCATTATCCCTCGGCTTGTAGCCCATGTACCCGACCTTGGAATTGTCCCAGAAGCTCTGGTCGTTGTTGGAGCAGCCGAAAATGATGGTGTGATCAACTTTCGGGACGATGAGGCTGCGCTCGACCAAGTGCCGCAAGTCGTCGAAGCTCAGCCACGTGGACAGCATCCGCCAGTCAGCAACCTTCGGGAAGCTCGAACCGATCCGAATGGAGACGCTTTCGACCTTGAACTTGTCGAAATAGTACTGAGCAAGCCCCTCGCCGAATACTTTCGACACGCCATAGAGGCTATCGGGCTTGGTGACGCAGTCCGGCTCCAATACGTCCGTCCGTTTATGGTAGCCAATGGCGTGGACAGAGCTGCCCCAGATGATGCGCTTGACCTTGTTTTGCCGAGAGGCTTCGAACAGGTTGTACATCCCGACGATATTGCCCTGAAGGACATTATTCCATGTGTCTTCCTTCGACGTGCCGCCCATATGGACGATCGCGTCCACATCCTTCGTGGCCTCCAGGACCTTTTCGAAATCTGCGAGATCGAGGACCGCAAGCTCCTCGTTGTCGCCTTCCAAATCTATCGGCCTTCGGCTGCTGAGACGCAGTTTGTTGCAGCGCTCGCGCAAAAACGGTCGCAGCTCTTTACCGAGGTTGCCAGCAGCACCAGTCAAGAGAATTCTGTTATACAAGATCGCCATTCCCGATTGTCTCCATCCACGCAGCACTGCCGCTGATCACCGTAAAAATTCCAAGAAGAGGGCGCTCGTATTGCTACGAGGCTGATTTGAACTGTGCTGCCAGACTGTCTGCAGCGTTCACGAGAAGTCCCAGATCGCTGCCGACTGCTACCATGCGGGCTCCCCATTCGATGTAACGACGCGCATCGTCCGAGCGCGGTGCAAGAATGCCCGTGGAAACGCCTTCCTTGATCGACACAACTGAGTTGATTGCTTCCTGAACATGGCCGGCAAGGGGATTTCCCATCGCTCCGAGGTCGGCGGACAGGTCGCCGGGACCGACGAAAATAGCGTCGACGCCGTCGATCGCCGCAATGTCCTTTGCCGCCTTCACGGCGACACCCGTTTCGATCTGTAGCGCGAGGAAGATCTCTTCCGTGGCGCGAGCATGATAACCCTTCACCCGGCCATATTGGTTCGCTCTCTGCGAGACGGAAAAACCGCGGATACCCTCCGGCGCATACCGCGTCGCTGACACGATCGCCCGGGCTTCTTCAACGGACTGCACATTCGGGAACATCAGAGAGCGGATGCCAATATCGAGATAGCGCTTGATCGTAACCGGGTCGTTCCCGGGAATGCGAACCACGACTTCACAATCAAAGGCGCCTGCTGCCTGATGTTGCGCCAAGACCGAAAGGAGGTCGTTGGGGCTATGTTCAGCGTCGATAAGAAGCCAATCAAAGCCAGATCCGGCAACCACCTCGGTCGAGATGGAGCTGCCAAGCGAACACCACAGGCCCACCTGTAGTTCACCGCGCTCCAAAGCCTGCTTGAGCGGATTGACAAGATTTCCCATACGGCCTCGCTGTGTTTCATCTTTACTCGCACGAAAACATATGACATACCTCAAACACCGTCAACATGGTAATATCTCCGTGCGACGATAACATATCACTCTTCTGTAAAAAGTGGGAGAAATGCCTTGAGGATTGGATTTATTGGCCTAGGTGTCATGGGTTCTCCGATGGCCGCACACTTGGCTGCCGCGGGTCACGCCGTGATCACATCACTTAATCGTTCGCCGCTGCCCACAGAGCTTTCCGAGGCCGGAATACAGGTGATGGCCACCCCTGCAGAGGTCGCTCGCGCTGCAGACGTGATTATCACTATGCTCCCGAACACGCCCGATGTTGATCGTGTTCTCTTCGGAACGAACGGTATCTCCGAAGGACTTTCTGCCGGCAAGCTTGTTATCGACATGAGCTCGATCAGCCCCACTGCGACAGAAGAATTTGCAGCAAAGATCTCGGCAGCTGGCTGTGACTACATCGATGCGCCCGTCTCGGGCGGTGAGGTCGGAGCGAAAGCGGCATCCCTGACGATCATGGTGGGCGGCAAATCCGCAGCGTTTGAACGCGCGAAGCCGCTGTTCGAACTGATGGGCAAGAATATTACGCTGGTGGGCGAAAAGAGCGGGTCCGGTCAGATCTGCAAGATCGCAAATCAGATGATTGTCGCCATGAATATAGAGGCTGTTGCGGAAGCCCTGGTCTTTGCAAGCAAGGCGGGATGCGATCCGGCAAAGGTGCGCTCCGCATTGATGGGCGGTTTCGCTTCGTCTCGAATCCTTGAGGTTCACGGCGAGCGGATGATTAAAAGAACCTTTGCTCCCGGGTTTCGCATCAAGCTCCACCAGAAGGATCTGGCGCTCGCTCTCGAAGCAGCGCAGGCACTCGGAGTGGCCTTGCCAAACACATCGTCGTGCCAACAGCTCTTCAGCAGCGTTGCCTCCCAAGGTAAGCAGGACGAAGATCATTCGGGTCTTGTGCAGGCGCTCGAAGCCCTTGCATCGCACACCGTGGCCTAGAAAGGTGCATCTATGATAACGGGAAAATCTTCAGTCTACTTTATGATTTCCAATCCGATCGATCACGTCAAGTCGCCGGGGATGTTCAACAAGCTTTTCGCGGACGAGGCAATCGACGCCGTGATGGTTCCTATCTGCGTTGAAGCAGATCGGTTTGACACAGCCTGGGATTACTTCAAGGCGATGACTAACCTCAAAGGCATCATCGTCAGCGTCCCGTTCAAGGCAAATGCCGCGAAAGCCGCTGACGTGCGAAACCCGCGTGCCCAGCGCGTAGGGACAGCCAATGCTGTCATCCGGGATGCCGATGGGCGGTTGCGTGCCGACAACTTCGACGGCGCAGGCTTTCTTGAGGGCATGCGGCGGAGCGGGCACCAACTGTCCGGAAGGAAGGTTCTTCTGGTTGGAGCGGGTGGTGCGGGCGCATCGATCGGCTTCTGCATCGCAGAGGCGGGAGCCACCCACCTGACGATCCATGACATCGATCCCAATCGCGCTGGCGATCTCGCGGCACGGATTTCGGCGGAGTTCCCGAAATGCCGGGTCGAGGTCGGTGAGCCCAATCCCGAGGGCCACAATGTAATTATCAATGCGACCCCGATCGGCCTAAAAGCAGACGACCCGATGCCGTTGCAGGCCGACAAGCTGGACGCCTCGATGACGGTCGTCGATATCATCATGGACCCGAAGGATACGGCCTTGCTCCGCCACGCCAAAAGCTTGGGTTGCCCGGTACAATACGGCCAACCAATGATGGATTGTCAGATGGAGCTCCTTGGCGAGTTTCTTCGCGTCCGGGAGCAAGGAGACCACAAGTGAGTGACAAGGTATCTGTAGTAATTGGCGGGACCAGCGGTATCGGCAAGGCAATCGCCCTGCGATTTGCCGCTGAAGGTGGCGTCGTCGTGGTGTCTGGTCGCAATGTCGCGAGGGGCGAAGCGGTTGCCGATGAGATCGCGCAGCGCGGCGCACGCGGAAAGTTTATGTCCTGCGACGTGAATGACACGAACTCAGTTGCCGATTTGCTTTCCGGCGTAACGCGGGAGTTCGGTACGCCGACTATTTTGGTGAACTCCGGCGGAATTCTCCAGAGCGGGACGCGTGTGCTCGACCAAGATCTGGAAGAAAACCAGAGGCTCTGGGAAACCAACTACAATGGCACCCTGCGGGCATGCCAGCTTTTTGGCCGAGCGATGAAGGAAGCCCGCAAGGGCGCGATCTTGAACATCGGTTCTCTTGCAAGCTTTGCGCCACTTTCCCTTCCGGCGTACACCGCAGGGAAAACCGCCATTCTTTCGCTTACGCAGATGCTGGCGGCGGAACTCGGTCCATTCGGTGTTCGCGTCAACGGAGTTGCGCCGGGCTACACGCTCTCGGATGGTCTCAAGGATAAGATTGCTCAAGGCCTGCGAAATCCTGAGGAGATCAAGGCGACAACTGCTCTGCGCGCATTTGTTGAACCCGAGCATGTCGCTGAAGCAGCCTGGTTTCTATGCTCCGAGAAGGCTGCATCGATCACAGGTGTAATGCTTCCTGTCGACGCCGGTTGGCTTGTTCAGGCGCCCTACGGCTCGTACATGCGAGGCAATCCGATCCGCGATTGATGACGCGTTGCAAGCGGCTCCGCTGCTTCATCGTGAGCCGCGGAGCTGGAACACTTCATCCGAAGATAGAGCTCGGTCCCGCTGGAGGCCGCCAGGAGTGATCAGTTCGACACTCGCCTTGCATTGCATCGAACGGACGATGAGGCCCTTTTCCACGGCTGCGACGGCAATAAGGGCATTTCGCTGCGTTCCAGCGTTGGAGCGGAGTCAATTTTGCCGCGGGTGCCGAGCGAGTTCGTTTCGCGGACGGTTCACGGAACGCTCGGAGTAGTCTAGGTCAAGGCACCAACGACGCCCATCGGAATGATGCTGGCAATTTTGCCTGTCCTACGCAGCCCTCTGAAGAATTAGAGCGCTTCATGTTTTGTTTGAAGCATATCCAGCATTGACAAGATAATTGGTGCACTCGTCTGGACCGATGGTCTGGACGAGTGAGCCGAGATATCG
>NZ_JARFYM010000058.1 GCF_030272705.1 Rhizobium mayense | reverse complement strand
TCAACCCGGCCCAGCCGGCCGGATCGGGGGCTGACCATCAGAGCCAGTGTCGCGTTTCTAACTGGCTGACGACGTCGCGCCTCTAGTCAGCTTTGACAATTGTTGTAGCCGCAAAGTTGAAGTGTCCTGTTTCTGCAAAGTTGGAATGTCACTCTCTCCCCGTTTTTGATGACGGCGGAGATTGCGGATGGGATTGATAGCGATGAGCGAGCGCGATCTGCAGCGGATCGAGATTTTGTCGAAGGTGATGGCGGGCCGCATGACGACGGTGTCGGCGGCACATGTACTTGATCTGAGCGAGCGTCAGATCCGTCGTCTGCTGGAGCGGATGCAAACCGGCGGTGCGGCGTCGATCCGGCACAAGGCGATCGGTCGTCCGTCGAACAACCGGATCAGCGATGGCGTTCGCGATTACGCAGTGGCATTGGTTCGCGAACGTTATGCGGACTTCGGGCCGACGCTGGTTGCCGAGAAGCTTGCCGAACGCGATGGTCTGCGTGTGTCACGCGAGACGGTGCGCAACTGGATGGTCGATGCCGGCCTCTGGCTGTCGCGCAAGCAGCGTCGGACGTTTCATCAGCCGCGCTACGGCGCGAGGCCTATGGCGAGCTGGTGCAGATCGATGGGTCGGAGCATCGCTGGTTCGAGGATCGCGGACCGCCCTGCTCGCTGCTGGTGTTCGTCGACGATGCGACCGGCAGGCTGATGCAGCTGCGTTTTGTGCGCTCGGAAAGTGCCTTCACCTACTTCGAGGCGCTGGATCTCTATCTCAAGCGTCACGGCGCACCGATTGCCTTTTATTCGGACAAGCATTCGGTGTTTCGGGTGGCGAAGAAGGATGCCAGGGGTGGCCAGGGCATGACCCAGTTCGGGCGTGCGCTTTGCGAGCTAAACATTGAGATTCTCTGCGCAAATTCGAGCCAAGCCAAAGGCCGTGTCGAGCGGATGAACCGGACGCTGCAGGACCGGTTGGTCAAGGAACTGCGGCTTTCTGGCATTGACAGTATGGAGGCCGGCAATGCGTTCTTGCCGGGCTTCGTGGAGGACTACAATGCGCGCTTTGCGATCATCCCTGCCCGTCCAGACGACCTGCACCGGCCGCTGAATCTGGCGCCGGATCGGTTGACGGAGATCCTCTGCAAGCGCGAGCAGCGCTATGTCGGATCGCAGCTGACGTTTTCGTTCGAGCGCCAGCGGATCATGCTGGAGGAGACCGAGGTGACGCGCAGTCTGGTTGGCCGCTATGTCGAGACCTATGCCTATGCAGACGGTCGTCTGGATGTGCGCTGGAAAGGCCATTCCCTGCCCTATTCGGTGTTCGACAAGGACCAGCGGGTGACGCATGCAGCGATCACCGAGAACAAGCGGCTCGGTGATGTCCTGGCCTATATCAAGGAGCGCCAGGATCAGCAGGCAAAGCCGAAGGTGAAGAGCAATAGCGACAAGAATGGCTATGTCAAACGCGCTCGTGGGCCGGGCCGGCGGAGGGACTTCACGAGTGATCCGGCGGTGATTGCGCGGCGAAAGAAGGCACTGTCGTCACTTGACGCTGCCGAATAACGCATCGATCGGATAGTCTCAAAGCTAAAGCCGAGGGGTGTGCCCCACCCGCCCCGATCTGATCTTGCAACCGGTATCAGCCGGTCAGATCGGGGCTGATCGATGTGCCGTGTGGCGCCCCTAAGCGGACATTTCTACTTTGCTCATCAGCGGACATTCCAACTCATCCGCCACAATTGTCGCGTGTAGCTGGGTGGGTTCAAGGATGAAGTGCGACTTGCGAATGACACCAATGGGTTGTCACTCGTAAGGAAGACGCAATGGAACGCACCTACTCTTAGCGAAGCGTAATGGAGGCCGTCGGGAGCACTCTAAGGGTCGCCACATGGCAAGAGACGGACTCTTCTTTCCAGATGGTCGTGCCGTTGCTAGTTACCCATGTCGGCCGATAGACCGGTGGCCGTGACCACGTTCTTATAACTTGCTGGGTAAGGCCGGACGGATATTGTGAGTGCGACTATGGAACAGCGATCACCTTGCAGCTCTGCCGCTACCGTCGAAGACATGTACCTTTTCGAGCACGGGTGTGAGCGCCACCGGGTCTCCTGTCCGCAGCCTGACGTCGGGCGGTACGAGGACCGTTACGGTCATCGCCGGCGCTTCCAGTTCGATATAGGCAAACGTCTGAGCGCCGAGTTGTTCGATGAGTTCGACGCGCCCCGAAAGGCCGCGCTGGCTCGACGGGGCGAGGCTAAGATGTTCAGGCCTGATGCCAACCGTGACATCGCCCTGCGCGTCACAAGCACAGGGCAGAGCGATGCGGAAGGAGCCGATGGACAGGAGCTGGCCTCCAGCCGCGATTTCAAGCCGACCCGGAATGAAGTTCATCGCCGGAGCTCCGATGAAGCCGGCGACGAACATGTTGGCCGGCCGCTCGTAGAGCTCCATTGGCGCGCCGACCTGTTCGATATGCCCCTTGTTGAACACGATGATCCGGTCTGCGAGCGTCATGGCCTCGGTCTGGTCGTGGGTCACATAGATCATGGTCGCGGCGAGCCGCTGGTGCAGGCGGGCGATCTCCAGGCGCATCTGCACGCGCAGCGCCGCGTCCAGGTTGGACAAGGGCTCGTCGAACAGGAAGATACGGGGCTGGCGAATGATCGCCCGGCCGATGGCCACGCGCTGCCTCTGGCCGCCCGAAAGCTCGCGCGGTGTGCGGTCCAGCAACTGGCCGATCTGAAGGACGGCGGCGACGTCGTCGACCTTCTTCCTGATCTCGTCCCGAGGCCGGCGGGCAAGCTTGAGGCCGAAGCCGATGTTTTCGGCGACCGTCATGTGCGGAAATAGCGCATAGGATTGGAAAACCATGGCGATTTCGCGCTCAGCCGGGGCCACCTGCGTGACGTCCCTTCCGGCGATGTTGATCTCGCCGCTGGTTACATCTTCCAGGCCGGAGATCATCCGCAGCATGGTGGACTTGCCGCAGCCGGACGGACCGACGAATACGACGAATTCACCCTCGGCCACGTCCAGATCGATGCCGCGGATGACCTCGACGGCGCCGAAGGCCTTGCGGATGGAACGAAGAGAAAGCTGAGACATCAAATTAGCCCTTTACCGCGCCCATGGTCATGCCCTTGATGAAGTAGCGCTGGAAGAAAAGAAACACGAGGAGCGTCGGCAGGCTGGCGACGAGCGAAAGCGCGCCCTGCACACCCCATGCGACGGAATACTGGCCCTTCAGGTTGACGATACCGATCATGATCGTCCGCTTCTCGTCCGACTGGGTGAAGATGAGCGGCCAGAGGAAATCGTTCCAGATCCAGGTGAATTGCAACGTCGAGAGCACGGCAAGCGCCGGGAGGCTCAGCGGCAGCACGACCTGAGTCAGCACCTGCCATTCGTTTGCGCCTTCGAGGACAGCCGCTTCGCGCAAAGCGTTCGGCACAGTCGCGAAGAAATTGCGCATGAGAAGCGTGCAGATCGGGATGCCGAGCGCGGTATGCACGATGAAGATAGGCCAGAGTGTGTCGATCAGGCCCATGCCGTTGAAGAGCCGAAAGAGCGGCACCAGGATGACCTGCGGCGGAAAGAACATGCCGGCAACGACGACCAGGAACAGCGTGTTGGAACCGCGAAACGGAAGCTTGGCGAAAACATATCCCGACAGACCACCGAGCGTGATCGACATGGCCGTGCCCGGAACGGTCACCAGCAGCGTATTGATGAAATACTGGTGAACCGCCGGGTTCGCCAGGACTTCGACGAAGTTGCCGAGGTAGGGCGACGAGGGAACGGACCAGAGATTGCCAAGCGCGATCTCTCGCGTCGTCTTGACCGAGGAGAGCAGCACCCCGAGCGTCGGCAGCAGGAAGCAGATGGCAAGCACGCTCAAAATGGCGAATGTCGCCACGCGCCAGGGATGAAAGGCCCCTTGGGCCGCGGAACGGCTAGCCATAGATGCGGTCTACTTTCTTTAACTGGCGGAAATAGAGGCTGATGATCGCGAGCGCGATGAGGAAGAGCACGACGGAAACCGCGCTGCCGTAGCCCATCAGGTACTTCCGGAAGGATTCGTTGTACATGTGCACAGCCAGTGTATCGGAACTGTTGAACGGGCCGCCGCCGGTCATGATGTAGAGAATGTCGAATCCTTTCAGCGAGTTGATGACCGAGAGGGCGATCACTACCACTGTCGAGGGAGTGAGAAGCGGCACGATCACATGGCTGATCCGTTGCCAGCGGCTGGCACCTTCGATGCTGCAGACCTCGATGAGGTCTTCGGGAATTGCCGTCAGCCCCGCCAGATAGATCACCATCGAAAGGCCGGTCTGCTGCCAGCACCAGGCGAGGATGACGGCATAAAGCGCCGTATCAGGCTTGGCGAGCCAGGCAAAGCGTATCCGCTCGCCGGTGACATGGGATATGACCGTGTTGAGCAGCCCCCAGTCGGGTTGATAGATCCAGATCCAGATCTGCCCGACGATAACGGCGGAGAGGCAGATCGGCAGATAGAAGATCGTTTTGAAGAGACGCGCGCCAACGATCTTGCTGTCCAGCAGCAGGGCGAGGAAGAGCCCGAGAAGGGTCGGCCCGACGATCGCGACGACCATCCAGATCGTCGTGTTGATCGCCGCGTTCAGGAAAAGGTGGTCGGTAACGATCTTGCTGAAATTGGCAATGCCGACGAAATCATAATTGCTGTCGAACCCGTTCCAGTTGGTGAAACTGTAATAGAACGAGCTCAGCAGCGGCCAAATGACGAAGATGCCGAAAACAAAGAATGGCGGTGACAGCAAGATCACGCGCCAGAAGCGATTGTGCCGCTCCATCAGAAGTCCATCCTTTCGCGAAGCCGCGGCGTAAAAGGCCGCGGCTTTGTACCTTTTATTCGGTATGCCTTATTCAGAAAATGCTTTCTTTGCTTCCGGGGCGACCGCCTTCAGGACATCTTCCAGCTTGGAGGGATCGTCGATAAAGCGGCTGAACATCGACAGTCCCACTTCCGCAACCGGCGGCGGCGTTGCGAGGTCGTAGTTGAAGGCGAAAGCGGGTGCGTCGGATACGGTTTTGGCCGCCTTCTGCATCACGACGTTGTAGGTCTTCGGATCGACATTGACGTTGGCCGAGAGCGCGCCCTGAGCTTTTGCCCAATTGGCCTGAACATCGGCATTGGTCATCATGAAGGCGAGGAACTTCTCTGCGCCCTCGGCATTCTTGGCGTTTGCAGACATGACCAAGCCGTCGACCGGCCCCACAGCCGCGTTCGGCACGCCGTCCTTGAGCGACGGGAACGGGAAGAAGTCGTAATCTTCGCCGGCCTTCAAACCCACGCCATCCCAATAGCCGGTGATCCAGGTGCCCATGAGGGTCATGGCCGCATCACCGCGAGCCACTTTGTCGGCAGCGTCGGTCCAGTCGTCCGCATTGGCGTTCTGAACGAAGAAGCCCGCGTCGAGGAGGCTTTTCCATAGCTTCATCGCGGTGATGACCTGAGGATCGTCGTAGGACGCCTGACCGGCCATCAACTTGGCGCGGTATTCGGGACCCGCCGTGCGCAGAAGCAGGTAGTCAAACCAGAACTGAGCCGGCCAACGGTTCTTCGAACCGAGCGCGATCGGCGTCACTCCCTTTTCCTTCAGCTTCTTGCAGAGCGCAATGAAGTCGTCCCACTTGGCTGGCATTTCGGTGACGCCGGCATCCGCAAGGACCTTCTTGTTAAAGAAGATACCCGCATAGTGATAGTTGAAAGGAATCACATAGCGTTTGCCGTCATAGAGCGTTGCGCTCTTGGCAATCGTCTTGGAAACCACGCTGTCCAGGTTGTTCTTGGCCCACAGGTCGTCGATCGGCTGCAGGCTGTTTGACTTCACGATGAAGGCGACGCGAGCGCCGGCCCAATAGCTGAAGACGTCGGGCAAGCCGTGGCCTGCGGCGCGCACCAGGATATCCGTCTTGAAGTCCTCGTGCCCGACCGGGCTATCCTTCATCTTGATACCGGTTGCCTGCTCGAACTTGGCAACCTGCTCGCCAAATGCCTTCAGGCCCAGTTCACCCGTGAAATAGTGGCTGATCGTCACCTCTTCCCCGGCGGCAAAAGCTTGGGGGACGAAACTGACAGCGGATGTCAGAAGCGCTGCAATCATCAGCGAGCGCCGCGTTGTCGAAAACATAGGTTCCTCCCATAAAGTTTTCGATAGTTAAACTTATATCATCGCAGATCAAAGGTTCTGTAAAAAAGTTTAAGATGTCAACACAAAAGTATTGCAATTTTCAACATTGCGTCGAAATATGTTCTCAATGGCAGCTGTGGGGGATAATTGTTTCGATATGCTGTACTTTCGTTTAGCATGTTGAAACTACCACCCTACAGCCCCGAAGGAGTCCCATCTGATGCGCCTATTGCAATCTTTGACACGCGGCCTGGAGGCCCTGGATTACCTCGCCTCGCGCGTCGAGGCCGCCCGCCTGACGGACGTCGCCGACGCGCTGGGCGTCGATAAGTCCAATGCAGCGCACCTGATGAAGACCCTCGTCGCCTCTGGCTATGCCCTGCAGGACGATAGACGCCGCTATCTCGCCACCTCGAAGGTCGCGCCCAAGGCAAAGAGCAACCATTCGCTTTCAGAAATCGTCGCGGTGAAAGAGGCCTGGCGTCCGGCACTCGAGCACCTGGTCGCAGAAACGCGCGAATGCGCCCATATGGCCGTGCTGGTCGATCAGCGCGTCTGGTACATTGACAAAATCGATTCGTCCCTGCCGCTGAAGGTCGATCATCCGATCGGCGCCCTCTCGCCCCTCCACTGCACCGCGCTCGGCAAGGCGTTTCTCGCCTTTGGCGGCGCGACCGTCGAGGGCCCACTCGTCCCCTATACCCCCCGAACGCTGGCGACGCGCCGCGCGCTGGACGAGGAAATAGCAAGGACGCGAGCCCGCGGATATGCCGTCGACGACGAAGAGTTCGCCTCCGGCATCCGCTGCGTCGCACGCCCCATCTACGACAGCGAGGGCCGGATGATTGCCGCGATGGGCGTTTCCGGTCCGAGCGTCCGTGTCTCGGACCAGCGCCTCGCCGAACTCGGCAAGATCGTTTCCTCCGTTACAATTCCCACGCCACAGAAAGGGCCTATGAATGAGCAGCAGTCCGATTAGGGTCGCCATAATCGGCACCGGACGCATATCCGACCTCCATGCGATCGAGTACCTGAACAATCCCGCTAGCCGGATCGCTGCGCTTTGCGATCGGGATCCCGAACTCGCGCGGGCCAAGGCTAGCACCTGGGGGCTAACAGACGTCGCCATCGAGACCGATCTGGACGCCGTACTCGCCCGCCCTGATGTCGATCTGGTGGAGATTCTGCTTCCGCACCATCTGCATCTCGCAGCCGCCGAAAAGGCGATGCAGGCCGGCAAGATCATTTCCCTGCAAAAGCCCATGTGCGTTTCGCTCGAAGAGGCCGATCGGCTGGTGAACGCCGCCGAGGCCTATGACCGCCCGGTCAAGGTCTTCGAGAATTTCATCTTCTTTCCGCCGGTCATCAAGGCGAAGGCCCTGATTGCGGAGGGCGCCATCGGCTCTCCACTTTCCATCCGTATCAAGTCCAACCCGGCCAAGAGCGCAACGGCATGGGAAGTCCCGGCCACGGCCAATGCATGGCGTCAGAAGGCCGAGCAGTCGGGCGGCGGTCCGCTGGTCTTCGACGATGGTCACCATAAATTTGCACTCGCCTGGCATTTCATGGGCGATCCGGACGAGGTGCACGCCTTCATCGGCGACACGGAAGGTCCAGGTGGAATCCGCTTCGACGCCCAGTCGCAGATTTCCTTCCGCTTTCCCGGAAACCGCATCGGCAATCTCGAGATCGTCTATTCGCCGGATATGGAACTCGCGACGCAGCACTATGCGCAGGACGACCGCGTCGAGATCACCGGCACGGCCGGCGTGATCTGGATCAATGGCGGTCACGGACGTCTGGCCGACAGTGCGCCGGTCGTTCTCTACCGCGACGGCAGGATCACCGAATTCCGCGACGTCGCCACAGGCTGGGAACAGAGCTTCGTTCTGTCGACGCGTCACTATATCGAGGCCTTGCAGACGGGAGGCGCGCCGGTGCTGACGCCGCGCGAAGCCCGCCAGGTGCTGCGCTTCGCACTCGCAGCCGAGGAATCGGCCAGGACCGGGCGCACAGTCGATCTTCGGACGGGGAGGAATTCCGCGTGACGGCGTCTACCTTCCCCCAAGGCCCGCACGCGACCGCTTCGGATCGGGCGAAATGGCTGAAATCGGCTGGCGGCCTGAATGCGGCCGTCGATGCCCGGAGGCTGGAAGAGCCGGTCACGCTGCCACTCGCAGAAGCGCTGGTGCTTGGCCTTATGAGGCAGGGCGTCACCAAATATCTGGCAATTTTCGGGCATGGCAGCACGGCGGTCGCCGACGTCCTCAACGCCTATGAAGCGGCGGGGCTCGTCCGCTGCTGGCAGTTCCGCAACGAGGTCGAGATGGCCCATGCGGGCACGGCGCTCTCCTGGGTCTACGGAGAGGTCGCGGCTGTTGTCACATCGATCGGTCCCGGCGCTCTGCAAGCGATGGCCGCATCGCTGGCGGCAGCCTCCAACGGCGTCGGCGTTTATCATCTCTACGGCGACGAGACGACCCACGGCGAGGGCTACAATATGCAGCAGGTACCGAAGCCGGCGCAGGGTCTGTTCTCCCAAATCACGTCGCTGATGGGGAGTTCCTACACGCTGCACAGCCCAGGCGCCCTGAGGGACGGCCTGCGCAAGGGCGCGGGCTCCGTCTTCCACCCGTGGCGGCCTGGTCCGTTCTTCATGAACCTGCCGCTGAACACCCAGCCGGCGCCCGTAACGCTCAGGCTGGACGCCCTGCCCGTCAGGCCGCATTTTGCACCGCTCGCGCCGGCAAGCGACGATATCATCGAGGATGCCGCGCGTCAGATTGCGGCGGCCGGCAAGGTGGCGATCAAGCTCGGTGGAGGTAGCCGCGGCGCCTCCGACGCCATAAAGGCCTTGGCCGAGGCGGCCGGCGCGCTTGTGGTGACGAGCCCCGGCGCAGGCGGTGTGCTGCCTGCGGACCATTCGCAAAACATGCAAGTCGGTGGCTCCAAGGGGTCGATCAGCGGCAACTGGGCGATGGAGGAGGCCGAACTGCTCGTTGTGATCGGCAGCCGGGCCGTATGCCAGGCGGATTGTTCCGGCATTGGTTGGCCAAAGGTCAAGGCTGTCATCAATATCAACGCCGACCCGGTCGACGTCCAGCATTACAACAGGACGACCGCGCTGCCGGGGGATGCCGCCGTGGTCGCAAGTCGGTTGGCGAGCGCGCTCAAGGCGCACGGTCCCTCCCCCGCCAAGAGGGAATGGCTGGCCGCTGGCGCCGCCAAGCGCGCGGATTGGTCGACCTTCCTCGATCGGCAAGCCACAGCAGCCCCGGTCTATGACGGGGCGTGGAGCAAACCCGTTTTGACCCAACCGCGCGTCATCCGTATTGCCGCCGAGTTCTGCCGCAGACACGGCGCGGTGAAATTCTTCGACGCCGGCGACGTGCAGGCAAATGGGTTCCAGATCGTCGAGGACCGATCTCCGAACGACACCTACACCGAGACCGGCGCCTCCTACATGGGCTTTGCGGTGTCCGCGCTTTTGTCGTCGGCGCTTGCTGAAAACGGCCGCTACAGCGTGGCCTTCACCGGCGACGGCTCCTTCATGATGAACCCGCAGGTGCTGATCGACGGCGTCGAACACGGCGTGCACGGGACCATCCTGCTGCTCGACAACCGGCGCATGGCCGCCATCAGTCATCTGCAGCTTGCCCAGTATGGCCGTGACTTCCGAACCAACGATAGCGTGGCGGTCGACTATGTGCAGATGGCCAGCGCGGTGAAGGGGGTCAAGGCCCTCCACGGAGGCACGGACGAACAGTACCTTGCGGCCGCCCTCGAAGAGGCGCGACGCTGGAGGGGTCTAAGCCTCGTGCACGTGCCCGTCTATTTCGGCGATCATCCCGCGGTCGGCCTCGGCGCATACGGCCAGTGGAACGTCGGCAACTGGGTAGAGGCCGTCCAGCGCCAATACACTGAAACATTGATCTGAGAGCGATAGCATGTACCAGAATTACGGCCTTCTAATCCGCAACGAGTGGCGGCCCGCCGCCGATGGCGGTCTCATCGACGTGTTCAGCCCGGCGACCGAGGAGCGCCTGGGAACCATCGCCGCTTCCACGGAGGCGGACGAAGCGCTGGCCCTCGAGGCAGCCTCGGAAGCATTCGCCCGTTGGAAGGCGGTAGCGGCCTGGGACCGCGCCACGATCCTGCGGCGTGCGGCCGACATCGTGCGCGAGCGGACCGCCGAGATCGCCCGCCTGATGAGCGCCGAGACCGGAAAACCGATCGCCGAGGCCGAAGCCGAAGTGCGGGCAAGCGCCGACCAGTTCGAATGGTACGGCGAAGAGGCAAAGCGTATCTACGGCCAGACCATCCCCGGCCGACACGGTGACGAGCGGCTGACGGTCGTCTATCAGCCCGTCGGTCCGTCGCTTGCTTTGACGGCGTGGAATTTCCCCATGCTTCTGCCGGCGCGCAAGATCGCGGCTGCCCTTGCCGCCGGTTGCACGGTTGTGCTGCGCCCTGCTTCCGAGGCGCCCGGTTCGGCCATGGAAATCGGCCGCGCGCTGGTCGATGCCGGTTTGCCGACCGGATGCCTTTCGATTCTGACGGGCGACCCGGTGCCCATGGTTTCACGGCTGATCGCGTCGCCGGTGATCCGCAAGGTCTCGCTCACTGGCTCCGTGCCGGTCGGCCGCGAGATCCTGCGCAATGCCGCGGAAGGCATCAAGAAGATTACGATGGAGCTCGGCGGACATGCGCCGGTCATCATCCATTCTGATTTCGATCCGATCGCGGCGGCGGAAAAACTCGCGGCGACCAAGTTCCGCAATTGCGGCCAGGTTTGCATCTCGCCGTCACGGTTCTACGTTCACCGCTCGATCGCGGCCGCCTTCGAGGGAACCTTCGCGGCCTATGCTAAAAAGCTGGTGGTCGGCAACGGCATGGACGCCGGCATCAACATGGGCCCGATGATCCGCGCTCGCTCGCTGCACTCTGCGGAAGCGCTCGTCACCGACGCGCTGAAAAAGGGTGCCCGCTTGCTTGCCGGCGGCAAGCGTCCCGCGCATTTGGCGAAGGGCCATTTCCTCGAACCGACGGTGTTCGCCGATGTGCCGGACAATGCCCGCATCATGTCGGAAGAACCCTTCGCCCCCATCGCCCCGATTGCCGTTTTCGACAGTTTCGATGAGGTCATCTCGCGCGCCAACGCTATCGAATTCGGGCTGGCGGCCTATGTGTTCACGCGCGATTCCGCGCTCGCCGCCAAAACTTCGGAGGCACTGGAAGCCGGCATGGTTGGCATCAACGAAACGCTACTCGCCACCGCCGAAGCGCCCTTCGGCGGCACGCGCCAGAGCGGTTTCGGCCGCGAGGGTGGCAGCCTCGGCATTCTCGACTATCTCAACCCCAAATATATTCGCCACAAACTGGTGAGTGGACACTGACATGATTGAAAAGAAGAAGCCGTCCGGGCTCGACAACGGACTGACCAATTACGGCGACCTGGAGTTTGCCCGCTACCTGCGCCGCTCGTTTGCCCGCTCCATGGGCTATACTGGTGCCACGCTCGACAAGCCGATCGTCGGCATCTGCACCACGGAAAGTGGCTTCAACAACTGTCACCGCCATTTCCCCGACATGATCGAGGCGGTCAAGCGCGGCGTTCTCGCCGCCGGCGCGCTCCCCGTCACTTTCCCGGTCATTTCGCTGGGCGAGGTATTCCTGTCGCCCACCTCGCTGGTCTACCGCAACCTGATGGCAATGACGGCGGAGGAGATGATCCGCGCCCAGCCGATGGATTCCGTCGTGCTGATGGGCGGCTGCGACAAGACCGTCCCGGCCCTCCTGATGGGCGCGCTTTCAGCCAACCGCCCGGCGGCGATGATCGTCGGCGGGCCGATGATGACCGGCCGGCACAAAGGCGAGCGCCTCGGCGCCTGCACCGATTGCCGGCGCTTCTGGGGCAGGCACCGCGCCGGCGAAGTGGATTCGGAAGAAATCTCCCTGATCGAAGGTCGCCTTGCTGTCACCTCCGGCACCTGCGCCGTCATGGGCACGGCGAGCACCATGGCACTGATCGCCGAGACGCTCGGCATGATGCTGCCCAACACCTCCGCCATTCCGGCCGTGCATGCCGACCGCCTGCGTGCCGCGGAAGAGACAGGGACGCTCGCCGCCAAGATGGCGATCGAGGGCGGCCCGTTGCCATCGAGCGTGATCACCCACGATTCTGTCGAAAACGCGCTCCGCGTCCTGCTGGCCGTTTCCGGCTCCACCAATGCGATCGTCCATCTCGCCGCCATCGCCGGCCGCGCCGGCATCGACATCGACCTTGAGGCCTTCAACCGGCTTTCGGACGACACGCCCGTTGTCGTCGACCTGAAGCCGGTCGGCACCGGTTACATGGAGGATTTCCACGCCGCCGGCGGCCTGGAAGCCGTTCTTCGCGAAATGCCCGACAAGCTCCATCTCGCCTGTCGCGACATCACCGGCCAGACGCTTGCCGAACGACTGGCAAAGCCGCTCATCGACCCGGTCGATCGCACCGTGGTCCGCTCCGCCGAAAACCCCGTCGATCCGCTCGGCGGCCTGATCGCGCTCAGCGGTTCGCTTGCTCCGGAAGGCGCGATCCTGAAGCGCGCCGCGGCGACGCCCGCCCTTATGGAACATGAAGGCCGCGCGGTGGTCTTCTCCTCGCTGGAGGATCTCGCCGGACGCATCGACGATCCCGACCTCGACGTGCAGGCGGACGACGTGCTTGTCCTGCAGAACGCGGGGCCGAGAAGCAAATCCGGCATGCCGGAAGCCGGCTATCTTCCCATTCCGAAGAAGCTGGCGGCCAAGGGCGTCAAGGACATGGTGCGCATTTCCGATGCGCGCATGTCAGGCACCGCCTTCGGAACCATCGTGCTCCACGTCACCCCCGAAGCGGACGTCGGCGGCCCGCTGGCGCTGGTTCAGAACGGCGACCGCATCCGCCTTTCGGCATCGGAAAAGCGGATAGACCTCCTCGTCGACGAAAACGAACTGGCCCGTCGCCGCGCCGCCTTCATTGCACCTACGGCCGAGCCGCCGCGCGGATACGCCCAGCTCTACCGCCGCCATGTCCTGCCGGCGACGCTCGGCTGCGACTTCGATTTCCTGCGGTCATCACCGCCGCAAGATAAATGATCGGCAGGACGCCGTGGGATATCGACACAGTGAGAGGTACGCCGCGATTCGGAACACGCGTGGGAGCAAGCTGAGAACGCCGCCCGTGTATCGTTTTCTCACCGGCAACAGCGTCGCAGCCGTCGGAAACATCCCTGCAGCCGAAGCCGAGGAACAGTATTACGCCATACTGGACGCACCGGCCATGGCTGCAGACAGAAAGGCGCGGTGGAAAACGCCAACACGCGCATTCGCCGCTTCATGCCAGATGATACCGATCTGGCAGCCGTCTTTCAGCGCGACCTGACACACCTGGCTCGCCATCTCAACGACCAGCCGCGAAAGTGCCTCGGCTACAAAACGCCAGCCGAAGTGTTCATGGCACATTTGCAGGAAGCGGTGGAAACCCCTACCCTGTAAAACAGGCATGATGCACTTGGATTAGGTTCTCCAAAGGCAGCCAGCAGCGGAATAAAGATCGTCAATGCACGCCGACGTCGCTTTGCGCATCCGATTCCAACTGCAGGCAGGCTGCCCCAAAGTCGCGTCTTGTGGAAGGATCCGTTTGGAGAAGAGTGAGCCCCTCTCGTGCCTCATAGAGCAAACCGAGCCAGCACAAACGCTGGAAGACGCCATACTGGAGATCGGATGTCAACTCCCAGGCTTCTGTGGTGATTTCCGTGTCCGACAGAGGCGCCATGTCTGGATAGAGGATCTTCACAAGGTCCATGGGCGTGCACCCTTCTCTGGACTTGATATTGAGAAGATTGAGGAACATGCGCCACCTGTCCACACCAACACTTGAAAATAGAATGTACCCGCTGCGGATCATGGAATCGGAGAAGGCGCGCCCAGGCCGGCCTGTCCGTTGCAACCGGCAAAGTTGGGTCTAAGGCGTCCGTGTGACAGTATTTGCCCCCTTACTTCCTCTCGCCGACAAAAACAGAAGGAGTGCCACTGCATAAAAGGTCGCACCTACCCAACCGAGATCCGCCACGACGCCGTCGAGGAGCACCACAGATCCGACGAAGGCTCCAATCGCAAAGCCGATATACATGAAAGAGGTGTTGAGAGAGAGTACCACAGCAGCCTGCGCAGAACCCGCCAGCCCTATCAGTCTGGTAACTTGGCAAGGGTAGAATCCCCAAGTTGCTACGCCCCACAGGAATATGAATGTAAAAGCCGGCACGGTCGTCTGGTGTTGGTCGAGGAAAAGCGCACTGGCAGATAGCCCAAGCAGGGCAAGGATGGATATTGTGAGGAGCGGGATGACCGTTGCACGATGGCCATAACGATCGTTGAGATATCCCCCCAAAATCATCCCGGTCGCGGCAGCTATTCCAAAAAGGAAGATCGTTGCACTTATCTCGTTGTCGTCCGCGCCGATCGACTGGCTGAGATAGGGAGCAATGTAGGTCCAGACTGTATAGGCACCCACCGCCCAGGCTAGCATAACAAAGAGTTCGGTCAGGACGTCGCGTCTGCCAGCCATCGTCACGCGATCCTTGAAGCTGGCGCCCTTGATGTGGTCGCCCACGGAACTATGGAGTGCAATTGTGACACCGAGGACAGCAAGTATCGTTATAAGGCAAACGCCGAGGAACATGAATCTCCAACCGAAGGACTGGCCGACCAGCGATCCAAGTGGAAGCCCGAACGCGACGGCGACCGCGGAACCGCTGTTGACAATCGAAATCGCTTTGCCGCGTTTCTCGGGCGGCACGATCACCCCCGCAATGGCGTTGGCATTCGGGTTGTAGAGTCCAGCCGACAACGCCAAGAGGATGCGGGCAAGGAGGAGCTCCCAGTAATTCGTCGACGCGTAGGCAATGATATTTGCCACCGCAAACGCCGAAAGAGCAAAGATAAGGACTTTTCTGCGATTGAAATTGCCAAGCATCGTCGTCAGTATTGGCGAACTGATAGCGAGTGTCAGTGTGAACACCGTCACCAGCATCCCCACATCGACCAGAGGCACGTGCAAATCAGTAGACATGCGGGGCAAGAGCGGGACAATCATGAGGCTCTCGGTTCCGATCGCAAACGTTCCTACCGCCAGGCAATAAATCGACTTCATTGATGTTCCTGTGTCCATTGCATTTCTCACTCTCATTCCGATGAAACTGAGGAACCGTAGGATCATGACGCGACGGCGCTGCTTCAAAATGCGAAAAAGATATTGCAGATGCAGTAATCCTGACGGACAAAACAACCGCACTGCCCACGTGGGTGTCGATCGGCCCTTTAATTGCGGATATTGTCAAGCGCCTGCAACGTAAGCGGGTACGCTCGCGAATCTTTTGGTGCGCTTCTACGACATTGCCGATGGCAGGATAGTGATCGACGGGCAGGGTATTCGCGCAGTCACGCAGGCAAGCCTTTGCCGCGCTATCGATTGCACAAGTCCTGTTAAAGGATGCAACGGTCTTAGTGCTGGATGAGGCGGCTGAGGCGACCTCAGCCTTAGATAGCGAATCCCAAGCTGCTATTCAGGAAAAGCTCGCCTTGCTGATGGAAGACAAGACGGTAATTGCCATTGCACACAGCTTTTCAACCATTGCCAGGATGGATCGGATTGTCGTACTCGATCGGACGCATCGTCGAAGAAGGTAGGCCGAAGGAATTGATCGAACGTGATGGCTTGTTTGCGCGACTGTGGAAGCGGCAAACCGGTGGCTTCATCCCCGAGAAACCAATTAGCCGGATGCTGGTGGAACAAGAACACCATTCAGACTCCCGCTCTGAATCGACTACAGCAGCAAAGCGTTCCCTGCCCCCGCCCCAGCCTCTAATGTAAATGTGGAATCGTTAGGATCATGTTCAGCGATACCCCTTGTAACGCCGGTTATCGGGGGTATTGCTGATGCCGGAGATTTCTTCGGAAGATTCAGGGCGGCTTCGATTGCTTCTCCCTTGCGGAGAGTGAACGTCAACCTTTGCTAGGAGCCGCACTGCCCGAGCTTCGATGGAAAACCAGCAAGCACCATACCGGGTGACCGGAACCTCGGCGGATGCCGACAGGCATGTTCAGGGGCTCGCTCTTCGTCACGGTCACCGCTGCTAATCCGCAGAGGGCGAAAGAATGAAAGCGCCGGCGAATAAATCGCGGGCCGAAGTGTTCACTCCTCACAGCGTAAATGGTTTGGGAGAACATAACATGAAACCTCCCTTCACCCGATAATGCTTGGCATATCCTTGCTCATAGCCTCCACCGGCTTGGCTTTGGCCGCCAATGTCCACACGGCAACAGGGACGACGGGTCAGCCCAGCCAACATATTGGCAGCGTTCAAACGGGCAGCGCCACGCCGGGTAACGCCGCCTCTTCCCCGGGTTCAGCCTTCAACCCAAATGGGACCGCGGGAACACACTATGCGGGCAACGTGCCGCAGAGCTCCAAGAATCCGAAGAGCGTACTCAGTACGATGTGGCGGGCTTCCAGCAGTCCCATAACCACCTCAAGTGACGGAATTGCCGTACAACGGAGAGCTTGTGGGTGATTGGTCTGCTGCGACCTCAAATTGGAGGCCGCAGCGCCAGCCCACTAGAGTGGGAGGATTTCACAGTCACATCATCTCTGATTGCTCCTGCTGTAATGACGCTCATCCTTAATCTTGCAATTTCGGCTTGCAATATCGGCTTACGCCTCAGCCCTTGACGCCGTTCGACCACTACCGCCGAGTGCCGTTGCGGATGGTTCGTAGCCGTCCTGTTATGTTGTGTGTCCAAAATTTTCATCGGGAAACGCTAATTGCGCCGCGCCCACCAGATCTTCGGCATCCTGGATCAGCACATAATCGATACGCGATATCAGGTGGGCGAGGCGGGCTCCGTAAGCTTTATCTTTCTCATGCCCCCCTCCAGACACAATCGATTTGATCAGAAATCGGCGTGCCTCCTTATCCTCGGGTTGGACGAGATATCGAAGGTCGCGTATAGCGCACTCAACCATGTACATGGCAAAGGTATCCTCGATGCGCTTCGAACGCAGAATGTGATGCAAGCTGATGCCAAGGCTGCGTGCGGCGTTGGCAGGTATACTTGGCGATCCCAGGTGAAGCGACTTTGGAAAGGTACGATGAGGTGAATTCACGGGAGCTACGTGAGTCAACTCGACCCATCTCCCCAGGGTATTGACGACTTCATAGATCAAGCGGGACGCCCATATTGGAAATTCGGCGGTATTATCAATGCCGCTCCCACCCGTGTCGTAGACCTGCGCCAGCTCATCGACGAAGTGATCCAGGTAGGCCAACCACATAGCATCCTCAACGTCTTGACTGAACGCCGAACGGACCATCAAATCAAAGTACGCTATTCCGACTGCTACCGGATCATGCCAGCGACCCTTGTCGAAATCGTCGCTTTTTTCCTTTAATTTCGAAACGTTTTTTTCGTCAGGGTTCCGAATGGAGGTGATGACGTAGTCGCCGACAGGTTTCCACGCGTGAAGGGTTCCAGCCACGCGCACATCGCTGAAATAGGCGTGAAGGATGAAATTGTGGCCGACGACGAGGTTATGCCCAATGCCTTCGTAATTGGCATTTCTCTCGAGCTCCTCGTAGAGGCGGCTCCCAGGCGCCGATATCAGGCTCTCAAGCAAGCGGTTTGAGAAGTCGAATCGTTGATGTACATCCAGAGTGAGCAACACGGCGGTTACACTCGGCCGCTGCGATGAGACATAGTCCATGAACTGTCGAGAGAGATACATCAAGTTCAAAATGCGCTCAGCGTTCTCCTGCGCAGCATGGCCGCTCGGAAGCATACTAGCCAAGGGGCCGAAAAGGTTTCGTTTGGCGAGCGACCCGTCAGGTCCATCACGCTTTGCCAGCAGGTCTTCGACGTCTAGTATCCGATCGCCGGCCAACCAGTCCCGAACACGTTGGCTCCATAGCCGCCGATTCTGGGCCCTTTCGGCGAAGGTCAGATGCGGAACTATGAAGTCAACCGCCTCGCTATAGCGTGCCTGATGAAAGAGCTGCTCCAGCAAATCCGCCATAGGTCGCAGTGACCGCCGGCTTGGCGGAAGGGACGTCACAACCCCGAAGGCCAAGATCATCCATACGAGGACGACAACGAATGCCGCCATCTGGGGAGTGAAGGGACCATGTGGCGAAATTTGAATAGAGCCGCAGACGGCGTTCAATACGGCCGGGCACGGAAGCGCGACGAACTGAAAGAATTCGAAGTAGAGTACAAGTAGCAGTGCCAGACATGCTACTGTAACCTGTACCCCGAGCTGCAGCCGAATACGCAGGCGCGCGACGGGCGGTATGATGGCGTAAGCGGCCGCAGCCAAGCCAAGAAATGTCAAGAAGCCGTCAAGTGTCATCGCGGTCGGATCTTTTGCCGAGCGAGATTGCGTTCATAGCCGACTTCACCCTTGGGACCGATTGCGTCGACATCAAGAGACACACGAAGCTGAAATTAATAATCAACTGCGGACGATCCGCCTGCTCGGATGAACGCCAACGCGACTGCGTTGGACATTTCAGAAATCCGCTTCAAATACGCACCATAGCTCGTAAGGCCCCTTTGAACCCCTCCCTCGCCGAAGTTGATTAGGACTCCCCGCAGCATCTTCATGGCTTCGGGATCTGTGCGGTCTGTTTTCTTGTTTTTGATCACTTTTAACACCTCATTCGACTTTGCGAACGCAGACAGCTTGGCCGCCGAGAATACAGGCTTTTTCAGCTCTGCGATCGGGCACCGCTAATTGGTCAAGGGGATCGTAGGTTGCCCTTGCTTCCCGAACGATATGGCAAACAAACAAATCACCATTCTCAGCCCGTTGACGGGATAGAGGTTGAAAGATGGCCTTTTTGGACGTGCTCATTCTGCGAAAGCAGAAGCAAATCCGTATCGGAATAAAGATTGTCGTCTCCGCGCGTGGCTTCCAAACAGACGCATTGCCGCAATAGTCATCGTATTGAATTACCTTGCGCCCCTCAGGACCCGAATTTCGCTTCCTTCATTTTTCGGAGCACATCCACTGATAACTTTCTTACGACCTAGTCGCGTGAACCACCTCAAGGTTCTTCAATACGAGCTGCCGCTTTTCAGGCTTCACAGCATCCAGAGGCACACCGAGGCTGTGCTCGTGATAAGAAAAAAGGCGGCGCTCAATCGACATGACGCCCGAAGTTCATTGGCGGTCATGTCGATTCCGCGGCAGCCCCTTGCTTCGCTTCTTCCAGCAGAGGGTTCGGAACGAGCGCCAATTCGATCGTATGGTGCATTCGAGGTTGCGGACGATTTCAATACGCGTAATTGACGATTATCGCTCGGTGCTCGTGCCAACATCCACCTCTTCAATGTGGATGTAGAACCAGCTTCGCCTCGCGTCGTCGCCGGACGATCGATTCATCGATCACAGGATCCGCTCGAACATACACAAACCCCAAAAGTGGCCGACCGTCAAGATAATTGGATTATCCGCGGATCCACCTGGCCGCCATTTCGAGTGGGGACTGGGTGGCAGCACGCCAACGCCTGCCGGCGAGCGCTCTATGCGCGAGGCGTTGATCGGCGCCGGCCAAACGTGGCTGCATAGGGCTTGGATATAATCATCACATTCCGTGTCGTCGGCATCGAGACCGGCGGGGTTAAGTCGGCGATTACAAATGAAAGACGAAATGCGGTGATCCGACATTGCTGCGGAACGCCCAACCTATTGGGTTGCTTGATCATAAGCTACGCGGAGCGACCGATGCTCGTTTTTTTAAAGAACTTTTGTACGCCTCGGCTGGCGGAACCTGCTAAAGCCTCGAACTCTGGGGCCGCCAATACCAACCGTGTTCAGCCTTACCTCTCGTTGCCGGGCCCGTTTCATCGCGCGCTGATCGACTATCGCAGGACAGGGTGCTTCGCGATCATCGCAGAGATCTGCGCGAATAATCTCGCGCGCGGGCCTCTTGGATCGATGTCAGACGCGGCTCTGGCACGGAATCTGGCATCGCAGGGCGCCGCCTGCCTGTCTGTCGCGACAGATCGTATCGGGACGCGCGATCCAGGGCGTCTTTTCCGCACTGCTCGGCGAGCCTGCACCCTGCCTTTGCTGCGAAGCGAGCCGATCTCACATCCATCTCAAATCCGGGAATCGCGCGTATGGGGTGCGGATTGCGTGGTCCTCGCAGTAGCCGGACTGACGGACGCGGCGGCGCGAGGCCTGATCAGGGCGGCCGTTTCGCTTTGCATGGATGTGATGATCGAAGTCAACAGCCGCACGGACATAGAGCGCGCAAGCAGGCTCGGTTGCCGGCTGGTGCTCGTTGACGCGGGCACCGAGACCGGCCTCAGGAATATTGCCTCGGATATCCCGCTCGGGCTGCTGATGGTTTGCAAAAACGTGAGCGCGTCCCCGACCGCTTTCGAGCGGCTGTCCTTGTCCGGAGCCAGCACCTTTCTCGCCGGTGGCCGTGCCGTCAGCCCACGCGATCCGGACCTCGCTCTATCCCGTTTTTCCCGGATTTCTTCTGATCCGACCGGGCTAGGCGAACAAGGGTTACCCGCGTTTTCCGAAATCAGATCGCTGGTAGCAACGGTTCATTCGCACGCGAGGGATTGGCGACGGCAAAACTCCGAGAGCGATGGTTGCGTCAGTTAACGCTTTTGCGGTTACAGCAATTGGAGAAAGCGAAATGAGACAGCGTAAACTCGGTCAAGACATCAGTGTCTCTTCAATGGGACTCGGCTGTATGGCAATGTCCTTCGGCTATGGGGCCTGTGACCCAGATGAGGCGGTCAGGACGCTTCATCGCGCCGTGAACCTCGGTGTTACTCTCTTTGATACGGCAGAAATGTATGGACCTTACGTCAACGAGATGTTGGTAGGGAAAGCGCTCAAGCCCTTCCGCGACCATGTTCACATCGCGACGAAGTTCGGTTTCGATCTCGATCCGCGCAAGCCGGGTGTTCAGGCAATCACCGGCAAATTCAACAGCCGGCCCGATCATGTCAAACGCGTGGCAGAAGCTTCTTTGAAGCGGCTGCGTGTCGAGGTCATTGATATTTTCTTCCAGCACCGCGTCGATCCCGAGGTTCCAATTGAGGATACCGTCGGCGCAATGGCGGACCTGGTTGTCGAAGGAAAAGTCAGGGCGATCGGACTTTCGGAGGCATCAAGCGCAACGATCCGGCGCGCGCACAAGGTCCATCCGATTGCAGCGCTGCAGAGTGAATATTCGCTCTGGAGCCGCGATGTCGAGGATGACATTCTTGCAACTTGCCGCGAACTCGAAATTGGCTTCATTGCCTGCAGTCCGTTGAGCCGCGGCTTGTTGGGCCGGCTGATCCGCGGCCAGAATGAGCTTGCCGCCGATGACTATCGGCGCGAAATGCCGCGATTTCAGAACGGCAACCTCTACGGCAACGCCTGCCTCGCGATGAACCTTCGCCGCGCTGCCACCAAGAGGGGAATGACGCTGGCGCAGCTGGCGCTCGCCTGGCTTCTACACAAGGGCGACGATATAGTTCCGATTCCCGGCGCGAGACAACGTTATCACCTGGATGAGAATGTTGCGGCGGCAGAGATAACCTTGACGCCAGACGATATCGCCGAGGTAGAAACGGCGGTTTGTGCACATGCTGTGCTGGGGACGCGTTATGACCATGCCGGCATGTCCAACATTAATCTGTGACATTGAGACCTGAACCATCGCCGCAAGAACTGGCGATTTTCAAACATCATTTAGAAAGCGAAGATCATGGCGAACATTCTCAGTTGCGCAATCCAACCGGCGCGAGGGTAAGCTTGGCACTCCTATCGGTAAGACCTTGGCTGGGCGCACTCTGCATATTTGGACTCGAGGCTGTGGCACTCCCGATTGCTCGCTGGCTGAAAGCGTTCAACATGCGCCTGTTGGTCGAACATGCGACCCACATGATCCGATAGTCGCCAATTATGAGCGAAGTGTCAGTATTCGTTGGCGTATCGACGGCACCCGAGCTTGTAAAACCGATCCGCAGTGTCCGCTCCATCAAGAAACTGTGTCCTTGATTGTCCGGCTATCGAATGAGGCCGCAAGCCCTATACTAACCTGCAATCAGAGGCGCCGCTGAT
>NZ_JARFYM010000057.1 GCF_030272705.1 Rhizobium mayense | reverse complement strand
GATATCTCGGCTCACTCGTCCAGACCATCGGTCCAGACGAGTGCACCAATTATCTTGTCAATGCTGGATATGCTTCAAACAAAACATGAAGCGCTCTAGGGACACATCAAACGTCTAAGATCACATTTCATATCCTCAATTCATCTGCATATTGTGCGATATATGAACAAACGTCAAATATCGCACAATATGATTGCTACCCAGCCCACGCTGATCTATTCGAAAGAAGAGGACGGGCCGTCTCAATCCGCCCGCAATGGCAAATGGGAGAATCCCTATGGACAAGACAATCGCGAGCACGACGGCTGCCGTCTCGGACATCGGCGATGGTGCGACCGTTATGATCGGCGGTTTTGGTGGCTCCGGCGCGCCGATCGAACTCATTCATGCGCTGATCGACAAAGGCCCAAAGAACCTGACCGTCATCAACAACAACGCCGGCAACGGGCGTATCGGCATCGCTGCAATGATCGATGCCGGCATGGTCAAGAAGATGATCTGCTCCTTCCCGCGCTCATCCGATCCGCGCGCTTTCACGGACCGCTATTTGGCCGGGGAAATCGAGCTGGAACTGGTGCCTCAAGGGACTCTGGCCGAACGCATCCGTGCCGGCGGCGCGGGCATTCCCGCGTTCTACACCCCTACCGCCTATGGCACCGAACTCGCCAGCGGCAAGGTCATCGCGGAATTCGATGGCCGCCACTATGTTCAGGAGCGCTGGCTCAAGGCCGATTTCGCCATTGTCAAAGCGCAAGTCGGCGATGTGCACGGCAATCTCATCTACAACAAGGCCGGTCGCAACTTTAATCCTCTGATGTGCATGGCCGCGACCAAGACGATCGCGCAGGTCTCGAAAATCGTCGCAGCCGGCGAGCTCGATCCGGAGCACATCGTTACCCCCGGCATCTTCGTCAACGGCGTCGTGGAAGTCGCCGATCCGCAACAGGAAGAAAATCTCATTCGAGCCGGAGTGGCATACGTATGACCATCGACACACGCGAAGACATCAAACTCTCCAACGCCCAGATCGCTTGGCGCGCGGCTCAGGATATCCGGGATGGCGCCTATGTGAATCTCGGCATCGGCTTTCCGGAAATGGTCGCCCGCTACCAGCCTCCGGGCCGTCAGGCGATCTTCCACACCGAAAACGGCATCCTGAATTTCGGCGAGCCGCCGGCGGAAGGCGAGGAAGATTGGGATCTGATCAACGCCGGCAAGAAAGCCGTCACGCTGAAACCGGGCGCCTCCTTCTTCCATCACGCCGATAGCTTCGCCATGGTGCGCGGCGGCCATCTGGATGTCGCGATCCTCGGCGCCTACCAAGTGGCGCAGAATGGCGACCTCGCCAACTGGCGCGTCGGCTCCAAGGGCGTGCCTGCGGTTGGCGGGGCCATGGACCTGGTGCACGGCGCCAAGCAGGTTTTCGTCATCACCGAACATGTCACAAAGGATGGCAAGCCGAAGCTGGTGGAGGCCTGCACCTTCCCACTGACCGGCGTCGGCTGCATCACCCGCGTCTATACGAGCCATGCTGTCATCGATATCACCAACGGAGGTTTCGTTGTGCGTGAAAAACTCGCGGCCATGACTATGAACGAGCTGCAGGCGATGACCGGCGCTCCACTCCATACCGATCGCAGCATCGCCGACCTCGTCGTGCCGAGGCTCTAAAGCGCGTCGCGACCTTTCAGACTCGCCCGATACGCTTTAAGCTTATAATATTTCGCAGGTCGTTATCGCAAAACCGCAGCCCATTTTTGCGCGACATGCAGTAGGGAGAAGACCATGACCGATGCTTTCATCTGTGACTATATCCGCACGCCGATCGGCCGTTTCGGCGGTTCGCTTTCGTCCGTCCGCGCCGACGATCTCGGTGCGGTGCCGCTGAAGGCACTGATTGAGCGCAATGGTTCCATCGATTGGGAAGCGGTCGACGACGTGATCTACGGCTGCGCCAACCAGGCAGGCGAGGACAACAGAAACGTCGCCCGCATGGCGGCGTTGCTGGCCGGCTTGCCGGTTTCCGTTTCGGGCACGACGATCAACCGCCTCTGCGGTTCCGGTATGGATGCCGTCATCACCGCGGCGCGCGCCGTTCGCGCCGGCGAGGCTGAATTGATGATCGCCGGCGGCGTCGAGAGCATGTCGCGGGCACCCTTCGTCATCCCCAAGGCCGAGAGCGCCTTTTCCCGCAATGCCGAAATCTATGACACCACCATCGGCTGGCGCTTCATCAATCCGGTGATGAAAAAGCAGTACGGCGTTGATTCCATGCCGGAAACTGGTGAGAACGTTGCCGAGGACTATAAGGTCAGCCGCGTAGACCAGGATGCCTTCGCCGTCCGCTCGCAGGCCAAGGCGGCCGCAGCTCAGGAGAACGGCCGTCTCGGCAAGGAAATCACGCCGGTAACGATCCCGCAGCGCAAGGGCGATGCCATCATCGTCGGCAAGGACGAGCATCCGCGCGCAACGACGATGGAAGCGCTGGCAAAGCTCGGCACGCCCTTCAAGAAGGAAGGCGGTACGGTGACTGCCGGCAATGCCTCCGGCGTCAACGACGGCGCCGCAGCGCTGATCATCGCCTCGGAAGCTGCCGCGAAGAAATACGGCCTGACGCCGATTGCCCGCATCCTTGGGGGAGCTGCCGCCGGCGTCCCCCCGCGCATCATGGGCATCGGCCCGGTCCCGGCAGCCCGCAACCTGATGGCCCGCCTCGGCATGCGCCAAGAGCAGTTCGATGTCATCGAGCTCAACGAAGCCTTCGCCTCGCAGGGCCTCGCCGTGTTGCGCGAACTCGGCATCGCCGATGACGATGCCCGCGTCAATCGCAATGGCGGCGCCATCTCGCTCGGCCACCCGCTCGGCATGTCCGGCGCCCGCATCACCGGTACGGCGGCACTGGAACTGAAGGAGACCGGCGGACGCTATTCGCTCTCGACCATGTGCATCGGCGTCGGTCAGGGCATAGCGATCGCGCTCGAGCGCGTCTGACGCATCACAGGAATTTGAGGGCGGGCGGCCGGGATTTTTCCCTGCCGCCCGCCTTTTGTTTGCGCTGCATGCATTGCCTGATCGCGGATTCGACTGATATTACCAATGCCAATTGCTTTAATCCCTTAGGTTTTTGACATTCAGGAGGAGCTGTCATGGCTGAACTTGCGCAACTACTCGCTTCCATCCGTATTCCCGATCTTGCCGGCAAGCGGGTGTTGATCACAGGCGCATCGACGGGTATCGGCGCGGCCCTTGCCCGCGCCTTCGCCCAGCAGGGGATGAAGGTCGGAATCCACTTCAACGCCAGCCGCGAACCGGCTGAAAAGCTGGCAGCCGAGATCACTGCCGCCGGTGGCCACGTGCATCTGGTCCAGGGCGATGTCTCGCAGGATGGCGAGACCGAGTGCGTCGTCAACGAGACGGCGGAGGCTTTTGGCGGCCTCGACGGCCTGGTGAACAATGCCGGCGGCATGCTCGGCCGCGTGCCGACCTCGGCAATGACGGATGAACATTATGAGCGTGTGATGAACCTCAACGCCCGCTCGGTCCTCGCTGCGACCCGCGCCGCGCATCCCTATCTCAAGAAGCAGGGTGGCTTCATCATCAACACGACGTCGATCGCCGCCCGCAACGGCGGCGGCAATGGCGCGATCCTTTACGCGGCATCCAAGGGCTTCGTTTCGACCATCACCCATGGCCACGCCAAGGAATTCGTCGCCGACAAGATCCGTGTCAATGCCGTCGCGCCGGGCGTCATCGCCACTCCTTTCCACGAGCGTTATACCAACGAAGAGCAGATGGAATTGCAGCGCAAGACCATCCCGATGGGCTTCGTCGGCACCTCGGAAGATTGCGTCGGCGCCTACCTCTTCCTCGCTTCGCCGACCCTTTCCGGCTACATCACCGGCCAGATCATCGAGGTTAATGGCGGCCAGCTCATGCCGTAAGGCGAGGGGCGCCGATCGACTTTTTGCGCCAGGCAATGGTAACCTTTGCCCGGCGCATTCGTTTTAGGGCGATGTGACATCGATGATGGAGCGTATGCATGGCAAAGACGCCCTCTCAAGACCTCAGGACTTCCGTGCAACTCACGCATCCGGAGCGAATTTATTGGCCGGGTGACGGTGTCAGCAAACAAGATCTTGTCGACTACTATGCGCTTGCCTGGCCACGCATGGCGCCCTTCGTCGTCGATCGGCCCTTAGCGCTGCTGCGCTGCCCGGATGGCATAAAGGGGCCGCGCTTCTTCCAGAAGCATGCATGGAAGGGCATCAATCCGCATATCGAAGAGATTGTCGATCCCGAGGACAGGGACGGGGAAAAGCTGTTGCGGATCAAGGATTTCGACGGCCTTGTTGCGCTGGCCCAATCCGCTGCCCTCGAAATCCATCCCTGGGGCACGACGACAGCGCATTGGGAAAAGCCGGACATGATCATCATGGATCTCGATCCCGGTGACGATGTTACCTGGAGCGCGGTCATCACGGCGGCGAAGGAAATCAAGGAACGATTCCAGGCTTTGGGCCTTGCCTCCTTCGTCAAAACTTCGGGCGGCAAGGGATTGCACGTCGTAGCCCCACTCAAACCCAAGGCTGCGTGGCCGGAAGTCAAGGCGGCTGCGGAAGCAATCGCGCACGGCATGAGCGGCGACAATCCCGAAAAATACCTTTCGGTCGCAGCGAAAGCGAAACGGGGCGGCCACATCTTCATCGACTATCTGCGCAATGGGCGCGGCAACACCGCCGTCGCGCCCTATTCGACGCGGGCGAGGCCGGGCGCTGCGATCTCCATGCCGCTTGCCTGGGACGAATTAACCGACCGCACCGGCCCGTCTTCATTCATCGTAAAAAATGCGGCGTCACGGCTAAGCGAACACTCCGCCGATCCGTGGGCCGATTTCTTCGAGGCGGCTGAACCGCTGAAGAGCTAGCCATACGCGACGAAAGGCACCAGAGCCGGCGTCTTGGCTTTGTAATCCACATAGGCCTGGCCGAATGTTTCGCCCATCCAGCGTTCCTCGATGTGGACGCGGCGTAGAATGGCATAGAGCATGAACCCGATCGCGAGCAGTGCGCCGATATGGCCGCGGGCGAGCGCGGTGCCGATGAAGGCGAGCAACAGGCCGGAATAGATCGGATGACGCACGATGGCGTAAGGGCCGGTGCGGATCAGCACGTGATCTTCCTTGACGGTGATCACGCCGCTCCAGTTGCGGCCGATGTGATAGCGCGCCCAGACGGCGAAGGCGAGGCCGATGACTGTCAGGGCCGCGCCGATGCTGTAATAGGCCAGATTTGGCGGCAGGAGCCGGAATGACAGGGGACCAAGCCAGGATGGCCGCGCCACCAACAGAAAAGCACCGATCCAGATGGGTGCGGTGTTCGACAGCCGTGACAAAGGATCCTCGCTCCGCGTCGTCTTCTTGACGCGGAACGATGCGACAAACCAGATCAGCGCCCAGCTGCCCCAGCAGACCGGCAGGAACAAGGTCAGCAAAGTTGGTTCGCTCATGCCGCGTTCTGGTCCAGCTCAGGATAATGCCGGAAGATACCATCTTCGTTGAAGGGTATGCGGCGCTCGGATTTGAGGTAGCGGGCAATGTTCGGTCGTTTGGCCACGGCATCATGCAGGGCCGCCAGATGCGGATATCGGTCGGCCAGTTGCGCCGTCGCCCGGGGAAAGGCGTATCGCAGTCCTTCGAACACCTGGAACAACGACAGATCGACGTAGGTAAGCCGGTCGCCGAATATGTGCGCAGGCCCATGCGGATTTTGCCGCAGGACGCGTTCGAAATAGCCGAGGTATTTCGGCATGCGGTTGTCGATGAACTCGGCCGCACGGGCCTTGGCTTCCTCCTTCTGGTCCTCATAGTATTTCGAGGTAGCGATCGGATGGTGGGTATCGTGCACTTCGGCAACGAGATCGGTTATCGTCAGTTGCAGGCCGTGCACGACATGGCGCAAGCCGTGATCCCCCGGCGTGAGGCCAAGTTTCGGCCCCAGATACATCAGGATATTGGCGACATGGGAGATGATGAGATCGCCGTCTTTCAGGAAAGGCGGCGCGAAAGGTATATGCGACTCGGCTTTACTCTTCATCACCGCCATCATCGCGCGAATGCCCTGGCCTTCGCTCGCCGGACCGCGGCTGACGTCGATATAGTCTGCACCGGCTTCCTCGAGCGCCAAACGTACAAACTCGCCACGGCCCTGGATGCCGTCCCAATAATAAAGCTCATAGGGCATTCAAAAATCCCTCCGTCCCACATGCCGCCACATCTATTTCGCGTCGCGGCCAAAATCCTTGCGTAGCTCGTCCTTCGCAGCTTCAAGCGTCTTTCTCTGCTGTTCGCTGAGATGGCTGCCGGCCCGATCGATGTAGAAATTTAGCATCGACATGGCGGAACGGAAGGGGCTGGATTTACGACGATCGCTCGTTTCTGCGGAATGCTTGAGGGAATCGGCGATAACCTTGGGATCTTGCGATGTGAAGACACCGTTTTCCAGATCCAAGGCATCGCTGTTCTCGGTCACCTCGTGCGACCAATTCTTCTTCTGGGACCGGGTCATGGCGGACTCCTTTTCCCAAAAAATGCGTCGTTAATGGTGGGTGTGTTGCTCGTTACGCTTGCGTGCCGCGGCGGCCTTCTTTGCCGATGTCGAACGTTCGCTTGCAGGGCGGCTCGCGGAGGCCTTGCCTCCGATGCGTCCGCCTTTTTCCGATGACGCGTGGCTTTCGGAATGACCTCGGCCCGAGCCGGATTTCTTACCGCCGCCGCTTTCCTTGTTCACGGTTGCCCAAGCCCGGCGCTCGGCTTCTTCGTTAGAAACGCCACGGCTTTCGTAGCCTTCCTCAATATGTTCAGCCTTGCGTTTCTGCTTGTCGGTATAAGCGGATTTGTCTCCTCGCGGCATCGTCTTTCTCCTCGTTGCATATGAGAAAGCCAACCCATCGCCATAGAAAAAGTTCCGATTCTATCGGCAAGACGGCGATCAGTTCGAGACGTCGGGAAGCGACGGGCGCGCCGCGGCGTGTGCATCATCAGTCGATGCGGGAAACATGATGCCGACAGAGCGGTCGATGACGAAGATCATGGCCAGCGCCGCAAGGAGGTAGAGGATCGCGAGAATGAGAAGCGATGTCATGAAATCACGTCGATGCAGCCGCTAAGCAGCCTGCCACAACAATAGTCAGAATAAAGATTTCCACGTGATCCCTATGATTATTGTTCATGACGAAGCTCCCTCTTCGTCCAATACCATCAATGTGTGACATCTATTCTCGCGAAACGCGCAATTTACCGAAATTCTTGCGAAATTTTCACTGCGAATGCCATAAAGACAACGGCCCGATGTTCAACACCGGGCCGACCCTATCCTAGACTGTATCATCAGTCGCAAAGCGCACGTCAAATCTTCGCGTCGAGAGCCTTTTTCGACGCCCGTTTCGTGCCGGCCTTCACTGCAGCGTCGCTGACCACCGCAGTCAAGGCAGCCGCTGCCTTGCGCGTTGCCTTGGGTTTTACGTCGATCTTGTCGTCCTTGCTGACACTTTTCTCAAGCGCAGTGCGCTCGTTGCTCGCCTGTTCCCAGTGAACCGTATCACGGCCGGAAGGATATCCCTCTTCCTCCCAGATGGCATAGGCGCGCTTTTGGATCCATTCGTCCCGGGGTTCCAACATTGCTGTTCTCCGTTCGCATCATTGACCATGGTTGATGAAAATGCCCGTTCTTGAAACGCGGGCTTTCGTGCCTCACTGAGCGGCCGATATGCTGGCCCGAGAGGTAACGGAGAAAACTCTCCGGATCTCTACGCTCAAGTTACGGCTGGCGCTTCGCACGAAAAAGAAAATGCGATGTACCGTGATGGAGCGATAGCGAAGCGACCGAACCATCAGTATGACGACAGCGCGATCCTCGTTCAATTAAAAATGTCTAATACACGGCCTTTCCACAGAGCTTTGCTTCTGCCGGATCGGGATTAGAGACTGCTGTCGATTGCAGCTTTCACGGGCAAAGTTATACTCCCCCCCATGTTTGACCTGGTGATTGCCCATTGGGGCCAAATCCTCGCTGTCCTGTCCATCGCCATGGGGGCGGCAGCCGCCATTCATGCGGCGATGACGAAGGAGGAAGTTCGCGCCGCGATCGGCTGGGTCGGCGTCATCATCCTGTCGCCCATTGTCGGGGCGCTGCTCTATGCTGTGGCCGGCATCAACCGCATCCGCAGGGCGTCGCTGAGCTCGCAACGCAACCTCCTGTTCCAGAAAGACGCGACGGGGGTGCTCGCCAGCTTCGACGCCCAGGGCGATATCGTGCGCAGGATCTTTGGCGAGCGTTTCGGCTCCATGAAGACGCTGGGCGACCGCGTTGCGCGCTATCCGATGAGCACCGGCAACACCATTGAAATGCTGGAGAGCGGCGACGCCGCCTATGCTGCGATGAAAGCCGCCATCGACGGTGCAGAGCGCAGCGTCTTGCTGGAGACCTATATTTTCGACCGCGATCCGATCGGCCTGCGCATCGCCGACTCGCTGATTGCGGCCGTCAAGCGCGACATCAGCGTGCGTGTCCTGATCGACGCCGTCGGCGCCCGCTATTCGGTGCCGAGCATCATGGGATATCTGAAAGAAGGCGGCGTACAGGTGGACGTCTTCAACGGCAACGTGATCATCGGACTCCGGCTGCCCTATGCCAACCTGCGCACCCACCGCAAGATCCTTGCCATCGATGGCCGCATCGCCTTTACCGGCGGAATGAATATCCGCCAGGGTTTCACTCGGGAATTCGCCAGGGATCACTGCGCTCGCGACACGCATTTCTGCGTCACCGGTCCTGCCGTCGCCGACCTCTTCAATACTGCCGCCGAGGACTGGCGTTTTGCCACCGGCGAGGTGCTGAGCGGTGATCACTGGCGGATTGCAACGCCGTCGAACGAGCCCGGCGCACCGGTCTTCATGCGCGTCATTGCCTCCGGCCCGGACCGCAGTGTCGAGACGAACCACAAGATGCTGATCGGCGCATTCTCGGTCGCCCGCACCTCCATCCGCATCATGTCGCCCTATTTCCTGCCGGATCGCGAGTTGATCAGCGCGTTGGTGACAGCGGCACGACGTGGCGTCGAAGTGGATGTCATCGTGCCGGCCGCCAACAATCTGGTGCTTGTCGACCGTGCAATGACCGCTCAGTTCGACCAGATGCTGAAGGATTATTGCCGCATCTGGCGGGCCGACGGCCCTTTCAATCATTCGAAACTGCTGGCGATCGACGGCACCTGGGCCTATGTCGGCTCTTCCAATCTGGACCCGCGCTCTCTTCGGCTGAATTTCGAAGTCGATCTGGAAGTGTTGGACCGCGGTTTCGCCGGCGCGATCGACGCGCACATTGGCGCAATCCTCGAAACGGCCACGCCGGTCCAACTTGGCAAGCTGCGCGCCCGTCCCTTCATCGTCCGTCTGATCGAAAAGATCCTGTGGCTTGGCTCACCCTATTTATAATGAAAGCGGCACAGCCCATATATCTAGAAACAAGCCTTTTCACATGACAAGGTCGGCTATCATTCCATATACTCCTCAAGATCTAGCTCGGCAGGCTTCGACAACGGAAACGGTCAACAGACAGATGCGGAAGAAAAAAGAAAGTCTCCGTGCAAGCATTTTCGAAACCTTGAAGAACAGAAAAACGTCGCGGGTAGCGCATGATGGCGAACGGACGCGTCCAGAAGGCACGTTGATCGCTTCCTACAATGTCCACAAATGTGTCGGCGCCGACCGCCGCTTCGATCCGGAGCGGATCAGCCGAGTCATTCATGAAATCGATGCCGACGTCATCGGCCTGCAAGAGGCTGATACCCGCTTCGGCGAGCGCACCGGCCTGCTCGACTTGCGCCGGCTCGAGCGTGAAACAGGCCTCATTCCTGTACCGGTGGCAGGCGCCACCAAAGCGCATGGCTGGCATGGCAATGTCGTGCTGTTCAAACAGGGAACGGTGCGCGATGTGCACCAGATCAACCTTCCGGGGCTCGAGCCGCGCGGCGCGCTGCTTGCGGAAATCGAACTCGCCCGCGGCGGTGCGCTCAGGATCATCGCCGCCCACCTTGGGCTGCTGCACCGTTCCCGCGCCCAGCAAACACGTCTGATCGCCGAACTGATGAGCAGCGACAATGAGACGCCGACCGTTTTGCTGGGTGATCTCAACGAATGGCGGCTCGGCGATCGCTCGTCGCTCAACACCTTCCAGGCGGCTTTCGGCCCGCTGCCGCCTGCCGTGCCGAGCTTTCCCTCGACCCTGCCGCTTCTGGCGCTGGACCGCATCATGGCCAACCGCCGCGGCCTGATCTCGACGGTAGAAGTCCACGACTCAGCACTGGCGCGTGTCGCTTCGGATCACCTGCCGATCAAGGCGGTCGTCAGCCTGGAGACACTCAGGGCCGAGACAGAAGCGCGCGCCGAATCCGCTTGAATTGGGAAGCACCGTCTATGTTGCGCCCGATGCGCTTCACGGTCATGATGACCTCGATTTCACATCGGACAACGCGGGCAGCTGATGCAAATCTTTCTCGTTCGACACGGCGAATCCCTGGGCAACCTCAGTGACCAGGCCTACCGGCAGTTCGGTGATCATAATGTTCCCTTGACACAGTGGGGCTATCAGCAGGTGCTGGAAGCCGGCCGCGTGATCGCGTCCCATCTGGAAGGCCGACCAAGCGCCGAATCGCAGAAACTGAGCATTTGGTACTCGCCCTATCTGAGGACGCGACAAAGCAAGGATGCCTTGCTCGAAGTCTGGCCGGCCGGGTTGATCGCGGACGTTCGGGAGGACTACTTGTTAAGAGAACAGGATTTCGGCCTCTTTACCGAAATCTACGATCGCGCCGAACAGAAACGGAAATTTCCCGAAGAGTTTGAAAAGTGGGCCAGGCTGCGCAACAGTAACGGGAAATTCTATGCGAGGCCTCCGGACGGCGAGAGCAGGGCGGATGTGACGCAGCGGGTCCGTCTGTTCATTCAGACCGTCAAGCACGAGTCTTGGAACGGCAAAGACAACGTGATTATCGTTGGCCACGGCGTCACCAACAGGGCGTTCGAAATGAATTTTCTGCACCATTCCGTCGATTGGTTCGAGCGTTCAGGCAATCCCGGAAATGCGGATGTCACCTTGATCGAGGGCAATGCCACGGAAGGTTATGCGTCGATCCTGATCCATAAGGCCGCCGACCGGGCAAAGGGACAGGAGAGCGAACTGCGGGATGCCTATGGTTTGGAGCAGGAGGTCACCGGCAAGATTGGTTGATCGTGCTGCCTGCCAACCTGGCACCGCCGCAGCGGTACGACACCAATAGCCCAGCATCGTTCGAATCGAATTGCAACGGAACGACGGGAAATGAGTGAAACGTCAAAGTTAATACCCGACGAAGTTACCCACAATTACAACCCGGAAAGCCCGTTTCTCGCCAACATCTGTGACCTGGAGCATGAAGAGGCCGAGAAAGTACTTCAGAGCATACGAAATACTGGCCGCAGGACAATCAAGACCAATTATTTGAACAGACGCCTGGAAGTAGAGGATTGGTTGATCAGGGAACGCCACCGCCTGTTGGGTCATACCCCGCGGATGAGGCCAGTCTATTTCTTTCTCGGGAACTTTGCAGACGGCAAAGACCGTTCGCGACCCAACTCGCTTGTCATGCCGCTGAACGCCTTCCCAGAAGGCACTATCACTTTCACCATCCCCGACAGTATGGCGAGCCTACCTATCGCGAAGCATCACAAGTATGAGCTCGAGCGGCAACCTTACCACGGACAGGTGTTCTCCTTGGAGGAGATCCGAGACGTAGTCGCCAAATTCGGGATGCCGAACGAAAGTTGGGCTGCTGATCCTCGCAAGCGCTTTGATCGTTTCGTCGAAGTCCAGGTGTGGGATGACAGACCAATTATCGAATATTTAGGCCTATCGGCATCGAGCACATAAATCTCGAAGTCGTCGCTCCAGCCCAAGCGTCGCCTAGACTAGCCTACCCCTAACGCAACGCCCTCAATTAAATCCATTCGGCGCGGCAACTTCAGCCGCATGGCCCAAACAGAGCACTTTGGGCCATCAGGGGGCCGATCGGCGTCAATCCTTCAGCCGGTATTGCTCCAGCGCATCACGGTTGATTTCGATGCCGAGTCCGGGGCCGTCGGGGATGGCGACAACGCCGTTCACGTGGTCCAGCGGTTTTGTCAGAACAGCTTGACGGAACGGATTGTGAGTGCGGTCGAATTCCAGGATCGGCGGCCGGCCATTGCGGCGCGGCGGATCTGGCGGCAGGGCGGCGATAAACTGCAGGCTGGCCGCAATGGCGACGCCAGTTCCCCAGACATGCGGTACGAGGCGAACGCCGTTGATGGCAGCCATATCGGCAATCCGGCGCATCTCGCTAAAACCGCCGGTGCCGCAAATATCCGGCTGGATGATGTCGACGGCGCGGGTTTCCAGCGGCTCCCGCATGCCGAAGCGGCCATGCCAGGTCTCGCCGCCTGCAACCGGGATCGGCTGGCCGGCGCGCACCGCGCGATAGGCGCTGAGCTGTTCCGGAATGACCGGCTCTTCGAACCAATCCACGCCGTATTTCGCAACGGCATTGCCGACCGTGCACGCTTCCAGCGCATCATAGCCATGATTGGCATCGATCATCAGCCGAATATTCGGACCGATCGCTTCGCGCACGGCACGGATGACGGAGATATCCTGCTCGACATCGAAGCCGATCTTGATCTTCACCGCATGGAACCCTTGCGCGACATAGGCAGCGGTCTCAGCGGCGATATCGGAGACCGGATCGACGCCGTCCTTGCGGAAGGAGCCGGTGGCGTAGGCCTTCACATCCTCACGGAAACGGCCGCCGAGCAGACGTGACACGGAGGTGCTGTGATGCTTGCCCTTGATATCCCAGAGCGCGATATCGATGCCGCTAAGCGCGGTCACCGTCAGGCCGCGCTGGCCTTGATCACGCAGGAGATTGTAGAGTTCCAGCCAGATGATTTCCGTGTCGCGTGGGTCGCGACCAAGAAGGCGAGGGGTGTAGGCTTTCACGACGGCAGCATTGGGACCTGCCGGGCCGAGGCATTCGCCCCAGCCGATCGTGCCGTCGTCACAGACGATTTCGACGAGGCAATGCTGGCGGCGGTCGAAGCGCATGGAGGCGCTTTCGAAGGCGTGATCCAGCTTATGGTCGAGCAGATGGGTGTGGACAGCGGAGATTTTCATGGGCGGTACGGCCTGATCAGATCATCGAGCATGGCGACTTCCTGTTCGGTCAGGTCGGTCAGCGGCGGGCGAACCGAACCGGCATCGAAGCCAAGCAACCGGACGCCGGCCTTGATGGCCGACACGGCATAACCCTTCTGGCGGTTGCGGATGTTCATGAAGGGATAGAAGAAATCGATCAGCAGCTTGTTGGTCGCCGCCGTGTCGCCGGCGCGCAGCGCCTTGTAGAAGTTTTGCGCCAGGACCGGCACGAAGTTGAAAACGGCTGACGAATAAGTCGTGACGCCCGCGCCAAGATAGGCGTCGGCGAAAAGTTCGGCCGTCGGCATGCCGCCGAGATAGGTCAGCCGTTCACCCATCGTCGCTGTGATCTTGCGCACCAGGCCGATATCGCCGGAACCGTCCTTGAAGCCGACCAGGTTCGGGCAAGCATCGCAGAGCCGGGCGAGGGTTTCCGCCGTCAGGATCGAATTGTCGCGATTGTAGACCATGACGCCGATCGATACGGCATCGCAGACCGCCTTGATGTGTTGGAACATGCCGTTCTGCGGCGCGTCGATCAGGTAATGTGGAAGAAGCAGGATGCCGTCAGCGCCGGCCTTCTCCGCCGATTGCGCGATCTGGACAGCGATTCGCGTGCCGTAACCGCAGCCTGCGACGATCGGCGTATCACCGGCGGCCGCCTTTGCGGCGCTGACTATGGCAGGGATTTCGTCCGGCGCCAGCGAGAAGAATTCGCCAGTGCCGCCGGCGGCGAAAAGCACGCTGGCCTTGAAGCCTGAAAGCCAGCCGACATGATCGCTATAGGCGGCGCGATTGAAGCTGCCGTCCTTGCCGAATGGCGTCACAGGGAAAGACAAGAGCCCGGCGCAAAGCGCGGCCTTGAGAGCTAAGGGGTCCATGGACACGAAGATCCTCCAAAATCCATCTGAATTGATGGGATCATAGATGACATATGACAACAGTCAACGTGTTATCATATGTCTATATTCAAGAACTCTTTCGGATCAGGTTGCGATAGCGCTGCTGACTGCCTTTCAGATGCAGCCGCATCGCGTCGCGCGCAGCTTGTTCATCGCGATCCGATATGGCTTCGGCGATGCGTCGATGTTCGGCCTGGATCTGCGCCAAATAGTCGGCGGCGGCGGTTTCGTCCGGCTGATCCTGGAGGAAGGAGCGAGGAATTGCCCTCCTGCCGGTCAATTCCAGAAACTCGCGGAAGCGCGGATTGTTCGTCGCGTCGGCAATGGCGAGATGAAACTCGAAATCGGCCTCCGAGGTCGCAATACCGCGTTCCATCGCGCGACCGATCTCCTCGAACCGCTCGATGATCGCCTCGTCCTGGGCGGGGGAGCGGCGGGCTGCAGCGAGGCCCGCAGCCTCGGTTTCCACCGCGGCACGCAGTTCCAACATCTCAATTATCGAGGAAATCCGCCCCGGATCGGTCTCCAGCAAGCCGGTAGGAGGGAAGGGCTTGGCATTGCGGACGAAGACGCCGACACCGTGGCGCACCTCAACCAGTCCATCGGCGCGCATCGACGCGATCGCTTCGCGAATGACGGTGCGGCTGACCTTATATCGTTCCGTGAGACCGCTTTCGCTGGGCAATTTTTCACCCGGCTTCAAGGCGCCGCCAAGTATCTCCTCGCGCAATTGCCGGCCGACGACATCCACCAGGTTGCGCCGGCCGGCTGGCCGTTCCTCACGCTCCTTGGTCTTGATCGCTACATCTCGCGTCATTCCGGCATCCCGATGTTTCGAGCAATGAGATTACAGATATATGATGACGAACGGAAGCCCATATTATAAGTTCCGCTTCGATGATACCGATATGGGAGAAAACCATGCTGAAAACTCTGTTGATGACCGGTGCTGCCGGCGGCGTCGGCCAGGCCCTGAGACCACTTCTTTCGCAGATCGCCGAGACCGTCGTGCTCTCAGACATTGCCCCGATCGATGATCTGCGTTCGAATGAACGCTTCGTTGCCTGCGATCTCGCAGACCGCGCCGGCGTCAAAGCACTGGTCAGAGGCGTCGACGGCATTATCCATCTTGGCGGGATTTCCCTGGAAAAGCCCTTCGATCTGATCCTGCAGGGCAATATCGTCGGTCTCTACAATCTTTACGAAGCCGCCCGCGCTTCCGGCAGGCCGCGCATCATCTTTGCGAGCTCCAATCACACGATCGGCTATTATCGCCGCGACGAGCGCATCGACAACACCGTGCCGACACGTCCGGATTCACTCTACGGGGTCTCGAAAGTCTACGGCGAAGCCCTGGCAAGCCTTTATTTCGATAAATTCGGGCAGGAGACATTGTCGGTGCGAATCGGCTCGTGCTTCCCTGAGCCGCGCAATCCGCGCATGCTGGCCACATGGCTCAGCGCCCGCGATCTGCTGACGCTCTGCGACCGTGCCTTCGAGGCCCCTCGGCTCGGACACACGATCATCTATGGCGCCTCCGACAATGACGAGCAGTGGTGGGACAATCGCAATGCCGCCTTCCTCGGTTGGAAGCCGCAGGACAGTTCCTCGCCGTGGCGCGCGCAAGTGCTGGCAAACGCCTCGCCGGAAGATCCCAATGACCCCGCCGTCATCTATCAAGGCGGTGGTTTCGCCACAGCCCCCCATCCGGAAGACTGAGGGTTAAATCAAGTGAGCAACGGAGCCGGAACGGCGATCTGCTCGCGAGAGCTCAGCCGCCGTTTCGGAACAATCTCCAGCGCGTAGGCCTGAAAGCGATGCGATTGCGGTCGAGCGCGCCGGCCTTGTCCGGCGGCAGCTCGATTTCGATCTGCTCATGTTTTGCGCCGATATTCATTTCGATATGGCGGGTGCCGGCAACACGGCGGGTGGCAGTCAACAATCCGGCAATGCACCCGCCGTCACCGTCGCGAAGCTCGATATCGTGCGGGCGAAAATAGAGATAGGCCTCGCCGTCGGGTTCGTGCGGTGTGCTGAGCCCGAGGGGCCGATCCTCGAACCAGATTTCGCCACTGGAAATGCGCACCTTCACACGGTTGGACTGTCCGATGAAACCATAGACGAAGGGCGAATTCGGCGTGTCGTAGATCTCATCCGGCGTTCCGACCTGCTCGATTGCTCCCTTATTGAGCACGACGACGCGGTCGGCCAGTTCCAGCGCCTCTTCCTGATCGTGGGTCACGAAAACTGTGGTATGGCCCGTACGATCATGGATTTCGCGCAGCCATTTGCGCAAATCCTTTCGCACCTGTGCGTCGAGTGCGCCGAAGGGTTCGTCCAGAAGCAGTACGTTCGGTTCGACCGCCATGGCGCGCGCGAGCGCCACGCGCTGCCGCTGGCCGCCGGACAACTGTGCTGGATAGCGCTTCTCCAGGCCATTGAGCTGCACCAATTCCAGCAGCTCGACGGCGCGACGATGGATTTCGGCGCGGGGAGGGCGCCGCGAAGCCGTGCGCACCTTCAGGCCGAAGGCGATATTATCCAGCACGGTCATATGACGGAACAGCGCATAATGCTGAAACACGAAGCCGATGTTGCGCTGCTGCACCGTCTTTTTCGATGCATCTTCGTCACCGAAGAAAATCTTTCCAGCGGTCGGCGTTTCCAGCCCGGCGATCAAACGCAGCAGCGTCGTCTTGCCGGAGCCGGAAGGGCCAAGCAGCGCGATAAGTTCACTAGAGCGAATATCCAGGGAGACGTCATGCAACGCGGGAAAGCGGCCGAATTCCTTGCGGAGGTTTTGAACGCGAACTTCCATTAACAATTCCTTCAGTGACGCCGGCTGGCTGCAATCTCTTCGCTGTAGCGCATTTCCAGCAGCGTCTTGAGTATAAGTGTGACGAGGGCAAGCAGGGCGAGAAGCGTGGCGACCGCGAAAGCTCCTGAGAAATTATATTCATTATAGAGAATTTCGACCTGCAACGGCATGGTGTTGGTTTCGCCGCGAATATGGCCAGAGACGACGGACACGGCGCCGAACTCGCCCATGGCGCGGGCATTGCAAAGGAGAACGCCGTAAAGCAGTCCCCATTTGATGTTCGGCAGCGTCACGTGCCAGAATGTCTGCCAGCCGTTCGCCCCGAGTGACAGCGCGGCCTCTTCGTCTGCATTTCCTTGCTCCTGCATCAGCGGGATCAATTCGCGGGCGACAAAAGGGAAGGTGACGAACATCGTCGCCAGCACCAGGCCGGGAACCGCGAACAAGATCCGTATACCATGGCTCTGCAGCCATGGCCCGAGCACGCTGTTCGAGCTGAACAACAGCACGAACACCAGGCCCGATATGACCGGCGATACGGAAAACGGCAAATCGATCAGCGTTGTCAGGAACGCCTTGCCCTTGAACTCGAATTTGGCGATCGCCCAGGCTGCGGCAATACCACAGACGAGGTTCAGCGGCACGCTGATGCCAGCAACGATAAGCGTCAAGCGAATAGCGGCAAAAGTCTCCTCGTCCACCAAGGCACTGAGGAACTCTTCGGTGCCCTTGCGGAACGCTTCGACGAAGACGGCCGCAAGCGGCAGCAGCACCATCAACACCAGGAAGGCGAGCGAGATGACGACGAAGGTCCAGCGCGCGAACTTGCTCTCGGTAATAACGGATTGACCCGTGTCGGATGAGGAAACGACATCATGAGCCATAGCCGTACCTCTTTCTGCTCCAGGATTGGGTGAGGTTGATGACCAAGAGCATGATGAAGGAGATGATCAGCATCATGGTCGCAATCGCCGTCGCCGCCGCGTAGTTATATTCCTCAAGGCGGATAACGATCAGCAATGGCGCGATTTCGGAGACATAGGGCTTGTTGCCGGCGATGAAGATCACCGAGCCGTATTCGCCGGCCGCACGCGCGAAAGCGAGAGCGAAGCCGGTCAAGGCTGCGGGAGCCAGGCCCGGCAACAAGACGCGAGTGATCGTCTGGAAACGGCTTGCTCCAAGTGTCGCCGCCGCCTCTTCCACCTCGCGGTCAATCTCTTCCATGACCGGCTGCGCCGTGCGCACGACGAAGGGCAAGCCGACGAAGATCAACGCGATGATGATGCCGGCCGGAGTGAAAGCGATCTTGATGCCGAGCGGCGCTAGAAACTGCCCAATCCAGCCGTTCGGCGCGTAGAGCGTCGTGAGCGCAATACCGGCAACCGCCGTCGGCAGGGCGAAAGGCAAGTCGACCATGGCGTCGATGATACGCTTGCCGGGAAAGCGGTAGCGCACCAGCACCCAGGCAAGGATCAGCCCGAACACCGCATTGACGATGGCGGCGATGAAGGCGCCGCCAAAGCTCATGCGGAGTGCGTAAAGCGTGCGGATGTCGAGCGCAATGGCCCAAAACTTGGTCCAGCCGAGAGAGCTGCTCTTCCACAGCAATCCCGAGAGCGGGATGAGAACGATTAGGATGAGCCAAGCCAAGGTAACGCCGAGCGCCAATCCGAAGCCCGGAATGACACTCGGCTGCCTAAACCGCCACCGTTTGCGGGTTATCGCATGCATTCAGAGTTATTGCCCCGGCTTGTACATCTGATCGAAGATGCCACCATCATCGAAGTACTTCGGCTGAGCTTGGGACCATCCGCCAAAATCGTCAATCGTTGCAAGCTTCAAACTCGGGAACCGGGCGATATCCTTGGGATCGGCCACCTCCGGCTTGATCGGCCGGTAGTAATGCTTGGCTGCGATCTTCTGACCTTCATCCGAATAGAGATAGTTTAGATAGGCTTCGGCGGCCTTGCGGGTACCCTTGGCGTCGGCATTGGCTTCGACGACGGCAACCGGCGGGTCGGCGCGGATCGAAACGGACGGCGTCACGATCTCGAACTTGTCGGGGCCGAGTTCTTCGAGTGAAAGATAGGCCTCGTTTTCCCAGGCGAGCAAGACGTCGCCGAGGCCGCGCTGGACAAAGGTCGTGGTCGCGCCGCGGGCACCGGTATCGAGCACCGGCACATGCTTCAGCAGCTGCGTCACATATTCCTGCGCCTTGGCGTCATCGCCGCCATTGGCCTGCTTGGCCCAGGCCCAGGCGGCCAAAATGTTCCAGCGCGCGCCGCCCGAGGTCTTCGGGTTCGGCGTGATCACTTGCACGTCGCCCTTGACCAGATCCGACCAATCCTTGATGCCCTTCGGATTGCCCTTGCGCACCAAGAAGACGATGGTCGAAGTGTAGGGAACGCTATTGTTTGGGAATTTGGTCTTCCAGTCAGCCGGAATCTTTTTCGTCGCCTTGGCGATGGCGTCGATGTCGCCTTCCAGCGCCAACGTGACGACATCCGCGTCAAGGCCGTCGATGACCGAGCGGGCTTGGGCGCCGGAGCCGCCATGAGAGGCCTTGATGTTGATGCTTTCGCCCGTATCCTTCTTCCACTTCGCGGCAAAGGCTTCGTTGAAATCCTTGTACAATTCGCGCGTCGGATCGTAGGAAACGTTGAGAAGCGTCTTATCCGCGGCCCATGTCGGCGCTGCCGCTGCGAGCGAAAAACTGCCGATGAGAACTGCGGCGGCGAGAAGCCGCGAAAGCCTTGTCGTCTGCATGGTGACCTCCTTCGTTGTCCCTAAACTCTATCAACATGGTCGTATAAAGTAACGAAGATTGTACCTGTCGGAGGCAATTACATAGAACGGCATCCCATAGAATCAAGGAAAGTGAAATCGCATTCTCGCACTTCGGCCGCGCGCAACCGATGCGGCATCAGCAGATCGAGTCGGCCATGAGAACAGAATAGAGTTCGTCGGCGCTCTTTGCCTGACGCATGGCGGTCAACACGCCTTCCATTCTAAGCCGCCTGGCAATGGCGGCAAGCACGTTCAGATATTCGCTACGGCCATTTTCGCCGAAGAGCAGGACAAAGGCCAGATCGGTCGGAATGTCGTCGATCGCTTCGAAATCAACGGGATGGCTGAAGCGGACCAAGAGCCCGCGCGGTCTCGTCATCCCGACAATTGCCGCGTGCGGAACGGCGATGCCGTTGCCGATCCCGGTCGTCCCAAGCTTTTCCCGGGCCTCCAACGCCCGCAGGACCGTGCCTTCGTCGAGGCCGAGGCAATGAGCTGCTTTCGACGACAGAAGCTGCAAGGCCCGCCACTTGGTCGGCGCAGAAAGACCGACGAAGACGTGCTCGGGCAGGATGATGGTGGAAAGGTCCATGGTCACTCTCACGCTCGGACATCGGCAGTTTTGGCATGGCTCTGCATCGCCGACCCCTCAATTAGGACGGCGGTCGGGCAAATCATCGGTTCACAGCCTCATTCCGGCTCACGCAGGCGATAGCCGACGCCAGTCTCGGTGGTGATGTATTGCGGTTGATCCGGAATCTGTTCGACCTTCTGCCGGAGTTGACGGACGTAGACGCGCAGATACTGCACATCCGCCGCCGGACCCCAGACCTGCTTCAACAGGAACTGATGCGTCAGCACCTTGCCGGCGTGCTGCGCCAGCACACGCAGGATGTCGTATTCCTTCGGTGAAAGCTTTACTTCCTTGCCATCGACCTTGACGATGCGCTTGACGAGATCGATCGACAGGCCGCCGGTTTGGAAGATCGCCTTTTCGCCTTGCTGTTGCAGACGGTGACGAAGCGCCACGCGGATGCGCGCCGCCAGCTCGTTCATACCGAAAGGCTTGGTAACGTAGTCGTCGGCGCCGGTTTCCAGCGCCTTGACGATGCCAGCCTCGTCGGTTCGGCTCGAAAGAATGACGACTGGCATTTGCAACCCATCTTCTCGCCATTCCTGCAGGAGGTCATGGCCCGGCTTGTCGGGCAGGCCGAGGTCGAGCACGACGAGATCGGGCTCGTCTTCCTGTACGGAAAGCCGCGCCGCCGCGGCGTTCTGGGCTTCGCTGACGGCGTAGCCTTGAGCACTCAAGCCGACGCGCAGCAATTTGCGGATCGGCGGCTCGTCATCGACAACGAGTATCTTGACGGCGGTCGTGGTCATTTCAATTCATCCAGCTTAGGTACATCTGTTGGTTTCGGCAGGCGGATAGTGAAGACCGCGCCTTGACGATCGGTCCGGTTGCCTGCGGTGATTGATCCGCCCATGGCCTCGATGAAACCACGGCTGATAGAAAGGCCGAGGCCGGTGCCGGCCCGCACCTGATCGCCCTTGCGGACGCGATAGAAGGTATCGAAGACGCGTTCGAGATCGGCGGGCGGAATGCCTGGGCCTTCATCCATGACGCGGAAAACGATGTTTTCGACATCGGCCCAGGCCTCAAGGCGAATGGTAGAGTCATCGGGCGCATATTTGGCGGCATTGTCGAGCAGATTGAACAGCACCTGCTCGAAGAGGACGGGATCGACCCGTACCATCGGCAGATCAACCGGAATCTGCACCTCGATATGATGCCGGGCGAGGATTTTTGCCCCGCGCCTAAGCGCGCTGCCGACGATATCGCCGGCATAATGCAGGGCATAATTCGGCTCCATCGCGCCGGACTCGATCTTGGTCATGTCGAGCAGATTGGCGATGAAGCGATTCAGCCGCTCGGATTCATCGACCACGGTCGACAGAAGATCGACGCGATCTTCATGCGGCAAGGTTTCCAGATAATCGCGCAACGTGCCGGCAGCACCGAGTATGGCCGCGAGCGGCGTCTTCAGATCGTGCGAAATCGACGTCAGCAAGGCGGAGCGCAGCCGGTCGGCTTCGGCGGCCAACTTGGCACGGTCGACGTCGGCAACCAACAGAACGCGCTCGATGGCGAGTGCCGCCTGATCAGCCAGCGCATCGAGAAGGCGCTGCTGTTCCGGCGTCAATAGCGGGCCGTCGCGACGGTCGCTATCGAGACCTATGACGCCGACGGCCGTGCGGCCAGTGCGCAGCGGCACATAAAGACGCTTGGCTCCCGGCAGCGTATCCGCCCCTCGGCCAGCCGCATGATTATGCTCCCAAGCCCAGCGCGCGGCGGCAATATCGGCATCGTCGAGCGTGTCGTCGGGCGGGTAGCCGGCCTTCACGGCAATCGTGCCCTCCTCTGGCAGCAGCAGCACGACGCGCACCTTCAACATCGACGCGATCTGGAAAGCGGTCGCCCAGAGTACGTCGTCGAGCGTTCCAGTGCCGGCAAGCTTCTTCGAGAAAAGATAGAGATCCTCTGTCGTCCGCGCTCGCTGGCGTGCTGCGGCGGCCTGCCGTTGCACGGTCGCCGTCAGGTTGCTGGCAATGATGGCGACGCCGAGAAAGAAGAAGAAGGCGAGTACGCTTTCCGGATCGCTGATCGTCAGCGTATAGCGGGGCGGCAGGAAGAAGAAGTTGAAGGCAAGCGCACTGAGAAGGCAGGAATAGAGCGCCGGCCGCAAGCCTTGCGTAACGGCCGAAGCCAGTACGGCCATCAAGAACACCAGCGCCAGATTGCGAACATCCAGCACCTGGTCGAGGATGACGCAGAAACCAAGGGCGACCGCGACGTAGAGCGTCGCCAGGATATAACCACGCAATTGAAACGGGGAGGGCGAGGGCGCCGCTTTGACGCCACGGCTCGCCCCCGAGCCCTCCGTGTCATTGCCGGAAATGACATGGACGCTGATGTCGCCGGCCTTGCGGATCAATTCGTAGGAGACCGAGCGTTTAGACCAGTCTCGCCATGTGCCGATCTTCGGCGAGCCAATGACGATGTGAGTGACATTGTTGCTGGCCGAATGACGAAGCAGCTCTTCGGCGACTTCGCGGCCGGGAATAGTAATGGCTTCGCCGCCGAGTTGTTCGGCAAGTCGCAGCGTCGCCGCAATGGTATCGCGCTGCGCCTCGGTCAGATTGATGGACCGGTTGGTTTCGACATAAACAGCCGCCCAAGGCGCGCGTAGACGCGAGGCCATTCGGGCGGCGTAACGCACTAGCAAAGCCGAGCGCGGATGATGATCGATGGAAACCAGCACGCGCTCGCCGGCAGCCCAGGGACCGGGGATCGCATGCGCCTGCATGTGAGTCAGAAGCTGGTCGTCGACCCGCTGCGCCGTGCGCCTCAGTGCCAGCTCGCGAAGCGCCGTCAGATTGCCCGGCGTGAAATAATTGGTCAGCGCGCGTTCGGCCGTCCTCGACACGTAGACCTTGCCGTCATGCAGGCGCTTGATCAGGTCATCAGGCGTCAGATCGATAATCTCGACATCATCGGCCAGGTCGATGATCGAATCCGGTACGGTTTCGCGCACACGCACGCGGGTGATCTGCGAGACGACGTCGTTCAGGCTTTCGACATGCTGGATGTTCAGCGTCGTATAGACGTCGATGCCGCGATCGAGCAGCTCCATGACGTCCAGATAGCGCTTCGGATGGCGGCTGCCCTGTGCATTGGTATGGGCAAGCTCATCGACCAGCACCAAGCCCGGCCGGCGCTTCAGGATAGCGTCGAGGTCCATCTCGTCCAGCGCGCGACCCTTATAGTCGACTTGGACGCGCGGAATGATCTCGAAGCCTTCAAGCAAAGCCTCTGTCTCCCGCCGGCCATGGGTCTCGACCACGCCGACGACGACATCCACACCATCGGCAATTTTGGCCTTGCCGGAGATCAGCATTTCGTAGGTCTTGCCGACACCGGGAGCAGCGCCTAGAAAAATCTTCAGGCGGCCGCGCGTTTCCTGCCGGGCCTTTTCCAGAAGCCCCCCCCCCCCCCCCCCCCCCCCCCCCCCCCCCAACTCTCTGGTCTTACTGAGTCATAGAAGCATCCAACGCCTGGTTCAATGCCAGGACGTTGACGACGGGTTCGCCGAGCACGCCGAGTTCACGAGGCTCGACGGCGGCATCGACGATCGCGCGGACCTTGGCTTCATCCAAGCCGCGCGCCTTGGCCACACGCGGTATCTGGAAGTAAGCATCGTCAGGCGAGATATCCGGATCGAGACCGCTGCCCGACGTGGTAACAAGGTCGATCGGGACCGGCATATTTGGGTTCTGTGCCTGCAGCGTTGCGGCGTCACCCTTGATACGGTCGAGCAACTTCTGGCTGGTCGGACCAAGGTTGGAACCGCTGGAGGCGGAGGCATCGTAGCCGTTGGTGCCGGCGGCCGACGGGCGGCCGTGGAAATAGCGGTCACTGGTGAAGTTTTGCCCGATGAGCGTCGAGCCGATCACCTTGCCGTCCTTCTCCACCAGGCTGCCGTTTGCCTGGCGAGGGAAGAGAGCCTGGGCAGCGCCCGTCATGGCGATCGGGTAGAGAAGGCCGGTGACGGCGGTGGTGACGACGATCATGACGATGGCCGGTCTGATTTGTTTCAACATAGTAGGAACTCCTTAGGCGAGGCCGATGGCGGTAATCGCCATGTCGATGACCTTGATGCCGATGAAGGGCACGATGATGCCGCCGACCCCGTAGATCAAAAGGTTGCGGCTGAGCAGGGCGCCAGCACCGATCGGACGGTAGCGAACGCCCTTTAGCGACAGCGGGATCAGGGCAATGATGATCAGGGCGTTGAAGATGATCGCCGAGAGGATAGCGCTTTGCGGCGTTGCCAGCCCCATGACGTTCAGCATCTTCAGTTGCGGATAGAAGGCGATGAACATCGCCGGGATGATGGCGAAATACTTGGCGATGTCGTTGGCGATCGAGAAGGTGGTCAGCGCGCCGCGGGTCATCAGCAACTGCTTGCCGATCTCCACGATTTCGATGAGCTTCGTCGGGTCGCTGTCGAGGTCGACCATGTTGCCGGCCTCGCGTGCGGCGACCGTGCCGGTGTTCATGGCGACACCGACGTCGGCCTGCGCGAGCGCGGGGGCGTCATTGGTGCCGTCGCCGCACATGGCGACAAGCTTGCCCTTCGACTGCTCTTCGCGCATCAGCGCCAGCTTCATTTCTGGCGTTGCCTGAGCGAGGAAGTCATCCACGCCGGCTTCCGCGGCGATGGCAGCGGCCGTCAGCGGGTTGTCGCCGGTGATCATCACGGTGCGGATGCCCATGCGGCGCAGTTCGGCGAAGCGCTCGCGGATGCCGCCCTTGACGATATCCTTAAGTTGGATGACGCCGAGCAGACGACCGTCGCGGGCAACAGCAAGCGGCGTGCCGCCGGCCTTGGAGATTTCATCCGATATCGTCTGCAGGTCGCGGATCGTCTCGCTGTTGGTCCGCGCCATTACGGTCGCACCGGCGCCGGAGGCCGCAGCAGCGCTGCCGTTGACATAGGCAAGAACCGCGTCCACCGCACCCTTGCGGATCGAGGAGCCTTCAAGATCGACGCCGCTCATGCGGGTCTGGGCGGTGAAGGGCACGAAGTTGGCCTTCAGGCTGGTCATATCGCGGCCGCGGATCGCGTATTTTTCCTTGGCAAGCACCACGATCGAACGTCCCTCGGGCGTCTCGTCGGCGAGCGAAGCGAGCTGTGCAGCGTCGGCCAGATCCTGTTCCGTCACGCCCTTGACAGGGCGGAAGGAGGTGGCCTGACGGTTGCCCAGGGTAATCGTGCCGGTCTTGTCGAGCAGCAGCGTATCGACGTCGCCGGCAGCTTCAACGGCGCGGCCGGACATGGCGAGCACGTTGAAGCGCACCAGACGGTCCATGCCGGCAATGCCGATAGCCGAGAGCAGCGCGCCGATCGTGGTCGGGATCAGCGTGACGAACAGGGCAACGAGAACGACGGTGGGGATCGAGCCGCCGGCATATGCCGCAAAGCTCGGGATCGTCACCGTGGCCAGCACGAAGATGAGCGTCATGCCGGCGAGCAGGATGTTGAGGGCGATCTCGTTCGGCGTCTTCTGACGTTCGGCACCTTCGACAAGCGCGATCATGCGGTCGATGAAGGTCGAGCCGGCAGCCGCCGTGATGCGGACACGGATCTCGTCGGACAGTACCTGCGTGCCGCCGGTGACGGCCGAACGGTCGCCGCCGGATTCGCGGATGACCGGAGCGGATTCACCGGTGATGGCCGCTTCGTTGACCGAGGCGACGCCTTCGATGACTTCGCCGTCGGAGGGGATGATGTCGCCGGCTTCGACCAGCACGACATCGCCGACCTTCAGGCTGGTGCCCGGCACCATCTTGTAGTCGGTGCGGCTGGTGCCAGTCAAAAGCTTTGCCTGGGTTTCGGTGCGCGTTTTGCGCAGCGATTCGGCCTGCGCCTTGCCGCGGCCTTCGGCGACGGCTTCGGCGAAATTGGCAAATAGCACGGTGAACCAGAGCCAGATGTTGATCTGGAGGGAGAAACCGAGATTGCCACCGCCAGTCAAAAGGTCGCGCAGGAAGAGGACGGTGGTCAGCGCCGAGACGACGGCAACCACGAACATGACGGGGTTCTTGGCAAGGGTCCGCGGGTTCAGCTTCTTGAAAGCGGCGCCCACGGCCGGAACGAGGATGCGAGAATCCAAAATACTCGCGGATTTTAACTGGCTCATAAGAGACTCCAGCGTGAAGAGGGAAACGGCGGATCGGGATTGCCCGATCAGCCCAGTAAAAATCTGAGAACGACAAGGCCCAGGAACAGTCCGACCATCGCAACCAGGATGACATCCGAAGCGCAGGCCATCCGGACCGGGCCACGCCCCCTGTCAAAGGGGCGTGGATCGATGAATTTTCGAAGCCTGACGAGTATGGGCTGCGACATCACAGTCATTCCTTAGAAGGTCTGGCCGGCAATCATCGACAGATGTTCGACGATCGGGCCAAGGGCGAGCGCCGGGAAGAACGTCAACCCACCGACGATCAGGATCGTGCCGACCAGCAGGCCGACGAACAGCGCACCATCCGTCGGGAAGGTACCGGCCGAGGCTGGAACGGTCTTCTTGGAGATCAGCGAGCCGGCAATGGCGAGCGCCGGAACGATGACCAGGAAGCGGCCGATCAGCATGACGATGCCGAGGGTGATGTTGTACCAGGACGTATTGCCGGAGAGACCGCCGAACGCCGAGCCGTTGTTCGCAGCCGCTGAGCTATAGGCATAGAGGATCTCCGAGAAGCCGTGCGGACCGGAGTTGCCGATGGACGCAACGGCCGCAGGCAATACGGAGGCAATCGCGGTGAAGATCAGCATGCCAGCAGGAAGGCAAAGTACGGCGAGCATCGCCATCTTCACTTCCTTGGCCTCAATTTTCTTGCCGAGATATTCCGGCGTACGCCCAACCATCAGGCCGGCGACGAAGATCGCGATGATGACGAACATCAGGATGCCGTAGAAACCGGCGCCGACGCCGCCAACGATGACTTCACCAAGCTGCAGGTTGATCAGGGGGATCATACCGCCGATTGCCGTGAAGCTGTCATGCATGGCATTGACCGCGCCGCAGGACGCCGCGGTGGTGATGACTGCGAAGAGCGACGACAGCGTGATGCCGAAGCGGACTTCCTTGCCTTCCATGTTGCCACCCTGGATGCCGAGCGCATGCACCAGCGGGTTGCCGGCAGCTTCAGCCCAATAGGTGATGATGACGCCGGCGATGAACAGCACGCCCATCGCTCCGAGGATGGCCCAACCCTGCCGCTGATTACCGACCATGCGTCCGAAGACGTTGGTGAGCGCTGCGCCGATCGCGAAGATCGCCAGCATCTGGATGAGGTTGGAGATCGCATCAGGATTTTCGAAGGGGTGAGCGGAGTTGGCGTTGAAGAAGCCACCCCCATTGGTGCCGAGCATCTTGATGGCAAGCTGAGATGCGACCGGACCGACGGCGATCGTCTGCTGAGCACCTTCGAGCGTCGTGGCGCTGACATAGGGCCCGAGTGTCTGAGGTACGCCGAGATAAACGAAGGCCATCGTCATGACGATGCAGGCGGGGAGCAGGACATAGAGCGTTGCACGGGTCATATCGACCCAGAAATTGCCGATCGCCTTACCCGAGGCGCGCGCAAATGCGCGGATCAGCGCAATGGCGATCGCTATGCCCGTCGCGGCGGAAACGAAATTCTGCACCGTCAGGCCAGCCATCTGCACGAGGTAGGACATCGTGCCTTCGCCGCCGTAGTTCTGCCAATTGGTGTTGGTGACGAAGCTGGTTGCGGTGTTGAAAGACAGTTCCGGCCCGACCGCAGTCATACCGGCCGGATTGTAAGGCAGGCTCGCCTGGAACCGCTGCAGCAGATAAAGCACGATGAAGCCGGCGAGGCTGAACAGCAGCATGGATATCGAATAGGTCGTCCAGTGCTGCTCCTCACGTTCATCCGTTCCCGCAATGCGATAAAGCCCTCGTTCCAAAGGACCGAGGACGTAAGAGAGGATTGTGCGCTCGCCAGTGAAGACACGCGTCATGTAACCGCCGAGCGGCTTGACGAGCAGAAGGAGGATTCCAATATAAATCAGAATCTGAAGCCATCCATTGAAGGTCATGGTGGTAACTTTCCCTAACCCGGCGCTATGGAACTAAAAGCGCTCAGGGCGAATGAGAGCGTAAATCAGGTAAGCGGTGAGAAAGAGCGTCACGCCGCCACCGAGAATGTAATCTAGGAGCATTGGTGTCTCTCCGACTAAAGGCTGTCGCAGGCTTTGGTGTAAGCGATGCACAGGATGAAAAATATAACACCGATCCCGATAAGAAGAATGTCCATCATCGATCGTGAATCCTTGATTTGTTCTTGTTGAACGCCGAAATAGACTGAAGGCACCCTCAAAGAAGGCGCCTTTCGTTTCTTCCCGGCGGGGAGATTATCTTACCGATATCTCTTGCATTAATATGCGGCCGAACAGCATTAAGGTTCGAGACGGCGGGATGGGGAAAGATATAAAAATCTTATAAATGCCGGCCTGTGCGGCTGGAGCGAAACTAGTAGGACGCAGGGCCGAGGCTGCCGGCGAAGCGCTCCGCCATCTTGGTTTTTCGAGAATTTTCTCTAATAAAATCAACGAAAGCACGTGTCTTGGCAGGCAGAAGCGTGCGATTGGCATAATAAAGCGAAATCGGGCCGGCATCTGCATACCAATGGGGTAGGAGGCGGACGAGCGCGCCATTTTCCATATAGGGAAGGGCATCCGGCACGGCGATGACATGTGCCAGCGCCAAGGCCGAAGTCGGTGCGCTGATCGACAAACTCGACTTCTTCGGCATCGACCTCGGCCCGCTCAGCATAGGTGGCAAGCTGACACAATTTACCGGCGGGCCGTTGCCGGGTTTGAATTTGGCGAAATTCGGCTAGCCGAGATAAAGGCATGTACGAAGGCCGCGATGCACTGACGGCCTTTACCCGTCGCACCGAACGTCAACGACTTCCGACGGTTTGGCGGCGGCCGGCGCCGCAGCATTCATTGAACTTCTTGCCCGATCCGCAGGGACATGGATCGCCGCTGCGACGTTGCAATCGACCGACCACTGGCAGCAGAACCGCCGAAGGCAACAATCTTGTCGTAAAGGCGACCAGCTTGGCCGAGATGCCCGGCACGACGAGACGACGTCCGGATTTGAACCCGCGCCAGGCGCGTTCGGCCACGTACGCCGAATCCAGCTTGGGCAGGATCTTGAATAACGTCGCCCGGCCAGCGCCGGATCTTTCGAGGAATTCCGTGGACACCGGCCCTGGTGCGACACATGTGACGGTCACGCCGGTGGCGCGAAGCTCCTGATGAAGCGCTTCCGAAAAGGAACGCACGAAGCTCTTACTGGCGTAATACAAGGCCATATTTGGCCCCGGAAGGAAGCCGGCTATGGAACCGAGATTGACCACGCCCCCGCGCCGCCGCGCTGCCATTTCTGGCAAAAAGTGAAGGGTCAGATCGGTGAGGGCGCGTATGTTGAGATCAACGAGCCCAAGCTGATCCTCGACAGGAAGGATCGTCGCCGCGCCACGCAAACCATATCCGGCACTGTTGATAAGGACATCACAGGCCAAACCGTTTGCGGACAAGAAATCACGCAGACGCGCTGATGCGTCAGACGCAACGATATCCAATTCCAGTGTATAGGCCTCGCCACCGGCCTCACGCACATCAGCCGCGGCAGCCGCAAGACCTTCCGATGACCGCGCAACTAGCACGACAACAGTCTTATCGCGGGCAACGACTTTGGCCATTGCCCTACCGATACCACGCGACGCACCGACGACCACGACTGCGAAGCGAGCCTCTTCTTGAAGGCTCATGTGGCGGTTCCTGTGGCGGCCGTGTCGGTCACGACTTCGCTATGCGCAAGCTCTTTCACTTCACGGGCGATGTCGTCGTTCAATATCTTTTCGAACCGCTCCAGGGCTCGCGCCACATTGGCGCCGTCCATCACTCGGTGATCGTAGTGGATGCGGACGGTTACCGTGCCACTCTTGCTGATCGGGCCGTAGTTCAGCAGCGTCGTCAACGGCGTCAGCGGATTGAGGGACTCTGCGCCGAGGCCTGAATAGACCGACAATTGAAACGTGCCAAAAAAGCGCGGCCGTTGCCTGCCGAGGTTCAATCCAAGCCACATCATCAGCCATCTAAGGGGCGCCGGCAGACGAGCAAACTTCAGCATCCGCCGGAATTCTTTTATCTCAAGAACCGGACGTGAACGAGCGGCGGTCGTCAGCGCCTCGAGCTCGGCGATGGACCTCTTCTCGGGGCGCTTTATGAGGCTGAGCAACACGACCCGTTCACCGTCATGTTCGCGCTCATGGGCAATTGAGGCCACGCTTTCCGGGTATTCATAAAGCTGTGCCCAAGGCAACTTGACATAGGCGCGCCGCAATTCCGGAATCTCGCTCGCGAGAATCGCGTATCCCTTCAGGAAAAGCATGGTCCAGGATGGCCTCATCGGCTGCGTCTGCATTGTTCTGGCCGCGAGCAGCGGACCAAGATTCATCTGCCGCTGCACCGCAACCCGCGGCACTCCGATCGAGAATCTCATCAAATCACAGACGAGACGTCGCGACGCTGATAGCCTGATAGTTCGCCCTCGCATGATGCCACCTCTAATAGAGATAAGGGATGATTCGCTTCGTGCGATCCATATAGGCGCGGTATTCGGGGCCGAAATATTGCAGCATCATACGCTCTTCTCTGTCTACGCGCAGGAAATAAAGGATTGCAAAGCCCAACAAGCCCGCCAGCCCCACCACCCAGTTCGACAGCAAAAAGGCTTGTCCAAGCCCCATGAGCAGGAACGAGGTGTACATTGGGTGGCGGATGAGGGCGTATGGGCCGCTGCAAACCAGCTGGTGCTTTTCGCGAATCTCCAGCGTTATCGACCAGTTCTTGCCGAGCTCCTTATGGGTCCTGCGGAAAATCCACATCGCTGCGACATATAAGATCGTCCCAACGCCGACGGCCCATGCATGGGCGGGATAATCAGCCATCCGCGGAATGCCCGTTGCGACGTAGATTCCGGGCACAACCGCGAGGCCCAGAAGAGCGGCCGCAAGCCCGATAGTCTCGATCTTTGAGCGCTGATCTTGGACGACCCGCAAGCGCTTGGCGCGACGCGCGAACGGATATCGAATGACGTACCAGGCGACGACCCCAAGCACCCAGATGATTTGGCCGGCCCCAGCTGCCGATACGGTCAAGTTGCTCACCAAAGCCTTTCTGCTATCCGCGATCGTCGACGCACCCCGGCGATACGACGACGCTCGCTCCCCAATTTCATCGACAATTTAGCGGAAGAATCAAATAGTACCAGAGCGGTTCGCCGACTCCCTGAGATAATGCATCAAGCCGTATTTATCTCTCGGAGTTCAGTAATGAACTGTTGCGGCCTGAGCCAGATACCAGGGACCTTATATCCCATGTGTCGTGCGATGTTCCCCACCCAGGCATTGCAATTGTCGACCGTTGCTTGCCACAGATGGGAAGTGGCTTGCTGCTGGCGTATGAAGGCAACAACGTCCGCATAGTCGGCATCGCTAAGCATGACCCGCCAACTGGCCGACCTGTACTGTTCTTCCAGGTCACCATCGGTCGCTCCGGTCGTGGCCGGCACTGGCACGAAATGGCCCAAGACGTAAGGCCCAGGATCCGGCGAGGCCGGCGCAAGGCCCGCGACTTCAGGATCGATCATCTTTCCATTCTGGTCGACACGTCCAAAAACCACGTAGGTGTGGCCGTAGGTCAGCGCATAGCGCGAACGAAACTCGATAAAGTGCCCGGATTTGTTTTGAGCGGAGGTTGTTGCCGGGCCATGGCGGTTGGAAGTGAACCGGGGCTGCGGACTTTTGTCTTCGGTCTGACACGATGCTGTCGCCAACGCCAATAGGATTGCAAGCGAAAGGCCACCCATTCCACGCATCATCGGCATGCTCCATTAACCAGCCAGAACAAGCACCGGGCTCGAAGTAAGCGATCGACTCTTCGCCATTGTGATTGTAGGCGGGATCATTTGGCGGGATTATGGAGGGGAGGTCTGATGCGACCCCCCCTCGCATAGAATGCTAAGCTTACTTGTAGACTGCTGCTGCGGGCGGCGGTGCCTTACCCTTTCCTTTGCCAATCGAGGCGCAAGCGCTGAGATTGGCAACTGCCAAGCAAGAGATGAGTACGATTAGAATTTTGCTCATCAAAGAAGTCCTCTCTCCTTAGGATTGCATTACTTATCGCAGGCAACGAATCAAATAGTAGTCGCAACTAACATATTAGCCTAGTGCAGAAAAAACACACTCTGACGGATTATCTGCGCATTTTCGAACGTGCATAAGTTGCCCATGATCAAACTATCGGGTCTGATGAGCGAACACCCGATCAGATGACCACGACCCGCGTCCCAACCGGGGCACGGCTATAGAGCTCGACAATATTTGAGTTCGTCAGACGGATGCATCCGTTCGACACCGCATGACCTATCGACCAGGGAGCGTTGGTTCCATGCAACCGGAACATGGTGTCATGTCCGTCCTGGTAGAGGTAAAGGGCTGCCGCGCCCAGTGGATTGAGCGGTCCGCCCGGCACACCGTCCGCGTACTGCATTAGACGAGGCTTACGTTGCATCATGTCATCGGTGGGTTTCCACGATGGCCATTCCGCCTTGCGTCCGACGGTAGCTTCCCCTTTGAAGCTCAGCCCCTCTTCGCCAACGGCGACGCCATAGCGAGTTGCCCGGCCACCTTGCTCGACGAAGTAGAGATAGCGCTCCGATGTATTGACGACGATCGTTCCCGGCGGCTCGCCTCCGTCATAGGCCACCTCCTGCCGCCGAAGGCTCGAATCGTTATCCGGATCCCTCCCGAAGACGTTGTACCCAAGCGGCGGCCCATCCTCCGAGCCCGAAACGCATCCAGAAATCATTAAACTCAAACTACCGAGCACTAGCCCCCGGCGCGTAACGCGGCTTTTGTCCATTTCCACCTGCCCAGTAACAGATCAGCCCTGCGGTCGTCTTTAGCATCGCCGCGCTGCCAAAGCTATCACACATTAGCTGATTCTGATCGAGAGCTGATTCTGATTGAGTTTGAGAAACATGGCAGACCGAAAACAGTATCTGCTATGATGGCGAATGGGGTGGCCTAGGCCTCATACGCGGCTCCGCCGCGCGGCCGGGGGGGGAGGTTAGGAGGTTGGAAACGGCTCCGGGCAGCGGCAAGCGTCCAGTTGTGTATCGCGGATGAAACTACTTGCATCAGCTATCGGCCTCTGCTCGATTAGCACGAACTGAAAAAGGGGGGGGAGACTATGAAGCTTGGCCTCGACGGAAAAGTCGCGGTTGTGACAGGAGGGGGCTCTGGGATCGGAGCCGCTATTTCCCTTCAACTCGCCACCGAGGGCGCTACCGTTATTGTTGCCGATCTTGACGCGGAGGGGGCGCGTCACGTTGCCGGCGAGATCAGCGAGCAGGGAGGCAAGGCTTGCGCCTTTGTAGTCGACGTTTCCGATCCGGAAGCCGTAAAGAGCTTGGTCGATTTCGCAGTCCAAACCTATGGCGGCCTGCATTTAGCGGTGAATAACGCGGGGCAACACGGTGTGCGAAAGGCAACCGCGGACTACCCGCTCGACCAGTGGCGGAAGGTGATGAGCGTCAATCTGGACGGCGCCTATTACTGCATGAAATATGAGATCGCCGCCATGCTGCAGAGCGGCGGCGGCGCCATCGTCAACATATCGTCCATTCTCGGTTCGGTTGGGCTGCCATTCGCATCGGCGTACACGGCAGCCAAGCATGGCGTTATCGGACTGACAAAGGCAGCCGCAATCGAATATGCGAGAATGGGCATCCGTATCAATGCCGTCGGTCCCGGTTGGATTCAAACGCCGCTTTTGTCGGAGCATTTGGAAGCAACAAGCAGCCGACGAATGGAAGCACTCCAGCCCATGGGCAGACGCGGAAACCCTGAGGAAGTGGCGGCTCTCGTATGTTTCCTTCTGTCGGAACAGGCAAGCTTCATCACCGGGAGCTGCCATCTGGTGGACGGAGCTTATACTGCCCATTGAACTACGCATCGATTCCGCCGGAGATTTCCGAAAAGCTCAAGTTCCAACGACTGCGGTTTCGGTAACGAAGCTGCGTGAGTGAGCCATAAGCCTTTAAGATGGACTATCGGGATGCTGTGTTTCAGAATGTGGCCTTGCGCCCCCGATTTAGGCCGGTTTGTTGCTCTAATAAGCCGTGTAAATCGCAACAGGCGCGTCGTGTTGCGAAGCCCTATGCGATCTTGTGTTGCGTCTGGTACGAAGCCGCAATCGCATTAATATTCCATCATGGAATACGTCGCCGACTTTGAGAGCCTCGGCTTCTGGAGCCCAACGTTTAAAACCAGTCGATTCAACTGAATGACGGGAACCTTGTGTGCTTCCACGCGGAGCCGAAGCAATTGATGGTCCGCCTTCCGCCAATGCCGCATTGAGTAGCAGCCGAGCCAAGCCTTTTCCACACACAGTCGGACTCATGTACATTGCCCAGATAGACTCAATGCGTTGCGTCTTCTGGCCATTGGAACGGGAGATACCAATGGTTCCAAGGATCGGTTCTCCTTCGGATATAGCGCCAATGACGTGCCCGTTCTCAGGCCTTTCAGCAAAACGAGATACGGGCTGAACCCGCTCTTCCTCCCATGAGGCTCCGAACGCCTCAGGATGCTCGCGAAGAGCGTGGAGGCGGATTTCTCTAAAGGCCGAAACATCAGCGCTACGAAGTCCGCGCAGGGCTAACGAAAAGAACAAACCGGCGTTCTTCGCCAAGGCGCTCTACAGGAATCGCGCCCGGATTGAGCAGGCGGCCGGCAAGCGCGAACGCTTCAAACGCATCGCCCTGCGCTGCGAGGAGACCATGCGAAGCTTCGCTTCACTCGTCGCTTTCACCGCCTCCATGATCTTGGTCAAATCCGTCCGCACGGCCTAGGGCAGCTATATTTTAGTTCTATATCCTTACTATCTGGCAAATTCATATGGTCCACACGCCGCGCATTTAGTGCGAGGGCAGTCGAGAAACTCCATCGACCTTGAGTACTTAACCCCCACAACCAGGAGAATTCCAATGCTGCAGAATGTATCACGTCGTTTTATTGAGGCGCTCTCATGAAGTCCTCGATTTCAACCGTGCTGGCGATCGTGCTTGGTCTTGGGCTGGCGTCCGGGAGTAGCGCGTGGGCGCAACCAGCGGCAGCGCCCGGAGAAGCGGGTGCAGCCTACCAGGACATGCCAAAGATCGCCCCGATCGGCGTCCGTGAGGACCGGTATCTGCCGCTCCCGAACTCCACTGCCGTGCCGCCGGTGGATCCCGCCAAAGGGTACCGCCTTCAGCAGCTAGGAGATGGTCTCTACATGGTGACCGACAATGCATACCAGTCGATGTTCATGGTCTACGACAAAGGTGTCGTGGTGATGGATGCGCCGCCCAGCTATTCAGCACATCTGAAGCAGGCGATCGGTGAGGTGACGGATCGGCCGATCACCCATTTGATCTACAGCCACGCCCATATCGACCATATCGGCGGCGCGGCAGATCTGGGGGGGCACCCCATCATCATCGCCCAGGAGGAAACAAAACGTTTGCTCGAACGATCAAACGATCCGAAGCGGCCGATCCCCACGGTCACGTTCAAGGACCAATACACGCTGAAGGTCGGCAGCCAGGTCCTGGAGCTCAGCTATCACGGCAACGCCCACGAGCCCGGCAACATCTTCATCTGGGCGCCGGCACAGAAGGTGCTGATGGTGGTCGATATCGTCTTCCCGGGTTGGATGGCGTGGTCGGGCTTCGCCGACGCGCAGGATATCCCTGGCTATTTCAATCAGGTCGCCGAGATCGACAAAATTCCGTTCGAGACTTTGGTCCCTGGGCATGTGGATCGCGTCGGGACCCACGCGGACGTGCGCGAACAGCTTGAATTCATGAATGACGTCAAGTCGGCAACCAGGACGGCGCTCCAGACCACCCCCCCGTACGTCGGGATGGCTGGTGCGGACAAGGCCAACCCCTGGGCCGTGGCCGACAACTACATCGACCGCGTGGTGGTCAAGTGCGTCAACGCGGTGACGCCCAAATGGCAGTCGCGCCTGGCGGCGTACGACACCTTCATTTGGTCTCAGTGCTTCGCCATGCAGCAGAGCCTTCGGATCGACTGAACGCTCGTTTCAAGTGCGCGTTCGACACCGTGGCTCGAGCGCCGGAAGATCGTTGAACCGGTGCGCGCCCCGCGCGCCGGTGTTGAGTTAGAGCACCGTTGTGCGGCCCACTGACTGGGCATTGGAAAAGGAGAATGACATGGATATCGGGCTGAAGGGGCGGCAGGCGGTGGTCTGCGCGTCGAGCCAGGGGCTCGGGCGGGCCTGTGCGTTGGAACTGGCGCGGGCCGGCTGCAGTGTGGTCGTTAACGGCCGCGACCAGGCGACGTTGGAGCGGACCGCCGACGAGATCCGGACCGAGACCGGGGCCGAGGTGTTCGCCGTCGCCGGCGACATCATCACTCGCGCTTGCCAGGACGCGTTGATGCAGGCCGTGCCGCAGGTCGACATTCTGGTCAACAACAATGGCGGCCCGCCGCTCCGCGACTTCCGCGAGATCGATCGCGAGGCACTACTGGCCGGCGTGGTCGGCAACATGGCGGCGCCGATCGAGTTGGTGCAGAGGGTGATCGACGGCATGGTCGAGCGGCGCTTCGGCCGCATCATCAACATCACTTCGGCCACGGTGAAGATGCCGATAGCAAGGCTCGACCTGTCTAGTGGCGCACGGGCCGGGCTGACCGGCTTCCTTGCCGGCGTGGCGCGGTCGGTGGCGCATGCCAACGTCACCATCAACTTCCTGCTGCCTGGGGCGTTCGAAACCCATCGGCGCCGCACGAACGAGAAGGCAGCAGCCGAACGGCGCGGTGTTCCGATCGAGACCGTACGGCAGGAGACCCAGGCCGCCATCCCCGCCAAGCGCTACGGCGACCCTTCCGAATTCGGTGCCGCCTGCGCCTTTCTGTGCTCGACCCAGGCCGGCTACATCACCGGGCAGAGCCTCCTGATCGATGGCGGCGCCTACCACGGAGTTTTGTAGAGTCATATAGAGCGCCGCATCGTCTGGTGCCGGTGTCGCGGTTCCTTGCATCAGGTGGAGCGAGATGGCGGGGCTTGGCAGCAAGCAAGAGCCACGCCTGGCCATCTCGCTCGGGCGCATCGTCGGTCCGGTGGTGCTGCTGGCGACCGTGTCTGCTTCGCCCTAATTTAGGAGTGGGATCAGGTGTGGGCGCCAATTCAATCAACACCCGGAGGCGCCGCTTCAATATTTGCGGCATGTAAGCGTTCACCGGACCAGTCGGGTTGATTGGCAACGCCCTTCGCGAACCCAGTCGCGCGCGGGCTACGACAGTGAAATGCCAGATGGTGCAATGTTTGCCAGAGAGTGTCGGCGGTATCGATGACGAACTGAGATTGACTGGAATGGGGACCCGCGATCAGAGACGAAGCGAACCTTCCATACTCATCTCTAATAGCAACACCCAAAGCCGCTCTTTGTCTATATAATCCGCAACTGCACAAACGGCGTTTTATATCTAAAAAGCAGCACTTCCGAAATGACCCACGTGTTCCATAAGATACGTTATGAACTTTTGGGCTGTAGCGGCTATTTAGTAATGCGACAGTTGGGCCAGTTAGAGATGCGACGGTCTCGCCTCTCGACGCACTGGTCAAAGCCAACGTTGGGAGCAAGGATG
>NZ_JARFYM010000056.1 GCF_030272705.1 Rhizobium mayense | reverse complement strand
TAAAATGCTAGTTAAGGGCGATGCGGCAGCCGCATTCAACAAGCATCGCCGGCGGAAACGCCCAAGCAGCTTAGCCAAGCCATTTCACGGCCTATCGCGGAATGGCCGACTACACGAAACAAGCAGCAAATTAAATTTAGATGCTTGCTGTCGTGAACCATCGCCTTGAAGGGAAAAGAACGATTGACCCCGCTATTTTTCGGTGTCGGTGACATAACAGGTATTTATGGACAATTGTGTATTCAACGGGCTGAAGTCTAGCGCTGCTTCACATCCAACGAGAGAATCATTTTGGTCTAATATTCTGCATCAAGCGTGTGGATATATCCCGCGTTCAACACCTCAAGTTTCGTTTGGCAGCACCTGATGAGTATACAAATTGCCTCATGCCCGTTGCCAATGGCAGGCCGTGGGATCGACAATTCTAATCCGGAAAGGGTTCACCGCCGCAACAAGCACTGAGCAATCGCCTCATTGAGCATCGGTTTTGGCGACGCAATGGCACATAAAATCAAAATTGCTATTTTCGAGGTGACAAAATTAACTCGGTCCCGGAAATGAAACCAATAAGGGGACCACAATGGGAATGAAACTTTCACTGATCGGTGCAGGCACCGCGATTGCCTTGCTGCTTTCGAACGAGGCTTTTGCACAGACGGCGGAGGTCATGCACTACTGGACCAGTGGTAGCGAAGCCGCCGCGATCAAAGTCATCGCAGAAGACGTTGCAAAGAAGGGTGGAACCTGGAAGGACAGCCCGGTCACCGGATATGAAGCTGCCCGCGCCGCCGTTCTCAGCCGTCTCGCCGGCGGCGACGCACCGACCTCGATGGTCGTCGATCTCGGCGAAATCAAGCCGCTGGTCGAACAAGGCGTCCTGGCGCCGATCGACGACATCGCCTCCACCAAGGGCTGGCAGACATTCCTGCCGAAGCTGGTCGTCGACAAAGCAAGCATCGACGGTCACCTCTACGCCGTTCCGATCGATATCGGCACTGCCAATTGGATGTGGTACTCCACCAAGGTCCTGAACGACGTCGGCGTAAAGCCGCCGGCGACGTGGGAGGAGTTCTTCGCCGTTGCCGACAAAATCAAGGCCAAGGGCTATGTGCCGCTCGCCTTCGGCGGGCAGGCCTGGCAGGAAGCGCTTGTCTTCCGTTCGATCATGATCGCAACCGGCGGCAACAAGTTTTACACCGACGTCTACACCAAGCATGACGTCGACGTCGCCGGCGGCCCGCTGATGGTCAAGTCCTTCGAAACCTTCGCCAAGCTGCGCGGCTACGTCGACGATGGCAATGTCAATCGCAACTGGAACGACGCCACCAACATGGTCATCACCGGCAAGGCTGCGATGCAGATCATGGGCGACTGGGCTAAGGGCGAATTCCAAGCTGCCGGCCTGACGCCGGGCAAGGACTATGGCTGCGAACTGGCACCGGGCACGAACGGCGTGCTGAACATCGTCTCCGATACCTTCGTTTTCCCGGTTGGTGACAAGCCCGAACAGGTCGCCGCTCGCAAGCTGCTGGTCGACGTGATGATCGCACCGGAAACCCAGGTTGCCTTCAACGCGATCAAGGGCGCCCTGCCGCCGCGCATTGACGTAAACCTCACGAACGCCGATATCTGCACACAGAAGGCTGCCGGACTGCTCAAGGATCCGAACGCACTCGCTCCGAACGCCGAACTTTCCTTCACCAGCGAAACGGTCGGCGCCATCAAGGATCTAGTAACCCAGTTCTGGAGCAACCCGTCGATGACCCCTGCCGATGCTGCCAAGCAGTATGCTGACATCGTTGCACGGAACTAAGCCCTGCCGTTAGGTGTCTGCTGCCCCGGCATGGTTGCCGGGGCAGCTTCGTAAATGAGTTGCGGTGTCGACGAACGGGGGCAAGCAATGTTTAGAAAGAATCTGGCGGCCAAGCTGACTCTTGTGCCCGGTGCCTTGGTTATCGCCGTGTGCTTCTACGGCACGATCCTCTGGACGTTTTATATTTCGCTCACGCATTCGACGATGCTGCCGAACTATAGGTTCTACGGGTTCGGCCAGTATGTGACGCTGCTGTCCATGCCGCGCTGGCACACGGCCTTCGCTAATATGCTGATCTTCGGTAGTCTGTTCATCGCCGGCTCGCTCATCATCGGCACGACGCTGGCTGCGCTTCTCGATCGAAACGTCAAGGCCGAAGGGGTTTTCCGCGTCTTCTTCCTCTATCCGCTTTCCATGTCCTTCGTCGTGACAGGCCTCGCCTGGCAATGGCTGCTGAACCCAACGACTGGCATTGAAGCCCTCGTGCGCAGCTTCGGCTGGGCAAGCTTCCAGTTCAACTGGCTGGCGAGCCCGGAAAAGGCGATCTATGCCGTTTCGATCGCCGCCATCTGGCAGTCTTCGGGGCTTGTCATGGCCATCATGCTCGCCGGCCTTCGCGGCGTCGACAGCGATATCTGGCGCGCCGCAAAGATCGATGGAATTCCCGTCTGGCGCAGCTACGTCAGCATCGTGCTGCCCATGCTACGCCCGCTGATCCTCACCTGCGTCATCCTGCTGGCAACCGCCGTTGTCAAAAGCTACGACCTTGTTGTCGCCATGACGGGTGGCGGTCCCGGCATCAGTACCGATGTGCCTGGAAAGTTCGTGGTCGACCTGCTGTTCCAACGCGCCAATATCAGCACGGCAGCAGCTGCGGCTATCCTGATGTTGCTGTCGGTGATCTGCGCCCTTTCCCCCTATGTCTATATCGAGCTTAAGAGGCAGAAGCGATGACTGCGACCCCTCTCGCCCAATCCGAGGCTTCAGTTGTCCATGTCGTGCCTCACGCAAGCAAGACAAAGCCCGGCCGTGTTCTCCTCTATATCATCCTTTCACTCGCGCTGGTCTATTACGCGATCCCGCTGCTACTGGTGATCTCCACATCGCTGAAGACAACGGACGAACTGCGCACCGGCAACATCTTCACCCTGCCCCAGAGCCTGAATTTCGATGCCTGGACCAAGGCATGGCTGACGGCCTGCACGGGTATCGAGTGCAACGGCATTCACGGCAATTTCTGGAATTCCGTCGAGATTGTCGTGCCCAGCGTCATCTTCTCGATCCTGTTCGGCGCGCTGACCGGCTTCGCGCTGTCGCAGTGGCAGTCGAAACTCAGCCGCGTCATGCTGCTGTCGCTGATGCTCGGCGCCTTCATTCCCTACCAGGTCATTCTCTATCCGCTCGTCCGGATATTCAGCACTGTCGGCCTTTACGGCACGCTACCGGGGATCATCCTAATCCACATCATCTTCGGCCTGCCCTACATGACGCTGCTGTTCTTCAATTTTTACCAGGGCGTGTCGCCAGAACTTTCGAAGGCGGCGAAGATGGATGGCGCCGGCTTTTTCACGATCTTCTTCGAGATCATGCTGCCGATGTCCGTCAACGTCCTTGTGGTCGCCATCATCATGCAGGCGACCGGCATTTGGAACGACTTCTTGCTGGGCCTGATCTTCGCCGGGCGAGATCACCTGCCGATCACGGTGCAGCTCAACAATATCGTCAATACAACGACCGGCGTCAAAGAATACAATGTGAACATGGCCGCGACCTTCCTCACCGCGCTGCCGCCGCTTCTCATCTACATTCTTTCCGGACGCTATTTTGCGCGCGGCCTCGCCGCCGGCGCGGTGAAGGGCTAAAGCAATGACACAGATTTCCGTTATCGATGCAAACAAGTCCTTCGGGCAGCAGCATATCCTTCGCGATATCAATCTTTCGATTGCCAGTGGCGAATTCATCGTCCTCCTCGGCTCTTCCGGCTGCGGAAAGTCGACGCTGCTAAACGTCATCGCCGGGCTCGAAGATCTCGACACCGGCAAGATTATCGCCGGCGATCAGGATGTAACCAATATTGATTCCAGCCGCCGCAAGATGTCGATGGTGTTTCAGTCCTACGCGCTCTACCCAACGATGACGGTGCGCAAGAACCTCGGCTTCGGCCTGCGCGTTAGCAAGGTGCCGAAGGCGGAGATCGCAAAGCGCGTCGAATGGGCCGCCAACCTGCTGCAGCTGGCGCCGCTGCTCGATCGCCGCCCGTCGCAGCTTTCCGGCGGCCAGCGCCAGCGCGTGGCAATCGGCCGGGCGCTGGTGCGCCGCAGCCCGATCTGCCTTTTCGACGAGCCCTTGTCGAACCTCGATGCCAAGCTACGCACCGAGATGCGATTGGAGATCAAGAAGCTGCATCAGGAGTTGCGCAGCACCATCGTTTACGTCACCCACGACCAGATCGAAGCGATGACGCTGGCGACCCGCGTTGCCGTCATGAGGAGCGGCAAGATCGAGCAGTATGCCTCACCGGACGAACTCTATGAGAAGCCCGAGACCTTGTTCGTCGCCGGCTTCGTCGGTTCCCCGGGCATGAACCTGCTCTCCGCGCGCATCAAGATCGAGGACGGCGAGCCGATGGCCGCCATTGGCGATCATCTTTTGCCGATCGACGCCTATCCATTCAGACGGCCGGCCGTCGATGGCCAGGAGATCGTCATCGGCTTTAGACCTGAAGACATCCAGCTAGCCGACGAGCGGGCAACCCTGCCGACGCTTGCGGCGCCGATCACCTTCGTCGAGCCGATGGGCGCGGACACGCTTGTCTGGTTTACCCTCGCGGAACAAAAGCTGTCGGTTCGCCTACCCGCCGCAAAGGCGCGCGGGCTGTCGGACGACGCACGCCTGGCATTCAATCCGGCCACTGCCTCGATCTTCTCGAAGGAAAGCGAGCAGCGCCTCTAAAGCAATTCCAGGAAAAGTGCGGAGCGGTTTTCCATCCGGAATTGCGTAAAAACAGAAGGATAGAGCGGTTCAGCGATTCCGTGAAGCACTGAAGCGCTCCAGTTGCTGCCTTCGCGATCGCCGAATGCTGCAACTGCCTCCTTATCCTCAGTAGAGTTGCTCGATCAGCCGGTCCATCATGGCATCGCAGCGCTGCAGCTCCCGCTCTTCAATATATTCGTCCGGCTGATGCCCCTGGTCCATGTTGCCGGGGCCGATCACCACAGTTTCCAGACCCAGTCTTGTCGCGAACAATCCGGCCTCTGTCCCGAACGACACCTTGGTTGTTCGCGCCTCATCGAGCAGGTGCCTTCCGAAGATCGTGGCGGCGCTGTCGTCCAACGTTGCAAGCCCGGGATAGGCGTTGCGAACCTCGATTTCGGGCTCGGCGCCTGCAGAAGCGCGAATGCGGGCCAGGATCGCCTCTACATTGTCTTCCGCCAGATGGCGGATCTCGAAATCGACCGAGGCCCTCTCGGCAACGATATTGAGAACTTCACCGCCGGCGATCTTGCCTACATGAACCGTCGTATAGGGGACTTCATAGTCCGCATCCTGCCGGCCGATATCCGCGATCTCCTTCTGTAAGCCGCGGAGCGTGCCGACAAAATCGCAGGCAAGATGGATGGCATTGACGAAACGCGGTGCCAGCGAAGAATGCCCCGCCTCACCCCGAAAACGCGCCTGCGCCGCCATCTTGCCCTTGTGACCAAGAGCGATCGACATGGACGTCGGCTCGCCGACAATGCAGAGCGATGCCTTGAAGCGCTCTTTTGCCAGCACGTCGATCAGTGACCGGACGCCGACACAGCCGATCTCCTCATCGTGTGAAAAGGCAATGTGCAGGGGCCGCTTCAATAACTTTGGATCGATGCGGTCTGCAACGGCCATCACGCTGGCAAGGAAGCCTTTCATGTCGGTGGCGCCCCGGCCATGCAGTCGCGTGTCTCGCCGCGTCAGCTTGAAAGGATCCGATGTCCACGCCTGTGTCGCAACCGGAACCACGTCTGTGTGGCCGGAGAGGACGATACCATCGTCCTGTTTCGGTCCGATGCTGGCGAACAGGTTCGCCTTTTCTCCGCTGCCATCGGGAACAAGGCGGCACTCGAAGCCGCGGTCGGTCAGATAACCGCGGATGAAATCGATCAGCGGCAGGTTGCTGTGGGCGCTGACGGTCGGGAAGGCGACGAGGCGATGAAGCAGGTCAAGCGTATTCAAGGTGTACTCCCAAAAAAAGGAAGGCTCGCATGCATTGCGAGCCCTCCATCGGGGTCTGTCGTCAATGGCGCACTAATTCACCATCGTCTCTTCATCAGCCATCGTCTTGTTGATGTCGGCCAGAAGAGCGGCAATATCCGCCTTCGGAAAAGCTTGGCGGAAGCGCCGGTCGAAGGTGGTGAACATGCCGAAGAAGGAGTTGGCGCAATGCTCCAGCATGCGGTCCGCAGCAGCCTCGTCGATCGACAAATGCTTTTGCAGGAACTGGTTGAACTTGGCCCGTGCGATCGGGTTAGCGAGCACGAACACCGGCTGGGTGTCCCACTTCACTTCGCGGTGGCGCGAGGCACGCGAGCGGATCTGCAGCGGCGCTCTCAAGTGAATGTCGCGCGAGGAAGAACCGATTTCAATTTGAACCGCATCGTCATCGAGGATCCAGCGGCCCTTACCGGAATCGTAGAGCGCGAAATCGGCAGCGGGGATCGTCAGTTTCACGCGCTTTGATTCACCGGGATCCAGCTGCACCTTGGCGAAGGACTTCAGCTCACGCTTCGGCCGTTGCAGTCTCGGCTTGCCATAGCTGACATAGAGCTGCATGGCTTCCTTGCCGGCGACAGGGCCGGTGTTGGTCACCGTGAAGCTCGCAACGACCTCTTCACCGGCATTCAGCTCCGGACGATCCAGCTTCAGCTCCGAATAGGCGAAGCTGGTGTAGCTGAGGCCGAAGCCGAAGGGATATTGCGGCTCGATCTCGCGAGCGTCGTACCAGCGATAGCCGACATGGATGCCTTCGCCGTAGTAATGGCGGCCGTTTTCGCCCGGATAGCCGAGGTAGGAAGGCATGTCCTGCATGCGCTTCGGGAAGGTGGTTGTTAGCTTGCCGGACGGATTGGCGACACCGAAGAGAATATCGGCAATGCCGCCACCGGTCGCTTGACCGGAGAAGAACATCTCGACGATCGACTTGACTTCCGGAATCCACGGCATGACCACCGCGTCCGGGCTCGCGATGGCAACGACGACATTCGGGTTGGCGGCAGCAACGGCGCTCACCAGCGCATCCTGGCCCGGCGCAAGATCGAGAGTGGTGCGGTCCGAACCTTCGCCGTCATAACCGTTTTCGGTACAGACGAAGATGACCACGACATCGGCGCCACGCGCACCCTCGACGGCATCCGCGATAAGCGCGGCACGTTCGCCTTCCACCTCGCTGGTGCCGCGGTACTGATCAACCTTGATGGTATCGCCCGCCAGCTTGACAATCTCGTCGATCGGCACGTCGACCAGGGTCGGCGTCGTGGTCGCACAACCAGAGCCCTGGATGACCGGAACGCCGGCGCCTTCGCCAATCACCACCATCCGTTTGACCTTGGCAGGCGTGATCGGCAGCAGCTGATCGTCATTCTTGAGGAGGACCATTGATTCCGCCGCCATGCGACGGGCCAGCCTGTGATGCGCATCGCGGTCAAACACGGTGTCACGACGTTCGCCGAGCTTGCCGGCGCGCACTAGCGCCAACATCCGCGCGCAGGCTTCGTCGACAACTGCCATGTCGACCTTGCCTGCTTCTATGGCTTGCAGCAGATCGCTCTTGCGGGTTTCGCTCTCAGGCATATCTAGGTCGTTGCCGGCCTTGAGCGACGCGGGGCGATCCTTGATGCCGTGCCAGTCGGAAACCACGAGGCCTTCGTAACCCCACTCTTCACGCAGCACCTTCGTCAACAGCCAATGATCCTCGGCGGCCTGAACACCGTTCAGGCGATTATAGGAACTCATGACAGTCCACGGCTTGCTCTTGGCAATCGCCCGCTCGAACCCTTTCAGATAAATTTCCCGTAGCGCACGCTCGTCGACGACGGAATCCATCGACGTACGCTCGACTTCGGAGTTGTTGCAGGCGAAGTGCTTCAGCGAGGCGCCGACGCCATTTTCCTGTAAGCCGTTGATGACGCCGGCCGCGAAATCACCGCTGACAACCGGATCTTCGCCATAATACTCGTAGGAGCGGCCGCCGAGCGGCGTGCGACGGATATTGATGCCCGGGCCGAGCAGCAGGTGAACGCCGAATTCCTGGCATTCCATCGCCAATGCCGTACCGAGCTCGTGAGCGAGATCGACATCCCACGAGCAGCCGAGGCTGGAGCCGTTCGGGAAGCAGGTGGCCTGCTTCATCGCCCCCCAGGCCACTTCCACGTGGCTTGCGCGTCGGCCGACGACCGAGAGGAAAGCGGAGAAGTCAACGCCGCCGGCCTGGTCATTGTCGATCTGATGGATCGAGTAGCGCACGCCATAGGTGCCGTCTGTCATGACGATGTTCGGAATGCCAAGGCGTTCGATCGCCTTGGTCTTCCACATGCGATGCCCAGCCAGAAGGGCGACTTTTTCCTCGTTCGTCATATCCGCGATCAGCGCCGCGAAGTCGCCATTCATTAGCTTGTCTGAATTCACATTATTTCTCCAGAGTATCTCAGCTTAGGCAATCTAAGGATGACCGGCGCATTTATGGCCATGGCCGGAAAGCTGTTGCAAGCAATCATGGCACTCGGCCGAGCGCTGAGAAACGATCTTTTTCCGAGGCGACGCTTCGTCAAAAACTTGGCAGGTCGGAATCAGTCCGACACCTTGCGTCGCTCCATGGCGGGCGCAACCATTCCCGGGATATAGTCATCCGACACGAAGGACTGGCAGTGCTGTTGAAACATCTCGATCAACCGTGACTTGCGGTTCTGATTCAGCGTGATGACTCCGATAACCATTGGCTTCTGGCCGCCGGAGATTGGAACACGTACCAATGGCCGGCCGTCCATGGCCAGCTGCGACCGGGGGCGAACGTTGGCGATCGTGTAGCCGTAACCGTTTGCCACCATAGTGCGGATAATATCCTGATACGCCGAGCGCATGACGACGGTCGGCTCGACGCCCGATTTTGCAAATAGGCCAAGGAAATATTCGCGGCTGATGGGCAGATCCAGCAGGATCAAAGGTGCATCGACGAGCTCGTCGAGGCTGACGGAAGGATAGCGTGCGAAAGGGTGTTCCTCCGCGACGAGGATGTGCGGCGGCAGCGTGGCCAGCGGTACGAAGTCGAAGCCTTCAGGAATGAGAAGATCGTAGCTCAAAGCGACGTCGATCTCGGCATGCTGCAGTTTTTCCAGCAACTCCTCATGATCGCTGACCGTCTGAATGATCCGGGTTTCCGGGAAGGCGGATGTGAAAGAGTGCGAAAGCTCCGGCATGATCATCGAAGCCAGTGTGACCATGCAGCCGAGCGACAGCTGGCCCCTGATCTTGTCGTTCACCTCTGAGGCAACAGTATAGATGTTTTCCGCCTGCTCAACGAGTTGCTTCGCCTCAACCAACATCAGCCGCCCGGCCGGCGTCAGCGAAAGCCCCTTCGCATGATGGCGCACGAAGAGTTGCGTTTGCAGCTCGGTCTCCAGATGGGTAATCGCCGTCGAAATCGATGGCTGGGAGATGTTCAGCCGCTCCGACGCCAGCGTGATACTTCCTGTCTCCGCAGTCGCAATGAAATATTCGATCTGGCGCAGGGTGTATCTCATCGCGCCTTTATAAATCCGCTAGTCAAAAGAACAAGCAACGATCGGGGTACTATTCGTCCCCGGGTACACCGAAGGTTGGCGCCGCATTGGGGTCGAGCGCGCGCTTGACGTAATCTTCCATCTGCGGCTCATAGACAGACCAGAGACCTTGTAGGGCCTCAATCGGTTGGCCATGCCAGTCGACCCGAAGATCGACGATCGGCCAGGCGACATTGCGCACGACCTTCAGCCCTGCCGAGCGCACCGGCCCTGCTTCTCCGCCCGCCTCAAGACCGGCAGCGAGGGCTTGAACTAGCCGCGATGGCAGGTCGCCGCCAGCCGCTTCGAAGGCTGCGATCATGCGCTGAGGCACATCGGGATTCGCCAGCAAATTGCCGGCGGCAATGCAGCCTGTTCCTTTCGCCAGCGCGTGGACACCCAGCGTCCGCTCGCCGGAATGCCCGGCAACGTTGCCTTGCGCATCAACGATGGCCAGCTGCCGATAGGCGGCAAAGGGCGTCGACAACACGAGGCGCCCCACGGCCTCCTCGGCCGTTGCGCCCATTGCCAGCATTTCCAGACCCGAGATTCCCAGGCTTGGATCGGTAATGTTCTGGCTGGCGACGACGCCAGCGCCGGCACGTGTATGCGAACAGCGTGCCGCCACCGCCGGAGACGAGGAGGAGATAGCGAGACCGAACATGCCGGTTTCTGCACAGCGGGCGGCGATGGAGAAGGTCATGGGGCGATACCTTTATTCCGGGATGACGGCGATGGCGTCGACTTCCACCAACCATTCGGGACGGGCAAGCGCAGAGACGACGATGCCCGTCGAGACAGGGAAGACGCCCTTCAGCCACTTGCCGACAACACGATAGACGGCTTCTCTATAACGCGGGTCGATGATGTAGATGGTGATCTTGCAGATATGATCGAGCGAGGAGCCGGCCTCTTCCAGAAGCATCTTGATGTTGGCCATGGCCTGTTCGGACTGGCCAGAAACGTCGCCGATAGCGACGCTGGCAGACGTGTCGAGATCCTGACCTATCTGACCGCGAACGAAGACCATCGTGCCTTTGGCAACGACCGTCTGGCAGAGATCATTGTCTAGCTTCTGCTCCGGGTAGGTGTCTTTCGTGTTGAACTTGCGGATGCGGGTGTGAACCATGCTTGAACTCCTCGGAATAGCGAAAATGCTTTAGTGGCGGTCGCTCGCGCAGCGACGAAAGCCTACGCAAGCTGTCACTCGCCGCTTCGGTTCGAAGGGCGATATTCATCATACTTGCGCTGGGTCGAGATGCAGTCGGCAAGATGCTTAGCATCGTGCCAGACGCCCCAGATGAAGCTTGATCCCCTGCGCGATTGCCATGGCAAGCCGAGGAAGTAGATGCCGCGCTCGGCCGAAACGCCTCGCTGATGCTTCGGGCGGCCACGCTCATCGAATATATCCACTTTCAGCCAGCTGTAGTCCGATGTGAAGCCAGTCGCCCAGATGACCGTGCGGATGCCGGCTTGCCTGAGATCGAGGCTGAGGATCGGATTAGCCACGCAATCGGGCTCTGGCGCGATCCTGCGGGCTTCCGGATCCTCCGGCAGGTCGATGCCGTTTCGCGCCACATAGTCATCGGCCTCATCCAGCAAGGCCATGTAGTTGGCATCGCCGCGTGCCAGGTTTTGGGCAAGGTCTTCCGAGAAAGCCAGCGCGGCTCCATCGAAGGAAACCGCACGGCCGAGCAAGGTCATCCCCTGGCCAGCTAGGCGACGAAAGTCAATCGTGTAGCCGCCGCGCGCGCCGCTCACGGCGATGGTTACGTGTTCGGTGCCGGGACCAGGCGTTTCGGCGTCCCATTTTCCAAGAATCCCAAGCCACCAGCAGAAATCGCGACCGCGATAGGCACGCGGCGGTCGATCATGCGGACCGACGGACAGGTAAACCCGCCGTCCTGCCAGGAGAAGTTCCTCAGCAATCTGCGTACCGGAAGAGCCGGCGCCGATGACGAGGACAGCACCCTCGGCTAGCTGGTCAGGATTGCGATATTGGGTCGAATGCATCTGCACGATATCTGGTGCATTCGAAACAAGCTCTGGAACGATAGGAACCTGGAAGGCGCCGGTTGCAGCGACAACGTTCTGCGCCTCTATTACACCATCAGACGTTTCCACACGGAAGCCGGAGCGGCCAATATGTCTTTCGACACTTCGCACATCCACGCCGCAGCGAATGGGAGCATCAATCTGCTTGGCGTAAGCTTCGAAATAATCGGCAATTGCTTCCTTCGTCGGAAAGCTGTCTGGGCCCATATTGGGGAACGCCATTCCAGGGAAACGGTCGTGCCACGCAGGACCATTGGCGACCAGAGAATCCCATCGTTGCGTACGCCAGCGCTCGGCGATCCGGTTGCGCTCAAGCACAAGGTGAGAAACACCAGCCTTGCTCAAGTGTTCGCTCATGGCAACTCCAGCTTGGCCGGCACCAACAACCAGAGTGTCCACGATTTCAATTGACATAGCTGCGCCTCTTCCCAATTTCGGGCTTTGTAGGATTTCTCATCGCAGCTGTAATGCACCCGCCCAGGGTAGAAAATTACGTTTTCATTTCGCAGTGCTTAGCCTGTCGCTAAGCATGAACGTGATGAAGGCAGGTGACTTCGAAAAGCCTTATAGCGTCGATACCGCGACAGTCGCCCGCATAACACTGTTGGAAATGGCCACCTTCGCCTTGAAGGGAATCGAACCAGGTCCTGTCTTTCATCGGACACGTTCGAATTTCAAGAATGTACGGATCTGGAAGTTTAACCGACGCTCCAAGCGCTAACGCCACAATGCGGAAATCGGAACGGCGTATAGACCTTCTCCGAAGGGGACCACCTTTTGATGATCGTACAAGACAAGGCCTGAAACAAATCTTTCTCCAGATGTCTCGGCCAGAATTCGCAATCCAGAAAAATCGGCGCTCGATACGGTAGCTGCTACCTTTAATTGTGCAGTCTGATTGTTATTTGTCGCCTGCGCTAGCAAAGATAGCGCTAACGCCGCTCACAATTTCAACATGGGAATAGGCCGCGCGTGCAGCAGCTACCCCGTCGGCTCTCATGATGGCCGTCACGATCTCTTCATGCTCGGCATAAGATTTCGTCAACCGGCCCGGCAGCCGGAACTGCGCTCGCCGGAAAGGCGAGAGCCTGGCGCGGCTCTGGGTAACGAGTTCGTAAATATGGTCGTTATGAGCGCCGCGGTAGAGCCGGGTATGAAATTCGACGTTGTAGGCGGCATAGTCCTCATCCGCCCCTTGATGAACCAACCGTGCTGACGCCCGATGCTCGATTTCCAACTGACGCCGCTCGTCCACGGTCATGCGCTCGGCCGAAAGCCGCGCGCACATCCCCTCAAGCTCCGCCATCGCCTCGAACATCGAGCGCAGATAGTTTTCAGTAACATTGGTTACGACAGCGCTGCGGTTCGGTTCGCGGTCGACAAGACCCATCGCCCCCAGTTCGCGCAGCGCCTCTCGCACGGGTGTGCGTGATACCTCGAAGCGAGCCGCAAGCGAGATTTCATCAAGCTTCTCGCCAGGCAGCATTTGCCCCGTCACAATCATATCGGCAATCGCCCGCACCATCAGTTCGACGGTATTACCTGCCCGGACGACCCGCGCGCGCCTGACTTGTCCCAACACTGATTCTGCCTTTTACCTTCTGCATACACATGCATTTGACACGCATGAAAGTCAAATGTTGAATTAAGCACCTGATTATACGTAGAGAAAGTCCGCCGCATGTAGGATTTTCGCGGAAGCTCGCGTATTCAAGTACGCATTCTGATCTATTTATTGGCTATGCACATATTTTGATCGTTTTAGTATCAAAGTTGCATGAAATTTCCCAGATGGCCTTCCGGTGCAATAAATATTATCAACAAAAATCAATATGTTAATATCTGGCATGATCATTGCATGCACTTTGGTGTATCCACACTAACCGGCTCTCCTCGCCGCAAGGAGCATCGTGATGACCAAACTCCTTCCCATGAACCGTCGCAATTTCCTTCAGACATCCGTTGCCGGCGCGCTGGCCGGACTTGCGCCCGGGCTGCTGGCATCTCGCGCCGCCGCACAGACGGCGCTGACCGTCGGCTTCATCTATGTCGGCCCCAAGGATGACTACGGCTATAATCAGGCGCATGCAGAAGGTGCTGCCGCCGTCAAGGCGATGCCGGGGGTAGTCGTAGTCGAAGAGGAGAATGTGCCGGAGACGGTCGATGTCCAGAAGACGATGGAGTCGATGATCAATCTCGACGGCGCCTCCCTGATCTTCCCGACATCCTTCGGCTATTTCGATCCCCACATGTTGGCGATGGCCGCAAAATATCCGAACGTCCTATTCCGCCATTGCGGCGGCCTGTGGCAGAAGGACAAGCACCCGATGAACACGGGCTCCTACTTCGGCTACATCTTCCAGGGCCAGTATCTGAATGGCATTACTGCGGGCTATGCGACGAAAAGCAAGAAGATCGGCTTCGTCGCCGCCAAGCCCATTCCGCAGGTGCTGCAGAACATCAACGCGTTTCTGCTCGGCGCCCGGTCGGTCGATCCCACGATCACCTGCCAAGTGATCTTCACCGGCGAATGGTCGCTTGCGGTCAAGGAAGCAGAAGCTACCAACGCGCTCATCGATCAAGGCGCCGACGTCATCACGTGCCATGTCGATAGCCCCAAGGTCGTCGTCCAGACGGCTGCCGGCCGTGGCGCCTTCGTCTGCGGCTACCACGCCAATCAGAGCCCGCTTGCACCGGAAAAATATCTGACCGGCGCTGAATGGGCCTGGGGCAATGTCTACAGCAATTTCATCAAGCAGGCGCAGGCCGGCCAAGCCCTGCCGAACTTCGTTCGCGGCGGCCTGAAGGACGGCTTCGTCAAGATGAGCGCGCTTGGCCCCGGCGTTTCCGCCGAGGCTCACAAGAAGTTCGAGGCGACCAAGGTAGAAATGATGGCCGGCGGCTTCTCCGTCTTCAAGGGTCCGCTGAAGGACAACAAAGGCAAGCAGGTCATCGATGGTGGCAAGGCCTACGCCGAAGACGCGATAGAGCTAGAAAGCATGGATTACCTGGTCGAGGGCGTGGTCGGGTCCACGGCCTGATCCCAAAGGGAGGGAAGCGTCATGACGGTCAAGGTCGATGATCCGGCACTCTCTCTTGCGGCCACGAGGCAGGCATCGTTGCGCCCTGTCCTGGAATGGCTGGCGCGGCGGGCAGAGCCTGTCGTCATCACGCTTGGCGGCATTTTCGCCGGCCTCGCACTTTTCTCCCTCTTCCTTCTCGCGCTCGGCAAATCGCCGGCCATGCTCTCTCAGCTAATGTATACCGGCGGCTTCGGTAGCTGGTTTTCCATCCAGAACAGCCTGAGCCGAGCTTCGCCGCTGCTTCTGACCGCGCTCTGCGTTGCGCTGCCGGTCCGCCTCGGGCTGGTCATCATCGGCGGCGAAGGCGCGGTCGTTCTCGGTGGCGTCGCGGCGGCGGCGATCGCCTTGCCGCTCGTCGGTACCGCGCCGGTCCCCGTCGTTTTGATTTTGATGGCCGCTGCCGCCTTTGTCGTCGGCGGTATCTGGATTAGTCTCGCGGGTTTGCTGCGCCATTATCGCGGCGTCAACGAGACTATTTCCTCGCTGCTGCTCGCCTATATCGCCATCGCCCTGATGAACCAGTTCGTCGAAGGGCCGCTGCGCGATCCGGCGAGCCTGAACAAGCCTTCGACCAAACCGCTTCCATCGGACTATATGCTGGGCAACATTCCCGGCATGGACGTACACTGGGGGCTCGTGATCGGCATCATGGCCTGTGTTGTCTCCTGGGTGCTGATCGAGATGACGAGCTTCGGCTTTGCGGCACGCATCGCCGGCGGCAATGTTCGCGCCGCTCAGATCCAGGGGCTGCCGGTCGGCAAATTGATCGGCGGGCTGACGGCGATCGCTGGCGGTTTCGCGGGTCTCGCCGGGATGGTCGAGGTCGCCGCTGTGCAGGGTAGCGCCAATGCCTCGCTTGCCGCGGGTTACGGCTATACCGGCATACTCGTCGCCTTCCTGGCACGCCACAATCCGCTGGCAATCATTCCCGTCGCCTTCTTTTTCGGCGGCATCGATGCCGCCGGCGGACTGATCCAACGGCGCATGGGTCTGCCCGACGCAACGGTCCTCGTTCTGCAGGGCACCCTCTTCATCGTCATCCTGTTTTGCGAGACGTTCTACGGCCGGTTCAGGATCTTCAATCCCGATCTCTGGAACACCAGGGACTTCGCCGAGGGGAGAGCATGATGGAAGACTCAGCCATCGGCATTTGGGGTGTCCCGCTCGCGATCCTGGCGGGCGCGATCCGGGTTTCGACGCCTTTCATTTTCGTCAGCCTCGGCGAAACCATCACTGAGCGCTCCGGCCGGATCAATCTCGGCCTCGAGGGCACGCTGGTGTTCGGCGCGATGACGGCTTACGCCATCGACGTAATGAGCGGTTCGCCCTGGCTTGGCGTGCTCGCCGCGATGGCAACGGGTGCCGTCTTCGGGGCTGTGCATGGCTGGATCTGCAAATGGCCGAAGGTCAACGATATCGCGATTGGCATTGCCATGATGCAGTTCGGCCTCGGCCTCGCCTTCTTTCTCGGCAAACCCTTCATTCAACCGGCGGCGGCGCATTTGCCTTCGATCCCGTTCGGCTTCTGGTCGGAACTCGCGCCGGTGCGGGCGGCACTCGATATTAACGCCCTCTTCCTGATCGGCATTGCGCTCGCGGTTCTGCTCTGGTGGGCCTTCCGGAATACCAGGATCGGCCTCATCCTTCGTGTCGTCGGCGACAGCACCGATGCGGCGCGTGCGATGGGCATTCGCCCCGATCGCGTCCGACTGGTCGCGACCGCCGTCGGCGGCTCGCTTGCGGCAGTCGGCGGCGCTTATCTGTCGCTCTATTACCCAGGTTCCTGGAATGAACGCATCTCCTCGGGCCAGGGCCTCATGGCTGTTGCCCTCGTGATCTTCGCGCGCTGGAATCCGATCGGCTGCTTCCTGGCCGCTCTGCTCTTCGGCGGCGCCGGCGCCCTTGGTCCTGCTCTGCAATCGGTCGGCGTCACCGAAGGTTACTATCTCTTCTACGCAGCGCCTTACGTGCTGACGCTCGTGATCCTTATTGCCACGTCCTCACCGACCCGCTCGCTTGCGGGCGCTCCCGGCGCGCTTTCATTGACCAAATAGGAGATCCCCCATGAACAGCCGTCCCAAAGCGGAACTGGCCGGCCAGACGCTGAGCTACATCGACGCCGATCCCTATCCTTGGCCCTATAACGGCGATCCGCGGCCGGATAATACCGCGCTCATCGTCATCGACATGCAGACGGATTTCTGCGGCAGGGGCGGCTATGTCGATCACATGGGCTACGACCTGTCTCTGGTCCAGGCACCGATCGAGCCGATCAAGGCCGTCCTGTCCGCCATGCGCGAGAAGGGCTATCACATCATCCACACGCGGGAAGGCCACCGGCCGGATCTCGCCGACCTACCGGCCAACAAGCGCTGGCGCTCGCAACGCATCGGTGCCGGCATCGGCGACAGCGGTCCCTGTGGCCGCATTCTCGTGCGTGGCGAACCGGGCTGGGACATCATTCCCGAACTCTACCCGATCGAAGGCGAAGCAATCATCGATAAGCCAGGCAAGGGCTCCTTCTGCGCGACCGACCTTGAGCTGATCCTCAACCAGAAACGCATCGAAAACATCATCCTGACCGGGATCACGACCGACGTCTGCGTCTCCACCACCATGCGCGAGGCAAATGACCGCGGCTTCGAATGCCTATTGCTCGAAGACTGCTGCGGCGCGACCGATTACGGCAACCACCTCGCCGCCATCAAGATGGTGAAAATGCAGGGCGGCGTCTTCGGATCCGTTTCCAATTCCAAAGCGCTGATCGAGGCGCTGCCATGAGTATCGTCCGCGACACGCCCCTTCCGCCCGCAGGCAAGGCCGTCGGCATCGATACCATCGACATGACGATGCACTTCGGCAGCTTCACAGCCCTCGACCATGTCTCCGTCAGCATCCCGGCCGGCAGCTTCCATGCGCTGCTCGGCGAAAATGGCGCCGGCAAATCAACGCTGGTCAAATGCATCATGGGCTTCTACCACGCGACCTCCGGCTCGCTCTCGGTCGATGGCCGCGAGGTGACGATCGCCTCGCCAAAGGACGCCGCGACTTACGGCCTCGGCATGGTCTACCAGCATTTCACGCTGGTGCCTTCGCTGACGGGCGCCGAAAACCTCGTCATCAGCCGCGCCGAAGTGCCCACTGTGATCAACTGGGCCAAGGAGCGCCGGGACCTCACCGCGTTCATGGAGCGCATGCCATTCAAGATCCCGCTTGACCGGCCGGTCAGCGAGCTTGCCGCAGGCGAAAAGCAGAAGCTCGAGATCGTCAAGCAGCTCTATCTCGGCCGCTCCTTCCTCGTGCTCGACGAGCCAACTTCCGTGCTGACGCCGGCCGAGGCAGACGAGATGCTCGGCCTGGTGCGCGGCATGACCGAGCGAAGCGAGCTGACGGTGCTGATGATCAGCCACAAGTTCCACGAGGTGACGAAATTCGCCGATGCCGTCTCGATCCTGCGACGCGGCAAGCTGATTGGAACGGGCAAAGTGACCGAACTCTCGACTTCAGACATGGCCGCGATGATGATCGGCGATGTCAAGCTCGCCGAACTCGACACGCGCGTTCCCGTCGCCGATCTCGCCAAGCCGGTCTTGGCGGTGAAAGACCTTAGGGCCCCCGATGGCTCAGGCCTCAAGACGATCGAGATCGACGATCTTGTCGTTCGTTCCGGCGAGATCGTTGGCATCGCCGGCATATCGGGCAACGGGCAGAAGGAACTGACGGAAATTCTCGCCGGCCAGCGCCCGACTGATTCGGGTCGGGTCATGGTCAATGGCAAGCTCTACGGCGCGACGCGGCTGGAGACGCGCAGGAACAATGTCCGCTTCATTCCCGAAGAGCCGTTGCAGAATGCCTGCGCGCCGAAGATGACGGTCAGCGAAAACCTCGCCTTCCGTACCTTTGACCTCAAACCTGATGGCAAGGATGCGATCTGGCTGAGCTCGGCCATGATGAAGAAGCGCGCCGCCGAACTGATCGCCGATTTCAAGGTGAAGACCGCGTCTTCTTCATCGCCCATCGCAGCGCTTTCGGGCGGCAATGTCCAGCGCGCCGTGCTCGCCCGAGAGCTGACGGGCGACGTCAATCTGTTGATCGTTTCCAATCCCTGCTTCGGCCTCGACTTCTCCGCCGTCGCCGAAATCCGCGCTCGCATCATGCGCGCCCGCAATGCCGGGGCCGCCGTGCTGCTGCTCTCGGAGGATCTGGACGAGCTGCTGGAAATGTCCGACCGTATCATGGTCATTTCCGAGGGCAAGCTGGTCTACGAGACGCCGGCGCTGTCGGCCAATATCGGCGTCATCGGCGCCCACATGGCGGGGCATCACTGGTGATCGAGATCAAGGCAGAACCCTTCGCCTTTGGGGCGAAGATCGATCAGATAGCTTTGATCGTCATCGACATGCAGCGCGACTTCGCGGAGCCCGGCGGCTTCGGCGAAAGCCTCGGCAACGATGTCAGCCGTATCACGAAAATCGTGCCCGACGTGAGACGGCTGATCGAAGGCTTCCGCAAGGCGGGCTTGCCGATCATTCACACGATGGAATGCCACAGACCCGATCTTTCCGACCTGCCGAAGGCCAAGCGTAACCGCGGCAACCCTTTGCTCCGTATCGGCGATGAGGGTCCGATGGGCCGCATTCTGGTCGCCGGTGAGCTGGGTACGGCGATCCTGCCTGAGCTGGCACCTATCAATGGCGAGATCGTCATCGAGAAGCCGGGCAAAGGAGCCTTTTATGCCACCGACCTCGGCGACATTCTTAAGCGGCGCGGCATTACTCAGCTTGTGTTTGCAGGAGTTACGACCGAAGTCTGCGTCCAGACGACAATGCGCGAGGCCAATGATCGCGGCTACGAATGCCTGCTCGCCGAGGAGGCGACCGAGAGCTACTTCCCAGAATTCAAGGCGGCCGCCATCGCCATGATCCGCGCTCAGGGCGCGATCGTCGGCTGGACGGCGCATGTGGATGACATATTGGAGGCGATTCATGCCTGAAACCACCCGCGAACTCCTGACGTCAGGCGGCTGGAAGGAACTGGAATTTGGCCCCTTCCGACCCGACGTGACAATTCACTGGATCCGTCCCTTCGAAGGCGACCAGCCGGGCGTGGCGCTGCTCAAATACGAGGCGGGTGCGTCCGTGCCGCGCCATCGCCACGAGGGGCTCGAAACCATCCTGGTGCTTGAGGGCACCCAATCCGACGAGGCCGGCGACTACGGCGAGGGCAGCTATTTGGTGAACGCTGCAGGCACTGAACATTCGGTCTGGAGCGATACCGGCTGCGTCGTGCTGATCCAATGGGACCGGCCCGTCAAAATACTTGAAGAGGAGACAGCATGAGAGCTGGACTGGCTTTCGATATCGCTTCCCTATCCGACCATACCTCATCAGCCTGATCATCTACCGCAAGTCGCCACCGATGCAGAACGGCCGTATCGATTGGACAACGATCGCGGACGCCGTCGGGATTAAAGACGAATTAACACCGGAGCTGAAAAAGCACCTGCGCCCTGGCTTCGATGCGATCCTCCGATGGCTCAACATGCCGCCGGCGGCGGAAGACGTTCGACTGCCAAAGCCGAAAACCAGATCGCCCAAACCCGTTCGTCGCGCGACGACACCAACGGCATCCGCGAACCGCAAGCCTCAACGGCTGGGCAGCGACAACACTCCGGCCTAATCCGCCCCTGCGCCGCGAGGTCCGCAGCCGAAACCGATACAGGAATTTCCCGAACCGCTTTTCGAAGCGGTGGACGATCCCGAGAGTTTTCAGGATGCCCTCATCTATCAGATGCGCCGCTTCGGTGACAGTTACTGGCAACTCTATCGCGCGATCATTCGTCTCGGCGAGAACTTCGACCACAAGACCCTGTTGTCATGGATCCATGGTGAACGCGCGCCGAGGTCCGTTGCGAGCTTCGATATCCTCGCCCGCATCGAGCGGCGCTACCGACTGCCGGAGGGATATTTCAAGGCCAAGCTTCCGCATCAGGCGCGATCGCTCAACGGTCATGACCTTGGTGATATCAGTCCTTCCGAGCGGCGGCGATTGGCCTGGCATCTGCCGGACGATTTTGGCAGTCTGCCGTTTTCCAAGCGCGAGGAAATCCTCGACTGGGTGCGGCGTGTCATCATCTCCGGTTCCACCGACTATCGCCGCTACCAGGCGGCGGCCAGCAAGCAACGCTATGCCATCCGGTTTCCCGGCATCACCTATGGCGGAGCATCCCTGTCTCCTCGGTCGGCGGCCCTGACCAGCGGCGCCAATCACAGCGCCGAGGAATCGTTCAAGGATCCGGACCTTCTTTGTGGCGTGGTCGACGCGCCGCCGCGGCTGGCGATGGAGATGGCGGACCTGATCCGCTTCAAGACCTCGACACTGACGGCGATCGGCTTTCAGCGCAATGGCGTGGGGCGAGGAAACGGCCTCCCAGAAGATCGAGCATCTGGGACTAATGTTCGGTGCGCTGGCCGCCTCACCCGCCGGCATCGTCAAGGGCCGCGGCGTCCTGCCCAGCCAGTTGACCTTCGGCTTGCTGATTTTCCCGGGCGTCTGGGACTGGTATCTGCAATGGCGCGAGCAGCGGCGCGGCTTCTATACCAAGTGGGAAGAAGACATGCTGATGGTCGCACAGGCCCTCACCCGTGCCGAGGTCTGCTGGATCCGGCAGCATCCGGAGCTTCTGAGGAATGTTCGCCCGATCGACGGTTTGATCGCGCCAGAGGAGATCGAATTCGCTTCGCGCGACTGGCATGGCGCCTCCGATGCGTTTCATCGACATGCCGCCAATCGCTCGAAGGAAGTTCAGCGGGTCATGCGGGTGCATTGCGATCCGTTCGAGCCGATCATGGTGATCCTCGAAGCGGACAGCCCGCTCGCGGAATACCGCAAGATCACGGATGAAATCCTGAAACGCATGCCGAACGAAGGCCATTATCCGCGACCGGCGGCGGAGGCTGTCCGCTCCTTCCTGACGCTTCGGCTGGGACTTCATCTTGGGCTGCGGCAGAAGAAGCTTCGTCAGCTCCGCGTCTGCCCACGTGGTCACTTTCCGACGTCCGAGAGGCGGCTGGAAGACATGAAATGCGGGGAGCTGCGCTGGAGCGATCGCGAACGCGGCTGGGAAGTCCTCATTCCGTCAGTCGCCTTCAAGAATTCCGGTTCGTCTTTCTTTGGCCAGAAACCATTCCGGTTGATCCTCCCCGATCTGCTCGATCTCTATAAATACCTGGACGTCTATATCGAACGACATCGCGGTGTGTTGCTCGCCGGTGCAAAGGATCCCGGCACCCTGTTCGTGAAGACGGTGAAGACGACCAGTACCGAAGCCGCATACGACTCCACGACATTCTACGAAGCCTGGCGGACCGTCATCCAACGATATGGGATCTACAACCCCTATACTGGTCGCGGCGCCATTCAGGGCCTGCTGCCGCACGGGCCGCACAATGTTCGGGACATTCTCGCGACCCACATCCTTAAACAGACAGGATCCTACGAGCAGGCAAGCTATGCGATCCAGGATACCCCGGATGTGGTGCAGCAGCATTATGGCCGGTTCCTGCCGCAGGACAAAGCGGCGCTCGCGGCAAAAATTCTGCACCAGGTCTGGGAAGCGGCATAGGCCGGGGGCGATTGGAGGAACTTCGTTCATATACGGGCTCGCTCGGAACGGCCCGAGCTTGTCGCCGACGCGGGGGCAGGTTCGGCCTCCCGTCGATTACCTTTCGGCTCATTTCGCGCACCAGCAGGGCGTCGAGCGCATAATAGCCGGTGCGCAGGGTGAAGATCCGGTCGAACCGTCGTCGGAAGGCAGGGATTGCCCGCGGGACGGGCTTCTGCTTCCAGGCCTTTAGCGCACTATGCTCGGGCTAATGAAGACCTGTAAGAAGCTCGGGCTTTCTTTTTGGCACTACCTCGGCGACCGACTCGGCCTCGACGGCAACGTCGCCGCGCTGCTAGTGGGGTTGGTTGTCGCAGGGGCCCAAGCGCGCAAAGATCCCCGGCTTTGGAACGGATACCGATATGCAGAGCTGCGTTCATAAATCTGCCCCTTTCGCCGGGGCAAAATCGGTGGAAATCAGCGCACCGGCTACCATTATCCTTGTGTTTTGCACAATCCGGCCGCCTTTTGCGATTGCAAAAAGCCGTTGATGAAGCGCGATATCGAATAGATTGAGAACTTCGCCCCGGATTGCAGGAGTGACCGCAGGATATGTTAAATGTTTTCCCCACGCCGCATGACGGCGAAAAGGTGCAGCCGAAAGCGTTTGCGCCAGGGGTCTTATGGATTGATCTCCTCAGTCCCAATAGTGTCGAAATCAAGGATGTGGAAAAGGGTCTTGGTGCACCGCTTCCTTCCCTCGGAGCGCTCAGTGAGATCGAATCGTCGAGCCGCTTGAGAAATCAGAACGGCGTTCTCTACATGAGCATGCCATCGGCTGCAAAGCACCCAGCAGGGACTGAGACTACCCCGCCGATCGGTTTCATCCTGTCAACGGATCGATTGGTTACTGTCCGATTCATGCCTTTGCCGGCCTTTGACGCTGTCGCCGCCAAATTCGCAGGTGAGAGCGCTCCCAAATCCAGCCTCGGGGTGTTTACCTCGCTTTGCGAGGAGATTGTCGATCGAGTCGCAGATGGGCTGGAGCACCTTGCGGCCGAATTGAATGGTCTGTCCGTCGATGTCTTTCATGCGGACGACTCCCGCGGCCGCCACGCTGCTCATGCCAATCGTCTGCTGCGGATACAATTGCGTCAGGTCGGTCGCCTGGGGGACCGGCTTTCAGAAGTTCGGGACAGTCTACAGGCTCTGGGGCGCATCGTCGCCTATACCGAACTACATGCCAACGATTGGTCCGCAGGACAACTTGAACCGCGCCTGGCAATCCTGGGCCGCGATATTCATTCCCTGATTGATTATGAAGAGCAACTTGCCAACAAGGTCCAGTTTGTCCTGGACGCTCTCGTCGGATTGATTGGCATTGCTCAAAACGACATCTTCAAGGTTCTCACCATCGTGTCGATTGTCGGAATTCCTCCGACCCTTCTGGCCGGAATCTACGGCATGAACTTCAAGAACATGCCGGAATATGACTGGGCCTGGGGCTATCAATATGGCTGGGCGGTGATCCTCCTCAGCGCCATCATTCCTCTGGCTTGGTTCAAAGTGAAGGGCTGGTTCTGACGGTTACGGGCTGCAGCAGGGTGATCGGCCACACCTCATAGAATGTCGACCTCCCTCTGTTGTTATGCTGACTGTTTGGAGCTGAGTTCACCCCGCAGCCCAAGGCCCCGGAGCCGCAGACCTCCAGCAGTACGTGGGGCAAAATCGGTGGCAGCGTTTCAGCGAGCGAACATAAGCTGGCAGGCTATTTCACCGCAATTCGCAATGGAAACGTTCTTGATAGTCACATCTATTTTTCCTGAGAGGCACGTCTGCGGTTGCCTAAGACATAGGCGACGATGGCGATGTGGATAAGGATCGCCGAGAGGAGGCCGAGCACATGATGAGGCCAACTGACGCCCGAAACAGATGAGACCTCGACCAACGCCCAGATGCCGAGCGGCAGAAACAAGACGAGGCCGCTGACGAGGCCGGGATTATAGCTCCGTAGGCGGATGGCCGGGATGATATGCACAACCGCATTGACCAGTGTCAGATAGACGCCGATCAACCCGAAGCCAGCACCATAATCTGCCGCCAGCCAGATCGAGATCATATTGATGCCCCAGACGCCCGGCACATTGATGACGAAAATCGCAGCCGATGACAGCAGTGTGCGGCCATTGCCTAGCATGTCGTTGACGAAACGCCCGAAACGATTGGCGTCGTGCTCCTCGTATTGATGAAGCATGTAGACAGGCAGCTGCAGGAAAATGGCAATCATCGGCCAGGTCCAGCCACGCAGGATGACGGGTGTGAGGCCGAGGATCAGGATACCGGCAAGCATTCCACCGTAAACCCAGTTTTTGAAGAGGCGATCAAACATGGGAAGTTCCTGCGAATTTCGGGTTTCTTTAGCGGGTATCGATTTGTGCCAAAGTTTGACCAGGTTTCCCAGCTTGGATTGACCCAATTGCACAGCATATCTTTGCGTGCGTTTAAGATGCTCGATTCTGACGGGATTGCCTGACGAACCGGCAGTGCCACCAAATCTGCCCCACGTACGTTCGAATATCCTTCGTGGCGTCGTGCAGCACCAGGTCCTCGAGATGGAAGAGCTCGCCGTCGATCCACAGGGAGGCCGACGCATCGCGGAAATGCATGCGCTCAATCCAGCCGGGGCGGCCGATCCGCTCGTCCCGGCGGGCGAGTTCGATGCCCGCACTTGAAATCGGCGGTGGGACCCGGATCGG
>NZ_JARFYM010000055.1 GCF_030272705.1 Rhizobium mayense | reverse complement strand
CCCCGGAAATACATCCTTGGCGACCTCGGGCACGAATTGACCGGCAAAGGTGTTGGCGGTGACGGTCGTCAGCACCGTGGGAAGCTTGAACAGCTTGGCGGCCTTGGCGATGATCTGCAGATTGTTTTTGATTTTTAGTCGATCGTGGCTTTCAACGCCCATGAACATCTGCGGCTGAAAATCGATAAGGACAAGAGCTGCGTCGTCGGGTGAGAAGTGGTGGAGGAAATTGGTTGGCATGGGATCTTCCTTTCTTCCTGAATTCTTCCTGGCCGAAGCACCACCAGCGTAAGGAAGCGCAAGGGCTCCGAATAGCACCGTTGACCCATATTCTGATTCCGGGAAAACCGGACAAACACCGATAAGGAATACATTGTTTCCTGAAGAGAAGTTGACTTTGGTCAAAACTTGGCTGCCATCTGTTCCAGATGAAGGAGCCAAGGACGATGGCGCTACGCCGAGATCGAAGCAGGCAAACTCTCGACGATGAAAAGACCGGCCCCCGAAAGAACTCCAAGTCAATGACACGCCAGTGTTCAGTGATCAGTTAGTTGTTGAAGGAGACCCAGGACGACCCGTTCATCGATGACATTCTTGGCCAGCTTTGCAAACGATTGAATACGGTCGGCGTACCGGTCGACCGCACTACGGTGCATTTCCGTCGTGGCGTTTTGCAGCCCATGTGGCGCCGCCGCGAAATTTCTGCATGACCTGACGGTTGAATTCGACGCCGTGACTACGGTGTTTTGCCATGGGTTTTCTTTCCGAAAACCCGAGAGGCCGGTCAATTCCTCATCCCGATCTGTTCACCCCAAGGGGCGCACTCCAGTCGGAGCCAACATTCCATGCCTAATCACGGCCGGGCTCGGAATCAGCAATCTGGATTATTGCGGCCTCTTTGCTCTCCCGCCGGGAGCCTGCCCGTTGCCAGCCATTCGGCGCAATCACTTCCAAGTTGCCTCTCCGCTATAGTCTCGTATAGCCTGACGTCGTCCTTTGTAAGGACTTCAGCCCATCTTCCGTTCGTGCCCTTGTAGATGAAGGCGTCGGCGCCGCCTTCGAGCATCGCTTCAGGCAGCGGCAGGTCTCGGGAAGCATTCGCCTTCATGTAAGCAAAGGTGCATTGCTCCATGATGGTGGGCCATCTTTGTTCATTGATCGGGATATCGAGAAATTCCGCGATTCGGCGCATCTGACCTTCCATGTCGGTCTTAAGGTTCGCGTAATGCAACATCAGCACGTTGGGAAGATTGCGGATTTTCCACCAGCTGCGGACGTTGTCCCAATACGACCAAAAGGGATAACCGTCTCGCATCAGCCATTCGAGAAAATAATCGTGGATGTTTGGATTGGGTCTTGAAATGGGAGGGCCTACGCGATTTGGCGTGTCATTCACGGCTTTGTAATAGGTTTCGTTGAAATTCACGTGGTGATTGTAGAAGCTCCAGAGGACATCGCGTCCATCCCGGGCGACATAGACATATTTCGCCTTGGGGGAAAACACCAGCGCATCGACCGGTAGGTGGGTCTTGACAACACGCCTGTGTGTCTGAGCCTCCATCTTGGCCAGCGTCTCATTGCGGGGAAGGATGCGCATGTCGAGCCAGGGGGCGATGTCCATAACGTCGATGTTCTGGGCACCGTCGAATAGCAACTGTGCGATGATCTGCTGGGTCCAGGTCGTGCCCGATTTGGCGTAGGTCGCCACGACGATATCGTCGTTGCGAAAGACGAACTCGTCCCAGATCGTGGAGTCCAGGTGGTGGTTCATTATGTCCCGCGTCTTTCGCGGAAAGTTCGCTGCAGCAATCGTCATTTTGCAAATCTCCCATCATCTAAATTCGTGGTCGCGGGGTGACCATCCTTGCTTAGCGGACCAATTGCCTCGCCAAGCCAATGGTTGTTCATGGAACTTCCCTTGACGCATGGAACGTGCGGCGGTGCTGTTATCTTGTCGTTTCAGCCACACGAAACCGGCCTACAACTGCAACATTGGTCGCGCATTGGCGACAGGCGCGCGAGCGCTCGGATATCCTCACCAAATGCGGACTTGGCCGTCAACGCGTGGCTGATGCGCAACCTGTATGCCGGCTGCGCCGACGTCGGGGGGCTCCGTTACGGTTGTCACTCAAAGCGGCAAACCTGAAATCCGCGAGAAATGCGCTCTGCTCATTCATTTCCGCCAGGCAGTGAAAATTCGCAGTGAAAACTGAAAACAGTGAAAACAGAGCGCAGTGCCAGCGGCGTGCTCTTATGGCTCATGGAAGGCAGCGCACGCTTGCACGATCGTTCGCCCGCAAAACTTCGAGAAACGATGGTGCAATTGCCTCCGAAATCATACCTCACACATCTCCAGCGTCTTGAAGCTGAAGCGATCCATATCTTTCGTGAGGTCGCGGCGAATTTCTCCAGGCCGGTCCTGCTGTATTCTATCGGCAAGGACTCCTCCGTACTACTGCACCTGGCGTTCAAAGCCTTCTATCCGGCCAAGCCGCCGTTTCCATTCCTCCATGTCGATACGATGTGGAAATTCAAGGAGATGATCGCGTTTCGCGATTCCGAGGCGAGACGGCTCGGCTTCGATCTTCTTGTCTATAGCAGCCAGGAAGGCATTGACCAGGATATCAATCCCTTCGTCCACGGGGCCAGCGTGCACACCTACATCAGAAAGACAGTGGCACTCAGGCAGGCGCTCGATAAATACGGCTTCGACGCCGCCTTCGGGGGGGCGCGACGCGACGAAGAAAAGTCCCGTGCGAAGGAACGCATCTTCTCCTTCCGCAACGCGCAACATGCATGGGATTCCAAGAACCAGCGTCCAGAAATGTGGAAGATCTACAATGCCCGCATTGCCAAGGGTGAATCGTTCCGTGTGTTCCCCATCTCCAATTGGACCGAACTTGACATCTGGCAGTACATCCTTCGCGAGAATATCCCCATCGTGCCGTTATATTTTGCTGCCACCCGGCCGGTCGTCGAGCGCGACGGCATGCTCATCATGCGCGACGATGAACGCATGCAGCTTCGAGAAGACGAGGTACTGGAATACAAGATGGTGCGTTTCCGCACGCTCGGTTGCTATCCGCTGACCGGCGCAGTGGAGTCCGGCGCATCGACCGTTCCCAAGATCGTCAGCGAAATGCTGGTCTCTCGCACCTCTGAGCGCCAGGGCCGGTTGATCGACGCTGACGCTTCGGACTCGATGGAGAGAAAGAAAAGGGAAGGGTATTTCTGATGACGGCATTTGCTCATCTCGAAGTGCATCCTGCCACCGCCAGCGAAAGACTTGATGCCTATCTGGCCGAGCAGGAGCGAAATTCACTCCTGCGCCTCGTCACCTGCGGTTCCGTCGATGATGGAAAGTCCACCTTGATCGGTCGTCTTCTCTACGACACCAAACTGGTCTTCGACGATCAGCTCGCCGCTTTGCAGTCGGACAGTCACAGGCATGGGACCGCCGGCGAAGAGCTGGATTTCGCCTTGCTCGTCGACGGATTGGAAGCCGAGCGGGAACAGGGCATCACGATCGATGTCGCATATCGGTTCTTTTCGACGCCGAGGCGCCGCTTCATCATCGCCGACGCGCCAGGTCACGAGCAGTACACGCGCAATATGGCAACGGCGGCCTCCACCGCGGATGTTGCGATCCTCCTCGTCGATGCGCGGCACGGAATTCTGCGACAGACGAAACGCCACAGCTTCATTGCCGCGCTGCTTGGAGTGCGCCATGTCGTCCTCGCGGTCAACAAGATCGACCTGGTTGGGTATTCGCGAGAGGTTTTCGAGAAGATCGTTGCCGAATATCGGAAATTTGCGGTCAGGCTCGGCTTCTCCGTCATGTCGATCCCGATTTCGGCGCGCTTCGGCGACAACATCACTGGCGCCCCGTTCCTCCTACCATGGTATCACGGTCCGGCGTTACTCGAATACCTGGAAGGCCTGTCCCTCGATAACGAGGAGGCGGCACAACCGTTTCGCTTCCCGGTTCAATATGTCAGCAGACCCAATTCCGATTTCCGCGGTTTCTCAGGCACGATCGCGTCGGGCATGATATCACCCGGCGACGAGGTTGTCGTTGCGAAATCCGGCCGCAAGGCGCACATCAAGCGTATCGTCACCTACGACGGTGACCTTGAACGCGCCACTGAAGGGCAGGCCGTCACGATCGTTCTCGACGACGAAATCGAGATTTCGCGGGGCAATGTACTCGCGGCGCCGTCCGCACGGCCCGAGGTGGCGGATCAATTCTCCGCCCACATCGTCTGGTTTTCCGACAGCACACTCATTCCTGGTCGCAATTACATCCTGCGCACGGAGACGGATCAGGTCATGGCCACCATCACCGATCTGAAATACCGGCTCGATGTCGACAGCTTCGCGCAGGAGGCAGCCAAGTCCCTCGAGCTCAACGGGGTCGGCATATGCAATATCTCGACACAAGAGCCTATCGTATTCGATCCCTATAAATCCAACCGTGCAATGGGCTCGTTCGTTTTGATCGATCGCCTGACCAACGCAACCGTCGGCGCCGGCATGATCGATTTTGCATTGCGCCGCGCCTCCAACGTGCATTGGCAGGCTCTTGACATCGACAAGGCGCAGCGCGCGTTGCGAAAGGAACAGAAGCCAGCAGTTCTCTGGTTCACGGGATTGTCCGGCTCCGGGAAGTCGACGATTGCCAATCTTGTCGAGAAGCGTCTTTCATCGCTCGGCATGCATACCTACACCCTTGACGGTGACAATGTCCGCCATGGCCTCAACCGCGACTTGGGGTTCACCGAAGAGGATCGGGTCGAGAATATTCGCCGCGTCGGCGAAGTCGCCAAACTGATGACCGATGCCGGGCTCGTGGTTCTCGTATCCTTCATTTCGCCCTTCCGCTCGGAGCGTCGAATGGTGCGCGAATTGTTGGATGAGGGGGAATTTCTGGAAATCTTTGTCGACACCTCGTTCGAAGAATGTGCGAGGCGCGATCCGAAGGGTCTCTATGCCAAGGCCAAACGAGGGGAAATTAAGAACTTCACCGGCGTGGATTCTCCCTACGAGCTGCCGGAAAATCCCGAGCTTTGCCTGCAGACCGACGGGCGCACGGCGGAAGAACTTGCCCGTGCTGTCGAGGAGCTGCTGGTCAAGAGGGGCATCATCCTTCAACATCTTCGAAGGGCATAGGACCGATGGATCATTCACTTGCGCCCAACTCCGGGTTCCTCGAAGCTGAATTGAAATTACTAACCCTGCTCATCGAAGAGGTTGCCTTAAAGGCAGGAAATGAGTCCTGCGTTTTAAGGGAAAGACTGCGAGGTCCACCTGAAGGAGGACAAATCGCGGGTAACGGCTGCTGATCGTGCCGCGGAATCCATTATTGTGACGACGCTGCGCCGGGCCACACCGGATATTCCCATTGTTGCCGAGGAAGAGCTGTGCAACGGACTGCTTCCCGGCGAAATCGGCGACAGTTTCTATCTGGTCGATCCGCTCGATGAGACACGTGAATTCATCGACCAGAACGGAGACTTCACCGTCAACATCGCGCTAATCGAAAGGTCGGTTCCCGTGCTTGGCGTTGTCTACGCACCGGCGAGACGTCTGCTTTTCTCGGGCGGTCCCGGAGGCGCCGAAGAAACCATTGTGGATGGCGATTGCGGCATCGTCGCGCGCAGAAGAATCTTCTGCCGTCAGGCGCCGAAATGGATGATTGCGGTGGCAAGCCGCTCGCATCGTACGCCAGAAACAGACGTGTATCTTCAAAACTAGACGGTCGAGAATTGTGTATCGGTCGGCTCCTCACTCAAATTTGCGCTGCTGGCGCGGGGCGAGGCCGACATCTATCCGCGATTTGGCCGAACGATGGAGTGGGATACGGCGGCAGGAGACGCAGTGCTTCGCGCAGCAGGCGGGATGACGCGTGCGCTGTATGGCAGGGCCCTGACCTATGGTCATCGCAATCGGACTGAGCAAGCCGACTTCGCCAATCCATATTTCGTCGCTCGTGGAAGATAACCCACGAGGCGCTCTTGCCGCGATACAGGACCGTGGCGCCCAACACAATGCCGTTTGCGAGCAGGAAGGCTAGCCTGGATGGAGTAATGGGCGGAGCCCAGCAAGATAGATTAAGGCCTGGTGGTCGTCCCTCACAATGATGGTGTCGATGGTGTCGCGGAGTCAGGAGTGGCCTGCTCCGACCGGTGCGTCCGTAACAGTCTCCGCCGCTGACTACGTCATTCCGCACTAGGCTAACCTTCGCCTTTGTGAGGCGGTTCACTCTCACGCAGGCCGGGCGTGGCTGGCTCGACATCATTGAAAGCATCGAGGAGGCACAGGAATTCGCCACCCAGTGCCTATAGACGTACAACAACGAACGGCCCAATACGGGCATTAGCGGCATCAGACCCGCGCAGAAACTGAAAATGGCCGCGTGAATTCTGCCACAGGGCCCTTTTAAAAACGGCGGGATTACCAGAGCTTAGATCTCGTGAATGGCCATTTTGCATAGTCCTTGTCGATGACAAGTGTAGCAATTCGACGCCGTCCTGAAACAGACCAACAATCCCATTGTCGGATAGTGCGTGTGTGAAATTGCCAGGAGGCAAACGAGATTGTCGCACTTTAAACAAACGGACAACTACAAAATCTCTGTCGCGGGAGCGGGCGCCATCGGCGTGACGCTGGCTGCCCGCCTCCTCATCGGCGGATATCGTGTCAGTCTGATTGCGCGTGGCGCGAACTTGGCCGCAATCCAAAAAGATGGGATACGATTGCTTGACAACGAAGGTGATCATCGCCTGAAGATCGATGCCGGCACCCCTTCGGATTATCCCGTCCAGGATTTGGTCTTCCTGTGCCCCAAATCCCAAGACCTGCCCGCCTTGGCGGCGGCTGTTCAACCGCTGATCGGTCCCAACACCATGATCGTGCCAGTCATCAATGGCATTCCCTGGTGGTATTTCGATGGGCGGGACGGACGTTGGAATGGCCCTCAGATCGGCTCCGTCGACCCCGATGGCGCCCTCAAGGAGCTGCTACCCTCGCCGCAGATTATCGGCACCACAACATTAATCACAGCCGAGCGGATACAGCCAGGTGTGGTAAAGACATTCAATCCGCTACAGATGACGATCGGCGAGTTGGACGGTCGGGTTTCGGACCGTGTCGAACGATTGGGGGCGATCCTGCAGCAAGCTGGTATCGCGACGCGCGTGACCCAGCATATAAGGGACTCCGTATGGACGAAAGTGGTCCGGAACCTAGTGTCCAATCCCGTCACCGCAATAACCGGCGCAAGCTTGCGGGAGAACTTTTCCGACAACAATCTCGCTGCCATCAGCGAGCAGATGCTGCATGAAGTTCTGCCCGTGATAGCAGCCTACGGGGCTCGGCTCGAGATAGATCCCGAAACGATCATGACCGCAGGGCGAAGCATGGGGGACGTCAAGACGTCCATGCTTCAGGATCTCGAGCGCGGCTCTCCTCTGGAGTTGGCTTCGATTTGCGACGCCGTCATCGAACTCGCCGACGCGCATGGAATTTCAATGCCGGTCACGCAGGCAATCACCGCACTGGCACGCTACAAGAGCCTATCGGGCAATCAGGCGCAGGCTGCTTGACCTAACGGTCAAAGGTGATCGGCGATCTTCAGGCGGGCGCGGCCGCTGTCCGGCGGCATTGAGAGCTTGCGTCGACGACGGGCTATCCACTAGTTGACGTCAGATCGACATCATCGGCGAGCCAGTGCCCCAATTTTTGAAGCGCCGGCCCGGAGGATCGGCGCACATCGTCAACGATTTCGCGATTGTGAGATTGGACAATGGTTGCAGTCAGGAAAATGCTCGCTGGTTTGCGCCAGCACTTTGTGCCACCGGAGCCATCTCACCGCGATGGGCTGGAAGCACTGGATCTTATGGGCGGCTGGCGTGGAAGGCCGACGACGTTTCTGTCTCGTATCGCTCAAAGATTGGGGTGGTATGACCTGTGAACTGCCGGGATTCTGGTTCACATACGGCGAGGTTTTGCAATCCATCTGGAAATCCGACATCGCACCTGCGCACTTCGGCATGACTTTCGAGGTGCCGCGCGGTCAGTCTTGTCGACATGTCATGCCACCAAGGAGCTGTTATAACCATGCAGACCAAACCGGGATCACAGAATATCGTGCGGCTTGTATCGCGGGACGGACAGATTGTGGGACCGGTTCGTGAATTGTTAACGGGCGAACCCGATTTCGAGCGCTGTGCGGCCAGTTTCGGCACCGAGAAGCCAGTGTCCAAACAAAACGATACGCCCCTGTTGGCCGGGGTTTTCGTGATGATATTCCTTATGTTCGTCGCCGAAGGCTATATGAGCGTATGGGCTCTGTTCGGCTACAGACTGCAGAATTTTTCCTATCAGGAGTTCAAGCTGGATATGGCGCCGGGCGATCGAACTCATACAAATCGCTGATCTAGGACCGACATTCATGGCCAGGCCGCTATTGCGGTGAGATGGATAAAACCGGGGAAGTGAATGGTTCGGTGTTCATAGCGGTGGCGAAGCGGCGGAAGTGCTTAGGCCTGGATCGCCGGCCTTCCCCGGCAGCAAAGGCGCGATCCTGGACTGTGCGTCGTTCAATTCCTATCGCTTGACCGCAATTAGAGCCTCCGTGCCAAACACGGTGTCCTATGAATCAGTCATCAACTAATACGGGAATCCTGAATGTCGATCCGTCCTAGGACTGTGTGTCCCAAGCGCCAATTTCAGCCTGCAATTATTTCAATTGTAATGCATTTCCAGCTGCGGCTAACAATCCGATCAGATCGAGGTGTTATAGAAATTTATCGCAACCGGGGTAATTAGACAGTGACCTTCGTAAATCGCGCGCCCCTACAAGACAATCCGAACTCCGCTTGGCAAGATTTTCCCGCGGGACGGGAAAGACTTATTTTGATGCTTTTGCTCGCTGCCGCCGGCGGCGCCCTGGAATTCTACGATTTCGTCATTTTTATTTTTTTGGCCGATGTCATCGGAACCCTTTTTTTTCCGCCAGGCCTGGCTCCCGGTTTCGTCACGTTGCAGACATTCGGTATTTTCGCTACCGGCTATATATTCCGCCCTTTGGGAGGGGTTGTTCTGGCGCATTTTGGCGACCTCTTTGGAAGGAAAAGGGTATTTGCATTTTCGATCCTTCTGATGGCTCTTTCGACGCTCGCGGTCGCATTTCTTCCGACCTATCGGACAATAGGCTATGCCGCGCCAATCTCACTGGTGCTCTTGCGCATGCTTCAGGGGATAGCAATTGGTGGTGAGGTGCCTGGTGCATGGACATTCGTCGCCGAGCACGTCTCTGTGCGCCGTATGGGCATCGGATGCGCTCTGGTAGGCGTCGGCCTCAATCTGGGCACGATCATGGGATTGGCGACCACGGCAGCAGTGACAGCGCTTCTTTCGCCAGACGACGTGCTGAGCTACGGCTGGCGGCTACCATTTCTTTTGGGTGGCGTATTTGGCGTGATCGGCGTCTATCTGCGGAAAAGGTTGCGCGAGACACCGATATTTTCGGCGCTGCGAGCGCAAAAGCTACTGGTGCTGGAGCTTCCATTGGGTGTGGTCATTCGTGACTATCCAGCCGGCATTTTCGTTTCAATTATCTGCACCTGGATTTTGTCAGCTGTGATTGTTGTGTTCACGTTGATGATACCGACGATCCTGCAACAGCTTCACCATGTCGGTCGCGAGCAAGCGCTTCTTGCGTCAGTGATCGGTACGATCTCGCTCACGATCGGCGTTATTATTGCTGGTGCCATCCTCGATCGGATCGGCCCAGCCAAGCTTTTCGTCCTTGGTGGATTGCTGCTTGCGATTGGCGACACCATGCTGTACGCCGCCGAGTGGATTGACGGCCGGTACATCGACGGCATCAGTGCAGTTGTTGGCCTGCTGGCGGGAGCAGTCATCGGGGCAGTGCCGGTAACGATGGTCCGCTGCTTTCCGCCACCTGTCCGGTTCACCGGCGTGTCTTTCTCCTACAACATTTCCTACGCATTGTGTGGCGGACTAACGCCGGTTCTGGTCGCGGTATTCCTGACCCTCGGTCTTGCTCCGCACGTCTATTACTTGGCCTTTATCAGCGTCCTCGGCATCGCATTGGGCATTTACCTGCTTGTTTTCCCCGAGATTATAGCAAATGAACGGCTTTGATGCGGATTCCAGGAATTAGCCGGACGGGATTCCGATCACAATCCGGACTGAGTTGCCTGCGCTCTCGGACACAAGGCATGCTGCGAGGACTTCTCCGTCGCTTATCATCGCCTCCCAAGGCTCTTCGCTACACGTGCACTGGCCCGCGGCGACGGCCGATATCCGAAGGTCCTCAAGACCCTGGCCAGAACCGACCTGCTTATCCTTGACAACGGGGCGCGGAGAGGCTCAACGACGAACAGCGTCGCGATCTCGTGGAAATCATCGAGACCGATGCGAGAAGCGATCCACCATCGTCACCAACCAGGTGCCCGTCGAGCACTGGTACGACATGATCGGCAATCCGACTATTGCCGACGCCATCCTCGACCGCCTCGTGCACAATGCCTATCGCATCAAACTCAGCGGCGAGAAGCATGCGAAAACAGAAAGCCGTGACCACCGACCAAACAAACCCTGGCTTGACCGCGAAACAGGTTCAGGTCAAAAACCCATACGGCCCCGAGGCACACCGATTGTCCGGCTTCAAATCCGTATCGCGTCCGGCAAGAGATTGGAATAGCCGTCCGGCATCACCGGAATACGCAGCTTTGACCCGTGAGCCTGATTGCCGTCTTTGAAAACAGGCAAAGGGTAAGATGGCGGCCATTGTGCGGCCGGTGAAGCCCGCATCAGGCATTGCCTTTCAAGGGTTCATGGCCGCGTGTTTGCGGGCGGCTTCCAATCATCTTGTGCAAGGTTGTCGCCAGGCTGTTTGAGCTGATCGGTTTTCGAAGCTTTGCAATTCCGGTCGACATGCGTGCGTCTACACCATCTCTTTCCTGGTCGGTTATGAACAGAGTCGCGATCGGTTTGAACTCGTCAACCGCTTCTTTCAGGTTCGGTGGCGACTTCCACAAATCCAGATCCAGCACGATGAGGTCCGGTTTAATGTCGCCTTTGGCAAACCATTTCCGCAAACTTGCGAGATCCGAGAAACCGGCCGGCTCATAGCCAAGGGCGGCAATTTTCTCTTCGTACATCAACCGCAAGCCGCTATCGCGTTGAGCGATGACGACGATCTCGCCGTTCCCAAGTGGTGTGTGCCGCTCATCGAAGAAATGCGCCAAGGGAATGGGCGCTTCCGATGAAACGGGAAAATAAAGGCTAAAGCGGGTATACTGGTCAGGCTCGCTCTTGACGTCGATTTTGCCACTCATGCCCGTAACATAGCCGTGCACTGCGGCAAGCCCTAGACCAGTGCCGCCGCTTTTGGATTTGGTGGTGAAAAAGGGTTCGAAAATGTGCGGCAAAACGCTCTGCGCAATTCCCGTGCCCTTGTCCGAGATTTCGACGAGGAGGTAGCGACCAGGAAGCAGTTCTCCGTGTGAAAGAAACAGTTTGGATTTGACATCCACACGTCTTGCGGTGACATCTATTCGTCCGCTTTCGCAAGAGGCCTGGGCAGCATTCATGCACAAGTTCATGATGACCTGCTGGAACTCGATGGGGTTGCCAAAAACCGCCGGGAGCTTGCCGGGAATTTCCGCAGTCACGATGACGGTTTCCGGGATCGATATCTTCACCAGAGGGATGATGTCATCAATGGCCTCTTTCGGGTCGAACGGCCGGTTGACCCGCTCCCGTTTGCGGCTGAAGGTCAGGATCTGTTCGATAATATGCTTGGCACGCTCGCCACTTGCCAGAATCTCGCGAACATATTGACGGGCGCGTGCTGGCGTATGGTTTATCTGAAGCGCCATCTCGCCGTAGCCCAAAATCGCCGCAAGCGCATTGTTGAATTCATGCGCGATGCCGCCTGCAAGCGTTCCAACCGCCTCCAGCCGTTGAGAATGCTCCAAGCGCGCCTCCAGTGCATCCTTCTCGAGGCGTTCTTTATGAGTTCGCAAGCTTTGGGCCAGCACCACAACCGCGTTTCCAAGCAGGCGGATTTCGTCGTTAGTGGGTTTTGTTCGCACCTCACGATGCTCGAGAAGCAGCAAGCCGATCGTTTTCGAATCGATACTCGTAGCGGTGATCGATCCCGCACTCAGTGATCCCTCCGGAAACGCCCGAATCTCACTCTGTTGGAGATTGTGGTAGTGGAACTGATCCCAGGGCTGCTGGCTCTTTGTAAACGATTCACACTGCTCATGGGCAAGACGCTCGATAAGCGCATGAAACTCGTTGTTCTCGGCGTCCACGAAGATCTGTTCTAGCTCGCGCGTCTCGGTGTTGATCACCGCGAAAGCATGGCCACTTGCGTCGAAAAACTGGGCTACAGTGCCAAGGGAGGTGGATATTGCTGCCCTGATATTCTCGAAATCCTCATCACAGCGATTCTTGATGGCGGCGGCGAGGTTCTCGAAATCCAGCTGCTGTTTGAGCCTATGGGCCTGAGTACGCAAGCGGTAAATCAGAACAGTGATATAGATGCATAGAGAAATCGATATCGATCCGAGCAGCAGCCGGCTCCAGGCGGATCGGGTGCTGATCACTCCATACGCATCGAGATATTTCTCTTGCAGGAGTTGCGCTTCGGAGGATGTCTGCGATGATTGGATGAGCTCTATCGTGTTGTCGACAGAGGGCAGCGTGTTCAAAATCATCGTCGTGTGTGCGACAAAGGAGTCAACCGTCGGAATACCCGACGCCAGGCTTGTCATGGCGGATAATCGGCCCCTGATAATGTCAGCGAAACGATCCTCGGGGTTAGCGGCAAACCGCATCATAAGGTTCCCTAAATCGGAAGAGGTTCCAAGAACTCGGACGACCGAAGGATTTGTACTCATGTGAAGCTCGCTCAGCATTTGGTTTGCGAGAGAGATCGAGTTTTGCAAGATTGCGTTATCGGTCTTGAAACGTTCGACCAGCAGCTCGTCGCCGTTGATCGAGTCTGTGAGTTTCCGCAGCTCCAGTTCCAGCGAGGAGAGGTTTTCGACGCCACTTTCAGGAAAAAGATGTCCGAGATCCGATACGGCCGTGTGCAGGTTGACGACCGAGTCAACAAGGGGATCGTAGTTTTTGAGCAGGGCCGCTCTGGCTCGCAAGACGTCGCGCTGAAGGGATGCATGGTTGATATCGATCGCGCGCAGCGACGTCAGAATTGCTTCATGTGTGTCTCGCGGCGGGACGCGGCCAATTGCCAGGAGCGCGAAGCAGACCGCGCCCGCGACCACGATCGAGATACGCCACAATTCAATCGTTGCTCGCTTTACTGGTCGCACTGAGCTTGTGTCCATCGTACTCGCCAGTAAGTGTATTCAAAAAGGCAACGAGCGCGTCAATCTCGTTCGTCGTCAGTGTCCGGCCAAGCTGGCTTTGGGCCATTGTTGAAACCGCCTCGTTCAGGGATGAGGCTCGGCCATCGTGAAAATACGGGGCCGTTACCGCGACGTTGCGCAGGCTCGGTACTCGAAACACGCCTTTGTCAGCCTCGCGGTTCGTCAACGTGAACCGCCCAAGGTCGCTGTCGTTGAAGTCGTCAGCCGCAGGAGCAGACGAAAATATTCCAAACTTCTGAAACATATTGCCGCCGATGTTCGACCCCTGATGACAGGATGCACATCCATAGTCCTTGAAGAGGCGATACCCCTCCAGTTCCTTCGAATTCATTGCTCCAGTCTCACCCTGCAAATATCGGTCGAAGGCGGAATTAGGGGTGATGAGCGATCTTTGGAAAACTGCCAACGTGTCGAGAAGTGCAGTGCGATCAACATTGTGACCGTAAATTCGCTGAAAAGCAGCCGAATATGAAGGGTCTGCCTGCAGCCTGCTCAGCAGGCTGTCCCAAGTCACCGCCATGATGTTCTCGTCCAACAGCACCTTTTCATTCTGCTGCTCCAGGGAGGTGAAATCCCCCCTCCAGCCGAGCCGGTAATTGTTGCCGACATTGAAGATCGTCGGCGCATTGAAGCGGTGGACCCGTCCCATATAGCCGATCGTCCGCTTGACGTGGATGGTCCCGCCCGTCCTGAGGTCATGGCAGGTCATACAGGATAGTTGACCTTTTCCCGAAAGAATGGGGTCTGCAAAAAGCGCGCCACCGAGTGCTACTTTCGATGGATCGAGGAGAGGCGGTTCTCGGAGCGGTGCCAGAGGTTCGCGTGTGCTTACGAATGTTGCTCCCACGAGCGCGGTTCCCGCCGCGAGCGTGATAGCGAAGCACAGCGCGCCAAGTTTGAGCGAGCGTGACAGAGCCATGCCGACACCTAAGCAGCGACACGGCGCGACGAATCTGATCACTTTGCCCTCGCGCGTTCTTCGACAGTGACTTCCGTGTCGAATATATAGCCGGCCCCGCGTTCGGTTCGGATCATTTGGGGGCTCGACGGGTCGGTCTCCAACTTCCGCCTCAAACGCAATATCAGCACGTCGATGCTTCGGTCGAATATCTCCTCGTCATGAACCCTGCTGGCAGCAAGAAGCTGCTCTCGCGACAGCACCTGTAGGGGAGACTTTAGAAAGGCGACGAGCAGGTTGAATTCGCTTGCCGTCAGCTTCACTTCATTCTCATTTGCCGCCAATAGCTGACGCTTCTTTACGTTCAGCGACCAGCCCGCAAAGCTGTAGATCTTGCGATCCTTGCGATCCGTGGCAACCGGTCGGACGCGCAATGCAGCGCGGACCCGGGCCAGCAATTCGCGCAGACCGAACGGTTTCGTAATATAGTCTGTCGCGCCGAGTTCCAGACCGACAACCTTGTCGGTCTCTTCCAGCCTGTTGCCACTGATGATGATGATCGGCGCATCTGATTTGCCGGACAAAGTGCGCACGATTTCAAGTCCATCCTCATGGCCCAGGTTGAGATCGACCATGACAAGATCAACCGTCTCGGTCTGTAAAACCTGGCCGAGCTGATAGCTGTCTTTGACGCCCGTGACCCGAAACGCGTGCTGGGACAGGTAGTCAATGAGTAGCCCGCGAAGTTTGCTGTCATCGTCAACGACGATCATGTGTTTCACGGTAATGCTCCTGGAATGTATGATAAAGGTAGATCCGGATAGCTTGAGTTATCAATGATGGGGATCGAATAGCCATTTGCACCAAGGCCGTGCTGGAGGGCGTCGTTGCGGAAGCCGTGGACAGCATGGGAACCACGACTTCGCGCCAATCACAGGGCATTTGCCTGAGCAAACTGCCGAACATATGATCCGTCTGACTGGCGCAGCGGGGACCGCTCTTCCTGCGCCGCTGCACTGTTAGATCTAATGACTCATCGCTTCTCAAAGATTAGGCCCGCCTGCCGCTGTTGCCCCTAGAATCAATTCAAGCGCCGTTGCGATTTCAATGAGGCGATGGTCACTACCGGCGGCCATCGTCAATTGGATGCCCACGGGCATGTTGTCCCGATCAAAACCTGCGCGAATGACCGCCGCGGGCAGCCCGCTCAGACTTTGAGGCGCAATGTAACCCATGACCGCAGTGCGCAATTCAACGCTCTGACCATCGTGGATGAGGGCATCGGCGCCGATCTTGACGGGACCGACAGCGGACACTGGCGACAGGAGCACTTCGCCCCCGGAGAACAATGAAACAAAGTGAGCTGTGAATGCCGCCCTTCGCTGCGCCGCTTCAATGTATTCTGGCAGGCCGTATTGGGCAGCCAAATCTATGCGTTTGCAGACATCGGGACTGTATTCTTCTGCACGGAGCGGATAATGCCGGAGTGTGATTTCATGCCTTAACCTCGCTTCCGCATTGAGGGTCGGCGCCAGAATTCCGTATGGATCCGGTCTGTCGGTCTCCGGCCAGCGTCGGTCTATTATCGTTGCGCCATTCCGGGAGAGGGCGCGGCATGCTGCTGCAAACACTCGGTTAATGTCTTCTGTCAATCCAACGGGATGAAGATCGTCGACTACCAGTATGCGCAGGCCAGCCAGCATCTTGGGATTTGGTCCTTGGTCTTTCATGCCAGGACGATAGGTGCCATCCAGAACGGCCAGCGCCAGAGACAGATCGGCAGCGGTCTGCGCCATCGGACCGACATGATCGAGTGATGAAGCCAACGCGAATGCCCCCTTTGTAGACACGCGGTCGCGGGTCGGCTTTATCCCCGCTGTGCCGCAAAAGGCGGAAGGAATACGAATCGATCCGCCTGTATCCGAGCCAAGTGCCAAAGGCAGTAGATCCGCCGCCAGCGCCGCCGCCGAACCGCCGCTTGACCCGCCGGGGACCCGCGTCAGATCCCAAGGATTGCGAGTGGGCCCATGAAGCGCGCTGGTCGTAGTAATGCCCCAGCCAAACTCATGCGTCGCCGACTTTCCAACTAGAATCGCACCCGCCTGACGCAGCCTTGCGACGGCTTCGGCATCGGTTCGCGGAATATTGCCGCGGTAGAGCGCCGAGCCGTAGGTCGTTGGAACATTCTCGGTGTCTAAGAGGTCTTTTGCCGCGAACGGGATGCCATCCAAGGGCAGGGCAATACCGCCCATGTATCGCTTTTCCGAGGCTCTCGCTTCTTCCATGGCACGCTCGACACAGAGCGCCGTCAACGCATTGATACGAGGGTTGAGGTTGGCGATGCGTGCCACTGACCTCTCCAGGATCTCCACCGGCGACATCGCGCCGGAACGGAAGTTTTCGAGAAGCCCTGCAATGGTTAAATTCTCGTTCATCTACGGTATCTCCTCACCACAATGACAAAATAAGGTCGTCAAAGGCATTCGCTCCGAGAACTTCCACACGCTCGCAGTCAGCCGGGAAATGATGGCGGGTCAGCGCTGCGATCCGAGGTATCGCAACCTTCTCGATTCCAAGATCCCGGAGACGTTGCGGCAAGCCTAAATCGCCGACTAGACGATCAATGGCACTCGCCGTCGCAGCCGGGTTTGGGGAGCTCAGCCCAAGAGCAGCGCCGATCTGCGTCAACTTGGCCGGTTCGAGCTTCGCGAACATCCTCATAACCGGAGCAAGCGTTATACAAGAGGTAAGGCTGTGGGGGACCTGATAACTGCCACCGAGAATGTAGCCAATGCGATGGCTAAGCCCGGCACGGATAGTCGCGGGCGCAAAGTAGCTCATCCAGGCCGCAAGTTGGGCGTCGAGACGCTCGGCCAGTGCCGGCGAACGTGCCTGGGGAAGCGCCCGCGCCATCCGCGCTATGCCCTCCAAGGCGACCGCATCAGTCACTGGCCGCTTACCCGGAATGAGCAGCCCCTCGATGGCATGATCCAGCGCCTTGATTCCCGAACTCAGCCAAAGGGTCTGCGGCGTCGATAGTGTCAGTTCCGGATCGAGAAAGACGATTTGCGGCACAACGCCGGGATCGGAATAGGTTCGTTTGAAAGGTCCCTTTTCCGTTATCTCCAGGACGCCGTAGACGTGCGCAAACTCAGCGCCCGAAAGTGTTGTCGGAAAGGCGATGATCGGTGGGATCCGGCCCGTCTTGCGTCCCACATTACCGGCGACGGCCTTCGCAGCATCGATCACCGATCCGCCACCAAATGCGATGAGAGTATCGGCCTCGTCGTGCTCGATGGATTGGGTTACCATCTCGACGCCTTCTACCGGTACATGTGCCGGAAGATCGCTGACAGTGCGGACGTGCCGTTCTCCTATAAGATGCACGAGATCGCCCACGTGCCTTCCGTGACGTGCAAGGCTGGCGGTCGTAAGCAGAGTCACCCTTGAGCCGCCGATCCGGTCCAGCTCCTGAGCGAGCTTGCTGCGGCAGTAAGCACCCCAGATCACACTACGAGTAGGCAGTGTATCGTGCCGGCCGTGGGCCGGATCACTGAGTTCATCACGAGAAGACGAGAAGGCCATATCTTTCCCCAAACTGCGGATGGGCAGAACTTGACCGCCACTTTCACCACACCGGCTGGCTATCGACCGAAGAGGCCAGCCGGCATCGTTCGCTTTGCTTAGTCGACGATGGGCTCAAGCCTGGCGATCATTTCGTCCTTGCGATAATTGAGTCGGTCCGGAAACTTCAGGTCTTGGCCGAGAGTTTCGGCGGACTCGTCCTTCAGCCAGCCCTTCTCCTGTGTCACAGCGGCCTCGAAGAGGGCGCCCGCCGGCGTGCGCACATAGACAGAGTTGAAGTAGTTCCGGTCTTTGACCTCCGAAACATCGGTATAGCCCAAACCTTCCAAATGGAGCTTCAAGTCCATCTGGACTGACGCGGTCGGCAAATCAAAGGCGATATGATGGACCGTACCACAGGACCAGGTCCAGCTTCCCTGGGGCCGATCTTCCTCATGGAGAACCTCCAGAAGCGCGGCGTCAGCACCGCGACCCATGGCGAAGCGCACGTTTTTCCCATCGTTGCCCTCGCTGATGAAACCAAGACCGTCTACAAGGAAGGCAGAGAAAGGTGAGATATCCCTAGCAGAGATGGTCACGGATCTCATCCCTTGGATCGCCGCCTCGAGGGGAACCCCGCCTTCAGTCCAAGCCTTTCTTATATCGTCCGGCGTCTCGACGATCTCGTATTCAATGCCGCAGGGATGATTAAAGCACAGACGCGTTACGCCGAGCCGGTTTTCGACACGCGTAGCATAGCCGAAACGTTCAAGACGCTGCTTCCAGAACGAAAAGCTCCCGGCTGGAACACTCAGACTGAGAATGCGGACTTGCCCTGATCCGACGCTACCGGAGGTTTTCCAGGACATTGGAAAAGTGGTAACAAGCGAACCTTCCTGGCCGGACGCATTGCCGTAGTAAAGGTGGTAGAAGGGCTCGTTGCCATCAAACAGAACGGTTTTTTTGATCATTCGAAGACCAAGCACCTTAACATGGAAGTCGTAATCTTCCTGCGCCGAGCCGACACACATTGTAATGTGGTGGTAACCACGAACTGGCAAATCCTGAGACATCGCTTGCTCTCCTTAGGGCTGAAGTTGATTTTACAACGCGGCCGAGCTTACAACTTTCGTTTAGGTAGCGGTGCTTTCAACGCACGACAAGCCACCCAACTAGGGACGCTTAGTCCAAAAAAACCGGACGGCAACTTGAGTTTCGGACCTTTTGAGTGGAGTGGTTCCACGAGAATGCGCATCGATGGGCCAGCCGGATCTGACGTACTGTAGAATCTGTTCGCATTAAGGACCCGACCCGCGCTACCAATCGTGCATCGACCATGCAATCAAAGACCTGGCATTACAGTTGCGGTTTAATTTCAAATGAGCTTTTCGAGCTGCCGCCTGATGGGCGCGTCTCCAGCATGCAGTGCTCCAGGCTGTGTCGCCAATACTTATTGCGCTCTCTGAAATACTGCATTGTTCGATGCCCTCGGGGATATCACTTCTTCCCTGATCGATAATTATAGGCTTTCCGGCGTCAATATCCGAAAACCACGAACAATTGCGCCCGCCCAGTTCTCTCGAGTCCGACTTGACTAGGGCCACCCTTCTGCATCGGCAAAATGCGGCGAACATTTCCAGCTGCGACGATCCGTCGGCACTCCCGCAGAATACGTCTGGTGTCATGCCCAGTTTAGGGAGGTCGACAGCTGGATGGGGGTAACCGGTGTTCCGCTCCCACATTGGCTTCGCCGCCTTGAACTGGAATTGGCTTTCCACGGTCAAACGAGTGAAAAGCTGGCCGGTCAACATCGGGTAATCTTGTAAAGACAAAATGCGGCCAAGGCCGTTGCTATCACGATGTAGCCCGATATCCTTCTATCAGGCGGCGACAAAGTAGATTCCGGATGTCCAGAAGAATGTCGTAGCAAATCCCTCTAAATTGCTTTAGCGCTGCTCAAATAGAATGCGGCTGTGAAGAGACATTGCCGGTCAAGCTGTGGCTCCGCATCCTCGCGCCGTCGGCGCCGATTTAGTGTCGAGAAAGTCAGAAGGTTTCGCCGACCATCTCTTCACTTTTCACCCAGAGCGCCTTGGCTCTGTCGGGGGCGAGCGCATAGGCGTATACGCCGCCACTGATCGAGAAAATAGCGGCGCTGTCGTTGATCCCGGCGACATGGCAATCTTCGCAATAGCGGCCGCCCACCGCATCGGCGTCGGCAATGATGGCGGCCCAGACTGAGGTGGCAGCCCCCTGAGGGACGGACTTGAACACGAAGGGTGGCAGACCGTTTGCGACATCGTTCGCGGTCAGATAGTCCATGAGTCGCTGCAAGGCCTCATCGCTCATATGCCGGCTGAGTTCAGTCTGGATGGCGCCGGGGTGCACCGCTGTGGCGCGCACACCGCGATCGCGATGGCGGCGATCGAATTCGACCGCGAACAGGCTGTTCGCGGTCTTGGACCGGCCATAGGCGATGAATTCCTGATAAGGTGCATGATCGAAGTTCGGGTCGTCGAGATCGACATCGGAGATGCGATGCCCGGCCGACGAGAGGTTGACCAGCCGCCCACCTGGCCGGATCAGCGACGCGATGCGGTTCACCAGCAGGAAATGGCCGAGATGGTTGGTGCCGAACTGGGTCTCGAAGCCATCAATCGTCCTGCCGAAGGGGCAGGCCATAACACCGGCGTTGGCGATAACGACGTCAAGCGGACGTCCGTCCGCGATCAGAGCGCCCGCACAGGCGCGCACGCTGGCGAGTGACGCGAGGTCTAATTCGACCAGTTCCAGCGACCCGCCGTCCGGGCCGGGGATGACGGCTGCAGTGGCGCGGCGCGCCTTGTCCAGATCACGGACGGCGCCAACTACATCGGCGCCATGAGAGACCAGAACTCGGGCTGTCTCGACCCCAAGACCCGCCGATACACCTGTCACCAGGACGCGCTTGCCACTGAGATTGATACCCTCCAGTACCTGGTCAGTCGTGGATTGTGGGCCGAACGAGTGATTCATGATTATCTCCTTGTTATTTTATCCGCGCTGAACCGTTGGAAAGACAAGCGTGACCCGATTGCTGCGGCAGACCTGGACAACGAGACCCGTCGTCCTAGTTGATGCGCCGATAGATGGTCCGTGGCCATGATTTTTGGCACAAGTCGCGCTACAGCGTGCGCAATCGCGCCGATCGTAGCTGTTGCTTTACGATCTTCTGCTAAGTCTAAAGCCTCTGCGCCAAAAGGAAGCCCGAGCCGCCACCTAGGCCTGCCCCCGGATGGGTCGATGCGCCGATGTGGTAGAGGCCCTTGACGTTGGTGTCGTGGTTGACACTCCCCTTGAACGGCCGCCAGAGGAAAGCTTGATCGATGGTCGCTGAGCCACCATAGGGGTCGCCGCCGACCAGGTTGATATTCATTGTCTCGAGATCGGCAGGCGAATAGGCGCGTCGCGCTATAACGCTTTCCTTAAACCCGTCGATGTTGTCAGCGAGGATCGCCTCGACTCGGTCAGCAAAAGCCTCGCGCAGCGCCTCAGTCCATTTGCCGTCAGCCGGCGCTTCTAGCTTGCCGGCCGCATCGCCCTTGATATGGCGCGGCGCCTCAGGAAGCTGCAGCCAAAGGATCGCCTTGCCCTGCGGGCAGCGCGATGGGTCCAGGACGTGTGGCTGGCCGACACAGATCGTCGGTACCTCCGGCAAAATGCCGCGCATGGCCTCGTTGCATGCCTTGGACGTGCCGTCGAGCCCGGGCGTCAGATGAAGCAGCGCCACTTTGTCGAGCTCTTCGCTGCGCCAGGCCGGCGGCCGATTGAGAGCATAGTGAACTTGGAAGTTTCCTTTGCCGTAGCGGTATTTCCGAACGTTCTCGGTTTTCTCGGCCGACCTCTCATCTGCAAGCAACCGATCGTAAAGCTGCGTAGGCGTGACCGAGCAGATCACGCTCTTTCTGGCCGCGATTTGCTCGCCTGAAGCAAGTCGCACGCCAACGGCGCGACCGTTCTTCCGGACAACATGCGCCACGTCGGCGCCGGTGCGGATTTCGCCCCCACGTTCCTTGATCAGCGCCTTGAAAGCCTCGATGAAATTCTGCGCCCCTCCCTTTACGATGGGCGCACCAGCGGCTTCCAATGCGAAAGCTATGACTTTGGTGATTTGGCCGGAGAATGCGTCTTCGGGGGCGAGCCCTGCATGGAGCACCCATGGTGCCCAGAGCGCGCGCATCGTCTCTGACTGATAGGCGGTTTCGAGCCAACCGCGCGCTGGCACGAGCGCTTCGCCGAGGAAACCGGCAAAGTTGCGCGGCCCGCGCCGCCACGCCTCGCGAGCCAGAAGCTTCAGCGTCGGCCATGACCACAACCCACCGCCCAGCAGACCGAACAGCAAGCCTGCGTTCTTTCCGATCTCGCCGACGTCGCGGCCGTACTGGTCGCCGTCGCCTATTGCCGCAGCATTGAATGCGGCGATATTCGCCGCCTGATTCATCCGTTGGATCAGATAGCTGCCGTCCGGCCTAAGCACGCCGGTCGGCGTGTCTGTGTTGCAGAACTCCAGCCCGTGCCGAGCGAGATCCTTGCCAAGCACTGCATATGCCGGCCCGGTCGTGAACAGCACAAAAGTCGTGGCCATCACGTCATGGACGAATCCTGGTGCCGTGATCTCTTCAGTTCGGATGCAGCCGCCGATCATGCTGTTGCGCTCGAGCACCAGAACCTTCGCCCCCTTACCCGCAAGGACGGCTGCGCAAACCAGTGCGTTGACACCGCTGCCTACAATGATGTGGTCTGCTGTGGTCATAGACGCCTCCCATTGGCCAAGCGTCCCCCAACTCGCGCGTGACAGCGCACCCTGCCGCGCGGGTCGGACTGCCTAATGTCTGAGCCCCTGGTGTGGTCGCCCGCGCAAGCAACACCTGCATGCTGATCCCATCGCATCATTCTTTGCACCTTTCCGAATTTGTAGATCGCCGCATCGAGTATCGATGTGGCTGATGCGACGCGATTGTCGCGAAATATCAAATCACCATGGTAGGAATTCGCCGTCGTAGGTGCGGAAAGTGCCGGCATCCTCAAGACGAAGCTGGTCGATGACCTTCCGGATGCCTTGAACGCAGACCTCCGGCGAAACAGGAGCCTCCCTGCCGCCCATATCGGTTGCGACCCAGCCTGGATGAATAACCATCGCGGTAACGTCGGCTTCCCGCATTTCCACGGCTACGCATTTCCAGGCCTCGTTCAGCGCCGCCTTGGAAATGCGGTAGGCCATCATAAACGACGAGCTTGTTTGCTCGATCGAGCCCATTTCGCTCGTAATGGCGACCAGCTTGCCTTGCTGCGCTTTGGACAAATTAGACGCGAGCGCCTGCGCCAGACGCAGCGGCCCCGCCGTGTTGATGTTCAGGGTAGCCGCCAAATCGATGAAGTCGATCGCGCCAAAGGACTGCCTATCGCCCCCGGCGACGCCGGCCGAGACTATAGCGATGTCGATTGGCTGATCGCCGACATTCGTCGAGAACCTTGCGACGGACTCATCGGAGCTCGTATCGAGGCCGTGTATCGCAATGTTGCCGTTGCTTTTGAGTGACGTAAGGGCACCAGCGGTTGCCGGATTGCGACAACCAGCGATTACACGGTAACCCATCTCGGCGTACTGTCGAACAAGTTCGAGTCCAATTCCCCGGCTCGCGCCGGCAACCAGAACAGTTTCTATCATGATTATGCTCCAATTTAAAAATATATCTTAAATACAAGATGAGCTACTATGCTCGGCGATTCAATATTGATTATTTTTAACTTGGTTACATGTGTAATAGAAATAAACCTTCTACCTCAGACGACGCATTTTATGAAGAGTTTCTTCATGGAAAAACAGCGATTTTGGCAAAATATGCGGGCAAAAAACGCAGCGCGCATGCCCGAACCCTTGTCGGATTTCGTTTCGCGTCAGCCCCGTCAAAATGTTCGTGAGCATTTGGTGCGGTGTGATTGAAGTGTGCGAAATCGGAATGATCGGGCAGAGGGCGCGATGTGACCATGTAGGGCGCTGGTGAGAGCCCTACATGACGTATTTGCGCAATGCGTCGAGCTCGACGGCATTCTTGGCGTTGAGATCGGGCGACCAGGAGCGACGATAATTTGATACCAACAGGGCGACTGGAGCCCTAACGTTAGGGCTACCGCCGAAATTTCTCACACCATCGCCGCCTTCAGGGGCTGGCCGCAAAGGAGGCGGCCGTAGAGTTCGAAGCCGGTGGTAGGCACCAGCAATCCATGCAGAGTTGCTACGCGAAGATCACGCCAGACGCGTCCCATTGGGTCGCCCACCCCCGCAGCCGATCCGCCATAAGACGTGGCCAGCATATCCACCGCTTCAATGATGAGGCGGACGGCCAATGCGATGTCACGGCGAATGCGAGCGCGGTCAAGCGGTGGCATATAATCACCTATAGACTCTGCATTAAGGTCGAGAGCTTCGGCCGAGTTTCGCACGAGGAGATCGGCCGCATCGATTTTCGCGGTGATTTCGCCGATCTGCAGATGCGTTACTGCGGATTCGATCTTCATTTCATTGAGGCCATAAATTACGCGGCCGGGTAAGCGATCAAGGGAGATGTCGATGGCGGTCTGTGCCGCGCCTAAGAGCGGGAAAAGCTGCGAAATCGTAAGCAGAGGATCTGCAGCGGTGCGATAGAGCGGCGCGGTTGCCAGCGATGCTTGAGTCTCGCCGGCAAATAATGCAGAGGCCGGCGTCACAAGATCTCCGGATACGAAGACGTCCTTGACAAGTATACCGGAGCTGCCGGTACCTCTGAGACCCGTGACGTCCCAATCATCCAAAATTGTGATGTCTTCGATCGGTACGAGAGCAAAGCCGAGATCAGTGAGATCCCCAGTCTCATTTACCAGAGGGATCGCAAGCAGATCCCAGTTGGCGTGATAGACGCCAGAATTGAAAGCCCATCGGCCTTCTTCTATGACATAGCCTCCTGACGCTTTACGCACTTTGGCCTTGACGAGGGACGCAGCGACGCACCCCCGGAAGCCGCCAGGCGTAGCGGACAACCTGTCTTGGATATGTTGGGGAAACAGTGCGTAAAGGACCCACGCGGCGTTGTTCATCACAGCTGCAACCCAGCCAACGGATAGATCGCCGCGTCCCAGCTCCGCGATTGCGGCTTTTCTGGTCTTCACATTTGCTTGCAAGCCGCCACGGTTGCGGGGCGTTGACAGATCAAACAACCCTTTCTCAAGAAGGCGGTCGAAAAGATCACGTGGAATTCTGCCGAGCGTGTGAATCTCTTCCGAGCGGCTACGAATTTCGGGTACTAACTCACCGGCGCGGGCGACGATTGCTTCATCTATTCCTTCCGGGGGATTGGATTTGGTGTCGCAATTATTCGTCATATTGGGTTCCTTGTTTTTGTGGAGACGCCTGGAGCGGCCAGCTCTTGTCCAGCTAATTATCGACGATCACTACGGCTGGTGGCCGCTCGGCCGCGCCATCTCCATTCGGGCGAGGGCAGGGACTCATCGTCTGCGATATTGAGCGTGGGGTCAGTAGTTGGCGAAGTGTTCGCCCATTACCCTTTCCTTTTGCAATATTCGGATGCTGAGCGGTATGGCGTAGATCGCTAGGCCGATCACAGGAGTGAAATAGGCGGCCAGTGCGAGCCCAAAGCCCATAAGTTCGGGGAGGATGTTGGGATAATAGTTGGGGTGAGCATGCTTCAGCGCTATCGCCAAGATGAATACGCAGAGCCATCACACTGATTGCCGGGAGTGAACTCTTCAGCAATCTGGATCAAGGCTGCTGCGAGCCGATCGGGCATCGAGAAGAATGGCGAGTGATCGCTCGCCAACGTAATCACCGGCCGGCAGGGCAGGGCGGCCTGCATGTCGCGCTGCTGCTGTAGGAAGAGAGCAGCATCGTCGGCAGTCTCAACATAGCCGCGAGGTAGATGCGCAAAGCCATTGCCAGCCTGCACGGGGTCAGTGAAGAGTGCGAGCGATTGCGGTCTCAGTCGCGCGAGTGCGCGCTCCACTCGATCGGGCGAACATTTGCCGTAGAAATAAGATCGGGCGATTTCCGGATTCACTAGCGCGCTTCCATCCGGTTGCATCACGATCAGTTCGGCATCGGCCTGTGGCCTAATAGAGCGCTCATTTGCCGTCACCATGCTGTCGCCACTAGGCAGCAGGTGCGCACCAACATAGATCAGTCCGAAGATCCGATTGTTCCCATATTCCGCCACCTGGCTGATCACTGGCCCGCCGGCACTATGTCCCACAAGAACGACAGGCTCACTAATCGTTGCGAGCAGCTCCGATATCCGGCCCGCACAGCGCGCAAGCGAGACTTCCGCCGGTGGCGTTAGGTCCTCACCGAGCCCCGGCAGGTCTGGCGCATAGGCTTTGTGCCCGGAAGCCTCGAGGAGCGGCGTGACCTCCTCCCAGCACCACCCGCCATGCCATGCTCCGTGAACTAAAACGAATACGGTCATGAACTATCTCCTGATTTATAAAGCGCCTTCTGATCGAGGAGCGTCAACTTGCTTGGGCAAAACCGGTGTGGGCGCCGGACGGAACGAAAGATGTCGTTCAATTTCGGCGCGCTTTGGTTCGAGCGACTCGGGCAGGCAGAGGGATTGACCAAGATCTTCCTTGTCC
>NZ_JARFYM010000054.1 GCF_030272705.1 Rhizobium mayense | reverse complement strand
CCAGCGCGGCTATGTCGAAGCGCAGTTCAAGCTGTTCAACACCTGGTACGCCGCGTGGAGCAAGCTTCCCGGTGCCGTTGAAAAGTACAAGGCATAAGCTTATCCGTATATGCATCGCGTAGGAAAGGCCCATCATTCGATGGGCCTTTCCTACATTCAGGCCTGATCGCGTTTTGCGGTTTTACTGGCCGGCTGCAATCGCGAGTTCCTGTCGCGCCCTGGGCAGCTTACGGCGACAGGATTGCGGGATCAGCCTCGAATTCTGAGGAAAACGGAACGCAATGCAGCGGCAAGGGCATCTGTCCCCCCATTGGCAACGAATTCGGTGAAAACCTGCTCATTCAATCCGCCCTTGGTCGAAAACTCCGCCCGCATCTCCTCGAACGATGCAGCACCCGACGCAAGCGCAGCCTGAGACAGGCCGGAAAACAGCTGCTTGAGATAGAGGCCTGCCTGGTCATAGGGCATGCCTTCGGCCTCAAGCCAGCGTGCGCTTGCCTCAAGAAGTCCAAAATACGTCCCCATCAGCGCACTCGCCGCCCCCAGAAGATCGTACTGCCTAATTTCATTGGTCTGTACCGCGACGCCAAGCGACGAGAAGAGATCCGCGATTTTTTCGTCAGGAGGATAGATTGCCGTCGCGCCTTGGAGGTCGGCGACAAATGGCAGAGGGATTGCGCGCGAAATCTCCACGGGAATTTTTATCCAGGTTCGGAGTGTCTCGATCTGGGTCACCGCAATGAAGCTCACGACATGCTGGCCGGCGCGGAATTGCAGCGGCTCGATCACCTCCGTGGCGATCTGCGGCCGCACCGCTAGAAAGACGATCTCGGAACCGCCAACGACAGCCTGATTATCGGCGCCGATCCGGACGACCGGATACCTTGCGGCAAGCCGCCCGGCGATCTCCGGGTTCCTCGGCGACACGACAATCTCCTCGATATCGGATCGCGCCTTCATAAGGCCGGTTACGACCGCCTCGGTTATAGTGCCAGTTCCGACAAAGCCTAGCTTCATGATCTCTTCCTCTTTTATGATGGCTATAGGCCAACGGCTCAAGGAACTAAACTTGCAGGCGCCGCGCTTTCGAACATGAGCAACGCATTGAGAGGGGGATAGCAATAGGGTCCCTGACCGCCGGTCATCCAGCAGTTTTCCTAGAGGGAGGAAAGATTTTTTCTGCTTAGACGAACGCGGCGACTGGTGTCAAACTGATATGGAAACGATGTCCCTCGAAAGGAAATAGATATGACAAGCCTGAAGGTCGCCGTGATTACGGCAGGTGGGAGCGGCATGGGTGCGGATGCCGCACGCAGGCTTGCCGCCGATGGCTACATGGTCGCAATTCTGTCGTCGTCCGGCAAAGGTGAAGCGCTCGCCCATGAGCTCGGAGGTGTAGGCGTAACTGGTTCAAACCAGTCGAACGACGATCTGAAGAAGCTCGTCGAGCTGACCGTCCAAACTTGGGGCCGCATTGACGTGCTGGTCAACAGTGCTGGTCATGGCCCCCGCGCGCCGATCCTGGAGATTACCGACGAGGACTGGCACAGGGGTCTCGATACTTACCTGATGAACGTCATCCGTCCCGTCCGTTTCGTTACGCCGATCATGCAGAAGCAGCAGGCGGGCTCGATCATCAATATCTCGACAGCCTGGGCATTCGAGCCTTCTGAGATGTTTCCGACGTCGGCGGTGTTCAGAGCCGGTTTGGCGTCCTACACGAAGATTTTCGCCGACACCTACGCCAAGGACAATATCCGCATCAACAACGTGCTTCCCGGCTGGATCGACAGCCTTCCGGCAACCGAGGCCCGCCGGGACAGCGTACCCATGAAGCGGTATGGAAAGAGCGCGGAGATTGCCGCAACAATCGCGTTCCTCGCATCGGACGGGGCGGGATATATCACCGGCCAGAACATCCGGGTCGACGGCGGCATAACGCGGTCGATCTGAATCATCGCTTTCGCAAACTCAAAATCCGGCACGATAGGTGGAAATCTGCGTTCTCCACTCGCGCAGGTCAGTTTGATGCCAGCGCTTCGACACGAAGACCTAAGATTCTCACTGCCGAAGCGTGACGCCGCTGCGATCAACAACGGGCGGAGCCCTGCCCCGCCCGTCGCGAAGCTCAGAGCTGTGTGAGCCCGCCGTCGACAGGAAGCTCGACGCCGGTGATGTAGGAGGCGTCGTCGGAGGCGAGGAAGGCGACCGCGGTCGCGACCTCTTCGGCTTTGCCAAAGCGCTTGACCGGGATCTGCGAGAGCAGCGTCTCGCCCAGCGCCTGAACATCGGCCTCCGCCAGACCAAGCTTGCCGAACAACGGGGTCTCGATCACGCCCGGGCTCACCGCGTTGACACGAATATTCCGATCGACGAGCTCGGAGGCAAGCGTGCGAGTCAGGTTCCGGAGCGCTGCCTTCGAGGCGGAGACGACGGACGTGCCGGCGGCGCCAGCTTCGTCGAACCACGAGGTGGTGAACACGATCGCGCCGCCGTCGCGCAGCAGCGGCAATGCCTTCTGAATCGTGAAATAGGTGCCGCGGAAGTTGGTGCCGATGACATCATCGAACAGCTCGGTACTGGTGTCGGCAACGGCCCCCAGCTTGGCGATCCCGGCATTGGCGAACAGCACGTCGATTCCGCGGAAACTATCCCGGATCTGGTCGAACAGCGCTTCTAGATCGCCAGGCTTGGTAATATCGGCGACGATGCCTAGCGCACTTTCCCCGAGTTCCTTTGCCGCCTCGGCGGTCTTCTTCGGGTCGCGTCCGGTAACCACGACCTTTGCTCCCTCCTTGATGAACTGTCTCGCGGCAGCGAAACCGATGCCGGTCGTGCCACCCGTGATGACGATGTTCTTATTCGTGAAACGGCTCATGTCGTGTCTCCTTTTTTCGCCCGCGACGGCTCGCACCGACATGCGGTCTGAATTTTGACGATCATAACCATTAATCGTCACTATTACCGGTTATCACTTGCATACTAACCGGTCAAATGATATTTCTCAGGTTATTCGCGGTTATCTTGAGCGCAAAGGCGACAGAATGAACGATCCCAGCCATCGCCATCCGGAACCGGTTCTGGTGGGAGACCATCCCTCGATGGATTTTCTTAACAGCATCGAGAATTCCGAAATGCCGAGCTCCGATTGCCTGCGCGACGGACTTGGCCTGGTGCGGTGGATGGAACTCGCGGGTTTGATTGATGGCGCGACGGCAACCAAGATGAGCCGGATCGACAACGGCGCGCTGGACGAGATAGCCGCCGAGGCACGGGCACTGCGTGAATGGCTAAGGAGCATGCATATCGCAGGCCGCGGCATCGTTATCGACAACCCGGACGTCCAACTCGCCCCGCTCAATGCGATCCTCGCCCGTGACAATAGCTTCGGTTGCGTGGTGCTGGATGGTTATCATGAAGGGGATCACCCGCATTTCGCCGTCGAGCGGACGAACCGCTGGGACGATCCGCGCGAGCTACTGCAGCCGATCGCGGCGGCCATCGCCCAATTGCTGGCGGAGGAGAACCTCGCCCTCGTGCGGACCTGCGAAGGTCCAACCTGCACGCTCATGTTCCTGGATCGCACCAAGTCGCATAAGAGGCGCTGGTGCAGCATGGCGGTGTGCGGCAACCGCTCGAAAGCAGCCGCCCACCGGGCCCGTACATCGGCACGATCGGAGTGACGACCGTCGACCCAATTTGGCGTGCTGACGGTTCTCGACGAGAAACCGCCCCTCCAGGAGGTCGGGCACAGTCACTGTCTCGAAACGGAAGAGATCCTTAGTTGCCGGGCTCGTTGTGTTCTCTGGCCGCTTTGCCACACGAAACGCTTATTGATTACCGGACGAGTGGTCACCGTCGTTCTCCAAATATGGGCTCATGCGGGGGGACAAGGACGTTCGCGTGTTACTCTATGCGCAATTCGTCGAGCCGCGCCTTGGCGGAGAAAAGTTGTCTTTAGACGGACAGCCCAATCCGTCGGCTAAACCTGCGCTAGCCCGCCGTCAGCCTGGATGTCAGCTCCAGTGATATAGCTGGAGGCGTCGGATGCCAGAAAGAGGGCGACCTCGCCCATCTCGCGGGCCTGGCCCGCGCGTCCCATCGGAGTCGCTCCGACAACATTGGCCATATAGGCTTCCTTGACCTTCGGATCGGCGAATGTAGCCTCTAGCAGAGGGGTCAAGATCGGACCCGGCGAGATCACGTTCACGCGGATGCGCCGCGACTTGAGTTCGTTGGCCCATGTCCGCGCGAAGCTGCGGATGGCGGCCTTGGTCGCGGAATAGACCGTGCGTTGGGGTATGCCCTTCAGCGCGGTCGCCGAGGAGGTCAAAATGATTGATGCGCCCTCACACAGCAGCGGTAAGGCCTGTTGTACGGTGTAGATCACGCCCTTGAAATTGATCGCCAGTTGGGAGTCGATGCCTTCTTCGGTGATTGACCCCAGGGCTTCGCGGGTTTGCACGCCCGCATTGGCCACCAGAATGTCGATCTTGCCCTTGGCGGCACGCACCACCTCATAGGCGCGGTCTAGGTCCACCGACTTGGACACATCGGCCGCGATGGCGATGGCGTCGCCGCCAATCTCCTTGACGGCGGCATCTAGGACGGATTGGCGCCGGCCGATGATGAAAACCGATGCCCCTGCTTCGCCCATTAGCTTGGCGCAAGCCAGACCGATACCTTCGCCGCCGCCCGTGATGACGGCCACCTTACCTTGCAAAGACGCACCCATCGGAAACTCCTGTTTTGTGATGATCGTTACATAACGGATACCAGTGGATATCACAAGCAAATTGTGTAACGATCGTCACAATTAATTGGAGCGGAGTTAGGATGGCGCGACCGCGGGTTTTCGATGAATCAGAGGTACTGGACCGGGCGATGGAAGTGTTCTGGCGTCACGGCTACGAAGGCGCGTCGATGGCTGAGCTGACCAAGGCGATGGGTCTCAACTCGCCCAGCATCTATATGGCTTTCGGCAGCAAGCGGGGTCTCTTCGATGCGGTTCTCAAACGCTATCGCGAACGCCGGGCCGCACACCGCGAGGCGGTGATGACCGCCTCGACTGCGCGCGAGGCTGCGGAGCGTTTTCTGTTCGGCGCCATTGATTGGCTTGTGGATCCGAGCGAGCCGCGCGGCTGCTTGACCTTCCAGGCCGGGCTTGTCGCCGGCATGAATAACGATGACGTCCCCCGTGCTTTGATTGCCCATCGCCAGGGGACCCGGGAAATGCTTGCTCAGAGACTGGAGCGGGCAAAAGCCGATGGCGATCTGCCGCCATCGGCGGACGTTGCGGCCCTCGCCAAATTTCTGTTCGCAGTGTTCTCCGGGCTGGCGATACAAGCCGCCGAAGGGTTGTCCAAGGCCGATCTCCAGGAAACCGCCGCGCTCGCTTTGCGCGCCTGGCCGGCCAGTCAACGCGGCGAAGGCGATCGCTGCACCGTCTAGCTGTCGCTTCTAAGATGGTCGTTCCCGCGCCGCCAGTGAGGCGCGGTTGAATGGTCAATGACGGAGGGGCGATGGCGGAAGAGAGTGGGAGTCGAACCCACCAAAGACCGTCTCTCGGCCCCTCCCGGATTTGAAGTCCGGACGCCCCACCGGGGACGAATCTCCTCCAGAAGCAAGATTTTCACCGCTATTCGCCAGATTGGCAAAGAGATCCAGACGATCGCGATTGACGCGGCGCAGATCGCCGCGACGCGAGGTCACGCGTTGACGATCGAAAAAATCGAGGATCTGGATTGCAACCTTGCGGCCATTTTCGACACGATCGCGAAACTGCATAGCCGTGAACCAGCCCTTATCCGCGGCTGCGCTGATCTCGGCGATGATTGCGACCATTTCCCCCACTGTTTCACGCCGAAAGAAGTGATCGTGTGCGATCTCGTGCACTTTCCCCATGCGGCTGCCGAGCTTCAGCAGCCGGCGTACCTGCTGCTCGGGAATTGCCAGCAACACGCCAATATCGCGGACGCGCGGCGGGCGGAACCGTTCGGTGCCGCTCAGCAGCGGTGCGATCTCATCCCAGAGCCGCTCGTCGGCGATGGACATCGTCACCTGATGGCCCGCGAGCCTGACCCAGGCTCCGTCCAGAACGATGTCTCCCTCGCGCGCAAGATCCTTCAGCGCTGCGAGAAATGCCGGTACCGGCAAACGCAAATCGAGCTGCGTCCGGAGCATTTCGATACCAGCACCGGGGAGGTCGGGGTTGTCCGCATGAAAGCCCTGGAGTCGGTTCAGAAGGCTACTCCGGAATGTCTTCCAGCATTCCGACGATACCGCCAGCGCGGTGCCATCCACAGACCATTGCTTCACCCCCGGCAATCCAGCCAAAGCACTGGCGTGCGCTGTCGGGAGAGCCCGGTCACGCGCGAAGGCGGCAACGTCGACATAAAACGGGTGCACCGCAAGCAATGCCTTGAACGCATCTTCCGGTTCGGCCAGTGAATATGCTTTAAGTTGCGCGATCCGCTCTGGCGTGCGGCGCTTGCGGGCCGGGGCACGCAAATCCAAAAATCGGCCGCCGCCGATCGTGCGGCGAGCCGAAGTATCACGAACGACGTAGCGATCGCCGGCGACGGCCGCAATCGGCCCTTCGAGCACAAGCTGTACGAGACCGCGCGTTCCCGGCATCAGGAGCTCTTCGGTCAGCAGGACAATGTGGGCACCGACCTCCGTCGACGCGTGATGAAGCCGCACGGGAAACCAATGGCCAATCGGCTTCGGCTCGGAACCGAGTAGGCGCAGCGTTGCGTCGATCCTGTCTGTCGGTGCGTGCAGGCTTTCATCGCACACGATATCGCCGCGACTAACCGCTGCTTTGGTTATTCCGTGGCCGACAAGGTTGAGAGCGCAGCGATCCCCTGCCCGCCCGTTCTCGCTCGGCCTGCTCTGCGCATGGATCGAGCGAATTCGCGCGCTGAGACCGGAGGGACTTATCGCGACATGATCGTCGAGCGATACGGCGCCCGAAAGAACAGTTCCGGTGACGATCGTGCCGGCCCCGTGGATCGTGAAGGAACGATCCACGGCCAGACGAAAACGTCCTGTTGCCCGCCGTCGCGTGAATCTTCGGGCAGCCTCGACGATTTGGTTCCGCAATGTCATAATGCCCCGGCCGGAAACGGTTGAAACCGCGACCATGGGAGCATCGCCAAGTGCGGAGCCGGCAAGCGCCTTCCGTACCATGGCTTCAACCTCGACGAGCCGCTCTTCCTGCACGAGATCGGTCTTGGTGAGAGCCACGATGCCATGCCCCACACCCAGGAGATCGATAATGGCCAGATGCTCGCGTGTCTGCGGCATGACACCGTCATCGGCCGCTACCACCAGTAGAGCGAAATCAATGCCACTGGCACCGGCAAGCATTGTATGGATGAACCTCTCGTGTCCCGGTACGTCGACAAAGCCAAGTGTCTCCACACCCTCCACCGGCATGTAGGCAAAGCCCAAATCAATCGAGATTCCGCGATCCTTTTCCTCCTTCAGCCGGTCCGTATCGATGCCGGTCAGTGCCAGGACGAGGGACGTCTTTCCATGATCGATATGTCCGGCGGTGCCGATTATCACGTCCTGTCCCCCTTGCCGACATGACGGGCGAGCACGGCTGGGCTTAGCGGCAGACGGCTAAGAAGATTCATCAGAACCTCCCCCGATCGCAAGATCAAGACTCATAAAATTGGCGACGAACCGCTCCTCGTCTTCAAGACAGCGCAAGTCCAGCACCACGGAACCGCGTTCGACACGACCGATGACCGGCATCGGGAGCCGCCTGAACGCCGCCGCCAAATCGCTCAGCAATCGGCCGCTGCCATCGATCGGCGTCAGAGCAAGCCCGATGCTCGGGACTGTGGAGATCGGCAAGGCGCCCGAGCCGATCTGGCTTTCGCAGCTGACGACAGAAACATGGAAGAAAGCGCTCAACGTGCGCTCCACAATAGGCTGCAGCCGCCTGGCCTGCGCATCGATGTCAGCCTGGGAACGGGTGAGCAGCCGCAGCGTGGGAAGGCGCTTGTTCAGACGGTCTGGATCACGGTAGAGCTTCAGCGTCGCCTCAAGAGCAGCTAGCCTCATCTTGTCGACCCTAAGTGCGCGCTTCATCGGGTTTTTGTTGATCGTTTCGATGAAGGTTCGGCGCCCGACAATGAACCCGGCCTGCGGTCCGCCAAGGAGCTTGTCGCCGGAAAAGGTGACGACGTCCGCTCCCTCGGCGATCGCTTCGCGGACGGTCGGCTCGTGCGCGAGACCGAAGCGGATCAGATCCACCAGGGTACCGGAACCGAGATCGTTGACGAGCGGCACGCCCTTGTTGCGGGCGATCGCCGACAATTCGCGTGCGCCAACCTCCTTCGTAAAGCCTTCGATCCGGTAGTTGGACGTATGGACCTTCAGTATCACGCCAGTATCGGGGCCAATTGCACCGCTATAGTCTCTTGCGTGGGTGCGGTTCGTCGTGCCGACTTCGACGAGACGGACGCCGGACCGCTCCATGATGTCCGGCATGCGGAACGCCCCGCCGATCTCGATCAGTTCGCCCCGCGAGACGATCGCTTCGCGGCCGGCCGCAAGGCTGTTCAACACCAGCAGAACGGCCGCGGCATTATTGTTGACGACGGTCGCATCCTCCGCCCCCGTTAATTCGCAGATCAGCGCGCGCAGATGATCGTCCCGTTCGCCGCGTTTGCCGCTCTCGAGCTCGAACTCGAGCGCGACTGCCTCGCGCATCGCGACAACAGCCGCATCGATCGCCGCATCCGCAAGCACCGCCCTACCGAGATTGGTATGCAGCACCGTCCCCGTAAGATTGAACAGCGGCCGCATCGTCGATCGGTCAACGGCATCCAGTTTGGAAAGCACTGCCGTCGCGACCTCGTCGCGGGAAGGAATGTCCTGGCCCTGCCGCACCTTGTCCCGGATGTCGGAAAGGATGGCGCGGACCGCATTTGTAACCGCGGACCGACCGAAACATTCGATCGCGGCCGCGGCGGGTTCTGTTTTCAGGACCTGGTCGACCGATGGGATATCCCGCAATCTGGCGCTTGCGTCCAACTTTTCCTCCTCAAAAGCCGGCCATGAGCGGCGCGAATCCGCCCCGATGATACGGGCTTTCCCGCATCAGCAGATCAAGGCCCAGGCTTGCCACGTCGTCGGCGACCGGATCGGTCTCTGCTGCCTTCTCCTGATAGAAGATCTTCGACCAGCCACCACATTCGTCGCAGGTTTCCGCTTTGACGGTTCCGCCCAGCCCATCGATCTCCTGGTAGCCGATCCCCTTGGTAGAGCCGCAAAGCACGCATTTGACCCGGACATAATGCCAAAGCGTGCTGCAAAGTGAGCATGCGCAAAACCGGGCACCATGCGCGCCAGGCCACCCGACCACCATGGACGATACCGGCTTTGAGCCACAGGCAGGACAGAGGCCATCGGCCACGGGTGCCAGCATCTGCGGTTCGAGAACCGACGCGAGCTGGGCAAAATGGACCTGGAGTGCCGCCCACACGAACACGTGTTCGGCGATTTCATCTGCCGGCAGAGCGCCGGTGAAGATAGCTCTTGTCATGGCGGTGCGTTTTGCAAAATCGGCTTGTGTTACGCGCGCAAGCGCTGCCGCTGCCTGCGGTGGCTTTTCAATCGCGGCTGCGGCTGCAAAGAAACGATCGAATATGCCGGCGACCGTGTCATCCTGACCTATTCCCTCTCGATCCAGGGGCGGCATTTCGAACTCGCGCGCACGCCGCATCGCGGCAGGATCGACGGCTTTCGGATCGGGCAGATCCGCTTGGCCATCGTGCTGCGCTTGGGAAAGTCCAGCCAGGAAATTCAGATACGGCCCTAGGTCGCTGACCTCGGCCAATTGGCGAAAGCGAGCCGATCTCGCGGAAAAAAGCGTGACGGGATCGGGAACACGCGCAAAGGGCGGCGATGACACATCTCCGATGGCGGTTGGATCCGGCGCGACCTCGCTCTTGCGTCCCATAACACTCCCTCACGAACCCGACGGGCCACGTGATGCAAATCCGAACCCGTCACTCCGCGGGCGTCTCCTTCGACTTCTTTGTCGACGATCTCGTGACCAGTGCGCGTAGCCATTTGCGATGATGCCGCCACGCCCAACCGCCCGTCACCGAGCCGCGTGTCATGGCCCGTATAGTACCGCGTACCCAGAAGGCTGAATAGACATGAACGATCCAGACGCAGATGATCACGACGGCCGCAATCGAATGCGTCAAGACGGCCCACCGCTTTTGCTCGATCGTGGTATAGGCGAAGAAATATTGGTCCCACATCACAAGGCCGGTCGTTATCAGTATGATGATGAGGATGGACATCGACCAGAAGACGCATTTCTGCCCAGCGTTGTACTTGCCGACCTCGGGTGCCCGATCCTCTTGACCGGTCAGGACGTCGCGGCCGTGTGCGAGCCAGGCGCTGTCGTCCCGCTTCCAAAGATTGAGCCTCCAGAAACGCAGGAACAGACCGATGAAGCTGAAGAAGAGAACGACGCCGATCCATGGATGAATGATGCGCGTCCAGAGACCGCCGCCAAAGAGTCGAGTCAGAAAGAAGAGGCTCGGATGGAACAGAGCCAGGCCCGAGAGCGCCAGGAGCACAAGGCTTATCGCGGTGATCCAGTGATTGACTCTCGCGCCTCCGGAATAGCGGTCGACAATGACAGGCCTGCCGGGATGAACGTCGTCGCCCTTTGCAACATCATAGTTCGTATCCGACGTCATGAGGAATCACCTCTCGTCAGTCTTTCCGCCGCAGCCTCGTCCTCCTCGGAAACTCGATTGGGTCCGTTGACAATATAGTGCAGGAGACCGGTTACAGCCGCCACCCCCATGGCCGCCAAGCCGGCATATTTCGTGACGCCTTTCCAGGCCTCGACGATTGGACTGATCCTTGGATTGTTGGGCAGGCCGGCATAGATCTCCGGCTTGTCGGCATGGTGCAGCACATACATGACATGCGTGCCGCCGACGCCCGGCGGATCATAGAGACCGGCGTTCTCAAATCCCCGGGACTTCAGATCGGTGATCCTGCCTTCCGCATGCTGCTTCATCTCCTCCTTCGTGCCGAAGACGATTGCCTGCGTCGGGCAGGCCTTGGCACAGGCGGGCCCCTGCCCGACGGCGATACGATCGGAACAGAGCGTGCATTTATAAGCCGTATGATCGACCCGGGATATGCGCGGGATATTGAATGGGCATCCCCTGATACAGTAGCCGCAGCCAATACAATTCTCGTGCACGAAATCCACAATACCGTTCGAATATTGCACGATTGCGCCCGGAGCCGGACAGGCTTTGAGGCAGCCCGGATCGGCGCAGTGCATGCAGCCGTCCTTGCGGATGAGCCACTCGAGATTGTTCGTCTCCGGGTTTTCCCACTCGGTGAAGCGCATGAGCGTGAACATATCCGGCGTCAGGTCGTGAGGATTATCATGCACGCCTCTATTGATCTCCATCTCCGGGTGCGTGTCGTTCCACTCGATGCAAGCCGATTGGCAAGCTTTGCAACCGATGCATTTGGAGACGTCGATCAGCTTCGCAACTTCGGTCCGGCGCTCCGCGGGGGGCGTCACGTTCGAAGCCGACCGCCGTATCAGGTCCTGCTCGCCGAACTTCGGATTTACAGGAGTGGTCACGGGATTTGGAACAGGAGGAAACATAATGCGGTCTCCTATGCCACCGGCCCTGCGATGGGCTCAATGTTAACCAAAAATGCCTTGAATTCCGGCGTCTGTACATTCGCGTCACCGACGAAGGGCGTCAGCGAATTCGGACCGAAGCCCTTTCTGGCCGCTCCGGTAAAGCCCCAATGCAACGGTATGCCCACGACATGAACAGGCTTGCCGTCACAGATCAGCGGTTTGATCCGCTTGGTAACGACCGCCTTCGCCCTGATCGATCCGCGCTTCGACCAGACGCGCACCCAGCCGCCCTTGGTAATCCCCTTTTCTGCTGCCAGTTCTTCGGAGATTTCTACGAAAAACTCAGGCTGCAGCACGGCGTTCACCCACACATGCTTCGTCCAATAATGGAAATGCTCGGTGAGGCGATAGGACGTCGCCGCATAGGGGAACTCCGCCGAGGCCGGCTCGGCGAACTGCGCGAAATCATCATCGAACACCCGTGCCACCGGGTTGCCGCGAACCGCCGGGGCTATGAGATTGGGAAGCGGCGATTCGAACGGCTCGTAATGGGCCGGGAACGGTCCATCACGCATCATTGCGCGGGCGAAAAGGCGAGAGACGCCTTCGGCATTCATAATGAACGGCCCGACCTCGTCCGGCTTCGCCGTCGGCGCTATGTCGGGCACGTCGTAGCCGGACCATTTCGCGCCATCCCATTCGATCAGCTTGCGGCTCGGATCCCACGCCTTGCCGTTCAGATCCGCCGAAGCCCGGTTATAGAGGATGCGGCGGTTGAGAGGCCAGGAGAACGTCCATTTGGGATAGGCGCCGGTGTCGTCCGGATCCGACGTGTCGCGGCGGGCCATGTTATTGCCGTCTTCATTGAAGCAACCGGAATAGATCCAGCACGCAGATGAGGTCGATCCGTCGTCGCGCAGCGCCGAGAAGTTCGGAAGCAGCTTGCCGGCTTCGGCCACCACCTTGGTCGGATCCGCCGTGTCGCGGACCGTTGTGATCGCCCGGCCGTTGATCTCCTTGGCAAGCTCTTCCGCGGTCGGCTCACCCGGATCGGCATAGTTCCAATCGAGATTGACGATCGGGTCGGCGAAGGCTCCGCCTTCTTTGCGATAGAGCTCCCTCAGCCGTGTAAAGATCTGTGCCATGATCCAGTTGTCGGTCTTCGCCTCACCTGGAGGCGTGCCACCCGGCCAATGCCATTGCAGCCAGCGGCCGGAGTTGGTGAGCGAGCCCTCGTCTTCGGCAAAGCAGGTCGAGGGCAACTGGATGACCTCAGTCTGGATCTGCGACGGATCGACATCGTTGAATTCGCCGTGGTTTTCCCAGAACCGCGAGGTCTCCGTGTCCAAGGGATCCATCGTGACGAGGAATTTGAGCTTCGAGAGAGAAGCTGTCAGCTTCCCTCGGTTCGGAACAGCCATAAGTGGATTGAAGCCCTGACAGATGTATCCCGTCATCTTGCCCTGGTTCATCATGTCGAAAGCGCGCAGGACATCGTAGTCAGGAACGTCCAGCTTGGGCAGCCAATCATAGGCGAAGTGGTTTTCCGGCGTCGCCGCCGCGCCCCACATCGCTTTCTGGAAACTGACGAAGAACTTCCTGTAGTTCTGCCAATAGCTCGTCTGGTTGGGCCGTAGCGGCTTGTATCCGCGCGTCGACATGTAGCTTTCGAGATCCACCTCCTTTTCCATGGGCAGCGTCATGTAGCCGGGAAGCAGGTTCGACATCAGCCCGATATCGGTGAGACCCTGGATGTTGGAATGGCCGCGCAGCGCGTTCATGCCGCCGCCGCGCACACCGATATTGCCGAGGATCAGCTGCAACATCGCCATGGCGCGGATATTTTGCGAACCCTTCGAATGCTGGGTCCAGCCGAGCGCATACATGGACGTCATCGTCTTGGTCGGCGACGAGCATTCCGAGATCATCTCGGCCACCTTCAGGAACTTGTCCTTCGGCGTGCCGCAGATGCGCTGGACTGTCTCCGGCGTATAGACAGACACATGCGCCTTCAACAGGTTCCAAACGCAACGCGGATTGGCGAGCGTATCGTCCACGGTAGCATAACCGTCAGTACCGATGACATAGTCCCAGGTCGACCTGTCGTAGTCGCGCTTTGCTTCGTCATAGCCGGTAAACAGCCCGTCCTTGTATTCGAATCCGTCCTTGACGATGTAGCTGGCATTGGTGAACGCCTTGACATACTCCCACTGCACCTTGTTGGTCTGCATGCAGTAGTTGATCAAGCCGAGCAGGAAGGCGATATCCGTGCCCTGGCGGATCGGTGCATAGTAATCTGCAACCGACGCCGAGCGTGTGAAACGCGGATCGACGACGATCAGCCGTGCACCGCGATTGGCCTTGGCTTCGGTAACCCATTTGAAGCCGCAGGGATGTGCTTCGGCGGCATTTCCACCCATGATGACGACGAGATCCGTATTCCTGATATCCGTCCAGGAATTGGTCATTGCGCCGCGGCCGAAAGTTGGAGCCAAACTGGCCACCGTTGGGCCGTGTCAGACACGCGCCTGATTGTCGAACACCAGCATGCCTGTGCTGCGTACGACCTTGTAGGTCTCCCATGCAGTTTCGTTGGTTGTCGCAGACGCGGCGAGAACACCCGTCGTAATCCAGCGGTTTACGGTCACGCCACTACTATTCTTCTGGACGAAATTGGCATCACGGTCGTCCTTCATCAGGCGGGTGATGCGATCGAGAGCGTCCTCCCAGGAAATGCGCTCGAACTTGTCCGATCCCGGCTTACGGAGCATCGGATATTTCAACCGGGTCTCGGCCTTTACAAAATTCAAGAGCGCAGCACCCTTCGGACAGAGCGTGCCACGGTTTGTCGGATGGTCGGTATCACCTTCGATATGGATGATCTCGGCTTTCTCGCCTTTCTTCAAATCACCCTTCGAATACATGATGATGCCGCAAGCGACGGAGCAGTAAGGACAGGTGTTTCGCGTTTCGGCTGTATTCACGAGCTTGAAAGGCCGGATCGCCGCGGCATATGCCGCTTCAATTTCACCGAAGCCAAAAGCTCCAAACGCCGTTCCCGCTAAACCCGCACCGGCAGCCCCCAGGAATTGGCGCCGCGAGAGTTCCATGTTCATAGCATGACACCTCCCCACAACCCGGCCTTGCCAATATTGCGTGCCGGGATCTTCAGCCCGTAGCCAACAGACAATCGTCAGTTCTTATATAAGTAGTCAGCTCTTATACAAGTAAAGGTGAACCCACTCCATTTCGATGTCAAACCATGCAGAAGCGCAAAGTCGTGGATGGAACGATAAAACTTTAAAGAGTGAGAGAGGTCCCGCACGTAGCAAAGCCCGCGAATTGCAAATTGACGTTCGCCGCTCGGCCGATGATAATGGGTAGATGGGCTTGCATGCCGCTCCCGAGTTTCGGGGCATGGTGCACAGGGCTATAGTATCGGGATACCGCCGGAGACGGCGGAGCGTTCCGGATTGTGTCCATCTACTTCCTCGCAAGCTTATAATTTCTCCTGCAAAACCAAGATTTCGGGCCGTCGCCATCGACGGCGACAGCGTTGCGCATTTCCGAAGAACCGACCCGGATGCTCAGTCCGCGATTTCGCGTGGCTGTCTTGCGGCAACTTAGGAGGTCTCCATGGATAATCCCACCGCGAAATCACCTGTCCGTCTGACGGCGCTTGCCCATGGCGGCGGATGCGGCTGCAAGCTGGCGCCGTCGGTCCTGCGACAATTGCTGGCGGACCAGCCCATGTCCGGGCCATTTGCCCGGCTGCTGGTCGGAACGGAGACAGGCGACGATGCGGCTGTCTGGCAGCTCGATGCTGAAACCTGTGTGATCGCCACCACCGATTTCTTCATGCCGATGGTCGACGATCCCTTCGATTTCGGTCGGATCGCTGCGACCAACGCCATTTCCGACATCTATGCGATGGGTGGCAAACCGATCATGGCCCTTGCCATCCTCGGTATGCCGATCGACAAGATGCCAATCGAAATGGTGCGGGAGATATTGAAAGGGGGCAGCGATATCTGCGCAATGGCCGGCATTCCCGTTGCGGGGGGCCACTCGATCGATTCGCCTGAGCCGATCTATGGACTGGCCGTGATCGGGATCTGCCCGGTTTCCGACCTGCGGCGCAACAATGGCGCAAGAGCCGGCGATACACTGATCCTGACAAAGGCGCTGGGCGTGGGAATCTATTCAGCCGCCGTCAAAAAAGACGCCTTGCCGGCGGCAGCCTATGCAGAACTCATCGCGTCGACCACGCTTTTGAACAGCATTGGCGCCGAACTCGCCAAGGATGCGGACGTGCATGGCATGACGGACGTCACTGGCTTCGGCGTTCTCGGCCATGCCCTCGAAGTGGCTGAAGGATCAGGCGTGCTGATATCGCTGAGATGTCGCGATATAGCTCTTCTTGCCCATAGTGCCGAACTCGCGCAGCAGGGTTTCGTGACCGGCGCATCACATCGAAACTGGGCGAGCTACGGCATGAACGTTACTCTACCCGACGACCTTCCGTTGTGGTGGCGTCACATCCTTACCGACCCGCAAACGTCCGGAGGCCTTCTCGTTTCATGCAACCCCGCGCGGGCAACGGAATTGCTCGGAAGGATCAACGCGGCGGGCTATCCGGCCGCCCGAATTATCGGTGATGTCGAGCAAGGCAATCCTGGATTGCGCGTGGTGGGCTGATTGAGGGCTGGACGAAGCCCCCTTCATGGACTGAGCGAGATTTGATTTTAGCTGGCGACACCCTCCTCGGCGCGCAGTGTCGGCCACCTATTACACAAGGTTATCGAAACCATAGCTTTACGAGCCAATTTGGCGGCAATAACGCTGTCTTGTGAGCGCATGCGCGGGCGTGAGGCTGCGGCCGATGGCATAAAGCTCGCGGCAATCAGGGTGGCGAGGACACTCATGACCCAAAGCATCGCAGGACGATCTGCCCGCCAACGCGCGGTCTCCTGCCGGATCGATGCCGAGGGAATTGAACGCCCTCCTCTCAAGATCGACTACGTCGCAGCACTCTAAGAGCGAGATACGACCATGTTTTCAGTGATTTTCGAAGTCTTCCCCAATAAAGAGAATTGGGATGACTACCTCGACAATGCCAAGATGCTGCGCCCCGAGCTGGTGCAGGTCGAGGGCTTCGTCGACAACATCCGCTACAAGAGCCTGACCCGCGAGGGCTGGATCCTTTCGCTTTCGAACTGGCGGGACGAGAAGTCGCTCGTCCGATGGCGCACCCGCCAGAGCCATCACGAGGTCCAGCAGAAGGGCCGCGACGAAATCCTCGCCGACTACCACCTGCGCGTTGGCCAGGTCACTGCCGACAATCAAGTGCCTGTGGGATACGCCCTCACGGAGCAGCGGCTCGACGAGACCGAAGTCGGGAACGGAACGACGGTCACGCTGATCAACGCGACGCGCCCCGCGGAATGGAAACAGACCAACAACCCGTATGACTGCGCCGAATGGCTGGGCCTGAACCCGTGGGCGGCTGACTGCACGTCTTGGGACATCTTCGACGCCGTGCTCACGCCCGGCGACCTGATTCTGCTCATATCCTGGAAGGACATCGCCGCGGCGCAGGCTTACGAGGAGGCTTCCGCGCCGAATGACGGGGCGAGGGTCCGCAGAGTGCGGATCGTGCGCGATTACGGGAAATACGACCGTCGCGAGGCGCCTCAGTACTACGCGGACGCGAAGGGCGGCGAGACCCTCCACGCCTGACACCGCTCCGTCGCGAAGGGCGAGAGCCATACGCCTCTTCCCTTCGCCGCGAGATTGAAGCGTCCGTGGCCTTGAGTTTCGACGGTCGGTCGAACCCGCCGACGGGTTATTTCAAAAAGCCATTTTCCTTAAGATAATCCGCCGCAACCGATTTTGCCGGCTGGCCGTCAACCTGGATCTTCGCGTTAAGCTTGCGCAACTCATCGGCGGTCAGGCTCTTGAAGATCGGCGCGAGGATTACCTCAATCTCCGGGTGGGCCTTCAGCACCACCTCGCGAATGATTGGCGTTGGCGCATAAACCTGCTGCACACTTTTGTCATCCTCAAGGACCGTAAGCTCAGCTGCTTCAATCGCACCGTCCGTGCCATAAACCATCGCCGTGTTGACACCGTTGGTTTGGTCGGCCGCGGCCTTGATCGTGGCTGCGGTATCTCCCCCTGACAGAACGATTTCCTGTTCAGGCTTCAGCTTGAAGCCGTAAGCCGTCTGGAAGGCTGGAAGCGCGCCAGCCGAATTGACGAATTCTGCCGAGGCAGCAAGCTTCGCGGCTCCGCCACCGGCAACCCACTTACCGAATTCCGACATCGTCTTCAGATTGTTGGGGCCCGCAATGTCGTTGCGTGCAGCGAGCGCCCAGGTATTGTTGGCTGGCGACGGCGTCAACCAGACGATCTTGTTGGCGTCGTAGTCGAGTTTCTTCGCCATGGCATAGCCCTTGTCGATGTTTTTCCAGGCGGGGTCATCTGCCCTGTTGAAGAAAAAACCGGCATTGCCGGTGTATTCCGGATAGATATCGATCTCACCGGCGGCGATTGCCTTGCGAACAACAGGCGTCGCACCAAGAGCGATGCGATCCTGTGTCTTGATGCCATTCGCCTCTAGCGCAAGTGCGATGACATTGCCGAGGAGGGTCCCTTCGGTATCGATCTTAGACGACACTACGACATCTGCGGCGTGCCCCGCGCCGGCCGCAAGGGCGTATAGTGAGACTGCAATTGCAAACTTCTTCAGGGACAAGACAACCTCCGTAGGGACGTATTCAAGGACAGACAATTATTCAAACAGCGCTGAAACAGAACACGATCGCATCGCTTCGATTTCAAATTCGTAGACGAACGAGCTACGCGGAATGAGACGGTATGTTTCACCTGGGACCCCGTTATCCGGAACAGATTGGCGCCAGCCTTGAGGAATTGGAAATGTCGAACTGCAATGAAGTCGATAACAACAGGTAATTGAGATGGGTTCAAGCAGTGGCGGTTGGTAGGTTCGCAGACATGTCCGGAGCGCTAGGACACGCACCTCGCCGAATGGGACTAACAATGAATACTGCGAAACCTGAAAGAACCTCAAAGTCAATGACACCCGCCCGGATTCGAATAATGTCACGAATTGGGGCGAGGCCGCTCCTTTGGGTCAGTTGGCGAGCGGCCGGAGTGCCTGGATGAGGCCATCCGCGGCGAGCAGAAACCCGTCATACACGACGCGGCCGTCGGGCGCGATCACGACGAACCATGGAGTGCCCCCGGAGCAATATGCCTCCATGATCGCGGGTACCGCGTTTCGTGAAGCCGCGTCTGCGACCGCATGCCCAAAGGGAACGCGTAGTCCATATCGTCGTTGATTTTCCCGCAGGCGATCGAAGGTGTTGACTTCCGAACCCTCGAACACAGTCTGGATGGCCGCCAACCCGACTCCCTTATCGCGAAATCCGTTTGCAAGTGCGACGAAAGTGGGAAAGCCATGGCTATGACAGGCCGCACACCAATCTTGAAAGAAGTACAGTATCCTGAAACCCTGGCCCAACTCCGCCAAGGTCAAGGGGCTGCGGTCGTCGCCATTTTCATCGATCCACCGGACATGCTCGAGCTGGGGGGCCGGCAGCCCCGCAATTCCCATTTCCATGAAATCCTCCATTGGCGGGCTCGCGCCTTATAGGCTGCCATGGATTCCGCCTTCGAACTTATGCCAGAGAAGATGGATACTCGATCCGAAACTATCCAATACGTTGAGACTATAGTTTCGATTACCGCCGGCGCGCGCTGGTGCCGCGCATTTGCGGTGGGATGCTCGGGCGATCGCCGCGTATCGAATTCCGGCGCTCCCTATCTCGGCGGACCGCCTGGTATTTCCATATCCTGAAAACCGATTCCCAATTCGGCCGCGTCGTTACGTTGGCAGCGGCTCGCCTGCGACGCACCATAGGTACCGGCGCTCTCGCAGAATGGCGGCGATGTGCTTGTTGCCCGTTGCAAATTCCGCCTTGGTCGCGCTGATCATCTGCTTGGGCGGAGATCACACCACGGTCCCTCGTTTGGCCACCGGAACGGGCTTTGCTTTGATGGGAGACTTTACAGGCAGCGCTCGTCGGTTCAGATAGCGTCCGAAGGCCGGACGCCACCTCCTCTATGGCAATATCTACTTCGCCGATCTGCTCAAATGTTATTGGGCGACTGTTGCAGCGACACGGCCGCCGCCTCGTTGGCACGTCAGGCATCACATCGCGCCCTGATGTATCCGATGTTGCTCTCTAAGCCTCTTTCGCGCCGCCCGCTGTCGCCGCCGCCGTAGTCGGGGTTATTGCCGCTGTAATGGCACCGCCGAGCGAGGCCAGGGCGGCTACGGCGAGACCGACTTGGTAGCCTGACTCGAAAGACGCGACACCGGCGGCTAGTGCAATGCCGGCAAGCTGCGCAATCCTGCTCGCCGCATTATTGATGCCGGAGGCGAGCCCTTCGTCCGCCTGGTCGACGCTCGACAGGACGGACGCGGTAAGCGGCGCCACGAGCACGGCGAAGGACAGGCCAAGCAGCGTCATGGGCCCGATCACACCGAGCAGCAGGGATGCTTCCCGGCTAAGTGCCATCCAGACATAAGCGAGCGCCGCGCCAGCCGGCCCAACGACGAGCATCGTCCGCGCACCAATCTTGTCCGCCAACCCGCCGAACACGCCCGACAGTAGGCCGACGCCGAGTGTGAAGGGCAGGAATACCAGCCCTGCGTCGGTCGATGAGAGGGCGCGGCGGTCTACGAGATCGAATGGAAGCAGGAAGAACATGATCGAGACCGCCCCATAGATCATCAGTGTCGCGACGTTCAGCCCGAGGAAGGCGTGGTTTTCCACCAGGCGAGGCGGTGTCATCGGGTGTTCGCTTCTGCCCTCCCAGAACGCATAGGCGGCGAGGCCGACAATGCCGAGCCCGGCGACGATTGTGAGCACTGTCCCCATTTCGGCCGGCGCGTGCGCGGTGGCCTGAGCTCCACCCGGGCCGATCTGGCTGAGCGCCCAGGCGAGTGCCCCGAGCGCCGAAGCCAGAATCGCGGCGCCAATCACGTCGAACCTGCGATGGATGCGGCCATCTTTAGGCGCGAAGATCAGCAGGACTCCAACTGTTACAACCGCGATCGGCGGGTTGATCCAGAACACGGATGGCCAGCCAAAGCTCTCGGTCAGCCAACCGCCGAGGACAGGGCCTCCGGCGGTCGTGAGCGCCGACGCCGCCGCCCATATGCCGATCGCCCGGTTCCGCTCCGCGCGCGGATATGTGGCGCCAATCAGCGCGAGGCTCGCGGGCGTAACGATCGCTGCGGCTGCTCCTTGCACGACGCGCGCAGCAATCAGCCAAGCAGGCGAAGGCGCCATCGCGCAAGCCGCGGATGTCAGACCGAACAGGACGCAACCGAGCGCGAGCATCCGCGCCTTGCCATAAACATCCGCCAGCGCGCCGCCGATCAATGTCAGCGAGGCGAGCGCCAACATATACCCATTGAGAACCCATTGAACGGAGGCGAGGTCCGCGCCGAAATCGGCGCGCAATCTCGGCAACGCGACGGGCAGCGCAGTCGCGTCGATGAATGCCATGGAGGATGCGAGCACGCAGGCCATGAGCACCATGCCCCGCCAAGGCGGCGTTTCCCGCCCGCGTTCTCTCGGACAGGGTTCCGCATCGATAACGCCGCGGCTGCATTGTTCTACAAACGACTGTGTCATTTATCGACCTCCTCGCCAATTTGCCGTTGTTTCTCCGTTCTTTGCAGAAGATTTGGACGGAAACCGGGATCCGCGGCGGAACAGGACCAGACGGAACCCTCCGGCCAAAATGGCTAGGCGATGGATCTCGTCGCCACCGGCGCGGGCAAAGATACGAGAGGGAAATGCATCGACATTTTGCGGCATCACAATTGCACTCCTTGTTCAAACCGTCCGAAACGCACTCGTCGACCGCAGCCAGATTCTCGCGATTGAGTACGATCACCTGAGCCTGATCTGGCCGCAACGGATCACCTGGAACGCGCCGGTCTCCATGCCCCCCACGATGGCCTCGGCGATAGCGGACGCCGGTTCACGCAAGACGCCAGCTTCGGGCCCGGCGCGGTTTGACTTCATCATCGGCATGTCCATTCCTTCGGGGTAGACGGTCAGTACATGGATGCCCTTCCTTTTCAACTCGCGCCGCAGCGCTTCCCCGAAATGGGCGAGCCCGATCTTGACCGCGTCATAGGTCGCGTGGAACGGTGCGCCGAGCAGTGCGCTACGGGAGGAAACGTTAACCACCATGGCGTCGCCGCTGTCGCGCAGCAGCGGCAACGCCGCCCGCGTCAGGAGGATCGGGGCGGTCACGTCGATCACGGCCTGCAGCTCGGCTTCGTCCATGTTCTCCAGACGATCGGCCCGTGCCCGGCCGGCGTTATTCACAAGGACATCGAGACCGCCGAGGGCTGCAAGAGCCTGTTCGAGCCTCACGTCGCCGCCATCGGCCGCCACGACGTCGGAGGTTATGCCGTGAATGTCGGCGGTCCTGGTTTGCAGGGACCGAACGGCTTTGGCGACGGCTTCCGGACAGCGCCCGCTGATCGCTACTTTCGCACCCTTCGCCAACAGTATCCGCACCAGCGCAAGGCCGATCCCACTTGACCCGCCGGTGACGAGGACACGTTTGCCGGTGATGTTCATGTCTGTTCTCCTATGAGCCTGTCTTGCTTCCTCGCGTGGAAGTCGCTGGCGTAGTGCCGCTCGCGCGACTGGGTCGAAGGGTCCCCAACGTGCCGTTCACCTTTCGACCACGGCGTGACACCGAGCGTCTCCGAGAGGACGCCAAGGGGGCACATTTTCGGACAGCGCCGCTGGCGATTATCTCGTCCAGTCGGCCGGACCCTCCTCGAATTTGAGCGGAGCGGCTGGCTCCGCTGCTTGCTCGAGGGCTCCTTAGGTCCGCTTCAGATCCTGGACCATCATCGCCGTGGCGTGGCGTGCGAGCGCCTGTGTCGGGGCGTTGGTATTGCCGCTGGTGATATTCGGCATGATCGAGGCGTCGATCACGCGGAGGCCATCGACCCCGCGGACCCTGAGCCTCGCGTCAACGACCGCTCGCGCATCCTGGCCCATGCGGCACGTGCCGACCGGGTGCCACATTGTCGTTACGGCACGCTTTGCCCATTCAACGATCTCGTCGTCCGACTGGATGCGCGGCCCAGGCTCGATTTCTTCCTCGATCACGGGCGCCAACGACTCCTGCGCCATAACCTTGCGGATCGCGCGCACCGCACCCACCACGGCCTTCAAGTCTTCTTCCTCGCCGATAAAGTTCGGGTGGATGAGGGGCATCGACGTCGGGTTGCTATCGGCCAAGCGCACCCAGCCGCGGCTCTTTGGCCGAAGCACCACGAGTTCGAAGGTGATGCCGGAGCGGTCCCCCGTCGGGCTGAGTTCCTGGTTCGCGATGATGGGAGCGTGATAGCATTGAATCGTCGGTTCGGCGGTGAAGTCGGACGGATTCCAGTGGGAAACCGTCTCGATGCCGTTGCCCGACGCCGGGCCATCCTTGGTCACGAAATAGCGCAGGCCCGCCTTCACGCTGCCAAGGCCATGCGCCGCAGCCTGGTAGCCGAGATCACCCGTCACATAAGCACGGACCGGTACCATCGGATGGTCCTGGAGATTTTCGCCCACTTCCGGAGAATCGACGATCACCGCGATGCCCTGCTGGCGAAGCTGTTCGGCCGGCCCGATGCCCGAATGCATGAGGATCGTCGGGCTATGGACGCTGCCTGCCGACAGCACAACCTCGCCGGCTAGGATCCTCTCCGGGTCGTTGCCCATGAGTTCGACGCCGACGGCCCGCTTGTTTTCGACGAGGATGCGAACGACAGTCTTACCGGTGAGCAGGGTCACACGGCCTGAGGCGAGGTGCGGGCGCAGATAAGCGTCGACCGCGCTGCACCGCCGCTGATTTCCGACGGTAGACTGTACCGGCGAGACGCCGATCTGGCTCTTGCCGTTATAGTCGGGATTATAGGGAATCCCATATTCCTGGAATGCCTTGAGGCAATATTGATTCAGCTTATTGATGCCCTTGGGCAACTGGACCGCCAAGCCACCATTGATGCCGTGATAGTCGTCGTGGAAGGTGTCGTTTTCTTCCTGCGCCATGAAGACGGGAAGCAGGTCTTCATACGACCATTTGCCGGTGCTGCCGACCGCCTCTTGCCATGCCGCATAGTCGCCAATTTGGCCACGGACGTAGGCCATTGCATTGATCGAGGAGCCGCCGCCGAGAACCTTGCCCGAGCGATATGCTCGCTTGATGCCGTGCTGAGGAATCGTCTCGTATTTCCAGACATGCCGGTCGTGAGCTAGTATCTTCGCGAAGCCGGCAGGAATGTGGATGAACGGATCGCGATCATTGTCGCCCGCTTCGATCAATGCGATCGACGCAACGGTGTGTTCGGCGAGATAACTCGCGACGACGCAGCCCGCTGCGCCCGCGCCAACAATGACAATGTCGTAGGCTTCCTGGGACATCAGTATCTTTCTCTTTCGCACCGTTATTATCGTTCAATCAACGCCAGTGGCTGGCGCCGCGCCATCGCGACACTTGATCCTGAAATTCATTGGACCATGCGTTGAAGAATGACTTTCCAATGCTGGCGAGGGAAATCATCTCTCGCCATAGAGTCGATAGACGATCGTTATTGACGCCCGCGGCACCTCGCCGGCCTGTCGAAAGACCCGCCCTAGGACGCCGTTACTTGAATTCCGCGCTGCACCGCTGGACGGGCGAGGCCACGGTCGAGCCATGCCTTCACGTGATGGAAGCGGTCGAAGCCGACGAGTTCGCGCGCTTCGTAAAAGCCGATCAGGTTGCGCACCCAGCCGAGGAGCGAAATGTCCGCGATGCTGTAGTCAGCACCCATTACCCAATCGCGGCCTGCGAGCCGCTCGTCAAGGACACCGAGCAGCCGGGCTGACTCGGTGGCATAGCGGTCGCGCGGGCGTTTGTCCTCATAGGCCTTGCCCGCAAATTTGTTGAAGAAGCCGACCTGGCCGAACATTGGCCCCACTCCGCCCATCTGCCACATCACCCACTGGATCGTCTCGTAGCGGGTGTTCGGATCGGCTGAGATAAATTGCCCCGTCTTGTCGGCAAGATAGAGGAGGATCGCGCCCGATTCGAACAGCGCGAGTGGCGCGCCGCTCGGGCCGTCCGGGTCGTAGATCGCGGGAATCTTGCCGTTGGGGTTGAGCGCGAGGAAGGCCGGGTCGTGGTTTTCGTTCGCCATGATATCAATGCGGTGCGGCTCATAGGCAAGGCCAGTCTCTTCAAGCATGATGCCCACCTTCACCCCATTGGGCGTAGGCAGCGAAAAGAGCTGTAGCCGATCGGGGTACTGCGCCGGCCAGCGTGTGAAAATTGGATGATTGACTGTCACTTTCTCTCTCCTGGGTGAGCGGCCGAACCACGCGGGGACATGGCCTGATCTTGCGTCTGGATGCGTGCTGAGACGATTGTCGCGGTTCAAAAGGCGACGACCGTCAGCGAGAAGGGCCGATCCGCTCTCCCTCCCCGGGGTCCTCATGGACGAACGCGAATGATCGTCTTCCCGCTGATCCGCTTGGTCGGATTGAAAGCGGCGACGGCTTCGTCAAGGGTCGCGATGTTGCCGATGTTCGTCCGAAGTCGTCCGTCCCGCACCCGCTGGATGATCTCACCCAGTTGGGCTCGATCGGAGACGAGAACAAAGTCAATTGTCCGGCCATTGGCGGGCCGCGCCTCGGTCGGTCCGGCGATGGTCACCAATGTTCCTCCGGTTCGAATAAGGCCTGCGGACCGCTCCGCAATGTCGCCGCCGATGACGTCGAAGACCAGATCGACTCCGCCGACGTCGTCAAGGGTGTCGTTGTCGAGGTCGACGAACTCGTGTGCGCCAAAGTCGAGCGCCTTCTGACGGTCGGAGCCGCGTCCGGTGCCGATGACATAGGCACCAGCCTCCCGGGCAAGCTGCGTCACCATCGTGCCGACTGCGCCAGCGGCGCCGTGCGCGAGGACGCTCTGCCCGGCCTGGAGGCGGCCGTGGTCGAACAGTCCCTGCCATGCGGTCAGGCCAGGCATCGCCACACTCGCGCCGACGGTGAAGTCAACGTCGCCTGGCAGCGGCGCGAGATTGCGCGCCTCGATCGCCACATACTCCGCCAAGGTGCCGCCGCGATACGAGTCCGAGAGGCCGAACACCCGCTGTCCGACCGACAGTCCCGTCGTACCGTAGCCGAGAGCGGTGACCACTCCGGCCACTTCCTGCCCGGGGATCGACGGTGTGCGATCGCGGTCGAGGCGATCGGTCCAGGTCGAGGGCCACGTCAACTCACCCGAGGTGAACCCCGACGCGTGAACCTGAACAACGACGTCATTTATGGCTGCCTGCGGCTCGGGCAGTTCCATCAGCTTCATCCCGGCCGTTCCGGCCGCCTGATCCGTTACTGCGATTGCCTTCATCGTCCGTCTCCCTGTGTGTGGTATGTCCTAGTCTTCCGAATTCCTTTGCGAACAAGCGAAAATAGGACGGCGTAACTCGATGGTCCAATGATCGGCGGCTATAGAAACGATGCCATCGACGCGGCGTGCAGCCGGATGCGCCCATAAATCGCTGTTGGGCGCATCCGCGCTTTAGAAGTTCAGATCGATCCAGCCGGTTTAACGGCGGGAAAGTCCTTGTCGGGATCGAACACGTTGTTGAAGAAGTTCGTAAGCGAGTACGTCGCCACCAGCGCGACGATCTCCATGATATTCGCATCCGTGTAGCCGGCATCGCGAACCGCTTTCAGATCGGCGTCGCTGACCTGCCCTCGGGTCTCGATGACTTTGCGCGCAAACTGGACGGCGGCGTCCCGCTTGGGATCGTTGGCATGGCCTTTCCGGGCGAGGATGATTTCGTCGGCCGAAAGCTTGGCCATATGTTCG
>NZ_JARFYM010000053.1 GCF_030272705.1 Rhizobium mayense | reverse complement strand
CTCGGTCACGAACTTCAGGTGAAAATTTGTTGGTCGTCTTGCTCATATCGGCTCCACTTTCTCACGAGTTGGAGCCTCCGGCAAACCCGGCGCGGTTCAGGTCTTTACATTCGCCACCTAGGAAATGATCTGCGAGAAGGTCTCGCAGATCATTCCCAAGCGGCATTTTTCGGCCATCAGGATGTCTGCAATCGTAATTTATCCCCGCCCCGAAAAACAGAACAACTTCACCCCGGGTCACCGCATTGATGAGCGTTGTGGGAATCATATGAATGCCGCCCTCTCCTAGTTGAAGCAGCATCCTGCAATGCCTCCAGGCAAATGGTCAACGAAAGAAGAACTAAGCCGCTTGTTGGTCTATCGGGCCAACATCGCAACAATCGTCAGCCGTGCTTGGCCTGGCTACACAGATTTCGTCATTCCTTCTGCAATGGCGGGATAGCTAGCAAGTTGGCTCGCGAGCGGCTTCGCCAAATTCGCAGACGACCCTTGAGATCGAGGGCAGCATAACGCGCCCCACCACATGCCACATCCAACTGCCGCTCATTCTGCCTGACAGGCGCTCGCCACCGTCCCGCGCCCTACTTATTTTGAGAAGGTTATATGCAACATAAACTGAGCAGGTTGTGGTCGCCGTAAGCTATCCAAAAACTGCTTTGAATGTTGACATTTTTCTGTCGGCCGCGTTAAAGAATTGGTCCACAATATTGGTACACCCGACATCATAGGGGTGGTGCCAAAAGCCTTATTTTCCGGGCTTTTTGGGTGCTTTTGAGAAAATTCAAATCTCTCTAGCAGCACCAGTTTTCCCGCTGATCATTAAAGCTCTTGTAATCCAAAGCGTTTTTGTCCGAGGCTGAAAACAGGGACATTGATCTGCGCCTCGCTAAGGCACCTGGCCGAAGCGAGCGCTGGCCGATCTTACAGGCTTCCGCACACCCGCTAACCCGTATCAGTAGGCCAACCGGCACCGATACAGGTGGTATCGCCCCTGGCACCACGCGTAATGGCTCGCACGGGGATAGTAGTAGCTCGGGGGATAGTAGTAGGGCTGGGAGTAGTAATAGGGCTGGGCCGCGAGACCGCCGATTAATGCACCTGCCCCAAACGCTGCCAACGGATACCAATAGTCGTTGTGATAGTGATAGCCGCCGTAGTAGCCGTGCCAGCCACCCCATCCGCCATGCCAACCACCGCCCCAGCCGCCATGCCAACCACCACCCCATCCTCCGTGCCAGTAGACCTCCTGGACGTTGCCGGGCGCTTTGGCCGCTGCAATTTCATGCACCGCCGGCATTGGCATCGCTTGAGCAGACATTGACGCACAGGCGGCAACCGCTGCCGCCATTGTCGTCGACGCGATCTGTGAAACGAACTTGGCCATCTGTGCCTCCGTTCTCTGCCTGAATATTAGGAATTATAGCGCACAGCGGGGCAGATGGGGAGCGTAGTTTGGTCCGAGCCAGTCGGCAGAATCGAGCGCTAGACCGATCTCAGAGACTCTCTCGCGTATCGACAGCTAGCACCCCGAGCGGTCCTTTGGGAACGCCTTACGATCCTTTACCGGAGAGTAAAGCACCTTACCAGCAGCATAGGTAGCAACGAACGGCACGCCACCCGCCAGGACAGGAAATAATCAACGGCCGCCTGTACGCAAAAGCGAAAGCCGTCTCCCACCCGTATTTCTTTCCTCCCCAATTTAGCTGCAATCCCCCGTTTAAACCCTTCTCCCATCACATCCTTCTTGGCCCGGGGAGATCCACCTTAATGTCGAAACTACGCGTCGCCGTTCTGTTTGGCGGTCAGTCCACCGAGCATGAGGTTTCCATCATGTCGGCCCGCAATGTCATCAAGGCGATCGACGGCGGGAAATATGAGATCGTGCCGATCCTGATCGATCGGGCGGGGCGGTGGCTGCTGGTCGAGGAAAAGGGCGGCCCGCTGCCTGAGCCGATTGCTTATCAAGGCACGGAAGTTTGTTTGGCTCCGGGCGGCAAGGGCCGGCTCATGGCGCTGGGGGGCTCAGGTGCGCGCGAAATGCCTGATATCGACGTGCTGTTTCCGGTGCTGCATGGGCTGAACGGCGAGGATGGGTCCATTCAGGGCCTCGCCCAGATCGTCGGCGTCCCCCTCGTCGGTTGCGGCATTCTGGGGTCGGCGAACGCGATCGACAAAGATATAGCAAAGCGCCTGCTGCGCGAGGCCGGCCTGCCGGTCGCGCGCTCCGTCACCCTGCAGCGCGGCGATATCCCGAGCTTCGGTGACATCACCAGCGCGCTGGGCTCGCCTGTTTTCGTCAAGCCAACGCGCCAGGGATCGTCGGTCGGGGTCAGCAAGGTGCATGATGCCGGTCAGTTCGAAAGCGCGCTTGCCGAAGCCTTCCGGCATGACCGCAAGGTGCTGGTCGAGGAATTCGTGCGCGCCCGCGAAATCGAATGCGCGGTGCTGGAACAGCTGGATGGTACGCTCTTCGTCTCCGTGCCGGGCGAGATCGCCACCGCTGAGACCCATGGCTTCTATTCCTACGAAGCGAAATATCTCGATCAGAATGGCGCCGTGATCACCGTGCCCGCGGATATTCCGGCCGAGACGGCCGAGGTGCTGAAGCGCATGGCCGCCGAAGGCTTCAGGGCGCTCGGATGCGAAGGCCTGGCGCGCGTCGATTTTTTCGTGCGGCCGGATCAGAGCGTCGTCATCAACGAGATCAACACCATGCCCGGCTTCACCAATATCAGCATGTATCCCAAGGCCATGGGCGCATCCGGCATTTCCTATCCGGAACTCGTCGACCGGCTGATCGAACATGGGCTTGTCAGAGCTCGGCAGGCCTAGGCTCTAACGACAAGGGCGGCAAAGATCGAGGCGCCGCCCATTCCGTCTTCCCGTCAGACCTTTTCCGTCTTCTTGGTCTTGACCTTCGGCTCTGCCGGCGCATCCGGCGTCGGCGCCAGCAGTTTTCTGAGCGAGGCAATCTTGTCCTTCACCAGCGGGCGGAAGCGGCTGGCGCGGTAGGGCATATCGGCGGCGCCATAACCCTCGGGGCCATCGTCGTCGCCGCGATGGATTTCCTCGAGCTTCACGCCGATGAATGTGCCGTCGACATAATGCGTATATTCGCCGACCCAGCGGATCGTGTAGATCGTGCCCTTGCGGATCAATTGGTCGATGCTGACATGCTTAAAGGTGTCATCGATACAGACGACCTTCTGGCCCACATGGAAATCGTAGCTCATCTGTTCTCCTTGAAGCAACGGAACATCATGGCCCTGGCGCTGGGACACGAGCAAACCCGGTGCGGTTCACTCTCCAGAACAAATTATCCGGTGAGTCAAGTTCATCTGCCGCCGAGAAACGCTGCATCTGTCGCCGGCGGTCGACCAAATAATTTGCGGTATTCACGGGTGAACTGCGTTTGGCTGTCGTAGCCGACGTCAAATCCAATCTCTCGCGCGCTTGCCTCACGAAGGAGTAACCTGCGACGCGCTTCCTGCAGTCGAATGAGTGCTCGATATTGTAGCGGCGTCATCAATGTCACGGCTTTGAAATGCCGATGCAGCGACGTGGTGCTCATTCCCGCCATATCAGCCAGTTTTCCGATGCTCATGGGCTCCGCGAAATGTTGCCTTATCCAATCGGTGACGCGGCCAATTTGCGCCAAATTCGTTCCGTGCGTCGCAAGCTGCCGCAGCATTGGCCCGAGCTCACTGCGAATTAGTCGGTAATACAGCTCAAGCTTCGCGAGTTTTGCCATCATGTCGATGTCGTCGGGCATATCCAGGCAGGATACGAGGTTCGATGCGGCACGCAGTATCTCTGGTGTTTGCTGCGACACTGCAATTCCGGTGCGATCGTAATGCTCCGCCGCATGGGTCGATGGCATTTCCGCGAGAATCTTTGCGATCTCCTCCCTGTCCAGTTCGAAGGTGAGCGCCAGGTGTGGGCTGATCGGATCAGCCTGCTCAATGCGAGCTGACACCGGCAGGCTGACTGTCGCGATGAAATATTGCGAGGAATCGACGCTGAAAGTCCGCTCTCCGAGCTGAATCTTCTTCGCCCCCTGCAATACCAAGCAAATTCTCGGGCTATAGACAGAGTCGGATGGCAGTGTCGGTTGACCCACTTTGTAAAGTGTCAATCCTTGCACCTCGGTCGCCTGCTTTTGAACGGCAGCGTGACGACTGATCAGGTCTCGTAGCTGTGTCGACGGTTCCATAAATCCGGCCCTCGATAATGGCGGCGTTTCCCATACATAATATTCCATTCCCCGTCTGCAAAAATTGGAAGGATCGTATGAAAGTCTGGTCCTTCTGCCCTAACGCTTGGACGTCGGCCGCTCCTAGATTTGGCCAATGCGGTCCTTCGACATGAAGGCCGCCAAATCAATCAAACGAAAGAGCTGAACATGAGCGACACACCTGTATGGTTTATCACCGGATCGTCTGCGGGCCTGGGATTTGAGATTGCAAAATCCGTACTCGAGCGGGGTTGGCGAGCGGTTGTGACGGCGCGGCAGCCTGAACAGCTAGAGACCCTTGTCGCCCAGCACGAAGGACGCGCTCTGGCACTCCGCGTCGATGTTACCGACAAATCCACGATCAGAGCGGCAGTGGCCGATTCCATCGCCGCTTTTGGCAGAATTGATGTGCTCGTCAACAACGCGGGCTATGGTTATCTCGCGGCCATCGAAGAAGGTGATGATGAGGGCGTGCGCAAACAGTTCGAAACGAATTTGTTCGGCCTGATTGATGTCACCAAGGAAGTATTGCCGGGTATGCGCGCCCGCAGGAAGGGTCACATTGTAAACATTTCGTCGTTAGGCGGCTTGGTCGCATTCGCCGCCACCGGTTATTACCATGCCACAAAGTTTGCCGTGGAAGCGATCTCGGAATCACTGTCATACGAGATTGCTCCGCTTGGCTTGAAAGTGACAATTGTCGAGCCGGGAGCGTTTCGTACCGACTGGGCCGGAAGCTCGATGGTCGAGTCCCCAATCAGGATTGACGACTATGACGGCACGGCGGGAAAGCGCCGCCAGTCCACCAGAGCCTCCTCCGGCAATCAGCCCGGCGATCCCTCGCGCGCCGGGTCCGCAATCATAAAGGCGGTCGAAGCTGAAGTGCCGCCACTTCGGTTGCTGCTGGGCGCCCCAGCGCTTGATATTGCCTACAAGCGTCTTGAAGCGCTTAAAGCGAATTTCGATGCCTGGAAGGAGGTTACTCTTAGCGCTGATTTCCCCGATTTTCAGAGAAACTGACGATCTTATGCTGGGCAGCGCTCGGTTATGCGCTGGCGAGCAAACGCGACTGATATCGCAGCCAGATCAATGAAACGGTGACAAAGCAACCCGTTGACAAGCCTTATGGAAGGCTGAAGATTGCGCTTCGTCTGGGCAACCGTAAGGTCCAGCTTCCATATCCGATAAGCGTAAGGCCCTTTGAAGGCTCCCTAGTTCATGCCCACCCTCCGCCTCATCGCTGACGATCTGACCGGCGCGCTTGACACCGCCGTCGAATTCGTCGGCGTCTATGGTCCGATCGAAGTGCAGCGCGACGATGCGCTTCCGGCGAGCCTGCCGGATTGCCTTGCGATCGATAGCGGCACGCGCGAGAAATCGGCGGACGAAGCAGCTGCAATCGTCGGAAGCATCGCGCCGCTGCTGGAGGGGGCCGACCTTGCCTTCAAGAAGGTGGATAGCCTGTTTCGCGGCCCTTGGGCTGCGGAACTTGCGGCCTGCTTCCGGCTCGGCCACTGGCGGCACTGCGTTCTGGCGCCGGCCTTTCCGCATCACGGGCGGCACACACGCGGCGGACGGCAGGTGCTGTTTGCGGGGAAGGACGCCTGGCGCGATATCAGTGGCGATCTCGTCGCTCATTTGAGAGCGGAGGGATTGCCGGCCTTCAACACGGTGCTCGCCCAACACTCTGTCGATGCCGGAGGCCATCAGCCCATTCCGGATGGCATCCATGTTTTCGATGCCCATTCGGACGATGATCTCGACGCCGTCATCGCATGGGTATCATCTGAGCTACAGGGACCGGTCCTTTGGAGCGGTACCGGCGGGCTGGCCCGAGCACTGGCGCGCAATATCGATTTGGCGACGCATCATCTCCCACGCACCGAAAAGGGCGCGAATGAACGACGCCCCGCACCCGCCGTGCCGATGTCGCGCAGGCTGCTAAGACCGGTGCTTGGCCTGTTCGGCTCGGATCAACCGATCACGCTTGCGCAACTCCAGGCCTGCAGTCCCAATTGGCTGAAGCTTTCGGAAGGCGCTGATGCCGATGCCGTCGATCGACAAATCCAGCAAAGCGGCGTCGCCATGGTCAGCCTCGATCTGCCGACGGGGCTCGCACGCGACGATGCGGCAAGGCGGATCGCGGCAACCTTCGGCGGCATAGCCAAGGCACTGCCGGCCCCGGCCACATTGATCGTCGCCGGCGGCGAAACCTTGCGAAATCTTTGCTCGGCGCTCGACGTCACCGCCCTCAGCATCACCGGCCAAGCAGCACCAGGCCTGCCGCGCTCCACGATTGTCGGCGGCCCATGGCAAGGGACCACGGTCATCTCCAAATCCGGCGCCTTCGGAGGCCCCACTTTGTGGCGCGATCTGCTGAGTGAAAATGCGCTCATCGCCGGAGGTGAGGAGCCGTGACGTGGCATTTGGCAATCACGGTGGCAGCCCATCGATGAGATTGTCAGGCACGCTCTCCGATGCCGCAACGTCGTGCATGGCCCCTCACCCTAGCCCTCTCCCCGCAAGCGGGGCGAGAGGACGACAGCGCAAAATAATTGGCGCCTCCATATGAACAGATGCGGCGTTAGCCACCGTAGAGCCCCCTCTCCCGGGTGAGGGGCCTGGCACAGAATTGCGACGGCAGCGGACTTGCCCGACTTCAAACTCTTCCCCTGCCCCTAACGGCAAATGAATCCCCTGGCGTCATTGACATCTGCGGCAACCCGCCCCAATATTTAATTCATTATGAACTAGAGGAAGTTCATATAAAAACAGGACTTGCAGGCTTTCTGAGGAGTGAGCGGCACAGACCTGGGGAGGAGGCTCATGGGAATCCGGTGGAGCCGTGTCACGCCGCATCTGGCCGTTGCGCCGGCGGCCCTGATGACGCTCGTATTCTTTATCGGCGCCATTGCCTGGACGGTCTATCTGTCCTTCACGGCGAGCCGGCGCTTTCCCGATTACGAACTGGTCGGCTGGAAGCAATATTGGCGGCTGTTTCATGACGCCTCATGGCTGCTGTCGCTGCAGAACCTGGTGATTTTCGCGATCGGCAGCCTGTTTTCCATCATCCTCGGCTTCATCCTGGCCGCGATGATCGACAAGGAAGTCCACGGCGAGGGCATCTTCCGCACTATCTTTCTCTATCCGCTCGCCATATCGCTGATCGTCACCGGCCTCGTCTGGCGCTGGCTGTTCAATCCCGGCCTCGGCGTCGAAAACGTACTGCATGCGCTCGGCTGGCAAAGCGCCTCGTTCAACTGGCTGGCGAGCCAGGACACCGTCATGTTCGGCGTCATTCTCGCCGCCGTCTGGCAGTCGACCGGCTTCTTCATGGCGCTGATGCTCTCCGGTCTGAAATCGATCAACACCGAGATCTGGCAGGCCGCCCGCCTGGATGGCGTGCCCTTCTGGCGGCTCTATATCGAAGTCATCATCCCGATGATGAAGCTCACCTTCTTCACCTGCATCATCCTGCTCTGCATCGGCGTGGTGAAGGCCTATGACATCATCGTCGCCATGACCAATGCCGGCCCCGGTGGCACCTCGATCATGCCCGCCTATTTCGTCATCGATGCCTATTGGCAGAAACAGAATCTCGGCTATGCCTCGGCCGGTGCGACGATCATGCTGCTGACCACGCTGGTCCTGTTCCTGCCGCTGGTTCTAGTGACCGTTTGGAGACAGAAGAGGAGCGCGACATGACGGCGATCAGTTCCAATGCCGGCACGTCGGCGCCTGTTACCGTCAAGGCGAGGCGGCGGCCCTTGATCCGGCCGAGCCGCGTGGTGATCTTCGTCTTCCTGCTGATGGCGGCCGCCTTCTTCGCCGTGCCGCTCTACGTGGTCATCGTAACCTCGTTCAAGACGATGGATCAGATCCGCCTCGGACAGATCTTCTCCCTGCCCTCGCCCTGGACCACGGAAGCCTGGTCCTATGCCTGGACACAGGCCTGTTCCGGCATGAACTGTAACGGAGTGCGCGTCGGCTTCATCAATTCGCTCTATATCCTGGCGCCGAGCCTGGTGCTGACGATCTCGCTTTCGATCGTCACCGGCTATGGCCTCGCGCTCTGGAACGTCAAATGGGCGAACGGCTTCCTGTTCGTGCTGTTCATCTGCGCCTTCGTGCCCTTCCAGATCATCATGTATCCGCTGATCAAAATCGCAGGCGGCCTGCATATCTACGGCACCACCTTCGGTATCGCCGTCATTCACAGCGTGTTGTCGCTGCCCTTTCTGACCCTGATCTTCCGCAATTATTTCCGCGGCCTGCCGCAGCAGATCATCGCGGCGGCGATGATCGATTCCGGTTCCTTCTGGCGCATCTTCTTCGAAATCGTCCTGCCGATGTCGGGCAATATCATGGTCGTTGTGCTGATCCTGATGATCACCGGCATCTGGAACGACTTCCTCGTCGGCCTCACCTTCGGCGCGCAGGACACGCAGCCGATGACGGTGGTGCTGAACAACATCACCGTGACGACGACGGGCGCCAAGAACTACGCGGTCGACATGGCCTCGGCGCTGCTCACCGCCCTGCCGCCGCTCGTCATCTATTTCGTTCTCGGCAAATTCTTCGTGCAGGGCATCACCGCCGGCGCAATCAAGGGATAGCTTAATGCCGACCATTGCCTTCAATAATATCGTCAAGAAATTCGGCGCCCTCACCGTTATCGAAAATCTCAACCTGGAGATCGGCGACGGCGAATTCCTCGTTCTGCTCGGCCCTTCCGGCTGCGGCAAGACCACCCTGCTCAATCTGCTGGCCGGACTTCTGGAGATCGACCGCGGCGAGATCAGGATCGGCGAGCACGACGTCAGCTATCTCGACCCCAAGGACCGCGGGCTTGCCATGGTCTTCCAGTCCTATGCGCTTTATCCGACCAAGACCGTGCGCGGCAACATGAACTTCGGCCTCTCTTCGCGGGGCATTTCCCGGGAGGAAGCCGACAAGCGCATCGCCTGGGCGGCAAAGCTCCTGCAGATCGAGCACCTGCTCGACCGCAAGCCGTCGCAGCTTTCCGGCGGCCAGCGCCAGCGCGTCGCCATCGGTCGGGCACTGGTGAAGCAGTACGGCGTCTGCCTGTTCGACGAGCCGCTCTCCAATCTCGACGCCAAGCTGCGCAACGAGATGCGCATCGAGATCAAGAAGCTGCATAACCAGTTGAAGAACACCGTCGTCTACGTCACCCACGATCAGGTCGAGGCCATGACGATGGCGACCAAGATCGCGGTCATGGACAACGGCGTCATCCAGCAGTTCGGCACGCCGGACCAGATCTACAACGAGCCTGCCAATCTCTTCGTTGCCGATTTCGTCGGCTCGCCGGCAATGAACGTGCTCGATTGCACGGTCAAGCAGAACGGCACCGGCCTTGTCGCGGTCGACGAGCCGAACGCCGTCTCGATCAATCTCAGTGCGTACAAGTGGAAGAACAAGGGCGTTGCCGGCAGCGCGGTCAAGGTCGGCTTTCGTGCCGAGGATTTCTTCACGGAGCCGCATGAGGACGGCGGCGAGACCGTGCGTTTCGACTGCCCGGTCGAATATTTCGAGAAATCCGGCCCGGACGCCTTCGTGTTTCTGACGCTTGCCGGGCGGACGGTCGCCGTTCGCATCGATGGTCGCAATGCCAATCGCTACCGGGGCCGCACCGAATTGCCGGTCTATCTGCCGCTCGACAAGCTGAACGTCTTCGACGCGCGGACGGGCCAGCGGCTGTGAGGCTTAAGTGTTTTGAAGATAAGTCTGATGGGAGGAAGGAAGCATGATGAAGTGGAAAACTTTTGGCCTGGCCGCGGCGTTGCTGGCGGGTACAGTGCTCGGCGGCACGGCTTCGGCCGATGAGGTCGTCGTCTATCATACCTGGTCGAAACCCTCCGAAATCGCCGCGCTCGGCGTATTGCGAGACGCCTGGGGCAAGGACGGACACCAGTGGAAGGACCTGTCGATCGCCCATGATTCCGGCGCCAATGTCAGCCTGATGAACATGATCACCGGCGGCAATCCGCCCGCGATCTTCATGAACTCCGACCCCGGCATCTATCGCGACCTGACCAAACAGGGCCTTGGCGTCCCGTTGACCAAACTCTTCGACAGCATCGGCGCCACCAAGAATTTTCCGCCGGCCGTCCTGAAGAACATCACCGTCGACGGCGAGATCATGAAGGCGCCGGCGACGGTCCATATCGATGGCATGATCTACTACAACAAGCACGTCGCCGAAGCGACCGGCGTCGATCCCAAGTCCTGGAAATCCCTCGACGATCTCTTTGCGGATTTCGACAAGGTGAAAGCCAAGGGCTATATCCCGATCGCGCAAGGCGGCGACCAGTTCCAGAAGGCCTACCTCCTGCAGGCGGTGATCGCCGCCGAGGTAGGCCCCGATATTTACAATCGCTTCTATGGCGAAAAGCCCGACAAGAGCGTCATCGACACGCCGGAAATGCGCACGGCGCTGAAGCGCTTCCGCCAGATTCAGCAGCACACCGATCCCGGCTCGCCGAACCGTCAGTGGAACGACACGACCAATCTCGTCATCACCGGCAAGGCGCTGCTGCAGATCCATGGCGACTGGATGAAGGGTGAATTCCTCGCCGCCAACAAGAAGCTCGGCACCGATTTCGACTGCATCAACATCCCCGGCACCAAGGCCGTGGTGGTGACGGTCGATGCCTGGGGCTTCCTGAACACCAATAATGCTGATACCGCCAAGGCCCAGGAGGACTTTGCAAAACTCGATGTCGATCCGAAAATCAACGCCGCTTTCGTCTTGAAAAAGGGCGCAAGCCCCGTTCGCACCGATGTCGACACCACCAATCTCGATGCCTGCAACAAGCTCGTCCTCGACACGCTGAAGGACCCGAACAAGCAGGTCTCCAACCCCTTCAATACCGCTGACGCCGACTGGTATCGAACGATCTGGGAGGAGGCCGACAAATATTGGAGCGACCCGAATCGCAGCGAGGACGATTTCGTCAAGGCCATGCAGGATGCGTATGATCAAATCTTTTGATCGCGCTTGCGAAGCAATCGTGGCTGAACCCGGCGAGAGCGATTTCGCCGGGTATTTTTATCTTATGGAAGCTTGCGACGGCAGTGCTTTGTGATTGTCATAACGATCACGCGGCAGCTAATAGTTATGTCATGCCGGGCTAATTGAGATTGAGTTTCTCAATGAGTGACAGAACTCCAGATGAAACCGATATCGAAAGCCGCACGCCGGAGCGCGCGGCGCCGGCTGATGCGTCCGGCCCGCTCCTCAATTACAAGAAGATGGCCTGGAATGCCGTCTCATGGATTGATCGGTTCGACCCTGGTGTTCACCGCCGCATCAAAGGACTCCGGCTTGTCACCGCCTATGGGATCGCAGCCCTGCTCGGTACCCTTCACGATCTGACGCATATGACCGGCGGAGCTTCCATAAGCGTGCTCGCCGGCGGCATCGCGCTTTGGGCGAGTGTTTCAGAGGCGCGGACATCGCGTTTCGAATCGAGCCGGGATATCGCACTTCTCACCGCATCGGCGACGGCGGGTGCATTTGTTATGGCCGTAAGTGCTGCCGCTCTCAACGGAACCGGACTTCCCGGCGTTGAACTTATATTGGCGAGTGGTGCTTTCCTTGTCGGCTATCTCAAACGCTTTGGAATTCTCGGCGGCGGGATAGGGTCGCAGGTCTATATTGGCCAGCTCCTGGCCTATAGCCTGGGCCTCACGGCGGCGGACATGAAGGCTATTGTGACGGCAGGCCTGATTGCCGCCGTCGCGGCAATCGTTCCTCGACTCCTGAGCGGGCCCGCCGAGCGATCGGTTCTTCCGCCCACCATGGCGATGCCAAAACGCGCCGAGCACGGCTGGTGCTCGCCAGAATTGATAACCGGATTGCAGGCGGCCATTGCCGCCATAGCTATCGTCGCGTTGCGCGACAAGTTCGGCATGCAGGAATCCGCTTGGGCCATAACCGCCTGCACTTACACCGTGACGAATTCGTTCACCGGAACGATGGAGCGTACTCGCGGACGCTTGATCGGCACGATGATCGGCGTTCCCTTGGGCCTTGCCTGGCTCCCGATTGCCGCAGATGCCCAAATCCTGATCTGGATCATGGCGGCAATCGCAATGATCATCTACGCCATGGCTCTTCCTGAGCGTTACGATATTGCATGCGCCGCCTTCGCCTTTGCGCTGGTTGTCACCTTGGCGGCCAGCGGCGAATATTCAGCGTGGGTGCTTGCGGCGCGCATTTGGGAGACATTCATTGGCGCCGCTCTAGGAGTTGCGTCGGCAATCCTTCTTCTGCCTTTGCGTAAAAGGTACTTCGAAGGATAGAGCGTATCTTCTCGCGGCAAGACTTGAAGCAGAGACCGAGATCAATCCGCACAGGTCCGCCGACCACGCTCAGGAGAACATCGGACCAGCCAGTGAATGGTGACGGCATCGCGGATGGCGATCAGTCGTGCTTTTCAGCATCCAGTTCGCCATCAAGTCGTTCCCGCAGCGCCGCCATGACGCGATGTGCGGTCTGGATGTCTTCAAGCGAGAGCCCTTCGGTCATCGCGTTGACGCGCGGGTTATAGGCTCTGATCGCGGCGTCATAGGCTAGCTGTCCTTTGTCGGTCAGCACCACGAGGTGCGCCCGCCGATGATGTGGGTTGGGCTCGAATACGACCAGACCTTCCGCATGCAAGTCATTTACGATCCGCTGCACGTTCTGGCGGTTTGCCCCGAGATCTCGGGCCAGCCATGCGACCGGCTGCGCCCGATCAGCATTCACGATGGCGCCGAGTATCTGCCATCGCGCGCTAGTCAGTCCGTAAGCCGCCACAAGCCTGTCTCCCCAGGTCAGGGTCAGATTGTTCACCCTGAACATCGAAAGGATCAGATCGGTCAAGGCTTCGCCTGCCGGGCTTCTCGTCGCTTCATTCATTTGTCACCATATATTATTATTGACATCATAATGTCAAAATATTAGATATGCATCACACCACATTGACATCATTATACCAATATGAACGGAGGTTCAAATGACGCACATGCAACCACTCGACGAAACATTTCCGATTGGCCGCCAGCTCGCTGTCAAGGCCGCACCGGTCGTGCTCGTCAATCTCTTCACGCTCGATCCAGCCGACGAAGCGCGTTTCCTGGAAGTCTGGAAGGACGATGCCCATTTCATGAAGCGGCAGCCCGGCTTCATCTCGACGCAGCTTCATCGGGCTCTGGGCGATAACCCGACTTACTTGAACTATGCCGTTTGGGAGTCGACCGAGGCGTTTCAAGCGGCGTTCACTCACCCGGACTTCCGCGCCGCGGTCACCGCATATCCGTCATCCGCTGTCGCCAGGCCACATCTTTTCCAAAAGGTTGGTGTTGCTGGCATCTGCACGGCCTAAACATGGAACCCTGGTCACCGCCGGAGCGATTTTCATCGCCCGCGGCGGCATCCGGGAGAAAGGGTGCACCCTCAGGCCGGCTCTTTTCGCAGCCGTTCTATGGCCTGGAACTGGATGCAGTTCGGCGCCATTTCCATGACCTCGATCTGCGTGCCGTCGGGATCTTCGATCCAGCCGCCCCGATTGTGATCGATGCCGGGCTTTTCCGGGCGCGGCTTGCTTGGATAGATACCGACTTTCGCCAGTTCGGCGAAGGTCGTGTCGATGTTTTCGACCGTCAGGCAGATGTGGAAGATGCCGATGCTGTTGGGCCCGGTTTCCGGCCTGTCGACGCCCTTGGGGAACAGTTCGAGATATTGGTCGTCATTGATGCGCAGATAAACGATCCACGCCTCGCCCTTGTCGTTCAACAGCCGCGTCATCTCACGAAAGCCGAGCTTGTTGTAGAAGGCGAGCGACGCATCCAGATCGGCAACGCGCAATGCGATGTGGCCGAGATGCTTGAAGAGATCCATCGCAATCAGCCTCCGGCCTTGATGCGGGCGATGGCCTGCAACTGCAGCGCCTTCTCGCCGAGCTGCATCAGCTCGATGCGGTTACCCTCGGGATCGGTGATCCAGGCCTGATAATTGTGATCGACACCGAGCTTCTTTTCGGCGGTCAGCACGACGCCCTTGCCGGTCAGCTCGGCAATTGCACCGTCGATATCGTCGACTTCCAGGCAAAGGTGGTTGAACCCGACATTGGCGAAGGGCGGTGCGCTGTCGCCGACCGCATCCGGAAACAGCTCAATATATTGCGTATCGGTGATGCGCAAATAGACGATCCAGAGACGGTTGTCGCGCTCCAGGCGAAACATCTCATCAAAGCCGAGCTTGTTGACGTAGAAGTCGAGCGACCGCTCGATGTCCTTGACGCTGACGGCGACGTGGCCGATCGATTTCACATTCTTCACGTGCAGTACCTCCTCTTTGGACTGCTTACAGCGCCGCGCGTCTTTTGAGACGCGCTAAGGACGCTGTAACACTTTGAAATGCTGCATAATTTCCCCCTTAAATCGAATCCGATTTAAGGAATTATGCAGTAGCCAAGGCCGTCGCGGCTTGGCGATCTCCTCTCAACCATCAGGCGCATCCGCTCCCACGGATATCGCCGGCTTCGACATCAGGACCGTCATCGCAAATATATGCGGAGGATGTGATGCCATATGTTTTTATTTGAACTATGATGCGTTCACGTGTGAATTTAGGAGTAATTTTCTGCCAAAGTCAATCGCAGTGATGGTGCATTGCGTGGAAGCGGCGCTTTGCGTAAGGAATGCAGGGGAAAAGGGTGGAGGATGCCCGCCCACGGCATCCGTCTAGGGATTTCGCATGGCTGACATCAGTGAAGAAGCATCGCAGAAATATCGCATTCCGGTCATCGAGCGGATGGTGGATGTCTTTGCCTTGCTCGAACGGACGCCGGAAGGTGCGACGATCCGTGAGATCGTCAAAGCCGTGAAGCTATCGCGGACCACGGTCTACCGCATGCTGAATACGCTGAGCGCGCATGATTTCGTCCACCGCTCGCCCACCGGCACCTACACGCTCGGTCGGCGGTTGCTGACGCTCGCAGCGCATGTGGCGCCGAATGTCGCGAGTTACGATCTCCTGGCGATCGCCCAGCCGCATCTGAACCAGATGTCTGATGTGACGGGTGAAGGCGGCAAGCTTACCGTGCTGTCGGGCGACGAAATCCTCGTCGTTGCCGCGAGCCAAGGCCGCGGCCAATATGCGCTGACGGCCTCCGCCGGCCAGCGGCTGCCGATCCATGCGGGCGCCGCGGGCAAGATACTGCTGGCATTCTCCCCGCAGGAGGATATCGAGCGGCGCCTTACTAAGCTCGAAGCCCTGACAAACCAGACGATCTCGGACCCGGCACGTATGCTGGAGGAACTCGCCCTCATCCGGGAACGCGACTGGGCGCGTGACACGGGCGAACAGATGGTCGGCGTTCATGCCTTTGCTGCCCCCGTTCGCGATGCCTCGAATGCGGTGATCGCCGCCGTCAGCATCCCGTTCGTCGCCGGTGTCGAAGAGCGTCGTGTCGAGGAAATTCGCCGTACGGTGATCGCAACGGCACGGACGATTTCAAAGGACGTTGCGGGAGCGTCGAAGGATGAGCCTGCGGCCGATATTCCAATGACCGTGGCTCCATCGGCGAACAAGCATGCATCCGTCGCAAAACGCTCCAATGCGGCAGCCACCAGGGGACGCGTTGGCCACGTCAAAGCGTAGCCACGTCTATCCTCTTGTTTTGCTTAACCTTAGAGTAAGTCCCGCCTGTCGACGCATCTTGCGCTGAGCTACCGGCTGGTCTACCGTCGTGTCGCTGCCTTAAAATGGCGGAATTATTGGAATATTTTCAAAAGATTGTACCGCGTGTTGGCATATGCGTCCATGACCGGACTATTTCATCGACTTATCGGCAGGAGGACGGCGAAGTTCATGGAACAGCACCGGCGGCAACGCATCGATCTGACAGCAGAGGGCTATACAGCCATCTACGCGATAGGCGATATCCATGGCTGCTATGACTCATTGATCGAAGCGGAGAGGCGCATCATCGAGGATGCCAGCACGATTACTGGCCGGAAGGTGCTGATGCTTCTTGGCGACTATGTCGATCGTGGTCCGCGATCGAACGAAGTGCTGCAGCATCTGTGCGAGCCGCCGCCTGCGGGCTTTGACCGTTACATCCTCTGTGGCAACCACGACGACGTCTTCCTAAAGTTCCTGGACGATCCGCGCGCCAATAGCCATTGGCTCGAGTTCGGCGCCGTCCAGACGCTCACCTCCTATGGCGTCGACGCGGAATATCTGCTGCTGGAAGAGGGCCGGAGCATCGAGGAATTCTGCGAAACCGTTCGGCAGGCTGTCCCGCAGGCACATGTCGAATTGCTGCGCTCTCTGCCGATCGCCATCCTCGTCGGCCCCATTCTGTTCGTCCATGCCGGCATCCGGCCCGGCATACCGCTTGCCGAACAAACCGACCAGGATCTGATCTGGATCCGCGACCCCTTCCTCACCGAAGGACCGCAATTGCCGGTGCTGGTGGTCCATGGTCACACGCCAGGCCTGGAACCCGTCTTTGGCAATCAGCGCATTGGCATCGACACTGCCGCCGCGATGGGTGGCAGCCTGACTGTCCTCAAGATCGCCGACGGCCGCCAGACGATCCTGACGCAGGTCTTCTGAGCAGTTCCAGGAAAAGTGCGAAGCGGTTTTCCGTCCGGAATCGCGTAAAAACAAACATTAAAGCGGTTCAGGCGATTCCGCTTGAACCGCTTTAAGCAACCCGCCGATAAAATTAAAGGGGCCTCAGCCTATGCCGAGACCCCTTCTCGCTTTGCCCGCGCTTATTATTCCGCTGCTATAGCCGGTGGCAGATGATCCACGGCGTCGTTGCTCTCCTGTTGCACGGCCGGCGCTTGCTCCTTCTTTTTCGGCTCGCGGCCGAAGAAGAGCGCGTAGCCTGCCGGCAGCACGAAGATGGTGAGTACGGTGGCGACCAGGATGCCGCCCATCATGGCGTAGGCAAGCGGCCCCCAGAAGACGCCCCGCGAGATCGGGATCAATGCCAGCACCGCCGTCAAGGCCGTCAGCATGATCGGCCGGAAACGCCGGACGGCCGAGCCGATGATCGCCTCCTTCCGGTCCATGCCCGCCGCGATATCCTGGTCGATCTGGTCGACGAGGATGATCGAATTGCGGATGATGATGCCGAGCAGCGCGATGACGCCAAGGATCGCCACGAAGCCGAAGGGCGCGCGACTGATCAGCAGAGCACCGGCCGCGCCAATGATACCGAGCGGGCCCGTGGAGAGCACCAGCATCGCCTTGCCGAAATGCTGGAGCTGCGCCATCAGCAGCACGACGATGATGACCAGCATGATCGGTGCCTTGGCGGCAATCGAGGCCTGGCTTTCGGCGCTGTCTTCGGCACCGCCCTGAATCTCGATCTTGTAGCCCGCCGGCAGGCTGTTTCTGAGATCGGCCATGTCGTTATAGAGCTTGGCTGTCACGTCGTTCGACTGAACGTCGTCGGGAAGCGTAGCCCGGACCGTGATCGTCGGCAGGCGATCGCGGCGCCACTCGATGCTCTGCTCCATTACGGGCACCACCTTTGCGACCTGCGACAGTGGCACGAAACCGCCGGAGTCGGTCGGGATATAGATGGAATTGACCGAGGTCAGCAGGTGACGGCTAGCGTCCGGTTCCCGTGCGACAATGCCCACGGTCTCCTCGCCCTCGCGATAATTGTCGAGGGTGACGCCGGACATCGAGGCCTGCAGCATCTGGCGGATACGCTGCGAGGTGACACCGAGTGCGCGGGCGCGGTCCTGATCGATCACCAGCTTCATGGCCGGCACCGGCTCGAGCCAGTCGTCATGGATGGCGCCAAGCAGCGGGTTCTGTGCAAAGCGCGCCTTCACCTCGTCGGCAATGTGGCGAACCTCCTGCCGGTCCGGACCCATCACGCGCAACTGCACCGGCCAGCCGGTCGGCGGGCCCAGGAACAGGCGGTCGACCTTGCCACGGACCGACGGGAAATCCGCCGCCAGGATGCCACGCATCTTGGTGATCAGCCGCTCGCGGGCTGGCTCGTCCTTGGCCATGACAAGCATCTGGGCATAGTTCGGGTTCGTCAGCTGCTGATCAAGCGGCAGGAAGAAGCGCGGCGCACCCTGGCCGACATAGGTGGCGATGAACCGTTTGTCGGGATCATCGGCCATGCGGGCTTCGAGGGCCTGCGCCTGGCGTTCGACTTCCTTGATACTGGTGCCTTCCGGTAGCCACAGATCGACCAGAATTTCCGGCCGCGAAGACTGCGGGAAGAAATTCTGCGGGATGAACTGGAAGGACCACAGGCTGCCGACAAAGGCGACCAACGTCAAAAGCAGCACGATGACGCGATGACGCACGGCCCAGCTCACTGACGAGCGCAGGCGGCGGTAAAAGCGGGTGTCGAAGACATCGTGATGCTCTCCGGCATGATGGCGCTGCTTCAGGATCATGTAGCCGAGCCAGGGCGTGAAATAGACCGCGACGAACCAGGAGATCACCAGCGCGATGCCGACGACGTAAAAGAGCGTGCGGACATATTCGCCGGCTGTCGATGCGGCGAAGCCGACCGGGATGAAGCCGGCCGTGGTGATCAGCGTGCCGGTCAGCATCGGGAAAGCTGTCGAGGAATAGGCAAAGCTGGCTGCATCGAGCTTGACCAGCCCCTCCTCCAGCTTGCGTTCCATCAGCTCGACCACGATCATCGCATCGTCGACAAGGAGGCCGAGCGCGATGATGAGGGCGCCGAGCGAGATACGCTGCAGGTCGATGCCGAGCTCGTACATCATGGCGAAGGTCGCCGCCAACACCAGCGGAATGGCGATGGCGATCACCAGGCCGGAGCGCCAGCCGATCGACAGGAAGGAGACGATCAGCACGATCACCAGCGCCTCGCCGAGCGCATGCATGAACTCGCTGATGGCGTCGGTCACCACTTCCGGCTGGTTGGAGATCTGATCGACCTGCACGCCGACCGGCAGCGACGCCTCGAAACGCTTGTAGGTCTCTTCCACCGCCTTGCCGACGTCGGTCACCTTGTTGCCATTGGCCATGACGACGCCGAGTTGGACGCTCTCGTGACCGTTATAGAGGAACTTGGCCGTGTAAGGGTCTTGCAGCCCGGCGCTCACCGTTGCGATATCGCCGAGACGCGTTACCTGGCCGCCGGCAGTCAGCCGGAGATTCTTGATATCCTCAATCTTGTTGACGTCACCCTCGACCGAGATGCGCACGGAGCGCGTGCTGGTATCGACCGAGCCCGCCGGATCGACTTTGTTCTGACCGACGATCGCATTCTGCAAGGCAGTCAGCGTCAGACCGCGCTCGGCCAGCACCTTGGAGGAGACATCGATATAGATCTGCTCGGGCTGGTCGCCGATGATCACAGCCTTCTCGACGCCGGGCGTCGCGAGCAGCATGTCGCGGGCTTGGATCGCGAATTTCTTTAGCTCGGGATAGCTGTAGCCATCGCCGCTGATTGAATGCAGGGTGATGAAGGTATCGCCGAACTCATCGTTGAAATAGGGGCCTTGCAGCCCTTCCGGCAGCGTATTGGCGATATCGCCGACCTTCTTGCGCACCTGATAGAAGGCGTCCTTCACCTGTTCGGTGTTGGTGTCGCCCTTGATCTGGACGGTCGTGATCGCAAAGCCGGCGCGGGTATAGGATTTCACCCAATCGAGATGCGGCGTTTCCTGCAGCTTGCGCTCGATCTTGTTCACGACCTGGTCTTCCATGTCCTGCAGCGAGGCGCCGGGCCAGATGGTTTCCACCACCATGACGCGGAATGTGAAATCCGGATCTTCCTTCTGGCCCATGTGCGTGAGCCCAAGCGCGCCGGCGATGATGATCAGTGCAAACAGGAAGCGCGCGATGCTGGGATGGGCAATCGCCCATCGCGACAGGTTGAAACGCTTCTTCTCTTCGGAGGTGCTGTTCATAGTCATTGTCCCGCCCCTCGATTGGTTTAGCGCACGATATCAGCAGCCACGGCGCTGCCATTCGTTTCTGCCGACGCCTGCTGAGCAGTCGGCACCTTGACCTTCATATTTTCGCTCATGAATTGCGTGCCGGCGGCAACGACGACATCGCCGGCCTTGAGACCATCGGCGACGCGCACGCCGTCATCGGCGAAATCGGCAACCTTGACGCTGCGGGAATGCACCGTGCCGGCGCTGCGATCGACCAACCAGACGATCTGCCGGCCATCCTTCTGAGCAAGCGCGCTTAGTGGGATAGAGACGTAAGGCTGGGTATTGTCGGCTTGAGCCTCGATTGTCGCGGTCATGCCGAGCAGGACGCGCGGATCGTTCGGCAGGCTGACGCGGACTGCAAAGGTGCGCGACTGAGCATCGGCACTTCCGGACACTTCACGGACCTTGCCGTCCAGCACCAGCGCATCGTCAGACCAGAAGTGCGCCTTGACGTCCTTGCCGACCTTGAACTGCGCGATGTCCATTTCCGGAACGGCGATCTGCACTTCCTTTTCGCCGTCGACGGCGACGGTGATAACGGGCGTGCCGGAACCGACCACCTGACCGACATCGGCATTGATGGTCGTCACTATGCCGTTCATGTCCGACGTCAGATCGGTGTAGGCGACCTGGTTCTTTGCTTCCGCGAGCGCGGACACTGCGGAATCGCGCGTCGATACGGCCTGATCATAGGAAAGCTCGGCCTGTTCCAGCTGCGATTTCGGCGCGACGTTCTTTTCGAAGAGCTGCTGGGCGCGATTGCGCGCAAGCTCCGTTGTCTGCACTTGTTTTTCTGCAGCACCAAGATCGGCCTGCGAGCGGCGCACAGCCAAGGCGAAGTCAGTGGAATCGATGCGCGCGAGTACATCGCCGGGCTTGACCTTCTGGCCGATATCCACCTTGCGCTCGACAATCTTGCCGTTGACACGGAAGCCGAGGTTCATATCCGTCCGTGCCCTGACCGAGCCGGAATAGTCGAGCATGCGCGTCGTATCCGCCTGAGCGATCTCAACGACCTTCACGGGCCGGATCACTTCCGCCGTTTCCTCTTTCTTCTCGTTGCAGCCCGAAAGCGTGAGCGCAACGGCGGCAAAAAGTGCAGCGCCGGCAGCGGATCGTATAGTGGTGGTCGTTAGCGAGACCATGTCGCTCTCCTTGATGAAACGGCTTTAGTCAAATGCAATGCAAGGGCACGCGGATCATCCGGCATGCGGACTGTTATTTCTTCAGGGCTCTAAGAGCGAAGTCGATGAGTTCGTCGGGCTCGGCCCGGTTCGTTTTGGCGAGACATTGCGCGACCATCTGCGGATGACACAAAAGGATCGTCGCCGCGCCGAAGCACTTCGACGCGGAAGCCGGATCCTGTTCGGCGAACTCGCCGGCCGCGATGCCCTCGGCAATGATTTCAGCCAAGAGGTCGTGGATCCGGTCGATGTGTTTTTCGATCACATGCCAATCGCGCTCGATGGCGACGACCACCATCTCATGCACTTTCTGTTCGTCGAGCATCGTCTCGAGCGTCATTTTGAATTGGGCATGGACGTAGGCGCGCAGCCGCTCGGAAGCGCTGATCCGCAGATGACGGATGTCGTAGGCCATCTTGTAGCTCTGCGCCAGCATGCGGCCACAGACGGCCTGGTGGATTTCCGTCTTGGACGCGAAGAAGCGGTAGATATTCGCGGTCGACATGCCGAGATCGCGGGCGACATCGGCGACCGTCGTCTTGCTGTAGCCGTAGTGGCGAAACAGCTTTTCGGCGGAATCGAGGATCCGCGTTATGTTTTCCTGACGCGCAGGATCGGCGCTGACATCAGAAAGATCGAGCATGGATGCACTTTCGATTTACGAGTGACGATTTTTAATTTTCGTCAGTCGTAAATCATCAAAGCCGATATGTCAACAAACCGCCCCGCGAAGCGAGACGGTTGAAACGTATCGTCGATAGATTGATCGGCTCAGGCGCCCTGAAGCTGCGGGCGGAAGCGACGCACGCTCAGGAAGCCTACGATAACGACGACCGCCAGCAGCACGAGCTGCGAGGCGAGGACCGGCGGGGCATTATCGGCGGGAGCCAGAGCGTGCAGCGGCGGAATCTTCTGGAACGACTGCACGATCAGCACGAGACAGTTGAAGAAGAGCAGCGCGAGAGCGCCGACGACGTAGACCGGCCGCCAAATCCCGGCCAGACGGTACTTGTAGAGCGCCAACGCGGTGGGGATAAAGATCAGCACGCAAAGCGTGCCGACAACGATCCCCGGCGTTACCCCGTTGAACGGAAAGAGGAAACCGGTGAGGCTGGTAAGGATCGTGGTGACCATATAGACCAGTGTGGTGCGCTCATAGCGCTTGCCGGTCAGGAAACCATGGGCCACCGCTATGCCGGTGACAATAGCGATCAGGCTGATAATGACGTGAATCAACGTAAGTCCGGACATTCAAACAATCCCCTTCGCGCAATGTATTTTCTGCGCGGAGCTTAGCCCGGCTATTGGATGCGGGATTGTAGATTTACGGCGAAATATGTGTGAAACCGCACGCATTTGCGTGCAAAAACGCCGCGCGACAGACGCGGCGTTTCCGTCGGAAACGTTAGGCCGCGTGGACTTCCAGCGTAATCGGAACGGAAGCAAGCGCCTTGGAGACCGGGCAACCGGCCTTGGCCTTATTGGCGAGTTCGGTGAACTTGGCTTCGTCGGCGCCGGGAACTTTACCGGTCAGCGTTAGGTGGATCGCGGTGATTGCAAAGCCGCCTTCGACGCTTTCGAGCGTGACCTTGGCGGTCGTTTCCATGCTCTCGGCGGTAAAGCCGGCCTCATTGAGGATCAGCGACAGAGCCATGGTGAAGCAGCCGGCATGGGCCGCGCCGATCAGCTCTTCCGGATTTGTACCGGCAACGCCTTCGAAGCGGCTGGCAAAACCATAGGGATAGTGATTGAGCGCGCCGCTCTGGGTCGAGATCTGACCCTTGCCGTCCTTCAGACCGCCGGACCACTGGGCCGAACCTGTACGATTGATCTGCATGCCGTCCTCCTTGTCGTTGATTGAGCGTCGGAAAAGGCCCCTTGCCCTCCCCGCAATGACCGATGGGAAGCAGCCGATCCAACCTGAAAGCCGGATGCTCCAGGGCTGCCCCAACCGGCAATATAATGCTCTATCCGTCGAAGACGACAGGGCCGTAACAATTAACCTGCCGGCTCTGGCCAACGCCTTTGGTTATCCCCTCCGGCGCCCGGCAGCGGCCGACCGGATATTGTCCAGTGTCACGGCTATCAGCAGGATCGAGCCAAGGACGAGATACTGATAGAAGGCGGGAATATTGAGAAGATTCATGACGTTCTGCGCGATGCCCATGATCAGCACGCCGACGATGACGCCGCTCATCGAGGCCCGGCCGCCTGCCAGCGACACGCCGCCGAGCACACAGGCCGAGATGACCAGCAGCTCGAGCCCGATTGCCGCATTCGGTTGACCGGAAGTGATGCGCGACGACAGCAGAATGCCGGCGATCGCGCAGATGAAACCCTGCAGCGTGAAGATCCAGATCCGCATCGTGGCGACGTTGACGCCCGCCAGTCGCGAAGCCTCCGGATTGCCGCCGATCGCCAGCGTGTTCTTGCCGAAGATGGTGCGGTTCAGAACGAAGCCGAACAGGAGGAACAAGATCACCATGATCCAGATCGGCGTCGGAATGCCGAGAAAGGTCGAGAGCGCCAGCTGATAGAAATTCGGATCGTTGATGCCGACGGCGCGGCCGTCCGAGGCGATCAGCGCCAGACCGCGGACGATCTGCATGGTGGCGAGCGTTGCGATCAGCGCATTGATGCGCACCTTGGCGATGAGCACGCCATTGACCAGGCCGACGATCGCGCCACAGACCAATGCCGCCAGCAGGCCGAGAATGATGGAGCCGGTGACGTTTGAAGCCATGACCGCGATCATGCCGCAGAAAGCGACCGTCGAGCCGACGGAAAGATCGAAATCGCGTGAGGCCAGGCAGAACATCATCGTGCAGGCAACGATGCCGATCGTGACCACCGATTGCAGCAGGCCGATCATGTTGCGCTCGGTCAGGAAATTCGGAACCGTCAGCGACACGATGACGAAGGCCACCGCGAAGATGACGACGAGGCCCTGTTCGCCGAGAAGGATTTTTTTCATGGAAGACATCGTCGCGTGTTCCCTAGTCAGAATGTGCCTGCGGCGTTTTTGTCCGGCAGCGCGGCGGTAAGAATCTGGTGCTCGTTGAAATCCGCCCGCGCCACATCGGCGGCGACCTTGCCACCGCACATCACGATGATCCGGTCGGAAATGCCCATGACTTCCGGCAGCTCGCTGGAGATGACGACGATCGCCATGCCCTCGGCCGCCAGGTCATAGAGGATTTCATAGATTTCCGATTTCGCTCCGACATCGATACCGCGCGTCGGCTCGTCGACGACCAGCACCTTGACGCCCTGCTCGGACAGCCAGCGGCCGAGAATGACCTTCTGCTGGTTGCCGCCGGAGAGATTGATGATGTCCTGTCTGCGCGACGGCGTGCGCACGCGCAACTTGGCGATGAATTGATCGGCAAGCTGCGCTTCCTTGCGAGGGCTCAATATGCCGAATGGCGAAAAATGCCGCCGCGAGGAGATGGTAATATTCTCCTGGATCGAGCGACCCTGGATAATCCCATCGAGCTTGCGGTCCTCCGGACAAAGCACCATGCCGGCATGGATCGCCGCCTTGGGGTTGTTCGGAGCGACGGTGATGCCATCGATGGCGACCGTGCCCTGATGACGATGGTCCGCGCCGAACAATAGCCGCGCCATCTCACTGCGACCGGCGCCGATGAGGCCGAAGAAGCCGAGGATTTCGCCCTTGCGGACGGAAAAATTGATCGGCGTTGGCAGCCTCCGCCCCGAAAGGCCCTTGACCTCCAGCCGGACGGGTCCGAGCGGCCGTTCGCGCCAGCCCCAGATATTGCTGATCTCGCGGCCGACCATCTCGGCAATGATCTGCTCGCGCGTAACTTTCTTGATGTCAGGATGGTTTGCCGCAAGCTTGCCGTCGCGCAGTACTGTCAGGCTGTCGCAGAGCCGGAAGATCTCGTCGAGCCGGTGCGAGACATAGAGAATGACGGTGCCGTTCGATTTCAGCCGCTCGATCAGGGAGAACATGATCTCGCTCTCGCGGGACGACAGCGACGAGGTCGGCTCGTCGAGCGCGATCACGCGGGCGTCGACCATGACGGCCTTGGCGATTTCCACCATCTGCCGCGCGCCGATCGACAGTGACGACACCTTGGCCGCCGGATCGACGTCGATGCCGATCTCCCGCAGCTTGGCGCGCACGGTTTCGATCAGCGTCTTGCCGCTGATGACGCCCGCCTTGGCCGGAAAGCGGCCGAGCCACAGGTTTTCTGCGACGGTCAGTTCCGGCACCAGCTGCAGCTCCTGGTGGATGACCGTGACGCCGGCGTGAAAGGCATCGCGCGCCGAATGGTAGTGCTGCTCCTGTCCGTCGATCGTTATCGAGCCCGCGTCAGCGGACTGGTCTCCGGAAAGAATGCGGATCAGCGTCGACTTTCCGGCGCCGTTTTCGCCCATCAATCCGTGCACCGCGCCCTTGACGACAGGGAAGGTGATGTTCGACAGCGCCTGAACGCCGGGATAGCTCTTGGAAATGCCGTTGAATTCGAGAAAGGCCATGTTTCTCTCACTGGTAAAAGGACCCGGCGGCAAGGTTGCCACCGGGCCATGATCACCTGGGGAGGGTGATTATTCGATGCCGAGATCCTTGCGGACCTTCTGATAATCGCCGCGCAGGGCCAGCGAACCGGAGGTCAGCGTCAGCTTCGGCGGTTCCTTGCTGTTGGCGATCCAGTCGTACATGTTGATCGCGGTTTCGTAGCCATGACGCTTCGGCGAGATGATGACCGTGCCGAAGAAGCCGGTCGGCTGCGGCTTCTTGAACTCGTTGATGGCCGAGTCTGCACCGCCGATACCGACTCCGATGACATTGGCGGCGGGGATACCGACCGATTCCGTCGCACGCACCGCGCCGAGCACCGCTTCGTCGTTGAGACCGAAGGCAATCCAATATTTCACGTCGGCATGCTTGTTGAGCACGGTCGTCGCAGCATTCAGCGCGGCTTCCGTGTCGGTCTTGGCCTGCGGCGCGTCATAGATGTTTGCGGCCGGGAAGCCGGCGCCCTTCAGCACCGAGATGGCGCCCTCGACGCGGTCGACGGCGGTCGGAAGCTGATCGTAGGAAACACGAATGGCGCCGACATTCTTCATGTCCCAACCGCGCTTCTTGATTTCATCGACGATCGCCTGACCGACGCTCTCGCCGATCTTAGTCGCGGAAATGCCCATATGCGGCACGTCTTCCAGCGGCTTGCCGTCGGCGCTGACCAGACGGTCGTCGACGGTCATCAGCTTGAGCTGGTTGGCGGCAGCCTTGGCAACGATGCCGGGGCCAAGCTTGACATCTGGCGTGCAGATGATGAAGCCCTGCGCTCCCTGGGCGCCGAGATTGTCGATCGCGGCCTGAACCTTTTCGCCGTCTTCAGCACCGATCTTGACGAGCGTGAAGCCCTTCTCTTTGGCGGCGACGTCGGCGAACTTCCATTCGTCCTGGAACCAGGGTTCTTCCGGCTGCTTGACCACGAAGCCGATTTTCACATCTGCGGCGAAGGCCGAGGTGGCGGCGATGACCGCAACCGCACCAGCCAGAATAGCTGCTTTGAAAAAGCGCATGATTCTCTCCCAAAAAAATCCGAAGTGGAGCACCTGCCCTCCCAGGCAGTATTCTTGGAGTATGATAAATCATCATACCAGTCAATTGCCAATGTATGATGATTCGAATAATGTGACTTTTGGGAAGGATGGCCCGCCAAACGGCCCGACGCTTATCGCCATGCGGAATGAATTCCGCTAAGCAGAGCCTCGGCCGCGCGGGAGAGCGACTGCGGAGAAGAAAATTGGATTCGTTTGAACGGCAAGAGCAAAGGCTGAACGCGGCACCGGAGCGCCGCCCACGCGTGCGCAAGAACGTCACAGCGGCGATCGCCGCGGACATCTGTTCCGAACGCTATCCGGCGGGCTCGGCACTGCCGCGCGAAAACGACCTCTGCGACATCTACGGCGTCAGCCGTACCGTCATCCGCGAATCCCTGAAGATCCTGGAATCGAAAGGGCTCGTGCGCGGCAAGCCGCGCATAGGCACCACCGTCTGCGACAAGGACGACTGGAATATCCTCGATCAGGACGTATTGGAGTGGATGGGGCCTTACATAGCCGAATTCGATATTCTCGGCTGCATTCTCGAGGCTCGGCGCACTATTGAGCCGGTGGCCGCCGAATATGCCGCCGAGCGCGCCACAGCCCAGGAGATTGCCGATCTCGACAGGGCGTGGCGGCAGATGCGCGATTCCGGCGACGATCCCGAAGGCTTCACCGAAGCCGACGTGACGTTTCATACGGTGCTCCTGAGCGCCAGCCACAACCAGGTGTTCCGCCGCCTTTCGAGCGCCATCCATGCCGGCCTGAAATATGCGCTCCATGCTTCGAATGTCGCCGTCGACAGCCGCGACGAGGCAATTGCAGTCCATGGCGACCTCGTGGAAGCGCTGCGCCTCCGCAACCGCACCGCCGCGCGAGACTGCGCCCATCGCATGCTGAACCTTGCCGCCCGCGACCTTGCGATCGCCGAAAAGGCGATCAGGCAGGCGGAGAAAAACAAGACCTGAATTCCCGAAATCCGCGGCCTGGCGCCGCTGATATGTTCCCAAAGCCGAAACGGAAGCTTCCCATGAAAATCACCAAATTGACGACCTATATCGTGCCGCCGCGCTGGATGTTCCTGAAGATCGAAACGGACGAAGGTATCACGGGCTGGGGCGAGCCGGTGGTCGAAGGCCGTGCATTGACCGTCCAGGCGGCTGTGCATGAGCTGGAAGACTATCTGATCGGCAAGGACCCCTTCCTGATCGAGGACCATTGGACCGTCATGTACCGCGCCGGCTTCTATCGCGGCGGCGCCATCCACATGAGCGCCATCGCCGGCATCGACCAGGCGCTCTGGGACATCAAGGGCAAGGCCCTCGGCCAGCCCATCCACTCGCTGCTCGGCGGCCAGGTGCGCGACAAGATCAAAGTCTACTCCTGGATCGGTGGCGACCGCCCCTCCGACGTCGCCAACAACGCCAAGGACGTCGTTGCCCGCGGCTTCAAGGCGATCAAGCTCAACGGCTGCGAAGAAATGCAGATCGTCGACACCTACGACAAGGTGGAAAAGGCTGTTGAAACCATCGCCACCATCCGCGAGGCGATCGGCCCCTATATCGGTATCGGCGTCGATTTCCACGGCCGCGTCCATCGCCCGATGGCCAAGGTTCTCGCCAAGGAGCTCGAGCCCTACAAGCTGCTCTTCATCGAAGAGCCGGTGCTCTCCGAAAATCGCGAAGCGCTGAAGGAAATCGCCAATCACGCCTCCACCCCGATCGCACTCGGCGAACGGCTCTATTCGCGCTGGGACTTCAAGTCGGTTCTATCGGATGGCTATGTCGACATCCTGCAGCCCGACCTCAGCCATGCCGGCGGCATCACCGAATGCCGCAAGATCGCGGCGATGGCAGAAGCCTATGACGTGGCGCTCGCGCCGCATTGCCCGCTCGGCCCGATCGCGCTTGCCGCCTGCCTGCAGGTCGATGCCGTCAGCTACAATGCCTTCATCCAGGAGCAGAGCCTCGGCATCCACTACAACAAGGGCAACGACATTCTCGACTACATCTCTAACAAGGAAGTCTTCAAATACGCCGACGGCTTCGTCAGCATTCCGCAGGGGCCTGGCCTCGGCATCGAAGTGGACGAAGCCTATGTCATCGAACGCGCGAAGGAAGGCCATCGCTGGCGCAATCCGGTCTGGCGCCATGAAGATGGCAGCGTGGCCGAGTGGTAAGAGCTTAACCCTTGTAACTTAGGCCTGTCCGTGTGTGCTACTGGTGGCAGCGCGGTGGTGGATGGAAGACCGCCGGACCCAAGGGACACCAAGCCCGTGGGAGAGCCCGGGTCTCCATCTACCGTTCCATCGAACCCGAACAGTCGCCAGGGCCGCAGA
>NZ_JARFYM010000052.1 GCF_030272705.1 Rhizobium mayense | reverse complement strand
GTGCGACCATCGATGCTGACCTCCTCTCAGCCAGCATCTTGAATCACATTCGACATCAAAAGGGTATCCGCGATTCAAACATAATCAGAAACGCTCTAGTACCCTCGCCCGACTCAGCACTGAGAGAGGGATGGCGATGACGCGGCTTTCCCTTTCTCCCCGTCAAAAAGGGGAGAAAGTGCCCGCCCATTGACAAGCTCAGGAGGGCGGATGAGGGGCTTTTACCGCCTACTGCGAGCTCACCCCGAAATCACCGTCTCGAATTTCGGATTTCCCCGGATCGTATTGCTGACCGTGCAGATCTCGTCCTCGGCGGCTTGGGCGATGGCATTGCGGATCTCGTCGCCGAAATCGCCTTTGATCGTGAAGGTGATGTTGAACTTTTCGACGCGTGACAGCCCCTCCGTCGCCTTCTCGCCGGTCACGACGGCAGTCACCTCCGTCAGCTTGTCGAGCACGCCGAGACTGCTCGCGGCCATGCGGGCGCTGAGCACGAGGCAGGCGGACAGCGAGGAATAAAGCAGGTCGAGCGGATTGAAGCCCGGGAGCGATGGCGAGGTGACGATATCGATCTCGCCGCCCGTGACAGACGTCACATGCGGAAGACCCGTGCGGCCGACCGTTGCCGTAGCGCCCGTCTGTCTCGTCTTCACCTTCAACTCGGCCATTTCGAAAATCCTCAGATAAAATCGTTGAAACTGCTCCTCAAAACATAGGGATTCACCTCACCCGACACAATCGCCCTTACCAGCCCTTGCGCGTTTGCGTCAGTTGCGCCACCACATGACCATAAGCTCATCGCAGACAGGTAGATTTCGATATGACCGTTTCCGATACCCGCGCCTTCCTCACCTCCCTCTTCGACGCAGCCGTTCGCGCCGCCGATCCTATGACCGGCATCCGCGCGCATCTGCCGGCAAAACCGAAAGGGCGGACGATCGTCCTCGGCGCCGGCAAAGGATCGGCGCAGATGGCAGCGGCCTTGGAGCAATGCTGGGATGGCCCGCTGGAAGGGCTGGTCGTGACACGCTACGGTTTTGCCACCCCTTGCCGCCATATCGAGATCATCGAAGCCGCCCATCCCGTTCCTGATCAAGCCGGCCTCGTCGCCTCCGGGCGGCTGTTGAAGCTGGTCGAGGGATTGACGGAGGACGATCTGGTGATCGCCCTGATCTCCGGCGGCGGCTCGGCGCTACTGCCCTCCCCGGCGGGCAGCCTTACCCTTGCCGACGAGATCGCCGTCAACAAGGCGCTGCTCGCCTCCGGCGCGCCGATTTCGGCGATGAACGTCATCCGCAAACATCTGTCCACCATCAAGGGCGGCCGCCTCGCAACCGCAGCCTATCCGGCCAAGGTCGTCTCGCTGGTAGTGTCAGACATTCCCGGCGACGATCCGGCCCTTGTCGCCTCCGGACCGACAGTGCCGGGCGCCGGCACACGCGCCGAAGCGCTGGATCTCATCCGTCTCTACCGCATCGAACTGCCCGCCGCTGTCCTGGCGCATATTGAAAAGCCGGAAGCCGACGCGCCGCGGCCGGACGATCGGCGTTTTGCCCGCAATGAAGTGCATATCATAGCATCGGCCGGTGTCTCGCTGGAGGCTGCGGCCGCAGTAGCGCGCGAGGCCGGCATCGAAGCGGCAATCCTTTCCGATGCGATCGAAGGCGAAGCCCGCGAGGCAGCCCATGTTCATGCCGCCATGGCCCGCGAAATCCTGAACCGCAATCGGCCCTTCGCCAAGCCGATCCTATTGCTGTCCGGTGGGGAAACGACGGTAACGCTCACCGGTAAGGGCAAGGGCGGGCGAAACTCCGAATTCCTGCTGTCGCTGGCGATCGACATCGACGGCCACACCGGTATTCATGCCATGGCCGCCGACACCGACGGCATCGACGGCAGCGAAGACAATGCCGGCGCCTTTGCCGACGCAGGCACGGTCGCGCGGCTGCGCAGGGCCGGGCTCGCACCCGCCGAGATGCTGAGAAACAACGATGCCTGGTCGGCATTCAACGCGATTGGCGATCTCTTCGTCCCCGGCCCGACCGGGACGAATGTCAATGATTTCCGGGCCATCCTGATCGCCTAATCGCCGGGCTGCAATAAACCATTATTTGCGGAGCAATCCTCGCAGCGCCAGTAAGCGGGCGCTGTGGATGCCCACCGGAAAAAATGGCGGCCACAATGTGTGCATTCGATCTCGACGACATGCGCCTTCCTGGCGATGACGAGCGCCTTCGGCTGGCTATTGCGTTCGTTCTTCCATTGCTCGAGTTTCGTGACGATCATGTCAGTTCTCCACGCAATACTTCCACCTGTCACAGGCACTTACCTAAAGTAGACTGCACTGATGAAGAAAATATTGCGAGTGCGAAAAGGCATTAATCGCCATATTCAAAAGGCTCGAAAGATCGATTGCGCACCTCTCGCTTAACGCCTTTGCATTAACCCGATCGGCCGCATGACAATCTTGCTTTGGAATGAATCTGCCGTCTTCCACCACGCCCCGATTCGGAACGCTCTGCCGCGACAGGCCACTAGCAGAAATTTCAACATTAGAACGCTCTTCAACACTAGACACAACGCCCGCGATAGGTTCCCTTAGCAAAACCTGATTTCGGGAGGGACTATCATGCGCCATTTCTACCAGCGGGCGATTTCTTCGGCCGCCATCTTCGCCTTCGGGCTCTTATCCATCACCACCGTTCAAGCCGCTGCGCCGCAGCCGGTCGAAGCCGAGCACGGTATGGTGGTAACAGCCCAGCATCTGGCGACGGATGTCGGCGTCGACGTGCTGAAGAACGGCGGCAATGCCGTGGATGCCGCGGTCGCGGTCGGCTATGCCTTGGCTGTAGTTTATCCGACCGCCGGCAATATCGGCGGCGGCGGCTTCATGACCATCCGGCTGAAGGACGGCAAGACGGCCTTCCTCGATTTCCGCGAACGCGCGCCGCTTGCCTCGACCAAGACAATGTATCTCGACGCCAAAGGAAATGTCGTCAAAGGCGCAAGCACGGACGGCTATCTTGCCGTCGGCGTGCCGGGCTCCGTCATGGGATTCGAGACCGCGCGTGAGAAATACGGCACGAAATCCCGCCAGGAGCTGATGGCGCCGGCAATCCGCTACGCCAAGGAAGGCTTCACCCTGAACCAGGCGGATGCCGCCGAACTGAATGAGGGCAAGAAGTGGCTTGCACGCGATCCGGCGGCCGCCGCGATCTTCATCAAAGAGGACGGTAAGCCCTTCGCCACCGGCGACACGCTGACCCAACCGCAGCTTGGCGCGGTCCTTTCCAGCATTTCGGAACAAGGTCCGGACGGCTTCTACAAAGGGGCGACCGCCGACGCCATCGTCAACGCCAGCCGCGACAAGGGCGGCATTCTGGCGAAGGAGGATTTCGAGCAATACAAGGTCCGCGAACTCGATCCGGTGACGTGCAATTATCGCGGCTATGAGATCATCTCCTCGCCGCCGCCCTCTTCTGGCGGCGTGATCATCTGCGAGATCCTGAACGTGCTGGAAGGCTATCCGCTGTCCTATACCGGCTACGGCTCGGCAGACACCGTGCATCTCATGGTCGAAGCCATGCGCCACGCCTATGTCGATCGCAATTCCGCGCTGGGTGATCCTGATTTCGTCAACAATCCCGTCAGCAAGCTGCTGGATAAAGACTACGCCAAAAAGATTCGCGACAGCATCGATTCCTATCGCGCCGGCGTCTCCAAGGATCTGATGCCGAATGGCCTCGGCGAGAGCCATGAGACGACGCATTATTCCATCATCGACAATGACGGCAATGCGGTTGCCGTTACTTATACGCTGAACGGCTCCTTCGGCGCCGGCGTGGTCGCACCCGGCACCGGCATCCTGCTCAACAACGAGATGGACGATTTCACATCCAAGCCGGGCGTACCGAACCTCTACGGTCTGGTGCAGGGCGAGGCCAACGCCATCCAACCGAAGAAGACGCCGCTTTCCTCGATGAGCCCGACCATCGTCGCCAAGGACGGCAAGCCCTTCATGGTGATCGGCAGCCCCGGCGGGGCGCGCATCATCACCATCACCCTCGAATCGATCGTCAATGTCATCGATTTCGGCATGGATATTCAGCAGGCAATCGACGCGCCGCGCATCCATCACCAGTGGCTGCCGGACAAAGTCTATACCGAACCCTATACGTTGTCTCCCGACACGATCAAACTGCTGACCGGCATGGGCTATAATGTCGAGGTCGGCGGCGATTGGCCGGTCTGGGGTCAGGCCGCCGGCATTCTCGTCGGCGGCAAGAGCCTTGGCGATATCGCCAAGGGTGGCGGTGCCCGCTACAACGGTGCGATGGACAGCCGTGCCGGCTCGGGTCTTGCCGAGGGATACTGATCCTCAGGCGATCTTGGCGAGCTCTGCCAGCACAGTTCCAAAAGGCGTCGGCGCTACCACGTGTTCGTTGACGCCTGCCGGCTCGAAGTCGATCCAGCCGGAGTTGAAGCTTTCGATCATTTCGATGCGCGGCTCCGGCCATTGGGCGCCCTGCGCCCGGAAGCGCTCCGCCCACTCGGCGCGCGGAACGGGCTTGGCGACGACCGGGCGACCGATCGCCTGGCCGATCAGGGTGGCGATTTCGGTTTGGGTATAGCGCTTCGGCCCTTCGATCTCGATTACCCGGTGACCGGTCCAGCTCTCAGCCATCGTCCTGGCCGCAATGGCACCGATATCGGCGGTGGCGATCATCGAATATGGCTTGCCGAGCGGCGCCAGATAGCTCGGTATTTCGCCGGTTTCGCGCGCCAGTGCGATATCCCACAACGAATTCTCCATGAACCAGGCCGGCCGCAGAATGGCGATGGGCATGGTCAGCAGCGCAAGCGCCTCTTCCAGCATATGCACCTGGGTGATGAGCCCGAGACCAGAGGTGCGCTGACCGCCGATCGACGACAGCACAATGACCTTGCCCGGCTGCGCGCGCCGGATGGCGGCCGCCTGCGCCGCCGCGTCTCTGCGGGCGCTCGGAAAGCCCGGATCAGGCGCAAAATTCGGCGAGGCCATGACGAAGACCCCTTCGGTACCCTCGAAAGCCCGCGCGAGCGCATCGGCGTCATCGAAGGTGGCGACGACGACTTCCGCACCAAGCTTCTCCCATTCCGCGCCCTTCGCCCGGTCGCGGACGACGGCACGGACCTTGTGGCCGGCTTTCAGCAGGGTACGAGCGGTCGTGCCACCGACTTTGCCGGTGACGGCAGTGATTGCAAACATGATCTTCTCCTTGAAAAGGTGGTTAGGTTTTGGGAGTCAGGCGGCCCAGGTTGGACCGGCATCAAAAATCGCCTGCATTTGCGCAGCGAATGCTGCGGGATCGTTGCGAGTGGCAGCCCAGATCTCTTCGGCGCTCCGGTCGGCCAGGACATGGTCCTGGCGGTTGCGGATGCCATCGAGCGTGCGCTCGGCCACCTGTGGCGGCGGCGTCTTCTCTTCACTGACGCCGGCGGCCATATCGGTATCAATGAAGCCGGCATAAACGCCGATCACCTGTGTTCCCTGTGCCTTCAGCTCCATGCGCAAGCCGTCCGTCATGGCAAGCGCGGCATGTTTGGAAGCGCAATAGGTGGAGTTGAAGGGAAAGACGTACCAGCTCACCACCGACAGCATGTTGGCGATGGCGCCACCGCCATTCTTCGCCAGGACCGGCGCAAAGGCTCTGATCATCCTGAGCGGACCGTAGACGTTGACCTCCATCTCGCGCCGCAACGCCGCTTCGGCATTGCCCGCCAGCATGGTGGTCAACAGCATGGCACCCGCATTGTTGATGAGGATGTTGACGTCGCCGCAACGCGCCGCCGCGGCTGCGATATCCTCGGGCGACGTGACGTCGAGTTTGACGGGGATGAGGCGCGGATCGGTGATGGCGGACGGATCACGCGCGCCGGCATAGACCTTGGCGGCACCAGCCGTGAGCAGAGCCTCGGCATAGGCCTTGCCAAGGCCGCGATTGGCGCCAGTGACGAATGCAACGCTTCCTTCGATGTTCATATTCGGTCCCCGATTTCGTTTCGGAGACCTCTATGCAACAAGACCGAACATGACTTAAGTGCGGTTATGTCAACTTATTCATGACATAAGATCAGCGATCGAAACACATCGTCTTACGCGGGAAAACAGGCCGTGATCGATGCAACCTCCGCTGCTGCCATCATCTGTTCATCTGGCATTCATCGGCTGTGACATTCCTGCCCGGCTGCGACGTTTTTTCCATTTTGATCAATGAGATTTGCAAATTCGGATATAGCCATGGCGCCTGAGCGGGAGTATACAGCCACCGTTCCAATCGGCCTTTGCGCTGTTACCAGACTTGCGGTTCTGTCTTTGGACCCCACCGCGCCATCGAGAGCGATCCCCGACAATGTCGGACCAGATTTTCCAGGCCGCCCCAACCCGGCGGGCCGCCCCTAATTTTCGTCTTATCGCGCTTATCGTAGCAAGCGCCATGTTCATGGAGCAGCTTGACGCGACCGTGCTCGCCACAGCGCTGCCGACCATGGCGAGAGACTTCAGCGTCAGCGCGCCGGCGATGAGCATCGCGCTCACCTCCTATCTGCTCAGCCTCGCGATCTTCATTCCGGCGAGCGGCGCGATCGCCGATCGTTATGGCTCGCGCACGGTTTTCCGAACGGCCATCGCCGTTTTCGTCGTCGGCTCGCTCCTCTGTGCCCAGGCCCCGACCTTGTTTTTCCTCGTCGTCGCCCGCCTGATCCAGGGCCTCGGCGGCGCCATGATGATGCCGGTCGGCCGTCTCGTGCTGATGCGCAGCGTTGCGCGCAAGGATATGGTGTCCGCCATGTCCTGGCTGCTTATTCCGGCGCTTATCGGCCCGATTCTCGGCCCCCCGGTCGGCGGCATGTTCGTCACCTATCTCGACTGGCGGTGGATCTTCTACATCAACGTGCCGATCGGCATAATCGGTTTCGTCCTCGTCTCGATGTTCATCGAAGAGGTTAAGGGCCCGAGGAACGGTCGCTTCGATCTGTCGGGCTTCGTCCTCTCCGGCATCTCGCTCGGCTCGCTGCTGTTCGGCTTCGAAATGTCGAGCCGCGAAGGCGAAGGCTATCTGGCCATCTTCCTCATTTCGATCGGCCTGTTGTTCGGCATTGCCTACCTTCGTCATGCCCGCAAGCATCCGTCGCCGATCATGGACTTCTCGCTGATGAAGGTGCCGACCTTCGGTGCATCGGTTATCGCCGGCTCACTGACGCGTATCAGCCAGGGCGCGACGCCCTTCCTCATTCCGCTTATGCTGCAGCTCGGTTTCGGCCTGTCGGCCGCCGCCGCCGGTCAGATCTCCATTGCCACAGCCCTTGGCTCGATGGCGATGAAGCCGCTGCAGCTCAAGATCCTGCGCAGGCTCGGCTTTCGGGCCAGCCTGCTGATTTTCGGCGTCATCGGCACGCTCGGCTATGGGCTTTGCGCAATCTTCCAGCCCGACTGGCCACTGCCGCTGATCTTCGTGATCCTGTTCTTCTGCGGCTTCTTCATGTCGTTCCAGTTCACGGCCTATAACACCATTGCCTATGATGAAATCGACCGCGACCGCATGAGCTCGGCGACGAGCTTCTATACGACGTTCCAGCAGCTGATGCTGTCGCTCGGCATTTGCGTCGCAGCTCTGGCCCTGCATGGCTCCATGTATGCGCGCGAACACGCGACCGCCGAAATGAGCGACTTCTCCGTCGCCTTCATTGTCGTGACCCTGATCGCACTTCTCGCCATGGTCTGGAACGCCCGCTTCTCGAGCACCGCCGGTTCTGAAATCAGCGGACACCGCAAGAAGTCGCCGGAGGATGCGCTCGGCGGGCACTGAGTTGCCCACGCAAAGGCGTCGAAAAGCTCGTTCGCAAATGATTTTTCGACTGGCTAAACGCAGCCCAACGAAGCAGGTCGAAGTTCAGAACTTCTTCTTCAGGAAATATCGCGGGACGGCACCGCCACCGCCTTCGAGCCCGCCGAACAGCGCGTAGCCAAGCTTCTCGTAAAAGGGGCGAGCCTGGAATTCGAACGTGTCCAGCCAGACGCCGATATAGCCACGCGTTCTCGCGATCGCTTCGGCTTCCTCGATCAGTCGAGTGCCGAACCCCATCCCACGATATTATTCCGGCACGATCAGCAGCTTGACGAAGGCCCGGCCATAGCCGTCGACGCCGTAGAGACCTCCAGTGACTTCCTTCGTTTCCGGATCGCGAATTGCGATGGCGAAATCCGGTTTCTCCGGCGCGAAGTTCCGCATTTCGGCATTGAAGGAAACCAACGCGGCGAGGATGCCAGCTTTCACATCGGGTGGGGGATCGGTGGGAATGATCTCTATGAGAGGGCGGATAGGACGGCTTGTTTCCAGATGTTCAGTTGCAGAACCCCGATTGAAATGACAATTTTACATCTGGTTTTTGCAGAAGGGTAAAACCGAACTTTTGCAGCGATCTACTTCGCCAAAGCCATCCGGGGAAATTTCTTCAATCGCTGCTCGCCTGGAGCAAAAAACAAAAAAGGCCGGGCTAACCCGACCTCTTCCTTCATCGCCTCAACGCTCGATGCCAGTACCTCCGTGGTCAAAGACCGGAAGCAAATGCTTACAAGGATTGAAGCTGGTCAGCCGACATCTTGCCGGAACGCTTGTCCTGGACAAGCTCGTAGGAAATCTTCTGACCGTCACGGAGAGTGCTCATTCCAGCGCGTTCAACCGCGGAAATGTGCACGAAGACATCCGTCGCGCCGTCGTCAGGCTGAATGAAACCAAAACCCTTGGCAGCATTGAACCACTTTACAGTACCTGTGCTCATAGCGATGACCTTTCAATCACTCGTATAAAGATAGCATTCCAGGCAACCGCCCGGTGCTCTAGACCGATTTTGAGAGGGAAGTTCGTCAGTGTCGCGCAGAGTGCGTCGAGGCAAAGTTCGTTCACCAATATCGATGGAGGATTTATAATGGTTGCCTGAATATGCCACAAGGAAAAACATCAGAAATGTCGAAAATGACTAAACATTTCGCGCAGACAGGCCCATGCGACATAAAATCATCACTCGTTGACGATCAGAATCAGATAGTGTTTCCCTTGCTATTTCCGAGAAAATTGCGTCGCCCTATATAGGACTCACCGGAATTTTTCTTTTTGTTTCCCTCGTTTCAGCGCGGTAATTCCGTCTGATGTCTTGGAAATCGAAGGAATTATATCGCCGTTACGAACGCAATCCGGTAGTGAATAGGACTTCCCGCCTTGCGGGCGCGGATGATCGTCCGCCCAAAGCCCACAAGCAACGCCAACGCCGACACGAACCATGGAGGCCAAGATGGCGCCACCTAACAAAGACAACCTGTTCGGAGCCAAGAAGCAGGCATCGCAGGCCAAGGCTAGCGGGCTCGATTCCACCGTCAAGGAAATCCTCGCCAGCGAACAGATGATCCGCGAACGCAAAACGGCGCGCTTGCGGGAGCTTCGTCTCGAGAAGGAGGCACTGCAGCCACCACCGGAGCCAAAGACCAAGACCAAACGAAAGGTCGTCAAGCCATCGGAATAGCCGCTTTCGGTGAACACAGCCTCAACGGACGCCGCATTGAATTGACCGCGAATTCCGCCCTAAATAGCAACCAGTTGGACAATCCATTCTGGAGCATCATATGGTCGCGGGCATTCACCACATCACGCTAATCACCCGCAAGGTACAGGCGAATGTCGATTTCTACGTGGGCTTTCTTGGTCTGCGTCTGGTCAAACGCACCGGAGGCTTCGAGGACGCAACGCAGTTGCATCTCTTTTATGGCGATGCGGCGGGATCGCCGGGATCTCTGGTGAGCTTCCTTGTCTGGGAGGACGGCTCCCCCGGTCGCCCCGGCATCGGCCAGGTCGGCGAGATCTCGCTCGCCATCGACCCCGCCAGCATCGGTTTCTGGCTGACGCGCGCCTTAAGTGCAGGGCTGAAACCGGAAGGCCCTTCAGACGAATTCGGCGAACCGGTGCTTCGGTTGAAAGACCCGGATGGCGTCATCGTCAAATTGGTCGGCGCCAAGGATCTGCAATCGGCCGCGCCTTGGGCAAGCGATAAGATCCCGCAGGAACATGCTGTCAGACGCATTCGCGGCGCGACACTGTTCAGCGAGACGCCTGAGGAGACACAAGACCTTCTCGTGAAGCACTTCGGCTACCGGCCAGAGGCGATCAACGGCGCGATCAGCCGTCTCGCTTCCGAACCCGGCGACATCATCGACATCCGTGATGCGCGCGGTTTCTGGGCAAGCGCGCCGGGAACCGGCACGGTCGACCACGTGGCGTTTCGTGCTTCCGACGACGCTGAGCTGCAATCGGCGCGCACGGCGCTGCAGGCGGTCGATTCCTGGCCGACAGCCATGCACGACCGCAAATATTTCCGCTCGCTCTATGTCCGCGAGCCAGGCCGCATCCTGTTCGAGCTGGCGACCGATGCGCCGGGCATGCTGGTCGACGAAGACGAGACGACACTCGGCACTCGTCTTTTTGCGCCCGATGACAAAGCGGAACGGCTGGCGGAGCTGAACGTCATCCTGCCGCAATTCTCGATGCCCGGCGAACCGCGCGTCATCTATCGCGACCTGCCCTTCGTGCACCGCTTCTTCGCGCCGACAGAGCCGGACGGTACCGTCTTCATTCTGCTGCATGGCTCCGGCGCCAGCGAAACGACACTGATGCCGATCGCCCACAAGGTCGACGAGCAGGCGACATTGCTCGGTGTGCGTGGACGGGCCTTAGAAGAAGGCGCGCCGCGCTGGTTCCGCCGTATCACGCCGTTTACCTTCGATCAGGCCGATATCGCCAGCGAAGCGGAAGCCTTTGCCGCTTTCATCGACGGTGCAATCAAGGCCTACGGGCTCGACCCCGAGCGCGTCGTCTATGTCGGCTATTCGAACGGCGCGAACCTTATCAATGCCATGCTGTCGCTGCATCCGCATCTCATCCGCCGCACCGTGCTGCTGCGCTCCATGGCGGTCCTCACTGATCCACCGCCGGCAGACATGTCGGATGCCGACGTCCTGATCATCGCCGGCGCGAAGGACGATTACGGACCCTACGCGCAGCCGCTTGCCGAACGGCTCCGCGCCGACGGCGCGACGGTGAACCTTCAAACCATCCCGCATGGCCATGAGCTGACCGACGCCGATGTGCCAATCATCCAGGCGTGGTTGAAGCGCTCGAACTGAACGCTTCAACGCCGGCAATCAGGCCTGCTGCAACAGGCTCTTCGCCATCATCATATGCACGCCCTTGTTGCCGTTGACCGTCTGTGTCACATGCAGGTCTCCTGCAAGGCTGCAGAGCGTATAGGCATCCTCCCGCGACAGGCCAGCCTTCTCGCCTAGCAGCACGATCATGTCCCGCAACGCCATGACCGAGCATTGGTCGAGATCCGGATCCATGCCCATGGTGATGTAGTGAGTCGGCGTTTCCGCGCGTGGATAGGTAAAGCTCAGATCATCGCGGACAATGAACTGGAAGGTTCCGCGCAATGCTGTCTCGATCGCCGTGATGCAGACCTCACCGTCGCCTTGCGCACCGTGACCGTCGCCGCAGGAAAACAAGGCGCCTTCATTGAAGATCGGCAGATAGAGCGTCGTGCCCGCAACCAGTTCCTTGTTGTCGATATTACCGGCATGGGCACGCGGCATGATCGAGGAGATACGGCCCCAATTCGGCGGCGGCGCGACACCCATGACGCCGAAGAATGGCGCCAAAGGCAGCTTCAAACCCCAGGGTAGATGCGCGACATTGGCCTCGGCGTCGAGCGGGATGTTCAGTAGGCGCGCCGTCTCGAAATCATAGGGCAGCGTACCGGCCAGCGGACGGATGACGTTGTAGCCCCAATTCTGGCGAAGCTTCACATCCTTGATGCGCACCTCCAAAACCTGGCCGGGCTTGGCGCCGCGGATCGCCACGGGTCCAGTCAGGATATGGCCGGGCATTTCCTGAACGGAATTCTTGTGGACGTCGAGCAGCTCGGGCGGGATGAAAAAATCGCCCTTGGGCAGAACGTCGGGCCCGCCGGATACCGTGTCGATGATGACGGTGTCGCCGCTATCGACCGTCAAAGCCGGCGCACGCTTGGGGTCGAAATAGCCCCAAGCGCAGTTTGCTGAGGATGCAGGCAAATGATGATCCATGTCCTAGTCGTCCTTGGTCACGCCCTTGAGGCTAATGAGGCCTGTCGGCAGCGGCTGGAAGCCATGGACCTTCTTGGAAAGAACGAAGGGCCACGGCTGATGATAGAGATAAATGATCGGCAGGTCGTCCTGAATGATGCTCTGGGCGTCATCATAGAGCTTCTTGCGGGCATCGAAATTTCCCTCGACCTTGGCCTTATCGAGATCGGCCGTAACTTGGCTGTTGCAATAGCCGGCGTAGTTGAGGCTGTCCTTGCAGGCGAGGAACTGATGGATATTGCCATCAGGGTCGTACCGGCCCGACCAGCCGGTCAACACAGCGTCGAAGTTGCCGTTCTGCGCCTGAGTCAGCATCGTGGTGAATTCGACGGCATGCAACTTGATATCGAAGCCGGCTTCCGCAGCCATAGCCTGGATCATCTGCGCAATCTGGTCACTGGTGGTCGAATTGGCGTAGATCATCTCGAAAGAAACTTTCGGCGTCCCGGCCTCGGCAAGAAGCGCCTTGGCCTTCTCGACATTATGCTCGCTGACTTTGATCGCGGTGTTGTGGAAAGGGCTGACGCTGGCGAAAGGCTGCTGCGCCGGCTCGAAGGTACCCGCACCGACGACCTGGTTGATCGCATCCTTATCGATCGCAAGCTGCAGAGCCTGGCGGACGCGCTTGTCCCTGCCGAGCGGGCTCTTGCCGCCTGAGCCATTGCCGACATTGATCGTCAGGCCCTGATAGCCGACGCTGGTGATCGCGGCGAGCTGCAGGTTGGCATCCGACTTGACGGAAGGAATATCCGACGGTGCCAAACGCTCCAGCATGTCGAGGCCGCCGGAACGTAGATTGGCGAGGCGCACGGTCGTATCGGGCATGATCATGAATGTGATCTTGTCGAAGTGATAGTCGGCGGCGTCACGATAGTTCTGGAATTTTTCCAGCGAGATGCTGTAGTTCTGCTGGCGCGAGACAAACTTGTACGGCCCGGAGCAGACCGGCGCGGTCACCGCGGTATCGAAATGCGCCGGCGCCACCATCATGCCCGCGCGATTGGAAAGCTGCGGCAATAGCGTCGGGTCCGGCCGCTTCAGCTTGATCTTGAAGTTGAGATCATCGAGGACGGAGACGCTGTCGATCGACTGCAGCTCACTCTTGCGCATGCTGTCCGGCTGGGTGATCGCACGATCGAGATTGGCCTTGACCGCCTGCGCATTGATCGGCGAACCGTCATGAAAGGTCAACTTCGGGAAAAGGGTCATAGTCAGCTCGGTATTGTCGCCGTTCCATGACCATTTGCTCGCAAGCGCCGGTTGCGCCTTCAGATCCGCTCCGACGGAGACAAGGCTGTCGCACAGCGATTTGAAAACCACTTCGCCGACAAAGGTCCGTGATTTCACCGGATCAAGACCGTCGAGGTCATCCTGCAGGCCAATCTTCATCTCGTTGGCAAATGCGGCCGTGCCCGCCAAAAGCACCGATATCAGCGGAAGTGCGAATATCAATCTCATTCCCAATCTCCTGGTTTCAAACGATCCATGGCGCCGCTGATCGCTCTCGAACCAATTTCCAATTGGATCGACGTTGCCGTGGCCCCATTCAGACGCAACTTTTGGTAGGTCCGGCCTCAGCTCTGAGCCCGTTCCGCGGTTGTCTCGAAATCCCGCCAATCTTTTGAATTTGTTATAGGTGGCTATAACAGTCCAGGCTTCCGTGGCTGTCAAGGGACATTCGGAGACCTTATAACCGCATGAAATGGAAGATTATTTTGAGAAATCCGATCAGTGATTGTGCCGATGGCAGCGCTCGCGCCGAAAATATGGGCAGGCTGCTGCTAAGCCGATGATCCCATTGGAGTTCGGACAGCTCACAATTTGTGCGTTCATCGACTAATCGGCGCAGAAAATAGCCGCCACCTTCATTTCGGTGGTGCAATACGCCACGCGCCAGCAAATAAATTATTGAACCAATTCGGCATTGATCCGGGATAGCTTGACTCAAGAGAGCAAGGACCCGCCATTCGGCGGCCCTTGCCTCTCCTCCGCATGAGCTGACGGATCACCCCTTGAACGTATAGGCGGCGATCGACTCGGGCTTCATCTCGATCGAGAAGCCCGGCAAGCTGGGCGGCATATAGGCAGCCTCACGAATGACGCAGGGGTCTTTGAAATGTTCGTGCAGGTGGTCGACATATTCGATCACGCGGCCGTCCTTGGTGCCGGAGACGGCGACATAGTCGATCATCGACAGGTGCTGCACATATTCGCAGAGCCCGACGCCGCCCGCATGCGGCCAAACCGGCAGGCCGTATTTGGCGGCTACAAGCAGCACGGCCAGGACTTCGTTCAGCCCGCCCATGCGGCAGGAATCGATCTGCACGATGTCGATCGCACCTTCGGCGATGAACTGCTTAAACATGATGCGGTTCTGGCACATCTCGCCGGTCGCGACCTTTACGGACCCGATGGCCTGGCGGATCTTGCGATGGCCGGCGACATCGTCCGGGCTGGTCGGCTCCTCGATGAAGAAGGGCTTTGCGAAGGCAAGCTTCTGCACCCAGTCGATCGCCTGGCCGACTTCCCAAACCTGGTTGGCGTCGATCATCAGATAGCGATCCGGGCCAATCACCTCGCGGGCGATGGTGAGACGACGGATGTCGTCCGCCAGATCACGGCCGACCTTCATCTTCACATGGTTGAAGCCGGCATCGATCGCCTCCTGGCAGAGACGACGCAGCTTGGCATCATCATAGCCGAGCCAGCCGGCCGAGGTCGTATAGCAGGCATAGCCCTCGCGCTCGAGAACGGCGATACGCTCTGTCTTGCCGGTCTCGGCCTGCTTCAGGATGGCCACGGCCTCGTCGCGGGTCAAAACATCGGTCAGGTAGCGGTAATCGACGATGTCGGCGATGCGCTCGGCATCCATTTCGGCCACCAGCCGCCAGACTGGCTTGCCAGCCTCCTTGGCGAGCAGATCCCAGACAGCGTTGACAACGGCGCCGGTGGCGAGATGCATCGCGCCCTTCTCTGGGCCGATCCAGCGGAGCTGGCTGTCGCTGGTCAGATGCCGCCAATATTTGCCGGGATTTTCCAAGACGGTGGCAAGCTCAGTGCCGACCACCAAATGCCGCATCGCCTCGATCGCCATGCAGCAGATGTCGTTGCCGCGGCCAATGGTGAAGGTCAGCCCATGACCTTCGAGACCCGGCTTGTCGGTATCAAGAATAACGTAGGCGGCCGAATAATCCGGATCGGGATTCATTGCATCGGAGCCGTCCAGGCTCTGTGAGGTCGGAAAGCGCAGGTCGAATACGCGGAGGTTGGTGATGCGCGTCATGGGAAAACTCCTTCTAATTCTGTCGGGCGATCTCTCGGATAATCACCCGAGGTCGAACTCTTCCCAGATCGCCGCATTATGCTCGCCGACATGCGGGGCCGCACGTTCGAATTTCGGCCGTTGTCCGTCGATACGGACCGGCGAGCGCGTCGTACGCACGGAAATGCCGTCATCGCGGTCGACCGTCTGCAGCATGTCGAGCACGCCAAATCCCTCGCTCTGCAACAGTTCCGGCCAGTTGAGCACCTTGGCGCACCAGATGTCGGCCGGCTCCAGGATTGTCAGCCATTCATCCACCGTGCGGGTAGCGATACGGGCCGAAATCAGCGCCTTGATCTCGTCACGCGCTGCAAACCAGCTTTTCGGATCGTCGCGGTAGGGCGCGAGCTCGTCCATGCCAAGCAGGTCGGCAAGCTTCGAAATCGGTGTCATGGCGATCGCGAGATAGCCGTCGGTTGCGGGGTAGACGCCGTAGGGTGCGGAGAGATAGGCATGGGCGCTGCGGAAACCGGAACGTTGCGGCAGCTTGTTGCCGCTGTTCATATGGACGGTCAGCACCTCCACCTGCAGATCGACCAGTGCCTCCAGCAGGCTCGTCTCCACCAGCCCGCCTTTGCCGGTGACGCCGCGCCGCACCAGCGCCGCCAGGATACCCTGAGCCGCAGCCGCACCCGCGAGCATATCGCCGATCGCGAGGCCGAACGGAACCGGCCCCTGCCCTTCATCGCCGTTCAGCCACATGACACCGGAGCGCGATTGCGCCAGCAAATCCTGCCCCGGACGCGACACCCAGGGCCCCTCTTCGCCATAGCCGCTGATCGAGCAATAGACGAGCCGCGGATTGATCTCCTGCGCAGCCTGATAATCGAGCCCTAACCGCTCGATCACGCCCGGTCGGAAATTCTGCACCAGGACGTCGGCTCTGGAGATCAGTTTGCGCAGGGCCCGCATGTCGCGCTCGCTCTTCAAGTCGATCGCCAGGCTCTCCTTCGAACGGTTGATCGCGTGGAAAATGGTCGAATCGCCGCTCTCGCTGTCGCTGAGATAAAGCCGCCGCGAGAGATCGCCGCCTTCCGGCCGCTCGATCTTGATGACCCTGGCGCCGAGATCCATCAGTCTCAAAGTGCAATAGGGACCGGACAGGAACTGGCTCATATCCACGACCACCAGGCCGGCCAGCGGCAATTCCTTTTCCACCACCATGATTATTTCCGCTTCCCTAGCATCAATTCAGCCGACCGCGCGTCTCCACATCGGCAGACGCTCCGCCTGCCGAACTCCCAGCGTCCGACGCCCGAATTTTCTTATGTGAATAGTATTTTCACATATGGATGATTTTTGCAAACGAAAATAGGGAACATGATCAGCGGCCATTCGGCGAAGTCCCCGCGAAAATGCGCTATAGCTTTCGCGTCAATTGGGATTGTTGAAAGGAGACGTGAGATGACGACAGTCAAATTGCTCGATGATGCGGAAGTCGATGCGATCCCGGCGGTCAAGGCCGTATTCGACGATATCCGTGCCGTCAGAAAATCCGATTTCGTCAATAATTTCTGGCGTGGTCTGGCCAACGATCCGGCGCTCTTGAAGCGCACCTGGGAAGGGCTGAAGGCGGTGATGATGGCCGACGGCGCGCTCGATCCGCTGGTCCGTGAGATGATCTACATCGCCGTATCAACGGCCAATGGCTGCACCTACTGCGTCCATTCCCACACCGCCGCTGCAAGGGCAAAAGGCATGACGGATGCGCAGCATGGCGAATTGCTGGCCGTCATCGGCCTTGCCGGACAGACGAACCATCTGGTGACGGCGATGCAGATCCCCGTCGACCCAGAATTCGACGTCAGCAGCCGCTGATATCGCAAAAAAGACCCGCCGGCGCGAACCGGCGGGTTCCTCAATACATCATGCGCTATTTCTTAGCGGTCCGACTTTTCCGTTGCCTGGGTCTCCGCAACGACAGCGGCGACATTGACACCGTTGTTAACGACCAGGAGGCGTTTGCGAACGAGAACACCCATCACTCGCGCGGCGGTCGAAAAGGTCATCGTGTCCAGAGGACCTTCGCCTTCCCAGGGCTTCGTCAGCCGCTCGGTGACGGCAGTGACGATATTGTTGGGTACGATATCGGTGCACTCACGCATGGCTTCGAAAACGACGCTGACGGGAACAACCTTCCCTTCGAACATCACGATCGGTTCGGTGACTTCTGTGTCCCATTCCTCGAAGGCATAAAGCGCTTCCCTGAAGAGCTGCTGCAAAGTAATGGGGGCATGACCCTCATGAAGGGGCGGCAAGGCATTGCTCATGTCTGTCTCCTTTCAAGTGGAAGTCCGGCGCATAATCTGAAAATGAATTCGGCCTCTGATGGAGAGGCCTACGCGCTGCTTCTGCATCTGGCGCGCCCCGAACGTATTTGATCGGACAAGCGGCGCGGCAAACCATTTATTCGCGACCGGCGCAACGCGGGACGAACACGAAATGTTCCCGCCGGTCAATTAACTTGATCAAGTCTATCGATTAATCTCGACTTGAAAAGCCTCTTTCGAAACTTTCTGTAATTCCCTATATTTTTGAATGGTTTCGCCATAGGCTAATATAGCAACTCATCTTTGGAAGGGGCACGAATCCCTTCCTCGGCAGTGAAAGGACAGCCATGAGCAACGATCATGGACACGATCACGACCACCATCAGGAGCCGGTCGACTGGCGCGAACATGGTATCAAGATCATCCCCGGCAATGCGCTCGATCCAAACACCGCACAGACACCGGGCATGAACCGGGCCACCGCCATCAATCATGCCCGCGCGGGTGCTGAGAAAATCTGGGCTGGAACGGTGACGATCCACGCCAACGCCAAGACCGGCGCCCATCATCACGGCGATCTCGAAAGCATCATCTATGTCGTTAAGGGCAAGGCGCGCATGCGCTGGGGCGAAAACCTGGAATTCGTCGCCGAAGCCGGCCCTGGCGACTTCATCTATGTGCCGCCCTTCGTGCCGCATCAGGAGATCAACGCCAGCCGCGACGAAACGTTGGAATGCGTGCTTGTCCGTTCCGGTCAGGAGCCCGTCGTCGTCAATCTCGACATCGAACCGGTGGAAAAGCCGGAAGAAGTGCTCTGGAAAGATCCGATCCACCGCTGATCTGCACAATTTCGATGCAGTTGGAATCTCTGATGCACAAAAATCTACTATATCTATAGAAAATTAGTTCTCGATCAGCGACGCGCCAAAAAGAGTTTTTCAGAAGTACGGCGCACAACAAATGATCCTGCTTCGCGTGGCCTACAACCGTCTGAGATGATCCATGCGTCAACGAGACGATGGCGTCTCAATCACATGGAACAGGATTTCCCATGACAAAAAAGTCTTCTGAAGGTCTCGCTGCGCTGCGCTTCTCGCGCCGGACCGGCCTTGCCGCTCTCTTCGCCTCCGCTGTCGCCGTCATCGGCTTGACGGCGGCCGCCCCCTCCTTTGCCGCCGACAAGACGATCAAGGTCGGCATCATGAGCGGCGAGGACGAAGACGTCTGGCGCGTGGTGGCCACGGAAGCCGCCAAGAAGGGCCTGAAAATCGAAGCCATCGTCTTCAACGACTATACCCAGCCGAACGAAGCGCTGGAGCGCGGCGAAGTAGACGCCAACGCCTTCCAGCACCAGCCCTATCTCGACAACCAGATCAAGCAGCACGGCTACCATATCGTCCGTGTCGGCTATACGGGCGTCTGGCCGATCGGGCTCTATACCAAGAAATACAAGGCGGTTGCCGATCTGCCGAAGGGCGCGGTCATCGGCGTTCCAAACGATCCGTCCAACGAAGGCCGCGCCCTGCGCGTGCTGCAGAATGAGGGCGTCATCAAGCTCAAGGACGGCACCGGCATTCTCGCCACAACCGCCGACATCGTCGAGAACCCGAAGAATGTGGAAATCAAGGAGCTCGATGCCGGCATCGTCGGCCGCTCGATCGACGATCTCGACGCCGCTGTCGTCAATACCGATTGGGCGCTGAAAAGCGGGCTTTCGCCGAAGGACCGCATTGCGCAGGAGCCGATCGACGGCAATCCCTACCGCAACTTCATCGCCGTCAAACAGGGCAGCGAAAACGAGGCCTGGGTGAAGGCGTTGGTCGCCTCCTATCAGAACGATACGGTCAAGGCCGAGTTCGACAAAGTCTACAAGGGCACGGGCCTCAGCGCCTACTAATTCCAATTCAGCGCCGGGGGCAGCGCTGAGCACCAAGGCGGCCGGGGTGTTTCTGCTCGGCCGCCTTCGGTGCTTTCCGATGGGATGCGACGAAGTTTAAGTTGATTATGGAATTCGCGGAGGGTGCATACCCCCTCTGTCACTTTCGTTACATCTCCCCCACAAGGGGAGAGATTGGTAACTCCTGGCATCCCTTCGCCTCAAACGGACACAGAACCTGCGGAATCCGAGGTTTGTTGTTTTGATGAGGACGAGCGACATTCTCCAAACGATCTCCCCCCTTGTGGGAGAGATGTCACGATAGTGATAGAGGGGGTGTCAGAGGCGCGGCACACGCAACGGCCACCTTTTCACAAAGAGAACCATCATGAATTCCTTCGTTTCCGCCACCGCCGTCAAAGGACATGCCCCGCCCGGCACGTCGCAGAACGACGAGATCGTCCGCCTCGTCGATGTTCGCCGGCGGTTTGGCACGAACCCGGCGCTCGACGGTATTTCGCTGACGGCCCGCCGTGGCGAAATCGTCGGCATCATCGGCCGCAGTGGCGCCGGCAAGTCGACGCTGATCCGTTGCCTGAACGGGCTGGAACGGACCGATAGCGGCGAAATCCATATCGAAGGACGTGATATTGCCGGCCTGTCGGAAAACGAGCTGCAGCCCCTACGCCGCTGCATCGGCATGATTTTCCAGCATTTCAATCTGCTTTCGGCCAAGACCGTCGAAGACAATGTCGCTCTTCCGTTGAAGATCGAAGGCGTGGCCAAGGCAGAGCGGCTGGCGCGAGCCCGCGAGCTACTCGAACTTGTCGGTCTTGCCGACAAGGCGAAAGCCTATCCTTCCGCTCTTTCAGGCGGTCAGAAGCAGCGTGTCGGCATCGCCCGGGCGCTTGCCGCCCGTCCCGCCCTTCTCCTTTCCGACGAAGCGACCTCAGCTCTCGATCCCGAAACGACCCGCTCGATCCTGGCGCTGCTGAAGGATATCAACCGCAAGCTCGGCCTGACGATCCTCCTCATTACCCATGAGATGGAAGTGGTGCGCTCGATCGCCGATCGGGTCGCCGTTATCGATGCGGGCCGCATCGTCGAGGAAGGTCCGGTCTGGCAGATCTTCGCCAATCCGCAGACCGATATCACCGCAAGCCTGCTCAGCACGATCCGCCCGCAACTTCCCGAACATATTGCCGGGCGCCTGTCGCAGACGTCGGGTATCGAGGCGATTCTGAGCGTCGATCTCGCCGGTCCGGCCGCGCAAGGCGCACTTTTCGCTGAGCTTTCGGCGGCTTTGCCGCATTCCTTCCGTCTGATGCATGGCGGCATCGATCATATTCAAAACCAGCCCGTCGCTCGCTTCTTCATCGCCGTCCCGACACGCGATGCAACGCTGCCGGCGCAGGTGACTGATTTTCTGACGGCCCGGTCTGCCCGGGTGGAGGCCTTAGGCTATGACAACTGACATCGTCCTCGGCCTGCTCTGGCGTTCCTTCTGGGAAACGATCTGGATGACAGGTGCATCCGGCCTGATCTCGCTCATCATCGGCCTGCCGCTCGGTCTTGCCCTGGTCGTCACCGGCCGCGACGGCATCGCCGAGCAACTCACCGTCAATCGCGTGCTCGCGGCGCTGGTGAACGGCTTCCGCGCCGTGCCTTTTATCATCCTGTTGATAGCATTGATCCCGCTGACGCGGTTGATCGTCGGCACTGCGCTCGGCACAACCGCAGCAATCGTGCCGCTCACCATCGCAGCGATCCCCTATTACGCCCGCATCGCCGAAGTTTCACTGCGCGAGGTCGATCGCGGCCTGATCGATGCCGTGCGCGCCATGGGCGGCAATCGCTGGACGATCATCCGCGAAGTGCTGGTGCCGGAAGCGCTGCCCGGCATCGTCGCCGGCTTTACCGTGACGCTGGTGACCCTGATCGGCGCCTCGGCTATGGCCGGCACCATCGGCGGCGGCGGCCTCGGCGATCTTGCGATCCGCTATGGCTACCAGCGCTTTGAGACCGACGTGATGATCGCCGTCGTCATCGTACTGATCATCCTCGTCTGCGGCATGCAATGGCTTGGCGACCGCCTCGTCGCAAAGCTCGATCATCGCTGATGCTCATCGGTCAAGTCCGATGACGGAATGCGGCTGCCGGATGGCTTGACGGCAGCCGCCCATCGCCTCGACCGAACAGCTTCTCGCGCAACGTTCCCTCGGCATAATCCGCCTTGAATAGCCCGCGCTCCTGCAACACGGGGACGACGAGATCGACGAAATCGCGCAGGCTTTCCGGCGCGACCGTCCGCGCCAGATTGAAGCCGTCAATGCCGCCCTCCTCCGCCCAGGCCTGAAAGCGATCGGCGATCTGCTCCGGCGAGCCGACCATCGGCTTCTGTCGGCTGCCGAGGACCATCTGGTCGATGATCTGCCGCAGCGTCATGGCCGGCTTGCCGCTGCTCTTGCCACTCACTGCCGCGAGAGCGGCCTGCTGCGCATTCGTCGTCGTCTGTTCGATCGGCTCGTCCAGGCCGAACTTCGAAAGATCGATGCCGATCGAGCTGGAATAATGCGCAAGTGACGCCTCGACGCTGGCATGGCGGCGATAATCCTCCAGCTTGTCCTCCCCCTCCTTCTCCGTCCGCCCAACGACGACGCTAACGAGATTGAGGATGCTGAGATCGTCGGCGCGTCGGCCGAAGTGGGCGGCTCGCTGCCGGAGCGCCTCCGTCATCGGCCTTGCGCCCTGCGGCGTCGGGCTGGCAATGAAGACGCATTCGGCATGCCGCGCGGCAAAATCCTGCCCACGAGCCGAAGCACCGGCTTGGAATAGCAACGGCGTGCGCTGGGGCGACGGTTCGCTCAAGTGAATGCCGTCCATCCGATAATGGCTGCCTTCATGTCGGACGGCGCGCAGCTTGGATGGATCGGCAAACAGACCGCCGATCTTGTCGCGCTTGACCGCGTCGTCGTCCCAGCTTCCCTCCCAGAGCTTGTATACGACCTCGAGATACTCTTCGGCGGCATCATAACGCGCATCGTGATCCGGCTGGCGCTCCATGCCCATGCTGCGGGCGGCGCTGTCGAGATAGCCGGTGACGATGTTCCAGCCGATGCGGCCCTTCGTCAGGTGATCCAGCGTCGACATTCGCCGGGCAAAGAGAAACGGCGCCTCGTAAGTCGTATTGACGGTGACGCCGAAGCCCAAATGTTTTGTCACATAGGCCATGGCCGACAATGGAATGATTGGGTCGTTGACCGGTATTTGCGCCGCTGTCCGGATCGAGGTCTCGGGGCCGTCCTTGTAGACATCGTAGACACCGACAATATCAGCCAGGAAAATGCCGTCGAGCTTGCCGCGCTCGGCCGTTCGCGCGAAATCCACCCAGTAATCGAGGTCGGTATAATTCAGCGAGGTGTCGCGCGGATGCGTCCAGAGGCCGTGATTGATATGCCCAACGCAGTTCATATCGAAGGCATAGATCTGGATCGGCTTCATTGCTTTGTCCTCGATATCTAAAGTATACGACCATTATCTCCATGATTTCTATATATTTACAATCGGCAAAGTGATGCGCCTACCGTCGCAATGGATGGGCATCCGTAGCGGGACGCAACGTCAGTTCCGGGTGACCGGCTTCGAGCGCATCCGCGACACCGTCTCGCGCTCCGCCCGCTTGCAACGCATCGGCGGCAAGCCGCGATCCATCAGCTCCATATCTTCCAGCACCATGTCGCCCATCTTCTTGAAGGCGCTATCCAGCGCACCGGCGCGGTGCGCCGAGCGGATGAAGCCTTTGAGGCTACGGACCGGATGATCCTTGCCAAGCGGTTCCTCAGGATAGACATCACTCGCCGCGACGATATGGCCAGAAGAGACGGCAGCCACCAGCGCTTCGAAATCCACGACATCGGCGCGGCTAAGCAGAATGAAGGCCGCCCCCTTGCGCATGCGTGCAAAAGCCTCAGCGCCAAGGAAACCTTTGTTTTCGCTAGTGACGGAGGCAACGACGAAAACGAAATCGCTGCCCGACAGCACCTCGTCAAGGCCGGCCGGCTGAACGCCATGTTCCCTGAGGATCGAAGGCGGCATCCAGGGGTCGAACACCCTGATATTCGCCCGAAAGCCCGACAGCACCCGGTTCAGTGCCTTGCCGAGATCACCGAAGCCGACGATACCGATATCGCTCCCCGAGATCAGCCGGGCCTTGGCATTGCCGTCACCGCCCCAAAGCTCCCTGCCCTTGCGAAAATCGAGATCGGCATCGACGATGCCGCGTGCCAGGCTCAGTGCAAACCCGAGCCCGATTTCAGCCACCGGCTCGGCGAAGACTTGTCCGGTGGTGACAACATGAATGCCGCGCTGGAACAGGACGTCATAGGGCATGTTGTTGATGAGATTGCTTTCGACATTCAGGATGCAGCGCAGGTGCGGCATGCGGTCGAGCGTCTCCTTCGAAAGCGGCGGCTGGCCGATGATGTAGAGCGCCTCGCCGAGCACATCGTCGCCAAGCCCGGCAATATTCTCCGGATCCGCCTCGACGATCCGGTATTTCGAGTGGAGGAGCGACAGCGCATCCTTGGTGAAGATGAGTTCAAGCGAGCGCGGCTCGGGCGCGCTGATGGCCAAAGGCCTGTTGTCGGTCGACATGAAAGTCTCTCCCTATTCCTGGGGACGATCCAATATTATTCGACCCGCCAAATCAATCAGACCTCTTCTTCTTCGCCCGGCATGCCCACAGAGAAGGCGCAGATGCGCGAGAGATAGGTCTGTGGTAGGCCGGTTTCGGCGCCCCAGGCATTGAATTGATCCTGGATCAGGCGCAGGTCCTTCTTGGTCGGCTTCGTCTCCGAGATCGGCAGGCCGGCAAGGCGCAGGCAGACGAGTACGTCATGGCTCATGACGAAACTATCGCGACCGATGGCACGCAGGAAATATTGGCCGCTCATGCCGCCAAGCCGGTTGGCGCGCTTGTCGAGGACGGCCAGCAGGCCGATATGATCCTCCACCGGCCAATCGGCGAAGAAGCGGCCAGCGCTGCCATGTTCATCGGCGAGCTGGCGAATGAACTGCGCGTTGTCCCGCACCGACATGATCTTGGCGCCATTGCGCACGATGCGCGTGTCGGAAGTCAGATCGTGCCAATAATCATCAGGTGCGAGGTTGAGGAAAGCCGGGTCGAAACCGGAAAAAGCAGCTTCGAAACCCGGCCATTTCGAATCGATGACATTGCGCACAAAACCGGCATAGAAGACGTAGCGCGTCATTTGTGACAGCAGCCGATCATCCGGTGTGGCGCGCAGCACAGCATGATCGGGCACCCTGGGCAGAAGCGCCTTCAGGCCTTCCGCCCCGCCTTTGCGCTTTTCCGCCCGCTCCAAAATCTCCTCGAAACTACCCATCGGCTCATCTCCTTCCGCTGCATCTCAAGTCTTTGATGATCTTGCGCCTCTCCGCAAGAGACCTCTTTTGCAGGCGCCGGAATCGAAAAGGCCGGAGCAATACCCCGGCCTTCCCCATTTCCTGTAGGAAAACAGCCCCTATTCCGCGGCTACTTCCGCCACCGACCGGCGGGCAATGGTCGCCTGTGTCAGCAGGAAGGCGGCGACCGCGCAGAGCGCAATGCCGGCGGCCATCGGCAGGGCGGTACCGTCGAAGAACAGGCTGGCAATGACCATGGCGACAGCGGCGGTGACGAATTGCAGCGTGCCCATCAGCGCCGAGGCCGTGCCGGCAATCTCGCCATGATCTTCCAGGGCCAGCACCGCCGTCGTCGGGATGACCAGGCCAAGGAAACCATAACCGGCGAACAGGAACACGACCATGATCGGCAACTGGCTGAAGCCAAGGCTCATCACCACCACCAGCGCCGCCATGGTAAAGGCGAAGGCGGTGACGGCGACGCGCATCACCCGCACCAGGCCGAAGCGCTCGCCGAGCCAGCCGGTCAGCTGCGACACTGCAAAGAAGGAAACGGCATTGATCGAGAAGGCGAAGCTGTATTGTGTCGGGGTCAGACCGTAGTGGTCGATCAATACGAAGGGCGAATTGGCAAGATAGACCAGGAAGCCCGAGATGCCGAGACCGCCGATGAAGGTCAGCGTCAGGAAATTGCGATCGCCGAGCAGCAGGCGATAAGCCGCCATCGCGCTGCGCAAGCCGCTTTGCGCGCGGTCCGCCTTCGTCCGGGTCTCCTCGAGCTGCGTCGACAGCAGGATCAGGCCGATCGCCGCCGCGATCGTTACCGCCCAGAACACACCCCGCCATCCATAGAAAGTTATGACGGCGCTGCCTGTGAGAGGCGCGAGAATCGGCGAAATGCTGAAGACGAGCATCAACAACGACATCAGCCGCGCCGCCTGAACACCGGTATGCATGTCGCGCACGACGGCGCGCGGCACGACCATGCCGGCCGCCCCGCCAATGCCCTGCAGGAAGCGGAAGGCGATCAGCGTCTCGATATTGCTTGCAGTCGCCGCACCGATGCTGGCCAACGCGAACAGGCCGATGCCGAGATAAAGCGGCGCCTTGCGTCCCCACATGTCCGAAAGCGGCCCATAGAGCAGTTGAAAGACAGCGAAAGGTATGAAGAAGAACAGCAGGCTCAACTGAACGACACCGTTCTCCGCCGCGAGATCCTTGCCGATCGAAGGCAAGGCAGGAAGATACATGTCGATCGCGAAGGGGCCGATGGCTGAAAGCAGGCCGAGGATGATTGCATAGCGAAGGAAAGACGTCGTCATGATGGTGAACTTTCAGAAAATCTTGGGTGCGAAAGCCGGATTGCCTTCACGCCGTATCTCCCGCGGGAGACGTTGAAAACAATATTCCGCATCAGGCAATCGAGGCCCGACAAGGGCTCAACTGCCTTCACTTCGAAGAACAAACCACCCGAAAATCGACGGAATGCCCGACGGATTCTTGGATTGAATTTTGGGAACGCCACACGGTCTTGGGAGGAAAGCGCGGGCCTCGATTACGCTTAACATTTACGTCCATCAATTTGGACACAGTTGTAAAAATAGACACTATTGTCCAAATCGTCAATGCGGATTATCTTCATCCCATGAAAAGCCGAAACGCCGCCTCGCAGGCAAAGACAATAAGACCCGCCCAATGCCTGAAGCGTGTTCCCATTCTTGACGCTGCGGCGGAAGTCTTCTGCCGCGAGGGATTTTCAGGCGCGAGCATTGACGAGATCGCCGAGGAAGCTTGCGTCTCCCGGCAGACCATCTACAATCACTACCGCGAAAAAGAGACGCTGTTCGTGGCCGTCGTCGCCGACGTGACTGCGCGCGCCAATACCGCCCTATTTGCTGCGCTGGCCGCCTTCCCCGACAAGCCGGAAAACCTTCGAGAGGAGCTGATCGCCTTCGCGGTCGATCTCAACCGCAACTGTCTTTATAATCAGGACGGAAAATTCCTGCGCAAGCTCGTCCAGTCCGAGGGTCCCCGCTATCCGCACCTTTTCGAAGCATGGCGCGAACACGGCCCCTGCAAGATCGGCACAGCACTGGGCGCCATCTTCGCGCGCCTCCACCACCAGGGCCTCCTCCATATCCCCGATTGCGACCTGGCCGCCCGCCAATTCACCGCGTTGATCAACGCCGACCTGCAGATGACCACGTTGTTTGGTGAAACACCGACGGAGGCTCAGATTCGGGGATCCGCGGAACAAGCGGTGGACTTGTTTTTGCGAGGGTACGGGGTTCTAGCAGAACCCGTTCGCTGATCCCGACACTCACGTCGCACCCGACGCGGCCTTGAATTTCGTCAGTACCTTTACATCTCTCAGCCGTGGCCCGAGGGGCGTGGGTTGGAGCTGGCGATGATGAGCAACAGACGTTGGAATTTCCCGGTGGTGGTGATCTGCACGCGTACGGGGAAAAGCTACACCATTGGCACGACGAAAGAGGCGTTGGACATGTTGCTAAATGCGTGGCCGGTCGCCGAAGGCAAGGCATTCATGATGGCCTTGCAAGTATGTGCGGATGTTGAAAGCGGAATCAGGCAGCCGCGCGAAGCGCGCAACAGCTTTCTCGCGGCAGCCAAGGAAGCGGGCGTACCGATCGAGACCACCACCATGGCAGGATAAGGTCGGCTGCGTCACCGAACCCTCCTTCTCACACCGCAACTTCATGCCCCGCCCTGAGAATGCCTGGAACGAAACCGCCGCTATACCGTTTTGAAACCCAAAACGGGGAGTCCGATGTTTCAAACCGCCTGGAGAAAGCCTGTCGTCGTGCGCCTGCCGAAAAATATCCGGGTCATCCAGACCGTGGCCGAGGCCACAGATTGCCTCACCGCGGATTGGCTGACGCGCCACGGAAACGCCTATGAGGTGGCCTTGCGCATCTGCATCGATTGTTTTGAAGGCTATTCAACCGCAAACGAAACCCGCGTGGCTTTCATCGCTGCCTGTCGCGAGGCAAATGCCCTGATAAGCGCCTGATGTAAGGCCGCGATGTCACGCCGGGTCGGGGCCAAGCCATCCCACCTGCCCGACATTGCTCCTCCCACCGCCGTCGCCCCTCATTGACGCACGCTCCGGGTAAGCTTCTCACCCTAGGCATGTAGGGGAGAAAAGCTTCAGCCAGCGCCAGGGAAAGCACCGACACATGAATGTCCCCTCACCAGACAGCCCGCAATTTGTGCAGTTTCTGGCCGTTATGGTCGAACAGATATTGGGGAATCCCCGAGGAGACGCATTTAATCTTGATACAGTAGCGCGTCTTTCCGCCGCAGTATCGTCTTCACAATACCTGTACTCCCGTATGATCGGCGCAAAACGCCTCAATTCAGCACTAGAATTGCTCGATTACGCTGTGTCCTGCGCCGTCGTTGAGGGGCTGACCTTGGAATTCGGGGTCTTCTCAGGCCGGTCGATCAACCGCATCGCGCAGGGCAGATCGGGACCCGTCTACGGGTTTGACAGCTTCGAGGGGCTTCCGGAAGACTGGCGCGAGGGCTATGACAAGGGCGCCTTTGGCCTCACGGGTCTTCCCGCAGTCGCATCCAACGTCGAACTGGTCGTCGGATGGTTCGACAGGACCCTGCCGCAATTCCTTGACGCCCATCCTGGCCCGGCGTCTCTCGTGCACGTCGATTGCGACCTCTATAGCTCGACACAAACGGTTTTGACGCAGCTGCGCGAACGCTTCGTGCCCGGGACGATCATCATCTTTGATGAATACTTCAACTATCCCGGCTGGGAGATGCACGAATTCAAGGCGTTCAAGGAGTTCGTGGAAAGTGTCGGCCTCCAATATGAGTACATCGCCCTGAACCCCAATCACCAGCAGGTCGTGGTCCGCGTCACAGGCGTACACAACCGCCGTCCTTCAGCCTAAGCCGGACCGGACGCCCCCGTCCGCTCAATGATTCGACCCTGGCATCATCTTGATCGCCCAGGGTGTGCGGCTGCACGCCTACAATCTTTCCGGAATAGCGCGCAAGTATTGCGCCGGATCTGTTGTTGGGAAGAGGCGAGGCTTAGCAGTCGTTAATTCAAAATTAAAAGCAAAAGAATAAAACCGTTCTTGGTCGCGAGAGTTCTGCTGAAGAACGCGATTCGCCCATGAGTAAACGACAGATCTGGGCGAACCGGAGTTGCAAGGCAAGACATTGGCGTCCATGGCGTAGGGATCAGGGCCATTGCATGGCTCTGGAAGCATGATGCCCTTCCAACGCGCCGGCTCGTCCGAGCCATGTTCCGTGTCAATTCATTCTCTTCCGACAGGTCGCCCGAATAGTCGATGCCGGTATTGGTGTCCGATCAAGCGGGTAACGCTGCCAGCAAACGCGCGTCTAACGACGCCGCAAATGGATTTTGCTGGTCTTCTCGCGCGGCCGACGGCTGAGGAGTGATATTCGCAGTCAGCTAACACTAGGGGCGCGCGTCCATGACTTCAGTTATTTCTTCTCTGAGCATCAATCAGATTAAGGCACTTGCCACCTCAACGATCAAACAGCTGACCACGGACGACGTGGCGGCACTGAGCACAGACCAGATCAAGGCGCTGAGCTCAACGCAGATTTCCGCTTTTGAAACGCAGGATATCTCCACCTTCACCTCCGAGCAGCTGGGTGCCGTGTCGGCGACCGCCATTCCCGGGTTGGGCCTGGACCAACTGGCAGTTCTGTCCACGGCTCAGTTGGGAGGCCTCTCCACCGATCAGGTCGCCAAACTCACCACAGCCGACGTTGCGGGCCTCTCCACCGACCAGGTCGTTGGATTGACGAGCACGCAGGTTGGCGCCCTGACCTCGACCCAGATCGGCGTGCTCTCCACCGACGACGTCGCCGCCCTCTCCACCGACCAGATCGGTGCGCTGAAGACCGGCCAGGTCGCCGCCCTGAAGTCCACGCAGATCGCAGCCCTCTCCACCGATCAGGTTGCC
>NZ_JARFYM010000051.1 GCF_030272705.1 Rhizobium mayense | reverse complement strand
ATGTAACTCCGGTCGGGCTACGCCCTCCCTACGTCACACCCCCGCCGCAGAGTCTCATCCTGATTGACGCTGAATCTCACCGTGATTGCCGCCGCGCACGCCGGCAAGGACATGCATGTTCATGTCCGCAATTGCCGTTCGCTGGGTAGCGAGCCATTGGTTCTGATCTAACTCGATCCCTTTCTCGCAATGCCCTTATTGCGCGGGCGACGGTAGGATTTTTCGGATCAGGCAAGTTGTTTCCTTCCGTCGCTGTGCCTTGAAACGCGAATACGGCGCCGCAGCCTCTTAGCTAACGACGCAAATCTTGTGCCACCATAACGGATAAGTATATGGCTGTTTTTAGCTGGTTAGAGAGTGGAAAGACAGCAGTGTGTTGAAGCCAATCTGACAAACTGCCAAGAGGTTATGTGTCGTGCCAGCTTGTCGACTTCCGCCCGTTCAATGGCGCGCGTTATGTCCTCCAGTCAAAACGCGGCTAACGACCGACATTCTGCATACGGTTTTCGTTTGCGACGATCGCCTATCCGTGGCCCCCGCTGTTCGGGAGCAAGGTGAAGGTCTCGCTGCTGTCGGCGCGGCAAGAGCCTGATGTCCATCTTTATGCACAAGCGGCCCGATCTTTCCCATGAGTTACCGAACTGGGTGTTCGATGAGCGCTGTTGCAGCGGAATGAGACTTGGACCACCCGAGATCAGCATCGATGGCCTTAACGAACTGCGGCTGTCTTGGCACCGTTCGGCGCGGCTCGCTCAAGAGATTCTGCCTCTCAACAAGGCGGAAACGGGCGCCCACGATCAGCGCGCCCTTGCGTTCGACGTGGGCTCCTCCAGCGTGATGTTCTTCGCCGAAAACCTCGGCGCTGACGACCGGCTGGGGAAGGTGTCGCGATGCTTCGCTCAGTCGAAAGCATGACTTTACATCGTGAACCGATCTATTCGGCACATCCGTTACGACCCGGTGGTGGGGCGCGGCCTCAGGCCGACTGCTAGGAAGCGGTCGAGCATTGCATTCACCTGGTCAGCCACCTCGATGGTGTTGAAATGGCCAGCCAACAGCGTCTTGGCCAGAACAAGCTGCGAGCAGCGAGCCTTTAGCCAGTCGAGATCACACGCAGCGCTCACCAGCGGCACATCGGCCGCGATGTAGGCCATCGGGATCTTGCAACGCGATGCCGCAGGGGACGCGTCATAATTGAGAAAGAAATCGCGCATTACCGAATATGCCACATGCTGCGGTGTCTTCTCGCACGAAGCCCGGATGTAGATGTTGTGGATGCTCTCGCGCCTGGAAGGGTCATCGTAGTCGAGGGCCATGGACCACGCATTTTTCCGCAAAACCTCCCGATAATTTGAGCCGGAAATCTCATCCAGGAACTGGCCAATTTCGGGGCTGTCGCGCAGCGCCCACCGGGGCATGACAACAGAATCGATCATCACCAGACCCGAGGCCAGCTCCGGATGGCGCCCGCACAGCTCAAGTGCGACCGACCCACCCATGCTGTGGCCGATGACCAGCGGTTTTTCGAGCTTCAGCTCACCGCATTGCCATGCTACGTCGTCGGCAAAACCCTCGATCGTGTACTCCTGCTTTGGCGCATCGCTGTGTCCGTGACCGCGGAGGTTGACCGCAACGACGTGCCGACTGTTAGCGAAATGTTCGATCTGCGGCGTGAATATCCTGTGATCGCCGGTCCAGCCGTGAATCAGGACGAGCGGCTGACTCAGGGGCGACGCCGAAATAGCTTCGAAGTGCGCGAGGCACACCCCGGCGCGATTCATCAGGATGGGGCCTGATTCGGCTACATTCATGAGGTTCGACTCCTTTTTTCTGTGCTGGCTATCTAAGGATAGATGGTGTGTGTCAGAGAGAGCAGCCAACGGCAGTCAGACCGCGAAGACAATGGGTTCGCCGACCAAACAGATGCAATCGAGTAGAGAACGCCCGCGCCAGAAGGGGCAACGCTGGAATACGATGACCTGGAAGAGGCACCAGGCCGGAGATAAGATCGACTTGCGCCCGGTACGGAAGCATCGAAGGAATGATATCGATGCCTAAATCCCGGAGGGGAGATGCCTGCGCCGCCGCCGATGAATTCGAACAATCCGAATGCACGATCAAACCGCCTGCATCAGGTCGCCGATCCGACAATACGCCTCTTTGCCACCATAGCCTCCAATTCGTCAACGAGACCGGAGGCGGCGATTTCCGCTTTGATGCCATCGCCCAAGCGGCGCGCCGCAGCAGGATAACACGGTTCCTGAAGTAGCTGAGTGACAGCGTCGGCGATCTCAGCCTCACTCGCACTCGGCGACAGCCGTAGACCAGCTCCCTTCGACACAACTCGTGCCGCATTATCCCCTTGGTCGCGCCCGTTGGGGAGCACCAATTGCGGCAGACCGTTTATCAGCCCTCGACTGACGGTGCCGTGGCCGCCCTGCGTTACCACGAGGCAGACTTCCTTCATCACTACGTCATGCGGTGCGCCGTGCAGCAGATGCACGTTCGTGGGGGCGACCAGCTTCCCCGCATCGACATGGGGGCCGATCGTCGCAACCGCGTACACGTCCAGCGTACCCAGTGCGCTGATGATCCGTTGGACCAAGTCGTCTTGACCCTGAGCGCCGGAGCTGCAGGCGACGAGCACACGAGGTCGATTGGGGTCCACTGGCCAAGGCGCGTTCCAGCTCTTTGACCAATTTGGTTGCTCCAACAGCGGCCCAACATAACGAACGTTGTCCGGTAGGAGGTCGGCCGCAAAGTCGAAGGTCCGGCTGATCGCCAGCAAGTACCGATCGGCGCGCTCGAACAAATTCACCGTGCTGGCTAAGCCGGAGAGGCCGAGGCCGGCACGCGCCTCGTTTAGAAGGGAAAGGAATTGGTTTAGGAAGCAAACCCAGTCTTCGTTCGCCGCCGCAGTCGCGATCCGCTCTTCTGGCGTTTGCGGCTGCACGAGTCCGCTGGTGGCCGGCGGAATCCCTGGCAGAGGGCGAAGACTCACATGGGGTGACAACAATGCGATGGGAACGCCCGCAGCTTCGGCGCCCAGTACGGCGCCGAACAACATATCGATGGCAACAACAGCATCCGTCGGGACGCGGCCGATCTCATCATGGATGTCGGCCGCATAAGCGGGCGCGGGGCCGAAGACCGCTTTTTGGAACCAGTCGCGCATGTCTGAAAAGCAAGTCGGGTCCGCGTCGATGCCTATTGGGGCACGACGCCAGCACACGAAGTCGAAACCCGCCGCAGCCACTTCACGCTGCATCTCTGGATCGGCCATGATACGGACGCTATGGCCGCGCCGTTGCAGTCGTCGAGCTGCAGTCAACAACGGGCTCAGATTACCCGACGTCCCCCAGGACGCAAGCAAAAAGCTATACACCATGCGTCACCTCAATCGTGGATAGAAACCAAAATTCGTCGTAATCGGGCGCCACCAAAGAACTCGTGATCGATAACGGTACCTCATGGCTAGGTCTACAGCCGTCGAAGGTGAGCGTCCCTGTAACTTCCCTCAGCGGACTTTCTCGGCAGAGATTGGCGCTCCATTACCGCCATCGCGCACGTTCTAACCGCTGTCGTAAGGCCGGAAGGATTCCCAGTTGCACACAGCTCAATTGCGTCTGGAGCCGGCACCATCGGCGGGGTGGTCTAGCGGCCTAGCCGACCTCGACAGAGGCAATATGGTCCTGCGAACTTTAGTCAGACACACTCATCTCCGGTGACTTACCGAAGGACCCTCGATCGTCTCCAGCTCGCGGGCCGCGGATGCGATGACTTGCCCGCTTAAGCTTCTTTCAACTCCGTCCGTCCTGCGATTTTTAAGGCGTTCGAGACGCTGCGTAAAATTGATTGTTTGAATGAGTGCAATCGGCGAGCGGCATGTCTCTGCTGCGCGCCCCTGCGCCTTGCTCATACTACGCCGTGCTGGAGACTGCGCTTGCGCACGTATTCCGATCGCGCTACCTCCATCAATTCGGAATTTCCAACCTCCGGAACTGCGACGTCCCACCAAATCCCACCTCCCGCCTCCCCAGGTCCGGGTGAAGAATGGGTGCCGATGACGATAAGGAACGCCTTGGTGATCAAGCGCATTTCAAGACCTAACCCGGACCGTTATCCATAGGCGCGCGATCGCCGTCGGCGTCCGAAAGCGGCGTCACCCTTTGAAAGGTCGCAGACATGAGAGTATTTCCTCCAGAAGAGAGAACCTCCGAAGTTCTCGTGCCAAACTGACTTTAACTGGAAGATGAATTGCGAAAGATTATGAAAGGTTTGACATGTCTCGCCCGACGATCTCAGATTTGGCAAAGGCCGCTAACGTAAGCATTTCAACAGTCGATCGTGTGCTGAACGGCCGCGACTCGGTGCGTCCGCAGACAGTGGAGCGGGTTCTGAGCGCCGCCCGACAGATCGGGTTCCACGGCATGACGGCCATCGAGCGGCGGCTCGAGCACGACAAGCCGGCGATCAAGTTTGGCTTTCTTCTCAAGCGATCTCACCGCAACCTTTATCAGATGTGGAGCGACATTCTGGTTGCAGCGACCGAAGCCTTTCCTGATGCCGATGGAAGGGCCGTCGTTAGGTTCATGGACGACCTTGCGCCTGACAAAGCTGCCGAGGCAATCTACGCTCTCAGCCGCGAAGCCGACGTCATCGGAATGATCACCTCCGACCACCCGCAAGTGAATCACGCGGTCGATGGCCTCGCCGCAGAAAACATTCCGGTCGTGACCATGATTTCCGACATTTCCACCGCCGCGCGCGCAGGATATGTCGGCAACGATTGCGTCAAGAAGGGCCGTACGGCGGCTTGGTTCATAGCTGGGCTAAATGGCAATGGCGGCAAGGTTTCTGTCTTCGTCGGAAGTCACCGCTATCTTGCCCAAGAGCTGAACGAAATGGGCTTTCGATCGTATTTTCGAGAGACCGCATCGGGCTTCCAGATGTTGGAGACGGTTGCGACCCTTGAAGAGCCCGAGATCGCGTATGAAGCCACACAGCGTCTTCTGCAGACCGAGCCGAATTGGGTCGGTCTCTACGTCGCCGGCGGCGGTATCACAGGCGTGATGAGAGCCTTGCGGGAGGATGGAGGGCCAGCAGCCAAACGCCTTGTCGTCATAGCGCACGAACTTACGAATGAAACAAGAGCCGGTCTCGCTGAGGGTCTGATCAAAGTCGTCCTATCCCATCCAGCGAAGCTGCTAGGAGAGACCATGGTTCGCGCAATGGCGGAAGCGCTTGATACTGACCGATCACCGACTGTGTTGCAGCACATTGTCCCTTTTGAATTTTACACAGCCGCGAATATCTGATGCTTCTACTGTAGTTCATCCATCAGCCGGATGTCGCAAAGTGCATGGCTGATCTCGGCCTTGTTGTGATACTTGGTCAATTCTCCGGCGCAGCATCGGCAAAGTGTTGACGACAACGGCGCCCCCTTTGTCGCAGCCAACAAGCACGCCACCATCGCGGGATTATTCGCCGAGCGAATCAGCACCCTGTTGCCCAGCCTCACGCCCAAGTGATCCACAAGCGCGTTTGCGAGGCGATTGGTCCCGTCCGCAAGCTCCTTGTAGGTTCGCCGGCGCCTTGCGCCGATCAAGGCGGCACGATCGCCAAACCCCTTCGCGACCATGGCATCGGTCCAGGTGTCCACCGGTGGCAGAATTTCCCGGCTGAAACTGTCCTCATGGGCTGATGGGCTGAGCATATTTCCCTCATGTCCTTTGCGACGGACCGGGGGCCGGACATTCCTGTCTGGCCCGTCTGGTTCAGGGTATCGTGAGCAAGCTCCTTGGCCGGGAGGACATTAAACCGCACAAGATGCGCTCCTATCTGAAACGTCGCGATGCCGAGTTCGAGCAGAAGATGGCGGAGGTCTTGTGTGTCCATCGCGAGGTCCAGGTCCTGAAAAAGGCAGCGGCCAAGTCGAACAAATCGGGCATGCGGGTCGCGATCGGCTCCTATGACGAGAAGGCTGGTATCCAGGCAATCAAACCGCTGTCCAGGGATCTTGCGGGCGAGATCTCGTTGCACGAACTCGAGCTCGATCCGGGACGAGAACATCCGCTGTTCATAACGGCGCGTCAGCGGGACCAATCCCGAATTTGGACGTCTCCGCTATTCTGGGAGCCTTGAAAATTGATGCTTCTAGACGCAACGGTGCTTGGTAGCTCCTCTTACCATTGACCTGCGCTAGCTTTAGATAGTGCAGATCGCCTCCGCCATGTGTTTGGCAGAGGCCGCATTTGGTTTGCTTCGTCGCGAGAGACCTGTTCGGATCGTCAACTCCATGCATGCAGGGGAGGATTTTCGCCATTCAGGAAGTATCTTCCGAGAATGGCGTATTTCCAGCGCACAGGGTCATGGAGCGTATGAGTGCGCGCATTGCGCCAATGGCGATCGAGATTGTGCTCGGCGAGCGTTGAGCGGGTGCCTGCGAGTTCGAACAGTTTGTTGGTCGCCGCAATTGCGATTTCGGTGGACAGAACCTTGGCCTCTGCCGTCACGATCTGCGCTTCGGCGACCGTCTCCGCATTGGGGTTCAGCACGGCGCGGTCGATTGCATAGCCGGCTTTTTCCAGAAGCGCTTGCGCCGCATGCAGGCGCAATGTGAGGTCGCCGACAGCCTGGATCGTATAGGGATCCTCCCAGGCATGATCCTGGCCACTATCCGCCCATGCCCGGCTCTTGGTGCGCACGAAGGCGACCGTCTCGTCAATGGCCGCTTGTGCGATGCCGGTGTCGACAGCAACCTGGATGATCTGGAAAATCGCGCCATCGGCGGTCGGCACTTCATAGCCCCTGTATCCGGGCACGAGATGGGTCTTCGGCACCTTGACGTTGTCAAGCAGCACCGTGCCCGACAGCGTCGTGCGCTGCCCGAAAGAGGACCAGTCATCGATGACGGTGAGCCCCGGTGCGTCCCGCTCGGCAATCGCATACCAGGCCCGTCCTTCATCATCGAGCGCGACGATCGGAACAAGATGCGCGAGCAACGCACCGGAGGAATAGAACTTACGCCCGTTGACGACGACATGGTCGCCCGCATCGGTGAAGCGCGTTTCGAAATCGACCGCTCGTTTGGAACCAAATTCCGAAAAAGCATTGCCGAAGCGGGTGCCCTTCAGCACCTCGGCAAACAAAAGTTTCTGCTGCTCGGGATCCGATACGGTGCGGACCGCAGCGACCACGCCCAGATGGTTCTGGGCGATCTGGCCGATTGAGGAATCCGCTGCCGATATGATTTCGATGACCTTTGCGAGCGTGGCGTACGAAACCTCCGGACCGCCGAAGGCCTTCGGCACATTGATGGACCATAGGCCGCTTTGCGAGAAGGCATCCAACTCGGCGACGGGCCAAATGCGTTCTCGGTCCCGCTTGGCGGATTCCTTCACGAATTCGGCCGCGAGCCGGCGGGCGACGACGATTGCCTCGGCATCGTCCTTGATGACATGGGCAGGCTCGATCGGGCGAGGAACCGCCGGCACAGCCTTGACGGCGTTTTCAGTATTGACCTGTGAGAGCGTCATGGTGGTTTCTCCTGGTTGACCGTGGCGGCCGATCAGGCCGGTGGGAGGTTTATTGCTGCGGGTGTGAATACCGGCGTGGATTTCTGACCGAGATAAAATGCTCTGACGTCGTCGCGCCCGCGCAACTCCGCAGCATCGCCCGAAAGCACGGCAGCGCCGTTTTCGAGGACTGTCGCACGGTCGGCGTACCGCAGGGCGATCGCCGAATTCTGTTCGGCAACGAGAATGGAAAGACCGCTTTCAACGTTCAGCCGCCGCAGCGTCCGGAAAATGTCCTGCACGACGATCGGAGCCAGCCCCATGGACGGCTCGTCGAGCACCAAAAGCTTTGGACGTGACATCAACGCACGGCCGATCGCCGCCATTTGCTGTTCACCACCCGAGGTAAGGCCGGCCAATGCGCGACGCTTCTCCTTCAGCCGGGGAAAAATCGTGTAGATTCTCTCCAGATCGGCGGCGATCTCAGCGCGCGAACCGCTCCGTCCGAGACCGCCGGAAACGAGATTTTCCTCGATGGTCAAATTACGGAAGCAATGCCGGCCCTCAAGCACCTGCACGAGACCGGCGCGCACCAATTCGGCCGGCGTTGCCGCGGTGACGTCGCGGCCCTCGTATAGAATGCCGCCGGCGGTAATCTCGCCGCGCTCGGCCGGAAGCAGATTCGAAATCGCCTTGAGCGTCGTCGTCTTGCCGGCGCCATTGGCACCCAGCAGCGCCAGAATCTCGCCGCGGCGCAATGCGAAGCTGACACCGTGAAGCGCCGTGATTGCTCCATTATAGGTCGCGTTGATCCCGTCCACGCTCAGCAGAACGTCTTTTCCAGCCATCGTCCACCCAATCTCAGTGTGGTTTCGAATGCGAGCCGGGCATCGGCAGGAAGCGGTACCACTACGCTACCGATGCCCAGCCACCGGGCTCAGTTCGTCACGGCCTGTGCGTCTTCAGACGTGCGCAGCTTGATGCCCTTTTCCTTGGCGTAGGCTTCCGAGGATTTCTCGATGATCGGCCTCAGCAGCGCCCAGTCGGGCGCAATCCAGTCAGAAACCACGTTCCACTTTTTGCCGTCCCACTGCTGGAAGGTCACGTAGCCGTTGCCCTCATGATTATCCCAGGTGACGTTGATGGAATGGAACAGGCCCTTGGCGCCGAGCGCCTCGACGCGAGCCGGATCAAGCTGCAGATGCTCGAAGCCCCAACGAACCTCGTCGCCGGTCAGAGTGCGATGTCCGAACTTTTCCTGGGCAATACGGATCGCCTCGACGTTCAGGATACCGTTGACGATGCCGAGATTGTGGTAGACGGAGCCGATGCGCTTCTTGTCTTCGAGATTGCCCTTGCCGTTGTCGTAGAGCGTCTTCACGATCTCCTGGACGATCGGATATTCCGTGCCGGAGGCCTGGGTGGTGATGGCGGTATATCCCTTCGCGGCATCGCCTGCCGGGATGACGTCCTCTTCAGAGTTAGACCAGACATTGCCGATGATATGGTCGGCAGGAAAGCCGGTCTTGGCCGCGGTTTTTAAGGCGACCGGGTTCATGACGCCCCAGCCGCGCAGCACTACGTAATCCGGCTTGGCGCGGCGGATCGTCAACCATTGTGCCTGTTGCTCATTGCCCGGATGCGGCACTTCGATCTGCTGCAGTTCGAAGCCGTATTTCTGCGACAGGAGTTCATAGATCGGGATCGTTTCCTTGCCGTAAGGCGAGCCGTGATAGAGCACGACGATCTTCTTGCCCTTAAGCTTGTCGAGACCGCCGAGCTTTGAGGCGATATAGTTCACGATGCCCGAGGTCTCGCTGTAGGGGTTGAGCAGCAGCGGAAAGACATAGGGGAAAACGCGGCCGTCGGTGGAATCCGTGCGACCATGGTTGATGGTAATCAACGGCACCTTGTCCTGGGTGATGCGGTCGATCATGGCATAGGCGATACCGACGGAAAGCGGGTTCCAGGCGGCAATATTCGGATTGCTCTTGAGGCGCTCATAGGTCTCGACCCCGCGCTCGACCTCATATTGTGTTTCCGCTTCCGACCAGGTGAGCTTGACGCCGTTGACACCGCCGTCGCGCGTGTTGATGAGGTTCAGGTAGTCGATGAACCCCCCGAAGAAGCCGGTACCGCCGGCAGCATAGGGCCCGACGCGATAGCTCTGCAGCGGGAAATATTGTTCGTCTGCATGGGCGGCCGGTATCGCGGCCGAGACGGCCAGTCCAGCCGCAATGACGGCAGCCTTCAATTTCGCAAGCATGGTCATGTTTGGATACACTCCGGGTATTGTCCGGTGTGATGGCCGGAACTGGGTTGAATGAGCAATGGGTTTGGTATGTTCGGAGCTTTTGCCCCGGCTTGGTCAGGCCGGCCTGCCGATGGCAGAGCCGAACCGCCTTCGCATCTTGCCCCAGAGCGAGGAAAGCCCGTCCGGTTCGAGGATCAGAAACAGAATGATCAGGACGCCGAGCACGATGCGCTGGCTCATGTCGAGCACGCCGGAATCGAAGACATCGCCGAGCAGGAACGAGCCCAGTCGGGACAGCACGAGCGGGAAGACGACGATCAGAGCGGCGCCGAGATAGGCGCCCCGCGTCGAAGCAAGCCCGCCGATGATGATGATGAAAAGGATCTGGAACGACCGGTCGAGATTGAAGCCGGCCGGCTCGACGGTTCTCAGATAAGCAAAGGCCCAAAGCGCTCCCGCAACCGCGATGATGAAAGAGGAGATGGCAAAGGCCAGCAACTTGGTTCTCAGCACTGGCACACCGATGATGCGTGCCGCGATCTCATTGTCCCGAACGGCAATGAAGTTGCGGCCGGTTTGAGATGTCGTCAGCCGATGCGCCAGGAAGGTTAGCGCCACGACGATCGTAAGCGAAAAGAGATAGCGGCCTGCCGGACCCGTAAATTCCACACCGGCAAGCGTCAAAGGCGGCGCATCGATGACCCCTGAGGGAGAATCGTTGGAAAACCAGCTGAATTTGGTGAGCGCCCACTGCACGAAGAACTGCGCGGCCAGTGTCGACACCGCCAGATAAAAACCCTTCAATCTGAGGCTCGGCAGGCCGAAGACGATGCCGATCACCGCGGCCAGAAGGCCGGCCAGCAGGATACTGACGATCAAAGGCAGGCCATCGACGCGCAGATTGAAATTGTAAGCAGCAAAGGCACCGACTGCCATGAAGGCAGCACTGCCGAGCGAGACCTGGCCTGCATAGCCGGTAAGCAGATTCAGGCCGACGCCGGCAAGGCTGAGCGCCAGGAACGGCAGAAGGATCGCTTCGAACAAATAGGACGAACCGATAAAGGGGACCACGAGATAAGCGCCCGCAAGGATAGCAATCGGCATCAGCCAGCGACTGAAGAACCAAGTGGGATGAAAATCGGCGGTAATGACAGCCATATCAGACCCTTTCCACGAGCTTTTGACCAAACAGACCGGAGGGGCGGATGAGCAGGAAGGCGAGTGCTGCGACATAGGCAATCCAGCCTTCGATGCCGCCGCCGAAATATTCGCCGATATAGACTTCCGCGAGCTTCTCGGTCGCGCCGATCAGCAGGCCGCCGACGATCGCACCCAGAATGGAATCGAAGCCGCCGAGGACGAGGACGGGCAGCGCTTTCAGCACCACCAGCGACAGAGAGAACTGTACACCGAGCCGCGCACCCCACAACAGGCCGGCAACCAGCGCCACGACACCGGCAGCTGCCCAGACCGTTGCCCAGATCCAGGGCAGTTTCAGCCCGACCGCAAGTGCAGCGAACTGATCGTCGGCTACGGCGCGAAATGCCAAGCCAATTCGGGTATAGCGGAAGAAGGCTGACAGCGCCGCCACCATCAGACCGGCGACGGCGGCCGCAAATAGATCGAACTGGCTGATGAATACGCCGCCGACATCGAAGGGAACATCCTCGATCCCGAGCTCCAAACCGTGAACCTGCGTGCCCCAGATGAGCTGAGCCGCTCCTTCGATGATATAGGAGAGCCCAAGCGTCGCCATGAAAAGCGTAATCGGCGGCTTGTTCGTCAACGGCCGCAGCACCGTGCGTTCGACGGCTAGACCGATCAGCACCATGGCGACGAAGGTGAGAAGGAGCGCGACCGCGAAGGGTATGCCGTGCTCAAGCAGGCTGACGAAGGTCAGTGCGGCAAATAGCAACATCGCCCCTTGAGCGAAATTGAGGACGCCCGACGTCTTGTAGATCAGCACGAAACCGATGGCGACGAGCGAATACATGACGCCCGACAGCAAGCCGCCTACCAGCACTTCGATCAGAAACAGCCAGTCGAAATCTACCATCAGATGCCCTCCCCGTCTTCGTTTTCCGCAACGACGCCGAGATAGGCGTCGATGACGCACTTATCGGCACGAATTTCGTCCGGACTGCCGTCGGCGATCTTTCGGCCGTAATGGAGGACCGCGATCCGGTCGGAAAGCTGCATGACCACGCCGATATCGTGTTCGATAAGGATCACCGTTGTCTCATACCGATCTCGGGCTGACCGAATGAAATCCGCCATGTCGTTCTTTTCGCTCGCCGTCATCCCCGCCATAGGCTCGTCCAGAAGCAGGATCTTCGGTTCGGCCACCAGGGCGCGGGCGAGTTCGACGCGTTTTTGCAGCCCGTAGGGAAGCGTGCCGACGAGACGATGGCTGACCTGATCCAGATGCAAAAACTCGATAATGCGGGCGGCCCGCTCGCGTGCATCCGCCTCTTCCCGGCGCGCGCGGCCAAGACCGAGGATCTGCCCGGCAAAGGTCGAGCGCACCGTATACGCTCGACCGGCGATGACGTTATCGGTGACGCTCAGCCCCTTGAACAAGGCGAGGTTCTGGAAGGTGCGCGCAACGCCGAGCGACGCCAGCCGTTCAGTCGGCACATGGCGATAGGAGTTGGAACCGATACGAACATGGCCATGGTTCGAGCGATAGACCCCGCTGATGACATTGATCAGCGAGCTCTTGCCGGCGCCATTCGGACCGATGATCGCCCGGATCTCCCCCGGCTCAACGGAGAGGTCCACATCGACAAGGGCAGCGACGCCGCCGAATGACAGGCTGATGCCATGCAAAGAAAGAGCATGGATCTCCTCGTCATGCTGTAGGATGCCGCCGGCCTTGCCCGGTGGCAAGTCGCGGGCAATCAGGTCGCCGGGGCCCTGCAGCGTCCTGGGATCCAGCACATCAAGGGAATAGGTCGCGGCGGGCATTCGGTGTCCTCCATTTCGGCTCGGGCGCGGCTTGAAGGCACGCCAATCCCGTGGCGTGGACCCATCGGCCCACGCACCCATCATGTTTCACTTGCGAGGTATTTTGCTGCCGCAGCGAGCCTATTCGGCTGCCACCGACTGCGTGCTGGCGGCCTCTTCGAGTTCGCGAACCAGCGGGATCACATGCTTGCCGAAATACTCGACCTCCTCCTGGAAATGCAGGAAGCCAAGCAGGATCAGATCCGCACCCGCCTGCTTCAGCGCGACAACCCGCTCGGCAACCTGCCGTGGCGTGCCGATGAGGTTCGAGCAGAAGCCATCATTATATTGAACAAGGTCTTCGAAAGAGGATTTCGCCCAGTTTCCTTCGCCTTCTGGCGACGCTTTGCCGGCGTTCTTTACTTCATGTCCGAATGCAGTGACCGCCTCGGGATTGGCCTTCTCGATGATCTCGGCAAGCACCGCCTTGGCTTCTTCCTCCGTCTCGCGCACGATTGCGAAGGCGTTGACCCCGATCCGCACAGAATGGCCGTTCTCCTTGGCCTTCGACTGGATGTCGTCGACCTGCTTGCGGATTTCGGCCGGCGTGTTGCCGTTGGTGAAGTACCAGTCGGACACGCGCGACGCCATGTCACGAGCCGCACGGGAGGAGCCGCCCTGGAAGATTTCCGGCTGTGGATCGATCGGCTTCGGCTTCAGCGAATAATTGTTGAAGCGATAGAAATCGCCACGGAAGGTGAAATTGTCTTCGGTCCAGATACCGCGAAGCGCCCGGATGAACTCCTCCGAGCGGCGATAGCGCTCGTCATGATCGAGCCAATGCTCGCCAATGGCGGTGAATTCGCCGCGGAACCAGCCGCTGACGATATTGACCGCAACGCGCCCGTTGGTCAGATGATTGATGGTGGCAATCTGCTTGGCGGCAAGGGCCGGGTTCCAAGGACCGGGCAGGATCGCCGCGATCACCTTCAATGTCGTCGTCGATTCAAGTAGAGCGTGACTGAACGAAACGGACTCATGCTGAAACTCCGCTCCATAACCTGCCGTGAAACGGATCTGGCTCAGGGCATAGTCGAAACCGCTCGCTTCGGCGATCTGTGCGAGCTTTCTGTTGTATTCGATCGTCCAGCTTGTGCGCTGTTCGATATTCGAAATCACCAGGCCGCCCGAAACGTTTGGCACCCAATAAGCAAATTTGACCGGATCGTTCGAGGCGTTGGAAAAAGTCATGTAAGGCTCCCTCTTGAATTTCGTTCTATGGGCTAGGCTGCCAATCCGCTGTGTTTTCCCGACGCGGCGATCGCTCCAATGTCGAGCGCCTGCGTGATGGCCGCGACCTCCTCGACGGCTCGATCTACGCGCTCGAGGACGGCAGGATTCGTGAGTACGTGATCGGTAAAGTCGGCCTCAAGCGCATAGATTGCGGTCGGGACCGTCAACGCATTGAAGAAGCCGAAAAGCGGCCGCAATTGATGTTCAAGCATTAGGCCATGCAATGGTGTACCACCCGTTGCGGCCAGGACAACACGCTTGCCCGCCAGCGCTCGGTAATCAACTAGGTCAAACAGATGCTTCAGCGCGCCGCTGTAGGACGCGCGATAGACGGGCGATCCAACGATGATGATATCGGCGCCTTCCACCGCTGCAATGATCGCCTTGCCCTCGGCACCGAGCTGATCTGCTCTGAGCGCGCGAAAGAGCACGGGCGCCGCATCGACAAGCTCGATGGACTGCACGTGGCCACCAACGCGCTGCCGCAGGCGATCGGCGGCGACGTTCACCAAAGACGCCGTCCTGGACGGTCTTTTGACATTGCCACTCAGCGCGAGGATGTTCATGATGATGATCTGTCCAGTTAGTTAGATAATTTACCCTATATATTTAGTGGTCTTTTAACAGGCGAAGATATTCTAATCTTCAAAGCAAAGTGAATTGCATTTCCGCCTTGAGTACCGGCTTATCGGAAGAATTTTCTCAAGCGCTATGTGTCATGCATGGCAGGCATTGGAGAGCTGAGGCCGGAACGCAGCAGGGAGCTAATTGATGGGCAAGCCTAGGCCCAAAAGCGATGTCGAATTGCGAGACTTCCGTCAGTAAAGACCGATGTTGACGTCCTCTATGTTCGCTTTTGGGCAATTGTTCCCTAGCGATGAGAAAATTCCAAAACAGAGACCGTCAGAGAGTTACACCATTCATTTTAAAAGAAAAATCGCCGAAGAATGCCGTCAATTAATCCACATCACGCATCGCAGAGGATGCCCTCTATCGCAGGCGATCCGCTTGCGGCGTGTTCAAGCTAACCCGAAATCCATGGCAAAGATGCACCCTTAGGGTATCGGTGGGCTAACCAATAAATTCTTCCGGCAGTACATCATGGCAGTAAGGAGGACTCGCGTCGCCTCATCGAACTCCGTTTCGGCCCACGATGCCATGCCATTGTGCAAGCCGTCGTTGCGCTAGAGAACGGCGGCTAGAAGCGTGCGAGCAATATCAAAGTTGGGGCCGTTCGGCGTCAATGCCGCGATTGATGCAAGACAATTGGCGCGAGGTACGGTCTCGGTGCTTACCAACGCGTATTGGGTCGTCAGGATTCTGTGAACCTGTGTTGAGGTGTTCCAGAACGCCTGCACTTTCTTCATCAACGTCCCAGATGAACTCACACCCGCCTCATCGAGCAGTATTGGTGAGTTGCTCAAGGCGGCCAAGCTCGGGTCGTGATCGCTTGATGTAAGAACGCGAGAGTTTGCATCGCGCTAGGCATCTTGCCTTTTGCAAGGACTTGTGGCGAAACCTAGAGCGTTGGGCGGCACGCACGACCGTCGACGGTGCGACCATACATCTGTTAGCGAGGGAGGCCACCGTGCCGAAGGCAAAGGTCTCTGGCTCCAATATAGCGATCCGAGCAACCCGCTCTTGTTGCTCCGGAAGACGCAGGTTGGTTGCTACGATCAAGTCTTTCAGTTGGTCAATTGTGGCCGGTTTTGCAACGGCTTTGTTCCGGTCCGTATGATGCGCTCCATCAATTGTTTCACCGAGGCTTCCGTCGTTAGTCGCGGAACTTGGACTGAACGAAATCGAACGCTCTTGCCGTGTGCTCCTTCGGCGCCGCCACAGCAGGATCCTGTTCTGCCTCGACGACGAGCCACCCGGCATAGCCACTGTCCTTCACGAAGCGGACGATCGGGTCGAAGTCGACCACGCCGTCGGCTGGAACCGTGAACATGCCGTTCCGCACTCCGTCATTGAAACTCAGATCCTTCGACTGCACCTCCGCGCGGATTGCCTTGCGAACGTCTTTCAGATGGATGTGAACGATACGGTCTCCAAACCGCTCGATAAGATCCGCATAATCAAATCCGGCAGCAGCGGCGTGGCCCGTGTCGAGAAGGAGCCCGGCATCAGGACCAGCTCCACCGATGATCGCGGAGATTTCCTCAAAGGTTTCGGCGACCATCATGAGGTGATGATGATAGGCGAGCTTGAGCCCATATGTGTCGAAGAGACGCTTTCCGAAGTCGGTCAGCCGCAAGGCGTATCCCGCCCTCTCCGTTTCTGGCATCAGCAGGCGTTGCGACATCGGCGCGTCGAGCGGTGATCCGGGCGTCATCATCGCGACCTCGCCATAGACCAGGACACTGCATCCCATGGCCTTCAGGAGCTCGGCATGAGCAGCGACGGAAGCCATCTCCTCGCTGACCGATTTCTCCGCCAGTTGACCCGAATGCCAGCCCGAGGCCAAAGCAAGGCCCTTGTTGTCAAGCAGCGGCTTCAGGACCGAGGCTTCGCGCGGAAACTTCCGTCCGAGCTCGACGCCGGCATAGCCGTTCGCGGCGGCGTCGCTCAGACACGTGTCGAGTGAAATATCGGCACCGAGATCTTCAAGCACGTCGTTCGCCCAGGATAAGGGACTGACAGCCAGTCGCGCTTTGGAGGAAGGCAGGGTTGATTGCTGGCTCATTTCATTCTCTTTCCGATTTTTGTCTGCGATTTGCTCTGCTGCCGTTAAAGTCCCGAAGCGGCTGACCTTTAGAGCTCTCCGGTCAGGAACTGGGGCCGGCCTCGGCCGAACGACCAGTCCTCGTCCGTGTTTGACGTGAAGGACACCATCACGTCGGTCGAGGCGGTCTCACATCGTTGCTGCAGCGCCGCACAGAGTGTCTCATAAAACGAGGTCTTCTCCTCGGTCGTCCTCGGACGCGAGACGACCTCGACCATCACGAAGCGGTTCGTGCGCGGGATATCGAGCCCGGTGTCGAGCGCCCGGAAATGGCTCGGTTCATGCTCGTTGAGGATCTGATAGCGGTCTCGGTCCGGAACTTTGAACGACTGGACCATGGCGTCGTGGGCGGCGTCGAGCAGCGTGTCGATCTCCTCGGGGCTGCGCCCACGGTAAATGTGAAACTTCATGAGTGGCATTGGATTGTCCTCGAACCTGGTCGTCGCTGGTTTCCGCCAACTGTCAGGCGTCGCGTTTCATGATCCATTCGACTTCAGGAGCCGGAATGAAGCGCCATTTTCTCAGCGGACCCGCCATGACGTTGAGATAGTACATCGCGAACCCATAAGGTGCGCCGCACGCATGATGACCGCGCGGGACGAGAACCACATCCCCGTCAGACACCGCCATCGTCTCGTCGAGCTTACCGTCGTCCGTGTAGACACGTTGGATGCCGAAGCCATCGCCGGGATTGATGCGGTGATAGTAGGTTTCCTCAAGATAAGTGATGCGCGGGAAGTCGTCCTCGTCGTGTCGGTGCGACGGGTAGCTCGACCAATGTCCAGGCGGCGTGAAAACCTCGGTCACCAGGAGGCTGTCGCAATAGTCTTCGTTCTCCATCGCAATATTGTTTATGAAGCGGGTGTTCGTTCCCTTGCCCCGTTCTGTAAGCGAGATGCCATCCGGGCCGATGCGCCGGGCTTCGTGCCCGCCCTTGCCGGGCGCAGAGCACACGGCGATCGTGCAGTCCGTCTGCGCCCGAACATTCCATTCACACCCGTTGGGAACATAGAGGCAATGCGGTGGAGTCTTCTCGAAGACGTTCATGCGCTCGACGAGAACGCCCCAGTCTTGTCCTGCGGCGTCGATGGCAGCCTTGCCCTCCACCATGACGAGGATCACTTCGCTCGCTCCCGTCTGCTCGGAAGCCTCCTCGCCTGCGCGCAACTTGTAGAGCGAGAAGCCGACATATCGCCAGCCGGCGGACTGCGGCGTGATCTCGTGGACCTTCCCGTGGCGGCCGAATGGCTTGCGTAATAGATCGCTCATCGCTGCTCCTCAGTTCACCAGGTTCTGCTGGCGCATGTTCTGCAGATAATTTGAGCGCGCCGTCTCGGATTTCTCGGTGCGTCCGACTTCAGGCACGGCAACATCCCACCAGAAGCCACCACCGCCTTCACCCGGACCCGGTTTCGGATCGGTATCGATGACGATGACCGTCGGCCGGTTCCTGCCTCTGGCTTCGACGATCTGCACTTCGAGATCGGCAATATTTTTCGCCTTGACCGCATGCGCGCCCATCGAGGCGGCATGAGCGACAAAGTCGATCTCGGGCTGCGCCTCGACAGCGCAATCCTTGTAGAGATTGTTGAATTCCTCACCGCCGCAGTGAATCTGCAGCCGGTTGATGCAACCGTAGCCCCTGTTGTCGGTCAGGATGACGGTAAACGGGATCCGGCGCATGACGGCGGTCGCCAGCTCGGAATTTGCCATCATGTAGCTGCCGTCGCCGACGAAGCAGACGACCTCCCGATCCGGCATCGCCAGCTTTATGCCAAGCGCCCCGGCCAGTTCATAGCCCATGCAGGAGTAGCCGTACTCCATATGGTATCCGCCTTGCGCGGGCTGCCAGAGAAGCTTCAGGGCACCGGGCATCGTTCCGGCCGCGCACATGGCGATGGTCTTTTCCGTAGAGACCCTCTGGACTGCGCCGATCACCTGCGCGTCGGACGGCAGATAGTCTTCGGGCCTGGCCCCAGGGGCAGCGCAGTGCGCGTCCACCTTCGACAACCAGGCTGTTCTCGATTTCGGATCGAACGAGTGGGCCTTAAAGCTGCCAAGACGGCGCGAAAGCTCCTCCAACGCGACCTTGGCATCGGCAATCAGTCCGATCGCACCGTGTTTGTCGGCGTCGTAGGCCTGAGTGTTGATGGAAACCAGCCGGCGCCCCGGTTTTCCGAACAGAGCCCACGAGCCTGTGGTAAAATCCTGGAACCGGGTGCCGACGCCGATAATGAGATCGGCGTTCGCACACAATTCGTTTGCTGCTGCCGAGCCGTCGACGCCCGCCGCACCGAAATTCATGGGATGGCTTTGAGCAAGCGCGGACTTGCCCGCCTGTGTCTCGACGACCGGGACGCCGTGGCGCGTGGCGAAATCGGCAAGGGTGTTTTCCGCCTCGGAATAAATCACACCGCCCCCGCAGACGATGACGGGGCTGGTTGATGCGCGGATGAGATTGGCAACATCTTCGAGGTCGCGCCGATCCGGTTCCGGGCGGCGGATGCGCCAGACTTTCGGCGCGAAGAAGTCTTCCGGATAGTCGTAGGCTTCGGCCTGAACATCCTGGCAGAAGGCAAGCGTCACGGGGCCGCAGTTCGCAGGATCGGTCATGACACGAAAGGCGCGTGGCAATGCAGTCAACAACTGCTCTGGACGATGGATCCGGTCGAAATATTTGCTGACGGGTCTCAGGCAATCGTTCGCCGACAGGCTGCCGTCCTCAAAGTCCTCGACTTGCTGCAGGACTGGGTCTGGCCGGCGGTTGGCAAACACGTCGCCTGGAATGAACAGGACCGGGAGGCGATTGACATGTGCGAGAGCGGCTGCCGTGACGAGATTGGTCGCTCCGGGCCCGATCGACGACGTCACGGCATGTGCGCGCCTGCGTTTCGCCGCTTTCGCATAGGCAATCGCTGTATGCGCCATTGTCTGTTCGTTCTGTCCGCGCCATGTCGGCAGGGCGTCGCCGATGCCTTCGAGAGCCTCGCCGAGCCCTGCCACGTTGCCATGCCCGAAGATCGCCCAGACGCCCTCGATGAAACGATCGTCTTCCTCGGTCATCTGGACGGAGAGATAGCGCACCATGGCCTGCGCCGCGGTCAACTGGATGGTGGACATGTCAGTTTCCTTTCGCCGCGCCGCGTGCTCTGTCCCAGATGCCGCAAAGCCGTTCGAAGCGCGCCGCCATGTCGGCGACGGCAACTTGGTCCGAGAGATCACCTTTCATCCAGGCGCGCGCCACGTCGCCGAAAATCGTGCGACCCACGGCGAACCCTTTGACGAGGTCGAAGGAGGCAGCCACCTGGAATGAGGCCGCGAGTTCCGCCTCAGGGGCGTCAAGCCCGAGGACAACGATGCCGCGGGTATTGCCGTCGTTCCGCTCGATTGCTCGAATGGCATTTGTCCAGGCTTCGCTCGTCCTCATCGGCTCAAGCTTCCACCAGTCGGGATAGACGCCGATGTCGTAGAACTGCTGGATGAGGGTGGCGTTTGTCTCATCATTCACTGCCGAAACCTTCGACGGAATGATTTCGAGGAGGAACTCCAAACCGTTGCGACGCGAGGCTTCGAACAGCCTCTTGACCGTCTCCTCCTGGGCGGCGCGCTGTTCTGCGCTATCGGAGGGGTGGCAGAAGCAGAGCACTTTCACGACATTGTCACGCGCCCACTCATCGAGTCCACCGCAATCAAGTCCAAGTTCGGGTTCGAGCTTGAGGGGACGCGATCCCGGCCATTCGCAGGGGCGCCCGACCCAAAGGCCTGTTCCGGCAGCTGCATGCAAAGCACGCCGCCCGATGCGGTTGTCGCAAAGGATGCCATAACCCGGCCTGCCGTTCTGAACGCATTGCGCGGCCTGGAGGCACAGCAACTTGAAAGCGCCGCCGCGTTCCAGCGTATAGCCCGGCATTTCTTCGAGCTGCATGCGGTGATCGAAGGCAAAGACATGCATGCTCGACCAGTCGCCGCTTCGGTTTGTCGACCAATGAATTTGCTCTAATTCGCGGTCGTTGCGCAGATCGGGCCGCTTCACACCGCGCGCCAGAAAGAATTCCAGCTCCTCAAGGCTTGGATAAGCCGGCGTGCAGCCGTGACGGCTGACTGCAAACGCCCCGCAGGCATTCGCGTATTCGAGCGCTTTCGGCCAGGCTTCGCCGTCGAGCCACCCCTTCAGCAGGCCGGCAAAGAAACCATCGCCGGCACCAAGAACATTGAAAACCTCGATGGGAAATCCCGGCCCTTTCTGGGCGTCATCAAGGCTATTGGGGATCCAGTCTTCAATCGCCACGGCGCCCATCGCGCCGCGCTTACAGATGAGCGTAGCATCCGTGGACGTTCTGACGGCTCTCAGGGCATCAACCGTGTTCGTCGACCCGCCGGCGATGTGAAACTCTTCCTCGGTGCCGACGATGAGGTCGAACAAATGCAGGGTCGACTGGAGCTCCTCGGTGACTGCGCGGCTTTCCACGAACCTGCTTTCGCCATCGCCATGCCCTGCGACACCCCAAAGATTGGGGCGATAGTCGATGTCGAGCGCCGTCTTTACGCTATGCTTGCGGGCAAGCTTCAGCGCCTTCATCACGGCGGCTTCTGTGCGCACGTTGGAGAGATGCGTTCCAGTCACCACAAAAGCGCGCGCCTGGGCGATCAACTCCTCGTCGATATCGTCTTCACACAGGGCCATGTCGGCGCAGTTTTCGCGATAAAAAATCAGCGGGAACTGGTCTTCGTCACGAATACCGAGAATCACAAGGGCGGTCAGACGCTCCGGATCGGTCTTCACGCCTTGGCAATTAACGCCTTCGCGCTCAAGCTGCTCGCGAATGAAGCGTCCCATATGTTCGTCCCCGACGCGCGTGATGACGGCGCTCTTCAACCCGAGACGCGCTGCTCCGCAGGCGATGTTGGTGGGACTTCCACCAATATATTTGTTGAACGACCCCATGTCTTCGAGCCGGCCGCCGACCTGGGCGCCGTAAAGATCGACGGAGCTGCGGCCGATCGTGATCACGTCGAGATTCTTGTTCATGAGCGTTACCTATCTCCGGGCGTAAGGCAAACCGGCCTTAGCGAAAGTCCTGCCACACTGAGACTTCGATGTGCGTTTCCCCTGTGCCCTGTTGGAAGGCCGGCGGCACATCAAAGATCGCTGATCATTCGGTCTTGTCGCTAATCCGCGTCACAATGTCGCCGGACGCCAAGCGCGTCCGCCGACCCTTGACCTATTCAAGCCAGCCGAATGGGCTGCTTTTCGGAGACGGATTTGATGGCAGCCAGAGCGATCGCCAACGCGTTGCGGGCGTCGATGCCGGTCGGCTCGTCCTTGACTTCGCCGCGTCTTACGGCATCGACGAAGGATGCGAGCTGAGCCGTGTATCCCTGGACGAAGTGGTCCGTATCACGGCGCCACGTGTCGTTTGACACGCCATCCTTGTCGTAGAGCGTCATGCTCGAACGGCGGACATCCCCCATCGTCACCATGCCACCCGATCCGAAGACCTCGCCACGGATGTCGTAGCCATACATTGCGCAGAAGTTGGCTTCGGCGACGGCGACCGAGCCGTTGTCGAAGCGGATATTGACGACGGCCGTGTCAAGGAAACCCTTCCCGCGAGCGTCGGGGCGGACGAGCGCGTCAGCCATCGCAAAAACCTCGACCGGCGTCGCCCCAGGGTTCAGCCACAGGAGCGTATCGAAGTCGTGGATGAGCGTTTCATAAAAGATGGTCCAGAGCGGGATCTTGTCCGGATCGGCGCCGAACGGACCGGGATCGCGGGTCAACGATCGGATGAGCTGCGGCGCACCGACCTTGCCTGCATCGATGGCTGCACGGCCTTCGGAGAATGCCTGGTCCCAGCGGCGGTTGAAACCGACCTGCAACGGAACGCCCGCGGCCTTGGCCGCGGCAATGCCGCGGTCGGCATCTTCGAGGGTGAGCGCCATCGGCTTTTCGCAGAAGACTGCTTTGCCCGCCTCTGCCGCCTGCACGAGGACGTTGGTGTGGAAGCGCGCGGGAGTGGCGATGACAACCGCATCGAGCCCGGGATGGGCGAGCATCTCGGCGACATCGGTATATGAAGCATCAACCCCGAGTTTGTCTGCGAGTTTGGCGGCCGCACCCGGTGCCGGATCGGCGATCGCCACGAGCTCGGCGTGCACCAGACGCTTGGCGACGCTCTCGCCATGGAAGGAGCCGATGCGTCCCGCACCGATGAGACCGACGTTAACAGTTTTGACCTTGGCCATGAGAGTGATCCTGTTTGCTGAATTAGAGAGTGAAAGCTTCGCGGAAGGCGACGAGCGCTTCGTCGGAATCGCCGGCGGCCCAGGCTTCCATTCCGATCGGGCCGGCATAGCCCATGTTGGCGAGCGCCTTGGCGACGCCCTTCCAATTAACCTCGCCGGTGCCCGGCTCGCAGCGGCCGGGAACATCTGCGACCTGGATCTCGCCGATCCATGGCAGCGACTTGCGGCACAACTCGATCAGGTTCCCCTCGCCGATCTGCGCATGATAGAGATCGAGGTTCAGGCGCAAGCGGGGATGGTCGATGCTCGAAACGAGCGCGAGCGTGTCTTCCGCGCGCCCAAACGGAACGCCGGGATGATCGACGGGAAGGTTGAGGTTCTCGAGTGTGAAGACGACATTCTCTTCTTCGGCCATGTCGACTATTCGACGAAGCGTGTCCTGCGCCTTGAGCCACATCGCTCCTGTCACGACTTCAATCGGCTGCACCGGAAGTCCGCGATCACCGAGACCCGTCCCGTGGAGATTCAGGCGCTGAACGCCCAGACGCTTGCCCACCTGTGCGGTCTCGCGCGCGGTCTTCAGCAATTCGTCCGCACCTTCGTCGTCAGTCAGGCGACCTGTCAGGTAACCATTCATAATCGTGAAGGTCGCGCCGGTTGCTTCAAGCTTGGCGAGGTCGTGTTCCGGCCAGTTCCAGAGGCCGACGCCGAAGCCGAGTTCCTTGAGGCGGGATGCGCGCCATTCGATCGGGCGGTCGCGCCACAGCATCTCGGCACAGGCCGCCAACGGGAACGCGGTGGTATTGGAGTTGCTCATTGGGGGTATTCCTGATTTTTGGGTATGAGTGTCCGTGGCCCGGCGCTCGCGCGCCGAACTCTGTTTGGTTTTTCGAAAAACTCGTTAGATCGTGCCGCCGAGTTCCTGAGATACGGATTGCAATTCCTTGCCACCCGCCATCAGGTTTTGGAGTTCGTCGATGCCGATCTCGTTCTTGGCAAAAGTGCCGAGCGTCTTCCCGCGGTTTAGCACCGTGAAGCGGTTGCCGACGGCGTAGGCATGGCGGACGTTGTGGGTGATGAAGATCACCCCCAACCCCTTGTCGCGGACCTGGTTGATGTAGCGCAGGACCATGGAGGTCTGGGCGACACCAAGCGCCGATGTGGGTTCGTCGAGGATCAAAACCTTTGCACCGAAATAGACGGCGCGGGCGATGGCGACACACTGGCGTTCGCCACCGGACAAAGTGCCGACGGCCTGCTGCGGATCGCGGACGTCGATGCCGATCTTGTGCATCTCGTCACGGGTCACGTTGTCGGCATGTTCCATGTCCATCGTCTTGAATGGTCCGAACCCTTTCAGAGGCTCCCGACCCATGAAGAAGTTTCGGGTGACGGACATCAGCGGGATCATGGCGAGGTCCTGGTAGACTGTGGCAATTCCCGAATCGAGCGCCTCACGTGGGCCGGAGAACACGCGCGGTTGTCCGTCGACGAGGAAGTCGCCGGAACTCGGCTTATAAACGCCAGCAAGCGTGTTGATGAGCGTGCTCTTGCCCGCGCCGTTGTCTCCAAGAAGGCAGAGGACTTCGTTAGCGTGGACCTTCATGGAAACGCCGGCTAGCGCAATCACCGATCCGAAATGTTTGACGAGATCCTTGACCTCGACGATGGGCGTGCTGGAGTTGCTCATCACCGTTCTCCCGTGACGCGCTTGCGAATGACGTTGTTGAAGATAACCGCGATCAGCAGCATCCCGCCGAGGAACACGAGGTACCAATCCTGGTCGATGGACGTGTAGGTCAGGCCGATCAGCACCATGCCGAAGACGATGGATCCGAAGAAAGCACCGATCGCCGAGCCGTAACCGCCGGTCAGGAGGCAGCCACCAATGACGGCGGCGATGATCGCCTCGAATTCCTTCTGGAAACCGCGTCGGGCGTCGGTCGATCCGGCGTCGAGCACGGTCAGTATCGCAACGAGAGTGGCGCAAAGTGCTGTGATCACGAAAAGCGTCGTCTTCACCCGGCGGACCGGAACGCCCGATTTCTGCGCTGCCCAGGCGTCACCGCCGGCCGCGAAGATCCAATTGCCGAAGCGGGTGCGGAGCAGAAGCCAGGTCGCGCCGAGAGCAATGGCGATGAACCAGAGAATTTCAACGGGGACGCCAGGAACCTGCGGTGCGCCACTCGGGAGCTTGGCGATGACGCCGAGGTCCGCCAGCCACCTGAACAAGCCCGGAAAGGCATCGCCAGAAAAGATCGGCGCGAGCGGGCTGTTGGCTGCCGCTTCCTTCATCCCGCGAAGCTGGGTCGAGCCGCCGCTCGCCCATTTGAGGCCCACGAGCGTCAAGCCGCGGAGGATGAACAGGAACGCGAGCGTCACGATGAACGACGGTAGACCCGTCCGGATCGTGATCTGGGCGTTGGTGACACCGATGCAAACCGCGAATGCCATCGCGATCAGGATAGCAACGCTCAGAGGAAGCTGGAGCACCACCAGCGCTGTGCCGAAGACGAGGCCCGCGAAGGCCACCATCGAACCGATGGAGAGGTCGAACTCTCCGCCAATCATGAGCAGGGCGGCTCCTATCGCAAGGATGCCGAGCTGCGCGGCCGGAGCCATGAAATTCATGATCCCAGCGAGCGTGAACATTGCTGGATTGGCGGTGAAGACGAAGAAGATCGCGACGAGCACCAATCCGGCAACGGCTCCGAGTTCGGGGCGGCGCAGAAGGGAGGTAACGGTGGACACCTTTTTCAGCCGCTCATCGGCGTGTGAAGCTGTCACGCCGGTTTGGTCTTTGACGAGGGACATGGCCCGTTCCTTTGAGAATGGTAGATCAAATGACGCAGATGCCAGAGTTCACGATAAATCCGATGGGCAACGCACGCCAGGTAGAATGGCGGCCCCCGGGAGGTTGGGGACCGCCGGGCATCGCTTAGCGAATGCCCTGGGAGGACTTTTCGATCACGGAAGCCGCGGTGTCCTTTTCGACGAAGCTCGGACCCGACGGGACATTGCCTGCCGGAATGGTGCCATAGCGAGCGTTGAGCGCGAGGAAGGTCACCGGGAGATAGCCCTGCAGGTAGGGCTGCTGGTCGACGGCGAACAATGCCTTGCCGTCAGCCACCGCCTGCAGGAAGTTTGCGGAGAGGTCATAGGAGGCGACCTTTACCTTGTCGCCGACGCCCATCTTTTGGACGACCGCGACTGCACGTTCGCCGACGAGCGGAGCGGAGAGGCCGAGGACGACATCGATCGACGGGTCGGCGGTCAGCGCAGCCTGGATCTTGGCTTCGATTTCAGCCGGATCGGCCGTCGTCGGAAGCACCGTCACCTTACCGCCTTCAAAGCCCTTCTGGGTGCCCGCGCAACGCTGGTCGAGGGCGGCATTGCCGACCTCCTGGTTGACGCACAGGACGTGCTTGAGACCGAGAGACTTGAGCTTGGCGCCGACCTTGATGCCTGCCGGGGTTTCGTCCTGCCCAACATGCAGCTTGATGCCGAGCTTCTCCTGAGCAGCGATGCCGGAATTCATCGAAATGACCGGGATACCGGCCGCGACCGCCTTTTCGATCGCCGGTCCAAGCGCGTCGGGATCAGGATTGGAAATAATGATGCCCGCCGGATGTTGGTTGACGGCGGCTTCAATCAACTGCGCCATCGCCACCATGTCGAACGTCTCCGGGGCGCGGTAGTCGACCTTGACGTTGCTGTCTTTTGCGGCCTGCATCATGCCGTTCTTGACAATGGACCAGAACGGATCGGAAGCCTGACCGTGCGTTACGGCGATGATGCTCAGCTGCTCCTCAGCCTTTACCCCGACAGACCACGAGGCGGCGATACCGAGCGCGACGACACCATAGGCGAGCTTCTTCCAAATCGATTTCATGTTGTTCTCTCCTCCGAGCCATCCACTCCTATGGACGGCGAAACGAATGCTACCGGGTGCAATTTTGTTTGCTACCGGGTGCAAGCAGGTGCATAGTAACTCGAAATGAGCTAAAAGCAAGCATTCATTTCACCAAAATCAACGGATGGAATGTTTGTTCTATTTTCGAGCGGAGGCCCAATGCGCAAGCGAGCAACGGCAAAACAGGTAGCGGATGCGGCAGGCGTCTCGAAATGGACAGTGATCAGAGCGTTTACGGAAGGCGCTTCCATAACCGATGAAAGCAAGCGCAAGGTGCTGGAGGCGGCTGCGGCTCTAAACTACACACCAAACTTGTTGGCGCGCAGTCTGGCGACGAAGTCGACCGGCCAAATCGCAGTGTTTGTGGACGACTTCGCCAACCCGCAAAAGCTGCCGTTTCTCGAAACGCTAACCGAGCAATTACAGGCTGTCGGGCGCGTCGCAATGCTCATCAATATCAATCACCATTTCGACCATGTCCATGCACTCCTTCACGCCGACCAAAGGCAGGTTGACGCGATCATTCTCTTCGGCACGGCATTTCGCGACGAAACGCTCACCGATCGGCAGCTTGGAAATGGCACCCCGCCAATGTTCGTGTTAGCCCGCGACAGTCAGATAGAAGGCGTTCCCGCTGTTGTCTGCGATGCTGAACTTGCCCTTCGGGAAATCGTCGATCACCTTCACGATAAGGGTTACAGACGACCGGGCTTCATGAGCGGTGCGCCCGCACTCTCGACCGCACTGAGGAGACGAGAGTATTTTAGCAAGTTCTGGTCCGAAAAGGGCATTTCACACATCGCGCAGTTCGCTGCGGAGAAATACAGTTTCGAAGCAGGTGCGCTGGGGATTCGGAACTATCTGTCAAGCACGTCGAAGGACCGTATCGATGTGTTGATGTGCGAGAATGATATCCTTGCTTTGGGCGCGATGGACGAGATTCGCGGAAAATTCGGCCTGAGCGTGCCTGACGACATCGCCATCGTCGGCTTCGATAATTACGAGCTTGGCGGCTCCTCCGCCTACGGTCTCACCACCTATGAACAGCCGCTTCGAGAAATGGTCGGAGTGATTATACGCATGATAAAGAACGAGCACGATCCCGAAACCGTGACCCTGCCAGGTAGGTTGGTGCTTCGGTCGTCAACATGATTTGGATGCTTCTTCCTTCGGCGAGGATCCAAGGCGTCGAGCCACTCCATCATGCCGCCCAAAAGCCGGGGTTTGGCAATCGGTTTCGAATACTGGCGGGCTCGGGACCGCCACTACGACTAGTACCGAGCACCACGTCTTCAAGCGCCCCGTCCCGCTCACCGTAAGCTGAGCGAGCGCGAACAAAAAAGCCGGTCGCGACCAATATCATTCAATCTTCACGAGTATCTTTCCGATCTGGTCATTCGAGTCCATGAAACGGTGAGCTTCCACAATCTGGTCCAAAGCAAAAATCTTGCCGACAATCGGTTTCAAGGTGCCGTCACTCGGATGTTTGAAAATATAATCTTTCGCCTTCTTCAGGGTTTCTGGATCTCGGAAAAGTTCCGGGAAAGCCCAGCCTCGAAATGTGAGGGCTTTGGACATGGTTGGCCAAACCGGAAAGGGGGTCGGTCGCTGGTCTAGCAGACCGTAGGCGAAGTAGATCCCCTGATAGACAGCGCTCTGAGCCAGCGCCTGGATTCTGCTTCCAAGTACGGGATCGAAGATGATCCTCGCGCCCTTACCATTGGTGATTTCCGCTGCCCGTTCAACGATGTCCTCATCCGTACTCACGATCACATGGTCATAACCTAAGGATAAAAGATCGGCCGCCTTCTTCGCGGTTCGTGTGATGCCGATGGCTTTGCCGCCTTCGGCCTTCACTATTTCCATTGCCGCAATTGCGGTGCTGCTGCTTGCCGCCGGCAGCATGACGAAATCGCCATGAGCAACATTCGCTATGTGGACCAGGGCGCCGTAGGCGGTGAGGTACTGCATCCAGACGGATGCGCCCTGTTCTGGCGTCAGATGATCGGGATAAACGCCAAGCGACGTTACGGGTACGACAGCGACTTCGCCATAGACTCCATAACGGCTGAAGCTGAAATTGGGGATGGTGTTAAACACCTTTCCAATCAGCTTTTCGTCCACCCCGGGACCCACGGCTTCGACCACGCCGGCGGCCTCGTAACCGAGCTTTGACGGAAACTCGGGCTGAATGACGTAGTGCCCCTGACGGAAAAGCGCTTCCGCCCGATTGAGTGCGAAAGCTTTGATACGAAGGCGTACTTCATCTTTCCCTGGCTCCGGCATCGGGAGGTCTTCGACTGCAGAACCTCTGGTCCCCCAAGCCGATGGAACTGCACAAATTTTGCTGTTTTCAACATCTGGTCTCCTGACGCATTGCATGCCGCAATGTCTCAACACTGGTCGCAATTTCGGGTTCTCATTCGAGCGTGGCAGGCCGCTGACATCAGCGACAGCCGCTGGCTAACCACCAAGGCAGTGCGCCCTGGGCGTTCGAGAAGGTGCCCGTAGGGCTGTCCGTTCCGAGCAAAGCGACCCGCACCGGCTCGCGCGCTGCGTCCTCGACAGATCCGCCATATTCGCTCATGTCCGTGGCAGTAAGACCCGGGCAGACAGCATGAACCTTGACGTTGGTGCCTTCGAGTTCGATCGCGAGCGCTTGCGTAACCGCATTCAAAGCACTCTTCGAGGCCGTGTATGTGCTCGTATATTGGCGAAGCGGGTGTGAATGATCGCTGTTCAGCGTCAGAAAACCGGTCGCGCTGGATATGTTTATGATCTTTGCCGCCGGCGCCTCGCGAAGAAGCGGCAGCATCGCTTGCGTGACAGCGACGACGCCAAAAACGTTTGCGGCGAATACCGTCTTGAGCTCATCTAAATCGACGACAGACAACCGCGTTTCCACCATAATCTGAGCATTGCTGCGAGCCGGATCGCCGCCATGCCCAACACCTGCGTTGTTCACGAGAACATCAAGCCGGCCAAACGTATCGCGGATACGCGCCTCGGCCTGCGCAATCGAGGCCTCGTTGGTGACGTCAAGCTGAACCGTCTGGGCGTCAGGCCCAACGCTTTGAACGATGTTCTCGCCTGCTTCAAATCGGCGCGAACCTACAAGTACGGCGAAGCCCTGCTGCGCCAGATCTTTCGCGATCTGCAGGCCGATCCCTTTGTTTGCTCCGGTGACGAGCGCGACTGGTTTGTTATGCATTTGTGATTTCTCCGTTTGAACTTGGCAAACACGATCCTTCGTGCCATATACGGAACGATCGTCCGCTTATGCATATACGGAATCATATTCCGCGGGGTAGAATTTGTCAGAGAGGATAGAATCATCGAGCGCGGTTAAGACCGAGGCGGCCGGCCGGCGCCGGCGAGCCGACGCGCAGCGGAACATTGGCTCGCTTATTCAGACCGCGTCGGAGGTTTTTGCCGAGGCCGGAATGGATGTGCCCATACGAGAAATTGCGGACAGGGCGGGGGTCGGCGTCGGCACACTCTACCGCCATTTT
>NZ_JARFYM010000006.1 GCF_030272705.1 Rhizobium mayense | reverse complement strand
CCTGCCGAAGCCGAAGAACGTTACTATGCCATGCTGGACGCGCCAGCCATGGCCGCATAACTTAAACCAAACGGCCTCCGGCAAACCCGGCGCGGTTCAACCGCACTCTTGAGGAAGTTGCGACGCTTGTCGAAAATGAGGTTGGCCGAAATACCCTCCAACGATATGTCGCTGAGAAAATTTCCGGTTTTTTGCCAACTCCGGGGCATAAGGCGTTGCCCTTGTTTCGGTGGAAGGCGATCTTCACGCTGAACTATGATTTGATCGTAGAAGACGCTTATCGTGCCAACGTCAATACTCACCAGGAACTACGTGCCTTTTACAAAGATCAAAGTGGAATCGAAAAGGACTTGGCGGCCCTGGCTGACCCGCTGCCGTACTTCAAGCTTCATGGGAGTATTGATCAACTCTCTGACCGCGAAGCCCCCCTCATTTTGACAACAGATACCTACATCGAGTTTGAGACCAATCGAAAACGACTGTTTCGACGGCTTGAGGATTTGGCTTACGAGTACCCGATCATCTTTGCAGGAAGCCGTCTGAACGATCCGCATATCAAGGCTATTATCGCCCAGGTTGAAAAGGAGGCATCCTCACGGCCGATGTACTATTTCGTCTCGCCGGGAATCAATCAGTTTGATGAAGCCCTACTTGCTAAGCGCCGCATTACGCCGCTGAAGTTCACCTTTGATGACTTTATGGTGGAACTTGATAAGAGCATCGATCCCACGGCCAGAAAACTGCATGGCGTGTTGAAGGCCGAGACGAATTCGATTGAGCGCCATTTCAGACGCAATGTGGTCGCTCCACCTGGTTTGGCTGCATTTCTTACTAACAACGTTGAGCACGTGCGCTCGGGGCTACCAACTACAACGGTGACTGCAGAGCTGTTTTATAAGGGTGAGAGCCAATCTTGGGCTCCTATTGAGCAGGGTTTCGACATTGAGCGGTTGCCGTATGCGACACTCATGCTGAAGCTATTAGGCCTTCAGAAATCGGAAGAGAGCGCCAATGTCGTTGCGCTCAGAGGCGTAGCTGGCTCTGGGAAGTCAGTGCTTCTAAGGAGAATCGCCTATGATCTCGCTGCGACTCATGGAAAGCTCGTGCTCTTTGCTCCACCGGGAGCAAACCTCCGGGCGGAGCCGCTGCTGGAGCTTTACGATCTGACAGGTCTGCATGCCATCCTCGTGGTGGATCATGCCGCCGATCAACTGATTTCAATTAATAATCTTCTGGATCGCCTTGAAGCGGCTGGGGTACCGATTACTGTTTTGCTAGCCGATACCCATGCTTCTCTTGGCAATGGTCTGGAGGCATTTTCTGAACGTCTCAAGTTCAAAACGGAGCTACGGAATCTCGAAGATCATGAGATCAACAGCTTATTGAAGAGGCTGCGCGAACACAAATCCTTGGGGGTTCTAAGTGGAGAGCCACTTGAAAAGCAGAGGGAGGCATTTGAAAAGGTTGCAGATAAACAACTTCTTGTTGCTCTCTATGAGGCGACCCAGGGAAAACTCTTAGAAGACATTTTGGTGGAAGAGTATCACCGAATTCTTCTCACAGAAGCACAAGAGCTTTATTTGTTCGTCTGTACCCTGAATCGTTTCAGAGTTCCTGTTCGCGCGGCATTGGTTCATCGCGTGATGGGCATAGGTTTTCGGGACTTTGAGCGACGCTTCTTGGGTCCTTTGGAGGGCCTAGTGTTTGCCGAAATTGATCCAGGTTCTCGCGATTATGCATACCGAGCACGACATCCTCATATCGCAGATATTGTCTTCCGTCGAATTCTTGATAGTCAGTCTAAACAGCTTCAACAGTATCGCTCAATTCTTGAGCATATGAATATCAGCTATTCTTCAGACAACGATGCCATGCGGAGAATGTTATCGTTCAGAAATCTTCGAGAACTTGCTCCAGGATTAGAGGAAAGAAGGGACCTTCTTTCTCTTGCCGAAAAAGTATTTGGCGACGAGACATTTGTCCTCCAACAGCAGGCGATTACAGAGATGAATTCGGCGGGGGGGAATTTAAATTTCGCACGACAAAAGCTTGAAAGAGCCGAGGCGCTTCGGCCGAGAGACAATTCTATCAAGCATACTCGTGCTTCTCTCTTAGCAAGAGAAGCGGAGCAGGCGAAGGATACGCTTGAGAGGAGGTCTTTAAGAGGTGAGGCAAAGAACATCCTCCGACAAGTAGCTGGAGGGGAGCGAAGTGATCCTTACGTTTGCAGCCTCTCTGCCCATATTGCAATTGATGAAATTCGCGATCGATTGAATAATGGTGCTGCAAGTCCGAATGATGTCGCCAGACTAGCAGAAGACGCTCAAAAAGCTCTTCAAAAAGGACTTTCGAGCGCTCCTGATTTCGAAGCTCTAATCCGAGAAAGTTATCGACTCCGGCAGGTTCTCCAGCTCGGTGACCGGGGGATCGGAATGTTGGAGACGACGCTTAAGGATCAACCACATCTTGAGTATGTGGCTGCAACGTACGCGCGCGCCATCTTCAGGAAGCACCCGGATAAGGCATTGGCAGCCATCCGAACCGCATTGCAGCAAAAGCAACACAGCAAGTTCCTGAATCAGGTCTACTTTGAGTTACTAATCACGCTAGCCGACGACTTCCGCAATGAGTTGGAATTACCTTTGAAGCGTTCCTTTACGCCCGAAGATCAAAACTTGCTAATGCATCTGCACGCCATCAGATTTCATTTTATGAGGGGCGATCGCCCGGAACTGGAAAAGGTTTTGGCTTCGGCCAGCAAGATGCGCGTACCGGGTAAGGAAAAAAACACGCCGCGCTTACCGGTGATAAATCCTGCGACGCCTCATGGTCGATGGACTGGTAATGTGACTAAGCTCGGTCCAACAAGTGGTTTCATTAGGGTTCCGGGAATGATCTCGGAGATATTCTTCCGCCCAACAGGCGGGACGTCTGACGACCTTTGGGACGAGATCTCTGTCGGCAGCCCTGTCTATTTTGAGCTGCGATTTAACACGCGTGGGCCTGTTGCAGTGGAGATTTCCAAGGAGGAACCTTCCGCCGAGTGTTTGACGCCGCCGAGTGACGAAGGCGACAGCGAGGAAATCCTGAATGGGGAAACTCCGCTGCCTACCGAAACGGGTGAGGAGTCTTGATTATGGCACTCGCCTGATCGATCTATTTTCGTATTTCGCACGCCAGATTTGCGCCAGACTCTAGTCTGTAGTCAGTAAGCGTTTCTAAAAAACTAATTAAATCATTCTTCTCGCTGATGGTCAAAAACAGCGGTACAAGCACTCCCTCGTCACTGTGGTTGAGAACCATAGCATCCGCCATTTCTGAGTAGTGGTCCAGAACGGCCAAGAGGCTGGTGTATTGCCCAGCGTGCATATAAGGCGCCGTGAGTGAGACATTTCGAAGGGACGGTGTCCGGAACTGTCCTACGTTCTCGGGTAGTTTCTTCGTGTAATTGATAAGATTGCCTATTTCGCTATCTTTAGAATCACTGAAGTCCGAATTAGGGCCGAAGCCATCCGCTGCCAACTGTTCCAGCCCCAAGTAACGACCAGTATCATCGGAGAACTTGCCGTCACGCCCAGGTACTTTGAGATCGTGAAATTCGCGGTCCGAAAAGAGTGGCCCATAGTGACATGTGTTGCATCGCCCTTTGCCAATAAAAATCTTCAGGCCGCGCTTTGCACTGGAACTGATCGCTTCCTGCTCTCCTGCGGAAGACGTTCGCAAACCATCAACGAATCTATCAAACGGCGCACAGCCATAAGAAAGCGTGGCAACGAACGCCGCGATCGCCTTAGCGGCAGCCACCAGCTTTGTTTTCGGCTCATTGAGGGAACCGACACTGTGATCAATGCTTCTTCCGTAGGCGTCGGCAAGGACATCTTTGAATGTTGCTGAATAGATGGTGTCAGTTTCTAGAAGCTCAGCTACTGCTACGGGGGTTCCGCCCATCTCGTGCGGGTTTGTTATTGCCCGGATTATTTGTTGCCAAAGTGTGGCCGAGGCCCCGGTCCAGCCGAACCATCGCTGATATGACGAGTTTGCTAGAGATGGTGTATTTCTGTCTCCAAGCGCGAGTCCCTGCGCGAGCGGACGTCCGTCCGCCCAACCTTCGAGAGGATTGTGGCAAGATGCACAACTGACTACGTTTCCCTGTGACAAGCGAGAATCGAAGAAAAGCCTTCGTCCCAAAGCTATCGCTCCGGCGGCCTGTGCCAGTCTGTTTGTTGGGTCACTAGGCGGTTCGGGCATCGGCGACATACCAAGGATGATAGCTTCTTCTGAATTCGAAAAGCTAACCTCTTGATCCTCGGGTGTTATTACTTCACTGGAAGCATCCAGCGTCAAGAAGAGGGTCCATATCGCACCCACTAAAAGAATTCGCGACATTTTGGGTCAAGGTCCCCTACTGCAGTAGGTAATCTGCCTGCGCACGCTCGATTCCGTTAGGTCCGCTGATGTCAAAGTTCAATTGCCAAGCTCCAGGCATATGAAACAACATACCCTTAATGTGCCAGGAGCCATCAGGCGCCCTTTCAACCGTGGGCTGAGTATTCATCCCATGATAGTGAGCAGGCATAGTTGCGCTTACCGACAATCCTACGTCGGACGCATCACTATGATCTTGTGCGTTTAATATCCGAAGAGTGAGCGCGAATGGCTGTCCAATGCTGATAGCGCCATCCGAGATGCTATAGGTCACCACGTACGACCCACCATTGCTAATTTGGCTCGAAGGCCCGGCCGATGCCAGGACGTGGGCCTGATTGGCAAGAACGAGAGGCGGAGTATACCCTTCTCCAATGCCGAACATATCCAAATAATCGCCGCTTGAAGTGAATATCTGGCCGCGATGGTTTCCGAAGTCCGCGACAATTATGCGCCCTTTATAATCCTGTGTGACGCCTTTGGGCTTGTAAAATTGTCCCGGCTCGGTTCCCCAACGACCGAACGTCAAAACGAAATTGCCTGCTTCATCGAATTTTTGAATCCTGTTAGCCGCATCGTCTGAAACATAGACAAAGCCGTCATTCCCGCTGGCAATACCAAACGGGTGTATGAAGTTCCCTTGTTGCGCGCCCGGGGCGCCCCATTGGAATTTGTAGTTCCCTGTCTTGCGATCAAATGCTTCGATACGAAAATTATAGGTGTCCACGATGTAAAGCGTTTCACCGTCTTTGCTGAAGCTGATGTCATTGGGGACTTCCAACTCTCCGTCGCCGCTCCCATAGTGTCCAATTGTCCTGACGGGGTTCATATCCTTGTCTAGAACAATTACCCTCGAATTGTGCGGATCGGCCATGTAGAGAGAGCCGTCTTTATCCCTTGCCAGAGCGCTCGGCTCTACTGGGGAGGCATTGGAACCATCGAAACCCTGTGCGCTAATATGAGGCAACGCAAGCCCTATCACACTCTTCGCGCGAACAACGCGGCTGACGTTCGGCGCGAACTCAGCCGACGCAGGCACCATTCTTGACAATTCAAACTCTTGTAACCTATGGTTGCCGCCATCGGATACGATAATCTCTCCACTATCGCTGTTGATAGTCATTCCTGAGGGCCGCACAAAGCTCCCGAGCGCTCTACCCTGACCGCCAAGCCTTGTGAGGAGTTTGGGCTTGTCGGCGGTTATGTCAAAAACCAAAACCGAATGTGTATCGGGCTCGGCAATTGTCATTAACCCACCCTGACAAACGGCCCGCGTGCCATAGTGGAAGCGCGATCCCTTGTCCCACCATGCCTTGTCATCCACATTGTGAACGGCGCTGGCAGAGGACGTATCAAATACCTGACAACGGTATTCAAATGGCTCGCAGACCACACTGAATGAGTCGTCAGGTGCTACGGCGACTTTGGCCGGATAGTGAAGCCGACCGTTGCCCTCATGGCCGGTAGGGGGGTGACGACCCCATTGATATAGATAGTTACCTTTGTCGTCAAAAACTTGAATTCGGTGGTTAATCAGATCCCCGACATAGAGTTTGTCACCCGCAAAACTGACACTGCTTGGATTTGCGAAAAGCCCTGAATATGATCCCCATCCGCCCCACTGAGCGACATATTTTCCTGTATTGTCAAACTTTTGGATACGATTGTTATAGGCGTCGGCGACATATACGAAACCGCTATCATCAATCGCCACGTCGGTTGGATAGTTGAATTGTCCATCGGCCGTACCGAGTTCTCCAATCTGCCCCTCGTACGTGCCGTCGGTTCCAAAAATTGCCACCCGTTCGTTGCCGCGGTCGGCAACATAGATTTTTTCGCCCTTGACCGCCAATCCCATCGGCTCATTCAAGTGTCCTGACATGCCACCGATCCCAGTTCCAATAGTCCGAATATAGTTTCCGAGTGCATCATAGACTTGAATGCGCCCGTTCCCGGTGTCAGATACGTAAACTTTTCCGTCGGACCCAACAAATATACCCTGAGGGTTGACCAACTTCCCTGAATCGCGGCCTAGCGATCCCCACGATCGTAGAAAAACCCCGTCGACGCTGTAAACAATTACTCGATTGTTAAACGTGTCAGCAATATAGATCTCGCTCTGTTTTGACACTGCCACAGCCACGGGTTCATTCATCTGACCGAGACCCGAGCCGTATCCGCCAAATTGCTTTCGCGGAGGCACTACATTTGGATACTTCATTTCGTCTGGAAAGGGCGGTGGGCTGGCGAGAACTGTACCGAAACACAGGACCATCATCAATCCGATGATCAGCGTGCGCATGGCGTCCTCCTAATCGCGTGCCGGAACGGGTTCCAAGGCTTTCAAGATGTTGCCATCGGGGTCCGCTAAAGTGACAATGCGACCCCAGTCGTAGGTTAGTATGGGCCCGACTGAAACCCCACTCTGTTTCAGGTGCTCAACGAACTTATCCATCTCGGGAACCTCGAAAGTTATAGTTGCCCCGGAAAAGGGTCCATGTTCATCCGCAGGGATTGAGGGGACAGCGGTCCCGCCCGTCCAATGCAAACCCAATCTCAAAGAATAGAGATCAAGTGATGTCCAGTATGTCGTCTCAGAACTGACTGGAATCCCTAATATATCTCGATAGAATGCAATCGATCTTCGCATATCGCTAACGTTTACGTAGATGTCCCGCAAACCTCTGATCACTGGGATGCTCCTCGATGGACGCGGAAATACCAGCTTGCGAAATTAAGACAAAGCTGATGCAACCTGGGTGTACCACGCTAGATGAAGAGTTTCAATGTATTGTGGTGCGTGCTGACTAAATTCGAAAGAATTCCGCCAATAATTGGTATGTTCTTGCTCGCATACGGTTTTTTATTGCGTCGCTGAAGCGACGCAAGGCTATCTATAAATTGGGTGGCGCTGAGGGCAAAGAAATTGTGCGTCCTTCCCACAAGCTCTTACAGGTCCCCACTAAGCCGTTTTATTCGTAGGATTCACTTCGCTATCAATCAAGTTGCTGTAGGTATCTATCAAAGTGTGCCGTTAGTAGCTGGACGCGACTTTCCGAAATTTCGATTAGGGTGCTTTGGTGTCATTGATTGAAAGTTCCGCATCGTCGGGAGCGTGCGTGGGTAAGGGCGCTGGCCTCCCGTTGGTTGCAATTTTGCGATTTAGCGCTACAAACAATCTACCGGCTTTGGTACAGATTGAGCCGACCGATTGAATACGGTCTAAGGGAAAGTGCTCGCTGTTTATGCTACCTGGTTCAGTCGGGATGCGATGTGAAATGACGATCGGGATCGCGCCGTCGATCATGCGCCAAACGCCATGAGCCATTTTGTTCCGAGCCTCTATGGCTCTACGGATACCAGTCCATGCGTCGGCGGTTGTCTGAGCATTGGGATGCAGCGGCATGGCGTACCGTTCCGATAGCTTCTTCGCCAGCTCGATTTTTTCTTTAGTTTCAATCTGAGTGACCAGCTTTCCGTCATCGTACGAAAGGCCAAGCACCGCCCAAATGAACTCCTCTGCGTGCATTTCCATCTCTGAAAACTGCATAATGGCTGTCGCAACAGCGAGTTTGATATCATCCGGCACAGCGTCGGATAAGCGAGCGGTATCCGATAATTTTTTCTGGACGAGTTGCTGCTGTTTGCCCGATCCAGCTTTTGCTTTCTTAAAACGCGGTTCTTTAGGCGGCAGATTGTTCATAGGCTCTCCATTGGCTCGATTGACGCTCTTTATTAGCGTAAGCATTGTCCGCGAGTGAACGCGGAGAGTGTAATGGCTGATGCATCGATTTGGACCACGAAGGAAATTGTCACGGCGGTTATAAGTACCGGTGTCATCACGGCTTTCTTGTCTCCAATGTTGACCTGGCTTGCTGATTTTGTTCGGTCCCGTACCCGCCAAAAACACGCCAGGACATATTTGTGCATGAAAGTTGCATCGATCCTTGAGAGTTACGCGATCGAATGTGCTGAGTTGGTCGATGCCTCGGTAGCTCACTACGGACAAACTCAAATTCCGACCACGTTCTCACTTCCCGATCCGCCTGCATACCCTCAAGACGTCGATTGGCATTCGCTAGATGCGGACACAGCTTATAGGGCAATGAGCTTTTTGAACGAATGCGAAGCTCAGGCGGCCAGCGCCAGATACGCCAACCATTTTGAAGGAAATCCATTTGAGGCCGAGGAGGCCGCAAAGCGAACCGGAAAGAAGGCTCACGAGTTGGCGAATGTGTTTCGTGAAAAAGCCGATCTTCAGCCTCCGGATCTAGGTCATATGTTACAGTCGCTACTCAAATAGGTACTTTTGAATTCATGCCGCTTTTTCCTCTGTCGGCGGCGAACCTGCGTGTTCGGTAATGATCGTTTCGAAGCAAGGGCGAACCGGCAATAATACGTATATGTAACCGCCTAGCGTATACTCGGCGGGCTTTTCTTTTTGTGTAGTCGTGAGCAAAATACGCCCATAACGGGAATCAGCCGAATGAGCGATTACAAGAAGCAGGACATACTTCTTAAGATCCAGCAAGTTGCGGCTGACAACGGCGGCAAATCGCCGGGCATTGCGAGGTTCGAAGCAGAGACGGGAATTAAGCGTCACGAATGGCAGGGAAAGATTTGGCGAAACTGGAGTGATGCCGTTGCTGAGGCAGGACTGGCACCGAATGAACTTCAGGTCGCATGGAGCGCAGACGCTCTCTTGGATCTGGTGATGGACATTGCTAAAGCACTAGGCCGCTTCCCGACGACTTCCGACCTCGATTTTGAATTTCATCACCGTCCTAACAGTCCCGATCGGAAAACCTTGTTGAAACGTTGGGGCATGGCCGAATTGGCGACAGCCCTTGCCGAACACGCTGACCGAGCTGGTGAGGTAGAGGTCGCTTCGTTGGCGCGGGCATACATTCCGCGCCGTCAGAACGTCGACTACGACCGTGACAATCCGGCCACCTTAGTCGGCTACGTCTACATGCAGCGCCACGGGACAGATTACAAGATCGGCTTCACGACCTCACTCAATAAGCGCGGTCGGCAAATTCAGATCGAGCTTCCTCAGGAAATCGAGCTTGTCCATTCGATCTTAACCGACGATCCGGCAGGCATTGAAGCGTATTGGCATAAACGCTTTGCCGCGAAGCGGACACGTGGGGAATGGTTCAAGCTGACGAAGGCTGACGTTGCTGCCTTCAAACGATGGTCAAAAATTTGGTGAGGCACTGAGCATGGATTGGGTTTTGCCGCTAATCGGTGGCCTTGGTATAGGATCGCTGCTGAAGTCGGTTATCGACAATTTCAATAGTCGCAGGGCAGTGATGAAAGACCGCCTGTATCAGGAGAAGCGGGAAGCCTATCTAGGACTTCTCGGAGCGCTCCATAAAGCAGCGGTGCAACCTTCAGACGAAAACTCAAAGGATTTTGCTCTTTGGCAAACCCGCTGTCAGCTTTTCGGGTCGCCGGACGTAGCGCGTTTCGCCCAGGCCATCGTGGAAACAAACGATAGGCCACGGTCTGAACGGGAGTCGGCGTTCAGCGGACTGATAGAATCAATGCGAGATGACCTTCGCCGGTGAAGATCGGCAGGCTTATTGCTACAATAACTCAATCCGCGATCAGGGTAGACGGCGATGGAAGAAGAGGTAGACCTGGCTACAGCGGTAGCTGTCGAAGTTGCAAAGCAGATTCCTGTCAAAGACGCCTATGACGATGCAGTAAAGCCCGGCGCTCAGCAGGTCGGAAATATTGTAGAGGATATTACGAAGACAGTTCTTCTTGCCCTCGCGCCTATACAGTATCCCGCCGCGCTGCAGGACCGATTTAGAAACTTCCTCGATAAGTCCGTTCGCCGCGTTCCAGAAGATAACCGACTTCCACCTCCTCCGCAGGTGTTAGGACCGGTCCTTGAAGGAATACGGTATGAACCCGAGGATAGCCCGATATCTGAGATGTTCTCACAGCTTCTGAGCAGTAGCATTGACCAGACGCGCGTTCATAATGCGCATCCCGCTTTCGCTCAGATCGTCAGGCAACTATCGGCAGATGAGGCGACATTACTTAGCGCCATGTGGACTCTCTGGAAACAAGAACGCCGGTCCTTCCGCCAGTGGTTTACACAAGATTACGAGCGAAGTTCAAATACCTTCAGCAACATAAAGATGGAGCTGGATGAGATACCGCGCGCTAACCTCATGTTTCCCGAAAACGTCGAATTCTACGGGCAGCATTTATATGCTTTGGGCATCACCGCATTCTTCGATAGCGCTCAACAGGAGCCGCTTTATGATGAGAACCAGATACAAAATGGTATCCGCCTCTTTAAGGAACTACGGTTCACGGATGTCGGACACAAATTTATGGAGGCGGTAAGCCTATAGCTTCGCTCTTGCGAGCAGCTTTCGATGCGGGTCATATGCTCTTGCAATCTAGAACAGAATGTAGGCCGTTACAGTGTTACAAAGAGTGGAAATTGTTGTTGAGAATCAATGGCTTATACGATTTCGAATCTCTCCACTCCGACCAGCCGTAAGTCTTTGTTATCCCGAGATAATTCACGCTTTCCTGATTTCTCCCAAAAAATCACCGCCGCCGATATTGCCACTGGTGCGTTGCGCTGACCTCCGCCACCCTTTTCTACCAGGAGAAAAAGGGTAAGCAAAAATGCCGATGCAAAAACAACTGAAGCAACGAGAGAAAGAGAAATGGATCGAGGCTGAGCGCTGGCGGCGGAGGCGGCAACAGCGAGAGCGTCTTCAACGACTAAAGGACCTTGCGAAACTCATCTTGCTCATTCGTTTTTTAGATTTAGCGAAAGAGTTTGGCGCGGCCATGGGCGCGTTGATCACATCGAATTTGTCCAGGCCTGGCCCCACCAATGTAAGAGCAGCCGTGACAGCGGAAGCTCCGCCACGACCTGAATATACACACAAGAAGCAGCCCCGCCTCCAACTTCATTTTGGCAGATACTTTGAGCAGAAACCGAGTCTGAGCCTCGCAGTCAGGTACCTCGAATTGCCAAATAATACGGCTGTATTTCAGTTTATACTAACGCAGTTGCCAGAAGAAACGCACGACTGGGCTCGCGCAATGATTGCTGAAAGAGGGGCGCGCGAATTTAAAATTGCAACCAGAAACCACACTGCATCAGAGGTTGAGACAATCAAGAATATGCAACTCGCCGCGCAGCGTTGGCAATGGCAGCAAGATGAGGCCGTCCGACAAAAAAAGTTGGAAATCGAAAAAAAATTTAAGAAGGTTAACGCCATTGTTAACCACGATCAGGAGCCTGACGGGCCGCCCGGGCACAACCCAAGAATGTAAAACGAGTGAAATCTACAAGGAATTCTTCAAGGCGGCTTTTGGCCGCCTTTTTTCGTGTTGCAAGGAATTTTTGATCCTCCCAAAAGGAATTTTGGTTCCATAATATAGACGCCCAAAGGAATTCTTCTGAAGGAATTCCTTTGAAGTAATAATAAGCTCATTCATTCAAAATAGAAATTTCATGTACGAATATCATTGTTATTTTGAGTGGGATTTAAACTATTGGTTGTCATGTATGCTTAGTTAATTTGTAACAAATCCCGAGTTGACATTTAAATTGGCGAGAAATAATTGATTTTTAGCTCACAAAAAGGGAAGTCACGGTTGAATTATTTTAAAGAACTGATTTTCGATTGGGACAGTAGCGAAAGTCGTTGCGCGGAAGCATATTGGAAAGAAAGGACCGCCCCGTTTGGATTCATGATCTCTTGCTACCGAGAGATTCGAGGATTTCCATTTTTTTCATATGAGATCGAACAAATCATCTTCGATTCAGAAGGCGAAGAAATTGCTATTCTCGGCGTTCCCGAAGATGGTGCAACGTTAAGGTTCTCACTTTCACTCGCGGAAGCGAAAATGAAAGCTGTAGCAGAGCTTCAAAATTGGGTTGAGTCTGGACGAGCAGAGCTGCTTAAGGACGAGGCTTTTGCGCCGACTTCGAAATAAATTTCGGCTTCAACTGAAGACTGGGGGCGGCATGAACATGGTCATGCACCGCCTCCGGTTCAAAACTTGACTGAAGCCGCTGCAAGATCGATTTCGCTTGGTCACGCTCCAGCCGCAGCATTTCGGCCGCCTGTCTGGCCTCGCGAACTGATTGTTCTGCCTCTCTTCGCTGTTCGCGCTCAGCGTCTAGCTGCCTTTGTTTTTGCTCGATTCCCCGGGTGAGCCGTCCGATTTCCGAGGTGAATTCTTGACGAATTTTATCAGCAATTTTTGATTTCCGAAGGCCGTCCCAAATCGCTCGTAGCTTGCCCGACCATCCACCATAACGGCGGGCATTTTCGACCGCCGCCTGCGCTTGCTCTTGTTGTATCTTGGCGCGATTTTCCGCCGTTCTGGCGGCGGCGATAGCCTTTGCGGCAATTTCCTTTTCACGTTCGACAGTGGCCTTCGCCACAGCCGCCGCTTGTTTCTCCTGATCGGCGGCTGCACGGATCGCCGCCGCTTTTGACTTCGTCTGCTCAACAAAATTGTCGCCGGATCGTTTGACCTCACGAGCCAGCTCGACCGTCTTTTGCAGTGCTTTCGCCTGGACCTTCTCGCGCTGCCATTCGTCGCGGCTCAGGCGACGGCGCTGAGGCCCCAGGCGCGTCAGGCCGCTGGGCACAGCGACAGCCTCGTGGTAGCTGTCCTGCCATGCTCGCATTGATTGTTTATAGGCTACGTCAGCACGCTTGCTGAGCGCCTTTGCGTCCTCGCCTACGGCAGGACCAGCGCCCATGACGGCACGTTTTGCCATCGTGCCAGGATGATATTTAAGCGCCGCCATCGATGGATCGCTCGTAGGTACAATGTACGCGTGAATATGAAAATATTCCTCATCTTCGTGCCTAATGACCGACTTTAGATCGTCGCCATACTGTGAACGAAGCCATGATATTGTTCTTTTTTCCCACCTTTCCGCTTCCGCCCGTTTGCTCGGATCGGCGCGGATTTCGGCCATTGTCGCCGGATACGACGCGATGACTGTATGTAAAGTTTTCTTATCCCTCGCCAGCTTGCGGATGTGACCGCCTTTAACGCGGATCGTTGCGGTCGAAGCCGCGCCATCGTGTATTTCCTGTACTTGTTCGACGTCGACGCCGAACACGACGACGGGCGGCAGGGGATTAGCAACATGAATTGCGGCTTCCCGCTTTCGAGACGCTTCCGCAAAAATAAAATCTGTACCTCGACCTTTCGAGTCGGCTTTGCGGCTGAAGGATTCGAGGTGGACAAACTGGTAGCCCATGCGTCAACCTGTCCGTCGATCACATTCTACTGTCAGAACGTCATCCATGCTCCCATCGATTTCGATGATCCGATCTATTATTTGATGTGTCTGAAATTCCTGCATCGCTTGGCTCCATGAAATAGGAAAATTGTCCTTAGACCATGCGGCCGAAATTAAATCGGCGGAAACGGAAAATGGGGACGGAATCGCAATTAGTAGTGACCGACTACCAACAGTAAACTGTTGTCGGCCATTCCATGGAGGGGCCTTCAGCCGGACGATTTCATCGAGACCCTCGCCGGGAGCCTCCTCGAGGGGTTTGCCGACGGCCCCTCTGTCGTCGGGGAGGCGATCCTATGCGATGTAGATGCCCAGCTCGGCGAAGTCAGCCACAAGCGACTCGTAATACTTGTCGCGTTCGTTGCTGTTTGCAGCACTCAACACGCGGCCCGGATCGAGGCGCGCCGTGCCTGGATTGTCGATAGCGATGCGCTCGACAACCTCATGCACGTGCTTTTGCCCGCCGATCCCACGTTCGTGGAGATGTCGTTTCACATCATCCGCAGCCAATCGCAACAGCCGATCAGCTTCGTGCGATGCCTGCTGCTCATTGTGCTCGCGCTCGCGTTCCGCATTTCGAGCCTGCCAACGGCTTTCGATTTCCATCGATTCCGCTTCAGTCTGCTCGACAGCACCCGCGAATCCTGCTTCACCGCCGTACTCGACTCGCAGCAGGAACGTGCTGGCGAGTCCGTGCCGCATCCATCGCGACCAAACCGGCGCTTCCACACGACCGACAACATCGTCGGTTTCGTGATATAACTGCTCGCTGTTGTCGTCGTCATCGTCTTGCGGTTCGGCCGTCAGGCCGAGCTTTTTAGCAAGCGCGGCGGACACGACACATGACCGTGTACCGGGCATGGTCGCTTCGTATTCCTTCCACTTGGCGAACATCTGTTTGTCGCCCACCGAAGCCGCAACGGCGATATCCCACGGTGTCAAGGACTTCGCAGACTTAGTTTCGTCCTTATACCCCCCAGCAACCTCCCAAGCCATGGACCCCTTGGCGGTATAGTCACTAGCATCAGCGGCATCGCGGGCGACGCGTACATGCCAGCCGTATCGGTCGGAGACCTCGCCATCTTTGTCACGCACCTTCTCGGAATACGCCTTTGCGATCCACTCGCCCGCTTGCTTCGCACGTTTGTAAGCATCAGCATCCGGACCGTCCACCAGGATCGACAAATGTTGGTGGTAATGCCAGCCGTTATCAAGGCTGAATGTGACCTCCTGGCCGACGATGACGCCCAGAATGCCGTAGTCCGCAACTGCCTTGACCCATACGCGGCCTTTGCGGGCAGCGCTGGATGAGCCCTGCACAAGTTCCTTGATTTCGGCAAGCGACATGTCCATCGAGTGGGCGGCAGTCAATACTACGAGCGCCGCCCTGCCGCCGCGCAGGAACGTCGCGGTTGCCGCCGCCTGCACCCGTTCCGCGCGTTTCAGCGCCTTTGCTGGAGCGCAGGTCGGGCAGAGCCACGGCGAGCCACAGCGGTAAATGCCACTGACGCCAGCGCGAAGCTCGCCAGTCTGCTCACCATAGCGCAAGTGAATGTTGACGTGTGTCGCACCTTCGCCGGGCCGTCCACAACCACAGACAGCCGGTCCGCGCTCATCCGGGTCTTTGGGACGACAAAGCCGCTGGACCTTGGCGAGTAGCGCATAACGACTGACCGTTGACGACCCTCTGAATTGATCGGTTTCAGAAGAAGAAAGAAGGAGCGGAGGAGCTACGTTCCCGCTGCGCGGAACCGTAGCTCCTCCGCTCCCAAGGCCGCCCGCTTTGGGCGGCTGCTGCGCGGCCTGCGGCCTTGCGTTCGCGGTCTCCAGATGCGCAGAAACGGCAGCACGAACAGCCTGCTCGCTATCCAAGGCATCAGAGAACGGGTCGACGAAAGGCGCGTTCGCTGGATCATCAAAAAGCTTGAGACTGGTGCGGCTCCTCGACGCGCGACGGCTGGAGCCGCTAGGCTTCGAAATAGTGTCAACATTGAAATTTGGGAAAGAGGGGCGCTTCGGTTGACTGGCTGGGCTATGTGCCAGCCCACCGGTCACTCAGTCGTCAATAGGAGCTTTACAATAAACATAAATTCGTTCATCTTTATTGAACAGTGACACAAAAGACGCCGGAGGGGTTCCCGCCCCGAAGATGGCGTCTTTTTTGATGGTCGAAGGAAATCGAATCGGCGTCAAGTCCAAACCCTCCCATGATGACGCCACCCTTAAGATACAAAAAAATAACCCTCCGGTTCGAAACCGGAGGGTTATTAAAGTTCCAAGTCGTTGATCCCCACAGACTGGGGACTGCTATGCAGGTTAGACGCTGACACTTACACTATCTGTTGTCGATCCCCTGCAATGAGGGGACTGCTGATCGTTCGAAAGCAGCATTGCTTGCGATACGTATATATGTTGTTGATCCCCTGATTGGGGACTGCTGGTCCCGATGCGCTCGTTCCGCACCGGTTAATTCAAGATATAAAGACAGAAAGTACGGTTACAACAGTCAAAATCGAAAAATCTCCCGTAAATAACTCTTCGAATGGGAAAGCAATGTTGACATCAGTTCTCGGACGGCGACTGAAACAATGTTGACACTTTTGAAACGCTTTAAGAACAATAGCTTAGAAGGCATTGAGATCATTGTATAGTTTTGTTAACTATACTAAAAGGACTGCTGTTTTCACCCTTCTATCCGCCCGGCAGCGGTAGCCTCGCTCTTTTTTCCACGACGAATCTCCCTCGCTTCGGATCGAGCCTTTTGTCTCGACCCGCTCGCCTACGGCGACTGCTCCTCCCGATTAATCGCGGAACCTTTTTCGCTCGGTGACATCCGACATGCGCGCTCTTCTCACGCCCCGATGGGGCTGCGGCCATCCCCCTTGCGGGGCATGCCCTTCGAAAGAGCCTATGCGCGCCTGTCCGCTGTCAACCCTGCCTGCCCCTGAGATCGTGACGAATAATCCCTTTCTAGGAAAACTAAAATCCAATCGACTTTATTAACGGACGCTATCCCAAGTCCGGCATCTTTCCCGCCGTGAGGATTCTCAAAAATCCCGATTTCTGCTATAAAATATCCAATGAAATCAAATAGAAAAGAGAATTTCCAATGAAGAAGACGATCACCAAAATTCGCGGACTGACGGTTAACGTCGAGGTCGTAGAAGTCTGCCAGACGGACCAGAACGGCGGCGTCCTGTGCTACATCGCCGCGATCTACGTCCAGGCGCACGGTAAAGCGGAAAAGACGCTTGTCCGTAAGTCCAGGTTGCCGGGCGCGGCTGCGCAACTCAGGCGGGAAATCGAACGGGACGGAATCCAGGCATTCGACCGGATCACAGGCAGCAATCGGTAATCAGCTCGCCACTAGGTCTTTCCGCGCTGCGATCAGGCGCGAGAAGTCGAGCCCTTCATATATCAGCTTATCCATCTCTTCCTTAAGTAACCGGACGCGTACCATGCCGGTGCCATACCTGTCGGCCATACCGCCGTCAGAGTGCCCTTGAAGTGCGTTGATAAATTCAATCGGAATCCGGCTATTCCGACAGCAATCCTCAAAGCTATGTCGAAAGCTATGGAATGAATTCCGATCCGTCTTCGCCCCTATATCCACCAAGAATCTTTTGAAGCGAGGGCTATAAGCTGTTGAATAGTACCCGTCGGCGGCCTTCGGGAAGTCCGGGAAAAGCCGCTTCCCCTTTTTGCGCTGGCGTTCAACAAATTCCGCAAACCCAAGCTTCTTGAGAGTTTTGTGGACCGGAATCGTCCGGACCGACGCATCCGTTTTTAGTCCTTGCTTCAGATCGGCCTTGCTACGCTCGCCGTCATCACGGATGTCAAAAAAGAGGATTCCATTTTCGTGACGAACATCATCACATAAAAGTTGGATAACCTCACCAGATCGTGCCCCCGTGAAAAGACCAATGAGAGGGACCCAGTAGATTCCTTGATCGGACGGGACGTAATCGCCAGCGGTTAGATAAGATTTCTCCGATTTGCATCCCGTAAACAGCGGCGCATCGAAAATCTTTTGAAGCTGGCTCGTTGTAAAGGGGTCTCGCTCGTCGCGTGCCTTCATCGCCAACCGTAGGTTCATCTTGTTAAAAGGATTCGCTGGAACGTCATCATATTGTGCTTCTGCCCAGTTCCAGAACGCGCGCACAAACCCGAGAATCTTGTTGACGTTGCGATTCGACATCTTGTCGACATCAGTCGATTTAGCCTTTTCGACTGCCTCAAGGAAATCGAGTTTCTTGAACTCTTCCTTTTGTAGGAAATTGGGAGGAAGCGACATGATCGCCTCCTTGAATTTCCGCGCATCAGCTTTCTTGTATTCGCCAAGCGGCTTGTCGCTGACGAGCTCCAGAAAGCGCCGCGCCCACAATTCGTTAGACTCCGCGCTACTCTCGACCCAATCGCCGTCTTTTCGAGTCTTTTCTTTAACCCATGCCGATATTGCTGTGCTCAGCATGACGCCAGAAGATGGCAGAGCTGTCTCCGAAGGGACCTCAGGGTATTTCTCGAAGGAGGGATAGGCATCGATAATTGGATTGGGAGAGTAATCCCCCTTCCGAAACTTCCATATTTGATCCTTCGCTTGATACAAGCTTTTGCCGGTTGCGGCTCTGAGCTTTTCCAAGCTTTGGGCGTCAACCAATAGACCCATTTCTTTCAGATGCGCCGCAATCTTCGCGTCGAGCCATCCGAATGTTCTCTCGTTCATCGCCTCAAGCATTTTCGCGACAAGCGCTGGGTCTCCACCTGTTTTGACTGTCGTCTTGGCAGGTTCAAATATCCTTGCCAATTGCAAGGACATACCGATGGCTTCATCCTTATCAGGTTCATCCTCGAACCTGGAAACCCATGCTCGGGAGATATCTCCAGCAATTCCCCACACTTGTTTATGCGTCAGTGTGATCGGCCCCTGACGTAATCGCGACCACCTTTCCTCGATTTCAGCAGCGGCCTTGGCAAATAGGACCTTTGCCTCTGCAGGGTCGCGGGTCTTCAAACTGAATTTCTCTTCGCGCTTGCCGATTACGGGACGAAGATCGTCGGGAACCTTCTTGCGTAGCCAGTAAATGCTGCCGCGCTTAATGGGTCGAGCCATTCTCAAAACCATGGGTCAGTGTACCGCTCAGGTGTACCAAAAAGGCGGTTACAAAAGCCCTAAAGCTCAATAAATGAACGATTTCCGGGGGATAAGATGGTGCTGCTAGAGAGATTTGAACTCTCGGCCTCTCCCTTACCAAGGGAGTGCTCTACCCCTGAGCTATAGCAGCAAACCGTGGCGCCAGTCGGTGCGCCGTGTTGGGCGAGGCGGCTATTGCCATAGGTCGGAGGTAAGTGCAAGCCGCAAATTTCAAGATCGGCGAAAGATATCGGGAAAAAATGTGTCGGTCTTTTGAAGGTCGGGAATTTCGGCTATGGGAAGGACATGGGTGCGGACAAGACGAAAACTGGTGATGACCTGATCTCGCAAGGCGGTTTGACGGCCGGCGGGGAGAAGGAAGGCGCGCGCGCAAAGCAGAATATCGAGGCGGAGCGCCGCCGCGAGCGGGCGGCCCAGAAGCTGCGCGAAAATCTTGCTCGCCGCAAACAGCAGGTTCGGGCGCGCCGCGCGGGCCAGGCGGACGAGACGGATGGGCTTCCCGCCGCAAATTCTTCCGATCAGAAAGATGTCGCCGCAAAAATGGACGAATCGTAATGATTGATGTCGCCCATCATCAAACGAATTGATGCGTTAATCTATTTCGTTTAAACAGCGCTTTCTCCCCGAACGCGTGGAATTTGGCGCACGGAACTTCAGGAAAGGCGGGCTTCGCCCGTAGTCATATATGGATCGTATCAGGATTGTCGGCGGCAACGAGCTCAAAGGTATCATTCCGATCTCCGGCGCCAAGAATGCCGCTCTGCCTCTGATGATCGCCTCGCTGCTCACCAGCGATACGCTGACCCTCGAAAACGTGCCGCATCTCGCCGATGTCGAGCTTCTGATGCGCATCCTCGGCAATCATGGCGTCGATGTCGCCGTCAACGGCCGGCGCGAGCGCCAGGAAGACGGCTATTCCCGTACTATCCATTTCACCTGCCGCACCATCGCCGACACGACCGCGCCCTATGAGCTGGTCGCCAAGATGCGCGCCAGCTTCTGGGTCATCGGGCCGTTGCTCGCCCGCGAAGGCCAGGCGCGCGTGTCGCTGCCGGGCGGCTGCGCGATCGGTACGCGTCCGGTCGATCTCTTCATCGAAGGCCTGACGGCGCTCGGCGCCACCATGGAAATCGATGGCGGCTATATCAATGCCACCGCGCCGAAGGGCGGCCTGATCGGCACACGCTATGTCTTCCCGAAGGTTTCGGTCGGCGCGACGCATGTCATGATGATGGCGGCAACGCTTGCCCGCGGCACGACGGTCATCGGCAATGCGGCGCGCGAGCCCGAAATCGTCGATCTCGCCAATTGCCTCATCGCTATGGGCGCCAAGATTTCCGGCGCTGGCACGAGCACGATCACTATCGAAGGCGTCACCTCGCTCTCCGGCGCGCGTCACCGCGTCCTGCCGGATCGCATCGAGACGGGCACCTATGCCATGGCCGTCGCCATGGCGGGCGGCGATGTCCGCCTGGAAAATACCAACATGGCGCTGCTCGATACGGCGCTGGAAAGCCTGCGCCGCGCCGGTGCCGTTGTTTCGGCGACCGAAAACGGCATTCGCGTTCAGCGCAATGGCGGCGGCATCAAGCCGGTCGATATCGTCACCGATCCCTTCCCGGGCTTCCCGACCGACCTGCAGGCGCAGTTCATGGCGCTGATGACACGCTCGACCGGCACGTCGCATATCACCGAAACGATCTTCGAAAACCGCTTCATGCATGTGCAGGAGCTCGCCCGCCTCGGCGCGAAGATTTCTCTCTCGGGCCAGACCGCCAAGATCGAGGGCGTCGAGCGGCTGAAAGGCGCGCCGGTCATGGCGACGGACCTTCGCGCTTCCGTGTCGCTCGTCATCGCCGGCCTTGCCGCCGAAGGCGAAACGCTGGTCTCGCGCGTCTACCATCTCGACCGCGGCTTCGAGCGGCTCGAAGAAAAGCTGACGCGCTGCGGCGCCATGGTCGAACGCATCAGCGACTGAGTTCCGGCTGCCCGCAAAAAGAGACGGGAGAAGCCTGTTTTCTCCGGTTGCGTCTTGCCCGCCCGCATCCTATTTCCATCACGGGGGAAATGCCGCTATCGGCATTTCCGTGGCGATCGGGGATATCAGGCGAATGACCAATCTCAAGCTAATGGCACTGGACAACGAAGACCTGGGCGTCATCTCCGCGCATATGCAGGATAGTGTGTTCAAGATTGGCGACATGAACTATGCGCCGAAGCTCGGGCAGTTCTCGCTCGCCGCCAATCGCTTCGTCTGGGAACTGACGGATCAGAAGGACAAGCCGTTCGAGCGCCACCGCTCGGCGCTGGTGTTCAAGCGGGTGCTGGCGGTGCGCTCCAGCGGCGTCGACCGGCGCCAGCGCGACGAGGTCCTGTCGCTGCTCGCCATCCGCTTCGCTGCAAAAGGCGAGGGGCCGGATGGCACGATCGAACTGACGCTCGCCGGCAATGCGACGATCGCGGTTGATGTCGAATGCATCGAAGTTCAGCTTGCAGATCTCGGCGGCGCATGGGAAACGGCTAACAAGCCCAGTCATCCGGACGAAGCCTAGGAGCCGGACGACAGACCAGTTTCGGCCGCTTGCGGCGGCCTCGATGTAAAAGGATTATCAGCGTTGGCTATCTGGCTGGATCAGGCGTCGGAGGGATTCGAGCAGCAGTTCGCCGCTTTCCTGACGACCAAGCGGGAAGTGTCCGAGGATGTGAATGCCGTCGTGCGTGCCATCATCGATGACGTGCGGGCGCGAGGTGACGCGGCTCTCGCGGATTATTCGAAGAAATTCGAGGGCATCGATTTCGCCACGACGCCGATGCGGGTCACCGAAGCCGAGATCGATGCGGCTGTTGCCGCCGTCCCCGCCGAAGTCCTTGGCGCCCTCAAGGTCGCCGCCACCCGCATCGAATCCCATCATCGCCGGCAATTGCCCAAGGACGATATTTATGAAGACGAGCTCGGCGTCGGCCTCGGCTCGCGCTGGACGGCGATCGAAGCTGTCGGCCTCTATGTGCCCGGCGGCACGGCGAGCTATCCGAGCTCGGTGCTGATGAATGCCGTACCGGCCAAGGTCGCCGGCGTCGAGCGCATCGTCATAACCGTGCCGACGATGGGTGGGGCGGTCAATCCGGCTGTTCTGGCGGCCGCCCGCATGGCCGGCGTCGAGGAGATCTACCGCATCGGCGGCGCGCAGGCGATCGCCGCACTCGCCTACGGCACCGAGACGATTGCCCCGGTCGCCAAGATCACCGGCCCCGGCAATGCTTATGTCGCTGCCGCCAAGCGTCAGGTTTTCGGCACGGTCGGCATCGACATGATCGCCGGCCCCTCGGAAGTGCTCGTCATCGCCGACAAGAACAACGATCCGGACTGGCTGGCCGCCGACCTCCTGGCGCAGGCGGAGCATGATGAAGGCGCGCAATCGATCCTGATCACCGATGATGCGGCGCTCGGCAAGGCCGTGGAAGGCGCCGTCGAGCGGCAGCTCAAGCAGCTTGGCCGGTCGCGGACGGCTGCCGCGAGCTGGCGGGATTTCGGCGCCATCATCCTGGTTTCCGATCTGAAGCTGGCCGTTCCGCTCGCCAACCGCATCGCCGCCGAGCATCTCGAACTTGCCGTCGACGATCCCGATGCGCTGCTTGACGGCATTCGCAATGCCGGTGCGATCTTCGTCGGGCGTCATACCCCGGAAGTGATCGGCGACTATGTCGGCGGCTCCAACCACGTGCTGCCGACGGCCCGCTCCGCCCGCTTTTCGTCAGGGCTTTCGGTGCTCGATTTCGTCAAGCGCACATCGATCCTGAGGCTCGGCCCTGAACAACTGCGCACGCTCGGGCCGGCGGCGATCGCGCTCGCCAACTCCGAAGGGCTCGATGCCCATGCGCGATCCGTTGCGATCCGCCTCAATCTCGAAGGGTAGGGCATGGCTGACGGCGTCTACCGGCTGAGCGACGTGATCCTGGACGACACGATCGGCCGTGCGACGCCCGACGTCGAACATGAGCGCGCCGTCGCCATTTTCGATCTGATCGAGGAAAATAGTTTCGAGCCCGTCGGCCATGACGGCGGGCCTTATCAGTTGAACCTGTCGCTGGTGGATCAGAAGCTGGTCTTCGATATCCGAACCGAAGAAGGGGCTGTCGTTGCCACCCATATCCTGTCGCTGACGCCGTTTCGCCGGATCGTGAAGGACTACTTCATGATCTGCGAAAGCTATTATGAGGCGATCCGCTCGGCCACCCCCAGCCGCATCGAGGCGATCGACATGGGCCGCCGCGGCATTCACAATGAAGGCTCGCGGACGCTGATGGAGCGGCTGAAGGGCAAGATTATCGTGGATTTCGACACAGCCCGGCGGCTTTTCACACTTGTCTGCGTGCTCTACTGGCGCGGGTGACGGCAATGGAACAGCCGAAGGCCATCGAACATAGCGGAAAGGCGCCCGGCGCCATCCTCTTCATGTGCGGGCTCAACACCATCCGCTCGCCGATGGCAGAGGCGATCGCGCGGGGAATGCTGCCGCAGGGCACCTATGTCGCTTCGGCGGGCATCCGCGCCGGTGAACGCAACCCCTTTGTCGATGTCGTCCTCGACGAAATCGGTCTTTCGCTCGGCCGCCGGCAGCCACGGACCCTGGAGGAGCTGGAGGATGATTTCTTCGACGTGATCATCACGCTCTCCCCCGAGGCGCATCATGCGGCCCTCGAACTGACGCGCGCCAATGCCATCGACGTCATCTATTGGCCGACCATCGATCCGTCGGCCACGGACGGCACGCGCGAGCAGATCCTCAATGCCTACCGTGAGGTGCGGGACCATCTTCTTGGTCTCATCGAGAGCCGACTGGTACAGCATCGCGGCTCTCTTTAGAATGCCGCATGAAACAAATGCAGAAAGCCTGATCAACGAGGTTCACAAAACCGCAGCGATTGTGTAGTTTCCGCGCAAATTTCCGGCGGCCTCGCTTTTTAGTCATGGACGCCGGCACCAACCCCACAGGAAAAGAAGCTTTAATGCCGAAAGAAGAAGTCCTTGAATTTCCCGGTGTCGTCACCGAATTGCTGCCGAATGCAACCTTCCGCGTGAAGCTGGAAAACGAGCACGAGATCATCGCGCACACCGCCGGCCGCATGCGCAAGAACCGCATCCGCGTTCTGGCCGGCGACAAGGTGCTTGTCGAAATGACACCTTACGACCTGACCAAGGGCCGCATCACCTATCGTTTCAAGTAGTCCGCAGCTCACATCCGAGCCGGCCCTCCGTCTGCCGCCTGTCACGGTCGAGGTTTTATGGCGCTGAAACACAAGCTGATACTGGCCTCCGGATCGCCGCGCCGCGTCGACCTCCTGCATCAGGCAGGAATTGAGCCGGCGCGTCTGATGCCCATGGATATCGACGAGGATCCGAAAAAGTCGGAACATCCGCGTTCGTTGGCGCGCCGGCTTTCGGCGGAAAAGGGTGAGGCGGCGTTTGCGGCGGTCAAGGGTGATGTCGCCTGGCAGGGAAGCTACATCCTCGCCGCCGATACGGTCGTTGCCGTCGGCCGGCGGATTCTGCCGAAGGCAGAATTCGTGGACGATGCGTCGTCCGCATTGCATCTGCTCTCCGGCCGCAGCCATGTCGTCTACACCGGCATCTGCCTGATCACGCCCGACCGCAAATTGCGCCAGAAGGTCGTCGAGACCAAGGTTCGATTCAAGCGGCTGTCCGGCAAGGACATCGACATGTATCTCGCCTCCGGCCAGTGGCGCGGCAAGGCAGGCGCCTATGGCATACAGGGGCTCGCCGGCTCCTTCGTGCAGAAGCTGATCGGCTCCTATACGAATGTCGTTGGATTGCCACTTTATGAAACCATGCTGCTTCTCGCGGGGGAGGGATTCGACGTCTACGCGGAATGGCAGGAAGGATGATCGTCATGGCAGATGAGATCAAGGTGGGTGCAAAGGTCGAGCCGCTGCGCAAGACGCGACCCTGCGCGGAATGCGGCCGGCCTTCGGTGCGCGAGCATTACCCCTTCTGCTCGGATCGCTGCCGCTCACTCGATCTGTCGCGGTGGCTGACCGGATCCTATGCCATTCCCGTTGCCGACGACGAGAGCAAAGCGTCGGACGAGGAATAGGCGCTTCGTCAAGTCGACGAACCCTTTCATTTTATTCGTGAATTGCCAAAATTCCATTTCCTGTCAAAAAAGAGTCATTTGCGGCTGGACATGGGCGAACAAGATGCTATAACCCCGCTCGCTTCCGGGGCGAACCAACCGCCCAAGGGTCTTTCAAGACCTTCGATCAGTGCGAAGCAGGGATGCCCAGGTAGCTCAGTTGGTAGAGCAGCGGATTGAAAATCCGCGTGTCGGTGGTTCGATTCCGCCCCTGGGCACCATTTTATTTTCATCTTAAATTCACCACGATGTGCCGAAGCACCAGAAGTCGCGGGCAACTTATTGGTTCAGCCAATGCGTGACACGTCCATCTTTGGCGTACGGCAACGTCTGGCAAGCGATCAGCGGCGCGATGCAAATCCCGCTGAAGTTTCGGATCCGGATTTTTCCTTTGTTTCAATCGGGATATCGCGGCTGGGGCCGCCTAAAAGGGCGAGCCGGCTCGTGCTTTTGCAGGGGCTGTCAAGCGCGTCTAATGGTGGAGATTTGGTCATTATTCGCAACTTTAGAGGTATCAATTATTAATTCCGGTGAAAGAACCTTTCAAGATATTGATGGCCAGTGCAATGAAGCGTACGAATTATTGAAGGATCACCTATTGATTCGAAGCGACTATTACCGCACCTTAGATACTAGCGGGATGTGAACTCGCTAAGTCCGGCGTTTATTGCAATAGCAAGCTATCGAGGCGCCATGTTAAACAACGATGTGCTATTTAACACGTTCGCCCGTTCTTTCGAAGCACGGCGCGAAGTTGAGATGTCATTCTCTGAATACCTGGATGCGTGCCGGGACGACACGCTCATGTACGCGAACGCGTCGGAGCGTCTGCTGGCCGCCATGGGTGAACCACTGCTGATCGATACGGCCAAGGATACCCGTCTCGGGCGTATCTTCATGAACCGGACGATCCGGACCTACCCGGCGTTTTCCGGCTTCTTCGGCATGGAAGAGACGATCGAACGCATCGTCGCTTTCTTCCGCCATGCGGCGCAGGGACTGGAGGAGCGCAAGCAAATCCTCTATCTGCTCGGCCCTGTCGGCGGTGGCAAATCTTCGCTCGCCGAGCGGCTGAAGTCGCTGATGGAGGTCCATCCCATCTACGTACTGAAGGCCGGCAATGAGCTTAGTCCGGTGTTCGAAAGCCCGCTCAGTCTCTTCGATCCCGTGACCATGGGACCGATGGTCGAGGAGCGCTACGGCATTCCGCGCCGGCGTTTGACCGGGCTGATGAGTCCGTGGTGCCTGAAGCGATTGGAAGAGTTCGAAGGTGATATTTCCCGCTTCCGGGTGGCCAGGATACAGCCGTCGAGGCTGCGACAAATCGCCGTCGCCAAAACCGAACCGGGCGATGAAAACAACCAGGATATCTCCTCGCTGGTCGGCAAGGTCGATATCCGCAAGCTCGAAAGCCTGGCGCAGAACGACCCCGACGCCTACAGCTATTCCGGTGCGCTCAATCGCGCCAACCAGGGCATCCTCGAATTCGTCGAGATGTTCAAGGCGCCGATCAAGATGCTGCATCCGTTGCTGACGGCGACGCAGGAGGGCAACTATATCGGCACCGAGAATATCGGCGCCATCCCGTTCTCCGGCATCATTCTCGCCCACTCGAACGAGTCGGAATGGCAGAGCTTCAAGGCCAACAAAAACAATGAGGCGTTCATCGACCGCATCTGCGTCGTGAAGGTGCCCTATTGTTTGCGGGTCACAGAAGAGCAGAAGATCTACGAGAAGCTGATCGAGGAATCCGAGCTCAGCGATGCGCCTTGTGCACCGTCGACGTTGGAGACGCTCGCCCGCTTCACGGTTCTGACGCGGCTTGCCAAGCACGAGAACTCGACCGCCTTCTCCAAGCTTCGGGTGTATGACGGCGAAAGCCTGAAGGAGACCGATCCGAGAGCACGCAGCGTGCAGGAATATCGTGATGCGGCCGGTGTCGACGAAGGCATGGACGGGGCTTCGACCCGCTTCGCCTTCAAGGTCCTGGCGGCGACCTTCAACTACGATACGACGGAGATCGGCGCCGATCCGGTGCATCTGATGTACATGCTCGAACAGGCGATCCGCCGCGAGCAGCTACCGCTCGAAACCGAGAAGCTCTATATCGAGTTCATCAAGAGCGAGCTCGGGCCGCGCTATGCGGAATTTATTGGACATGAGATTCAGAAGGCCTATCTCGAATCCTATGCGGATTACGGCCAGAATCTCTTTGACCGTTATGTCGACTACGCCGACGCCTGGATCGAGGATGTCGATTTCAAGGATCCTGACACCGGCCAGCTGCTGGACCGAGAGCTTCTCAACCAGGAACTGACCAAGATCGAGAAGCCGGCGGGTATCGCGAATCCGAAGGATTTCCGCAACGAGATCGTCAAGTTCTGCTTGCGGGCGCGGGCAAGCCACGGCGGTAAGAATCCGTCCTGGACCAGTTACGAGAAGATCCGCGAAGTCATCGAAAAGCGGATGTTCTCCCAGGTCGAGGATCTCCTACCAGTCATCTCGTTTGGGTCCAAGAAGGACGGCGAGACAGAAAAGAAACATGGCGAATTCGTTGAACGCATGATGGCCCGTGGCTATACCGAGCGTCAGGTTCGACGGCTTGTGGAATGGTACATGCGTGTGAAACAGGCAGGATGAGCCACCAAGGAAGAAGGAATGCACATTGTTGACCGACGCCTTAACCCGGGCGGCAAAAGTCTAGAAAATCGTCAACGATTTTTGCGAAGAGCAAAAGCGCTGGTGCAGAGAGCGGTCTACGAATCCTCTCAAAATCGCGACATTCAGGACATTCTGAAGGGCGGTGAGATCAGCATTCCCTTAGATGGAACCGAGGAACCTCGGCTCCATCGCGGCCCGGACGGTCTGCATGAGCATATCCTTCCCGGCAACAAGGACTTCATTGAAGGCGATATACTTCCGCGGCCGGAGAGCGGTGGCGGAAGAGGGCGGGCTGGCGGCGAGGGCAGCGGTGAAGACGCCTTCCGCTTCATCCTGACGCGCGAGGAATTCCTCGACCTTTTCCTCGACGATCTCGAACTTCCCGATCTTGCCAAGAAGCGGCTGACGACGACCGATCAGCCCAATCCGGTACGATCGGGCTATTCGGTGACGGGATCGCCAGCCAATCTTGCCATCAACCGCACCATGCGGCTGGCGATGATGCGGCGCGTGGCGCTGCATCGGCCGAAGCCAGAGACCGTCGCCGAGCTTGAGGCGGAGGCGGCCGAATGCCAGGACGAGGAGCGGCGTGCCGCACTCGAGGCCGAAATAAAGGTGCTGGAATCGAAGGTCCGGCGCATTCCCTACATCGATCCGATAGACATTCGCTATCGCCGTTTCGAGAACGAGCCGAAGCCGGTGGCGCAGGCCGTGATGTTCTGCCTCATGGACGTCTCCGGCTCGATGTCGGAGCACATGAAGGACCTTGCCAAGCGCTTCTACATGCTCCTCTACATCTTCCTGACGCGGCAGTATCGTCGCGTCGAGATCGTCTTCATCCGTCATACGGATGTCGCCGAAGAGGTGGACGAAGAGACGTTTTTCCGCAGTCCGGCGACCGGCGGCACGCAGGTGTCGAGCGCGCTCGAAGCCATGCGGCGGATCGTTCATGATCGTTTCCCGCCATCGGACTGGAACATCTATGCGGCGCAGGCGTCGGATGGCGACAATGCCTATTCGGACAATGCGACAGCGGCGGCGCTGCTCACCAACTCCATTTTGCCGGTCAGCCAGTATTTCGCCTATCTGGAGGTGGGTGAGGCGCGCAGTGTTGCGATCTCATCCGGTTCGGCGCTCTGGTCGCTCTATGAGCGCATCCAAGTGGGCTGGCCCGTGCTGTCGATGCGCCGCGTCAGCGATCGCAGCCAGATCTACCCGGTCTTCCATGATCTCTTTCAGCGCCGGGCGGCAGAAACAAGGAGCGGATGATGGCGAAAGCATCGATGGAGCGGCTTTTTGAGGGTGCGGACTGGGATTTCGCCACCATCCAACGGATCCACGATGCCTGCGAGCGGATCGCCATCGACGAGCTCGGCCTCAACGTCTACCCCAATCAGATTGAGATCATTACTGCCGAGCAGATGCTGGACGTCTATTCCTCGATCGGCATGCCGCTGTTTTACAAGCATTGGTCCTTCGGCAAACATTTTGCGCATCACGAAGCGTTCTATCGCAAGGGCCTGCGCGGACTTGCCTATGAGATCGTCATCAACAGTTCGCCCTGCATTTCCTACCTGATGGAGGAGAATACGGCGACGATGCAGGCGCTGGTGGTCGCCCATGCCGCCTTCGGTCACAATCACTTCTTCAAGAACAACTACCTGTTCAAGCTCTGGACGGATGCCGAGGGTATCCTCGATTATCTCAACTTCGCCAAGGGTTATATCGCCCGCTGCGAGGAGCGCTACGGTCACGCCGCCGTCGAGCGGACGCTGGATGCGGCGCATGCGTTGATGTCGCATGGCGTCCATCGCTATGCCGGCAAGAAAACTCCTGACCTGCGCGATGAGGAAAAGCGCGAGCGTGAGCGGCGCGAATATGACGAGCGGATATTCAACGACCTCTGGCGGACGGTTCCGGTCGCAAAGGACAAGAAGATGCCTGACCTCGATTTGCAGCACCGGCGTTCGCTCGCCGGCCTGCCGCAGGAAAATATCCTCTATTTCCTGGAGAAGATGGCGCCGCGAATGAAGCCGTGGCAACGGGAGATTTTGCGCATCGTCCGGCATGTGGCCCAATATTTCTACCCGCAAAGCCAGACCAAGGTCATGAACGAAGGTACGGCGACCTATGTACACTACCGCATCATGACGCGCCTGCACGAGCTCGGCGGCATCGGCGACGGCGATTTCCTGGAATTCCTCAAGTCGCATACCAATGTCGTCTTCCAGCCGGCCTTCAACGATCCGCGCTATTCCGGCCTCAATCCCTACGCGATCGGTTTTGCGATGATGCAGGATATCGAGCGGATCGTGACGAAGCCGAAGGAAGAGGACCGGCAGTGGTTTCCAGATATCGCCGGGACCGGCGACACTATGGCGGTGCTGCGGGACCTCTGGGCCAATTACCGCGACGAGAGCTTCGTGTCGCAGTTCCTCAGCCCGCATCTGATGCGCAAGATGCGTATGTTCCATCTCACCGATGATCCGGAAGAGGAAGAGGGGTTGTTGGTGGCGGCAATCCATGACGAGCGAGGCTACAAACGCATCCGCCGCGAGTTGGCGCGGCAATATGATGTCGGCTGGATCGATCCGCATATCGAGATCGTCGATGTCGATCTGGCCGGTGACCGGCGGCTGATGCTCAAGCATACCGTGCTGAACGGCGGCCTTCTGGAGGATGTAGACGCCAAGCGCGTGCTGCAGCACCTCGCCGATCTCTGGAGCTATGACGTGCTGCTGCAGGAAGTCGACCGCTCCGGCTTGGTCCTGCGCGACCATCTCGTCCATCCGCGCCCGTCGGCCATTGCGGCCTGACGGCGCAGGTTTTTAAGCGGCTTCCTTCGATTGGCGATAGTGGCCGCTGACCTGCCTGCCGTCTTCCGGCCGCAGCTTCAGGAAGCCCGGCAGACCCAGGAGCGGGATCACCGCCATTAGCAGAAATGCCATGTGGAACTTATCCGGCGTAAGCTTGGAGCCGTCCAGTGTGACGAGGCCGAGCAGCATGGCGGCAATGGAGACGCCGAAGCTGACGCTCAACTGCTGCAGCACGCCGCCGAGGCTCGTGGCGCGGCTGAGCTGAGCGGCGGGTGTGTCGGAATAGGAAAGCGTATTCGACGTCATGAACTGCGCGGCGCGCGCCAGGCCGAAGACGAAGACGTAAACAATAATGAACCAATGCGGCGTCTCCGGCCCGATCAGGGCGAAACCGGCGACGATGGCGGCGCCGAAAACAGCACTCCAGCTCAATACGCGGTCGAAGCCATAAAGCCTCAGCATCGTCGATGATACGGGACGCACGGCGAGAGCGCTCAATGCGCTGACGAAGGTCAACGTGCCCGAAACGATCGGGCTCAAGCCAAAACCAACCTGCAGCATCAGCGGCAACAGGAAGGGCACGCCGTTGAGGCCGACACGACAGATTCCGCCGGCCAAGGTGCCGACGCGGAACGTGCGCAGCTTGAACAGCGTCAGATCGACGGCCGGCGATTCCGCTGTCTTGGCGTAGCGGATGAAGGCGACAAGAAGCAGGCAGGCGGCCGCAAGGACGGCGATGATGGCCCAGACAGGAATGGTCGGCCGGCCGACATTCTCGATGCCGTATTGCAGCAGCACGCAGCCGACGCCGACCATGATGAAACCTGGAAAGTCGAATTTGATCGAGGTGTCGCGAACGGTGTCTTCGACGTAGCGCAACGCCATCAGCATGCCGATGATGCCGAAGGGCAGGTTGACCCAGAAGATCCAGCGCCAGGAGAGATAGGTCGTGAGAAAACCGCCGAGAATAGGTCCGATCACCGGGCCGATAACGGCCGGCAATGTCATATAGGTCATCGCAGTCACCAATTGGCTGCGGGGAAAACTGCGGATCAGGATGAGGCGTCCGACCGGCGTCATCATCGCACCGCCGAAACCCTGGAGGGCGCGCGTGGCGACGAGCATCGGCAGGCTCGTCGCCAGGCCGCACAGTATCGAGCCCATGGTGAAGGTGAAGAGCGACAGAGCAAAGATGCGCCGTGCGCCGAAGCGGTCGGCGAACCAGCCGCTCACCGGGATGAACATGGCGAGCGTCAGAATATAGGTCGTGACCGCGAGGTTCATGCGCACGGGCGTCGTGGCAAGGCTTCTGGCGATGTCAGGAACGGCCGTGACGAGGATTGTCGAATCGAGCTGCTCCATCAGGAATGCAACGGCGACCACGGCGGGGATGATGTAGCGCATGCGGGGGTCGCGGTCGATCGCGAAGACCTCGCCTTCTGGGGCGGTATCCGTGGAATCCATGGGAATGCAATTACTTTCCACGGCCGAATGGGAGGTTCGGCGCGTCAATGCTGGCGCATGATCTTATCCAAGAACCGCTTCGCACTTTTGAGAATCATGCTGTGGGCGACCGGTCGGTCACCGGCCATCGAAATCGCGCGCATTTGACCACTATCGATGGCGCGGTGCAACAAAAAGCGGGGCGAACAGCGCCCCCCATCTCAGGTTAAAAGTAAAATTTTCGCGAGCGGTTCTGTTATCTGGCCGGTGTCGGCGACGGGAGCGTCCATCGCGCCTTGTCGAAGACGATGGCCGTGCGGATCTCCTCCGGCGTTTTTCTCTCCAGCCCCAGCTGAAGGTTGAAACTCCTGTCGTTTTGGAATTCCCGGAAGAAGGCGAGTTTTGTGCCGAAAGCTTGCTGCGTCACGTCCTGTAGTTTGCCGATCGCGTCGAGCGCAGTCTGGAAGTCGAGCCAGCGGGTCTCTGTCAGCAACGCGACGACGGAATCGACGAACATCTCGCCGATGGCACGGCCGTCCGCATTGTCGGGCATGATCACCTTGATGCGGATGTTGTCGAGCTCTCCGGCCGGCGTGCCGCGGATGATGATAAAGAACGACGCCGCGTTTGGTTCACCGTTGCCGCCCTTCTGGATCTCGTAACTGCATTCGTAAGTTGCGGCGCCAAGCGCGCTCTGCCGCCATTCGCCGACGGGCAGGCCGGATTTGATGAGGTCGGCGCACAGCATCGGCCCCGTTGTCCGCCAGCTTCGTATGAACGCGCCGCGCAAGGCGTCGACGGGCGCATCGAACAGATGAGAGCGCCGGGCGCGCGTTGCCTTTGCTGCCGCCGGGGCTTTGGCAGGTGTGGCCGGCATCTGTGCGGGTGCAAGTGCATGTGCCGTAGTTGTCGGCGGATTTGCCGGTGCGGTTTTCGAGGGGCCGGTTTCGACCGGCTTCGGATTGGCAGTTTGCCCGGCGGCGGTCTGCGGCGCGGTGGTCGTCTCCGCCGGGGTTAGGAGTTGCTGTGCCGACGCCTTGAACAGCTCAAGATGATAGCGGGCGTCCAGTGCCCGGAGATTGCGCATTCCGTTGGCAAGCAACGCCGTCGCCAAAATGATCGAGCCGATGACGATCGCCGCAATCCAGAAGACAGCCCTGCTTTTCTTGCGAGGTGGCGCCACCGACATGGTTCAGATCTACAGCTACTCCAGAGGAAACCTGCTCAACTGCGACGGGTTGGCATTCCGCAGCCGATCTATAGCTACACAATATGCGTTTATGAACGATTGATCACTCTACCGTTTCTTTGTCAAATCGCAGCCCCTGTTCAGGCGAAATGCGCCTTGAGCATCCTCACGACGGCGGCGTCGGTGCGGCGGACAGTCGGGGTGGAAAATCCGAAGGCGAGCAGATGTTCATCCGTCTCTTTTTCGGCGACGGAGCAGGAAGAATGGATTTCACCGATCGCCAAGCGCGGCCAGAGCTTGTCGACCGTCCCGATATTGACGCCCGAGCCGGGCATGATGGAAATGCGGCCGGCCGCGATGGCGATTGCCTGTTCCAACACGGCGAGGCCTTCCACGGCCGTCTTCTCGCAGCCGGACGTCAGGATGCGCTCGAAGCCAAGCGAAACGGCGAGTTCCACCGCTTCCTCGATATCCGGAACGAGATCGAAGGCGCGGTGCAATGTCTTGCCGAGGCCTTCGGCATGGGCGACGAGGGCGGCGAGCGTATCGCGATCCAGGCGGCCGTCGGGCAGGGAGGCACCGAGCACGACTCCCGGCAGGCCGGCATGTCTGATGGCGTCGATGTCGCTTTTCATGACGGCGAGTTCATCTGCCGAATAAACGAAACTGCCGGCGCGGGGACGGATCATGGCATAGGCAGGGATGGGAGCGCGCGCTGCCATCGCCATCAGCCCCGCACTCGGGGTCAGGCCGCCGACGGCAAGGGCGCTGCAAAGCTCGATGCGATCGGCCCCGCCGGCGACGGCGGCGTTGAGGCCGGCAATATCCTCGACGCAGACCTCAAGCAGCATGGCTTCGCTCTTCGGCAAATTTCAGTCCCAACAATGCCGCACCGATAAGACCGGGCTCGACCTTGCATTCGCTAGGCACGACGAGCGGGCGGTCGAACTTGCGGAGGATACGCGCGCGCACCGCCGCATCCAGCCGGGCCAGCAGGGGTTCGACATTGGAAAGGCCACCGCCGACAGGGACGATCGTCGCGCCGGTGATGTTGATGGTCAGCGCCAGCGGCGAGGCGACGAGATCGACGAGCACATCGATCGTCCGCTCCGCCTTTGCATCGCCATCGAGCCATTGGCGGATGATTTCCTCGCTGGAAAATTCCAGTCCGTGCAGGGTCTTGTGCAGGCGTTCGACGCCACGGGCGCCGCCGACCGTATCGACGCAACCTTTTTGGCCGCAGCCGCAGGGATAGGCGGGGATGGCGACCGGTGGATTGCCGGCAAATGAGGCTATGATCGGGCCGTGGCCCCACTCGCCGGCAAAGCCGCCGGCGGCGTTGACGAGACGGCCATCCGCCACTAGGCCGCCGCCGACGCCGGTACCGAGAATGGCGCCGAAGACGATGCGATGGCCACGTCCGGCGCCCGACATTGCCTCCGCCATCGCGAAACAATCGGCGTCGTTGGCTATCAGGACGGGATAGCCGAGTTCCGCTTCCAGCTCGGCGGCAAGGCGCCGGCCGTGGATGCAAGGGATGTTGGCGCAGATAAGTGCCTGCGTGTCAGGATCGACGACGCCGGCGATCGAAAAGGAAACGCAATCCGGCTTCTCTCCGGTCTCAGCGATAATAGCGCGCAAAGCTTGGACGAATTCGCCGAAGTCGTGCTTCGGCGTCGGGCGGCGGGCGAGCGGCGTGATGTCCGTCATGGTGTGGGCGATACCGCCTTTGATGGCGGTGCCGCCGATGTCGAAGGATACGATCATAAATACTCGCCTGCAGGAAACGTCTTGCGCTTGCTCGCACCCTTTGCCGGTCTTTGCAAGGCCAATCGGCAAGCGGCGCCCGTCCCTGGTGGGATCAGACTTCCGGCAGAACGATCCTGGCTTCAAAACCGTCCACCTGACCGGTGGCTGGCGACAGCAGATCGAGGCGACCGCCGATCTGCGCGACAATACGCTCGGCGATGGCAAGGCCGAGGCCGGAGCCGGAAGCTTTGGTCCTGCCGCGCCAGAAGCGCTTTTTCAGACCGGCCAGTTCTTCCTGTGACAGCACATGGCCACCGTTCAGAACACGAATGATACCGGCGTCGATCCTGACGGTCACCTCGTCGTCGGCCGGGCCGTGGATCAGGGCGTTTTCGATCAGGTTGCGCATGACGATTGCGAAGCCGTCGATATCGACGTTGCGGATTAGCTTTCCGTCCGCCTCGTTTTCCAGGAGAATGCGCCCGGCCGTGCCTGTGTCGCGGTCGTAGTCGCCGATGATGGTTTCGATGATGGCGATCAGATCGGCCGGCTTGTCGCCGGTGCCGATGCCGGCCTGGGCGCGGGAGAGCTGCAGCAGCTTCTCCGCAAGCCGGCCGAGATTGGAGAGCGAGGTCTCGATGCGTCCAGCGCGATCGACAAGCGGCCCTTTCGGCAGCTCTGCGATCAGGCGCTGGGTCTGCGCGAGCGCGCCTGCAATCGGCGTGCGTAGCTCATGGGCGCTGTTGGCGGTGAATTCCCGCTCGGCTTCGAGGGCGGAGCGCAGGCGGCCGAGCAACAGATTGACGGAGCGGGCGATCGGCTGCAGCTCGTGCGGCAGCGTATCGCTCTCCAAGGGGGCCATGTTGCCGCCGTCCTTGGTGGCGATTTCCGATCGCAACCGGTCGATCGGGCGAAGAGAGCGGCCGACGATGAACCAAATGGCGAGGATGCTGCCCGGGATCAGGGCGAGCAACGGCCAGAGGAGGGCGACGCCGCTTTCGCGGGCTGCTTCCCGGCGGTTCTTGAAGGCATCGGCGACATGTAGGAAGAGCGCGCCGTCCGGCGAGGATTCGGTATAGATCCGGTATTTCCCCGTATTATGGAAACCGATCGCCAGCGGCACGTCGTAAGGCGTCGTGGGCGCATCATGGGAATGCAGGAGGAGCTTGCCGGTCGCGTCGAGCACTTGGTAAGTCAGGTATTCCCGATTCAGTCCCCTCTCCATGTTTTCAAGGGTCTGCGGATCGGCGGCGGGATCGCGATCGGCGAGATCGTCGACCACCAGCGGCATCAGCCGCTGGGCGGTTTCCTGCAATGCACCGTCGAAGGTCTCGGAGAGCTCCTTGTTGACCACATAGACACCGATCCCGACAGCGATCAGCCAGAACAGGACGACGGTGCCGGTGAGCGCCGCAATCAAGCGGCGTGTGATGCTGGTGCGCTTGGGAGCCTTGCGCTGCTTCATCTCTCACCCAGGCAATAGCCGACGCCGCGGGCGGTGCGGATGCGGTCCCTGCCGATCTTTTTGCGCAGACGGCTGACATAGACTTCCACGGTGTTGCTTTCGATTTCCGAGCCGAAGGCGTAAAGCGCTTCTTCGATCTGGTCTTTCGAGACGATGGCGCCTGGTCGTGCCACCAGCAGATCCAGAACCGCCCATTCGCGCCCGGTCAGTACGACATCCTTGCCCGAGAGCGAAATGCGCCGCTGCGGCAGGTCGATTTCGAGATCGGCAACGCGGATAGTTGGTTGTGGACTGCCGCTATAGCGACGGGCCACCGCCATGATGCGGGCGGAGAGTTCGTCGAGATTGAACGGCTTGACGAGATAGTCGTCGGCGCCGCTGTTCAGCCCGTCGATGCGGTCGGAAATCTGGTCGCGGGCTGTCAGAATGATGACGGGCGTTTCATCAGGTTTGCGGCGCAGTTTCTTTAGGAAGTCGATGCCTATGCCGTCGGGAAGCTGCAGGTCGAGCAGGATAAGGCCGTAATGCACGGCGCTGGTGACCTCTGTCGCGTCGGCCAGGTTTTTTACCCAGTCGATGGCATGCGGGGTCGCAGCGATATGGTCACGAACCGCGCCGCCGATCGTCTCATCGTCTTCGACCAGAAGAATCCTCACCTGTCCCTCGCAACTTTCGCGCTGCTGCAGTTAATGCCGCCGAACCTATCTGGTCAATAAAGGCCGAAATAAGCCACAATGAGAAGCACACATCTTATCCCTGCCTTCTCCGACCGATAACGTTCACGGCGGCTATGGACAGAGATCGGCGCCGCGATTACTTCTTGCGTCCCAACAAGGAGCGCGGCTGTAAGTTGCCGCTGATCGAAGAGCTTGAGGAGGCTCGTTCATGCTGAAGGGAATTTCGCCGCTATTGAATGCGGATGTGTTGCATGCGTTGCAATCGATGGGGCATGGCGACATGCTGGCGATCGTCGATACGAACTTTCCGGCCGACGCGGTTGCACGCGAGACCAGGCTGGGCCGCCTTCTGCGGATCGACAATGTATCGGCGGCCGAAGCTGTTTCGGCGGTGTTGTCGCTGATGCCGCTGGATACGTTCATCGCTGATGCGGCGGCGCGTATGGAGGTGGTCGGCGCGGCGGACGTCGTGCCACAGGTTCAGGAGGAAGTGCAGGCGGCGATCAATCGCGCCGAAGGCAAACATTGGCCTCTGACGTCGGTCGAGCGTTTCGCTTTCTATGAGCGGGCAAAAACCGCCCATTGCGTGATCCAGACCGGGGAGCGCCGTTTCTATGGTTGCTTTACCTTGACCAAGGGCGTCATCCCGCCGGAAAACTGAGTAACGTACCCGTCTGGAAAAAGCGGCGCTGTTTTTGCATCTACGAAGGAATGTGATGGCCAGGAAGTTGGATTCCCAAGGACGGCTTGACGACGCGGCGCGAGCTGGCTGGCTGTATTACGTTGCCGGGCGGACGCAGGACGAGATCGCCATCGCCATGGGAATTTCCCGGCAATCGGCGCAGCGGCTGGTGTCGCTCGCGGTTGCCGAACGGCTGATCAAGGTGCGGCTTGATCATCCGATTGCCGCCTGCCTCGAATATGCCGCGGCGCTGCGCCAAAAATTCAAGCTCAGGCATGTCGAAGTGGTGCCGAGCGATCCGAACGGGACATCGTCCACGGTCGGCATCGCCGAAGCAGGGGCGGCCGAGATCGAGCGTTGGCTGAAGCGCAGCGATCCGATCGTGCTGGCGATCGGTACCGGCCGGACGCTGAAGGCAGCCGTCGATCAACTGCCGGCCATCGAATGTCCGCAGCATCGCGTCGTATCGCTGACCGGCAATATCGGTCCGGACGGTTCGGCCGCCTATTACAATGTCATCTTCAGCATGGCCGATGCGGTCAAGGCACGGCACTATCCCATGCCGCTGCCGGTGCTCGTCTCCTCGGCCGCCGAACGCGAACTCTTGCATGCGCAAGCGCTGGTGCGCTCGACGCTCGATATCAGCGCACAGGCCGACGTGACTTTCGTCGGTATCGGCGAGATGGGCATCGAGGCGCCGCTATGTCTCGATGGATTTCTCGAGAAGGACGAGATGCTGGCATTGATGAAACGGGGAGCGGCCGGCGAAATCTGCGGCTGGGTCTTCGATGGCCAGGGCAAGCTGATGTCGGACGACGTCAACGACCGTGTCGCCAGCGCTCCGCTTCCGCCGCGCGAAGCCTCCTCGGTCATCGGAATCGCCAAGGGCAAACGCAAGTTCGAGGCCATCAAGGCTGCCGTTACAGGCCACCAGATCAATGGTTTGATCACCGACGAAGCGGTTGCTGAATTTTTGCTCAGAGACTGAGCAAAAAATAAACGTCATAAAAACAAATAGATGAGCTGTACGTTCGGCGACGCAGCAACGAATCCGCATTGACATTTTGCGGCAAAAGACGAGTAATTGCTCACGAGCAAAGCGAATGCTCATCTTTTGATCTTCTGGGAGGAAGATATGAAATTGAAAACTTTCCTGCTGGGCGCATGCTCCGCACTGGTGTTTGCTGGAATGGCGTCCGCCGAAACCCTCACGATTGCCACCGTGAACAATGGCGACATGGTCCGTATGCAGAAGCTTACGGACGATTTCAAAGCTAAGAACCCCGACATTGACCTGCAGTGGGTCACGCTCGAAGAAAACGTATTGCGCCAGAAGGTTACGACCGACATCGCTACCAAGGGCGGCCAATATGACGTGCTGACGATCGGCACCTATGAAGTGCCGATCTGGAGTAAGCTCGGCTGGCTCGCGCCGCTCGATAAGCTTACTGCCGACAAGAACTATGATGTAGATGACATTCTCCCGCCTATCCGCAGTGGACTGACGGTGAATGGTAAGCTCTATGCTGCGCCGTTCTACGGCGAAAGCTCGATGGTGATGTACCGTAAGGACCTGTTCGAAAAGGCCGGTTTGAAGATGCCGGATGCGCCGACCTGGGACTTCATCGCCGACGCAGCCCGCAAGATTGCCGACAAGGACCATGAGATCTACGGCATCTGCCTTCGCGGCAAGGCCGGCTGGGGCGAAAACATGGCTTTCCTGACGGCGATGTCGAATTCGTTCGGCGCTCGCTGGTTCGACGAGAAGTGGAAGCCACAGTTCGATCAGCCGGAATGGAAGGACACGCTGGACTTCTACGTCAAGCTGATGAAGGACGCCGGCCCTCCGGGCGCTTCGTCCAACGGCTTCAACGAAAACCTCTCGCTGTTCCAGACCGGCAAGTGCGGTATGTGGATTGACGCGACGGTCGCAGCCTCCTTCGTTTCCGACCCGAAGCAGTCGAAGGTTGCCGACAAGGTCGGCTTCGCCCTGGCGCCGGACAAGGGCCTCGGCAAGCGCGGCAACTGGCTCTGGGCATGGAGCCTGGCGGTCCCGGCTTCTTCGAAGAAGACCGAAGCTGCTGAGAAGTTCATCGAATGGGCAACCAGCAAGGATTACACCAACCTCGTTGCTCAGAAGGAAGGCTGGCTGAATGCACCTCCCGGCACCCGCGCCTCGCTCTATGCGAATGCGGACTATCAGAAGGCAGCACCTTTCGCGAAGATGACGCTTGACTCGATCAACGCGGCTGATCCGGCTCACCCGACCGTCAAGCCGGTTCCGTATGTCGGCGTCCAGTTCGTCGCTATCCCTGAGTTCCAGGGTATCGGCACCGCCGTCGGCCAGCAGTTCTCCGCTGCCCTTGCAGGTCAGATCCCCGTGGATCAGGCTCTCAAGGCCGCGCAGCAACTGACCAGCCGTGAAATGACCAAGGCTGGCTATCCGAAATAAGAAACCTCCCAAGGTGAGGAGGGGGCGCCTCGCCGCGCTCCCTCCATTAGGCCGCCGCGTGCCCGAACTGCTCTTCGGCGGCCTGCTTTATTTTAGCCGGTCCGGTCCACGGCCACCTCTCCCTGCTAAAAGATAGGTCGGTACTTGCCATGGCAACGCTACACACCCGTTCCACCGCCCGCGTCATGATGGCGCCTTCCGTGTTGCTCCTCTTCGCGTGGATGATCGTCCCGCTGGTCATGACGATCTATTTCTCGACGCTGAACTACAATCTCATGTCCCCCGGCGAGCATGAATTCATCGGGCTTCTCAACTACCAATATTTCGTCACCGACCCGGCCTTCTGGAATTCGCTGCTGGTCACGCTTCTGCTCGTGGGCGGCGCGTTGATCATCACGGTGGTCGGCGGCATCGCTCTCGCGCTCCTTCTCGATCAGCCGATCTTCGGCCAAGGCATTGTGCGGATGCTGGTGCTAGCGCCCTTCTTCGTCATGCCGACGGTCGCCGCCCTTGTTTGGAAACATATGTTCATGAACCCGGTAAACGGGCTTCTGGCGCATCTTTTCAAGTTTTTCGGGCTCGAACCGCTGACCTGGCTGGAGACGGTTCCCCTATTTTCGATCATCATCATCATTGCCTGGCAGTGGCTGCCCTTCGCAACGCTCATCCTGCTGACGGCATTGCAGTCACTTGACGAAGAGCAGAAGGAAGCCGCCGAAATGGACGGCGCCGGTGCGGTTTCGAAGTTCATCTACATCGTCCTGCCGCATCTGGCACGTGCGATCACGGTCGTCATCCTCATCGAGACGATCTTCCTGCTCTCGGCCTTCGCCGAAATCCTGGTCACCACCAATGGCGGTCCGGGCACGGCCACGACCAACCTTACTTACCTGGTCTATTCGCAGCTCGTTCTGCAGCAAGACGTCGGCGGCGCATCGGCGGGCGGCATCATCGCCGTCATTCTCGCCAATATCGTCGCGATCTTCCTGATGCGCGCAGTCGGCAAGAATCTGGAGGCTTAAGATGGCTCGCACTGTCTCAACCAAACGCAAGGTGGTCGTATCCGTCGTCGCCTGGGTCGTCGCGATCCTGATCTTCTTCCCGATCCTCTGGACGTTCCTGACGAGCTTCAAAACGGAAGGCGACGCCGTCGCTTCGCCTCCACAGTTCCTCTTCTTCCATTGGACGCTGGAGAATTATTTCGAGGTGCAATCGCGCTCGAACTATTTCCTCCACTTCGGCAACTCGGTTCTCATCGCCTTCGGTTCAACGATCCTCGGCTTGATCGTCGCCGTTCCGGCTGCCTGGGCCATGGCGTTTTCTCCGACCAAGCGCACCAAGGACGTGCTGATGTGGATGCTGTCCACGAAGATGATGCCGCCGGTTGGTGCCTTCATCCCGATTTACCTGCTGTTCCAGGCTTTCGGTCTGCTCAACAACCAGTTCGCCAGCCGCCTCGGCATGGTCGTCGTGCTGATGCTGATCAACCTGCCGATCATCGTCTGGATGCTCTACACCTACTTCAAGGAAATCCCCGGCGAGATCCTCGAAGCGGCCCGCATGGACGGCGCGTCGCTGGCCAAGGAGATTATCTATGTGCTGACGCCGATGGCGATCCCGGGCCTTGCCTCGACGATGCTGCTCAACATCATCCTGGCATGGAATGAGGCCTTCTGGACGCTGAACCTCTCCGCGGTCGACGCGGCGCCGCTCAGCACCTTCATTGCCTCCTATTCCAGCCCGGAAGGCTTGTTCTACGCCAAGCTTTCGGCAGCATCGACCATGGCGATCGCCCCGATCCTGATTCTCGGCTGGTTCTCGCAAAAACAACTCGTTCGCGGCCTCACCTTCGGCGCGGTTAAGTAAGGAAGAGAAACATGGGTAGCATTGTCCTTAAGAAGGTTTCTAAGGTCTTCGGCGAAGCCAAGGTCATCCCTTCCATCGACCTTGACATCAATGACGGCGAGTTCGTCGTGTTCGTCGGCCCCTCCGGTTGCGGCAAGTCTACGCTGCTGCGTCTGATCGCCGGCCTCGAAGATGTTTCCAGCGGCCAGATTTTGATCGACGGCAAGGATGGCACCAATCTGGCGCCCTCCGAACGCCGCCTTGCCATGGTGTTCCAGTCTTATGCGCTTTATCCGCATATGAGCGTTCGCAAGAACATCGCCTTTCCGCTCAAGATGGCGAACTTGCCGCAAGCGGAAATCGACAAGAAGGTGGCAGAAGCGGCGCGCGTTCTGAACCTGACGGATTATCTTGAGCGCAAGCCGCGGCAGCTATCCGGCGGTCAGCGCCAGCGCGTCGCCATCGGCCGCGCTATCGTGCGCCAGCCGGTAGCCTTCCTGTTCGACGAACCCTTGTCGAACCTCGATGCGGCATTGCGCGTCAACATGCGCCTCGAAATCAGTGAACTACACAACCAGCTCAAGACGACGATGATTTACGTGACGCACGACCAGGTCGAGGCCATGACCATGGCCGACAAGATCGTGGTCCTGAACCGCGGCAATGTGGAGCAGGTCGGTTCGCCGCTCGAGCTATACCGCAGCCCGCAGAACCTTTTTGTTGCCGGCTTCATCGGCTCGCCGAAAATGAACTTCGTCACGGGTGCCTATGCGCAGAACCTCGGCGCCCATACGATTGGCGTCCGCCCGGAACACGTGCTGCTGTCGACCACCGAGGGTGATTGGCAGGGCAAAGTGAATGTTGCCGAACATCTCGGCTCTGACACGTTCCTGCATATCGATGCCGATGGCATCGGCACCATCACGGCCCGCGGCACCGGCGATTTCCCGGCTCGTGCCGGCGACACCGTCTATCTCACACCCGACAAATCTCGCATCCACCGGTTCAGCGAAACGGGGCGGGCGATCTAGATCGAACGCCCTCGCCATGCCCGGCCCCGCGCGGGCAGCGAATGCCATTTAGCTTGGGCCTGCATCTGTCGCTAAAGGTGGGCCCAGGTCATCCTGGCCGGAGAAGTATTCCCAACCTCTCCGGAGCAAAAGACCTTTCAGAAGGACTTGAGACATGACCTGCAAATTATCGCTCGCAACCCTTCAGGAGGCGGCCGCAACCGCTGCCATCCCGGCCTACGAACCGAAGTCGCTGTCGGCGGGCATCGTTCATTTCGGCGTCGGCAATTTCCATCGCGCGCATCAGGCAATCTACCTCGACGACCTCTTCAATGCGGGCCAGGACCATGATTGGGCGATCATCGGCGCCGGCGTGCTGCCTTCGGACGCCGCCATGCGCGAGAAGCTCGCGGCTCAGAATTTCCTGACGACTGTGGTTGAGCAGGACAATAATCGCACCGCCGCGCGCGTTACGGCACCGATGATCGATATTCTGCCGGTCGGTGACGCCAAGATCATCATCGCCAGGCTTGCCGATCCTTCGATTCGCATCGTCTCGATGACGATCACCGAAGGCGGCTACTTCATCGACGCCTCCGGCAAGTTCAATCCCGCACATCCGGCCATCGTCGCCGACGGTCAGAACCCGGGCGAGCCGAAGACGGTGTTCGGCCTGATCGTTGCCGGTCTCAAGGCTCGCCGTGCTGCCGGCCTGCAAGCCTTTACGGTGATGTCCTGCGACAACATTCCCCACAATGGCGGCGTCACGAAAGCGGCCGTCGTCGGGACGGCGCAGCTTTCGGATCCGGCCTTTGCCGACTGGATCGCCGCCAATGTCGCCTTCCCGAACGGTATGGTCGACCGCATTACGCCTGCAACCGGCGCCCGCGAGATCGACCTGCTGAAGGAAGTCTTCGATATCGAGGACAATTGGCCGGTCTATTGCGAAGAGTTCAAGCAATGGGTGCTGGAAGACAATTTCCCGGCGGGCCGCCCGGCGCTCGAAAAGGTCGGCGTGACGTTCGTGCCGGATGTCACGCCTTACGAGCACATGAAGATCCGCATCCTCAACGGCGGCCATGCGGCCATCGCCTATCCGGCGGCGCTGATGGACGTGCATTTCGTGCACGAGGCCATGGAAGAGCCCTTGATCCGTGCCTACCTCGCCAAGCTCGAGAACGAAGAGATCATTCCCGTCATCCCGCCCGTGCCGAACACGGTGCTTGCCGATTATTTCAAGCTGATCGAGCGGCGCTTCTCCAATCCGAAGATTGCCGACACCATTCCGCGCCTGGCCCAGGACGGTTCGAACCGGCAGCCGAAGTTCATCCTGCCGTCGACTGCCGATCGCCTGCGTCGCAACGAAGATGTCGTAGGCCTGGCGCTGGTTTCGGCACTGTGGTGCCGCTACTTCGCCGGCACCACCGACAGCGGCAAGGATATCGTCTTCAACGATGCCAGCGCCGACCGGCTGCATGCCGCGGCACTGAAAGCCAAGGATGATCCGAACGCCTTCCTCGTCTTCGACGATATTTTCGGCAACGTCGCCAAGTCGGATCTTTTCCGCAAGCGCTTTGCCCATGCATTAAAAACGCTGTGGGAAAAGGGTACGCGCGCCACCCTGCAGCTATACCTCGACAACAAACTCGCGGAATAACTATCCACCGGCCGGGGCGCTCAAGTCCCGGCCGAATTTTTATGGTCAAAACCTGCGTTTCAAGAGATGCAGCGGAAAACAGGGTTCGGGTTGGATCAGCGATGACTGATGCGGAGAAGGGACTCGTAATCTTCGATTGCGATGGTGTGCTCGTTGACAGCGAGCCGTTGTCCGTCAGCGTGCTTATCGACGCGATGCACGATGTCGGCGTGAATATGAGCGAGGAAGACATCTACAGCCGATTCCTCGGCAAAAGCCTTGCCACGCTCGTCGACACGCTGGAGACCGAATTCGACGTCTTCATCGATCAGGATTTTCTCGATCGCATCCGAAACGACCTTTATGACCGCTTCCGGCACGAACTGAAGCCGATCGGCGGCATCGCCGAGACGCTGGATAGGCTGGCCATTCCGCGTTGCGTCGCCTCCTCCAGCCAGATGGAGCGCATCCGGTTGTCGCTCGGCGTTACCGGTCTGTTGGAGCGGCTGGAGCCGAACATATTCAGCGCCAGCATGGTCAAGCGCGGCAAACCGGCACCCGATCTCTTCCTTTATGCCGCCAAGCAGATGCAGGTCGCTCCGCAAAACTGTATCGTCGTCGAAGACAGTCCGGCCGGGATCACGGCGGCGAGGGCGGCCGGCATGACGGTTTTCGCCTTCACCGGCGGCTCGCATGCTCATTCGCCGAGTTACAGGGCTGAACTTGAGCAGCTTTCTCCTGAGGTGGTGTTTGACGCAATGCCGGATTTGATACACCTTGTCCGCAATAAGACGTAAGTGGACGGGGCCCCTTCTGTATGCGTGATCACGTGGTTGCGGTCGATATCGGTACTGGCAGCGCCCGTGCCGGGGTGTTCACTTCGCGCGGCGCTCTACTGGCCAAGGGCGAACATCCGATCTTCATGAACCGCCCGCGTGAGAATCACGCCGAGCACGATTCCGAAAACATCTGGGCCGCTGTCTGCACGGCCGTGCGTGCTGCCGTCGCGGCCTCCGGAGTGGATGCATCCGTCATCGGCGCCATAGGCTTCGACGCCACCTGTTCGCTGGTGGTGCGCGATACCAACGGCAAGCCGCTCACGGTTTCGACCGGCGGTGAAGACCGGTTCGATACCATCGTCTGGCTCGATCACCGGGCACTTGTCGAAGCGGATTTCTGCACGGCCACCAAGCATCCGGTTCTGGAACATTCCGGCCACTTCATGTCGCCGGAGATGGAGATGCCGAAGCTGATGTGGCTGAAGAAAAATCTGCCGCAGAGTTGGGCCAAGGCGGGCTATTTCTTCGATCTCGCCGATTTCATGACCTGGAAGGCAACGGGTTCGCTTGCGCGCTCGCGCTGCACGCTGACGGCGAAATGGAATTATCTCGCCCATCGCAAGCCAGGCTGGCAGACGGATTTCCTCAATGTGATTGGTCTTGGCGATCTGCGCGAACGCGGCAACCTGCCGGAGGAGACAGCTCCCGTCGGGCAAAGCGTCGGTACGCTGACGGCGGAAGCAGCTAATGCTTTGGGGCTCGACCGCGAGTGCCATGTCGGGGCAGGAATGATCGATGCCTATGCCGGCGCTCTCGGTACACTCGCAGGCCATTCCGGCGATCTCGGCGCGCTGGAGCACCAGCTGGCACTGATTGCCGGCACGTCGAGTTGCGTCGTCTCCTTTTCGCGTGAGCGCAGGCGCAGCACCGGCATGTGGGGACCCTATTACGAAGCCGTGTTTTCGGATACCTGGCTGGTCGAAGCCGGGCAATCGGCGACCGGCGCGCTTCTCGATTATATCGTCGGCATGCATGCGGCCGGCGGCGAACCGACGGCGGCGTTGCATGACCGCATCGTGAAGCGCATCGCCGAACTGCGCGCCATCGAGGGCGATGCCTTTGGCGAGCGTATCCATGTGCTTCCGGATTTTCACGGCAATCGATCGCCGCTTGCCGATCCGCACGCGGTTGGCGTCGTCAGCGGCTTGACGCTGGACGCGTCCTTCGATGGCCTGTGCCGCCTCTACTGGAGAACCAGCATCGGGGTTGCGCTCGGCATTCGCCATATTCTCGAGAAGATGCATGACTATGGCTACGTGCCCGATACCCTGCATGTCGCCGGCGGCCATGTGAAGAATGCCGTGTTGATGGAGCTTTATTCCGATGTCACCGGCTGCAAGGTGGTCGTGCCGGAGATGAACGAGGCGGTGCTGTTGGGAACGGCAATCGCGGCTTCCGTTTCCTGCGGTCTCTACGAAAACCTAGGGGCGGCCGGCGCGGCCATGTATCCAGGCGGTCGCGAGCGTTTGCCGGACAAGCGCAAAAAGGCGCTTTATGACCGCGATTACCGGCGATTTCTCGCCATGTACCGCCATCGTGCCGAACTCGATTCCATGGAATAAAAAAGTCGGAAGAGGGTTCCAGCGGTCATGTCATCGCTTGCCGATCGTTACCGAAGCGGCGCGTGGGCGAACATGCCTTCCAGCTCCTCAATCCTGCGGATGCGGGTCTCCGCCTCTTCACCGGCGGCCTGAACGACGGTGGCAGCCAGGAATTCCAGCAAGGCCATCATCGCCGCCAGATTTTCGTGAGGACCGGCGCGCAGCGGTGGCAGCGACAGAGTCATATTGGCAAATTCATGTGCCCATTCGGTATATTGGCTGGTGATCAGCAGCACCTTATAGCCGGCGCGGCGGGCGGAACGCGCAAGCAGCCGCGACGTGACGAAGCGGTGCGAATCGATGATCACTACCAGCGCGTCGGTCGATTGGTGGCCGAGCAGCTCGATATAGCTGCCGTTGGCGCCGTCCAGGAACTGCACATGGTCGCGAGCAAATGCGAGGCGGTCGCAGAGATGGCGCCCGAGGCTGGCGAGGCTAAGATGTGCGGTGATGAAAACCTCGCTGGCCGAAAGGATAGTCGCCACCGCATCCAGCCATTGCGGCTGGCTGGTGAGATTATAGATATGCTGGAGCATCTCGACTTGCTCGGCGATCTGGCCGGCGATCGGGCGTCCCTCGCTGGCGTCCTTTTGCAATTGTTCCAGAACGTTCGGCAGCTGCAGCGCCACCGGCGCTACATTTTCCCGCAGATGCACTTTGATGCCATCCAGGCCCTGATAGCCGAGCGACCGCAGAAAGCGCCCGACGGTCATCGGGCTCAGCTCCAGCCTGTCGGCGACGGAAGAGGCAGTTTCGAAGGGCAACTCTGTCAAATGTTCGGAAAAATACTTGGCTATTCGGCGCTCGGCAGGAGTGCCTGTCTTGATATATTGTCTGAGTTTCTGACCAAGGTCTTCCAAATGTTACGCCTCGCTGACGGTCTATCCGAAGTGCGATCGCGCCGAATGCAGAAACAATCGGGTGGTTTGCAATTTTTTGATGGACCGGTGATCATGTTTAGGTTGTTGTTTTTCGTATGACACCCAAAATATATTAGTATGTACTTTATTACAACAATTCAAATGGGTGATGGATATTACGCGCTTGACGGGAAGATATTGAGGTAATTGCAATCACTATTTACATATCGAGCTACGACCAAGGGGATATCTGACGAATGATCATCCATGCCGCGCGTCTTTCCATCGCAAACCTCTTTGCAGCCGAAACGCGCAAGGTTTTCTGGAAGGTCCTGGGACTGACGTTGCTCGCGCTTGTTGCTCTCTGGTTTGTGCTGCGCGGCACCTTCCTTAGCTATGTCTTGCCTTGGTTACAGAGCTTCATGCCGACCATACCGGATTGGACGAGCTGGCTCACCTTTCTCTTCGCAGTTCTGGCGGGTCTCGGTCTGGCACTCCTATTGGCGCTACTGATTTCGCCGATAACGGCAGTGATCGCAGGTCTTTTTCTCGATGAAGTCGCCGAGGTGGTGGAGAAACGAGATTATCCGGCCGATGCGCCGGGAAAAGCTCTGCCGTTTGCCGCGGCCATGAAGAGTTCACTGAGATTCCTCGGCGTCGTCGTCGTTGGCAACATCATCGCGCTGCTTCTCCTTTTCATTCCCGGCGTCAATCTCATCGCCTTTTTTCTGGTTAACGGCTATCTGCTCGGCAGGGAATTTTTCGAATTCGCCGCGATGCGCTTTCGGCCACCGGAAGAAGCACGGCGGTTTCGCATCAAATATGGTTTCACAGTCTTTCTGTCCGGGCTGGTGATCGCCGCCTTCCTCGCCATTCCCATCGTCAACCTTTTGACGCCGCTGTTTGCGGCTGGGATGATGGTGCACCTGCACAAGCTTCTTTCCCAGAAGGAAGCGGCTCGCCGCATCTGACACTTGGAGCGGCTGCGACTCTATCCCTTTGTTTTTACGCAATTCCGGACGGAAAACCGCTTCGCACTTTTCCTGGAATTGCTCTAGCCGGCCGCCTCCACGCCGAGCAGTTGCGGCGGGAGCGGGACCAATGGCGCGGGTATATCCCAGGTCTTTTCGGGCGAGCGACAGAGGTCGGCGATGACGCAGCGCTCGCATTCCGGCTTGCGCGCTTTGCAGACATAGCGCCCGTGCAGGATCAGCCAGTGATGGGCGTGGTAGAGATATTGATCCGGGATCACCTTCATCAGCCGTTGTTCGACCTCGTCCGGCGTCTTGCCGGGCGCGAGCAGCAATCGGTTGGCGATGCGGAAAATATGGGTGTCGACGGCGAGGGTTGCCTGGCCGAAGGCCATGGAGAGGACGACATTGGCTGTCTTGCGGCCGACGCCCGGCAGGGTCATCAGCTCCTCGCGCGTCTGCGGCACTTCGCCGTCGAAATCCCGGATAAGCTTCTCCGATAGTGCCACGACGTTCTTCGCCTTGTTGCGGTAAAGGCCGATCGTCTTGATGTAGTCGCGGATACGCTCTTCACCGAGATCGAGCATCTTTTGTGGCGTGTCGGCGACGGCGAAGAGGGCGCGGGTCGCCTTGTTGACGCCGGCATCGGTTGCCTGTGCCGACAGAGCCACGGCAACCACGAGGGTAAAGGGATTGACGTGTTCCAACTCCCCCTTCGGCTCAGGCCGCTGAATGGAGAAGCGACGGAAGATTTCGTCCAAATCCGCCTTGGAGTAGGGGCTTTTGAAAGCCGTCTTGCGGCCCGCCGTCGCATTTGACTTTTTCGCGTTCGGCGCGCTGGATTTGATCTTGGGATTTGCCATGAACGACCTATACTCAAGTCCTATGACCGAACGCAACGCCGATACTGACATCGATACCAACAGGCCGGTCTTCGCCGCCGAATTGTTTCCCCATCGCTCCCTGGGGCGAAAGGGGTTCAAGGTGATGCTGACGCTGATGGGGGCATTCTGCCTGATTTATAGCGTCGTGTTCATCCTTCGCGGCGCGTGGCCGATAGGCATCTTTTTCGGTGCGGATTTCGTCCTGCTCTACGGCGCCTTCTGGCTGAACTACCGTTCGGGCAGGGTGCGGGAGGAAGTGACCGTGTCGCGCACCGACGTTTCGATCCGCAAGTTCTCGCCCTCGGGCCGCATGGTCGAGCACCGCTTCAATCCGTTCTGGACACGTTTTCTCGTTCGCCGACACAGGGAAATCGGTGTTGTGTCGATGCATGTCCGCGACAAAAGCCATGACACCGATGTCGGCTCCTTTCTCAATCCCGATGATCGGGAGAGTTTCGCGAAGGCTTTCAAACGCGCGCTCGCGACGGTGACGCAACGGATATGAGCGCTTAAGCAAGAAACGGGTGGTTTCTTCGCCTTCTTCGTGGTGATCTAGCCCACAAGGAGAAAGATTATGAATGCCATCGCACAGTTGAAGACGGACATTACGCCGGACGGGCCGGACTATGATACCGTCCGCCGGGTGATCGAACTCATCACTGAGGATTATCGCGACCAGCCGTCACTGGAGGCCATCGCCGACCGGCTCGGACAATCGCCGACACAGTTGCAGAAGACTTTTACTCGTTGGGCCGGATTGTCGCCCAAGGCCTTCCTGCAGGCGGTGACGCTCGATCATGCCAAGCGGCTGCTGCGTGAGGAAGATCTGCCCTTGCTGGAAACTTCGTTCGAAGTGGGTCTGTCCGGTCCAAGCCGGCTGCACGATCTTTTCGTCACGCATGAGGCCATGTCGCCCGGCGAATGGAAGGCGAAAGGCGGCGGGCTGGTCATTCGCTACGGCTTCCACATCTCACCTTTCGGCCTGGCGCTGATCATGGTCACCGATCGCGGCCTTGCGGGCCTCGCCTTCAGCGATTCGGGCGATGAGAAGGCCTGTTTGGAAGACATGACCTGCCGTTGGCCGAACGCGCAATATGTCGAGGACCTGCAGGCGACCATGCCCTATGCGGCGCGGATTTTCGAGCCGTCGAAATGGTCGAGCGAACAGCCGTTGCGTGTCGTGCTAATCGGCACGGATTTCCAGGTGCGCGTCTGGGAAAGCCTGTTGAAGATCCCGATGGGCCGGGCCGTGACCTATTCCGACATCGCCAAGGATATCGGCCAGCCGACGGCGATGCGCGCGGTTGGCGCCGCGGTCGGCCGCAACCCCGTCTCCTTCGTGGTCCCCTGTCACCGCGCGCTCGGCAAGAACGGCGATCTCACCGGCTATCACTGGGGCCTGACGCGCAAGCGGGCGATGCTGGGCTGGGAAGCCGGGAGGGCGTGAGGGCTGGTGTGTTGCAACATGCTACCAATCTCCCCCTTGTGGGAGATGTCACGACAGTGACAGAGGGGGTACGCACCCTCCGCGAACTCGGGGTCGATGATCATGCCGCCTTTGCCATCGCCATCTGCAACAGCGCCTTTGCCGCGCTTTCGTCCGTGATTAAGGTGTTGCAGCCGATGCGCTTGATGGTGGCGCGGATCGCAAGGGCGCGGTGCGCGCCGCCGGAAGACAGGACGATGTGCTTGGCCTTCTTCAGCGTGTCGAGATCGACCGACATCACGCGCTTGTTGATGGGGTGATCGACGGAATTGCCTTCGGCATCGAGGAAATTGAACATGGTGTCGCAGACGCAGCCGGCCTCGATCAACTGATCCAGCACCTGCTTCGATATGAAGCCTTCCGACAGCGAGGTCGAGCGGGGGCCGATGTCGCCGCAGCTGACGATGGCAAGATCGAGGCTTTCGGCCAGCCGGTAGATCGCCTCGAGACCGCATTTTTCAATCAGATTGCGCTTGGTCTCGATGGAATCGACCAGGAGCGGCGCCAAGAACATATAGCATTCCGCGCCAAGCTGGCTCGCCAGGCGCCAGGTATAATCAATGGGGTTGGTCTGCTGGACAGCGACGATGCCGCCGAGCAGCGAAACCACTTTGCAATTGTCGCGGCGCGGTGGGCGGAAGCTCGCGAGTGAGGCCGTCATGGTCCGGCCCCAGCCGACACCAATCGTATAGTTGTCGGGGATCGCCTCGGTCAGAAACTGGCCAAGGGCCAGGCCGACGCTTTTTGCCTGGGCGTCGACATCAGCGCTTGCAGGCGAGGGAACAACGATTGCCTCGTCCAGCCCGTAGGCGCGCTCGAGCTTGATCGCCAGCTCGACGCAATCGTCAATGCCTTCATTGATCCAGATCTGCACTTCGCTGCGACGCATTGCCTCGTCCAGCAGGCGGATGACGGTCGTGCGGCTGATGCCGAGCTGTTCGGCGACGTCCTTCTGCGTCAGGCCCTGATTGTAATAAAGCCAAGCCGCGCGCAGCCTCAAAGACGCCGTCTCGGAATAGGCGGTGTGTGTCCCACGTCTTAGTTTGGCCACAGGTCCTCCGGCAAGATTTCTGCACGCCCTTTTTGTTTAATGATCGCGAGCAACAAAGGTTGCGGATGACAGGGGCGGCAAGATCAGCTCTTCTGCTGCCGATATTCTATGGCCTGAAACTTATGTCAATTGAAATGCACAAATGTCCTTGACTTTTCGTCGCGAGATTGATGATAGTCGCCGTGAGGAAGTCGGTCTTTGTCCAGTCGAGGAGGACATTGTGCGAGCGCTGTGTCGTGGGCGTGTCTGGCCAAGCAGAGAGCCATATAGGGCGCTCGGTTTCGGCGAAAAGCCTGTCTTCGGCAATTGCTTCCTCGCTGCTTTGACCGTCCGCCGGGAATGGAACTTTCGCGCTTTTTCTCCCGTTACCAGGGCATAGGAGAAGGAAGGGCGCAATCCGCTTGCAGTCTTCTGTCGTCCATCGAACCGGACGGAATTTCGCCGGCCAAAATCTCCCAATCCATGGGCCCAATTCAACAAGGATACGTATTATGACATCCAAGCTTGACCAACTCCGCGCTATGACGACGGTCGTGGCCGATACCGGCGATATCGAAGCGGTTGCCCGCTTGAAGCCGGTCGACTGCACGACCAATCCGACGATCGTCCTCAAGGCGCTCGGCACGCCGATGTTCGCCGATGCGATCAAGGAAGCCGTTGCCTGGGGCAAGAAGCACGGCGGCACGCCGGACGCTATTGCAGCTGCCGTCGCCGATCGCCTGGCAATCTCCGTAGGCGCCGCTCTTTCCGGCCTTGTTCCCGGCCGTGTCTCGACCGAAGTCGACGCAGACCTGTCTTTCAACACCGAAGCCTCGATCGCCAAGGCGCGCGCCATCATCGCTGCCTATAAGGAACGCGGCATCGAGCGGGACCACATCCTGATCAAGCTCGCTTCCACCTGGGAAGGCATCCGCGCTGCTGAAGTCCTGCAGAAGGAAGGCATCGACTGCAACCTGACGCTGCTCTTCAGCAAGGCCCAGGCTATTGCCTGCGCCGACGCCAAGGTTTTCCTGATCTCGCCCTTCGTTGGCCGCATCCTCGACTGGTACAAGAAGTCGACCGGCAAGGAGTTCACGCCGGAAGAAGATCCGGGCGTTATTTCCGTCCGCGAGATCTACAACTACTACAAGGCCAACGACATCAACACGATCGTCATGGGCGCTTCCTTCCGCAGCGCCGGCGAAATCGAAGCGCTGGCTGGCTGCGATCGCCTGACGATCAGCCCCGCCTTGCTCGACGAACTTTCCAAGGATGACGGCAAGCTGGAGCGTAAGCTCTCGCCGGAGCACAAGACCTCCGTCGCCAAGATCGCGGTCGATGAAAAGACCTTCCGTTGGATGATGAACGAAGATGCGATGGCGACCGAAAAGCTCGCCGAAGGCATTCGCGCATTCGCCAAGGACCTGATCGCTCTGCGGACCATGGTCGGCAAGGAACTGCAGCTCGCCGCCGCCTAAGCGGTTGGTGAAAACCTTCTCCTCAGTGAGAGGGTTGTGCGCAAGTTACATGGAGGGGCGTCACATTGTAACGCCCCTTTTTGTTGGTGCCATCTATGCCCGACATCCCCATCCTGTCGCCGGTTGGTTTCACGTAACCGGCGTAAATTTCGATCATGTTACCGTAACGTACTTACCTGCGGATGCTTCCCTCCGCTATCTGGTTCCGGTTCGCGACAGCCGCGACCGGACAGCAGATGTTACCGAAAGCTGGAGGGGACATGAAGAACAGGCTCATTTCCGTCTCAGTGGCGTTAGCCGCTGCCCTTGCGTCTGTCGGGGCGGTCAGCGCCGATGCGGCCGATTTGGTCATCTCGATGCCGAATTGGCCTTCGGGTCAGGCGACGGCGAATATCCTGAAGGTTGCGATTGCCAAGGAATATAAGCTCGATGCCGAGGTCCGGGAGCTCGGAACGCTCACCGCCTTCAACGGTCTCGAAAGCGGCGATGTCGATATCAATCCCGAAGTATGGCGGCCGAACCTCGACAGCCTGATCGAGAAATACGTCAACGAAAAGCACGTCGTCGATGTGGCGGCGCGCGGCATCGATGCCTGGCAAGGCCTCTGCGCCACGCCGGATGCCGTTGCTGCCGGTATAAAGGACATTGCAGATCTGAGTGATCCCGCCAAGACCGCGCTTCTGGATACCGATGGCGACGGACGCGGAGAGCTGTGGATCGGGGCGCCGACCTGGTTGTCGACAGGCATCGAGAGAGTGCGCGCCAATAGCTATGGCTATGCGAAAAACCTGACCCTGGTCGAAGCCGAGGAAGAGGTCGGCATGGCTGCGGTCGATGCGGCGGTCGCGACCGGCCGGCCGATGGTGTTTGCCTGCTACGCGCCACATCACGTCTTCGAGCTGCACAATATCGTGCGACTGACAGAGCCGCCCTATGATGCTTCCAAATGGAAGATCGCACCGGCGAGCGATCCGACCTGGATCAGCGATTCCAGCGCACCGGTTGCCTGGCCGGCTGTGAGTTTTCACATCGCCTATGCCACCGCCTTCGCAAAGAAGCACGCCGACGTTGCGAGCTTTCTCGAGAAGATCGATTTCACGCCAGAGGAAATTACGCACATGACCTACGCCCTGCAGGTAGAGCGTCAGCCGCCCCTGGAATTCGCGAAGCAGTGGGTAGACAGCCATGCATCTCGCATCGACGGATGGGCAAAGCCATGAGAACAGATCCGAAAGAGAACGCCGAGACATTGGTGGAGGCAGGATCGGAACGACGCTGGAGGCGCAAGGCAGCTGTCATGCTGGTGGCCGCTGCCGCAGGCCTTGGCCCGCTCGTCGCGTTCGCGGCGCAGACGCAGATCTTTGATCCGCAGACCCGAACCTGGGTCGACTACGATGCGAGGAAGGCTCGTCAATATTACGCCCGCAACAAACAGGTGCCGGATGCCTTTCGCAGGCAAGTCGTGCCCTTCCGGACGGCTGAAGAGCCGGGAACGATCATTATCGACGGCAACCAGCATTTTCTCTACCTGGTCCAGCCCGGCGGCCAGGCGATCCGCTATGGCATAGGCGTTGGGCGGGAAGGCTTCGGCTGGGCCGGCATCGTGCGCGTCGGACGCACGGCGGAATGGCCGACCTGGACACCGCCCGCCGAAATGGTCGCCCGTGATCCGAATGCGGTGAAATGGGCGAACGGCATGCCCGGCGGACCTGACAACCCGCTCGGGGCGAGGGCCCTTTACCTGTATGAAGGCAACAACGACACGATCTACCGCATTCACGGCACGCCGGAATCATGGTCGATCGGCCTCGATGTCTCCTCCGGATGCATACGCATGAATAACGACGATATCATCGACCTGCACTCTCGCGTGAAGATCGGCGCAAAGGTGATAGTACTGATGCAGGGCGCGGCACTCTACAAGGGCGTATGACTGCAAAATGGGGGATTGAGAATGACGAAATTGAATGCCTGGGCCGCGGCACGATTGCTTTTCCCGCTTGTGCTCCTAGCGCCGGTGACGGCATGTGTATCCTCGCCGCCGCCCGACCAGATGGCTCGAACGAAACTGCAGACGGCTCCCGCCGATCTGCAGCTCTTGTGCGCTGACGCCGCGGCAAAATCCGCCGGCCTCACTCAGAGCAAGGTGCTTCCGACGAATTCGCAGCAATTGGATGCAAACACCTACCGTGTCGAGTTGAATGCGACCGGCCGCAGATTTAATTGCATCATCGACAACACCGGCAAGGTCGCTTCGGTGCAGCCGGTGGCCTGAGGTTTCTTCACGGCGAGGGGTGTCAGGTGATGAACTCCGCTCTGATCTTCTCGGAATCGCTGCCGATCGTCGGGGCGGCGATATCGCTCTTGTGGCGCGCTCCATTGACACGGATCGGGCTTGCCGTCGTGCGAACGGAAACGCCGTCGCCACGGGTTACCGTCTGCAGCATGTCGAGCTGCCGGAAGGCGGCGGTTTGCAACAGTTTCGGCCAGTCCAGCACTTCCGCCGCCCATATATCGGCGGGCTCCAGGATAGCGAGCCATTCCTTCACGGTCTTCTCGTGCAGGCGGCTGGCGATCAGGCTCTTGATCTCGTCGCGGCGAGAGAAGGCCTCGTCCGGCGTGTAGTCGGTAAGCGCCGGAAGCTCGAAGAGAGGTGCCAGTTTCGGCAGCGGCGTCATGGCCAGCGCCAGCCAGCCATCGGCGCAGTGATAGACGCCATAGGGGGCCGAGAGATAGGCGTGGGCGTTGCGCACGGAGGATTTCTTCGGCAGGCGGCCGCCATCGTTCAGATGGGTGGTCAGTACTTCGAACTGGAAATCGATCATCGCCTCCAGCAGACTGGTTTCGACGTGGACACCCTGATCGGTGACGCTGCGCCGCACGAGACCGGCGAGAATGCCCTGGACGATGAGATTGCCGGCCAGCATGTCGGCAACCGCCAGGCCGAAGGGCACCGGGCCATCGTCGGCCTCGCCGTTCAGCCACATGGCGCCGGAGCGGGCCTGGGCGAGCAGATCCTGGCCGGGAAACTGCCGCCACTCGTTGTCCGGTCCGTAGCCGGTGATGCTGCCATAGACGATGCGTGGATTGATCTTGGCGACCGTGACGTAGTCTAGACCCAGCCGGTCGATGACCCCGGGGCGGAAATTCTGGATGATGACGTCGGCCTTTTCGATCAGCGTCTTGAGGTCCTGCAGGTCACCTTCATCCTTCATGTTGACGGCAAAGCTTTCCTTGCCGCGATTGATCGCGTGGAACAGCGTCGAGTCGCCGCCGATCTCCGTGTCGCTGAGATAAAGCCGGCGGCAGAGATCGCCGCCATCGGGACGCTCGACCTTGATCACCCGCGCGCCGAGGTCGCCGAGACGAAGGGCGGCCATAGGCCCAGCCAGAAACTGGCTCATATCCAGCACGGTGATGCCGGCGAGCAGGCTGTCGTTATTTCCTTCAGTCATTTCAGCCCTTCAATTCCGGAGCGTCAGCGGGCCGGCCGTTCTTGTAGCGCACCGTCTGGATATGCTCGCAATAAAGCACCAATTCCCCTTCGCCCTTGAAGACTTCGTAGGAAGAGCGGATCAGGCCGAGATCCTTGTATTTCGGCTGTTTGTCGAGATTGGTGCGGATGGTGTAGATCGTGTCGCCGATGAAAGTGGGCTTGATGAAGCGCAGCTTGTCGTAGCCGTAGGAGAAGGCATTGATGCAGTTGGTGGCGACGAGGCCGAGGCCGGCGGAGAAGACGAAGGCGCCGGCGACGAGGCGTTTGCCGAATAGGCCTTCCGTTTCCGCGAAGATCTGGTCGCTGACATAGGGATGCATATCGAGGACGAGGGCGTTGAACTGCTGGGATTCGCCTTCGGAGATCGTCCGCCGCAGTGAGCGGATCTTGTGACCGATCTCGAAGTCTTCATAGAACCAGTTTTCCGAGTTCCAGACGGGAATGTCGGCGTGATCGGCCGGCATGGTCTTCGGACGAGTGCTGAAAATGCCGACGGTGGCAGTCATGGCATGGGCTTTCGATCGACTTGCATGGCGCGCTCAGAGAGACCAGAGGCGCTTGGCGTTGAGCTGATAGAGGCGGGCTCGCTCGTCGGCGCTCGCCCCTTGCGTCAGCGCATGGGTCGCGGCGATCCAGGTGGAGAGACCGCCGCCCAGCGTGCAGACGGGCCAGTCGCTGCCCCAGATGACGCGATCCCAACCGAAGCTTGCGATCGAATGCTCGACGAAGGGGCGCAGCGTGTCGACCGTCCAGCTATCGGGATCGGCATAGGCGACGACGCCGGAAATCTTGACGACAACGTTCGGCCGCTTGGCGATTTCAGTCATTCCCGAGGTCCAGATCTCGCTGAGGCCATCCTTGACGGCGGGCACGCCACAATGGTCGAGAATGAACTGAACATTAGGGTTGAGATCAGCGACTGCGATCGCCTTGGAGATTTGATGCGGCAGAACGCAGAAATCGAAGGTGAGGCCGGCGCCGGCGAGCCGCTTCAGATTTTCGCGGAAAAGTGCGCCCTCGGAAACGTCGTCGGGGACGACATGCAGCACGCGGCGAAAGCCCTTGACGAAGGGATCGGCGAGCACGCGCTCGAGATAGGCAGGAAAGCCTGCATCTTCCGGACGGCAGGCGGCAATGGCCCCGCGGATCATGCCGCCGGGCTGTCGGCTCAATTCTTTGACATAGTCCGTTTCCCGCTCGATATCGCCTTCAGCGACGTCCACTTCCATATGGAGCGTGTCGGTGATCCCCACGCGTTGGGCTTCGCGGGCATAGTCTTCGTAGAGGCTGTCGCGGTTCAGCGCGCCGGCCCCTTCCAGCCAAGGATATCCTAGTTTGCCGCGATTGACGATGTGCAGGTGGCTATCGAAAAGCATGGCGATCCTCCCATCATGCTGGTCAATATATACTCACAGAAGAATAGTTTATTCAAATAGAAATTATATCTCGGCATTATCCAATGTGCCTGCAACGGTCTCGGATACGTCTTTGGCCGCTTCGCGTACATATTGGATCACCTGCTCGTAGCTTGGTGCATTCGGATTGACCGGTTGGATATAGGGGCAAGTGAGTGCGGCCAATGCGTAGCCGTCCAATGCCAGCACGGGCGCCGAAATGTTGCGCACGCCGTTGGTCTGCAGGCTATCCATCGTCTCGAAGCCTTGCTCCTTGATCAACTGAAGGCGCTCGTTGAGGTCGGTAGGCATCGGCACGTCGTCATCCTGCTGACGCTGCTGCTCGCTGATCATCATCTTGCGCTGTTTTTCGTCGCGGAAGGCCAGCAGGACATGGCCGGAGCCGGTATTGAAAAGATTGATCTGGGCACCGACGCGAATCGAAATGCCCCAATAGGTGGGCGAATCCTGTTGGGCGATGACCACGACCGAGCCGCGGTCGAAAATCGCCAGATGGCAGGCTTGCTCGGCGCGGTTGGAGAATTCGCGCATCAGCGGGGTAGCAAAGGAAACGAGCCGGCGTACCGGCGCGTGATAATGCGCCAGGCCGAAAAGTTTGAGGGTTAGATAGAAACGATCGCCGTCCTGCCGTTGCACATAGCCACGCCGGACCAGGCGATCGAGCATACGGTAGAATTCGTTCGGGCTTTTGCCGAGCGCCTTGGCGATTTCGGCCTGCGTCAGACCGCCGTCGATTCGCGCCAGCAGTTCCAGGATGTCGAGGCCTTTGTCCAGCGCCGGTGCGCGGTATCGATCGCTATCGTCTTCTACGCTCATGGAAGGCCCCATATGAAGGAAATATAGATCATTCATATATGAATGAAAGCGATTTGCAAGCGGCTGCGATCCCTGCTTGACGGTCGATGAATAAGATGTTTACATATAAATTATTGATCCATATTTGGGTCGTGAGGGCGATCGGGCGGGGTGTCCGGTCCTTTAGGGAGGAAAATTCAATGAGGAATTGGAAGACCGGCCTCGCAGCCGGCGTACTGGCATTGCTGGCGAGCTCCGCGATCTCTGCTGCCGACCTGCCCGGCAAGTTCCCGGGTGTGACGATCGACGCCAAGCTGATTGGCGGCCAGCAATATGAGCCGCTCTATGGGCGCATTTCCGAGTGGGAGAAGGAGACCGGCGCCAAGGTCAACATCCTCTCCAAGAAGAACCATTTCGAGCTCGACAAGGAAATCAAGTCGGACATGGCGTCGGGCGATATTTCCTGGTGCGTCGGTTCGAACCACTCGTCCTTCGCGCCTCAGTATCCCGACCTCTACACCGATCTCAGCAAGCTGTTGCCGAAGGAAGAGATTGCCAAGTTCGTCGATTCGACCATCGAAGCGTCCACCATTGACGGCCGGCTGATCATGCTGCCGCGCGCCCAGTTCGACGTGTCGGCGCTCTACTATCAGAAGAGCCTCTACAACGACGAGGCCAAGAAGACGGCGTTCAAGGCCAAGTACGGCTACGATCTGGCACCGCCGAAGACCTGGAAGGAAGTCTCCGACCAAGCAACCTTCTTCGCCAATCCGCCGAATTTCTTCGGCACGCAGTTCCCCGGCAAGGAAGAGGCGATCAACGGCCGCTTCTATGAAATGCTGGTCGCCGAAGGCGGCGAATATCTCGACAAGGACGGCAAGCCGGCCTTCAATTCCGAAGCCGGCGTGCGCGCGCTCGACTGGTTCGTGAATATGTACAAGGCGAAGGCCGTTCCGGCCGGCACGACGAACTATCTTTGGGATGATCTCGGCGCCGGATTTGCGTCGGGCACCGTCGCGCTCGATCTCGATTGGCCGGGCTGGGCAACTTACTTCAACGATCCGAAGTCCTCGAAGATCGCCGGCAATGTCGGCGTCGTCGTGCAGCCTGTGGGCTCGTCTGGCAAACACACCGGCTGGTCCGGCCATCACGGCTTCTCGGTGACGGAAGCGTGCAAGAACAAGGACGCCGCCGCATCGCTCGTCTGGTTCCTGACGAACGACGACTCGCAGAAGCTCGAAGCCGCCAATGGCACGCTGCCGACCCGCAAGGCCGTCTGGGATTGGGACATCCAGCAGGCTGCGTCCGATCCCTATAAGAAGGAAGTGCTGAGCACCTTCCAGGAATCGATGAAGTATGCCTTCCCGGTTCCGCACACACCGCAATGGATCGAGATATCCAACGTCGTCTATCCTGAGCTTCAGGCCGCCATCCTTGGCGACAAGACCTCGAAGCAAGCGCTCGATACTGCCGCACAGAAGGCAACCGACGTTCTGAAGGACGCCGGCGCGCTCTAATTGCCGCAATCAAAGTCCCGTATCCGGCGGAGGGTACGGGACTTCTCTAAAAATTGCTTATGACCAGTGCCTTTAGGGGCCGGTCTGTCCGGCCGGATTTCTTCCGGCCTCTCGGCCCCATGCAATCGCATTCCAGGCAGTTCGGGCCACGCTGCTGAGGAATGCCGACAGGTGCAAACCATGTTCAAGAAAATATCTCCACCGGTCCTGCTGCTTCTTCCGGCGATTATCGTGCTCGTGGCGGTGGTGCTGTTTCCGTTGCTTCTGTCCTTTTATTCCAGTTTCACGCCATTCCGCCTGACGCGGCCGGCGACGCTCTTCACCTTTATCGGCTTGCGGAACTATACCCGCATTCTGACCGATCCGGTCTTCCTGGCGGCCTTCGTGCGCACCGTCGTGCTTCTGACGATCGCGCTCAACCTGGAAATGCTGCTAGGTCTCTGCCTGGCACTCCTGGTCAACAAGGCCACCCACGGCAAGCGCATCCTGCGCACGCTGATGATGTTTCCGATGATGTTTTCGCCCGTGCTCGTCGGTTTCCAGTTCAAATTCATGTTCAACGACAATGTCGGCATCATCAACAATGCCCTGCAATCCCTGGGCATTACCAACAATGCCATACCCTGGCTGATCGACGGCAATCTGGCGCTGCTATCCATCGTCATCGCCGAAGTCTGGTCGTCGACATCGGTCTTCGCGATCCTCATCCTTGCCGGCCTGCTGGCCATGCCGCAGGAGCCGGTGGAGGCCGCCAAGGTCGACGGCTGCACGAGCTGGCAGACCTTCCGTTACGTCACTTGGCCGTTCCTGATGCCGTTCGCCTTTATCGCCATGACCATCCGTTCGCTCGATGTCGCCCGCGCCTATGACATCGTCAAGATCATGACCGATGGCGGCCCGGCGCGGCGAACGGAACTGATCTGGACGCTGGTCGGACGCACGGCCTATGCCGATGCGCAAATGGGGCTTGCCAACGCCATGGCCTATGTCTCGATCATCCTGTCGATCGCCTTCACAGTCTATTTCTTCCGTAAGCTGGCGCTTGCCCGCACCCAGATCGGAGCGGAGTGGTAATCATGGATCGCAACGCCAAACAACGCACGCGCCGACGCATCGCAAAAGTTGCCTATCTCATAGGCCTTTTCATCGCGATGCTCATCATCTGCCTGCCGGGCTTCTGGATCATCCTCAGCTCGCTGCGGCCCACGGTCGAGATCATGGCGAAGCCGCCGGTCTGGATACCGCAGGAGCTGTCGTTCGAAGCCTATCGCGCTATGTTCGGCGGCGCGGGGCAGGGCGGTATCCCCGTCTTGGATTATTTCCGCAATTCGCTGGTGATTTCCGTCACCTCCACCATCATCGCGCTGATCATCGGCATGTCCGGCGGCTATGCATTCGCCCGCTACCGCTTTGCCGGCAAGTCGGCCGTTTTCCTCGGCCTGATGCTGACGCGATCCGTGCCGGGCGTGGCGCTATCGCTGCCGCTGTTCATGGTCTATGCGCGGCTCGGCATCATCGACACGCATTTTGGCCTGATCATCACCTATGTGGCGCTGAACGTACCCTTCACGATCTGGTTGATCGACGGCTTCTTCCGTCAGGTGCCGAAAGACCTCGCCGAGGCGGCGCAGATCGACGGCTGCACACGCTGGCAGGCCTTCTGGCAGGTGGAGTTTCCGCTCGCCGGTCCCGGCATCGCGTCTGCGGGCATCTTCGCCTTCCTCACCTGCTGGAACGAATATGCACTAGCCTCGCAGCTCACCCGCTCCGTCGATTCCAAGACGCTGCCGGTCGGTCTGCTCGACTACACGGCCGAATTCACCATCGACTGGCGCGGCATGTGCGCGCTGGCGGTCGTGATGATCGTTCCGGCGCTCGCTCTTACCTTCATCATTCAGAAGCATCTGGTGTCGGGTCTGACATTCGGTGCGGTCAAAGGTTGAAATCCCCATGGCTCAGGTTTCGCTCAAAAAACTCGTCAAGCGCTACGGCGCCCTGGAAATCGTCCACGGGATCGATCTCGATATCAAGGACAAGGAATTCATCGCGCTTGTCGGGCCTTCTGGCTGCGGCAAGTCGACGACGCTGCGCATGATCGCCGGCCTTGAGGAGATTTCCGGCGGCGCCATCATGATCGGCGATACCATCGTCAACGACCTGCCGCCACGCGATCGCAACATCTCCATGGTGTTCCAGTCCTACGCGCTCTATCCGCACATGACCGTGCGCGAGAACATGGGCTTCTCGCTGAAGATTGCCAAGCAGCCGCAGGCGGAGATCGACCAGCGCGTCAACGAAGCGGCCGCGATTCTCAGCCTGGAGGCGCTGATGGATCGCCGGCCGGCGCAGCTTTCTGGCGGCCAGCGCCAGCGCGTCGCCATGGGCCGCGCCATCGTCCGCCAGCCGGAAGTCTTCCTCTTCGATGAGCCGTTGTCGAACCTCGACGCCAAGCTCCGCACGCAGATGCGCACCGAGATCAAGAAGCTGCACGCCAAGGTGCAGTCGACGGTGATCTACGTCACCCACGACCAGGTGGAAGCGATGACGCTTGCCGACCGCATCGTCATCATGCGCGACGGCTATATCGAGCAGGTCGGCACGCCGGATGAGGTGTTCAAGCGGCCAGCCACCCGTTTCGTCGCCGGCTTCATCGGCTCGCCGCCGATGAATATCGAGGAGGCTACGATTTCGGCCGGCACACTGGTGTTCAAGAACGGCGACAAGCTGCCGCTGCCAGGCCAGTTCGAAGGCCGCGTCAAGGATGGTGAAAAGGTTGCCTTGGGCCTGCGTCCGGACGATATCTTCCCAAGCGGCCATGGCCTGCATTCCGGCGCCGAAACGGCGGTGCATGAGGTAACGTTGCCCGTCGCCATTACCGAGCCTCTCGGCAATGAAACTCTGGTGTTCGTCGAATTTGCCGGCCGCGAGTGGGTATCGCGCATGCTCAATCCGCGCGGTTTGAAAAGCGGCGAACAGCTGAAGATGAGCTTCGACCTCAGCCAGGCGCATCTCTTTTCCGCCGAGACCGGCAAGAGCCTGGCGATCTGAGCGAGGGAGACCGGAACATGGCCCGTATCGAAAAAATTGAACTGTGCATGGTCGACCTGCCGCCGAAGGTGAAGCGGACGGATGCGATCCAGAGCTTCGTCAGCCAGGAGACGCCGATCGTCACCATCACCGATTCCGACGGTGCCGTCGGGACCGGCTACAGCTATACGATCGGCACCGGCGGTTCCTCGGTCATGCGGCTGCTATCGGACCATCTCGCGCCACTGCTGATCGGCGAGGATGCCGAATGCATCGAGGCGATCTGGCATAAGATGGAATTTGCCACTCACGCGACGACAATCGGCGCGATCACGGCCCTGGCGCTTGCGGCTATCGATACGGCGCTTTGGGACCTGCGGGCGAGGAAGCAGAATTTGCCGCTCTGGAAGCTTGCCGGCGGCGCCAAGGATCGTTGCCCGCTTTACACGACAGAAGGCGGCTGGCTGCATATCGAGAAGGAAGCCTTGGTCGAGGACGCCCTGCAGGCGAAGGCCAGGGGCTTCTCGGGCTCGAAGGTGAAGATCGGCAAGCCGCATGGGTCCGAGGACTACGACCGGCTTTCGGCGATGCGTCTGGCGCTCGGCTCCGGCTTCGAGATCATGACGGACTGCAATCAAGGCTTCACGGTCGACGAAGTCATCCGCCGTGCCGCAAGGTTGAGGGAGCTGGATCTCGCTTGGATCGAGGAGCCGCTGCCGGCCGATGATCTCGACGGCCACATCCGACTGACGCGCTCGACGCCGACGCCGATCGCGGTCGGCGAATCCATCTATTCGATCCGGCATTTCCGCGAATACATGCAGAAGGGCGCGTGCTCGATCGTCCAGGTAGACGTTGCCCGCATCGGCGGCATTACGCCATGGCTCAAGGTGGCGCATGCGGCGGAAGCCTTCGATATCCCGGTCTGCCCGCACTTCCTGATGGAACTGCATGTCAGTCTCGTCTGCGCCGTGCCGAACGGGAAATATGTCGAATATATCCCGCAGCTCGACGATCTCACCACTAAGGGCATGGAGATCGTTGACGGCAAGGCTATCGCCCCCGCTGAACCCGGCGTCGGCATCGCTTGGGACTGGGAAGCGGTGAAGGCGCGCTCGATCGGTGAGTTCACGAAAGAGATTCACGGCTAAGGGAGGATTAGGCCATGCAGCGGATGGGGATGATGATCGGCCTGGAGCCGTCAAAGGTCGAGGAATACAAGCGCCTGCATGCGGCGGTCTGGCCCGAAATCCTGGCGCTGATCTCCGAGTGCAACATCACCAACTACTCGATTTTCCTGAAAGAGCCGGAAAACCTGCTCTTCGGCTATTGGGAATATCTCGGCACGGATTTCGAGGCCGACATGCGCAACATGGCTGCGAGCCCGAAAAACCAGGAATGGTGGTCCGTCTGCATGCCCTGCCAGAAGCCGCTCGATACCCGCAAGGAAGGCGAATGGTGGGCGATGATGGAGGAGGTGTTTCATCTTGACTGATTTGCAAGGACAGCCCCTCACCCTAGCCCTCTCCCCGCAGGCGGGGAGAGGGAACAACCTTTTTTGCGGCAGCCTCTCGATTTCTACAGAGTTGAGGGGCGGACCAGGGTGCGCCCATCACCTTCTCCCCGTCAAAACGGGGAGAAGGTGGCCGACAGGCCGGACGAGGGGCTTCTCACGACCGGAGTTGAACTCATGACCTTCGATCCCACCTCCCTGCGCCAATGGTGGCCGAAGCCCACCACGCCGCGTCCGATCGTCATCTTCGGCGCCGGCAGCATCGTCGGCGATGCACACCTGCCCGCCTACAACAAGGCGGGCTTCCCGGTCGTTGGCCTCTATGATCCGAACGGGGAAAAGGCAAAGACCCTGGCGGATCAATGGGGAATACGCGCCTTCGCATCCGAGGCTGAGGCGCTTGCGGTCGAAGGTGCGATCTTCGATCTGGCAACACCTCCGGCCGCCCACGCCGCAATCCTTGCCAAGCTGCCGCGCGGTTCTTTCGCGCTGACCCAGAAGCCGATGGGCAGCGATCTTGCCGGAGCGACTGAGATTCTCAGAGTATGCCGCGAGCGCGACATCAAGGCGGCCGTCAATTTTCAGCTCCGCTTTGCACCGATGATGCTCGCGCTCTACGACGCGGTCGAGAAGGGCTACCTCGGCGAGGTCGTCGATTTCGACGCCTGGCTGGCGCTGGCGACGCCCTGGGGGCTGTGGCCTTTCCTGAAAGGCCTGCCGCGCATCGAGATCGCCATGCACTCGATCCACTATCTCGACTTCATCCGTGGCCTGCTCGGCAATCCCAGGGGCGTGCATGCCAAGACCATCGGCCATCCGAACCATGAGGTGGCGCAGACGCGCACGGCTGCGATCCTGGACTATGGCGACAAGGTGCGCTGTGTGCTTTCGGTCAATCACGACCATGATTTCGGCCGCAAGTTCCAGGCTTGCGAATTCCGTATCTCCGGCACCAAGGGCGCGGCCTATATCAAGCTCGGCGTCAATCTGGACTATCCGCGCGGCGAGCCGGACGAACTGTGGATTCGCCCGGCCGGCGGCAGCGATTGGGTCGAGGTGAAGCTCGAAGGCGCCTGGTTCCCGGATGCCTTCGTCAACCGCATGGCCAATCTGCAGCGCTTCGCCTCGGGCAAGGACGAGACATTGGTCGGCTCCGTCGAAGATGCCTGGCAGACCATGGCGCTGGTCGAGGCGGCCTATCAATCGAGCGCGCAGCCAGCAACACCGATTGCCGGACTTCCAAAGGTGTAAGCGATGGCCGAACAGACGATCTACTTCGAAGACTACGCGCTCGGTCACGTCCGGACGACAACGGGACGGACGATCACCGAGACCGATTTCGTCGTCCATGCCGGTCATACCGGCGATTTTTTTCCGCATCATATGGATGCGGAATTCGCTAAGACCTTGCCCGGCGGTCAGCGCATCGCCCATGGCACGATGATCTTTTCGATCGGCGTCGGGCTGACGGCGTCGCTCATCAATCCCGTTGCCTTTTCCTATGGCTATGACCGGCTGCGGTTCATCCGTCCCGTGCACATCGGCGACACGATCCGCACGCGGGTGACGATATCGGCAAAAGAGGACGATCCGAAACGCCCAGCCTCCGGCCGCGTCGTCGAACGTTGCGAGGTGCTGAACCAGCGCGACGAAGTCGTACTCGCTGCCGACCACATCCTGATCGTCGAGCGCAAGGCGGAAAACTGAGAGAGAATGATGGTGAAATTCAAGGGAATGACCTGGTCGCATCCGCGCGGCTACGACCCGATGGTGGCATGTTCGAAACTCTGGTCGAAAAAGACCGGTGTCGAGATCGTTTGGGAGAAGCGTTCCCTGCAGGATTTCGAGACCTTTCCGGTGGAGGAGCTTGCGGCCTCCTATGATCTGATCGTCATCGACCATCCGCATGTCGGGCAGATCACGCGGGAGAATTGTCTGCTGCCGCTCGACGAGGCGGACCATGCGGATGAGGTAGCCGCAATCGCCGCCGGCACGGTTGGGCGCTCCTTTCCGAGCTACAATTGGCAAGGCCGGCAATGGGGCTTTCCGATCGATGCGGCGACGCAGGTTCAGGCTTACCGGCCGGACCGCTTGAGCGGGCCGATCACCGATCTCGCCGAGATCGTATCGCTGGCGGCCAAGGGCAGGGCGATCCTGCCGATGCGGCCGCCGCATTCGCTGATGACCTTCTTCACGCTGGCGGCGCATCTCGGCACACCCTGCAGCGTCGAGGGGCCGGAACTCATCGCCAAGGCGGATGGAGAAGCCGTGCTCGACTGGATGGCGCGGCTCGCCGGCGGCATGGATGCCAAATGCTACGAAATGGACCCGATCGCCATCTTCGATCTGATGAGTGAGCCGGATTGCCGCTACTACGTCGTTCCCTTCGCCTATGGCTACGTCAGCTATTCCTTTGCCGGATTCCGACCGGCGCGCTTAGCCTTTGCCGACATGCCCGTGATCGATGGACGTGCACCGAACGGCTCGGCGCTCGGCGGCACAGGTATTGCCGTTTCGGCCAGGACGCAGGCACCGGAAGAGGCCAAAGCCTTTGCGCGCTGGATCGCCGGCGGGCCGGTGCAAGCAGGCGCCTACGCAAGCGGCAACGGTCAACCGGGTCACTCAGATGCGTGGGTCAGCAATGCCGTTAACGCGCCTGCGCTTGATTTCTACCGCAATACGCGCGCCACGCTAGAGGGTGCCTATGTCCGGCCGCGTCATGACGGCTACATGGCGTTCCAGAGCGAGGCTTCGAACATCATTACCAATGGACTGCGCACAGGCGAGCGGCATACAGTCCTCATCGACAAGCTCAACCGGCTCTTCGCACAATCGTTCGAAGGCTAGGGCAAGGCGGCTCTAGCTGTTTGTTTTCGCGTGATCTTATCTGCGGGCCGCCACGCATTTCGCTGAGTGGCCCTCGGTCTTGAGATCATGCCCTGGAGGAAAGGATCAGGACTATGGGTCACGGATTGGAAGGCAAGAAGGTCGTCATCACGGCGGCGGGACAGGGTATCGGACGGGCGACGGCCGAGCGCTTCATTTCGCTCGGTGCGCATGTATATGCCACCGACATCAACGAGCAGACGCTTTCGACGCTGGAAGGCGCAAGCAAGCATGTACTGAATGTGCTCGATGGCGCTGCGGTCAAGGCCTACGCCGACGAACTTGGCCCGATCGACGTGCTCTTCAATTGCGCCGGCTTCGTGCATGCCGGCACCATCCTCGACTGCGAAGAGAAGGATTGGGATTTTTCCTTCAATCTCAATGCGAAGGCGATGTATACGACCTGCCGCATCTTCCTGCCGGGCATGCTTGAAAAGGGCAAAGGATCGATCGTCAACATGTCCTCTGTCGCCTCGAGCGTGAAAGGCGTGCCGAACCGCTTCGCCTATTGCGCCTCCAAGGCAGCCGTCATCGGCCTTACCAAATCGATTGCCGCCGATTTCGTCTCCAAGGGCATCCGCGTCAATGCCGTTTGCCCCGGCACCGTTGACAGCCCGTCGCTGCATGAGCGCCTGCGCGCCACTGGCGACTACGAGAAGGCCATGACCGATTTCATCGCCCGCCAGCCGATGGGCCGCATCGCGGATGCCAAGGAAATCGCAGCCCTGGTAACCTATCTCGCCGGCGACGAGGCTGGCTTCACCACCGGCCAGATCCATGTCATAGACGGTGGCTGGACGGCCTGAATTAGCGTCTTCTCCGAGCTCGGAGGTCTCGCATCGCGAGGCCTCTTTTTGTTTGCCACTTCCATCAGAGAATCTATATCTGAAAGAGAATTAGTGATCGGGAGAGCGGCATGCCCACGGACGGACAACAGCATCGTTCCAGGGGCGCCATGCTGTTACGCAAGCATCAGGTGATTCTTGTCAGCGTCGCGGTCGGTGTCGCCGTCTTCCTGCTGCTGACTTCGCGCGCCTTCAACGCGAGCAATGTGCTCTTCGCGTGGAACGCTACCGCCGTCGTCTATGTCGTCTACAGCCTATACCGGATGCTGACATCCGACGTGCATCGCATCCGCAAGCGCTCGGCCGACATCGATTTCTCGGATGCATTTCTGCTGTTCTTGTCGATTGCGGCTGCGATCGCCAGCGTCGGCGGCATCGCCCTGGAACTGCTTGGCGTCAAGGAAGCGCCGCCGGAAGTGGCGCTTTTCCACGCATTGATGGCGATTGTGACGATCCTGATTTCCTGGGTGTTCCTGCATATACTTTTCACGAACCACTATGCGCATCGCTACTACCGCGATTTTCATACGGGGCAGGGGCTGAAATTTGCCGAACCGGTGGAGGAGCCCATCTATTGGGATTTCCTCTATTTCTCCTTCACCATCGGTGTCGCCGCCCAGACCGCGGATATCGGCGTTTCTACCGTCGGCATGCGCAAGCTGGTGCTGCTGCATGCCATCCTGTCGTTCTTGTTCAACACGACGATCCTGGCACTTGCAATCAACGTCGGGGCGAGTTTGGTGTAGCCCGCTCCGTCAAGTGCCTCCGTATCGTCATCGCCCGCCGTTCATCACACGACCGCGTTGCCGGCCATGACTGCCAGGATCAGGAACACCAGGAAGATGATCACGAAGATGACAAAAAGCACGCGGGCGATCGTTGCCGTCGCGGCTGATACGCCGGAAAAGCCGAAATACCCGGCGACCAGAGAAATTATGAAGAATATCAGAGCCCACTTCAGCATCAGAAAATCTCCTCTGCGTTGCGCCTAACGAAGACGCAGGAGACTGGAAATTGTTCCGATACCGTTTCGATTGCCGGGAGATGGGCTTTGGTAAGTGACGCAGCACTGGTCATGCGATTGCAGTGCTATGCCGACCGCTTCTCACCCATGGTTGATCATCACGTGCCGGACGGCGGTGTAGTCCTCCAGCGCGTAGACCGACATATCCTTGCCATAGCCGGATTGCTTCAGGCCGCCATGGGGCATCTCGTTGACAAGCATGAAGTGGGTGTTGATCCAGGTGCAGCCATATTGCAGGCGGGCGGCGGTTTGCATGCCGCGGCTGATGTCCTTGGTCCAGACAGAGGATGCCAGGCCATAGTCGCTGTCGTTGGCCCAGGTCACGGCATCCGCGATATCCGTGAAGCGGGTGACGGAGACGACCGGGCCGAACACCTCGCGACGGACGATTTCGTCGTCTTGTGTGGCGCCGGCAACCACGGTCGGGGCGTAGAAGAAGCCGCGATCACCCGAAGTCTTGCCGCCGGTGGTGATCTGCATGTGCTTATGTTCGGCGGCGCGGGTGACGAAGCTCTCGACACGGTCCCGTTGGCGTTTGGAGATCAGCGGGCCGATTTCGTTTTCGGCGTCGTCAGTCAGATTGAACTTGATGCTGGAGACGGCGGAGGTCAGGTCTGCGACGAAATTGTCATAGACCTTGGCGTCAGCGTAGATGCGGCATGCGGCGGTGCAGTCCTGGCCGGCATTGTAGTAGCCGAAGGTCCTGATGCCGGCGACGACGGCGTCGATATCTGCATCGTCGAAGACGATGACCGGGGCCTTGCCGCCGAGTTCGAGATGCGTGCGCTTGACCGTTTTGGCGGCGGCCTGCAGCACTTTCTTGCCGGTGGCGACGTCGCCGGTGATCGACACCATGCCGATTTTCGAGTGGTTGATCAGCGCGTTGCCGACGCTCTCGCCGCGACCGAGGATGACGTTGACGACGCCTTCCGGCAGGATGTCGGCCAGCAGCTTCGCCATCTTCAGCGCCGTCAGCGGCGTCTGTTCCGAGGGCTTGAATACGACGGTGTTGCCGCCGGCGATCGCCGGTGCCAGCTTCCAGGCCATCATCATCAGCGGATAGTTCCATGGCGCGATCGATCCGACGATGCCGATGGGATCGCGGCGGATCATGGAGGTGTGGCCGGGCAGGTATTCGCCGGCGACCGGGCCATGCAGGTTGCGCACCGCGCCGGCGAAGAACCGGTAGCAGTCGACGATGGCGGGGATTTCGTCGTTGAGGACGGCGTTGATCGGCTTGCCGCAGTTCAGCGCTTCCAGTGTCGCGAAACCTTCGGCATCCTTCTCGATGGCGTCGGCGATCTTCAGGAGATAGGCGGAGCGTTGCCCGGGCGTCGTCTGCGACCAGCTTACAAAGGCTTTTTCGGCGGCGTCGACGGCAGCATCGATCTGGCCGAGCGAGGCTTCCGGCAGGTTGAGCACGGTCTCTCCGGACTTCGGATTGAGGATATGCTCTTCCGTCTCGGTGCCGGCCTCAAAGCGGGAGCCGATCAGCATCTGGGTGTCCATAATATTCTCCCTTTTTCATTTGCCGCCGCCAGCGATTTGGTCGCCGTCGCGGGTAAGATAGTAGGCCGCCAGGATCGGCAGGAAGGTGACGAGCACCACGACCACAGCGACGACGTTGGTAACAGGGCGCTGGCGCGGACGGATCAGCTCTTCCAGCATCCAGATCGGCAAGGTCATCTGCTGGCCGCCGGTAAACGTCGTGACGATGACCTCGTCGAAGGAAAGCGCGAAGGCGAGCATGCCGCCGGCGAGCAGCGCCGTGCCGATATTCGGCAGGATGATATGGCGGAAGGTCTGGAAGCCGTCGGCCCCAAGGTCCATCGAGGCTTCGATCAGCGAACCGGAGGTGCGGCGGAAGCGGGCGACCGCATTGTTATAGACCACGACGACGCAGAAGGTGGCGTGGCCGAGAACGATCGTCCAGACCGAGAAGGGAATATCGAACAGGCTGAAGGCCGAGCGTAGCGCAATGCCGGTGATGATGCCGGGAAGTGCAATCGGCAGGATCACCAGAAGCGAGATCGCTTCGCGTCCGAAGAATTTCGTCTGGCTGACGGCGGCGGCGCAGAGCGTGCCGAGCACCAGGGCGATGACGGTCGCGATCGTCGCCACCTGCACTGATAGCGCCAGCGACGACCAGACATCCGGCCGGTTCCAGGCTATGCCAAACCATTGCAGCGTAAAGCCTGGCGGCGGCCACTGATAGCTCTTCTCCTCGGTGGTGAAGGCATAGACGAAGATCAGCAGGATCGGCAGATGCAGGAAGAGCAGGCCGCCGGCGGCTGCAATCTTCAGGGGCAGGGAAGCGTTTTGGCCGCGATCAGAGCGCATCGAAAGCTCCCTGTTTTTTGGCGATCCATAGATAGATGGCCATGATGACGATAGGCACGACCGAGAAGGCGGCGGCGAGCGGCACATTGCCCGCGGTGCCCTGTTGCGCATAGACCGCCTGGCCGATGAAGAGGCGCGATGAGCCGATGATCTGCGGGATGATGTAGTCGCCCAGCGTCAGCGAGAAAGTGAAGATCGAGCCGGCAACGACGCCGGGCAGCGCCAGCGGCAGCAACACGGTGCGGAAGGTCTGGTTCGGCGTGGCGCCAAGATCGGCGGAGGCTTCGAGGAGATTGGCGGGCACACGCTCAAGGGCCGCCTGTGTCGGCAGGATCATATAGGGCAGCCAGATATAGACGAAAACTAGGAAGGTGCCGATATAGCTCACCGACAGCGAATTGCCGCCGACGATGGGAAGATTGAGCACGCCGTCCAGCAGCCAGCCAAGGTAAAGCTTGTCGAAGAGCCAGGTCAAAATGCCTTCCTTGGCGAGGATCAGCTTCCAGGCATAGACCTTGACCAGATAGCTCGACCAGAGCGGCAGCATCACGCCGAGATAGAACAGCGCCTTCCATTTTCCCTTGGCGTACCGTGCCGCATAATAGGCGATCGGGAAGGCAACGAAGGAGGAGGCGATGGTAACCAGCGCCGCCATCACGATGGTGCGGATGATGATGTCGAAATTGGCGGAATTCAAAAGCTGCGCATAGGTCGAGAGCGTGAATTCGTAGTTCACCATTCCCGAGAAGTCGTCGATCGAGAAGAAGCTCTGCAGAAGCAGTGCGATCAGCGAGCCGATATAGATAATGCCGAGCCAGAGCAGCGGCGGCGTCAGCATTAGGAAAAGCAGGAGTTTCGGGCGACGCCAGAAGAGATCGGACAGGCGGCCGAAGAAACCGCCGCGGCGTGGCAGGATCGAGGTGGCCGCCGGTGCGGCCGTTGCGATGGCGGCTGATATCATGCGGCGTCGTCCATGTAATGGATATCGGCAGGCTGCCAGGCGATGCGCACCGAGGCACCGGTTTCCGGAATCGGCTGGCCTGCAGGCACGGTGACATGCATCCGCGTGCCCTGCGCTTCCACCGAAAGCCGGGTGGCGGCGCCGAGAAAGCTGGTCGCCTGCACCGTCGCCGGAACACCGGCATCCTGCGTCAATCGTATCGCCTCGGGCCGAAGGCTGGCCCAGCGCCGTTCGCCGCCAAGTGACGACATGGTCTCGGGAGCAATCACATTGGAGGAACCGACGAAATCGGCGACGAAACGGGTCTTCGGCCGCTGATAGATATCGTGCGGCGTGCCCTCCTGCACGATCCGGCCATTGTTGAAGACGGCGACGCGATCGGCCATGGAGAGCGCTTCGCCCTGATCGTGGGTGACGAAGACGAAGGTGATGCCGAGCGCCCGCTGGAGGCTCTTCAGTTCCTCCTGCATCTGCTCGCGTAGTTTGAGGTCTAGCGCGCCAAGCGGTTCGTCAAGGAGCAGCACTTTCGGCTTGTTCACAAGTGCGCGGGCGAGTGCCACGCGCTGACGCTGGCCGCCGGAGAGCTGGCCGGGGCGGCGGGCGCCATAGCCCGGCAGCTTCACCAGTTCCAGCGCCTGTTCAGCGGCCCTCAGCCGTTCGGTCTTGCCGATACCCTTGACCATCAGCCCATAGGCTACGTTGTCGAGGATATTGAGATGCGGGAAAAGGGCGTAATCCTGAAAGACAGTGTTGACGTTGCGGCGATAGGGCGGCACGCCCTCGGCGGTATCGCCGAAAATCTCGATGTGGCCGCCGGTCGGTTGCTCGAAACCGGCAATGAGCCGTAGGCAAGTGGTCTTGCCGGAGCCGGAGGGGCCAAGCATGGCAAAGAATTCGCCGGAGGCAATCTGCAGATCGACGTGATCGACGGCACGGACCTGGCCGAAATGGCGCGATACCTGCTGGAGACGAACGGCGGTCATGGGATGCTCCGGGATATGCAGGGACGACGGCCATATTCCGCCGTGGTCTCTCTGTTTGAAAAAGGGCTCGGTGAGGCGATGAGGGGCTTTCGATATCAGGCCCCTCATCGTCCCGATGCGATCGCGCTCATTGAGATCGAGAGGCGGTCGCCACAATCGGCGTGAACTATCTGCCCCCAATCACGCCGATATAGTCGGAAACCCAGCGATGGTAGGGTACGCATTCGCTCTCGGTGGTGCACTTGGCGACCGGGGTTTTCCAGAACTTGATCTTCTCGAAATGATCGTAACCGTTGGTGGCGCAGCCGCTGTCGGTCAGGAGTTCGTTGCCTTTGCAGGCGGCCGGGACAGAAGGGACCGCGCCGAACCAGGCTGCAGCGTCGCCCTGGACCTTTGGCTGCAGTGAATGTTCGATCCACATATAGGCACAGTTCGGATGCTGGCTGTCGGCATGCAGCATGGTGGTATCAGCCCAGCCGGTCGCGCCTTCGTCCGGGAAGGTCGAGCCGATCTTCTGCTTGTCGGCTTGCAACAGGTTGACCTGGAACGGCCAGGAACCGGAGGCGACGACGCCTTCGTTCTTGAAGTCATCCGTTTGGATCATCGCGTCGTGCCAATAGCGGCTGACGAGTTTGCGCTGGCCGCGCAGAAGGTCGAGAGCGGCCTTGTATTGGTCCTCGTTGAGTTCGTAGGGGTCCTTGATGCCGAGTTCAGGCTTGTGGGCCATCAGGTAAAGAGCGGCGTCGGCGATATAGATCGGGCCGTCATAGGCCTGGACGCGGCCCTTGTTGGACTTGCCGTCCGGCAGGGTCATTTCCTCGAAAACGACATTCCAGCTCTTCGGTGCCTGACCCTTGAAAGCGTCGGTGTTGTACATCAGCACGTTCGGTCCCCAGAGATAGGGTACGCCGTAGTGGACGCCGTTGACCGTATGCCAGGGAGCATTCTTCAGGCGATCGTCGAGGTTCTTCCAGCTGGGGATCAGATCGACGTTGATCGGCTGGACGCGCTTGCCGGCGACAAGGCGCAGCGAAGCGTCGCCCGACGCAGTAACAAGGTCGAAGCCGCCTTCGTTCATCAGCGCCACCATTTCATCCGAGGTGGCGGCGGTCTTGACGCTGACCTTGCAGCCCGTGTCTTTCTCGAACTGGGTGACCCAGTCATAATTCTTGTCGCTTTCACCGCGCTCGATGTAGCCGGCCCAGGCGACGATGCTGACGGCGCCTTCGCCCTTGCCGAGCGTTTTCAACGGCTCAGCAGCGATGACCTGCGTTGCGAAGCCTAGGCATGCGAGCGCAGCCGTGCATGATTTCAGCAGATGCTTCATCGAATTCTCCCGGTTCTTGAGCCAGTTGGTCTAGGAGCCAGTTTCTGGCGATTTGTTCCCGGAGAAAAAGGTGACGCGAATTGGCCGTATTCGCAAATTCATTTATCAGAAAGGTGATATCGGAATTTCCGATGAATTGCTCAGAAACCTACCGCTGACGGCCCGAACGCATGGCTTCGGCGATACCGACGAAATCGCGGGCGGCCTGCGGCAGACTCGAGCCTTTGCGCCAGACCATGCCGACTTGCACAACCGGCAGCGAGCCGGAGACATCGCGGCTTTCGATACGGTCGCCTTCCAGCGACCAGGGGCGGTAGACGAGATCCGGCAGCAGCGCGACGCCGGCGCCCGTGGCAACCAAACTGCGCACCGCCTCGACCGAGCGGGTGCGGAAGGCGACATGCGGGCGTGCGCCGAGTGCCGTCAGCAGTTTGCCGGTATTCTCCTCGATCTCGTCGATGGTCAGCATGATCAGCGGTTCGCGCGAGATGTCGGCGACGCTGATGATGTCGGCGGAGACCAGAGGGTGGCCCATCGGCAGCCAGAGGCGATAGGGAGATGTTTCGAGGATTTCGGCCTGCAGCGCCATGCGGTCGCGCAGGTTGGAAATGACCATGACGGCAACGTCGAGTTCGCCGCCAACCAGCAGATGTTCGAGATAACCGCCATTGTCCTCGATGGCGCTAACCTCGACGCCGGGGCAGGCGCGGCGATAGCGCGCCAAGAGGTCGGACAATACATAGCCGGCGACCAGCGACGTGACGCCAATATTCAGCGAACCGCCGGCGGCGTTCTGCTGGCTGGAGAAACTGGTGCGGGCGTCGGAAACGGTCGCGAGGATCTTCGTGGCATGGCGGAGGAACTGGTGGCCGTTGTGGGTGATGGACAATCCGCGTGGATGGCGGTCGAAAAGCGCGACGCCGAGGTCGCTCTCCAGTTCCTTCAGCGCCTCGGTGACCGAGGATTGCGAGATAGACAGGTTCTGCGCGGCGCGGGTGATGGAGCCCTGTTCCGCCACGGCGACGAAATACTGAAGCTGTCTCAAAGTGAAGGCCATGCCCCGGTTAGAGCACGGCCGTGCCATCCGAGGCAAGCACCAGCATCGGTCTGAAAGGCTTGGACCTTTTTTGGTAACGGAAACGCGAGCAGAGCAAGATTCATCACTTCTTTAAGTATTCCGAAACGCCATATCCCTAACGTGAGAGTTGATCATTTTGTCGCGTTGGAGTGCTCTATGGTGGAGCAGTTGGCGTGAGCGCCTTACTGCACATTTTCCGGCCATCCCGGAAGCTTGTCGTCATCGTCGGCGGAGTGGCCTTGTTGATGGGCTGTTCCGGCGTCTTTGCGCTTTATATCGGCAAAGACCAGCTCCTGGGCCTGACCGCGGCCTCCCCGAACGGCCTGAAATGCAGCGACGTCAACCTCGTCACGATCCGCAAGGAGGATCAGTTCTGGGTGCGCAAATATATCCGCACCGATCCGACAGACGGACTGACGCGGGTCAGAACGGCGCTTCGCGTTGCCAAGGCTGTCTATGACGAGCAAAAGCCGGATCTCGTTCAGGTGGTGGTTCTCGATAAAAATGGCCCGACCTTGCGGTCCGATATTCGCGGCCGGGCGTTAGGCGCCGATGTCGTCTATATGCCGCATCCCGCCAAGGTTGCCGATGGTACCGTTGAGGGGCCGGTCACGGCGCGCTACTACAATGGCGGGGCGAGCGCGGAGGGTCTCTTTTATGGGGAACAGATCAACATGTTACCCAAGGATATCGACGACGCGCTGGCGGCGCTGAAGGATCACACCGATTGCGACAACCCGCTGGCCGCCGAGAACGAGTCGGGCGGCGACGCGAAGAAGGACAAACAGAAAGCCGCCGAAGCCGCAGAGCAGAAGGCCGCCGCTCGGGTGGAAAAGGACGAAGCGCCTGCGACACCTCCAGAACAGCGCCCTCCTGCATCAACAGGCAAACTCCCGCCTGAGGGCGACAATACCGGCAGCTTCATTGGCGCCGACGCCGCCGATCCGGATAAAGCGCCATCGCCGGGTCTCGACCCGACCATGACGGGCGCCAGCGATCGGCGGTCGCCGGTAACGAATTGATTTCAGACAACCTTTGCCTCGCGGACGCGAGGGCGGAAATCCCTCAATCCGCCGCCAAATGCTTTTCGCCGATGGCCTGGTAAAGCGCAAACAGCGCCTCATGGACCGCGCCCGCGAGACGGTAGAATTCCGGATTGGCAAGAACGGCGGGATGTTGCAGCAACTGGTCGTCCGTCATATCGAGCATGAGCGACGTGGTATGCATCGCCTCATGGCAGCCGAACGTGCCCGGCGCGTATTGCGTCAGATCGACATCGCCCAGTTCGGCGAGATCGGCTAGGCGCTGTTGCTCGAGATCGGCGTCCGTCATCAGGTTTTCTGTCTCAGTCATTTTTCGGGCCTCTTGTTTCCGGAGGGCGGGGATTCGCCGCACGTTGGCGGGATTTATACGCAATCCGCAAGCAATGGCCCAACGAAAAAGGCCGCCATGGCATAGCTGGCGGCCTGTCGTCTCTATCGTCTGCGCGAAACCGTCTCAGTCCGCCTTGCTGCGCCGTGCCGGGAACAGGATGATGTCGCGGATCGACGGGGAATTGGTCAGCAGCATGATCAGCCGGTCGACGCCGATGCCGAGGCCGCCGGCCGGCGGCATGCCCTGGTCGATGGCATCGAGGAATTCGTCGTCCAGTTCCTTCTGCTTCTCGCCGCGGGCATGCGCCTGTTCGAGCTGCTCGACCATGCGGGCGCGCTGCTCTTCCGGATCGTTGAGTTCCGAGAAGGCGTTGCCGAGTTCCCAGGCGTTGCAATAGGTCTCGAAGCGTTCGACGAGGCGCGGCTCGCCCGGCACTTCCTTGGCGAAGGGCGAGATGTCCTTCGGGAAATGCGTGACGTGCGCGGGTTGGATCAGCGTGCCCTCGACCTTCTCTTCGAAGATGAAGGCAAGGCATTCGCCCCAGGTCGCATCCTTCTCGACGGCGAAGCCGGCGGCCTTGGAGGCGGCGCGAGCTTCTTCGTCCGTCTTGATCGCCAGGAAGTCGATGCCGGTCGCTTCCTTGACGGCGTCGGGCATCGGCACGCGGCGGAACGGACCCTTGAAGGAGATCTGCTTGTCGCCAAAAGCAAATTCCGTGCTGCCGTGGATTGACATGGCGAGCGTCGAGAACAGGCGCTCGACGAGGTTCATGATGTCCTCGTAGTCGGCATAGGCCCAGTAGCACTCCATCATCGTGAATTCAGGATTGTGCCTTGTGGATACGCCTTCGTTGCGGAAGTTGCGGTTGATCTCGAACACCTTGTCGGTGAGGCCCGAAACCAGGGTGCGCTTCAGGAACAGCTCCGGCGCGATGCGCAGGTACATGTCGAGCTTCAGCGTGTTGTGATGCGTCTTGAACGGCTCGGCCGTGGCGCCGCCATAGACCGAGTGCAGCATCGGCGTTTCGACTTCCATGAAGCCGTCATTCTCCATGAAACGGCGGATGCCGGAGACGATGCGGCTGCGCTGCTGGAAGCGAAGCTTCGATTCCTCGTTGGTCATGATGTCGAGATGGCGCTTGCGGTAGCGCGCCTCGATGTCGGAGAGGCCGTGCCACTTTTCCGGCATCGGCAACAGCGACTTGGTCAGCATGGTGATTTGCTGGGCATTGATTGTCAGCTCGCCGCGCTTGGTGCGGCGCACGATTCCGGTCACGCCGATGATGTCGCCGATGTCGATCATCGGCAGCAGGGCGCGGGCCTCTTCGCCGGTCACGTCCTTGTGGCTGAATATCTGGATTTTCCCCGAGGCGTCATGGATATCCATGAACATGCCGGAATTGCGCGAGGAATAGACGCGGCCGGCGACAGTGACGACATCGCCGGTTTCCGTATCCGGCTCCAGCCCCTCATATTTCGCGGCCAGTTCGGCGTTGGTCAGCGTCCGGTGGAAATGCGCCGGATAGACGTCGCCGATCTGTTCGCGCAGCAGCTTCAGCTTCTGCGCGCGGACTTCCGTTGCATCGGAGGAAAGGGTTGCTGTTTCGGTCTTGTCGTTCATGGTTTTTACGTCCGGTTCAGTTCTTCGGGCCGACGAGGGTCGCAACGGTCTGGGCCGCCAGTTTCAGGCGCTGGCGCACGACCGAGCGGCCGAGGATCGCCATCGAGTCAAACAGCGGTAGCGAGCGCGACGAGCCGGACACGGCGACGAAGAGCGGCGCAACGATGACCTTCAGCTTCTTGCCCATGCGGTCGGCGATGGCGCGCAGCTCGGCTTCGATCGTTTCGACATTCCATTCGAGGATCTTTTCAAGGTCGGGCTGCACGGTGTTCAGGATTTCAAGCAGTTCTTCCGGCGTCGACTTGACCTTCGCAAACGCCGAAGGATCGAGGTTGAGATCGGACTTGAACAGGAAACCGGTGAGGTCAGGCAATTCTCCAAGCTTGGAGATGCGCGACTGCGACAGCTTCAGGCCTTCCTTCAGGCGGCTGTTTTCCATCGCCCAGGTCAGGACGCGATGCTGGAATTCCTCTTCCGACAGCTTCTCGCGGATCCAGCGGCCGTTCAGCCAGTCGAGCTTCTGGATGTCGAAGATCGCGCCGGCCTTGGAGAGGTTTTCCGGGTCGAACTTTCCGGCGAGTTCGTCCATGCTTAAGAGCTCTTCGCCTTCGGCGATCTGGATGAAGAACAGGCCGAGGAAGTTCATCAGCGCCTCGGGGATGTAGCCGAGTGCCGTGTAATAGGAGATCGACGTCGGGTTCTTGCGCTTCGACAGCTTCGACTTGTCGGCATTGCGCATCAGCGACAGGTGCATGAACACCGGCGGCTCCCAGCCGAGATACTGATAGATCAGGATATGCTTCGGCACCGAGGCGAGCCATTCCTCGCCGCGTGCGACATGGGTGATCTTCATCAGATGGTCGTCGACGACGTTGGCCATATGATAGGTCGGCATGCCGTCGGCCTTCAGCAGGACCTGCATGTCGACCGCATCCCACGGGATTTCGACATCGCCATAGACGCCGTCATGGAACTTGCAAGAGCCTTCGGTCGGGATCTTCATGCGCACGACGTGCGGCTCGCCGGCAGCGACGCGCGCGGAGACTTCTTCAGCGGTAAGGTTCAAACAGTGGCCGTCATACTTCGGCGGCAGGCCGGCGGCGCGCTGAGCAGCGCGCATCTGTTCCAGCCGCTCCGGCGTGCAGAAGCAGCGGAAACCATGGCCGGCTTCGACGATCTTCTCGACATAGGGCTTGTAGATATCCTTGCGGTCGCTCTGGCGATAGGGGCCATATGGGCCGCCCACATCGGGCCCTTCGGCCCATTTCAGGCCGCACCATTTCAGCGCGTCGAGCACCTTCGTCTCGAATTCTGGGGTCGAACGCGTCGCATCCGTGTCTTCGATGCGAAGGATGAACTCGCCACCATGCTTCTTGGCGAAGAGATAGTTGAACAGCGCGATATAAGCTGTGCCGACATGCGGCTCGCCGGTCGGGGAGGGTGCGATGCGGACGCGAACGCCTGAAGTGGTCATCTTGTTTGCTCGTCAGAAAAAGCCAGGCCGCTGCTTGCGATAAGCGCTGCCCGGCTGGAGATGTTTATCTGGATCAGGAAACCGGCCGGAAAAGGGCGTCTTGACGCTTCAATCCCGCGTTTTCCGTTTGGCTGGCCTTAGGCCATATTCAATGGCGCGCGTCAAGGAATTTAGGTTGGAGGCAAGCTCAGCGGACTGGCCAGACATAGAGCGATGTCGGAACGCTGACGAGAACGATAGGAACGGAAAGCGGCGAGCATTGGGACGACGGGACGGTCAATGCCCTCCTGCGGCTCTTTTTCGCCTGTTCCGCGCCAGCATGTTCAGCATCTCGACCGCGGCCGAGAAGGCCATGGCGGTGTAAACGTAACCCTTGGGAACATGGAAGCCCATGCCTTCGGCGATCAGTGTCATGCCGATCATCAGCAGGAAGGCGAGCGCCAGCATGACGATGGTCGGGTTCTTCTCGATGAAGTTGGCAAGCGGCGCGGCCGCCACCAGCATGACGGTGACCGCGGCGATGACCGCGATGAACATGATCGGCAGATGCGGCGTCATGCCGACGGCGGTGACGATGCTGTCGATCGAGAAGACCAGGTCGAGCAGCAGAATCTGGCCGATGGCCGACGCAAAGCCGGTGTTGATGGTGGTCGACGTGGCGATGAAGTCCTCGCCATGTGCTTCGGGATCGACATTGTGATGGATTTCCTTGGTCGCCTTCCAGACCAGGAACAGGCCGCCGCTGATCAGGATCAGGTCCCTCCAGGAAAAGCCGTGGTCGAAGATTTCGAAGACCGGTTCCGTCAGTTGTACGATCCAGGCGACGGTCGCGAGCAGCACAAGACGAAGGACCAGCGCGAGGCCGATGCCGACCTTGCGGGCTTTCGCACGGTGTTCGACGGGTAGTTTGTTGGTCAGGATCGAGATGAAGATAAGGTTGTCGATGCCGAGGACCACTTCCATGACGACGAGCGTGACGAGCGCAATCCATGCGCTCGGATCCTGCACCAAGCCAACAATGTCCATCGACGATTTTCCTCCGGCCAGCGTCCGCCGACGCTGCCCCCAGCTCCGGCTCCCCAATGATGGTCGCTAATGTAAGGAGTGGAATCGCAGGTGCAAGCGCCACCCATATTTTCGCGGGTGGCGCGCATATTTCTATGCTTTCAGGGGAATCCATACCTCCGTCACGCCCGTGCCGGTGTGGGGATCGAAACGGTCGTCGTAACGTTCCATCATGTCGGGCAGGCCGCCGTGCTGGTGACCGGATTGCGGCAGCCAGTCACCGAAGATCTGGTGCACGGTGGCGGAGATGCCCGAAACATGGCCGCGATGGGTGAAGATGGCATAACGCTGCGGCGGCAGCTTAAGGGTCGTGAAGCCCTCCGGCAGATCGTCGGCCGCGGTGACCTCAGCGGCAGACATATAGCGGAAGCTGTCGGTCTCGCCTTCGGCCTGGGTGCAGACGCCGTAGGCGACATTGCCGACCTGGCCGGGGATATGGCCGAATTGCTGGTTGAATTTCTGCCAAAGCGAGGGAATCCCCTGAGTGGCTTCATAGGCATAGGTTTCCGCGAGACCGGCCAGTAGCATTGCGGGTCGGGTTTCGAAACGCGGCGCGTCGAGTTTGGGAAGGCGGGTGTCGTCCATTCTGATCGGCTCCAGCAAAACAAGGTTTCGGGCGTGCCCCTGTTTGCGCAAACTGTCGGGCGTCATCCCGAATTGTTCGCGGAAGGCACGGGTGAAAGCCTCATGCGAGCCGTAGCCCGCATCGAGGGCAACCTCGAGAATGGTCGACGAGCTGTTGATCAGCGCAAGGGCGGCCCCGCTAAGGCGCCGGCCCCGGATATAACCGCTGATCGAATGGCCGGTGGTGAGCCCGAAGACGCGCGACAGATGATAACGCGACAGGCCGGCCGTATCGGCGATCTCGTCCAGCGAAATGTCAGATGAGAAATGGCTTTCGATGAACCATATCGCTCTTCCGATCGCGCTCATGTTCGATTTCCCTGGTTGCCCGCCCATTGTTAGGCGCGGACCGGCTATCGGGCTTGATCGCGATTGCGGGATTGGGGCGGATATCCGCCGGCTATCGGAAGGCGGTCAAGCCTGATTGTTCCGATTGTTACCATAAGCGGCCATGAAGACGCGAACGGCGCCGCGCACGACATAGTCGATCTCCTCCTTCGAGGGAGGGATATCCATGTCTCCGAACAGTCTCAGCTTGAAGTAGCTGCCGCTGGCCATGTCGAGGAAATGACGTGCGGCCATATCGAAGTCCTCGATGCGAAGACGACCGGCGGTAACCTGACGTTCGAGGAAGCTGCGGAGAACAGTGCGCAGGTTTTCCGGGCCAGTGAAGAAGCGTTGACAGAGGGATGGCATACGTTCGCGCACGCCGATGACGGTGCGCATGGCGCTGATGGTCTTTTGCGATGTAACGTGGCTCACGAACACCATGCCGAAGTCATAAAGACTGGTCGCCACATCGGCATCGTCGGCAAGCGCAGTGCGTACGGTCTCGACGAAACGCGCGCGCTCATTGTCTATCATGGCGGAGAACAGATCTTCCTTGTTGGCGAAATAGACATAAAGAGTGCCCTTGGAGACGCCGGCTTCGCGCGTGACGTCGTTCATGCTCGCCGCATCGAACCCCATTTTCATGAAGACGCGTGTGGCACCATCCAGAATCTGCTGGCGCTTGACGGGGTCTTCGCCGGCAGCCCAACGCCCTCCCGATGCGGGCGCGTTTACGACTGCGGTGTTTTCAGGCTCGTGTTTCATCGTCTCCGTTTAGCTCGATCACTTTTTCTGAATCTTAATCAGATTCGTTAATTAAATCGAACCGGGTGGTTCGATATGACTTGATATGGAATGAAAAACGATCTATGTCAACTGAACTGAACCGTTCGGTTCGATTATTTTAGCCAGATTCCGGTGGTAGGGCAATGTCGTCAAGTCATAGTAACAATGTAGCGCGCATCGTTGATGATTCCGCTGATGTCGAAGTGGAAGCAAAGGGCGCCGGCACATCTGTTGAGGCTCCCGCCGCGGAACGGCCTGGCAACCCACCCCCCGCCCAGGCTGCGCCTGCGGCTCCAGTCCAGGCGGCCCCACCGCCGGCTGAGAAGAAGCGGCGCAGCCTGGTGCTTCCGATCATTGTCGTTCTGGCGCTCGTTGGCGGCGGCTGGTACGGCTACGAGTGGTGGACGAACGGTCGCTTCCTGGTGTCGACTGACGATGCTTACATCGAAGGCGACATTGCGACCATTCAGCCGAAGGTGACGGGCTATGTCGCCAAGGTGGACGTCGTCGCCAACCAGCAGGTCAAGGCGGGCGATGTGCTCGCCACGCTCGACGACGGCGATTACAAGCTGGCCCTTGGCCAGGCCCAGGCTTCGCTCGACACCGAGCAATTGTCGCTGCACACGATCGATGCGCAGATTGCCGCCGGTCAGGCCGCGCTTGCCCAGGCGCAGGCCCAGAAGGTTGCGCTGGAAGCTACGGTGCGCGGCGCGCAGATCACCCAGACACGTGCTGCCGAACTTCAGTCGAAGTCAGTCGGCACCACGGCCTCCTTGGATAGCGCCAATATCGCCCTCGACCAGGCCAAGGCCAATCTCGTCGGCGGCGATGCGGCCATCGCATCGGCTCAGGCCAATATCAACCTGCTGCAAGCGCAGCGTCGCCAGGCGGAAAGCACGATCAAGGGCCTGGAGGCTGCACGCGACAAGGCGGCCCGCGACCTCTCCTTCACCGTGTTGAAGGCGCCCTATGACGGCGTTGTAGGCAACCGTTCGGTTCAGGAGGGCGATCTTGTCTCTCCCGGCCAGAAGCTGATGGCGCTGGTTCCGACTCGCCAGCTCTATATCGACGCCAACTTCAAGGAAACGCAGATCCAGCATCTGGTTGCCGGTTCCAAGGTCAATGTCCATGTCGATGCCTACAGCGATCATCCGATCGTCGGTACGGTCACGTCGATCTCGCCGGCCTCTGGCTCGGTCTTCTCGTTGCTGCCGCCGGAAAACGCGACGGGCAACTTCACCAAGGTGGTCCAGCGCGTGCCGGTTCGTATCGCCTTGCCACAGGATGCGCTCGACAGCGGTCGTCTGCGGGCCGGTTTGAGCGTCGTTGTCGATGTCGATACCCGCACAGCGCCTGATCGTGCCGGATGGGCCAGTAACTAAATTCGGAGAGCGCCGATGGCCTCGACAGCAGCGACCGTAGGTTCGATAGCCGGTCCCGCCGTCCCAGCGGCGGAACATATGGACCCCCGCAGACTCATCGCATTCTTTGCGATGGTGCTCGGCATGTTCATGTCGATCCTTGACATTCAGGTGGTTTCCGCCTCCCTCAGCGAAATCCAGGCCGGCCTCAGCGCCGGCTCGGATGAAATTCCCTGGGTCCAAACAGCCTATCTGATCGCCGAAGTCATCATGATTCCGCTTTCGGGAACGCTGGCCCGCATCATCTCGACACGATATCTTTTCGCCGCCTCCGCCGCCGGCTTCACCATCGCCAGCGGTCTTTGCGCGACGGCGACCAACATCGATCAGATGATCGTCTATCGTGCGCTGCAGGGCTTTATCGGCGGCGGCATGATTCCGTCAGTTTTCGCCGCTGCCTTCACCATTTTCCCGCCGTCGAAGCGCAATGTGGTGTCGCCGATCATCGGTTTGATCGCAACGCTTGCTCCGACCATTGGCCCCACGGTCGGCGGCTATCTCAGCCACGCGTTTTCCTGGCACTGGCTGTTCCTGGTCAACATCGGGCCCGGCATCATTGTCACTATCGTCACCTGGAATTTCATCGACTTCGACAAGCCGGAGCTGTCGTTGATGAAGAAGTTCGACTGGTGGGGACTATTTTCCATGGCGCTGTTTCTCGGCGCGCTGGAATATGTGCTTGAAGAAGGCAACACCAACGACTGGTTCAACGACGACTATATCGTGATGGCTGCGGTTGCTTCCGCAATTGGCGCGCTGATCTTCTTTTACCGAGCGTTCAGCGTCGATTTCCCGGTCGTCGATTTGAAGGCCTTTAGCAATAAGAACTTCGCGTTTGGTTCGATGTTCTCTTTCGTGATGGGCATCGGGCTTTATGGTCTGACCTATATCTATCCCGTCTATCTCAGCCGTATCCGCGGATATGATTCACTGATGATCGGCGAGACGATGTTCGTCTCCGGCCTGGCAATGTTCTTCACCGCGCCTCTAGCCGGTATTCTTTCCGGCAAGATGGATCTCCGGATCATGATGATCATCGGCTTCTGCAGTTTCGCGGCCGGCACGTGGATCATGACCGGCTTGACGATGGACTGGGATTTCTGGGAGCTCTTCATCCCGCAGATTCTTCGCGGCTTCGGGCTGATGATGTGCATGGTGCCCATTAATAATATCGCGCTCGGAACCATGCCTCCCGCCCGCATGCGCGGTGCTTCCGGCCTGTTTAACCTGACCCGCAACCTCGGCGGTGCCGTCGGGCTTGCCATCATCAACACGGTGCTCAGCACCCGCCAGGACGCCCACTATATGCATCTGCGCGAGCATGTGCATTGGGGAAGCCCCGCCGCCATCGATCAAATCAACAACATGACGGCCAATTTCAGTGCCAGTGGCTTGGACGGTCCGCAGGCGGCGGTGCGGCAGTTGGTCAACATGGCGGAGCAGCAGGCGATCATCATGTCCTTTAGCGACGTCTTCCTGATGCTGACGGTATTGTTCCTTGCGATGATCTTTGGCGTATTGATGCTTAGCAAGCCGAAAGCCCCGCCGAAAGGCGCTGGCGGCGGTGGCCATTAGGGCGTCCCGCTTTCAGGTGGCATTACCTGCGAACGCATAGGATGGCCCACGCATCCCGTTTCACTCCTATCTCCCTGTAATGGAAAGGCTTCTCGGATCGAGGAGCCTTTTTCTTTTCGTTGCCATCGACAGGAAATTTCAGGCGCCAAAAATTTTTGATTTACGTACATCAGAATTAGCGATAAGAATCTCGTCAGGAGGAGCTGATGAGACCCACCGTTTACGATATCGCCGCTGCAGCGGGCGTCAGCCTTGCGACCGTGGACCGGGTTCTGAACCAGCGCCCGGGCGTGCGTCTCGTGACACGTGAGAAGGTGGAAGCGGCCATTCGCGACATCGGCTACGTGCGCGACGTGGCAGCCGCCAATCTTGCCAAGGGCCGTGTCTATCCGCTCGTCTTCATCCTGCCGACCGGCGATAATTCCTTCATGCACGGCCTCTATGCCGAAGTGCGCCAGGCAATGACCCGGTCGGCCTTCGAGCGCACGGAGATTCGCATTGTCGAGGTGCCTGCCTTCGACGCAGCGGCCCTGGTGGCCGCGCTCGACGCATTGAACGGCACGGACCTTGCCGGCGTGGCCTTGGTAGCGATCGACGCGCCGGACGTGCGGGCCGCCGTCGACCGGCTGGTGGCGGCGCGGCTTCCCGTCGTCACCCTCGTTTCCGATCTCACAGGCTCCACGCGGCATCATTATGCCGGCGTCGACAATATCGCTGCGGGCCGGACGGCGGCTCGGCTGCTTGGCCGTTTCCTGGGTGGGCGCAACGGCGATATCACCGTTCTCGCCGGGTCCATGCTGGTGCGCGACCATCGTGAGCGCTTGGAGGGATTTGCCTCCGTCATGGCGGCGGAATTTCCGCAACTGCGCCTGCTGCCGGTGCTCGAGGGCCGCGACGATCCGGAAATCGCCAACGCGCTGGTCTCCGAAGCCCTTTCCGGCAGCAACAGCATCATCGGCATCTACAGTCTCGGCGCCGGCAATCGCGGCTTGATCAGGGCGCTGAAAGCGACCGGGCAGGGTCGCGGACTGACCGTCGTCGTGCACGAACTGACCGAACATACCCGTGCAGCCTTGCAGGACGGCACGATCGATGCCGTTCTGAACCAGGACGCCGGCCATGAGGTGCGCAGCGCCATACGCGTCATGAAGGCGACAGCGGACGGCCAGGACGTCATCGCCGGGCAGGAACGCATCCGCCTCGACATTTTCTTGAAGGACAATCTGCCCTGACCATCAAAACCTGCGGCAGAGCATAGGGAGTACATCTGATGTATTTGGGTCTCGATCTCGGAACGTCCGGCGTCAAAGCGATGCTGATCGACGGCAATCAGAAGATCATCGGATCGGCCAATGGCGGGCTCGACGTATCGCGTCCGCATTCGGGCTGGTCGGAGCAGGAACCGGCGCACTGGATTCGCGCCACCGAGGAGGCGGTCGCCGGCCTGAAGACGGCGCACCCGAAGGAGTTGGCTGCGGTGCGCGGCATCGGCCTGTCCGGCCAGATGCATGGTGCGACGCTGCTCGACGCAGACGACAAGGTGCTGCGCCCCTGCATCCTCTGGAACGATACGCGCAGCTATCAGGAGGCTGCGGCACTCGACGCCGATCCACGTTTCCGGACGCTGACCGGCAACATCGTTTTCCCCGGCTTCACCGCACCGAAGCTCGCCTGGGTCGCCAAGCATGAGCCGGACATCTTTGCCAAGGTGCGCTGGGTACTGCTGCCGAAGGACTATCTGCGCCTATGGCTGACGGGCGAGCACATGTCGGAAATGTCCGACTCCGCCGGCACGTCCTGGCTCGACACAGGCAAGCGCAAGTGGTCTTCCCAGCTGCTCGCCGCCACCGATCTCGATGAGAAACAGATGCCGACGCTGGTGGAAGGCACCGAAGCCGCCGGCAAGCTGCGCGGCGAACTGGCCTCGAAGTGGGGCATTGCCGGCGACGTCGTCGTGGCCGGCGGAGCAGGGGACAATGCGGCCTCGGCCTGCGGCATGGGCACGGTCAGCCATGGCGCCGCCTTCGTCTCGCTCGGCACTTCGGGCGTGCTCTTTGCTGCCAACGGCTCCTACCTGCCGAAGCCGGAAAGTGCGGTTCATGCCTTCTGCCATGCGCTGCCGAACACCTGGCACCAGATGGGCGTCATCCTGTCGGCAACCGATGCGTTGAACTGGCATTCGGGCGTCACGGGCAAATCCGCCTCCGAACTCACCGGCGAACTCGGTGATGCCTTGAAGGCACCGTCCGGAGTCACCTTCCTTCCTTATCTTTCCGGCGAGCGCACGCCGCACAATGATGCGACCATCCGCGGCGCCTTCATCGGTCTCGGCCATGAAAGCGGCCGTGCCGTGCTGACCCAGGCGGTGCTCGAAGGCGTCACCTTCGCTATTCGTGATAATCTCGAAGCACTGCGTTCGGCAGGCACCGATATCGCCCGCGTCACCGCCATCGGTGGTGGCTCGCGCTCGCGCTATTGGCTCGCCTCGATTGCGACGGCGCTCGGCGTTCCCGTCGATTTGCCGGCCGACGGCGATTTCGGAGCAGCCTTCGGCGCCGCCCGTCTCGGTCTGATCGCGGCAACCGGCGCCGATCCGGTCGCCGTTTGCACGCCGCCTGAAACGGCCGGCACGATCGAACCGGTAACAGCGCTGACCGGCGCTTACGAGGATGCCTACAAGCGTTATCGCGCGCTTTATCCGGCGATCAAGCCGCTGAGCATAGTTTGAGGGGGACCCCCTCACCCTGCCTTCTCCCCGAGGGGAGAGGGTGAGACCGAGCTTGCGGCAGCCGCCCATACCCTTCTCCCCGCGGGGAGAAGGTGGCGCGAAGGGTCGGATGCGCCACACGGCACGAACAACAATACCGAAATACCAAACCCAAGGAGATGAGACATGAGCACCGGATTTTTTGGTGACATCAAGAAAGTAAAGTACGAGGGCCCTGACAGCACCAATCCGTTGGCCTTCCGCCACTATAACAAGGACGAAGTGGTCCTTGGCAAGCGCATGGAAGACCATTTGCGTTTTGCCGTTGCCTACTGGCATACCTTCGCTTGGCAGGGTGGCGACCCCTTTGGCGGCCAGACCTTCCTGCGCCCGTGGTTCGAAGACACGATGAAGGCAGCCAAGCTGAAGGCCGACGTCGCGTTCGAACTCTTCCAGCTGCTCGACGCACCGTTCTACTGCTTCCACGATGCCGACGTGCGTCCGGAAGGCAAGAACTTTGCCGAAAACACCAAGAACCTGAACGAGATCGTCGACTACTTCCAGGAAAAGCAGGCCGCCACCGGCGTCAAGCTGCTCTGGGGTACCGCGAACCTGTTCTCGAACCGCCGCTTCATGTCGGGTGCCGCCACCAATCCGGATCCGGAAGTCTTCGCTTACTCCGCGGCAACGGTTAAGACCTGCATGGACGCTACGGCCAAGCTCGGCGGCGCCAACTACGTTCTCTGGGGCGGCCGCGAAGGCTATGAAACCCTGCTCAATACCGACCTCAAGAAGGAACTCGACCATCTCGGCCGCTTCCTCAACCTCGTCGTCGAGTACAAGCATAAGATAGGCTACAAGGGCACGATCCTCATCGAGCCGAAGCCGCAAGAGCCGACCAAGCATCAGTACGACTACGACGTCGCGACCGTTTACGGCTTCCTGAAGAAGAACGGCCTCGAAAACGAAGTGAAGGTCAACATCGAGCAGGGCCATGCGATCCTCGCCGGCCACTCCTTCGAGCACGAGCTGGCGCTCGCCAACGCGCTCGGAATCTTCGGCTCGATCGACATGAACCGCAACGACTACCAGTCCGGCTGGGACACCGACCAGTTCCCGAACAACGTTCCGGAAATGGCGCTCGCCTATTACCACGTCCTGCAGGGCGGCGGCTTCACCACCGGCGGCACCAACTTCGACGCCAAGCTGCGCCGCCAGTCGCTTGATCCGGAAGATCTGCTGATCGGCCACATCGGCGGCATGGATGCCTGCGCCCGCGGTCTGAAGGCTGCCGCCAAGATGATCGAGGACAAGGCCCTGTCCGGACCGCTCGACGCCCGCTATGCCGGCTGGGATTCGGCCGAAGGCCAGAAGCTTGCCCGCGGCGAATACTCGCTCGAGCAGATCGCCGAATGGGTTGAGGCCAAGGACATCAATCCGCAGCCGAAGTCCGGCAAGCAGGAACTGCTCGAAAATATCGTCAACCGTTACGTTTGATCGATAGTTGCCGGGAGGCGGTGTTTCATCGCCTCCCGGCCATTCCGGTGCTATCGGCGGAATGCGCGGCTCGAAATGGAAATGGAATTTCCGCAAGGATCCTTGGCATTGGCGAACACATAGCCGTCAGCCTGATGCAACGGCCCGAATTCAAGCCCCTCGCTCGCGCATTTGGCGCGGAACGCTTCGACATGCTCAACGTCGAAGACCAGTTTCACCGATGATTGGTCCATCTTCTGGGTCTTTGCTGCGCGGTGGATCATGAGATTGGCGCCTCCGTCAGGCGCCCGCAGCTCGACAATTCGATCGCCGTCCTGTCGGAGCGGCTTGAATCCAAAATGTTTCTCGTAGAAGCCGACCGTCGCTTCCACATCGCGGGCGTAAAGGATGAGTCTGCCGAGCGGCACAGCTACGCGTCTCTATCGCCGCGCACGCGACGGTGCCGAGACCGAGTTGCGCACCACCAGATCGGGCCGCAGCAGGATTTCCGTCTCAGCTGGCTCGCCGTCCGATAGGAGTTCGATCAGCAGCGACATCGCGTGCTTTCCGATGAGGGTTCGCGGCTGCCGGATGGTCGTCAGCGACGGCGTCATGAAGACGGCTTGCGGCACATCGTCGAAGCCGGTCACCGAAAAATCCTTGGGAATGTCGTAGCCGCGCGCCTTCAGCCCGATCATCACGCCGATGGCGGTCTGATCGTTGACGCACATGAAAGCTGACGGCAGCGTGTCGCGCATGAAAAGCTGCTCCACGGCCAGCCTTCCACTTTCGATGGTGCCGTCGCCCTCGAACACGATGCGTAGATCGGGACTGATATTGGCGGCATCCAGGCCTGCCTCATAACCCATGCGCCGTCGGCTATAGGCGAGGCGGGTGCGCGAATCGCCGATGAATGCAATCTTCCGGTGACCCTCAGCGATCAGAAGGTCGACGGCCTTGCGCGCTCCGGCGATATCGTCCACGCCGACATAGGGAATACCCCCATTGAAGACCGGCTCGAAGACGCCGACGCTCGGCGGAAGCCGCGCTGTCATCGTCTGGTGTCCGAAGGGCAGGATACCGGTGAACAGGATCAAACCGGCCGCCTGGTTGGAATTCAGGAACTTCAGATATTCCAGCCCGCGCTGCGCATCGTTCTGCGTGTGGCCGATCAGGACGCCATAGCCGTGCGCACGGGCCTCATTTTCCAACCCGATGAGAATATTGGAGAAATTGGGATCGCCGATATCGGGCGCGACGACGAGAATCATGTTCGAGCGGCCAAGCCGCAGGCTGCGCGCCATGGCATTGGTGGTATAGCCGGTGATCGCAATCGCCTGGTTGACCTTCAGGCGCGTCGAATTCGCGACCTTCTCAGGCATATGGATTGCCCGCGAGACCGTTGCGATCGAAACATTGGCAATTCTGGCGACGTCTTCGATAGTTGCGGGCGTGGAATTAGACACTGCGCTCTGCCTTGGGTCTCGTCTCGGACCGGACACTACACAGACTTCCGCGGAGGTCAAAGGCGACCGCGAAAAATTGTGCAATGTGCACTCATGTAAACCTTTACAGGCAATATGTAAAGGTTTACACAGCTTGGAAGTGGGTGGAGCCACGGGGGGAGGAAGTGATGAGTTCGGAGACCGTCGACGGTGCGGTGGTGCTGTCCGCGAGGCGAATTTGCAAGTCCTTCAGTGGCGTGCAGGTACTGTTCAGCGTCAATTTCGATCTTCGAGCCGGCGAAATCCATGCGCTGATGGGCGAGAATGGTGCCGGCAAGTCGACGCTCGTAAAGGTTCTCTCCGGTTTCGAGCAGCCAAGCTCGGGTGAGATCCTGCTCGACGGCCAGCCGGTGAAGCTGCCGCCCAACGGCGCCGCCGAGGCGCTCGGGATCGTCATCATCCACCAGGAATTCAATCTGGCCGAACATCTGACCGTGACCGAGAGCCTGTTTCTCGGTCGTGAAGTCACACGTTTCGGCGTCCTCGATCGCAAATATATGCGCGCAGAAACGCGCCGTGTCCTCGATCTCCTCGGTTCGCATGTCGACGAGAGAGCCTTAATCAGCACGCTTTCCATCGCCGACAAGCAGATGGTGGAGATCGCCAAGGCGATCAGCCGGGACGCCAGGATCGTCTTCATGGACGAGCCGACCGCCGTTTTGTCGCGAGAGGAAACCAACTTTCTGTTCAAACAGGTGCGCAAGCTGCGTGACCAGGGGACGAGCTTCGTCTTCGTGTCCCACAAGCTCGACGAGGTCATGGAACTGACGGACCGGGTCACGGTCCTGCGCGATGGCCAATGGGTGAAGACATCGCAAACCTCGCTGCTCGACGGCGAATCGATTGCCCAGTTGATGGTCGGGCGTGAGCTTTCCAGCCTCTATCCCGCCAAGAACGAGCCCGATGTCGACGAGAAGGTGGTGCTCAGCGTGAGTTCCCTTTCGACCGGCTACGTCCGCGATGCGAGCTTCGAGCTGCGCAAGGGCGAGATATTGGGCTTTTCAGGCATGATCGGGTCCGGTCGCACCGAGTTGATGGAGGCAGTCGTCGGCCTGCGCTCACGCTCCGCCGGTGAAGTCATCGCCAACGGTCAAACGGTGCCGCCGCATGACGTGCATGCGGCCATCGATGCCGGGCTTGCCTATATGACCAAGGACCGTAAGTCCAAGGGCTTGCTTTTGAATTCGGGCATGGCCGTCAACTTGACCCTCCAATCCTTGGATCGGCACGGCAAGTTCGGTTATCTAAGCGCCTCCAGCGAGGCCAATGCACTGGCGCGGGCGCGGCGGCGTTTCGACATCCGCGTTCGCGACGGAAATATCGTCGTTGGCCGCATGTCCGGCGGCAATCAGCAGAAATTGCTTCTGGCCAAGGTCATGGAAACCGAGCCGCGGATCATCATCATCGACGAGCCCACGCGCGGCATCGATGTCGGCACGAAGCAGCAGATCTATCATTTCATTTCGGCTCTGGCGCGCGACGGCCATTCGATCATCGTGGTCTCGTCGGAAATGCCCGAGGTCATCGGGCTGTGCACGCGGATCGCGGTGATGCGCGAGGGCCGGATCGTCGGCATGCTTGAAGGCGACGAGATCTCGGAGCAGGAAATCATGCGTTATGCGGCAGGCCTGAAGAAAAAGACCGCTGCCTGAACGGGCGGCTGAGGCAGGGCGAATTCCCAGCAGTCATGGGACGGGAGGTTGGTTTTGGTTATGAGCGTGGGCGAAGACAGCAGCGGCAAGGCCGATCGGCGAGGGCGTTCCTGGCGTGATGTCGATCTTAGGGCTGTGGCACCGTTTGCAGCGCTGGTGCTGCTCCTGATCGTAGGCGCATTGGTCAACCCGAACTTCATCGGCATTACCAATCTCACCAATGTCGCGACGAGATGCGCCTATATCGCGATCATCGCGGTCGGCGCCACCTTCGTCATCTCCGCTGGCGATCTCGATTTGTCTGTCGGCGCGATGGTCGCCTTCGTCGCAAGCCTGATGATCCTCTTGATGAATTCAGGCGTCATCGCCGATCCGGCCCTGATGTTAGCGGCGGCTGTAATGTTCTCGATCGTCGCCGGTCTCCTGTGCGGCCTGGCCAATGGTCTGATTACGACCATGGGCAAGATCGAGCCGTTCATCGCGACCCTGGGCACAATGGGCGTCTACCGTGGCTTGACGACCTGGCTGTCGCAGGGCGGCGCGATCACCTTGCGCCCGGCAAATCTGCAGGCGCTCTATAAGCCCGCCTACTACGGCTCCGTGCTCGGCGTGCCGGTGCCGATCGTCGTCATCATTGTCGTCACCTGCATCGCGGCCTTCATCCTTTATCGCACGCGTTACGGGCGGCATGTCATCGCCGTGGGTTCCAGCCGCGACGTTGCGCGTTATTCCGGCGTGGCGGTCAATCGCGTGCGTACCGTCGCCTTCGTCATCCAGGGCCTGTGCGTGGCGATCGCCGTGCTTCTCTACGTGCCTCGCCTTGGCTCGACATCGGCAACGACGGGGAGCTTGTGGGAGTTGCAGGCGATCACGGCCGTCGTCGTTGGCGGTACGGCGCTGAAGGGCGGCGCGGGCAGGGTATGGGGTACCGTTTGCGGCGCCTTCATCCTCGAGCTAGTCGGCAACATCATGCTGCTTTCCAATTTCATCAGCGAGTATCTGCTCAGCGCCATCCAGGGCGCGATCATCATCATCGCAATGCTGGTTCAGCGCTCGCTTGCTCGCAAACAGCAATAACCGGGTCTAAGGGGCGCCCGGTCGTTATGACAATGCCCTGTCTCTATCTGGGAGGATGAAATATGCGTAAAAGACTATTTGGCCTGGCTGTCGCACTGGCGGCTCTCGCCAGCACCGTTCACGCCGAGGACAAGAAGGTTACCATCGGCGTTTCCATTCCGGCGGCGGACCATGGCTGGACCTCGGGCGTCGTCTTCCATGCCGAACGCGTCGCCAAGCTTTTGATGGCGGAACATCCGGGGCTTAACGTCATCGTCAAGACCTCACCGGACGCGGCGAGCCAGGCCAACGCGGTACAGGACCTCGAGACCCAGGGCATCGACGCTCTCGTGATCCTGCCGTCGGACCCCGATCCGCTGGTCAACGCCATCAAGGAAGTCAAGGACAAGGGCAAGTTCGTCGCTCTCGTCGACCGTGCGCCGAGCAACAACGACAATTCCGTCCGCGACCTCTATGTTGCTGGCAACAATCCTGCACTTGGTCAGACGGCGGGCGAATATATCAAGGCCCATACCCCGAATGCTCAGGTCGTCGTCATCCGCGGGCTGCCGATCCCGATCGACCAGCAGCGTCAGGACGGTTTCGACAAGGGTATCGCCGGCTCCAACGTCAAGGTTCTCGATCGGCAATACGGCAACTGGAACCGCGACGACGCTTTCAAGGTCATGCAGGACTATCTGACGAAATTCCCGAAGATCGACGTAGTCTGGTGCCAGGATGACGACATGGCCGTCGGCGTGCTGCAGGCGATCGACCAGGCCAAGCGCACCGACATCCAATATGTCATCGCCGGCGCCGGTTCGAAGGATATGGTCAAGAAGGTCATGGACGGCGACAAGCTGATCCCGGTCGATGTGCTTTATCCGCCGGCGATGGTCGGGACCGCCATGGAACTGACTGCTTCCAACTTCTACAATCAGGTTCCGGTCCGCGGCAATTATATCCTGGATGCGACCTTGGTCACCAAGGACAATGCCAAGGATTTCTACTTCGCCGATTCGCCGTTCTGATTGGTTGATCCACACATTTCGAGCGAGGCGCCCGCCGGTTCCGGCGGGCGTTTTTTGTAAGTTCTGCCACTGAGTTTATCTCGGTGCGGCGATTTTTGCGGCACGTACCTCTTGCCGTCGAAGGCAGGCCGTGATTAGGTCTGCCTGCATTCGACTTTCGGCCAGACGGCCCTATTGTTTTTGAGGGAAGGACGCCTCGTTCGCCCCGAATGAGGTGTTGAAACGCTTCGGAAACGTTTGCAGCACACGACCAGGGAGGAATTACGCATGAAGACGATCAAGGGCCCAGGCCTGTTTCTCGGGCAATTCGCAAGTGACGAAGCTCCGTTCAACTCGTGGGATTCGATCACGAAATGGGCGGCTGAGGCCGGCTATGTCGGCGTGCAGGTTCCGACCTGGGCAGGCCAGCTCATCGACCTGAAGAAGGCCGCGACCTCCAAAGACTATTGCGATGAATTCGCCGGCGTCGCCCGCGCCAACGGCGTCGAGGTCACCGAGCTTTCGACCCATCTGCAGGGCCAGCTCGTTGCCGTGCACCCGGCCTATGACGAGGCTTTCGATGGCTTTGCGGCGCCGGAAGTGCGCGGCAATCCCAAGGCGCGGCAGGAATGGGCTGTCGAGCAGGTGAAGATGGCGCTGTCGGCTTCCAGGCATCTCGGCATCAAGGCGCATGCGACCTTCTCCGGCGCGCTTGCCTGGCCGTTCCTCTATCCCTGGCCGCAGCGTCCGGCCGGCCTGGTCGAAACCGCCTTCGACGAGCTTGCCCGCCGCTGGACGCCGATCCTCAATCATGCCGATTCCTGCGGCGTCGATATCGCCTACGAAATCCATCCCGGCGAAGATCTGCACGACGGCATCACCTTCGAAATGTTCCTGGAGCGGGTCGGCAACCATCCGCGCGCCAACATGCTCTATGACCCGTCGCACTATGTCCTGCAGTGCCTCGACTATCTCGACCACCTCGATATCTACAAGGACCGCATCAAGATGTTCCACGTCAAGGATGCGGAGTTCAATCCGACCGGACGTCAGGGCGTCTATGGCGGCTATCAGAGCTGGGTCAACCGCGCCGGCCGCTTCCGCTCGCCTGGCGACGGGCAGGTCGATTTCGGCTCGATCTTCTCGAAGCTGACCGCCAATGATTTTGACGGCTGGGCCGTAGTCGAATGGGAATGCTGCCTCAAGCATCCGGAAGACGGCGCGCGCGAAGGTGCCGAATTCGTCAAGTCGCACATCATCCGCGTCACCGAGAAGGCGTTCGACGACTTTGCCGGCAGCGGCACGGATCAGGCTGCCAACCGGCGCATGCTGGGGCTTTGATAATTCTCTCTTCTCCCCCCCGGGAGAAGAGGGGGCCACCCTGGTCCTTCGAGGCTTCACTCTTTCGCAGAGCTCAGGAGGCTCCGCACCTCAGGATGAGGGCGGAGCGGGCTTTTGCGAAATTCCATGGGAGCCATCCTTGGTATCTGTGGGTGGAAGAGGTTTTGCCGCAAAAGATCAGCCTCACCCTGAGGTGGCCCGCAGGGCCCTCGAAGGGCGAGGCGGGTTGTTTGGAACGGCAGGCACCAAATCTTCCTCCGTGAGGGGGAATTCTAATTCATTCAGGAGGAATCTATGGCAATCGAAGGATCATCGGAGCAGACGCGTGAGCCGCGCATTCGGCTTGGCATGGTGGGTGGAGGCGCGGGCGCCTTCATCGGTGCGGTGCACCGTATCGCCGCGCGCATAGACGACCAGTTCGATCTCGTCGCTGGCGCGCTGTCGGCCTCGCCGGACAAGGCCATCGCTTCGGGCCGCGATCTCGGTCTCGATCCGTCCCGCACCTATGCCAGCTATCGTGACATGGCAATCCGCGAAGCCAAGCTGAAGAACGGCATCGAAGCGGTTTCGATCGTTACGCCGAACCATGTTCACTACGACGCCGCCAAGGAATTTCTGAGGCGCGGCATCCATGTTATCTGCGACAAGCCGCTGACCTCCAACCTTGCCGATGCCAAGAAGCTGAAGAAAGTGGCCGACGAAAGCGGTGCACTGTTCATCCTGACCCACAACTATACCGGCTATCCGATGGTCCGCCAGGCGCGTGAGATGATCGCGAATGGCGAGCTCGGCGATATCCGTATCGTGCAGGCGGAATATCCGCAGGACTGGCTGACTGAAAATATCGAGCAGTCGGGCCAGAAGCAGGCCGCCTGGCGCACCGATCCGTCGCAGTCCGGCGCTGGCGGCTCCACCGGCGATATCGGTACGCACGCCTATAACCTCGCCTCCTTCGTCACCGGCCTGGAACTCGACAGCCTCGCCGCCGATCTCGACAGCTTCGTCGAAGGCCGCCGTCTTGATGACAATGGCCATCTGCTGCTGAGGTTCAAAGCCAGGGGTTCGGAGAAGCCGGCCAAGGGCATGCTGTGGTGCAGCCAGGTGGCGCCGGGTCATGAGAATGGCCTCAAGCTCCGCGTCTACGGCACCAAGGGCGGCATCGAATGGACGCAGGCCGACCCCAACTATCTCTGGTACACGCCGTTCGGCGAGCCGAAGCGCCTGATCACCCGCAATGGTGCCGGCTCCGGTGCGGCCGCTGCGCGCGTGTCGCGCATCCCGTCCGGCCATCCGGAAGGCTATCTCGAAGCCTTCGCGACTATCTACACGGAAGCTGCGCGCGCTATCAACGCCCGCAAGAAGGGCGTGGCGGTCGATCCAGGCGTCGTCTTCCCGACCGTCGATGACGGCGTAAAGGGCGTCGCTTTCGTCGAGGCCTGCGTTGCTTCTTCGAGGCGCAATGGTGCCTGGGTCAAGCTCTGATCCCGTGCGTATGGGACGGCGGGTTGTTTGCCGTCCCATCCTCCTCGACTTCTGACTGCAACGTTGCAGTTTTGTCATTTCGGGACTGTACAAGGACGTTTTCGTAGGTTTAAACCGCGCGCAAGCCCAATGTCGTGAGTGCGGGTCGATCGCACCCGGCCGTCCCGCCGTTTGAGAGAAACGAGGTTAGTCATGATTGATCCCAAGAGCTTTGCCGCCCGTTTCCCGGGCGATTTCACGTTCGGCGTCGCCACTGCCGCCTTCCAGATCGAAGGCGCCACCAAAGCGGACGGCCGCAAGCCGTCGATCTGGGATGCCTTCGCCAACATGCCGGGCCGCGTCTATCATCGCCACAACGGTGATGTCGCCTGCGATCATTACAACCGCCTGGAACAGGATCTCGATCTGATCAAGGAGATGGGCGTCGAGGCTTATCGCTTCTCGATCGCATGGCCGCGCATCATTCCTGACGGTACGGGTCCGGTGAACGAAGCCGGTCTCGATTTCTACGACCGTCTCGTTGATGGCTGCAAGGCGCGCGGCATCAAGACCTTCGCGACGCTTTATCACTGGGACCTACCGCTGACGCTTGCCGGCGACGGCGGCTGGACGGCGCGTTCGACGGCTTATGCCTATCAGCGTTATGCGAAGACCGTCGTGAGCCGCCTCGGCGACCGCCTGGATTCGATCGCCACTTTCAATGAGCCCTGGTGCATCGTCTGGCTTAGCCACCTCTACGGCATCCACGCGCCGGGCGAGCGCAACATGCAGGCAGCGCTTTATGCCATGCACACCATGAACCTCGCGCACGGCCTTGGCGTCGAGGCGATCCGCGCGGAAGCGCCCAAGGTGCCAGTTGGTATCGTGCTCAATGCCGCCTCCATCCTTCCGGGTTCCGATAGTGCCGAAGATCAGGCAGCCGTCGAGCGCGCGCATCAGTTCCACAACGGCGCCTTCTTCGATCCGATCTTCAAGGGTCAGTATCCGAAGGAATTCATCGGGGCTCTCGGCGACCGCATGCCGGCCATCGAAGACGGCGATCTGAAGATCATCAACCAGAAGCTCGATTGGTGGGGTCTGAACTACTATATGCCGATGCGCGTCTCCGATGACGCCTCGAAGAGCGGCGATTTCCCCTGGACGAAGGAGGCACCGCCGGCGAGCGACGTGAAGACCGACATCGGCTGGGAGATCTACGCACCGGGCCTGAAGCACGTGGTGGAAGATCTCTACAAGCGCTACGAACTGCCGGAATGCTATATCACCGAGAACGGCGCCTGCTACAACATGGGGGTCGTCAACGGCGAAGTCGACGACCAGCCGCGCCTCGATTACTACATCGACCATCTCGGCGTCGTCGCAGACCTGATCAAGGACGGTTATCCCATGCGCGGTTATTTCGCCTGGAGCCTGATGGATAATTTCGAATGGGCGGAAGGTTACCGCATGCGCTTCGGTCTCGTGCATGTCGATTACGAGACGCAGGTGCGCACGGTGAAGAAGAGCGGCAAGTGGTATCGCGAACTCGCCGGTCAGTTTCCGAAGGGGAATCATAAGGCGGCTTAAGGGACGGATGGGTGTCGTCCGAATCGCTGGCGCTTGATAGGTTTCGCGCATGATCCAGTGCCCGCTTTCCTTCTACGCGCTCTGCGGCAGTCAAAGACAGGCCTCCACCAGCCGCCGGCTGCTGGAGGCTCTGCGACTGATATCGCCTGACGGAGTTTCCATCGAAATCTGTGACTTGATCGGCAATCTGCCGATCTTCAATCCGGATCAAGAGGGCGACAGGACGCCTCCTGTCGTCGAAACATTTGCCGCGAAGATCCGCGATGCGGACGGGCTGATCGTATCCTGTCCGGAATATGCCCATGGCATCCCCGGCGGTTTCAAGAACGCTTTGGATTGGCTGGTGTCGCGTGACGAAGTGCCGTTCAAGCCGCTGATGTTTGCGCACGCTTCGCATCGCGGCGATCTTGTGCTGGAGCAACTGACCGAAGTGTTGAAGACCATGTCGCTCCGTATCGTGCCGGAGGCTTTTCTGCGCGTGCCGCTCGCCGGCAAGAGCGATGAGGCGCAGGCGGCAGTCCTGGCGGAGATGCAAGAGAACGGCACGCTGAGGGGCAGCCTTGATCGTTTTGCGCAGGCAATCCGCGAATTTACATGAATGCTTGCTGCGCCAATGAATTTACAACCTTGTCACGCAATAATCATAGGTTCGCTTTAACCGTTTTTTGAAGACCTGAAGGCACACTCCAAAGTCAAGGAGAAGTGCATTGGGAGCAGTTTTCAAGTCAATCCAGCGGAACACGCAAATCGGTCGTCATTCCATCGTGACGGCCGTTTTGTTTTCGTTCGCTCTGGTCGTCACAGTTGTCACGCTGATGGTGCTGACGGCGATCGGTCGGGTGGCGGACTATTCCAACAAATTGGACGACGAACGCTCCTGGGAAACCACCGCCGGCGCGCTGAAGACCTTCGAGGGCCTGCTCGACGCGACGCTGCATGACTATGCGGCGCGAAATGCCGCCGCCAGGAATGTCTATGAAGAGAACGATCAGGACTGGATCGCCGGCAACTACGGCGAAATGTCCTCCGATGGCGCCCTATTCGACATGGCGCTGGTCGTCGATGACAACAACCAGCCCGTCATTGCCTATCGCGACGGCAAACCGATGACTGACAAGGTCGAGGATGTCTTTGATGCCTCGATCTGGGCCCTGGTGGATCAGGTGCGCAAGACGCGGGTGACCGGCGTGCCAGAGGCGAGCGGCTATGTGATGACCGACAAAGGCATCGCCGCCGTCGGTGTCGCAACGATCCGCCAAAAGTCCGGTCATATCCCCGTGCCGGAAGGCGAGCGCCGCTATCTGATTTTCGTCCGCCACCTCGATGCCGCCAAGATCAAGATGCTCTCCAATACCTATGTCATCAGCGGCCTCAGGCTGGTGCCGCCGGACACGACTGCGCGCTATGCCGTCTCGATCGTCGATCCGCTCGGCAAGCCGCTCGGGCGGCTGGTCTGGACCTCGCGCGGGCCCGGTGACGTCAGCTATCAACAGGCGCGTCCGCTGGTGGTCGGCGCCCTCGGCCTGGTCGGCATGTTTTTCGTGGTGCTGCTGATATTGGGGTCGCTGGCAGGCCGACGGCTGAGGGCGGAAGAGACGCTGGCGCGGCAGGGCTCGTTGCGAGACCGGCTCAGCGGCCTTCTCAACCGCGAGGGCCTGCGCGTCGATGTCGACCGATTGGTGGAGAGCGCCCGGGCCGACGGCAGCAATGTCCTGCTGCTCTATCTCGACCTCGATGGCTTCAAGGAGATCAATGACTCCTATGGCCACGGCACCGGCGACCAGTTGATCCGCGCCGTCGCCGCCGGGCTGAATGTGCTCATTCCGCCGACGGCGACGCTCGCACGGCTTGGCGGCGACGAGTTCGCCGTCGCCTTTCCGACCAAGGAATTGAACGACGCGCCAGCGCTCAGGCTTGCCGAACAGGTGCTGGATTTCTTTGCTGAGCCATTGGAGATCGGCCGCCGCGTGGTCGTGGTCGGCGCCAGCATCGGCATTGCCAGCTCGCCCGAGGGCCGGATCGACCGCGAGGAACTGGTGCGCCGCGCCGACCTTGCCATGTACAAGGCCAAGGAAGCCGGCCGCGCCCGCATGACCTGCTATGAGACGGCCATGGACGCCGATCGCGAGGAACGCAACGCGCTGGAACTTGACCTGCGCAATGCCATCGAAAAGGAAGAGTTGACGCTCGCCTATCAGCCGCTGGTCGACGCCAAGACCCATGAGATCACCGGCGTCGAGGCGTTGGTGCGCTGGAACAGGCCCGGTCACGGGCCGATTTCGCCCGATGCTTTCATTCCCGTTGCCGAGACGAGCGGCTTGATCGAGGCACTCGGGTTGCTCGTGCTGCGCAAAGCCTGCGAGGCGGCGCAGCAATGGCCGGACCTGCGGATCGCGGTCAACGTCTCGCCGGGACAATTCCGCAATCCCGCTTTTGCGGACTATGTCCGGCATGTCCTGAACCGTACCGAGATCGAAGCCGAACGCATCACGCTGGAAATCACCGAAGGCTATATCATCCAGAATCCGGAGCGCACCCGGCAATCGATAGAGCGGCTGAAGGCGCTCGGCGTCAAGGTGGCGCTCGATGACTTCGGCTCGGGCTTCTCGTCGATCGGCTATCTCCGCCAATTCGGCTTCGACCGCATCAAGATCGACCGGTCGCTCACGATGGATGTGCTAACGGATAGCCGTGCTCGCGAGATGCTGCAGGCGACGGTGGCGTTGGCGCGTTCGCTCGACATTCCCGTGACGGCTGAAGGCATCGAGACGGAAGAGCAGGGGATCGCCCTGGAACTCTTCGGTTGCGATGAGCTGCAGGGTTATTTCTTCGCCAAGCCGCTGCCGGAAGCCGAAATCAGCAAGCGGCTGAAGGCGCAGACGGCCCGCGCGCTTGAAGGCGAGCAAGAAGCAGCCGCCTGAATTCTTTAGCCGCCTATATGTTCCTGGCCGCGCTTGCGGGCGAGCATGACCTGGCGCTGGCGCTCGCGGAAGCGCTTGCGGTCTTCCTCGGTGCGGTCGTGATAGCATTGGCTGCAGGACACGCCGGCTTCATAGAAAGGCGAGGTGATCTCTTCGGCGGTGATGGGATTGCGGCAGGCATGGCAGAGCTTGTAGTTGCCTTCCTTCAGGCCATGTTCGACGGAAACGCGTTCGTCGAAGACGAAGCAGGCGCCTTCCCACAGACTTTCCTCAGCGGGCACATCCTCGAGATATTTCAAAATGCCGCCCTTGAGGTGGTAAACCTCGTCGAAACCCTGCTCTTTCATGAAGGCGGTTGCCTTCTCGCAGCGGATGCCACCGGTGCAATACATGGCAATCTTCGGCTTGTTGTGCAGGCCCTCGTTCTGGCGCACCCATTCCGGAAATTCTCGAAACGTCTTGGTCTTCGGATCGACCGCGCCCTTGAACAGACCGATCGCCGTCTCGTAATCGTTGCGCGTGTCGATGACGATCGTGTCCGGGTCGGAGATCAGCGCATTCCAGTCCTTCGGCGCGACATAGGTGCCGACGATCCTGGTGGGGTCGATATTCTCGACGCCCATGGTGACGATCTCTTTCTTCAGCTTCACCTTCATGCGCACGAAGGGCATTTTCGATGCCCGGCTTTCCTTGTGCTCCAGGTCTGAAAATTCCGGCTGGGCGCGCAGGAAAGAGAGGACAGTGCCAATGCCAGCATCCGTACCGGCGATGGTGCCGTTGATGCCTTCATGGGCGAGCAGCAGCGTGCCCTTGACGCCATTTGCTTCGCAGAGCGCAAGCAGCGGCTCCCGCAGGGCCTCGAAGCGCGGAAAGGAAACAAAATGATAGAGGGCGGCAACGAGGAATGCGCCGCCTGCCTCATGTCGTGGGGTGGAAAGGATGTCCGTCATGCCGCGGAAATACAATTTTGTGCGCCGGCAGGCAATCGGGATTTATCTTATGCGTCACAGTGGCCATCATCCGACTTGCGCCAGCCTCTGCAAAGATCTGCTGAGAAGAGATGAGTGGATCAGCCGGCCCAATTTGCGCGGGACGATCGATATGCGACGAGAGGTTAACGTGCCAAAGAACATACTGACTGTAAGAGCATATGTCCCGGCGGATGCCGATCTCACCATCGAGATATTCCTGAGAGCGATCCGGGAGGTGGCATCAAAGGATTATAATCAAGCCCAAGTCGATGCCTGGGCCAAGGTAGAAGACCGGGAAGCCTGGGCGAAACGCCGGTCAAGCAGGCCGGCCTGGATCGTCCAGTCCGGGATCGTGCCAATCGGATTTGCGGATCTGGTGCCCGACGGGCTGTTGGATATGATGTTTGTCCATCCCGATTATAAAGGCATGGGTGCTGCCAGCCTGCTCCTGAAGGCGATCGAGACAGAGGCAAGAAAACAGGGGCTCGGCCGCATTTTTACCGAGGCAAGCCTTACCGCCAGACCATTCTTCGAACGACGAGGCTTCCGCGTCCTGGCATCGCAGAGGGTGGAAAAGCGCGGGCAGATGCTCGAAAATTTCCGCATGGAGAAATTTCTTCGATAGCTTGGCGTTGAACGCGTGGGAGAGATTTCCCCAATCTCCCGCCTTCCAGCCAAAGTTGCTGGATCTTCCCCGCTTCCTGCTTCGTTGGTCCGCAAAAACTCGGCGGGCCATTTGAAGGTTAACTGCGCGACAAAGGGGACATCGATATCAATGTCCCCCTTCGTCCGGCAGTGTCTATGGCTGCAGCGCCACCTGCAGTTTTGCGATATTCCCATTGAAGGGGAACGGCACCTGATAGTCGTTGTCCTCTACGCCTGTCCGCGTATCGACCCCCACATCGAAGGTCTCGTCCCACGGCATTAGTGCTGGAATTGTGTGCGGAATTTTCTCGTTGGCAACCTCAGTGCCATCCACCTTGAGGACGCCGGTTCCACCTTTGCCGAAACCGGGGCCATCGGATTTGAAATCGAACACAAGGGTGTGCTTGCCGGGCGCCAAGGCATCGTGACCCTCCCAACGAAAGCGTTCCATATCAACAAAATTGTACAGGAATACCGGTTTGCCTTTGAGCAGATAGAAGCCGTATCCGCCGAAGCGCCCACCAGTGGTGACAAGCATGCCTTCACCACCGCCCTGCGGTATCTCCACCTCCGCTGTGATAGTGTAAGATCTGTTCACGATGTTCGGAGCGTTGCTGGACGGAATACCGGATATCACGCCGGAATACGTGAAGTCATTTCGTCCGGCTGTGGCACTTGGCCGTGGGGTGAGGAGGCGCTCCAGGATCGAATTATCAAGTGGGAAGACGTTGTATTTCGCCGCTTCCATGAGAAACAGCTCCTGCATCTCGTGCAACTTGTCTGGCATCTTGGCGGCGAGATCGTTGTTTTCCGAAAAGTCCTCCGTGAGGTTATATAATTCCCATTTGTAGCCGTTGACGACGTCGGGCATTTTAGTCGTGCCCATCAGCCAAGGCGGTGCGGGCGGCGTCGTGGCGGCGATCCAGCCGTCATTATAGATCGCGCGGTTGCCGAACATCTCGAAATATTGCGTCGTGCGCGCCGACGGAGCTTGGGCATTGTCCCAGCTATAGGCCATGCTGACGCCTTCGATCGGCTTTTGCGCCACTCCATTGACCATGACAGGCGCCTGGATTCCAGTCGCCTCTAGGATGGTGGGAACAATGTCGATCACATGGTGGAACTGACTGCGGATGCCGCCGGCGTCCTTGATCCGCGCTGGCCAGGCCATCGCCATGCCCTGCCTCGTACCGCCGAAATGCGAGGCGACCTGCTTCGTCCATTTGAACGGCGTGTCAAAGGCCCATGACCACGCCACCGACATATGCGGGTACGTTTTGTCGGAACCCCAGACGTCGTAGAACTTCATCTGATCCGCGACCGGAATCTGCATCCCCTCGATGGTGATCAATTCGTTGGGGGTGCCAAGTGTGCTGCCTTCGGCACTCGTGCCATTGTCGCCTTCGATGTAGATGACAAGCGTGTTGTTGAGCTTGCCCAGATCGTCGATTGCCTGGATCACCCTTCCGATTTCGTGATCGGAATAAGCGACATAGGCGGCGAAAACTTCGGCCTGTCGCGCAAACAACTTCTTGCTGTCCGCATCCAAGCTATCCCACTTCGGTAGGTCGTCGGGCCACGGAGTTAGTTGCGTATTCGCAGGAATGACCCCGAGCCGCTTCTGGTTGGCGAAAATCTGTTCGCGCATTTCGTTCCAACCCATGTCAAACTTGCCTTTGAACTTGTCTATCCACTCCTGGGTCGGATGGTGAGGCGCATGGGTGGCTCCTGGTACGAAATAGACGAAGAACGGCCTGTCAGGAGCGGCCGCATTCAGTTGCTTGATATGGTCAATGGCATTGTCGGCTTCGTCCGTGGTAAGGTTGTAACCCGGCTTACCAACCCATGGGAAAATCTGGGTCGTGTTTTGGAATAAGTATGGCGTCCATTGGTTGCTGTCGCCGCCCATGAAGCCGTAGAAATATTCAAAGCCCATCCCCACGGGCCATTGATCGAACGGTCCGGCACTGCTGTATTGGAAAGCGGGGGTGTTATGGTTCTTGCCGAACCACGACGTTGCGAAGCCGTTCTGCTTCAGAATTTCGCCGATCGTGGCGTTGTCTACGCCAATGACGGAATCGTAACCGGGGTAACCGGTTGCCTGCTCGGAAATGACCCCGAAGCCCGACGAATGATGGTTCCGCCCGGTGATCAGTGCCGCCCTCGTCGGAGAACAGAGCGCTGTCGAATGAAACTGCGTGTAGCGAAGGCCCGCTTTCGCAACGCGATCCAAGGCAGGCGTCGGGATGACGCCGCCAAATGTACCGGCAACACCGTAACCCGCATCATCGGTCATGATGAGCAGGATATTCGGCGCGCCCTTTGGCGGCACGATCTGAGGCGGCCAATAAGGTTTGGAGTTCTTGGCGTCGAGGCCAATTTGTCCGCCGAATGCCGGGGGCGGGTTCGGAAGATATCTTCCGTCGATCGTTGTCGTTGCGCTGGGCGAACCAGGTTCGCCTGTGACCTGTTGGGCGCTTGCCCGGTCGAATGAAACGGCGGTTAAACTCAATGTGGCGAGAAATAGTGTTCCAATTCTCAACATCGTCTTGTCCTCCCAACCCGATGAAGTCGAGACCTTGGCATGATGCCGAAAAGTGACAAGTACGTTACGGTTAATGAGACGCGGTCGCTGACGTCGGGCCGTTATGACACCACAAGCACGCGGCGGCAGTGGTTGCTTTTGAATGGAAATTTTCGTCCGAGAGAGTCGCTACCTAACGGAGAGGAATTGCCTACAATCTTTGCTGATGGAATTGATTTCCTCAATCCCCGGCTTCCAGCCAAAGTCGTTTGATCGTCCGCGCTTCCTGCTTCGGTTCGTCGGCAAACAGCCAGCGGGCCTTGGCCAGCGCATCCTGGCGGGCGGTTTGCTGGCGGGAGATGATCGCCTCCAGCAGGCGGGCGCGGTCGTCATTTCCGTTGAAGAGATGCGGCTCGCGATCGGTAACTTCGGAAAGCATCGACAGATCGAGATAGCGGCCAAGCACATCGACCAGCGCCTTCGCTTCCAGCTGTTTTGCGCGCATGGCCGACGGCCAGATGTCGCGCAAAAGCGCATGATGCATCCAGCAATCCTGGCCGCGTTTGCGCAACTCGTGAAATTGGTCGGTATGAGCTTCTGCATGGCATTCGGCGAGTGCCTTCGCCGCCTTGCGCCCTATCTTGCGCCAGCTTTTTTGAAAGATGCGTCCGGCCTCGCGTCGGCCGCTGTCGAAAGAGATCGCGCTCAGCGCCTCCAACGCTTCTCGGCAGGTGGTAATCGCGGATTCCGCCTTCTCCTCGAGGTCGGTATCCGCCTCCGACAGCCGATCGCGCCGGGCCGTGAGGACATCGATGACGCGTGCTAGCGCCTGTGCTTCTTCCTCGCATGTCGCCGTCTCGTGCAGATGACGACCGACCTCGATGAGAGCGGTCGCGTCGCGAACGTGGGAGAGCGTTCGCGCCATCTCCCGCAGCCTGTCATTTTCCTGTCGCTGGAACTCCGGCGCGCGGTGAGCGATCAGCCGGTAGAGCGCGCGCACGCGCTTGATATGCTTGCGCGCAGTGTGCACCGCCTCATGCAGTCCCTCCGGCCGATCGGTCAATGCTGCTATCGCCTTGCCGAGTTGACGCGCAGCGGCGGTATGCACATCGTCGTCGAAGGCCTTGTCAGGCCGAATGCGATAACTCATCGTATTCCTGTTCGAATTGCGTCGCGAGCGCCTGGTTGGAGTAGCGATATTCGCCGGTCACCTCGCGGCCAACCCAATCCGGCAATTCAGGATCATCGCTTTCGCACTCCATCTCGACCTCGGCGGTCACCAGGCCGCGATGCGCGCCGCGAAAGACGTCGACTTCCCAGACAAAGCCCTTGTAGGGCACCTTGTGGCGGGTCTTCTCGATGACAAGGCCGATGGCGTTGCCGAGCAGCTCTTCGGCATCGGCAACGGGGATCTCATATTCGAACTCGTCGCGCGTCATCGCCCTGCCAATCTTCATCGTGAGGGTGGCGACCGTGTCGTTCGTCAGGCGAACGCGCACGGAGCGATCGTCCATGGAGGCAATATAGGCCTGCCGTAGGGTAAGCTTCTCGGAAGTGAGGTCGCGCCATTGATCGCCGCGCACCAGAAACTTTCGCTCGATCTCTTTTGCCATGCGCTCGACATGCTCCGTCAGCATCATATTTGAATAGACTAACGGATGTTTTCGGGATTTCCTACCCTTGGTAATCAAACTTCGCTTTTGTCTCGACAAGGACCTCTCGGAAGGCTATTCGAACACCGGATTTCAATCGTTTTAAGGGAGCACGCCGACCATGGGCGAGAAAACCGAAAAGCTTCTTTCCATCCTGAAATTGCAGCCTGTCGTTCCCGTCCTCATTGTCGAAGATGCGAAATCGGCCGTGCCGCTCGCCCGGGCGCTGGTTGCCGGCGGTTTGAAAGCAATCGAGATCACGCTTCGCACTGCCGGTGCGCTCGATGCCGTCCGCGCCGTGGCGGAGGAAGTCGAAGGGGCTGAAGTCGGCACTGGCACGATCCTCAATGTCGCGCAGTGGGAAGCTGCCGTCGAAGCAGGCTCGAAGTTCATCGTCAGCCCCGGAACAACGCAAGAGTTGCTGGACGCTGCCCGCGGCTCCCACGTGCCGCTGCTGCCGGGTGCGGCGACGGCGAGCGAAGTCATGGCGTTGCGTGAGGAAGGCTACAAGGTGCTGAAGTTCTTTCCGGCCGAACAGGCTGGCGGCGCTGCCTATCTCAAGGCGCTGTCCTCGCCACTCGCAGGCACGCTGTTCTGCCCGACCGGCGGCATTTCGCTGAAGAATGCCCATGATTACCTGTCGCTGCCGAACGTCATCTGCGTCGGTGGCTCCTGGGTCGCGCCGAAGGAACTGGTCGCGGCAGGCGATTGGGCCGGGATCACCAAGCTCGCCGCCGAAGCGGCCGCACTGAAGGGCTAAGCTAAGGCCTTCCGAAAAGTCGACCAAAGGGCGTGCATGGTCTCATGCGCGCCCTTTTGCTTTTCGGCAGGTTTGTATTCGCAGTCGTCTCTTCCTATTTCCCTCTCGCAGTTTTGTTTTCGCATGATCTCGCCCAAAAACCGCTGCGCACTTTTTGGGATCATGCTTCGCAAAGGACGGAGGACCATCAAGATGATCGACGCCCGCAAGCTTCTGGACCAGTTCCTGGGATCGCAAGTTCCGGGAATGCAGGGAAGCGTGAGAGACAAGGCGACCGAAGCCATCAATCTTGCCAGGGACAATCCCTTGGCAACCAGCGCCATTGCCGGAGTGCTGTTGGGTACGAAGACAGGCCGCGAGATTACCGGCAACGTACTGACGCTCGGTGGCCTCGCCGCCATCGCCGGGCTCGGCTATCAGGCATACAAGAACTATCAGGCGGGCAACACACCGGAGACGGCGCCGCAACCTGCCCAGCAGGCGGAGCCGCAATTCCTGCCGCCGCCCTCCAATTCCGGCTTCAGTACCGCGCCGGCGAGCGCCAGCAATGATTTTGCGCTTTCCCTCGTCCGCGCCATGATCGCCGCCGCCCGTGCCGATGGGCATATCGACGATGCGGAGCGCCGGCATATTCTCGGCAAGGTGCAGGAAGCGGGCGTCGGTGCGGAAGCGGAAGCTTTTTTCGAGCGCGAGCTTGCCAATCCTGTCGATCTCGACGCCATCGTCGCATCGGCGCAAACCGAAGAGCAGCGCGTGCAGGTCTACACGGCGTCGCGGCTGACGATCGAGCCGGATTCGCGAGCAGAGCGCGGTTATCTCGATCTTCTCGCCGGTCGCCTCGGTCTTCCCGATGCGCTGGTCGATCATATCGAGGCAACGGTCGCAAGCGCCAAGGTCTGATCATCGGCGGAAGGGCCGGTTGCCTTTCGTGGGCGGCTGGCCTAAGCCTTCGCCGGACAACGAGTAGCGGCGCGAAGGAACAGCCATCTTGACGGATAAAAACAGCGAAACCCGCTCAACGGCGATCGCGGCCGCTATTATCTTGCTGGCCGCCATGGCGCTGTTGTACTTGATGCCCGATATCATCGTCCGGCTCGGCAATGTTTCGCCGTGGCTCGGCACCGGCTTCGGCGTCCTGGTCATTCTGGCCTTCTTCCTGGTCTTCTGGATGAGAGCCCGCTATCAGAGGCGCAAGAACCGATAATCCACCAAGTCAGGTCTGCAGCGACGCGCCGAGCAATATGACGCCGGTGCAGATGACCAGCAACGCGCCCAGGATTTCGATGCCATTGCCGACCCATGTCGAAAGCTTCGAACCGCGACCGGTGAAATGCACGGCGGTGCCCTTGGCGAAGACGGCGATGATGGCGAGCAGCGAGACGGTTAACGCCGTGCCGATCGACATGGCGATAACGGACAGCAGACCGCCGAGATAGAGCCCGTTCAGCATCGAGAAGGTCATGACGAGCAGCGCGCCAGAGCAGGGGCGCAGGCCGACGGTGATGATCGCCGACCAGGCTTCGCGGACGCTGAATTTCTCGTTCGCCAGCATTTTCGGATCGGGCAGATGCGAATGGCCGCAGGTCTCGCAGACCATGCCATTGGCCAAATCATGTGTCGGGTCGTCGCAATTATACCGGTTGCCTGTCTGCGGCGTCGCGCGGACGCGGGAGAGTTTTTGCACAGGACCTGAGCTGTTCGAGGCGTCTTCGAAAAGCGACATGCTGACCGGGCCGGCCGACGTCGCGAATTGCACCTCCTGGCGTTGCGGCCTGCTTTGGATCATCGAGCGTAGTTTGCGGAACAACAGCCAGCCGCCGAAGATGATCACCATGACGAAGCTGGTGATCTCCATAGCATTGGTGGCCATCGTCATGGTGATGCCCGACCCGCGCAGGACGAAATAGGCGGCCCCGACGACGAGAACGGCGACGAGGCCTTGGATGAAGGCCGAGATAAACGAGATGACGATACCGCGCTTCAGCTCGATCTCGTTTGCGACCATGTAGGAAGAGATGACGGCCTTGCCATGGCCGGGGCCGGCGGCGTGAAAGATGCCGTAAGCGAAGGAGAGGCCGATCAGCGTCCAGAGTTGCCAAGGATCCTGACGCATGGCCTCGATGGATTTGGTGAGCGCCCGATAGAAGGCCTGCTGCTCATAATTTACATAGAGAAAGATCGGCGCCAGCGGCCCCCCGGTCGGCTGGAAGCTCGGTTCTGCCGTGCCGATGCCGAGCGGCGATCCCGTGGCGTGCGCAAGGCTTGCGGCTGCCAGAAAGGCGAGGGCTGCCGCCGGAAGCAGCCTCGATATCCGCGACGTCAGCATTGGACGTCTATCCGCGTGGCGAAGAGCTTCGACATGGTCGTTCCCGTCGGATCGTTGAAGAAGGCATCCGTCAATGTCGCCTTGTTTTCGGCGATGACTTCGTCCGGATCAGGGCGCACGACCTTCTGCGTGCAGCCTTTGAAGGCGTCGCCTTCTGTCACCAGCTCGTTGTCGCTGGGAAAATCGATCGAGGTGTAGAGCGTCGGGTCGTAGATGCCGAAGCTGAGCTTGTTGCCCTTCAGCACCATAGGCTCGGACGGCTTGACCGCGAAGAACATCAGGAGCTGGCCGTCCTTGTAGTCGACATTGATGACGTCTGGCTTGTTGACCTTGATGGCTTTGCCGTTGAGCGTCAGGTTTGTGTAGTAGTCGTAGTCGGCGAGCGAATCGCGCACTGTTTTACCGACTTCCTTGAGCTCATTCGGGTCGAGCTTCAGGTTGGTGTTCTTGTCGAAATCCATCAGCACCGAGGAGGAGAAGACCTCGTCGAAGCGCCAGACATTGCGCAGCTCCTGCACCGCGCCGTCAGCACCTGCCAGCACTTCCAGGCGCGCTTCCACGAAGATATGCGGATGCGCCGATGCCGCGACAGGCGCGAGCAACAGGCCTCCGCCCAGGGCGGCGATATGGAGAACGGTGGATTTTCTCATGCGTCCGATGTGCTTCGTGAGCATTGATTCACCTGGATTTCTGGTCAGGAAATGAGACGGAATTGGGACCAGTCGACAGAGCTAAAATGCTCAGCTGTGTTTGCGGAACCAGTTATGCAGGTAGTCGACGAAGATGCGCACCTTGGCCGGGAGATAACGGCGGTGCGGGTAGACCGCATAGATGCCGCGGTCGGTCGGGATGTAATCGTTGAACAGTGTCAGTAGTTCGCCGCTCGCGATCGCCTTGCGGCCGATGAAATCCGGGACCACGGCAACGCCGAGGCCCGAGAGGGCGGCGCGCAGAGTGGCGTGCGGGCTATTGACTTCGATCGGGCCGCTGATCGCGACATTGAAGGTCGTGCTGTCCGGATTGAAGAAGCGGATGCTGTTCTGTGAACGGTTGTTGGTATCGACGATAAAGGGGACATTTGCCAGATCATTGGGATGTTCCAGCGTCGGGTAGCGGTCAAGAAACTCCTTGGTCGCGCAGATGTGAACGCGGAAATCCGAGATCTTGCGGGCGATCATGCCGGAATCCTCGAGCTTGGTGACGCGAACGGCGACGTCGAAGCCTTCCTCGATCAGATCGACGAATCGGTCATCGGCAGCGATCTCCAGCGCGAGGTCGGGATTTTCCTTGGCGAAGTCGATCAAGGACTGCCCGACATCGGCATCGACAAAGGTGCGCGGCACGGAGATACGCAGGCGGCCCTTGAGCTGCTGATTGCTCTCGCGCACGAGATCGGCGAGATTATCGATTTCTTTCAATATGTCGGAAGCGGTGCGATAGTAGGTATGGCCCGCCTCGGTCATCGAGAATTGCCGGGTCGTGCGATTGAGCAGGAGAGCGCCAAGCTCATCCTCCAGTTCTCGGACATATTTGGAAAGCAGCGCCTTGGAGCGCCCGGTTTTCCTTGCGGCCGCGGAGAAACCTTCCGCCTCGACCACATCGATAAAGGCGCGAATCCGGGTCAAAGTGTCCATGGCAAAGCCCTCGTTAACCGTCGCAAGTTATTGAACAAATTGGGCCGGTTTGTTCAATTATTTTTTTCGGCCGCTGGCGAAAAAAATTCTTGATTATTGCGGCGAATATTCCTATTTCGGGTTCAGCCCAAAGTCGCACGTGCCCGTGGGTGTCCGCCGATCCTCGATGTGGTGAGAAAATCGGTAAGGTACCTGGAATTAACCCCTCCAGTCGCTATTCCGGCCAACCGGAAAATGCGAGGACATCTGAAGCAACGACGGTGCGGGCCTTTTTGTTCTCTCCCGGCTTTCCATCAGCCGGGGTTACTGAAGAGGCACACCTTCATTGCCGGAAGTGCGGTTGGGATTTTCCCTCCAATCCATGGCAGACAAAGCCGAATCCGCGCTGCGTTCGCAGCACTGGTTCATTATCTGCGCGTCGCGCGTTTGCATGGTTCCGGGGTCTCCACCGGCTGGTACCTGAGCGAATGAGCGTCGCCCTTTGTCCTCTGGGTTTTTCCCGGAGCTTTTGGAATTGAAAAAGGGAATTGACATGACCACGCAACGTATTCGCGACTTTCTCGCTACCCGACGTCCGGACGGTCCCTGCCTGGTGGTTGATCTCGATGTCGTCCGCGACAATTTTCACGCTTTCCGTCACGCCATGCCGGACAGCGCCATCTACTATGCCGTAAAGGCGAACCCGGCTCCGGAAGTGCTGCGCTTGCTCGCAGGCCTGGGCTCCAACTTCGATTGCGCGTCCGTCGCTGAAATCGAAATGGCCCTCGATGCCGGTGCGACGCCTGCCCGCATCTCGTTCGGCAACACCATCAAGAAGGAGCGCGATATCGCCCGTGCGCATGCACTCGGTATCAACCTCTTCGCCGTCGACAGCCATGAGGAAGTCGAGAAGATTTCCCGTGCAGCTCCCGGCGCCCGTGTGTTCTGCCGCGTGCTGACGGATGGCGAAGGCGCCGAATGGCCGCTGTCGCGCAAGTTCGGCTGCGTCCCGCAGATGGCTGTCGACGTTCTCGTCTACGCCCATCAGCTCGGTCTGGAATCCTACGGCGTGTCTTTCCACGTCGGCTCGCAAATGACCAAGGTCGATGCCTGGGACGATGCTCTTGCCGATGCCAAGCGCGTCTTCGTCTCGCTCGCCAAGCAGGGCATTCACCTGCAGATGGTCAACATGGGCGGCGGTTTTCCGACCAAGTACCTGCGCGACGTTCCTTCGGCTGAAGCCTATGGCAAGGCGATCTTTGCGTCTCTGCGTGCCCATTTCGGCAACCAGATCCCGCATACGATTATTGAGCCGGGCCGCGGCATGGTCGGCAATGCCGGCGTGATCAAGGCCGAAGTCGTCCTGATTTCCAAGAAGTCGGACAACGATGCCGCTCGCTGGGTCTTCCTCGACATCGGCAAATTCGGCGGTCTCGCCGAAACCATGGACGAGGCGATCCGCTACCCGATCCGCACGACGCGTGACGGCGACGAGATGGAACCCTGCGTCATTGCCGGCCCGACCTGCGATTCGGCCGACGTGCTGTATGAAAAGAACCTCTATCCGCTGCCGGTGACGCTCACCATCGGCGACGAGGTCCTGATCGAAGGCACCGGCGCCTATACCACCACCTATTCGGCGGTTGCTTTCAACGGGTTCGACCCTCTGAAGGCTTACATCATCTAAGGTTTGTCCTCGCCGCCCCCGTAACCAGCCGGGGCGGCACCCTCACAATAGTTCGTCACCACCGCTGATAACGGTATTGGGCACGGGAGGCCGAGATGGCCGCTGTTCTTGATTCTGTCCGCGCATTTTTTGCGCCGTCCACTTTCACCCTCGACCTGGAAAATGCAGGCGACGTCGTCGCGCGCGAAAATCTGCTCGATCGCGTCATGGGCGCCGATCGCCGCAAGAAGTCGTCCGAAAAGCTCCGCCGCGGCCGCGTTCCGGCCGAGGGCCTGGCGCTTGTCGCCCGCGATCGCGCCGGCCATGTCATCGGCACTGTTCGCCTTTGGAACATCGAGGCTGGCGTCGATCGTGAAACCCGCCCGGTCGATGCGCTGCTGCTGGGCCCGCTGGCTGTTGATTGTCCCCATGCAGGCAAAGGCGTCGGTTCGGCGCTGATGCGCGCTGCCGTCCTCGAAGCCAAGAAGCGTGGCCATGGCGCCATCCTGCTTGTCGGCGACGCGCCTTATTACGAGCGTTTCGGCTTCTTCGCCGAAAAGACCCGCCACCTCGTCATGCCCGGCCCGTTCCAGCGCAACCGTTTCCTCGCGCTCGAACTCAAGGATGGTTGGCTGGATGGCGCCGCCGGCATGATCGTCGCCAGCGGCCGCAAGCTGGGTCAGCCTCCGGTCGCCATGGCTGCTTAAGGTCTTCATCCGCCTTCGCCCGTTGTGGCGGAGGCGTTTCTATTTGGCCGCCTTCATCCCATCTTTCGCCGGGTCGTAACCGTCCGTCAGCGTTTTCAGAAACGCGACGACATCAGCGATCTCGGTATCGTTCAGAGCCGGCGCATCGCCGAGCTTGCGGTTCATTGGCGCGTCGATGACGTCGATATTGGCCTGATATTGCGCCGGCAGGTCGTTGTATTTCTGTGCCTTCCCGCTGGGATCCTTCGGATAGATTTCGTCGGGATTGGTGTCGCGCTTGACGTAGAAGCGAGTGACATCCTCCAGCGAGCGATAGACGCCATTGTGGAAGAAGACGCGGCGAGTAGCGACATTGCGCAGCGTCGGTGTCTTGAACAGCCCGCAATTCTGTGGCTGGGCGGAATAGGTGTCATTGCGCAGCGGACCGCAGATGCCGGTGTCGTAATAATGCGGGTCGGCATTGGCCGGAATGTCCGGATTGCGCGGTGCGCCAAGCGCCTCGAATTCGAAATCGGTGAAGTTCGGCATACGTCCGTCACCAGTCATCTTGTCGAGATGGCAGGAGGCGCAATTGCCCTTGTTGGGATCGTCGAACAGTTTCAGCCCGCGCATTTCGGCGTCCGACAGCGTCGCCTTGCCGCGCAGGTAATAGTCGTATTTGCTCGAATATGGGTGGAAGGATGGTTCTTCGATCTGATACCGCGCCAGCGCGAAACCGGCTTCGGCGATCGTCATATCCTGATCGTTGAGGACATTGTTGCCGAAAAGGGCGCCAATGTCCTTGCCATAACTCTGCTTGAGCTTGGCATAGACGACGGCTGCATCGGCATTGGCCATCTCGAAAGGCGAGATCATCGGCTGCAGCGCCTGTTCCTCCAGCGAATCGACGCGGCCATCCCAGAACATGCCGCCCTGCGGCACCAGATCGGGTGCATTCGAATCGGCCTTGACGACGGCCTGCGCCGTCAGCGGCCCTGCGACGGTCGCCGGGGCGTTGGCAAGCGCTACGCCGGATGCCTCGGTCATCGGCGCCGCCTCAGTCGTCTCGTCGGCAGCAGTTTCCGCGCCGACGGAGAAGGCAGGCGTCGACATCTTATAGGCGAGGCTCGGGACAGCGCGGATGCCCGGTTGGTCGAGATGCGGTCCCCCCAATTGCACGGCGCGATCATTAGCCGGCGCATAGTGATTGTTGGGATCATGGCAGGTGGCGCAGGACATCTGGCCGCCGCCGGAAAGCGATTGGTCGTGGAACAACTTCTGCCCGAGCTGCGCGACGGCGCTCAGGGGGGCGGCATCGTCATAGGTATCTGCAGCGGCATTGGCGGCCGGTTCGCTTGCCAATCCGATGGTCGCCCCCGCGAGCGAGATGCTCGCGAGCGCGATCAGGGGGAGGAAAGGGCGCTTCGTGTTCAAGGACATTTTCGATCCCCCATTCTATTGGTTTAGGAGGCGCTGTTACCGGTCTTCGTGTCGAGGATCAGCTTCTGCGCATCGCCCTTCGACCAGTCGAACATGTTGTTCAGCGAGCCGGAGATGGCATCGAACGAGCCGCCGCCGAGGCGTTCGCCGCCCATCCAGTTGTCTTCGATGAAACGCATCACTGAGGTCTGGTCAGTCAAAGTATGGTCGACAAAGTTGACCTTGGAGTAGGGCGAGATGACCAGCAGCGGCTGGCGCGTGCCGTAGCCGCAGCGGCCCTGGGCCGGCTGGCCGTTGACGCCCGGCAACGGGGTTCCGGTCGAGCAGCTATCGCCGTTCAGCACGTCATAGCCCTTGACGCCGAGCTTCGACGGATTGACGACGGCGTGGGCATGGTCGTACCAGCCGTCGGAGTCGTCATAGAGGACGATGATTGCGGTGTCCTTCCAATCCGGCGAATTCTGGACGGTATTGACTACCTGGGTCACGAATTCCTGCTCGTCGAGCGGATCGGAATAGCCGGCATGGCCGTCCTGATAGGCCGGCGCTTTCAGGAAGCTGACGGTCGGCATGGTGCCGTTCTTCAGCGCGGCGTAGAAATCCGTCATGTCATACTGATGGTTGGCGGCGTCGGTGGTGCCGATTGCCGCGACCGAGGACGGACGCGCATGCGTCGGGTTCGCGGTCGAGGCGTAGTACTGGAACGGCTGGTGATGCGGGATGTAGTCGGCGCTGTTGACCTGGGTAACGGTCGAGGTCGAGGCCCGTTTGCAGCCCGTGGTGCCGTCGGCATTGGTCTGCGTCAGGTCGAAGCCACCTTCGAAGAAGCCCCAGGTGATGTTGTGTTCGTTCAGCATGTCGCCGATGTTCTTGCCGTACATCAGCGCCGTCTGGCCGGCCGAGCAGGCGTCGCCGGTCGGATCGAAGTCGCTGATCGCGGTCCAGCCGCCGTTGCCGTCAGGCACGATGCGGCCCTTGGAATAGGTGCCGTCCTTTTCCAGCGTGTAGCCAGGGGGCAGGATGGCGCCATTGGTCTGGCCGGAGATGAGGTTCAGCGCGCCGGGGGTCGACGGGCCGAAATTGGTGGAGAAGGAATTGTCGTTCAGCGCATAGTGCTGAGCGTAGTTCCAGAGCGCGGTGACGGTGTTGCCGTCATAGTAGCCCATGACCTGGCCCTTGGTGCCGAACGCGCCGGCGGCATCCTTGGTGCCCTTGCCGGTATTGGCCGGGAAAAGGTCCATGGCGAAATTGTTGTAGGCGGCCTGCTCGGCGGTATAGCCATGGTTCTGCGACTGGGCGGCTGCCTGGGTGCGATCGAGGCGGAAGGGGGCCGCGGCATCGGCGCCGTTGGCCGTATTCGTCTTGTTCGGGTTATTGTCGATGAGACCGGCGTGGGCGAGCGTGTTGATGTCGGTCGGCGTGTTGTCAGCGGCCTTGAATGCCGGCTCACCGTCGACATTTGCTGCCTTGGGGTAGGTCCCGAAATAATGGTCGAAAGAAACGTTTTCCTGGAAGATGACGACCAGATGCTTGATCGGGGTCGCGGTATTCGTCGGCGCCGTATCGGCGGCACCGGCGGTGGAACAAAGCGAAATCAGGGTGAGCGCGCTGCCGGCAGCGAGGGCGGCGCGACGCGAAAGACAGATCATTGTCATATCCTCTCGAGTGGGGTCTGCGCCCCGACGCTTAAAATGCGCCGCGCCGAGGCGGAGGGAACCGTGCCGGGCTATCAAGCGTATATGACAGTTCCGTGAATGTGCATGCCGGGAGAGGGAGGTGTTGCCTATGAGGGACGCAACTAAAGGGTTGTTTTTGCTGACATGAAAAAGGAGGTCGCGGGCAGGTGTGGCTGATGCGCGTTGCCTGCTACCTTATGTCACGGGGCACAGCCGTCAGCTAGATATTCTGATCCATCGTCTCGGCCGGGATCTCGTCAGCGCGATGGATGCGGACCACCGTGGCGGGGACGCCGGCGACGGTGCAATGGGCCGGAACCGGCTTTACCACGACGCTGCCGGCCGCCACCTTGCTGAAGGCGCCGACTTCGATGTTGCCGAGGATCTTTGCGCCGGCGCCGATCATTACGCCGTGACGGATTTTCGGATGCCGGTCACCGGTTTCCTTGCCGGTGCCGCCGAGCGTGACATTTTGCAGGATCGAGACTTCATCCTCGATGACGGCGGTCTCGCCGATGACGATGCCGGAGCCATGATCGAGCATGATGGACACGCCGATCTTTGCCGCCGGATGGATATCCGGACCGAAGACGAGCGACGCGAGATTGGAAAGCCAGCTGGCGATTTCTGGCCGGCCCTCCGTCCAGAGCGCATGGGCGATGCGGTGGGTCTGCAGGGCGTGAAAGCCCTTGAGGTTCAGCAGCGCATGCAGATAGGTCGTGCAGGCGGGATCGCGAGTACGGACCGCGACGAGATCCGCCTCCGTCGCGGTCAGGATTGCGCTATGCCGCGTCAGCACGTCCTGAAACAGGGCGGCGAGATCGCCGGCTTCAATGCCTGCAACGGAAAGGCGAGCGACCAGGACATTGGCGAGGCTTTCGGCATCCGACTGCGTCGCGATGATCTGCGCGGAGAGCAGCGGGCGCAAGGTCGGCTCGCGGCCGGCGAGATCGGAGGCCTCATGGCGAATTACGTCCCAGACGCTGCCGGTGGCAGGGGAATGTCCGGCGATTGCCGTTCCTGTCTGGGACATGGCCATATCTTTCTTATCAAGCGGAAACGTCGACCACGCCGCAATCACCGGCCTCGGAGGCAAAGGCGAGCAGCTTGCCGGATTTGCTCCAGCTCATGGAGGTGATTGCACCTTTGCCGGGCCGACGCAAGAGCGCTTCCTTGGCGTCGCCGATGCGCACCGCCAGGATCATGCCGTCGATGAAGCCGATCGCCAGAATGTCTTCCACGGGATGGAACTTGACCGAGGTCGCCATGATATTGGCGCGGGTCCCGAGTTCCAGCGGCGCCTTGCCCATCGGACCGTCCTTGCCCTGAAACGGCCAGACAATTGCCGCCGGTGCGCCGGAGGAGGCGAGCCATTTGCCCTTGTTGGACCAGGAGAGCGATTTCACCTTGGCGGGATACCCCGTCATGCGCATGTGCCGGGCCTCGGCGCCGGGCTTCGTGTCCATCTTCCAGCCGTGCAGTGCGTTTTCCTGCATGGTGGTGACGACGAACTGACCGTCCGGCGAGAAGGTGACGCCAGTGTGGGCGCCCTTCCATTCAAGATTGATCGGCTGCGCGGTCATGCCGACCCAATGCAGCGACACGCCGTTATAGCGGGCGACCGCAATGCGCAGGCCCTTGGGCGCGAAGGCGATGCCTTCGACGGTGCGCCCCTCGGTAAATTCCTTGGTCGAGCCATCGGCCAGCCGCACAAAGCTGCTTTTCCCGTATGCGTAAGCGACAGTGCCTTGCGGGCCGGCGGCGAGCTGGGTGATCCATTTGCGCGGTGCCTCTGCCAGCACGGTGACGCCGCCGTCGGCAGCGATCCGGAGAACCTTGCCGTCCTCGCCGCCGGAAACCAGGCTGTCGCTGTAGGGATCGCGAATGCAGGTGAGCATGCCCTGATGGGCTTCCGTCACCTTCTCGCCACCTTCCAGCCGATGGATCGCGCCGGCGGCGCTGGCGAAGAAGGGGGTATCACCTAAAAATTCGACGGCCAGAACGTGGCCGTCGATATCAAGCGGAGCGACAGTCGGCATCAGGCGGCCGCCTCGCAGGCCTTGAAGCTCTTTTCCAGCTTTTCGCGATCGAGCTCACGGCCGATGAAGACCAGGCGGCTCTCATGCTTTTCGCCCTCTTTCCAGGCGCGCTGGTGATCGCCTTCGATGATCATGTGAACACCCTGGACGACATAGCGTTCCTCATCGCCTTTGAAAGCGATGATGCCCTTGAGGCGCAGAATGTTTGGGCCATCGGTCTGCGTAACCTTCTGGATCCACGGGAAGAAGCGTTCGGGGTTCATTTCACCGCCGCGCAGCGAGACCGACTGTACCGTCACGTCATGAACGGCCGAGAGGCCATGGTGATGGTGGTCGTGATCATGATCGTGGTGGTGATGGTCGTGATCATGGTCGTGATGATGGTGGTCGTGGTCGTGATGATCGCAATCCGGGCCGCAGACATGGTCTTCATGGCCATGCTCGAGGAAATGCGGATCGTTTTCCAACGCGCGCTCGAGATTGAAGGCGCCCTGGTTCAGGACGCGGGCGAGGTCAACGCCGGAGCGGGTGGTCTTGTAGACGCGCGCGGCGGGGTTGATGGCGCGGACGATGTCCTCGATCTGAGCGAGCTCTTCCGGAGAGACGAGATCGGACTTATTGATGACGACGACGTCGGCAAAAGCGATCTGGTCTTCGGCCTCGCGGCTGTCCTTCAGGCGCAGCGGCAGGTGCTTGGCATCGACAAGTGCTACGACGGCATCGAGCTCGGTCTTGGCGCGGACATCGTCATCCATGAAGAAAGTCTGGGCGACGGGAACCGGATCGGCAAGGCCTGTCGTTTCGACGATTATGCCGTCGAAACGGCCGGGACGGCGCATAAGGCCCTCGACGACGCGGATCAAGTCGCCGCGCACCGTGCAGCAGACGCAGCCATTGTTCATCTCGTAGATTTCTTCGTCTGATTCGACGATCAAATCGTTGTCGATGCCGATCTCGCCGAACTCGTTGACGATGACGGCGTATTTCTTGCCGTGGTTTTCAGAGAGAATACGGTTGAGCAGCGTCGTCTTGCCGGCGCCGAGATACCCCGTCAGAACGGTGACGGGAATGGGCTTCTGCGTGGCTGTTTCGGTCATGGGAGCCTCGAAATATGGGAGTTTGCCCCGGAGAGCGGAAAGTGATCGCGTTCCATATAAGGAGTTGGCGGCGCCAGTTCAAAGGCTTTTATATGTTATAAGATCACATTGGGTTTGGGACGGCGGCTTCAATGTGGTTCAGTCCAGCCTCTCCACATCAAACTCGCTGACATCCCTGAGCAACTCCACCAATCCCTTCACCGCATGGGCGATCAGCCGCTCGCCCTTTTCCGCTGTCGCGGCACCTGCATTGCCCGCCACGCCTTGTCCGCTCAGATCCGACATTTTCCAGCCGAAGGCATGGGGACCATAGGCGCGCAGATGCTTGAAGCGCCTGATGAAATCGGATTGCCGGGACGGGAAATTCGCGGCTTTGGTCATGTTGACTTTCTCGGGGTAGAGCGCCAGCATCACCGACGTCTCGATATCGCCGCCGTGGATATCGATGGCCTTGTCTTCCGGCGCGATCAGTCCTTCGGGCACACCGAAGCGCGTCCAACTGGTCGCGACCGCCAGCATGTCGAAGCGGACGCGGGCTTCCGTCGCCACGATGGTCATCAAGGGCGAGTTGCCGCCATGGGCGTTCAGCATGACGAATTTGCGGATGCCGAGATGGTGCAGGTTTTCGGCGATACCGAGCCAGCGGTTAACGGCTTCGTCAAAGGCGAGCGTCCTGGTGCCGGCGATATCCATATGCTCGATGGAGTAGCCGACCGGCTCCGCAGGCAGAAAAGTCACGGGCAAATCGGCCGGCAGCGCAGCCTTCAGGCGGGCCACGATGCCTTCGGCAATCAACCCATCGGTTTCGAAGGGTAAGTGGGGGCCGTGTTGTTCATGGGCACCAAGCGGCAGGACGGCGATCCAATTTGCCCGGTCAATTGGCATCAACGTCCTATCATTGTCATCGAAACGCGGCATTGGCTGTGCCATCTGTGGATGTGCCTCTTGTTTATGTCAATAACCTGCGCAATGTCATATCGTGATGCTGCAGCGGCGGAAAGATCAACGGAATCACGATGGGTAAGAAGAGCAAGGACGGAAAAAAAGGTAAGTCGGGTAAGAAGAAGGACCACGGCGAATACACGCTTGCCGATTTGTCGCCGGCATTGACGCAGGCGGCGCGGTCGATGCGCACGGTTCTGACACGCAACCTGACGGCCAGCGGCCTCTACGCTGGGCAGGATGGCGTCATCCTTGCCCTTGCGGCGAGCGATGGCCTGCCGGCTGGAACGCTGGCGCAGAAGCTAGGCGTCAAGGCACCGACCATGACCCGAACGATCGGCCGCATGGAGGCGCAGGGCTTCGTCGAGCGACGGCCGGATGCGACGGACGCCCGGTTGACCAAGGTCTATCTCACGGAGGCCGGGCGCAATAGCGTCACCGAGATCACAAGTTCGGCTGCTGCTTGCGACGAACTCGCTACCCGCGGCTTTTCGGAGAAGGATGTCCGCTCGCTCGTGCGCCTGCTAAGGGCGATCGACGGCAATCTTCAAGCCGGTGACCATGACGAAGATGATGGGGAATTCTGAGAACCCCCGCGAATTCGAGTTGCGCGGCGCGATTTAATCTTTTAATTAAAGTTTTTAAATTCCGGAATCGTGAGACGACGGGATGGCATATTTGGCTGCGTTTCACGAGGAGAGGAGCGCATGGCGCAAAAGATAAAGCTTTCGACCATTGCGGAAACGCTGGGCATTTCAACGGCGACCGTATCCCTTGCCTTACGTGACAGTCCGCTGGTGGCGGCGAACACGCGCGAGAAGATCAAGGATCAGGCGCGCACGCTCGGTTATATCTACAATCGCCGCGCCGCAAGTCTAAGAACCTCGCGATCCGGAATCATCGGCGTCGTCGTCCACGACATCATGAACCCGTTCTACGGCGAAATCCTCAAGGCGATCGAAAGCGAGCTCGACCGTAGCCGTCACACCTTCATTCTTTCCAACCATTACGATTCGGTCGAGAAGCAACGAACCTTCGTCGAGACCCTGCTGCAGCTCGGTGGCGATGGCATCATCATGTCACCGGCGATCGGCACGCCCGCTGAGGATTTCGATCTGGCGGAAGAAAACGGCATGCCGGCCATCCTCGTCGCCCGTTCGATGGAGGGACTGGATCTGCCGACCTTCCGCGGCGACGACAGCTACGGCATTTCGCTCGCGACAAATCACCTGATCAGCCTCGGCCACCGCACCATCGCGATGATCGGCGGCACGGACCAGACCTCGACCGGCCGTGACCGCTATCAGGGCTATGTGAACGCCTTGCGCAAGGCAGGCATCGAAGTTGACCCCAATCTGCGCATTCCCGGCGCTCGTTCCAAGCAGGGCGGTTTCGAATCGGCCGTGCATCTCCTGTCATTGCCGCAGAAGCCGACGGCAGCCGTGTGCTGGAACGATCTCGTGGCGATCGGTTTGATGAACGGTATTTCCCGCGCCGGCCTCGTGCCGGGCAGGGATATTTCGGTCACCGGCTATGACGATCTGGAGGAAGCGGCGATCGCGACGCCGGCGCTGACGACGGTATGGAACGGTCAGGCCGAGGTCGGAAGGCTTGCGGCGCGCGCGCTTTTGGATAGGCTGGCGGGCAGCCATGAGCCGGATGGTATTCATCTCATCAAGCCGGAAATGCGCATCCGCCAATCGACGTCTCCCTACCAGGCGCGCCAATAGCGCCGATCCGCGTCTTCAAGAGGAAAGATCATGTCCGATACTCGCATTGCCATCCTCGTTCCGGGGAAAATACACCCGCGCGTTCTCGAAACGCTCGGCAAACAATTCGATATCATTTCCGTTGAACGCGATGGCGGCCCGAAGGTTGACGCGGAAACTGCAGCCCGCATACGTGGCGTTGCTGTGGCGGGCGGCTTCAACGCCGCCTGGATCGATGCCTTCCCCAACATCGAAGTCATCGCCAATTTCGGTGTCGGCTATGACGGCATCGATGTCGGGCATGCCGCCTCGAAGGGGATCGTCGTCACCAACACGCCCGACGTTCTGAACGACGAGGTGGCCGATACCGCGATCGCGCTGTTGCTCAACACGCTGCGGCAGTTTCCGAAGGCGGAAAGCTGGCTGCGCGATGGCCGCTGGGTGAAAGAAGGGGCGTTTGCGCTGTCGCCCTTCTCCATGAAGGGACGTCGCGTCGGCATCTACGGCCTCGGCCGCATCGGCCTGGAGATTGCCAGACGGCTGGAGCCGTTCAAGGTGAAGATTGGCTATCACACGCGCTCGCCGCGCGACTCGTTGCCGTACGACTACTATTCGACCCTGAAGGAGATGGCACAATCGGTGGATACGCTGATCTCCGTCGTTCCGAAGACGCCGGAGACGCACAAGGTGATCAACGCCGAGATTCTATCGGCGCTTGGGCCGCAAGGCGTGTTCATCAATGTCGGACGCGGCTGGTCGGTGGATGACGATGCGCTGATCGCAGCCCTCCGGAACGGCACGATCGGCGCGGCCGGCCTCGATGTTTTCTACGACGAGCCGAACGTTCCTGAAGCCTACCTCTCGTTGCCGAATGTCTCGGTGCTGCCGCATGTGGCATCCGCCTCGGTGCCGACCCGCAACGCTATGGCCGATCTCGTGGCGGACAATATCATCGCATGGTTCAACAACGGCAACGTGCTGACGCCGGTGCCGGAAACTCCGGTTAAATCAAAAGGCTGATCATACGGCCTGTTGCCGGCGAGGATCGGCCAAGGGCTGCTCTTTGCCGGCCGCATAGTCGCGCACGGCATCGCCGAAAGCGGCAAACAGCTTGCGCGACGGCGAATCCGTCTCCGCCCAATATTCCGGGTGCCATTGCACGCCGACGGCAAAGGCCTTGGCGTCGATAACGGAGACTGCTTCGATCGTGCCGTCTTCCGCGACGGCTTCCACCTGCAGCCGTGGCGCCGTATCGGCGATCGCCTGACGGTGCAGCGAGTTTACCCGCACTTCGCCGGGGCCGACGATGCCGGCGATGCAGGAGCCCTCCTTGACGAACACGCTTTGGCGGATCGAATACATCGTGTCGCGGTCGACATGCGGCGGCTTGCGATGGTCCCAGATGCCCGGCTGTTCCTGGATTTCGCTGGCGAGGGTGCCGCCAAGCGCGACGTTCAGCTCCTGAATGCCGCGACAGATGGCGAGCATCGGGATGGCACGGTCGATGGCGCGGCGAATGAGCGGCAGCGACGTAGCGTCACGGGCCGGATCGAAAGGACCATCGTTCTCGCGCGCTTCCTGGCCGTAGTGCGAGGGGTGCACATTGCTGGCGGAGCCGGACACGAGCAGACCGTCGACGCGGTCGAGGATGGCGTCGACATCGTTGCCGTCTTCCATCGCCGGGACGATCAGCACCATCAGCCCTGCGGCGTTGACGGCCGCGCGGATATATTGGTGCTGCACCGCATGCCAGGTCACGCCGTCGAATTCTCGGATATCGGCAGGAACGGCGATGATCGGTCTGGACATATGAGGCTCCGGAGAAATGCGAAACTATCGGGATCGGCTGAGATCCCACAATGTATATGGTGTCAATGCAAACGCCAGTCACCCTCAAACAAATCTACGCGAAGAGTGGCTCCTCGGCAACGCGGAATGGTTGCGGAGAAGCTTTGTTCCCGTTCGTCATGACGATGTACAGGAATCGCCATAATACGGTGTAAAAGCAATCTTGAAAGACAATGCGCGGCGTGGTTAGCTCCATCGCTTGCGCCACGGTCGGGAGAGCATCTTTCCCGCAATGCTATCTATACGGGAGGTTTCGATGGATCGCCGTTCGTTCATCAGGCGAGCTGGAGCAGTTGGCGCGGGCGCGGCCGCCTCTGCGCTCGCCAGCCCCGCTGTGGCTCAGGAATTTCCGAAGATCACCTGGAGGATGACCTCCTCCTTCCCGAAGAGCCTGGATACGCTTTATGGCGGCGCCGAGGACATTGCAGCGCGTGTTTCGGACGCGACCGGAGGCAATTTCGTCATCCAGACCTTTGAAGCCGGCGAGATCGTGCCGGGCGCGCAGGCCGCCGATGCGGTGAGTGCCGGGACGGTCGATGCGGCTCACACCTGTTCCTATTATTTCTGGAACAAGGACCCGACCTACGCCATCGGCACAGCCCTGCCGTTCGGTCTCAATGCCCGGCTCAGCAATGCCTGGTTCTATGAGGGCGACGGCAACAAGCTGATGAACGAGTTTTACGCCACCCAGGGTATTTTCGGCCTGCCGGCCGGCAATACCGGTGCGCAGATGGGTGGGTGGTTCCGCAAGGAAATCAATACGCTCGACGATCTCAAGGGCCTGAAGATGCGCATTGCCGGCCTTGCCGGCAAGGTCATCGAAAAGATCGGCGTCGTGCCGCAACAGGATCTCGCAATCAACGATATTTACGCCGCGCTCGACAAAGGTGCGATCGACGCGGCGGAGTGGGTCGGCCCCTACGACGATCTCAAGCTCGGCTTCCAGAAGATCGCCAAATATTATTATTATCCCGGTTGGTGGGAGGGAGGCGCCGTCGTGCACGCCTTCTTCAATCTGGAAAAATGGAACGCGCTACCGAAAACCTATCAGACGATCCTGGCGAATGCCTGTGCCTTTGCCAACACCAACATGCTGGCGAAATATGATTTGAGAAATCCGCAGGCGTTGAAAGAGATCGTGAAGCAGGGCGTGACGCTGCGCCCCTTCAGTCAGGAAATTCTCGAAGCTTGTTTTCAGGCGGCGACCGGAATCTATGCCGATCTTTCGAAATCGAACGATTATTTCAAGCGTATTTATGACGATCAGGTTGCTTATAAGAAGGATGCCTATCTCTGGATGCAGCTTTCCGAATATACCTTCGACACCTTCATGATGATCCAGCAACGGGCAGGCAAGCTCTGATAGGCGGCGCGTTGGCTTTTGCCATTTTTCTATTTTAGCATGTTATTATTGACGAAATATAGTCTGGGTAGAGTATGTCTTGGCCGATTGCACGAATACGGTGCAAAATATCACTCAAAATCGGCGTAAGTTACCGACATGATTAGAAAATCTGTCCAGATACCTCTTATTTGGGCAATCAAATTTTAAAAAGTTTCAATTAGTGTGTCCGCCGCACCAGGGGAACTCTGAATGAAGCCTCAAAGCCCGGACACCGTGCCGACGGATGTTTATCTGTCGTTCGTCAGTTCGCTTTTCGGAAACCGTAAAACGCTGTTTACGGGTGTGTTCGTTCACATCTTGAGCTATGTCATTGTTTTTCTGAGTACAGGCGCCGGCATCTATCTCGGTCTCTGTCTGGCCTTTGCCGCCGTTTTCGCCTTCCGTATGTATTCGTTCCGGCTGTTCGACGCTGCCGACAAACACGCTTTTTCGCGCGCCGACATAGCGCGTTGGGAAACGCGTTATGTGTTGGGCGCCGCAGGTACGGCCGGCCTCCTCGGTATCGGCAGCGGCTACGCGATCCTCATCGTCCAGGACCCGTTGGCGGAATTCATCTGCATCGCCGTGACTATGGCATCGATGGTGTCGATCGTCGGCCGTAATTATGGTTCGCAGAAGGCGATCGATCTGCAGACCATGGCTTGCTGCTTACCGATCATTGTCGCCTGTTTGATGTCGGAACAGCTCTACAAGGCCATCGTCTCCATCATGCTCGTGCCCTTCGGCCTGACGACCCGCTCGATGGCCAATGGCGTGCGCGAGTTTCTTTACAAGAATGTCATTGCTTCGCGTGAGATATCGCTGATCGCCGACCGGTTCGATACGGCGCTCAACAATATGACGCATGGCCTGTTCATGCTGGACGCCGACAACCGCATCATGGTGGTCAATCGGAAGGCCTGCGAGCTTTTGAACCTGGCGCATCAGGAACAGCTCCGAGATTGCGAGTTCGATGTCGTGCTGCGCTATGGCGCCCGTCACGCCTTTATCGACGGCTCGCTGCCCGGCCTGATCCAGCGGCAGATGGCGCAGCTGGTCAGCGGCTCGCTGTCGCGCACGCTGATTCAGTTCAACGAAGACTTGTTTCTGGAGTTTTCGGCAAGCCGGCGCGCCGATGGCGTCGTCATTCTGATTTTCGAGGATGTGACGCCGCGCATCCGCGCCGAGCGCAAGATCCTGCACATGGTGCGCTTCGATCCGCTGACGGGATTGCCGAACCGCGAATATTTCGTCGAGATGATCAAGGAAAAGCTTGCGGCGCGCGCCGAGGAGGGCCAGATCGGCATTCTGGTTCTCAACGTCGACGACTTCAAGCACGTCAATGACACCAAGGGCCATGTCATCGGCGATCGGCTGCTGGTCGCCATAGCGGCCCGACTGCGGGAGAAGGCGGGAAATATGGCGCTTTCCGCGCGTCTCGTCGGGGATCAGTTTGTGTTGTTTTTCCCCAACGAGGATCACGAGCCCGATTTGGACGGCCGTGTGCGCGCGCTGCACGCCGCCATGGCCGGCCTGTACGACGTGGATTGCAACAGTTTTCGTGTCTCCTTCAGCGGCGGCTATGTAACCATGTCGAGCCGTGAGTTCCGTCCGGAGGAGTGGCAGATCAAGGCCGACCTGGCGCTGTTCGAGACCAAGTCGCGGACGAAGGGCGGCTGCACTGCTTTCGAGCAGGAAATGGATGCCCGCTACGTCGAGCGGCAGAAACTGAAAGAGGATTTGCGCGAGGCGATCGAGGCCGGCAAGCTGCACGCCGTCTATCAACCGATGTTCACGCCGGATGGCAGTCGCATCGATTGCTGCGAAGCCTTGTCTCGCTGGGTGCATCCGGAAAAGGGGTCGATTCCGCCGAATATCTTCGTGCAGATCGCCGAAGAGATGGGCATCGTCAGCGGCATTACCCGTTTCATGCTCAATCATGCCTGCCGTGACTGCGCCACCTGGCCGGAGCCGATCTCGGTTTCAGTCAATCTCTCGGCGCAGGACCTGCGCAGCAACGATATCGTCGCCACGGTCTTGGAAGCGCTCGATGCATCGGGTCTAGACCCGTCGCGGCTGCATCTGGAAGTAACCGAAAGCTGCTTGATGGATGAGGTGGCGACCGTTCGATCCATCCTCGCCGACCTGCGCTCCAAGGGCATCACCATCGCCATCGATGACTTCGGCACTGGCTTTTCCAGCCTCAGCTATCTCGATTCGTTGCCTGTCGATATCGTCAAGATCGACCGTTCCTTCGTACGCGACATCACCAACGACAGCCGCCGTTTCAAACTCCTGTGCGGAATCGTTGATCTCTCAAGGGCACTTAGTCTCGAAATCGTTATCGAGGGAGTGGAGACGGCGGAGCAACTGGCGCTCATCGATGAATACGATTTGGCCGATATCATCCAGGGCTATGTGTTTTCAGTTCCCGTGTCGCAGGACAGCGTTGCCGAGATGGTGGACAATCTCAGGCGCAATCAGCGGGCCATGCGGCAGGATAATGTGGCCTGAACTCCGGCTCGCTGCCGATTCACGCTGTCTATCTCTGGTGACAGGCAGACATCTACACCATCAACATCTCTTGCCTGCCGTAACGTTAAGTTTGCTCCGGTAAAGGACGGCGAACATCTACTTTCTTCATAATATTCAATAGATAAGAATCATTGAATATTCGAATCTATACCGGTATTCGTAGTCAAAAAATTAACCTTAACGAAAAAATAATTAATAAAAATTAAAACGAATATTGATCAATTTTTCGGTTAATACCAATAATGGACCGTTACCATTGTGGAATAACGGCCATGACTTATATGAGTACTTTGAAAAATAGCTTTGCTGGGAAGCTTATGGAGGTGCTCGATCATGTCGAATATCGTCGGATCGAGAGCAGCGAGGACATGGAGGATGTCGCCCGCCTGCGCTACAAGGCTTACAAGGCGCATTCGGTTTTGCCGGTTGCAGCCAAGACCATGATCGACGCCATCGATTTCGACGAACAGGCCTATATTTTCGGTGTCTATTATTACGAAGAGCTGGTGAGTACGGTGCGCGTGCACCACGTCACGCCGGACCATCGCGTTTGTCAGTCCACGGGGATTTTCCCCGATGAAATCCATGCCTTTCTCGATGCCGGCATGACGCTGATAGATCCGGCCCGCTTTGCGATCGATCCCGATTTCGAGCTTGAAATGCCGGCGCTGCCTTACTTGACACTGCGGCCTGCGATCGTCGGGGCTATCTATTTCGATGCCGACCGGGTGATGCAGCATATCCGTCCGGCACATGCTGCTTTCTACAAGCGTGTCTTCTATGCCGACACTATTGTTCCACCGCGCATGACGGAGACCTATGGTTTCGAACTGACGTTGCTTGCTTCACGGTCGAAAGAGATCCGCGGCAAGTTGATGCAACGATATCCCTTCTTCGATTCGGAACCCTATGAGCGGCGGATGATGTTCTCCCGCGATGTTGACGGCACGCTCCCGCTGACCATCCTGCCGACTGCACGATTGGCTGCGGGCGGGCGCAGCGTCATGCAAGAACGATTTGGCTAAGCTTTCTCGAGAGCGCCGTGCGCTCATTTGAACGCACAAAGGTCGCTCTCGTCTTTTGAATCTGGAGCATCTCGTCTGCTTTCAGGTGGCTACCTTATAGCGGGATGCTCTAGCCTCTGCGGCGTTGTCGTGCATTGCATTTTTCGTCGCTTTGTGTAAGGCCTCGGTGGAGGAAAATTGTCTGCGGTGTCTCGTTGAGATTCACCGCGGCTTTCGAGGCTGGACCCCAGCCGACAGGCGATCGCAAGGCCGGCCGGGGAGTGGATTGAGGGGAGATTTGTGAATGGCAGAACATCATACCGGACCGGTCGAAATGGGTGCTCCGATGGATTACAAGGAGCATGAGAAGACCTATAATCTGTTTCTGCGGGCAGCCAAACTCGGGACGACCATTGTCGCCGCCTTGCTGATTGGCATGGCCGCAGGCTTTTTCGGCCATGCCGGTTTCCTCGGCGGGTTCTTGATTTTCATTATCCTTGCTGTTGTCGGCTCTTATTTGACCCTCTGATCGTCGCAGGGCCGTCCGGCCCGCGCTTTCCCTGGAAATCTTGGCCTGATTCTGCAGGCTATTGCGCTCCTGTATGCGGTAGCGCGGTCGTTTGACGCGAGGTGGTGTCGTTGGGCAATCTGGTTTTCGTTGCCAAGGAGACCGTGGCGGATGAGACGCGCGTTGCAGCGTCCGTCGAAACGGTGAAGAAGATGAAAGGCCTTGGCTTTGACATTGTGGTTGAAGCCGGCGCCGGCGCTCCGTCGCGCATTCGGGATGGTGAATACGAAGCCATCGGCGCGCGGGTCGGCTCCGCTCAGGATGCCGCCCAGGCCGATGTCATCCTCAAAGTGCGCCGGCCCACCGCTGACGAGATCGCGGGCTATAAGAGCGGCGCGATCGTCATCGCCATCATGGACCCCTATGGCAATGAAGCCGCACTTGTCGATATGGCACGGGCCGGACTGACGAGCTTCGCCATGGAGCTGATGCCGCGCATCACCCGTGCACAGTCGATGGACGTTTTGTCGTCGCAGGCCAATCTCGCCGGCTATCAGGCAGTCATCGAGGCCGCCGCGGTTTATGACCGGGCGTTGCCGATGATGATGACGGCGGCCGGTACCGTGCCGGCGGCGAAAGTCTTCGTCATGGGCGCCGGCGTCGCCGGTCTGCAAGCGATTGCAACGGCAAGGCGGCTCGGCGCGCAGGTGTCGGCGACGGACGTTCGTCCTGCCGCCAAGGAGCAGGTCGCCTCGCTTGGCGCCAAATTCGTCGCCGTCGAGGATGAGGAATTCAAGGCGGCGGAAACGGCTGGCGGCTACGCCAAGGAGATGTCCAAAGACTATCAAGCCAAGCAGGCTGCCCTGGTTGCCGAACATATTTCCAAGCAGGATATCGTCATTACGACAGCTTTGATTCCCGGCCGCCTGGCACCACGGCTCGTCAGCCGCGAGATGCTGAAGGCGATGCGCTCCGGCGCCGTTGCCGTCGATCTTGCCGTTGAACGCGGGGGCAATATCGAGGGTGTCGAATTCGGGACAGTGGCCCATGTCGAGGGTGTCAAGGTTGTCGGATATCCCAATATGGCCGGGCGCATCCCAGCGAGTGCGTCGGCGCTCTATGCCAAGAACCTCGTCACTTTCTTGGAAACGATGGTCGACAAGAACACCAAAAACCTCGGGCTCAACCGTGCCGACGAACTGATCAAAGCGACGATGCTGACCGATGGCGGCGAAGTTGTGCATCCGAATTTCGTGGACCCAGATCAGCCGACGGTCAACAAGGGGGATCTCTAGATGGCGAGCCAAGCAATGGACCAGGCGCTTCAGCAACTGGACGACGCCGTTAACGCCGTGATGACCGCCGCCGCCCAGGCGCCGGAATCCGTCAGCGCAGTCTCCGGCGGCACGATCAATCCCTTCGTCTTCCAGCTGGCGATCTTCGTATTGGCGATCTTCGTCGGCTACTACGTCGTCTGGTCTGTGACGCCGGCCCTGCACACGCCGCTGATGGCTGTGACGAATGCGATTTCCTCGGTCATCGTCGTGGGCGCGCTCTTGGCGGTCGGCATTTCCGCCAGCGGGCTCGCTACCGGTTTCGGCTTCGTGGCGCTGGTGCTCGTCTCGGTCAATATTTTCGGCGGCTTCCTTGTCACCCAGCGCATGCTGGCGATGTACAAGAAGAAAGACAAGTGAGGGCGGCATGCTGAGCAATATCGCGGCCTTCCTCTATCTCGTCTCCGGCGTGCTGTTCATCCTGGCGCTGCGCGGCCTGTCGCATCCGGCCACCAGTCGCCGCGGCAATCTCTACGGCATGGTCGGCATGGGTATTGCCATCGCGACGACGCTGGTTCTGGCGACGCCCTCCTTCGGTGGCTTGGCGCTGATCATCCTCGGTCTCGCCATCGGCGGCGGGGCGGGGGCCTATATCGCCCGCGTCATTCCGATGACCTCGATGCCGCAACTCGTTGCCGGCTTCCATTCCCTGGTGGGTCTAGCGGCCGTGCTGGTGGCCGCTGCGGCACTTTATACGCCATCCTCCTTCGGCATCGGCGCCATCGGCACGATCCATCACGAGGCTCGCATCGAAATGGCGATCGGCGCGGCCATCGGCGCGCTGACCTTCACCGGCTCGATCATCGCCTTCCTGAAGCTCGACGGACGCATGTCGGGCAAGCCGATCCTTCTACCGAACCGACATGTGATCAATGCTGCGCTGCTGGCGCTGATCGTCTTCTTCATCGCCGGGCTGGCTGTCAGCGAAAGCCATTTCGATTTCTGGGCGATCGTCGCTCTGGCACTGGCGCTCGGCGTGTTGCTGATCGTGCCGATCGGCGGCGCCGACATGCCGGTCGTCGTATCGATGCTGAACTCCTATTCCGGTTGGGCGGCGGCCGGTATCGGCTTCACGCTTGGCAATCTGGCGCTGATCATAACCGGTGCCCTGGTCGGCTCCTCGGGCGCAATCCTCAGCTACATCATGTGCAAGGGCATGAACCGCTCTTTCATCTCCGTGATTCTGGGAGGTTTTGGTGGTGAAACGGCATCCAACGACGCTGACAACAGCGACAAGATGGTGAAGCTCGGCTCGGCAGAGGATGCCGCCTATCTGATGGCCAATGCCTCGAAAGTCATCATCGTGCCGGGATATGGCATGGCGGTCGCCCAGGCTCAGCATGCGCTGCGCGAAATGGCCGACAAGCTGAAGGCAAACGGCGTCGACGTGAAATATGCCATTCATCCCGTTGCCGGCCGCATGCCCGGTCATATGAATGTGCTGCTGGCCGAAGCCAATGTTCCTTATGACGAAGTGTTCGAGCTAGAAGACATCAATTCGGAATTCGCTCAGGCCGATGTCGCCTATGTCATCGGCGCCAACGACGTCACGAACCCGGCCGCGCGCGACGACAGTACTTCGCCGATTTACGGCATGCCGATCCTTGACGTCGACAAGGCCAAGACCTGCCTCTTCGTCAAACGTTCCCTCGGCTCCGGCTACGCCGGTATCGACAACACGCTGTTCTACAAGGACGGCACGATGATGCTGCTCGGTGACGCCAAGAAGGTATCTGAGGAGATCGTCAAGGCGATGAACGGGTGATTCCAATCTTCTCCATGGGGGAGATGTCAGGACGTGAAGAGGCAGCGAAGATACAACACAGGGCGATCCGCGCGGATCGCCCTGAGTTGATCCCCGCTCAAATCGAAGCGGGTGCCAGCGTCATTTTCTCAACGCCGACGGCGATGTTGACGCCTTCCTGGGCCTGCACGTTGAGGGGTTGCAGCATAAAGGCCTTGTTGGTGCCGCCGGTGATAACCTTGGCGCCGCCGCCGGCGGCAAAGCTGGCATCGGCGCCAACGCCATAATATTCCCCGGCCAACGCGATATCGGTCCATGGCGTGCCGGTTTTGGCAAGCACGGCCCAGATCATGACGCTACGGCCGGTAACGCCGAGGTCGATGCCGTATTTCTGGATGGCGGCGGCATAACGCGCGCTTGGTCCGCCGTTGCTCGGCTCAAAAGTGCACATCAGGTTCTTTTGAGACATGACGATCATGCCCGTCGATCCTTCCGACGTGCAGGTGAGCCTGCCGAGAGTGGCGTAGTCGGCGGAACTTGCAGGCGCAGCCCATATCACGAGGGACAGCGCCGCGGACGCCAGGAGAAGTTGTTTCAGCATGGTCTTTCTCCTTTGGAATGACCAAACTGTAACGATTCCCCGCGGTTGAATGTTCCCGGGGGGGGGGCAGGCGTCGTTACCGCAAGACCGCTGCGATATGCACTAGTTTCGCTCGCGTTCACGCTCCATGGTGCTGCGCAAGGCGTTCAGCACCCAGACCAGACCTGTCGGGCGGAAGTCGACCTCTACGCTGCCGCTAAAGGCGGCGGCGGCATGAGCCTTGGTGACGGTCGTACCAAAGCCGGTCACGGTGGGCGTCTTGACGATCGGCCCACCGCTTTCCGTCCAGACGAACCGGATCATTTGTCCGATGTCACTCTCCACATTCGTCCATTCGATCGCGACCTTCCCCTCGGGAGCGGAGAGTGCACCGTATTTCACCGAATTCGTCGCCAGCTCATGTAGAACCAAGCCGAGATTTTGCACGGCCTCCGGCTTCAACAGGAAATCCCGACCCTTGATGTCGAGTTGTTGCGGTCCTTGCAGGAAGGTGGCCAGATGAATATCGATCACCCTGCGCAGCGACACGCCGGACCATTGTTCGCTGGTCAGGACTTCGATCGAACGCGCCAACCCTTCCAGCCGGTCGGCGACGGCACGTTGAAAGGTATCGACGCTGTCGGTCTGCCGGGCGAGCTGGCGGGTCATCGCCTGGGCGAGTGCGAGCAGGTTCTTGGTGCGATGGACAAGCTCGTGCATGACGAAATGCAGCCGGTCCTCCGTTTCGCTGCGATCGAAAGACGCGTTGGAAAGCGCCATGGCCATTTGATTGGCCTCAATGACACTGGTGTCGATCGGCGAAACGATCTCGCCGCGGCCCATGCGGTCCGCCATATCGGCGATGTTCTGGATGGTGGTACGCACTTGGCGGGCCAACGCATAGACGGCAATCAGGGCGATCAGCAACAGGGTGACGCCACCATAAATCAGGAAGCGCCATGTGCTCATCAGCGAAGCCTGCGCAGAGGCGACGGGCCCCCATACGACGGCTTTCCACGACCAGCCGGGAATTTGCGCATAACCGAGCAGGGCGTGCGGCAGGATCTTTTCGTCCTGAAAGACGCCGCTTGAGGCGATCAGTTTCGGCAGTATGTCGCGGTTGAAGGCGTCGCCAGAAGCATGATTGGCGGGACCGCTGGAAGCGACGACATGGCCGGAGCTGTCAAGGACTGCGGCTGACCAGCCAGGCGCGAGCGCATCCGTCGTGACGAGCTTGCCGAGGTCTTCGGCGCTCTGCGTCATGATCAACGCCGCGCCGGCGGGCGAATGGTAAAGAGGCAGGGTGACGTTATAGACCCATTGACCGCTGCTTGAGCCGATGAAGACGTCGGAGGCCTCGATACGCCCTGAGTCGAGCGCCGAGTGCAATGCAGCGAGATTGGCTGTCTTGCCGAGCGGCTCACCGAATGGGTGGCTCGTATTCAGCCGTTGCTGGCCATCCTTGTCGACGAGCAGGACGAAAAGCGAATCGGTGCGAAGCACCGTCTCCGTCCGGTCGAAGAAGGTTGCGATATCATTACGCTCCAGTTCCGGTGAGGAGGAGAGCAGTCGCAGGGTCGTCGCCATGTCCTGCAGCTGTCGATCGATGGTACGTGCCAGTGCCTGGGCATCCTGAACCGTATCACGCTTCAGCACATCGCGTTCGTTGTTCTCGAGCTGGACCAGCAACAATGCCACGAAGGCCAGAATCGGCAAGGCAATCGCCAGTGCTATGGCGATCAGATAAGCCCCAATCGAAGCCTTCGGGAAGCGCGGCTTTTTCATGGCAGGATCAACCGATCGGACCACCATCGGGATAAAAGACGTCCGCAAAAGCGGGAATAGCGGTCTTAGTCATCATGTCGAGGGCCCCCACACTCTTACCCGAGCAGCATGATCTCGAAAGCGCCATGTTAGGGCCCGGTAAATTGCGTTGCAACATATGAAAAGTCACCGCCGCTAAATCGTAAGTGCGGCTGGACGCTTCGAGTATGATCGAATTATCCTTAAGGTTGTAATTTCATTGAATTATTCGCATGCCTGCGCGAATCGCGACAGGCGGAATGGGGAAAGCTGAGCATCGAGATGGCCGTCGATAATTTCCGTTGCCGCAACCAGTCCGACGAGCGGCGCCAGCGTCACGCCGGAATGCAAGACGGCGAGATAGAGGCCCGGCGCGTCGTCGGCGCCGCCAATGATCGGAAAGCCATCTTTCGGGGTTGGGCGGTAGCCGACAGTATAAAAATCGAGTTCGAGCCTGTCGCCGCCGCGTAGCATGGCTTTGACCTTGGCAAAAAGTTCGTCGGCTGCCTTTTGTGGATTGTCGCCCGGATCGGTACCGGCGAAATCGCTGCCGGCAATGATCCTGCCTTCCGTCGTCTGGCGCATATGCAGCTCCGGCGCCATGACAAGGCCGTTCAGCAGCGGTGGACAGGGACGGGAGTGAACGATCAGTCCCGGCGGCGTTTCTATCGGCACATCGATACCGACGGACGCGGCGAGCGCCACTGTGCCGGCGCCGGCGGCCAAAACGACGTGATCGGCTAACAGCGCTCCATCCGTCGTTTCAACGCCCGCAATCTTGCCGTTCTCCTGCAAGAGCCGCCTGGCCTCTGTGCCGTATAGCAAGGTTGCGCCGTGACGGGCGGCATCCTCCAACAGCATATTGGCAGCGGCCACGGGCTCAACGGCGCCTTCTTCGGCGACATACAGCGCGAAGGCGGGCGGATCGGCGAGATGAGGTTCGAGGGCAGCGCTTGTCTCGCGATCGACCTGCCGCATGCCGTAACCCCAGCCGGTTTGCTGGGCGGCATAGGCCTCCAACTCAGCCTCCGGCAGATCCCAGCAGAGCCCGCCGTACCAGGAAAGCGGCAGGCCGGGAACATCAGCCGCCAGCTGCGACCATTCCGCCATCGAGCGGCGGCGGAAATGGAAATAGAATTCGGGATTGCCCCAACTCGCATTGATCCAGGCGAAGGACTTCGGAGTCGCCTCGCCGCCAGCCTTTTCTGCGATCACGGTGACGGATGCGCCTCTGCGCGCCAAATGCCAGGCGATGGACGCGCCTATGATGCCGGCGCCGACGACGATGATTTTGGGAGGAGAAGAAGGCATGCCGTGTCTCTTGTCCGAATGTGGGGCCGGAGGGAGACTATGCGCTGCACAGCGCAAAGAAAAGCCGCCGGGCGGATAATCGCCGGGCGGCCGACTATTCTGACGATCTGCGCTCGATTTTTTAGGCGCCCGCTCCGACGCGCGCCAGGCCATCCTTGGCTGGCTGATAGCTCGGGTCGAGGTTGACGGCGTGTTGGTAGGAACGGCGGGCTTTGGCTTTGTCGCCACGGCGCTCGTAGACGAAGGCCTGATTTGCCCAGGATTCGGCGACCTTGTTGTTCAGGTCGATCGCGTGGTTGAAATCGGCGAAGGCGTTGTCGTCGTCGTTCTGCGCGAGATAGGAAATGCCGCGGCTGTTATAGGGCTCGGGCGAATTTGGTGACAGCGAGATCGCCTTCGAGAAGTCGTCGATCGCCTTATCCTGCTGATTGCGCTTCTGATAGATCACGCCGCGGCCGTTATAAGCACGGCCATCCGTCGTTCCGAGGCTGATCGCCTTGGAATAGTCGCTGAAGGCGTCGTCGTCGCGGCCGGCTTGGCGATAGAGGTTGCCACGGCCGATATAGGCGACGTCATAATTGGGATTGATCTGCAGCGCGGCGTTATAGTCGGCGGTCGCTTCCGGAAGCTTGCCCATGTTGCGATAGATGAGCGCGCGGTTGGCGTAGGCCTGATAGAACTTCGGATTGAGCTGGATCGCCTGGTTGAAGTCCGCAAGGGCGCGGCTGAATTCGCCGCCGCGGCCATAGGCAGTGCCGCGAACGTTGTAGCCTTCCGGATTCTGAGGATTGGCATTGATGACCGAGGTCAGCGAGGCAATGTTTTCCGACGAGCCCTGTGCTTTGTCGATTCGGATCACCGTATCAGTGGAGCCGGTCTGACACCCGGAAAGGCCGATTGCGGTGAGAAGAGCCAAAGCGGGCAAGGCAGCAGCGCGCTTCGAAGCAATAAAAGACAGTTTCGAAGCGCGGAACTGTTGGGACGTCGTGATTGCCATTATCGGGTTTCGCTTTCCCCATGCGTTATATCAGGCTGTTTTGATTTAATCCCGTTTGCCGGGAGAAGAAATCAAAAAAATGGCGGCGGCGAACGATTCGCCCCCGCCAGACATGCATCTGAAAACGTCGAAAGAACGACGATTAGCGTGCGACCAGACCTTCGCGCTGTGCACGCTTGCGCGCCAGCTTGCGAACACGACGAACAGCTTCTGCCTTCTCGCGAGCACGCTTCTGCGACGGCTTTTCGTAATAGTCGCGCATCTTCATTTCGCGGAAAATACCTTCGCGCTGCATCTTCTTCTTGAGAGCGCGGAGAGCCTGGTCGACATTGTTATCGCGGACAAGTACCTGCACGAGAATCACGTTCCTTTGGTTTGGTTGATGCCAGCGGCGACAGCAGCGCCAGGAGGCAAAAAAATAACGCTCGCGCGGCCGCAGCCTTGCGATTGGTAAGGCGAGATAGCAGATCGGTTTGTCAAAGTCTAGCCAGATCGTGAGTTTGCAGAGGAAAAAGCGGTTTGTCGAGCGTGAATTGCGCCGACGATGTCGTCTCCGACATGCTTGTCTGAGATTTCGAACCACAGTCATTTCAATCCACATGTTTTCCTTTTACGCGTGACGCAACAATGTGGTTTGTTCCTCAGCGGCCATGAATTCAGACAAATGGATCCAGGCTGTTCACAAGGTCGGGCCTTGCTGTAGCATTCTTGTGGGCCGTGTCGAAAGACGGTCCTGTATGCGTCGCAAAAGAGCCGTTGTGTCGGTTTTCGATTTGCGATTTGTATGGCCCATGAAAATGGCGTCTTGCCTGAAGGAGTTGAGGGCGAATGCGTAAATACTCGGTTTTTGCCGTGGCACGGGAAGCAATGCGGGCTCACAAGGGCTGGGAGGCCCAATGGACCTCGCCGGAGCCGCGCAAGGAGTATGACGTCATCATCATCGGCGCCGGCGGTCATGGCCTGGGTGCCGCCTATTACCTCGCCAAGGAGCACGGCATCACGAATATTGCCGTGATCGAAAAGGGGTGGCTCGGCGGCGGCAATACCGGCCGCAACACGACCATCATCCGCTCGAACTATCTCTATGAAGAGAGCATGCACATCTACGAGCATTCGATGAAGCTCTGGGAGGGGCTTTCTCTGGATCTCAATTATAACGTCATGTATTCGCCGCGTGGCGTGATGATGCTGTCGCACAATATCCACGACCAGCAGTCCTTCAAACGGCATATCCATGCTAACCGGCTCTATGGCATCGACAATGAATGGTTGACGCCGGAGCAGGCCAAGGCCTATTGCCCGCCGCTCGATATTTCGAAGACCGCGCGTTACCCGATCAACGGCGCCGCCCTGCAACGCCGCGGCGGCACGGCGCGACACGATGCGGTCGCCTGGGGTTACGCCCGCGCCGCGTCCGATCGCGGTGTACACATCATCCAGAATTGCGAAGTGACCGGGATCCAACGTGGTCCGGATGGCCGGGTGACCGGCGTCGACACGACCAAGGGCTTCATCGGCGCCAAGAAGATCGGCGTTTCGGCGGCGGGCCACACCACGGTCGTCATGCAGATGGCCGGCGTGCGTGTGCCGCTGCAATCGAGCCCACTTCAGGCGCTGGTTTCCGAGCCACTCAAGCCGATCTTCCCCTGCGTCGTCATGTCCAACACCGTGCATGCCTATATTTCGCAGTCCGACAAGGGCGAACTCGTCATCGGCGCGGGCACGGACCAGTATAATTCTTATAGCCAGACCGGCGGCCTGCAGATCATCACCCATACGCTGGATGCGATCTGCGAGCTCTTCCCGATGTTCCGGCGCGTGAAAATGATGCGCTCCTGGGGCGGCATCGTCGACAATACGCCAGACCGTTCGGCGATCCAGTCGAAAACGCCGGTGCCAGGGCTTTATGTCAATTGCGGCTGGGGGACAGGCGGCTTCAAGGCGACGCCGGGTTCGGCCAATCTATTCGCGCATCTGATCGCCCGCGACGAGCCTCACAGGTTCAATGCCGGACTGACGCTCGATCGCTTCCGTACCGGCCGTTTGATCGACGAGGCGGCGGCTGCCGCCGTGGCGCATTGATGGGTTGTAGCTCTGCGTCCGTCCTCCGGGCTCCGGTTCCGAGCTTTAACATTAGGTAGAAAACGATGCTGCTGATTTACTGCCCCTATTGCGAGGAAGAGCGTTCGGAACTGGAGTTCCGCAACGCCGGCGACGCGCATATCGCGCGGCCAGAAAATATCGCTGGGATTTCCGATGAGGAGTTCGAGGAATATTTCTTCCTGCGGGACAATCCGAAGGGTCTGATCTTCGAGCGCTGGCGGCATATCCATGGCTGCGGCCGCTTCTTCAATGCGGCGCGCGATACGGTCAGCGATCGCTTCTACCGGACTTACAAGGCCGGCGAGCCGAAGCCGGATATTTCGACGCCGCTGCCGGCCGCGCGTGAGCCGGTGGTGCAAGACCAAAATGCACAAGAACACACGGCAGAAGAAGAGGGATTTGCGAAATGAGCGGCGCCAATCGTATTGCGGGCAAGGGCCGTCTGACGCCAGCTAGAACCGCCCGCTTCACCTTTGACGGCAAAAGCTACACGGCGCTGGAGGGCGACACCGTCGCCTCGGCGCTGCTTGCCAACGGCATCCATCTCGTCGGCCGCTCGTTCAAATATCATCGTCCGCGCGGCATCCTGTCGGCGGGCGCAGAAGAGCCGAATGCGCTGCTCGATATTTCCCGCGATTCGGCTCGCCGGCAGCCCAATGTGCGCGCCAGCGTGCAGGAGGTCTTCGATGGCATGAAGGCGCAGTCGCAGAATCGCTGGCCGTCTCTCGCCTTCGATGTCGGCGGCGTCAACAATCTCATGTCGCCCTTCTTTGCTGCCGGCTTCTATTACAAGACCTTCATGTGGCCGAAGGCGGCCTGGAAGCATATTTACGAGCCTTTCATCCGCCGCGCCGCCGGTCTCGGCGTTGCGCCGACCGAGGAAGATCCAGATCATTACGGCAGCCGCTATGCCCATTGCGATGTCCTGGTGGTCGGCGCGGGCATTGCCGGTCTTTCGGCGGCGCTCGCGGCCGCAGAGGCTGGCGCCAAGGTCATTCTCTGCGACGAACAGCCGGAAGCGGGCGGGGCGCTGCGCTTTGACGCAAGCGTCAAGATCGGCGGCGTCGAGGGCTACGTCTGGGCACAGAATGTTGTCGCCAGGCTCCAGTCGATGGACAATGTCGAGGTGCTGACCCGCACGACGGCTTTCGGCTACTACAACCACAATTTTATCGGTCTTGCCGAGCGCGTCACCGATCATATTGCAAAGCCTGGCCGCAATCTGCCGCGCGAGCGTCTTTGGCAGGTCCGCGCCAAGCGCGTCATCATGGCGACGGGCGCGATCGAGCGGCACATGGTGTTTCCGAACAACGACCGTCCTGGCATCATGCTGGCATCCGCGGCGCGCACCTATCTCAATCACTACGGTGTTGCCGTCGGCGCCAAGATCGGCGTCTACACGGCGCATGACTCGGCTTATGAGGCTGCCTTCGATCTGAAGCGCGCCGGCGTATCCGTCGCCGCCATCGTCGACAGCCGTTCGCGTCCGGGCGAGGCCGTGCTTGCCGAGGCGAAGCAGCTCGGCATCGAGGTGCTGACGGATTATGCCGTTGTCGATACTGCCGGCAAGCTTCGCATTTCGTCCATAACGGTGGCACGCAACGGGGGCCGGGGTTCGCGCAAGATCGCGGTCGACGCGCTGCTCGTCTCCGCCGGCTGGACGCCCTCCGTGCATCTGTTCTCGCAGTCGCGCGGCAAGCTGAAATTCGATGCTGAGAGGCAACGCTTCCTGCCGGGCACTTATGTTCAGGATTGTCTTTCGGTCGGTGCCTGCAATGGCACGGACGGCCTGCAGGCGGCGATCGAGGAATCGCTGGCTGTCGGCGAGCTGATGGCGCGGGCAACCGGCGCCAGTGGTGAGGGCAACAAGATCGTGCTGCACGCCGAGCAGGCCTTTGAATGGACCGGCGGCATGATCGGCGCGGCCGAAGGCGCGGGGCCCGATACCAATGCGAAGGCTTTCGTCGACTTCCAGCATGATGTCTGCGCCAAGGACATCCGTCTCGCCGTGCGCGAGGGCATGCATTCGATCGAACATATCAAGCGTTTCACCACCAACGGCATGGCTTCCGATCAGGGTAAGCTTTCCAACATGCATGGCCTGGCGATCGCCGCGGAAATGCTCGGCAAGGATATCCCGCAGGTTGGTCTCACCACCTTCCGCGCACCCTACACCCCGGTGACCTACGGCACGCTGATCAGCCATTCGCGCGGGTCGCTCTTCGATCCCGCGCGCAAGACACCGATGCATGCCTGGGAAGAGGCGCACGGCGCCGTCTTCGAGGACGTCGGCAACTGGAAGCGCGCCTGGTTCTACCCGCGGCCCGGTGAGACCATGCATCAGGCGGTCAATCGCGAATGCCGCACGGCGCGCGAAGTCGCCGGTGTGTTCGACGCCTCGACGCTCGGCAAGATCGAAGTGGTCGGGCCGGATGCAGCAAAGTTCCTGAACCTCATCTACACCAACGCCTGGGATACGCTGAAGCCCGGTCGCTGCCGTTATGGCATCATGACCCGCGAGGATGGCTTCGTCTATGACGACGGCGTCGTCGGGCGCTTGGCCGAGGACCGGTTCCATGTGACGACCACGACCGGCGGTGCGCCGCGCGTGCTGCATCACATGGAAGACTATCTGCAGACCGAGTTCCCGCATCTGAAGGTCTGGCTGACGTCGACGACAGAACAGTGGGCCGTCATCGCCGTACAAGGCCCGAAGGCGCGCGAGATCATTGAGCCTTTGGTAGAGGGGCTGGATCTTTCCAACGAGGCCTTCCCGCATATGAGCGTGGCCGAGTGCACGGTCTGCGGCGTACCGGCACGGCTGTTCCGCGTCTCCTTTACCGGCGAAGTCGGCTTTGAAATCAACGTACCGGCCGATTACGGCCAGTCCGTATGGGAAGCCGTCTGGGCTCGCGCCGAGCCGATGGGCGTCTGCGCCTACGGTACAGAGACCATGCACGTGTTGCGCGCTGAAAAGGGTTACATCATCGTCGGCCAGGATACCGACGGCACGGTGACGCCAGGCGATGCCGGGCTTTCCTGGGCCGTCTCCAAGAAGAAGACCGATTTCGTCGGCATTCGCGGCCTGAAACGACCGGATCTGGTCAAAGAAGGCCGCAAGCAGCTTGTCGGTCTCGTCACCCGCGATCCGAAGGTGGTGTTGGAGGAGGGTGCGCAGATTGTCGCCGATCCGAACGAGCCGAAGCCGATGACCATGCTCGGCCACGTCACCTCGGCCTACTGGTCGGAGAATCTGGGCCATTCCATCGCTTTCGCCTTGGTCGCCGGCGGCCGAGAGCGCATGGGCAAGACGCTCTATGTGCCGATGCCCGACAAGACGATCGCCGTCGAGGTGACGGATCTGGTGTTCTTTGACAAGGAAGGAGGCCGGATCAATGGCTGATGTCGCAACCCGCAAACTGCCGCTCGCCGGCCGCCACGGCGGCGCTGCTACCGTCCGCCTAACGGCGGCGGCGCCTGCCAGCCGTATATCGCTCCGCGCGCCTGTCGATTCGATACCCGGCCTGTCCTGGGCCCTCAAGCTGGATATACCGCAGCGGCCAAAGACATCTTCGCACAAGGACGGCCGCTATGCCCTTTGGCTCGGACCGGACGAATGGCTCATCATCGACGAAAGCGGCGCCGATCTGCTCGGCCTTCCGGGCGATGCAGGGGTTCTCTACGCGGCGACCGATATTTCGCACCGAAACACGGCAATCATCGTTTCCGGCCCTGGCGCTGAAACGACGCTCGCCGGCGGCTGCCCGCAGGATCTGTCGCTGCAGGCTTTCCCCGTCGGGGCCTGCTCGCGCACATTGTTCGGCAAGGCGGAAGTCGTGCTGCTGCGGCTCGACGAGGAGACATTCCGCGTCGAAGTCTGGCGTTCCTTTTCCGACTACGCCTTTGGCCTTCTGGCCGAAACGGCGGAGGATGCGGGGCTTTAGGCACCGCAGGCTTTAGCAAGCAAAGTTAAGATCAGTATCAGCTTGGTGCATGAAGCCGATAGTTGTGTAATCGAGCTTGTTTGCCGCAAAATTCGGTCGCATACTGGTTGTAATGGCGAGTATTTCACAACATTCGCCTTCAATCAGTGTACCGTCGTGCGCGACACAAGGGTCATGTTCATGGGCTCAGACAAGGAAGGCTTTGAAGTCGATTCTCAGTCATGGACGGGGATGGGGGTGCAGTCGGAAAACTCGCAATCCCCGGTGCGAAGTGAATATTTTAATATAGATTATATGTGCCGTTTATGTTTGTGGTTAAGTTTGGGGCAAATAGCCTTTCGTACAATAGAGAAGATTATATCTGAGGAATTTTCTCTGAGTTTTCTGTACACAAAGCCGGGCTTAAGTTTCTATATAATTCATATTTCATTTGCGGCGATCGCGTTTGTAATTCTTTTCTTGAGAAAAATGCCTCGCGATTCAAAAAAGCCTTAAGCCTCTTCGGGCCGGTCCTTCGGGTCGAATTGCGAGATAGTCGTCCATGTCGCGGTCAGGGCAGGTTTGCGCTCATTCTCGATTTCGACGCTGACCTCGTAGGTCAGCATCATCATGCTGGCGCCGCGAAGCCGCGTTTCGGCGAGCGTGAAACGGCCGCGCACGCGGGCGCCGCATTTGACCGGCGACATGAAGCGGATCTTTTCGAAGCCGTAGTTGATGCCGAGTGTCTGCTCGCGGATTTTCGGCAGGCCGCTATAGTTCATCGCCGAGAGCAGCGAGAGCGTCAGGAAGCCATGCGCGATAGTGCCGCCATAGGGCGTTTCGGCCTTGGCGCGTTCGGGATCGACATGGATGAACTGATGGTCGAGCGTCGCGTCGGCGAAGGTGTCGATCATCGTCTGATCGACCGTGATCCAGTCGGAGACGCCGATCTCGGTCCCGACCAGCCTCATGATCTCAACAAGCGAAATATCGCTGGGCATTCTATCCTCGTAAGGCACTACTGCTTCTGCCGAGCCTTCTGGCGGAAAAGGCCGAAAAGTCAACGGGTTCAGTTTTCGATGAGAAAGCTGACCGAGCGCGCCGGGACGATGATAGCGCCTTGAACCGCCGTCGTCTCCTTCGGAGTGAGCAGCGACCACCCTGCCTTGGCCGATGGCGGTAGCTTGAAGTCCTGTTCCTCGTTAGCGCGGTTGAGCAGCATGGCGAGACGGGTCTTCTTGCCGCTATTGCGATCTTCGGTCCCGATCGCCATGCCGAGTACGCTGGCAGCCGGCGTCTCCCAATCGGGCACCGTCATTGCCGTGCCCTCAGTGGAGAACCATAGAACGTCGCCGTTGCCGTTGAAAAATTCCATCTCGCCGAAGGCCGTGAAGCGGCGGCGGATGCTAGCGAGCCAGGCGGTGTGGCCAATCAACTCCTCGTCCAGCGTCTGCCAGTCCATCCAGGTTATGTCATTGTCCTGGCAATAGGCGTTGTTATTGCCGCGCTGCGTGCGTCCGCCTTCGTCGCCGGCGGTCAGCATGATCGTGCCACGCGTTGCAAAGAGTGTGGAGAGCAGGGCCTCAATGTCGGTGCGGCGTTTGCGGAGAATCGCCGGATCGTCCGTCTTGCCTTCGACGCCGTTGTTCCAGGAGAAGTTTTCATTGTGGCCGTCGCGATTGTTCTCGCCGTTCGCCTCATTGTGCTTCTGTGCATAGGAGACGATGTCCATCAGCGTGAAGCCGTCATGGGCGGCGAGGAAGTTGACGCTGCGGGTCTGGGTGCGGTCGTCGCGGCCGAAAAAAGAGGAGGAGCCGGCGAGTATGGTGGCGATGTCGCCAATCTTGTGGTGGTCGCCGCGCCAGAAGCAGCGCAGATCGTCACGAGCGCGATCGTTCCATTCGAGGAAAGGAGCCTGAAAATTGCCGAGCTGGTAGCCGCCGGGGCCGATATCCCAGGGCTCGGCAATCATGATGCGATCCTCGAGAATGTCGTCGGCGAAGAGGGACCGTAGCGTCAGGCTTTCCGGATCGAAGCCTTTGGCGGTGCGGCCAAGGACGGTGGCGAGGTCGAAACGGAAGCCGTCGACGCCGGCATGGAGCACGAAATGGCGCAGGCTATCCATGATGAGCTGGCGTGTCGCCGGCTGATCGCAGGCAACGGTATTGCCGGTGCCGGTGTCATTGATCAACGTGCCGGGCCGGTCAGGCTCATGGCGGAAATAGGTAGGATTGTCGAGGCCGCGCAATGACAGCGTCGTGCCCTGACGGTCGCTCTCGCCAGTATGATTGAAGACAAGATCGAGGATGACGGCGATGCCTTCGGCGTGCAGCGCTGCCACCGTTTCGCGCAATTCCCTGACACCACCGGGCGCCAGACGCGGGTCGAGCGCCATGAACGCGACGGGATTGTAACCCCAGCCATTGCTGAGTCCGAGCGGGGGTAGATGCCGTTCGTCGATCCAGGCTACGATCGGCATCAGCTCGACGGCGTCGACATGCAGTCGTTTGAGATGGGCGATGACGGCTGGGTGAGCGAGGGCGGCCAGCGTGCCGCGCTTTTCTGTCGGCACGTCCGGATGCAGCATGGTGAAAGGCTTGACGGCGATTTCGTAGATCACGCCGCCGGGTTGGAACAGTGGTTTGGCCGGCTTCACGGCTACGTCGCGCGAGACGATCGCCTTCGGCATCAGATCCTGCGTGTCCTCGCCGAACACGCCCAACCGTGCATCGTAGCGGAACGGCCGGTCAATTTCCTTTGCGTAGGGATCGACAAGCAGCTTCGACGGGTCGAACCATAGGCCTTGATCCGGATCGTATGAGCCATGAGCACGAAAACCGTAGCGCGCGCCTTCCTTGATGCTGTCCACAGCCAGGCGATGCTCTTCGCCTTCGCGCTTCATCGGTAGACGCGCGATCTCCTTGTGGCCTTCGGCGTCGAACAGGCAGAGTTCGATCTTGTCGGCATGTTTGGACCAAACTGCAAATTCGACACCCGAGTTGGTGAGTGTCGCGCCAAGGCTGCGGATTGTCGGCTCGGACATGTCTCGCGGGCTTTCCGGATGGCTAGAGGCGATACCCTCTCCCCACGTGCTGGGAGAGGGCTAGGGTGCGGGGCGCGTCAGGCAAAAATGTGCAGTCGCGGCGAATTCTGGGAAGGCCCCTCATCCGACCAGTCGCCGCCTCACTTCGTTCGGCAGCTTCTGGCCACCTTCTCCCCGCAGCTGCGGAGAGAAGGGGCTTAAATCGTAGGATCAGGTAATCACTGTCGGCGCGTCGCGACCGGTGCGGCCCTTGATATCGGCGATATCCTGGGCGGCGGCGATGAGGTCGGCTAGTGCTTCCTGAGTTTCGATATTGTGGCGAGTCGGGTCGGGCTCGTAGCGCTCGATATAGACACGCAGGGTCGCGCCGGTCGTGCCGGTACCGGACAGGCGGAAGACGACGCGAGAGCCGCCTTCGAACAGGATGCGGATGCCCTGGTGCTGGCTGACCGATTTGTCGACCGGATCGTGATAGGCAAAATCGTCGGCTGCCGCGACTGTCAGATCGCCGAACTTCGTGCCCGCCAAGGTCGGCAGCTTCTCGCGCAGCGCGCTGATCAGGCCATTGGCGGCATCGGTGTCGACGCCTTCATAGTCGTGACGCGAATAATAGTTGCGGCCATAAGTCGCCCAATGCTGGGTGACGATATCGATGACGCTCTCGCCACGCACGGCAAGAATGTTGAGCCAGAGCAGCACGGCCCAGAGACCGTCCTTTTCGCGGACATGGTTGGAACCGGTGCCGGAGCTTTCCTCGCCACAGATCGTCGCCATGCCGGCGTCGAGCAGATTGCCGAAGAATTTCCAGCCGGTCGGGGTCTCGTAGATGCCGATGCCGCGCTTTTCGGCGACACGGTCGGCGGCTCCGCTGGTCGGCATAGAGCGCGCGATGCCGGCGATGCCGTGCGAATAGCCGGGCGCCAGATTGGCATTGGCGGCAAGGATCGCCAAGCTATCCGACGGCGTGACGTAGATACCCTTGCCGATGATCAGGTTGCGGTCGCCGTCGCCGTCGGATGCCGCGCCGAAATCGGGTGCATCCTCGCCCATCATTTCGTCGTAGAGCTCTTTGCAATAGACCAGATTCGGATCGGGGTGATGGCCGCCGAAATCCGGCAACGGTAGGAAATTGCGGACCGAGCCGCCGGGCGCGCCGAGACGGATTTCGAAGATTTCCTTGGCATAGGGGCCTGTCACCGCGCTCATCGCGTCGAAACAGAGACGGAAGCCGAGGCTGATGAGGTTGCGGATGGCGCCGAAGTCGAACAGCTCTTCCATCAAAGCGGCATAGTCTTCAACCGGGTCGATGACCGAGACGATCATGCCGCCAACGTCTTCGCGGCCGATGCGGTCGAGATTGATGTCGGCGAAATCGGCGATCTTGTAGCTTTCGATGACCTTGGTGCGCTCGTAGATCGCGTCGGTGATCTTTTCCGGCGCCGGGCCGCCATTGCCTATATTGTACTTGATGCCGAAGTCTTCGGTCGGGCCGCCCGGATTGTGGCTGGCGGACAGCACGATGCCGCCGAACGCCTTGTATTTGCGGATGATGTTCGAGGCGGCGGGCGTGGAGAGAATGCCGCCCTTGCCGACCATCACCTTGCCGAAGCCATTGGCGGCGGCCATCTTGATGGCCTTCTGGATGACTTCGCGATTGTAGAAGCGGCCGTCGCCGCCGATGACCAGGCATTTACCCTGGTAGCCTTCGAGCGAATCGAAAATCGACTGGATGAAGTTCTCGGCGTAGTTCGGCTGCTGAAATACGGGAACCTTCTTCCGGAGGCCTGAGGTGCCAGGCTTCTGATCCGCATAGGGTTTGGTGGGAATTGTTTTAATCATCTGGTTAAGCGCCTCTCGAGACAAGGCTGGAGTAGAGGGCTGCATAGCGTTCTGCGCTCTTGCCCCAGGATACGTCGGATTTCATGCCCTGCTTTTGCATCTGCGTCCAGACCTTTCGATCCTGGAAAAGGTGCATGGCGCGGCGTATGGCCTGCAGCAGCCCGTCGGCGGTGACGGGCGAAAACTGAATGCCGGTCGCGACTTTTGCCTGCAGTGCGGCGTGGTTGGCGTCAATGATGGTGTCGTTGAGGCCACCCGTGCGCGCAACGATCGGCAGGCAGCCATAGCGTAAGCCATAAAGCTGCGTGAGGCCACAGGGTTCGAAACGGGACGGGATGATGATGGCGTCGCAGCCGGCTTGCATCAGATGCGACATGGGCTCATTGTAACCGGCGGAGACGCCGACACGGCCGCGATGACGGCCGGCGGCGGCAAATAGCGCGCCTTCGAGCGCTGCATCGCCGGCGCCGAGGATGGCGAGCTTGCCGCCCAGCCGGACGATATCGCCGGAGATGCGGGCGAGCAGATCCATGCCTTTCTGCCAGGTCAGGCGGCTGACAACGCAGAAAATCGGCCCATCATCGTTGTCCAGACCAAAATGCTCGATCACGAGCTTGCGGTTCGCGGTGCGATCTTTCAGGGTAGCGGCTCCGTAGGTCTGCGCGATCATCGGGTCGGTTTCCGGATTCCAGATGCCGTCGTCAATGCCGTTCACAATTCCGTGCAGACTGTTTGCCCGGCTGGCGATGACGCCCTCGAGGCCCATGCCGAATTCCGGCGTCAGGATTTCCTCTGCGTAGGAAGGGCTGACGGTGGTGAGGGCGAGAGCGGTCTGCAGGCCGCCTTTGAGGAAGCCGACATCGCCATAATATTCGACACCTTCTATTGAGAAAGCGTGTGCGGGGAGACGCAAGCCGGGGAAGATATCCGCCCCGAATTGGCCCTGGAAGGCGATATTGTGGATGGTAAGTACGCTCGGCAGTTCCGGCGTCGGATAGTAACGCATGTAGACCGGCACCATGGCCGATTGCCAGTCGTGCACATGCACCAGATCCGGCCGCCAGCCGGGTAGCAGGCCGGCGGCGATTTCCGATCCGGCGAGCGATAAGGCGGCAAAACGCCGCCAGTTGTCAGGATAGTCCTTGCCGGTCGCGTCGACATAGGGGCCGCCGGTGCGGTTGTAGTAGGCCGGCGCGTCGAGCACGAGGAGGGAAATCCCGTCGTGCTCAGCCTCGAAGATCGTCGCCTTTTCGCCGAGCAGATCGGCGAATTCCAGACGAGCCACCGGATTGCGGAGGGCTTTCATGACCGCGGGATAGCCCGGCATCAGGGTCTTCGTCTCGACGCCAAAGGGCTTGAGCGCGATAGGCAGGGCGCCGGCCACATCGGCCAGACCCCCTGTCTTGATCAAAGGGAAGACTTCGGACGAAACCGAAAGAACTTTCATATGTCAGATATCCAGCTTGTCGATCATCGTCTGCGTGATCAGGCAGATACCATTTTCCGTCCTGCGGAAGCGCTTGCCGTCCAGTTCCGGATCCTCGCCGACGACTAGACCTTCCGGAATGGTGACGCCGTGGTCGATGACGACATTCTTCAACTGGGCGCGCCGGCCGACCTTGACGCTCGGCAGCACGACGGCCCCTTCCAGCTTGGAATAGGAATTGGCGCGCACGCCGGTAAACAGCAGGCTGTTCGACAGGGTCGCACCGGAGATGATGCAGTCGCCGGCGACGACGGAGGAGACGGCCGAACCGCGGCGGTCCTCGTCGTCATGAACGAACTTGGCCGGCGGCGTGATTTCGGCATAGGTCCAGATCGGCCAGGATTTGTCGTAGATATCGAGCTCCGGCACGACAGCGGTTAGGTCGATATTGGCCTGCCAGTAGGCGTCGACCGTCCCGACGTCTCGCCAATAGGCCTCGCGCTCGAAATCGGAGCGAACGCAGGACTGCGTAAAGCGATGGGCGATGGCTTTGCCGTTCTTGACGATATCCGGAATGATGTCCTTGCCGAAGTCGCGGCTGGAATTCGGGTCGGCGGCGTCGCGTCGCAGGCAGTCGATCAGGAATTTCGTGTGGAAGACATAGATGCCCATCGACGCGAGCGCGAAACCCGGATTGCCCGGAATGCCCGGCGGGTCGGCCGGCTTCTCGACGAAGTCGATGATCTGGTCCTTGTCGTTGACGTGCATGACGCCGAAGCCGACGGCCTCCATACGGGGCACTTCCAGGCAGCCGACGGTAACGTCAGCGCCGGAATCGACGTGCTGCTGCAGCATCCATTCATAGTCCATCTTGTAGACATGGTCGCCGGCGAGGATGACCATGTATTCCGGACCGTAGGGCTCGATGATGTCGATGTTCTGGTAGACTGCGTCGGCCGTGCCTTCGTACCACTGCGTTTCGGAAACGCGCTGGCTCGCCGGCAGGATGTCGAAGCTTTCGTTACGCTCCGGGCGCAGGAAGTTCCAGCCGCGTTGCAAGTGTCGGATCAGGGAGTGCGCCTTGTACTGTGTAGCGACGCCGATGCGGCGGATACCGGAGTTCAGCGCGTTGGACAGCGCGAAATCAATGATGCGAGCCTTGCCACCAAAGTAGACGGCAGGTTTGGCGCGACGGTCGGTCAGCTCTTTCAGGCGGCTGCCCCGGCCACCGGCAAGAACGTAGGCCATGGCATCGCGCGCCAGTGGCTGGATACGTTTTTCTACCATTTCATTCCTCCCTGTCCTGTTGGTCTCAAAATTCCGGTTCGAGCATGATCGTCGCCAGGGGAGGTAGCGTTATCGTCGCTTGTATGCCTCCCCCTGCACTGACGGCCTGCACGCGTCCGCCATTGCCCTTGCCGCTACCGCCATAAATGTCGGCATCGGTATTCAGTATTTCGCGCCACCGTCCCTCGGCTGGCAGGCGCAAACTGTAATTCTCACGGTAGACTGGTGTGAAATTGGTGATGACCGCGATTGGCTTTTCGCCAGGTGCTTTGCGCAGCCAGGCAAACACCGAATTCTCGAAGTCCTCGACGATCAGCCATTCGAAGCCGTCGCCTTCGCAGTCACGGGCGTGCAAGGCCGGTTTGCTGCGATAGGTCAAATTGAGATCGCGGACCAGGCGCCGCATGCCCTCATGCATCCGGTACTGCAGGAGGTTCCAATCTAGGGCACGGGCTTCGCTCCACTCGCTCCATTGGGCAAATTCCTGGCCCATGAAAAGCAGCTTCTTGCCCGGATAACCCCACATGAAGGCGTAATAGGCGCGCAGGTTGGCGAATTTCTGCCAGTCGTCACCCGCCATCTTGGCGATCAGCGAACCCTTGCCATGCACCACTTCATCATGGGAGAGCGGCAGAACGAAATTTTCAGAGAACGCATAGATCAGGCCGAACGTCAGCTCGTTATGGTGATATTTGCGGTGCACGGGTTCGCGGGCGAGATAGCTCAGCGTGTCGTGCATAAAGCCCATATTCCATTTGAAGCCGAACCCGAGGCCGCCTTCGTGGACCGGCTGCGACACCTTCGGCCAGGAGGTCGATTCCTCGGCGATGGTCATCACGCCTGGATGCGAACCATAAAGCCTGGTGTTCATCGACTGAAGAAAGCGAACGGCTTCCAGGTTTTCGTTGCCGCCATATTCGTTCGGGATCCATTCGCCGTGCTTGCGGGAATAGTCGAGATAAAGCATCGAGGCGACGGCATCGACACGCACGCCGTCGAGATGGAATTTCTCGGCCCAGTAGAGCGCATTGTTCTGCAGGTAGGCGAGAACTTCAGTGCGGCCGAAATTGTAGATCGCGGTATTCCAGTCGGGATGGAAGCCCTTGCGCGGGTCTTCGTGCTCGTAAAGCGCAGTGCCGTCGAACCAGCGCAGCCCGTGCTCGTCCGTCGGGAAATGCGCCGGCACCCAATCGAGGATGACGCCGATGCCGACCTTGTGGCAGCCGTTGACGAAGCGGGCAAAGCCTTCCGGCTCGCCGAACCGGGCCGTTGGCGCATAGAGGCCCGTCGTCTGGTAGCCCCAGGACGGATCGTAGGGATGTTCGGTGATCGGCAGGAATTCGATATGGGTGAAGCCCATGTCGACGCAATAGGGAATGAGGCGTGAGGCGAGCTCGTCCCAGGAGAGCATCGAACCGTCGTCGCGGCGCTGCCATGAGCTGGCATGTACCTCATAGATCGAGATCGGCTGGCGGCGCTTATCGACACTGGCCCAATGTTCCTGGTGTGCCTCGTCTTCCCAGACCTGGGTCATCTCATTGGCGGTGACCGAGGCGGTCTTCGGCCGCAGTTCGCTGCGGCGGGCAAAAGGATCGGCCTTCAGCGGCAGGACGACGCCGTCGTGGCCACGGATTTCGAACTTATAGGCAACGCCCGCCGGAATGTCGGGCGCGAAGATTTCCCAGATGCCGGAGTCCGCACGAAAGCGCATGACATGCCGGCGGCCATCCCAGTTGTTGAAGTCGCCGACCACCGAAACGCGCTGCGCGTTCGGCGCCCAGACGGCAAAGTGAAAGCCCTGCACGCCCTCGTGCTTCAGGGGGTGTGCGCCCATCTTGTCGAACAGGCGCAGATGCGTGCCCTCGCGGACGAAGTAGTCGTCCATCGGCCCGAGGACCGGGCCGAAGCTGTAGGGATCGGTCACCGCCCATTCGGCGTCGCCGCGCCGGGCGCGATAGCGCACCGGCTGTTGCTTTGTGACCGTGATGTTACCCGAAAAGAACCCGGCTGGATCGAGACAATCCAGTTCGCCGATGACGGAACCATCCAGCGCCGTGGCAGTGACGGCTTCTGCGCCGAGAATAAAGCAACGGGCTACGAAGCCCTCATCCGTCCGGTGTACCCCGAGGACGGCGAATGGATCGGAATGTGTGCCTGCGAGAATTGCAGCAATCTCGTCTGCCGAAATATCCCTCAAGGCGATGCCGTCAGCGGGTCTTTTCGGCTTTGTCATCCAGCTCTCCAGATTTCCTTGGCGTATTGACGGATCGTCCGATCGGAGGAGAACCAGCCCATGCGAGCGGTATTGTTGATCGTCTTGGCATACCACTCCGAGGGATTGGCCCAAAGGGTATCGACGTCGCGCTGGGCTGCTGCATAGGCGTCGAAATCGGCTGCCACCATGAACCAGTCATGGGCATAAATGCCGTCGATAAGGCCGGCATAGCGGGTGCGGTCGTCCGGAGAGAAGACGCCCGACGCGATGGCCGAAAGCGCCTGCGCCAGTTCGCGCGAACGTTCGATCACGGCCCGCGGATCGTGGCCGTCGCTGCGCAGATTGGCAACCTCGTCGGCCTTCAGACCGAAGATGACGATGTTGTCTTCGCCGACATTGTCGCGCATCTCGACGTTGGCGCCGTCCAGCGTGCCGATGGTCAGCGCGCCATTGAGGCCGAACTTCATGTTGCCTGTGCCGGATGCTTCCATGCCGGCGGTCGATATCTGCTCGGAGAGGTCGGCGGCCGGAACCATGACTTCGGCCAGCGAGACGTTGTAGTTCGGTACGAAGACGACCTTCAGCAGGCCGCGCACCGAAGGATCGTGGTTGATGACGCGGGCGACGTCATTGATCAGCTTGATGATCAGTTTGGCGTTGTGATAGCTCGGCGCCGCCTTGCCGGCGAACAATTTTACGCGCGGCTGCCAGTCCAGTTCCGGATGGGAGCGGATCTGGTCGTAGAGTGCCACGGCTTCGACGATGTTCAGAAGCTGGCGCTTGTATTCGTGGATGCGCTTGATCTGGATGTCGAACATGGCATTGGGATCGAGCTTGATGCCCATGCGGCTGGCGACCAGATTGGAAAGCTGCACTTTGTTGGCGCGTTTGACGGCGGCGAATTTTTCCTGGAAGGCACTATCGCGGGCGAACTGATCGAGCGGCTTCAGCTTCTCCGCATCGTCGAGGAAGGCGTCGCCTATCGCTTCGCGAACGAGACCGGTCAGGCCCGGATTGCACTGCATCAGCCAGCGACGCGGCGTGATGCCGTTAGTCTTGTTGTTGATGCGATCCGGATAGAGCTTGTGCAGGTCAGCGAAGACGGTGACCTTCATGAGATCGGTGTGCAGCGCCGAGACGCCGTTGATCGAGTGCGAGCCGACGAAGGCCAGATTGCCCATGCGCAGGCGGCGGTCGCCGTTTTCATCGATCAGCGAGATCGAGCGGATTTCAGCGTCGCTGAAATTGCGAGCCTTGCGGGCTTCGACCAGGATCTTGGCGTTGATCGCGTAAATGATTTGCATGTGGCGCGGCAGCAGCCGTTCGAACAGCGGCACCGGCCAGCTTTCCAGCGCTTCCGGCAGAAGCGTGTGATTGGTGTAGCCGAAGGTGTTGCGGGTGATATCCCAGGCGGCGTCGAACTCGAGGCCGTGAACGTCGACCAGCAGGCGCATCATTTCGGCGACTGAGACGGCCGGATGCGTGTCGTTCAGCTGGATCGCAACTTTGTCGGCGAGATTGGTCAGATCGTCATATTGCTGCAGATGGCGCCGCAGGATGTCCTGCAGCGAGGCGGACGAGAAGAAGAATTCCTGACGCAGGCGCAGCTCTTGGCCCGCCGGCGTCGCGTCGGCCGGATAGAGAACGCGGGTCAGGCTTTCGGCCTTGTTGCTTTCGCGCAGCGCGCCGATATGGTCACCGGCATTGAAGGCGTCGAGCAGGATGGGGTCGATCGGCTGTGCCGACCAGAGGCGCAGCGTATTGACGCGCTTGGCACGCCAGCCGACGACAGGCGTGTCGAAGGCGGCGGCGATGACGCGCTCAGCCGGCTTCCAGACATAGCGCGGCTGGTCGTCGTGGCCGCTGACGAATTCGACGGCGCCGCCGAAGCCGATTTCATAGGCGCTTTCCTGGCGCTCGAATTCCCAGGGATTGCCGTGGGCAAGCCATGTTTCCGGCAGTTCCACCTGCCAGCCGTCGGCCATCTGCTGGCGGAACAAGCCGTGGACATAACGAATGCCGTAGCCGTAGGCCGGGACGTCTACCGTCGCCATCGACTCCATGAAGCAGGCCGCGAGACGGCCGAGGCCGCCGTTGCCAAGGGCTGCATCGGGCTCGAGGCCGGCAATGACGCGGATGTCGACGCCGAGCGACGAGAGCGCATTGGTGATCTCTTCCATCAGGCCAAGGTTCGACACGGCATCGCGCATCAGACGGCCGATGAGGAATTCAAGGGATAGATAGTAGACGCGTTTCGCACCGGTCTCGTAGACCTTGCGGGTCGATTCCATCCACTTGTCGATGACGCGGTCACGAATGACAAGGATCGTCGCCGTCAGCCAATCGTGCGGCTTGGCGACTTTTGCGTCCTTGCCGATGCGATAGGTCAGACGCTCGATGATTTCTTCCGCCAGGATTTCGGGGCGGGAACTGCGGGGAGCAGGAACGGGGAGATTGGCCTTGGTCAAGTTATTCATACTATCAAGTCTCGCCATTTGTGATTTATATTCAGGGTGTTACGCCTAACTAGATCAAATTGCCACTGCCTCTACGTAGCAGTTTACGCACCGATGTAAAGCTGTTGCAATAAGGGAATGTGGCAGATGCAAAAATACCGAGCAAACGCTCTGGCAGCGTCAAAAAGACTTGATTTCGGTTGTTTTTCCGGCTCTTATCATCGGATTAGCTAACGAGCGAAAGCCGCCCTGGATTATACCAGCGCGGCTTTTGTTTTTACGATCTATTTGTGGTTTCCGGTGCGTCGCGCTCCGCTTGTTATTTGGTCAGAAGCGTCATTTTCTTTTGCGCTTGCAAAGCGATCGTCGAAAATGCCTTGAAAAGGTCTGCAGCGTTCTGCGGCGTGAAGTAGTCGGCCGCCGTGGTCGCGCAGTATTTCAGCAAAGCCTGACCGTTTGCCGGCGCCATGAAGGCGATCGTGTAAACAGTGATGCCTTGGTTGCGAGCAATGTCGCATTGGGCTCTGGTGGTCGTGTCGGCATTTGCTACGTTGTTGTCGCCGTCGGTCATGAAGACAATGTATCTCGAGATGTCTGTCCGGCCGTTCTTGTTCTTATGCTGCAACTGTTCGTTCGTGAGCCCTTGCGTCGTGGATGCCTTAGTCAGGGCGGTCACCGCGGCCGTGAAAGCAGGCGCCGAGTTCGTCGTGCCGCTTGCCGTCAAGTTGTTGACGTAACTGGTGACGCCGCTGGTTCCCCAGGCCATTGCCGTCGGTGTCTGGGCGTTGGAATTATAGGAGTCGGCGCCGGTGCGGACGTACATGCTGTTCGGGTCGGCGCTGTTCAACTGTGCGGCCAGGTTCGCGGTCGCGATCTTCAGCGACTGCATCTTCGTATAGTAATTGGTGACCGTGCAGGTCTTTTTGTTGTTGTTACCACAGGGAGCTGTCGTCGTCGGCTGTTGGGCATTGACCGTATCCGTTGCTTCGTCCATCGAGCCGGAGCGGTCGAGAACGAAATACATGGACAGCGGGTTGTTTTGAGCCTGCGCGGATGCGTCGTTGCCGCTGACGGACGTGCTTGATGCGCCAACGTTCATCGTGCTGACGCCGAGCATGCGGGTCATGCCGTTCACCGGCATTGCATAGGACGCGTTCACGACGACGGAATAGCTGGGATTGCCTGAAGAATCGGTTGTCTGCGTCACCGTTACGGTGGTGCCCGCTTTAAGCGCGCTAGTGGCGTTCGCATCGCCCGCGAGATAGTTCGCCATCTGCCCGGTCACGAAATCCGCGGCCAACTGCTGGGCATTGGCTGTAGTCGCGCTGCCATTGGCAAGCGCCGTTGCCGTGGCAAGGGCCGCGGCGTCGGTCGCTTCCTGCAACTGGCTGTCGGAAACCGCCATATTGGAAACATCGACCGCAACGCCTGCAGCAGCGGCGAGGACGGGAATGGCCAGCGCGGTCAATATGCCGAAATTACCGGCGCGATCGCGCAAAAGGTGTTGAATGCTGCGAAATTTGCTCGAACCGGTGATCATCACGTCCGTCCAAAGAGAGTAAGCCTCAGAATTGACGTGGACTATCGGCGAAAACTCTAAGTGCGCCGTTGAGAAGATCGTTCGACTTTTACCGAATAGCTGGATTATTCCCGTTTTGGGTGTATTTCAGCTATTGCGTCTTTAGTGGAATAACATCAACGGCCTGAACCGTCTTCTGGCTGCCATAGCTCTTCAGCACACCGATGACGGGGGCGACGTCGGAATAATCGCGACCGTAGGCGACGACGATGTGGTCGGTTCCGGCAGGGATGTTGTTGGTGGGGTCGAGTTCGATCCAGCCCGCCGTTTCACCGCACCAGACGCGCACCCAGGCATGCATGGCGTCAGCGCCTTCCAGCCGTTCCTTGCCAGGCGGCGGGATGGTGCGCAGGAAGCCGCTGACATAGCCGGCAGGAATGCCGAGACTGCGCAGTGCGATGATCATCACATGCACGAAATCCTGGCAGACGCCGCGTTTCAGACGGAATGCCTCCTTCGGCGTGGTGTCGACCGTGGTTGCTTTTGTGTCGTAGTTGAAATCCTTGTGGATCTGGGCGCAGACGGCGTGGGCGATCTGCATCACCGTCAGGTTCGTTGCTGCCCATTGCCGGGCATAGTCGGCGATCTCGACCGTCTCCGGCAGGCGCGGGCTTGTGCCGATGAAATGATGCGGCGAGGAGGGCTCTACCGACCAGCAGTCGCCAATCTCATCCGGCAGCCTGGCGAGTACAGGCGAGAAATCGGCGGTAAGCGGCTGGCTTTCCACCTGCACCCGCGCCTGCATGCGGATATCGAGCCTTTCATGTGGGTTGCGCACCAGGATCGAGGTTGCGGGATGTTGAAAAAAATCGGTGAAGTTCGACTGTTCGTCCGGATGCGGGGTGACTTTCAGCGAGCCGGCAATCAGGCGCTGACGGTTGGCCAGCGACAGCGGCAGCACACGCACGATATGACGCGCGCCGCTGGCCGGCACATCGTAGATATAGCCCATGTGCAGTGACAGGTCGTAGAGCATCACATCACCCGAGATAGGTCTGGGCCAGGAGATCGGAGAGCCGTTCCAGCTCCCGTTCCAACTGCTTGTAGACCTCGCCGTTCATCGTTTCCGGCGTCATGACGGCCAGACCCGAATGCAGCCGCATCGCTTCGCGGTAGAAGGGTGACATCTGGCCGTTGACCAAGGCGTTCGGCAGCTGCTCCACCTCGCGATGGATCTCGTTCATCTGAAAGAGAATCGAGCGCGGATTGAGCGGATCGAGCGCCAGGAGATCGGTCACCGTCAGGCGGGCGGTATTGACGTTGTAGCGGCGGCGATGGGTCATGACGCTGTCGCCGATCTCGAGCAGCATGTCGAGCGCGCCGTCGGGTGCCTCCGGGCCCGACATGTAGCCTAGCAGGCGCGTCATATGCAGGCCGCGCTCGATATAGCGGCCGAGCGACAGGAAACGCCAACCGGTGAAGCGGTACATGTTTTCATGCACGAGACCGGCAAAGCCCGCGAGCTTGCGCAGCAGGATCGTCATCGCATGGCTGGCATCGTCGCCGGATTTGATCTTTTCCTTGAAACGCCGGGCGGTCTTGGCGAGGTCGTTCAGTGCCAGCCAGCCGTCCGGCGAGAAACGATCACGGATGTTGCTGGCCGAATAGACGGCGCTGTCGATATTGCGCAGCAGGTTTTCCGGCACGGCTTCCTTGGTGTCGATATCGACGGCCGCGAGATAGGCGCTGACGGCAGCAAGTAGCGGCTGGGTAGGATCGGCGGCTTCGGCGAAGCGCCCGTGCCAGGCGCGCAGGATGCGCAACGCCCCTTCGGCGCGTTCGATATAGCGGCCGAGCCAGAAGAGATTGTCAGCGGCGCGGCTCGGCAGGCTGCCGGGCATGTTGCGGGTGAAGGTCTCCTCGGCCGGCAACAGCGTGTGGCGCTCCACCGGCTTGTCGGAGACGATCCAGACATCGGCGGCCGAACCGCCGGCCTGCATGGCGATGGCGGCAACATCGTCGCCGCTGCCGATGCGGGCAAAGCCGCCGGGCATGATCTGCCAGCCGTTTTCGGTGCGGGCGGCAAAAACGCGCAAGCTCATCGGCCGCGGCAGCAGCTTGCCGTTTACCCATGCCGGCGTCGTCGAGAGCGTGACGACCTCCTGGCCGACCAGCTTGTGGCCGTCCCTCGTCAGCCAATCGGCAATCGATTCCTTGGCGGTGGTGCGCAGCGTCGAGCCTAGGACCGACTGGCCGTTGTCGTCGAAGAAGGGCATGCAGGAATAGGCAGGGCCGATTACCATTTTTTCGATATGCGCGGCGACGTGCTCGCGCTCGGTCTTTTGTCCGCACCACCAGGTGGCGATCGACGGCAGCTTCAGGTCTTCACCACGTAGATGCCGGCAGATGATGGGCATGAAGGCGAGAAGCGCCCGGGTTTCCAGAATGCCGGAACCGAGCGCGTTGACGATGGTGACGCTTTGCGCTCTCAGCGCCTCGACCATGCCGGGCGTGCCGATATGGGATTGTTGATTGAGCTCCAGCGGGTCCGCATAGGACGCGTCGAGGCGCCGCCAAAGGACGCTGATCGGCCTTAAGCCCGCGACGGTACGCACCATCATCTGGTCGTTGACGACGGTAATATCCTCACCCTCCAGCAGCATGAAGCCGAGGTAGCGGGCGATATAGGCGTGTTCGTAATAGGTCTCGTTGGCCGGCCCCGGTGTCAAAACGGCGATGCGGTCGGCCGCGCCGCGCTTGGCGCCCTGCAACGCGTCGCGGAAGGCGCCAAAGAAGGAGGCAAGGCGGTGCACATTGGTTTCAGCATAGATATCGGAGAAGGCGCGCGTGGTGGCGACACGGGTCTCCAACGCGAATCCGGCGCCGGAAGGCGCCTGGGCGCGGTCGGCCAGCACCCACCAATTGCCATCCGGCCCGCGGCCGATCTCGAAGGCGAGGAAGTGAAGATAGTGCCCGTCCGCGGGCTTGATGCCGACGAGCGGTCGCAGGAATTCCGGATTGGCGGCAACCAGCGCGGGCGGTAGCAGACCTTCGTTGACCAGCCGGTTTTCGCCATAGATATCGGCGATGATCTCTTCGAGCAGGTCGGCGCGCTGCTGCAGGCCCTCCGACAGAGCCTGCCATTCGCGTTCGTCGATCAGCACGGGAATATGCGAAATCGGCCAGTTGCGTTCGCTGACGCCCTTTGCTCCATAGGCTCGATAGAACACGCCGGCGTCGCGCAGATAGCGGTCGGCGCGGGCGAAACGTTCCAGGAGTTCCTTTTCCGGCATGCGGGCCAATGCAGCGAGCAGGTTTTGCCAGACCGGCCGCACCGCGCCTTTGTTGTCGACCATTTCGTCGGCGACACCGGGCAAAGCGGAATAGGCAAAGGCCGGATCGTTGCCGATGCCAGCCCTTATATCGTCTCGCCGCTCCGTCGCTGGTTTTTTGCCCATGCGTATTCCTGTTTCAAACTCCTATCGGCCGCCTGAGATCGAGCGTCAGCGGAAATTCTCCCGACACTGATTCCGCACGGAGATTATAGCCGCCCGCCGTATGTCCCCAAGGTTCGAATCGCGCCAGGCGCCGCGCTTCGGCCTCGTTGCCGTTAACGGGAAAGGTGTCATAGTTCCGGCCACCGGGATGGGCAACATGGTAGATGCAGCCGCCGATCGAACGCTTCGACCATGTATCATAAATATCGAAGGTCAAGGGTGTGTCGATCGGCAGAACCGGATGCAGGCCCGAGGCCGGATGCCAAGCCTTGTAACGGACGCCGGCAACGGAAACGGCCGAGGCGCCCGTCGGCGTCAGCGGCACGGCGCGGCCGTTGCAGGCAACCGTGTAGCGTGAGGGATTGTTGGTTTCGAGCCGCACCTGCAGTCGCTCGACCGACGAGTCGACATAGCGGACAGTGCCGCCGATCGCGCCTTCTTCGCCCATGACATGCCAGGGTTCCAACGCCTGGCGCAGCTCCAGCTTGCTGCCTTCATATTCGACTTCGCCGCAGAAGGGGAAACGGAATTCGAGCTGCGCCTGGAACCATTCGGGACGGAGGTCGAAGCCGTTTTCCCGGAGGTCTGTGAGCACATCGAGGAAATCCTGCCAGATATAATAGGGCAGCATGAAACGGTCGTGCAGCGCCGTGCCCCAGCGGACAAACTTGCCGTCGATCGGGCTGCGCCAGAAGCGGGCGATGAGGGCGCGGACCAGCAATTGCTGGGCAAGGCTCATGCGGGCGTTCGGCGGCATTTCGAAGCCGCGCAGTTCCACCAGCCCAAGACGGCCGGTCGGTCCATCCGGAGAGAACAACTTGTCGATACAGATCTCCGAGCGGTGGGTATTGCCGCTGACATCGGTCAGAAGGTTGCGGAACAGGCGGTCGACGAGCCAGGGCAGCGGCGGGATGCCACGACCGGGCGCCGGCACCTGCGCCAGCGCGATTTCTAGCTCATAGAGGCTGTCGTGGCGCGCCTCATCGATGCGCGGCGCCTGGCTGGTTGGGCCGATGAACAGGCCGGAGAAGAGGTAGGAGAGCGAAGGGTGGCGCTGCCAATGCAGCACAAGGCTCTTCAGAAGGTCGGGCCGGCGCAGGAATGGGCTATCGTTCGGATTGGCGCCGCCAACGACGACATGGTTGCCGCCGCCGGTGCCAGTATGGCGGCCGTCGATCAGGAACTTATCGGTGCCGAGGCGCGTCTGCCGGGCTTCTTCATAGACTGCGGTGGTGATGTCGACGCATTCCTGCCAATTCGAAGCAGGGTGAATGTTGACTTCGATCACGCCAGGATCAGGTGCGACGCGGATAACGTTGATGCGCTCGTCCTGCGGTGGCGAATAGCCTTCGATATGCACCGGCAGTCCGAGTTCCGCCGCCGCATTTTCGGCTGCGGCCAGCAGTTCAAGGTAGTGCTCGATCGTCTCGACCGGCGGCATGAAGACGCAAAGACGACCGTCGCGCGGCTCGACCGAGATTGCAGTGCGCACCGCGCCGCCGATATCGCCGAGCGACTGTTCGACGCGCGATTGTTGGCTTTCCTCCGCCTGAAAAGAGGCTTCCGGCATGGCACGGCCGGCAGGCACGAACACCTCCGGCAAGGGTGTGCGCCGGATCGAAGGATCGGCGGTATGGATATAGGGATAGCGGGACGGCGGCACATAGGGGAGGGTCCCGAGCGGCAGGCGATAGCCGACAGGGGAATCGCCCGGCACCAGGAAAATCCTGCCGCGGCGCGTCCGCCATTTTTCGCTGATCCAGCGGGTATGGCCGGCGCGCGCGTTCCAGGCCTGAACCGGCAGGATATAGCCAGTGGCCGTCGTCAGCCCGCGCTCGAACACGCGGGCGATACGGCTACGCTCCTCCGGGTTTTTCAGTTTCGAATTGGACGGATCGACATTATCCGGCAAGCTGCCTTCCTTGATGATCCATTCGGCCGGATCCTCATAGGCCGGCTGGACCATGTCGGGCTCAATCGCCAATTCCCGTGCTATCGCGGTCAGAAGCCTCTCGGCATCGTTCGCGCTCGCGCCGGTCTTTACAGTCTCTTCGGCAATCAAAGCCGGATTCTGCCAGACCGTCCGGCCGTCCTTGCGCCAGTAGAGCGAGAAGGTCCAACGCGGCAGGCTTTCACCCGGATACCATTTGCCCTGGCCGTAATGCAGGAAGCCGCCGGGCGCGAAGCGATCGCGCAGGCGGCGGATCAGTTGATCGGCCCTGTCGCGCTTAGTCGGGCCGACGGCGGCAGTGTTCCATTCGTCCGATTGGAAATCGTCGATCGAGACGAAGGTCGGCTCGCCGCCCATGGTCAGGCGCACATCATCGCTTTTCAGGATGCGGTCGACTTCTTCACCGAGCGCATTCAGCGCTTCCCAGCTCTCATCGGAGAAGGGTTTGGTGATGCGTGGATGCTCGGCAACGCGGGCGACCTTCATATCGAAGTCGAATTCGGTATTTGCTTCACCAAAGTAGCCGCCGGAGATCGGCGCCGCATTGCGGTAATGCGGCGTGGCGGCAAGCGGAATATGGCTCTCGCCGGTGAGCAGGCCTGACGTCGGATCAAGGCCCACCCAGCCGGCGCCCGGGAGATAGACCTCCGCCCAGGCATGCAGGTCTGTGAAGTCGTATTCCGTGCCCGAGGGGCCATCGAGCGCTTTGAGATCCGGCGTGAGCTGAATGAGGTAGCCGGAAACGAAGCGGGCGGCGAGGCCGAGGTGGCGGAGAAGCTGGACGAGCAGCCAGCTCGTGTCGCGACAGGAGCCCTTTGCCTTTTCCAGCGTCTCTTCCGGCGTCTGCACGCCGGTTTCCAGGCGAATGACGTAGCCGATTTCATGCTGCAGCCGCGCATTGAGACCGACGATCATGTCCACGGTGCGCTGCTCGGAGCGGTCAAGCGTTGCGAGGAAGGCCGCAAGGCGCGGCCCCGGCTCCTCGGGCTTTATATAGATCGACAGATCGTCGCGAATGGTTTCGGGGTAGTCGAAAGGCCACTTGGTAGCCTCCTCTTCGACGAAGAAGTCGAAGGGGTTGTAGACCGTCATGTCGGCAACAAGATCGACTTCGATCTTCAACTCGGTCACCGGATCGGGAAAAACGAAGCGGGCGAGATAGTTGCCGTAGGGGTCCTGCTGCAGATTCACGAAATGATTGGAGGGGGTCACCTTCAGCGAATGGCTGAGGACGTGTGTCTTGGAATGCGGAGCGGGTTTCAGGCGTATGATTTGAGGGCCGAGGCGGACCGGATTGTCGTATTTATAATGGGTGAGATGATAAATGCTCGCTTTGATCGCCATATTTCTCTTTGCCTAGCTCGCATCGTTGTGCGGCATTTGCTGTTCCCGCCGGCAGTGTGTGCAATGCAGCGGAAGAAAGCAAGGCGTCTCGGCGACCAATCAAAGCCATTCAAAGTGGCGCTAAAATAAAAGCGGCGAGCTTTTGCCCGCCGCTTCAAAATCGGTCCTGTCAAATACTTCAGCTTCGGCCGAATTCGTCGACCAGGCGGATGATGTCGTCTTCGCCGAGATAGGAGCCCGTCTGCACCTCGATCAGTTCCAGCAGGATCTTGCCGGGGTTGGAAAGGCGGTGCACTTCGCCGAGCGGGATATAGATCGACTCGTTTTCGCGCAGCATCTGCACGTGTTCACCGACGGTCACTTCCGCCGTGCCCTTGACGACGATCCAATGTTCCGAACGGTGATGATGCTTCTGCAGCGACAGCTTCTTGCCGGGCAACACGAAGATGCGTTTCACCTGGAAACGTTCGCCGTTCAGGACCGAGGTATAGCCACCCCAGGGGCGATAGGACGTCGGATGCGTCTCAGTGAGCTTGGCCGTCTTCTTCTCGCTTGCGAGCAGCTTGACGAGCTTGCCGACTTCCTGGCTGTCCTTGAGATGACCGACATAGACGGCGTCTTCGCTGGCGATGACGGCGACGTCCTCAAGCCCCTGCACGGCGACATGGAGGCTATGCGTCATCACGAGCGAATTCTTGGTGTTGACTAGTGTCGTGGCGCCGGCGGAAACGTTGCCGCTTTCGTCGCGAGTGCCGACTTTCCAGACAGCATCCCAGCTGCCGAGGTCGGACCAGGTGAATGGCGAGGGGACGACGGCCGCATTCGCCGTCTTTTCCATGAGCGCGTAATCGATGGAGATATCGGGGCTCTTGACGAAGGCTTCCGCGTCGAGGCGGGTGAAATCAAGATCGCGGGTTGCCTTGGAAACAGCCTTGCTGGCGGCTTTCTCGACTTCCGGCGCGTATTCGTGCATTTCCGAGAGAAGCTGGCCGGCTGAGAACATGAACATGCCGGAGTTCCAGTAGAACCCGCCGCTGGCGATCATCGCTTCGGCCTTTTCGAGGGCAGGCTTTTCGACGAAGCGCTTGACCGCATGCGCACCGGTCGACAGCGCCTTGCCGCTTTCGATATAGCCGTAGCCGGTCGCCGGCTCTGTCGGCGCAATGCCGAAGGTCACGAGCTTGCCTTCGAGCGCAGTATCGCGGGCGGTCCGCACGCAATCGTAATAGGTGGCGTTGGCGTCGATCTCGTAGTCGGAACCGAGGACGTGCATGGTCGCGTCCTTGCCGAAGAGTTCAGTGACCAGTGCGGCAGCGGCGGCAACGGCGGCAGCGGTGTTGCGGGCGACCGGTTCCAGCAGCACTGCTGACAATTTCAGATCGAGCTCGCGGGCCTGCTCCGCGACGAGAAAGCGGAACTCCTCATTGGTCAGGACGATCGGCGCTTCGTAAAGTTCGGGATCAGCCACGCGCACCAGCGTGTTCTGGAACAGCGTCTTGTCGCCGATGAACTGGATGAATTGCTTCGGCGCAGAGGCGCGCGACAGCGGCCACAACCGTGTTCCCTTGCCGCCGGCCATGATCACTGGGACGATTTTGGCTGCCATATTTGCCTCTCTCCTAGACACTTTATTCAAGAATGCTTTGCGGACATCTGCAACGTATGCGATTGCGACGCCGGTCCTTTAAGCAACTGGCCTTCGCCATTGCGATATTTTTCCGGAAAACACCAGCGGGAATCTGACATCAACTGCGAACATTTCCCGATCTTAGTGAGGAAATTCTAACAGTCAAAGTCATGCTTCGGTTGAGAGACCAGATCCGTGTTGCGGGATTTTCCGCCGAAAGATGTAGGCGTTGCCACGATTTAGATGCAGAAACGCCGGTGGATCACTTTGTCAGGCCTTGGCTCTATCGCGCGGCTCTTCATCGGCCGGACCATGCTTCAGGCCGTTGCGCTTGTTGTAGCGGATCGACGACCACAGCGAGATGCCGATCAATACGGCGCCGCCGAGGCCGGTGATGACTTCGGGAATATGCATGAGTGTTTGGACATACATAATCACCGAGAGAATCAGGATGGCGTAGAAGGCGCCGTGTTCCAGGTATCGATAGTGGGCGAGAGTGCCTTTTTCCACCAGCATGATCGTCATCGAGCGCACATACATGGCGCCGATGCCCAGACCGATGGCGATGATGAAGAGATTCTGCGTCAGTGCGAAAGCACCGATGACGCCGTCAAAGGAGAAGCTGGCATCGAGGATTTCCAGGTAGAGGAAGGCGCCGAGACCGCCCCTCGCGGCAGCGCTCATCGTCTTTTGCGAAGCATCCAAAAAGCCGCTGAGGACTTCTACCAGAAGAAAGGTCACGAGACCGTAGACCGAAGAATAGAGGAATGTCGTCGCATCCTCGCCGCCGAGCAGGGTGGCAAAGACCAGAACGAAGATCAGCACTAGGGCGATTTCGATGCCCTTGATGGTGGCAAAATGGGCCATCGCCTTCTCGACGAAGGCGATCCAGTGCACATCCTTCTCGCGATCGAAGAAATAGGTAAGGCCGACCATCATCAGGAAGGTGCCGCCGAAAGCGGCGATGGGCAGATGGGCGCCGTGCATGATCTCGGCATATTGCGCTGGTCTGGTGGCCGCGAGCTTCAGTGCTTCCCACGGATTGATATGAGCGGCGATCGCGACGATCGCGAGCGGAAAGACGATGCGCATGCCGAAGACCGCGACGACGATGCCCCAGGTCAGGAAGCGATGCTGCCAGACCGGCGTCATTTCCTTCAGCTTGTTGGCATTGACGATGGCGTTGTCGAAAGAGAGCGATATCTCGAGAACGGCCAGCACCAGGCAGATGACGAAGGCTGTTGCCAACCCGCCGAACGTGCCGGTCATGTTCCAGCCGAGCACCCCACCCAGGACGAGACCGGCGATGGTGACGATGAAAGCCCAACCGAAATAGCCGAGCGTGGATCTGGAGGAAGAGGACTGCGTCATCGACGCACCTCGTCAAGACCGGAGAAAATGTGTGTGGTGTCGAGGCACAGCCGCATGCCACAGACGGCATGCGGGCGAGGCATGGTCAGACTATTCATGGAAAGAAATCCGCCGGCTCATCTGCAGGCGGTACCGACATCGCGAGAGCGCCGTTAAAACTCTCGCCAGAGGGGCCCGGCACCAAAGTTCAATCCGCAGCCGATGTCAGAAGGCGCGGAGATGCTACCAATAGTTAGTGAAATTGTGGCGCCCGTCAAGAGCGCGCCCCGGTTCGCCGCGGTCATTGTCGCAGGGCAGGAATTTCCGGAACCAAACGGAGAAGCGGGCGTTTGCCCTTCAGGCGGGCAGGGCGATGTCCGTTGCAAGACAGATCCCCTCCCGGATTTTTTGTCGGATAGAGAGCAGCGGCCAAGGAGGACCTTCCATGAGCCCCCATCCCATTCATCGCAAATCGAAAGAACAGAAGCCGGAGGCACCGGCCCGAAAGAAGCATGCACGTCCGAACGTTCTGCGCCAGGCGCAGGTATTGCCGCCGCATAATGTCGACCTGACACTGCAGCCTGCGACACATGAAGATGTCCATGTGCCCGCCCATGTCAGCGGCGCCGACCTATCGCGCGAGGCGCCGGGCGACGCCAATCACGGCGGGAAGAACAAAGGCCGTTCCAAGTAAAATTTGGCAAAGGACAGTTCGGTAGCCGGAAGCTTTCTGAGGCGGTGCTGGTCCGGCCGCGGAGGAGAGGAGTTTTGCCTATTTGCTGCGCGGGGGCTTGCCGCTCGATGGCGGCTTGCCGTTCGACTGGAAGCTGCCCGCAAAGCTCATCTCCGTCGATTTTGCCGAGCATTCGATGGCGACGGGCTTACCCGAATAGGGGTTGGCGAAGGTGCAGACGCCCTTGGCCTCGACCTGGCCGGTCATCTTGTTGCCGGCGCCGGTGGAAATGGCGTCGATCGGCAATTGCGCGACACCTTTCTTCTCGCCGGGCTTGATTCCGCGACCGTTGCCGTGGAAGCCAAGCATCTTGCCGCCGGATGAAAAAATGAACGTGACCGAGCCGTCCGGCCCCGTCACGCTCGCGACCTCTGCCTTGCAGCCTTTCGAGGCATCGAGCTTGCCGACGACGAGCTTGGAACATGTGCCGCTGATGACAGCCACGCCCGGCCCCGGAAAATTCTGTGCGGCGGCGCTCGCTGCAACGGTCACGACGGTCAATCCAATGGCAAGGCCTGCGAATCGCATGAATGGCTCCTTTCAAGCGTCCGCAAGTTTGCCGATGGAAATGTGGCAGTCAATCCCGGCGCGCTAATGTGCGGGCGCCGGCAAGGGCGCTCGTCACTCGGGCACGAGCGTTCCGATCAACTGCAGAAGGGCGTTTTGCCGGTTGCCGCCGCCGGCCAGGAATTCATAGAGCGTCATCTTCTTCTCGCTGCCGCCGTCGACGAGATAGTCGGATTGGCGGATGACGAAGACCTCGCCACTGTCGGTATCTCGAGCAAGGTGAAACAGATATTCGTCGCCGTTGGGCTTGTGGTTTTTATAGAACTGTTTCTTCACGATCGCCATCTGGTCCTCCCGTACGATCAATGCCTTAGCATGACAGTAGTGTGACAGCGCGATCGGAAGTCAAGGGACTTTTGATGGAAGCTATGCCTACGGCGCCCGCCTGCGGAGCGTTTAAGCGCCGGACATCAGCATGTGATTGGATATCGGCGAAAAGAGCATTATTCTCAACCCGCGCGATCGAGAATTCGAGACGCATCAGCGAGAGGTCAAAGCAAATGAGAATGATGTTAGCGTTAGGAGCGGTATTAAGCTTGGCTTGCGTCTCTGCAGGCGAAGCGCCCTCGAACTATCAGTCATATCACGGTATCCGCGTCGATTCCGATCCCGTGCTTTTAGCGAAATACGACAGGGCTCTGCGCTACTGCGAACCGGAGGCCTATTCCTGGTATCGGGGTTCCCCCGATCCAAACAGCACCATGTACATACTGGCATTGCGAGATTGTTTATATCGACACAGCTTTGTAGATCGCGGCGCCTATGCCTACCCGACAACGGCTTGGTACCGGCACTTTCTGGATCGCTGATCGCTAAAGTTCAGCCTACCGTATGATGGGCTTTGGCGCCGCGTATTGCGGCGCCTCTGCTCTTTCAGCTTGACGATTCGCGGCTCTTAGTCACAGACGCGCATCCGTTCGTAGTGGTATCCGTCGTCATATTCGTTTTGAACCGGGCGGCTTTCATACCAGCATCTCGGGGGCGGGGGAGCGGGCTCATAATACCCTCCACCTCCACCGTTTGCGATTGCGCCTCCGATTAGCCCGCCTATAAGGCCGGCCGCTACGCCGCCGGCGATTGCACCGCCATTATGGTGATGATGGTGGTGACGCCAATCCTGGTCGTGCCAGTCGACCTGACGATACACAGGCGGTCCATCATACTGCTGCGCTTGCGCGTAGCTGCCCGGGATCGCCGTGCTGCTTGCAAACGCAGCAACGATGAAAACCGAGAGAATTGTCTTCTTGATCATGACCACCTCCGGCGCAATGCGCCATATTTTCACTAATGTTCGACTCACTTAAACAACGCTTTCAAGCATGATTATGTTCAAATGAACGTCGCCTGAACGCTGGGCTAGCTGTGGGAGCCTGCGGGCGGTGCTGTGAGCCATTGGGTGGGGCTATCGTTGTCGTGGAAGAGATCCACAGTCCCGCCGATCACAATGAAAAAAAGGCCTCTCGATCTCTCGAAAGGCCTTTTATATCAGAAACTTGGATGGTGGGCGTGACAAGGATCGAACTTGTGACCCCTACGATGTCAACGTAGTGCTCTCCCGCTGAGCTACACGCCCATCCGATGGCGGCGCATAGATCACAAAACCTTGGTGGCCGTCAATAGGCTTTTTTTCGGTTTTGTGACGTTGCCGCCAGAAGTCCTAGGCAGCAAGGAGTTTGTTGACCTCGTCAACCAGCTCGCGCAGGTGAAAGGGCTTGGAAAGAACCTTGGCGTCCTTCGGCGCCTTCGAATCAGGGTTCAGCGCCACGGCGGCGAAGCCGGTAATGAACATCACTTTCAAGTCCGGATCGAGCTCGGTGGCGCGGCGCGCCAGTTCGATGCCATCCATCTCCGGCATGACGATGTCGGTAAGCAGCAGCGAGAAGGGCTCTTCGCGCAGCCGGTCATAGGCGCTTGCTCCATTGTCAAAGGACAAGACCTTGTAGCCGGCCTTTTCCAGCGCCTTCACAAGGAAGCGACGCATGTCGTTGTCATCTTCGGCAAGGAGTATCTTCTGGGTCATCATCTGTTCGCTAATCAACTTTTGTCTGGTTGGACTTGTCCAGCATCCAGCTTAGCTGTTTGCCGTAAACAAGGGGTGAATGGGCAGGGCCATTCGTGTTCGTAGGTTGCAGCATAATCGCATCCCAAGACCGCTTCGTATGTCTTAAGGATCGTGCTTTCGCGCATTTCCGCCGCGGCCCTTTGTATAAGGCCATTTTGCTTAAGTTAGTATGGACTTGCGGGCGAGCAACTGGCAACATGGATGCTGCGACAAGTTGTTGACATGGTAAAGACGTTGATGTCCGCAGAAATGCGTAATTTCGAGATTTTTGAGGTATCGGAGCCCGTCTCTCAGACAATTCCCTTTGTCTACAGCTCGCCCCATAGCGGCCGCATCTATCCCCCCGATTTCATCGCCCAGTCCCGCCTGCAAGGCATCGCCATCCGTCGCTCGGAAGACCATTACGTCGACGAGCTGTTTTCGGCGGCGAGCGCTCTCGGAGCGCCGTTGCTGTTCGCAAATTTTCCGCGGGCCTATATCGACGTCAACCGCGAGCCCTATGAGCTCGATCCGCGCATGTTCGACGGTATGCTGCCGCCTTATGCCAATATCAATTCGCTAAGGGTTGCCGGCGGTCTCGGCACCATTCCGCGCATCGTTGCGGAAAATATGGAAATCTACGCCCGCCGTGTACCGGTCGAGGATGCGCTGAGGCGCATCGACACGATCTACAAGCCTTACCATGCGACCCTTCGCCGGCTGATTGCCCGCACACATGTCAAATTCGGCTTCGGTGTTCTGGTCGACTGCCATTCCATGCCGGGCAATATCCGCATCGCCGGCAGCAATGTGCGCCCCGATTTCATCCTTGGCGATCGCTACGGGACCAGCGCCTCGGGGGACCTGTCGCGCGCCGCCATGCAGATCCTCGAAGAACTCGGCTTTAATGCCGTGCGCAACAAGCCCTATGCCGGCGGCTTCATCACCGAGCATTACGGCCGCCCGTCCCGCGGACTGCATGCCCTCCAGATCGAAGTCAATCGCTCGCTGTATGTCGATGAAACGACGCTGGAGAAGCGGTCGGATTTCGACGCGGTGGCCGCTGCCATCACCCTGTTCATGAAGCGCATGGCCGAGCACGTGGAGTCCTACGCAGGCGATCCGGCGCTGGCGGCGGAATAGGGCAAGGGCCCTTCGCCCTGCAAGGCGGGGATGGGGCGGAGACATTGAGCAGGCCGAATGTCGACGCCTCGGATTAGGGGGCTGTCTCGGACCTTTCAGAGCGAATGGAATCTACCGAATCGTTTGGCTATGGTGATGGTCAGGCGTCTTTGTCGTTGTCGCGCCCTGGTGCCTGGCCCCGCACCCTAGCCCTCTCCCCGCAAGCGAGGCGAGGGGATCCCTCCAAAAAAAGAACCGCGCTTGTGGCGCGGCTAAGTCTAGGGAGGAAACACCCAAGGAGGGTATTTACAGTCAGAAGACTGTAACGGGATATTGCTATTGCATTGCACAAATGTCAAGCACATTATTGCATTGCAAAATATTTAGGCAGTTTCGAGATTTCTGCCTGATCGCCGGGCAATCCGCCGCTCGCATCGGCATTTGGTTTGCTTCGCCCCGTTTATGCGCTATGACTTCGCCCGTCCCGTCATTTATCCGGATCGACCATGCTTCCTGACCGCACCTTCTTCTATCGTCTGGCCGAGGCGGCCAAGGCCGAGACCCTGCCGCGCTTTCGCGCCGGCGTCGATGTAGTCAACAAGGAGGCCAAGGGATTCGATCCGGTGACCGAGGGCGATCGCGCCGCCGAAGTGGCGATTCGGGCACTCATCGAAACGGAATTTCCCGATCACGGCATCCTGGGTGAAGAGCACGGCAATGTCGGTCTCGACCGGGAGCATGTCTGGGTGATCGATCCGATCGACGGCACCCGCGCCTTCATCTCCGGTGTGCCCGTCTGGGGGACGTTGATCGGCCTGCAGAAAAATGGCCGCGCCATCATGGGCATGATCGACCAACCATTTACCGGCGAGCGCTATTTCGCCGACGGCAACGGCTCGACCTATTCCGGCCCGGAAGGCGAAAGGCGGCTGCAGGTCCGCGATTGCGGCAGCCTGTCGAACGCCATTCTCTTCACCACCTCGCCGCATCTTTTCGCCGGCGAGGAATTGGCGAAATATCGCGAGATCGAGAGCCAGGTGCGCCTCTTCCGCTACGGCACGGATTGCTATGCCTATGCTCTGCTCGCGGCCGGTCACGTCGATCTGGTCATCGAAAATTCGCTGAAGCCCTATGATGTCGGCGGTATCATCCCCGTCATCGAGCAGGCCGGCGGCATCATCACGACCTGGGATGGCGGTCGGCCGGAAATGGGTGGCAGCATCATCGCCGCGGGCAGCCGTGCGGTCTATGACGCGGCAAGGGCGATTCTATCGCGCTAGCTGCACATTTTTTGGGTTCGTCGTCCTGCGGCTCTAAATCCCGACTCCCGCCATGTCCGTATTCGCCTCGGCATCACTGCCGGGGATGAAGGCGTTGATGGCGGCGAGTGCCGCATTGCGATAGACATCCCGCTCCTGGAGAATCTCATGTTTCGCGCCGTGCACGGGCACGAGCTGTGCCGCGCGGAAATAGCGCGACAGCCGTTCCTGGTCGGCATAGGGCACGACGCCGTCGCGGGTCGGCGCGATCAGCACGGTCGGAATGGCGATGGAGAATAGATGTTCCGGTGAATTGACGCGTTCGATCGTGCGGAATGCTTCCAGCAGCCAGCGCGCCGTTGGCGGTCCCAGGGTGAGCTGCGGATAGGTTGTTCCGATGGCGATATTGCGCCGGTAGCGCCGCTCGTCCGTGGTCAGCGGGTTTTCCGCGAAGGGCTTTTCCTTGAATTTTTTGCTGAACTGCATCCGTCCGAGACCAACCGCGCTGACCGAGCCTGAGAGGAAACGCACAAGGCCGGGCGAGGCGCCGTGGCCCATAAGGCCAACGAAAGGCGCCGACAGCACCATACGCTCGATCCGGGTGGTCAGCCGCGGTGCCGCCGACAGTGCGATCAGCGCGCCGGTCGAATGTGCCAGTAGATAGAAGGGCAGGCGCGTGTCCGGCAACACGATCTTTTCGAGGAAAGCGCTAAGGTCCCGTTCATAATCGGAAAAGTGGCGGACATGCCCGCGTAAAGGGTCCTTCAAAAGCCGCTCCGAACCGCCCTGGCCGCGCAGATCGAAGGTCGCGACCCAAAGACCCTTGGCGGTCAGATCGCGGATCGTCTCGAAATATTTCTCGATGAACTCGTTGCGGCCCTGCAGCAGCACTACCGTTCCCTTGGCAATCGGCTGTTGGCAGCGGAAGACGACATAGCGCAGCTTGCGCCCGTCAAAGGTTTCAAAGAATCCCTCGGTGCGGTTTTCCGGCACCGGATTGTCTGCTGTGGAATAGAGGATCGAATCCATGACGATGTCGCGCCTCGCTGACGGGATCTCCTTCTCAAGGGGATAGCGCAGGCTGGGGGAATTGCAACTGGTTTGTTGGCACCGGCGGGCTACGACGATGCTCCTCCATCGGCGTTTCCGATGACACTATCGTTTTTCTCCGTTTTCCTTCCCTGTCCGTCTTTGCGATTTTTGGCCGTAGTCATCACTTGCAGGAAAGAACGATATGGCAATCGCCGAAATCGCAAATTCAAGAATTCTTATCGTCGGCGGCAGCTCCGGAATGGGCCTGGCGCTGGCGAAACGCTCGCTTGCTGCCGGTGCCGAGGTCATCATCGCCGGACGGAACGAGGAGAAACTTCAGCGGGCTTGCGCCGAACTGCAAAGTCGAGCGCTCTCCGCGGCCGCGGTCGATATCACGCACGAAGGCCAGGTGGCCGATCTATTTGGGAGAATCGGTCGGCTCGATCATATAGTGAGCACAGCTGCCGACATCGAAGGTGCTTACGAGCTGCTGCCTTCACTGGATCTCAGTGCTGCGCAAAAAGTCGTGGAAAGCAAATTCTACGGACCGCTATTGCTCGCGAAATATGGCGCGCCGGTACTCTCCCCCACCGGTTCCATCAGTTTCACATCCGGCATCGCGGCCTATCGCCCATCGGCGCGGGGGTCGGTCGTCGCGGCCGTCAACGCGGGTCTCGAGGGATTGGTCCGCGCGCTTGCGGTCGAGTTGGCGCCAATCCGTGTGAATGCCGTGTCGCCCGGCTGGGTCGACACGCCGATCTGGACCTTCGTTGCCGGCGACAAGAAAGACGAGACATTAAGCGCCATGGCAAAACGACTGCCTGTCGGACGGGTGGGGCAACCGGAAGACATCGCCGACGCCATCAGCTTCCTGATGGGCAATGCCTTCACAACGGGGACGATACTGCATGTCGAGGGCGGGCATCGGCTGGTTTAGCGGGCGCGAAATTGTCACCTGCGGCCGCCAGCAACAGTTTCACGGCTGGCGGCTGAACACGCCTGCGCCGCCAGATCATCACAAGCGACGCCGTCCGCATTGGACCCGGCCAAGGCATCTCGCTGATTTCGCCACGATCGAGCGCGCCGCTGACAGCAAGCCGTGGAACCAGGCTCGCACCGGTACCGGCTGCCACAAGCCGAGCAATCGTGCCGATACTGCCGACTTCGGCAGCGAGCTTTGGCGGCGCTATCCCTGCCTCATGGAATGCTTTGTCGAACAGGTGTCGGTAGATGCAGCCGACTTCTGTTGCGACGAAGCTCATGGAGGTGAGAGCGGCCAAATCGCCTCTTTTCGATGCGGTTTCATGTTCAGGAGGTACAATAAGGACCAGCGGCTCTGTCGATATCAACCGCTTCGCCAGGCGTTCATCAAGACCGCCCCTGTCAAAACAAAAGGCGACATCGATCTCGCCGTCTTCGAGCTTCCGCAAGAGATCACCGCTGCCCGCGATCTTTACCCGTAGACTGATATCGGGATGATCATTTTGAAAAGCCGGCAGCCATTGCGGAAGCCTCATGGACGCAAGTGTCTCCAGCGCGCCGATCGTTACCGTCCCCGCCGCAACCCCGGAGGCTGCTTCGACGGCCGCACGCGCCTCGTCCGCGATCGTCAGGATTTCTTCGGCACAGGGTCTGAGTGCTTCGCCCGCTGCCGTCAGTGTCAGGCCTGATCGCGACCGGATAAAAAGCGCGGTGCCCAGTTCGGTTTCGAGCGACTGGATCTGATCGCTCACGCTCGATTGCGCGAGATGGACCTCTTCGGCAGCTCGGGTGAAATTCCGGTTCCGGGCAACCGCGAGGAATGTCTTGAGCAATCTGGGGTGCATCGAGCCGCGCCAAACTAGGGTCAGAACAAGCGCCATCAAACGACGAGACGACGCCCAATAGTGACGACGCTGCCATATCGCTTACGTCATCGTCAAGATTACGTGTTTTGTGTCAGGACTTCGGTGCAGGGCCGCGTCGCTCGAGTGCGGTTTTGCGGATGATGTCGGCGATCTCCGGGCTGCTGCTGGACAGCATCTGGAAATCGGCCGCATATAGCGACAGCAGCGAGACCTCAGTTACGGCGCTAACGGTCGCCGACCGGGGTTCGCCGGTGATCAGCGCCATCTCGCCGAAGAAGCTGCCGGCGCCGAGTTCCACAGGGTGCGGTGTGGCGACGCTGACCCGGCCCTCGACGATGAAGAACATCTGGTCACCGGTCTCGCCCTTACGACAGATGATGCCGCCGGCCGGCACGACGCGTGACCTCAAGGCCCGCACGATCTCGATCAGGACCGCCGAGCCAAGCTTTTGAAACAACGGCACCGCCGCAACCAGTTGCCAGTTGCGCACGAAGTCCTGGCGACGAACTTCGTCGTAAAAGCCGGTGGCGATAATGCCGGCCCAGAGTCCGAAAATAGCGATTCCGCTCATCATGACCAGCCCAGCCAGTATGCGGCCGGCGAAACTTTGTGGAATCTCGTCGCCATAGCCGGTGGTCGATAGCGTGACCACCGCCCACCACATCGCCAGGGGTATGCTGCCGAACTTATCAGGCTGGACGTCGCGCTCGATGATATAGCCTATGAGAGCCGCACCGAACAGAACGATGCCGAAGATCGAGGTGACACCGATCAGGTTGTGAGCCTCTTTGGACAGGACCCTGCCCAGCAGGCGGAAGAAGGTCGAGCCGCGCAGGGGTTTCAGCAGCCAGACGGCACAATAGAGGCTCTGATCGCGCCCGCCGACAATCAGAAACGCGGCAAGGGGGAGCAAAACGGCAAGCACATCGATGGTGATTTCCGGCGCTCTATCGCCAATGTCTCTCGCGCGCTGCACGACCAGCGTCTCGATCAGCTGCAGGACGTAGGCAGCCCAGATGCCGATGAGCAGGAGTTCCAGAATGAGCCTGGTCTGTCCGGTCATGTTCGGCGTCGTGAGCGCAGCCACGGTCAACAGACCGACTATGGCGAGCAGCGCGTTCAGCGGTGCTGATATCTTCGAGAACGGGAGCGCCGACATTCAATACCCCCCGACCGACCTGCCACCCGTTCAGAATAGAATGCCTTCGGTCCAAACGTAAAGGGCTGGCGAAACATCCGCGGCAGCCAAGTGTCGACCGGTCAACGGGCTATTTCGTCTTCGGCCGTTATCGCTGGCCGACATCCAGTGGAAAACCTTTGAAAGGTTTGATTTCCTTGAGCACGAACGTCGTCTGCATCTCCTTGATGCGCGGCAAGCGGCGAACGACCGCCATGGCGAAATCCGCATAGCTATCGAGGTCCGCGGCAACGACCTGCAGCAGGAAATCCGCGTCTCCGGCGATGCTGTAGCACGCCACGACTTCGCTCAGCTTCAGGACGTCGCGCGAGAATTCTTCGGCTTCAGCCTCGCTGTGGCTGTCGATCTTCACTCTGATGAAAGCCAGAACGCCGAGGCCGATCTGGCGCCTGTCGAGGGTTGCCGTATAGCTCTGGATGACTCCGGTTTCTTCCAGTTGGCGCACACGCCGCCAGCACGGAGAGGTGGAGAGCCCAACTTCTGAGGAAAGCGCCTGATTGGTCAGGCGTCCGTCTTTCTGGAGTGCTTCGAGGATTCTCAGGTCGATCGACTCAAGGGCGGAGGGCATATGTCACCTTGTTATGCGTCCACATTGGTAGTGTCTACCATATACGGCCAAATATCAGCAATAAAAGGTATGTTTCTCCGCGGCGCCGAAGATATTCTTTTTGGCGACGTCGACACCAAGAAATAGGCTCTCCATGTTTCCCGATATCCGCCTCGCCATCGTCATCAATCCGGATCTGCCGCTCGGGCTGATCGCCAATACCGCCGGCGCCATCGCGATTGGGCTGGGCGCGCGATTTCCCACGCTTGCGGCGCGGCAACTGATCGACAGCGAAGGGCGGGCCATCGACATCAGTTCGAACGTGCCGGTTCCGATGCTGCAGGCGGATACCGACACCATGCGATCGCTGCTGCTGAAGGCATTGCCAACGCAGGGCGAGCGGGCAGTCGTCGCCTTTCCCGCCTTTGCGCGCTCGCTGCACGATTACAGGGAGTATGAGGCAACCTTTCCAGACCGCGACCTCAAAATGGAAGCGATCGACGGTCTCGGAATAGCGGGTCCAGCGAAATGGGTGAAATCGCTGACGGGCTCGCTGAAGCTGTTGCGCTGACGCAGCAAAGAAAAAAGGCCGGCTTACGGAGATAGAGAGTTCCGCGTAGCCGGCCGAGCAAGGACTGAAGAAGAAGGGACGATACACTTCAGTCATCGGACAGTGAATGCATCCGATGGTTCCATTGATAATGCGGCTAGCCTGAACAGGTGCCGAACCGGGCGTTCATCTGCGGTTCACGCGGCTTTCCGTGTGAAATTCGCGGGAACCATTGGGGTCTTGAACTCCTGAAAAGCGATCCCCATCTCCATTCTGCGGGTGCCAAACGGGCTCGCGTAACCGTCCCGAGGCCGCCCAGAGTGGGGTCGTGGGGCAAAAACTGAATCGCAATCGTCGCTCACAGGAGGACATTATGCGTCACGTAGACTTCTCTCCCCTTTACCGTTCCACCGTCGGTTTCGACCGCCTCTTCACCATGCTCGACAGCCTTGCCCAGCCGGATCAGGCCCAGACCTATCCGCCCTACAACATCGAGCGGACCGGTGAGAACACCTATCGCATCACCATGGCCGTCGCCGGTTTCGATGAAAAGGAACTGAGTATCGAGACCCATGCCCATGTTCTCCAGGTCAAGGGTGAAAAGAGCGCCGAGCCGACCGAGGCCAGCGAGTATCTCTATCGCGGTATCGCCAAGCGCGCTTTCGAGCGTCGTTTCCAGCTCGCCGACCATGTCGAGGTCCAGGCAGCTTCGCTGAAGAATGGTCTGCTGCACATCGATCTGTTGCGCAACATTCCGGAAGCCATGAAGCCCCGCCGCATCTCCATCGCGGCCGAGCCGGTCGATACGCCGAAGGCCATCGAGGCCCACATCAACTAACGGCCTTCGACAGATAGCCGAAGACCGATCCTCCCAAGGTCATAAAAACAAGGCGGCGCTCCGTTGGGGCGCCGCCTCTTTGTTTTGGCAATGTTTAAAAGGCAGCTACGCCGCGTGCGTGGCGCTATTCGCTTTGGCTTCGGCCTTTGCTGCTTCCCGCTTCTTGGCGGCATCGGCATATTTTTGGGCGATGACGGCACAGGCCATGAGCTGGATCTGATGGAACAGCATCAGCGGCAGGACGATGGCGCCGATGCCCTGACCGGCGAAAATGACGTTGGCCATCGGCACGCCGCTTGCCAGGGACTTCTTCGAGCCGCAGAAGGTGATGGTGATCTCGTCGGCCTTGGAGAAGCCGAGTGCGCGGCTGCCGAACATGGTAATGCAGAGCACTACCGCCAGAAGCACCATATTGGCGATGATGACCGTGATGATGTCCACCAGCGAGAAGGTATGCCAGAGACCCTCGGCGACGGCCTCGCTGAAGGCCGAATAGACGACCATCAGGATCGAACCGCGATCGACCGGCATCAGGATCTTCTTCTTCGAGCGTATCCAGTTGCCGATCCACGGCTGCAGGATCTGGCCGGCGATGAAGGGCGCCAGCAGTTGCAGCATGATCTGCTCCAATACGTCCCAGGAGAATCCACCGCCATGGCCGCCGACGGAGAAGAGCACGCCCACGAGCAGGGGCGTCAGGAACATGCCGAAAATGTTAGAGGCCGAAGCGGCGCAGATCGCGGCCGGCACATTGCCGCCGCCAATCGAGGTGAAGGCAATCGACGACTGCACCGTCGAGGGGAGCACGCTCAGGAACAGAATGCCGGTGTAAAGCGCCTGCGGCAGGATGGTCGGAACCAGCACGCCCATGGCGAGCGCCAGAAGCGGGAAAATGCCGAATGTGGTCAGCAGGATGACCATGTGCAGCCGCCAATGCAGCATGCCGGCGATAACGACATCACGCGACAGACGCGCACCGTGCAGGAAGAACAGCAAGCCGATGGCGAAATTGGTGGCAATGCTGAAATAGTGAGCGCTCGTCCCGTGCACGGGGAAGAAGGATGCTGTGATCACAGTGAGCACGAGCAGCATCGTGAAGGTGTCTGGAAGAAAGCGGCGCATGTGCCAATCCAATCGCAATTACAAGCCGTAACATTAATCCTTGCACATAGACCTATCGTGATCCACGATGCAAGGAATAACAGTTATCGTGGAGCGGGATGAACAATGCTCGATCTCATACAGCTACGCAGTTTCGTCGCCGTTGAGCAGATGGGCAGTTTCACGCTCGCTGCCGAGCGGCTCGGCCTCGGTCAGTCCACGGTCAGCCAGCATATCCAGCGGCTGGAGATCACACTCGGCCGCAAGCTGCTGGCGCGCGATACGCATCGGGTGGTGCTGACCGGCGACGGCGAGGCATTGCTTGGCCATGCCCGGCAGATGCTGTCGATCGAAGGGGAGGTGCAGCAGCTTTTCGCCGGCAACAGCCTGCGCGGCAATCTACGCCTCGGCGTCTCAGAGGATTTCGTTACCAGCCAGTTGCCGGACGTGCTCGAAGAATTCGTCCGCTCGCATCCTTCCGTTGATCTCGAATTGACGGTCGCCCTTAGCGGTACCCTGTATGAGATGCAGGACAATGGCGACCTCGACCTCGTGCTTGCCAAACGCCGTCTCGGGGATGTCAGGGGAACGCTGGTCTATCGCGAGCCGCTGGTCTGGCTGGCGCGCGACCCGGAGCGCATTCGCGCCCTTGCGGGGCCTCTGCCGTTGATCGCCTTTCCTGCCCCGAGCGTTACCCGCGCCGTGGCCCTTGAAGCCCTACGCCGTCAGCAGGTGCCCTGGCGAATCGTCTGTACCTGCGGCAGCCTTAGCGGCCTGACGGCGGCGGCCCGTGCCGGCATGGGCGTCCTCGTTCAACCGCGCAGCATGGCGCCGACAGGGCTGTCGGAAATTGCACCTGGCTGGCTGCCGGCATTGGAGGATGTCGAATTCGTCCTAGTGCCGCGCAAAGGGGCGGACAGATTGCTGGTCAGCGCGTTGTCGGAGGATATTTTGGCGAAGGTCAGAGGGTTGACGTCCAGCTAAAGCAACGGGGCAGGAAAATCCAGATCCAGAAATCCGTTTTGAATCATAGGTATACACTTAAGGAGGCTATCGGATTTCCTTTGCCGGCTTCCGTCTCTCTTTTGGCGTGTCCCGTCCTTTTAACTCGCCCCTTCAGGTTTGCGTCAGTTTCCGTTAGTATCATCGAAATAACTAAACGAGCTGAGTCGAGGAAAATCAGCCCGATGAAATATGGTGCAATGTTTATTTGCGGCTTGATCGCCTGTGTGATGGCGATGACAGCCATAACCCGCCACATGCCAGGTCGATCTGGTCAAGAGGTTTCACGCTCCGCCCTATTTATGCACCAAACGGAAAACTAGCCCTCCAAATGAGGAGTTGAGCGCCGCGTATGTCCCAATCGGGCCATTACGGCGCTCCTTTTTATCCGAAAATCAGGCGAGGCAAGCCAGGAAGCCGGTGACATCGTCATCGGTCGTGGCAAAGCTGGTGACAAGGCGGATCAGGGTCTCGTTCTCGCTCACCAGATCGGGCTGCGATTCCGGGATCGGCCATTCGTAGAACTTTGCACCCTTGTCCTCGGCGGTCTTGGCAGCCGATTTCGAAATGATCGCAAAGACTTCGTTCGATGCCGTCGGCCAGGCCAGGTGCGCGGTAGCGGCCTGCTCGATGCCGGCGCGCAGGCGATCGGCCATGTGGTTGGAATGGCGGGCAAGGTCGAGCCAGAGACCACCTTCGAAATAGCCATCGAACTGGGCAGCAATGAAGCGCGACTTGGAGAAAAGCTGGGCGGCGCGTTTACGGATGAAATGCATTTCCTTCGCCTGCGCCGGATTGAAGAAGACGATCGCCTCCGCACACCAGCAGCCGTTCTTGGTGCCGCCGAAGGAAAGAATGTCGACGCCGCGCTTCCAGGTCATTTCCGCCGGGCTGACGCCAAGTGCGACCAGCGCATTGGCGAAGCGGGCGCCATCCATATGCAACGGCAGGCCGTTTGCCTTGCTGATCGAGGCGATAGCGTCGATTTCAGCGAGCGAATAGACCGTGCCGATTTCCGTCGCCTGGGTGATGGTCACCGCCGCCGCGCGGCCGTGATGCACGGCGTCCTGCGGGAAGCGGGCAACCTTGGTGGCGAGCGCCTTCGGGTCGATCTTGCCGGCAGCGCCATCCACCGTCGCCAGCCGCGCGCCGCTGAAAAAATCCGGCGCGCCGCACTCGTCCTCGGCCACATGCGCCTCTGCGTGACAGAAGCTGATGCCGCCGGGCTTCTGGACGCTGGCGAGCGACAGGGAATTCGCGGCTGTGCCGGTCGCAACGAAAAAGACGGCTACTTCACGCTCGAAGATTTCGGCGAACTTGGCTTCGACCTTCCGGTCGAGATCGCTCGTGCCGTAGGCTGCGGCAAAACCGCCGGATTCGGCGAGCAGACGTTCGGCGATCTTGGAATGGGCGCCGGCCCAATTATCGGAAGCAAAGAACATGGGTATGTACCAACTGAAACTATGGGATTTGTGGGAGGGTTAACTGAGGTCCGCCGGACATTAATCCAATGCCGCAGGGGATCAAGAGTGCTGTGCTGAAGGACCCATCACAGAAATTGATCTACGCAATCAACAAACAAAATGATGCGACGTGGCGAAACTTTCTTGCTCGAATTTCGAAGCATTGGCAATCTTCCGTCGTCCGTTAACGATATTTTGCCGTTTTGCTCTTGCGAAACCCATCGCTTTCTGGCATAGAGCTGATGAATTAGGACAGGGTTGCTGTCCTATTTTGGCCACCAAGGCCGAAGATGCGCTAGAGGGTCCTGACGATATCGGGATTTCGGGCTATAGTTATCGCGAGCACGCCATCGGGCTACCAGGTGGGGCGGCGGTCGAATAAGCAAGGCGCGGAACGCTGACGACGAGCTCCACCGAAGGGGCATGGTCTGCGGCCGATCTTCACAATGCAACAGCGCTGTCGCGCGTCGGACCCGATAATGGGACGGCGCGGGACGAAGGATCGCCCGCGACGCGGGCCTTACCGGAGGGAAGACGATGACGAACAGGACGACGTTCATGACTTTTGACCAGACCGCTGCAGCCAATGCTGCCGCTACGGCCAAAACGTCGAAACGCGCTGTCGGCATCCCGCTGAAACAGGGCCTCTACGATCCGCGCAACGAACATGATGCCTGCGGCGTCGGCTTTGTCGCGCATATGAAGGGTCAGAAGTCGCATCAGATCGTGCGGGATGGCCTATTCATCCTCGAAAACCTGACGCATCGCGGTGCTGTCGGTGCCGATCCGCTGATGGGCGATGGCGCCGGCATTCTCGTGCAGATTCCAGACCGTTTCTTCCGTGAGGAAATGGCCTTGCAGGGCGTTATCCTGCCGAAGGCAGGCGAATACGGCGTCGGTCATTTCTTCCTGCCGCGCGATGAGGCGCTGATCGAACACTTCAAGACCGCCATCAAGCAGGTAGTTGCCGAAGAAGGCCAGGTTCTGCTCGGCTTCCGCGACGTTCCGGTCGACAATTCTTCGCTGTCGAAGGCGCCTGACATTGCCGCCACTGAGCCGCATCATGTTCAGGTCTTCATCGGCGCCGGCCGAGATGCCGGCACCAACGAGGAGTTCGAGCGCCGCCTGTTCACCCTGCGCAAGGTGATCTCCAACCGCATCTATGCGGAATATGAGGGCGAAGAGAGCAACTTCTACCCGGTCTCGCTGTCGAGTTCGACCGTGGTCTACAAGGGCATGTTCCTCGCCTATCAGGTCGGCGCCTACTACAAGGACCTGTCCGATCCGCGTTTCGAATCGGCGGTTGCGCTCGTGCACCAGCGCTTTTCGACCAACACTTTCCCGTCATGGAAGCTGGCGCATCCCTACCGCATGGTTGCCCATAACGGCGAAATCAACACGCTGCGCGGCAACGTCAACTGGATGGCGGCGCGCCAGGCATCGGTATCTTCACCGCTGTTTGGCGACGACATCTCCAAGCTCTGGCCGATCTCCTACGAGGGACAGTCGGATACCGCCTGCTTCGACAACGCGCTCGAATTCCTCGTGCGCGGCGGCTATTCCATGGCGCATGCCGTGATGATGCTGATCCCCGAAGCCTGGGCCGGCAACCAGCTGATGGCGCCGGAACGCAAGGCGTTCTACGAGTACCATGCCGCCCTGATGGAGCCGTGGGATGGTCCGGCAGCTGTCGCCTTCACGGACGGCAAGCAGATCGGCGCGACGCTGGATCGCAACGGCCTGCGTCCGGCCCGCTATCTCGTCACCAACGACGATCGCGTCATCATGGCGTCCGAAGCTGGCGTTCTGCCGGTCGAGGAAGAAAAGATCATCCAGAAGTGGCGCCTGCAGCCGGGCAAGATGCTGCTCATCGATATGGAAAAGGGCCGGATCATCTCCGACGACGAGGTGAAGTCCGAGCTTGCTACCAAGCATCCTTACCGCAGCTGGCTCGACCGTACGCAGTTGATCCTCGAAGACTTGAAGCCGGTGGAACCGCGGGCGCTGCGTCGCGACGTGTCGCTGCTCGATCGCCAGCAGGCTTTCGGCTACACGCTGGAAGACACCAAGATCCTGATGTCGCCGATGGCAACGACGGGGCAGGAGGCGATTGGCTCCATGGGCACGGATACGCCGATCTCGGCCATGTCCGACAAACCGAAGCTACTCTACACCTATTTCAAGCAGAATTTCGCGCAGGTCACCAACCCGCCGATCGACCCGATCCGCGAGGAGCTGGTGATGAGCCTCGTCTCCTTCATCGGCCCGCGACCGAACCTGCTCGACCATACCGGCATGGCCAACGCCAAGCGCTTGGAAGTGCGCCAGCCGATCCTGACCAACGGGGATCTCGAAAAGATCCGCTCTATCGGTCACACGGAAGACCGCTTCGATACCAAGACGCTCGACTTCACCTATGATGTCGAACGTGGCGCCGAAGGCATGCCGGAAATGCTCGACCGTCTCTGCGAGCGCGCCGAAGCGGCCGTTCGCGGCGGCTACAACATCATCGTGCTCTCCGACCGCCAGATCGGGCCTGACCGCATCGCGATCCCGGCGCTGCTGGCGACCGCCGCCGTGCACCACCACCTGATCCGCAAGGGGCTGCGCACCTCGGTCGGTATCGTCGTCGAAACCGGCGAGCCGCGCGAAGTGCACCATTTCTGCCTGCTTGCCGGCTATGGCGCCGAGGCAATCAACCCCTATCTCGCCTTCGACACGCTGCTCGACATGCACCAGCGCGGCGAATTCCCGAAGGAAGTCGACGCGAGCGAAGTCGTCTACCGCTATATCAAGGCGGTCGGCAAAGGCATCCTCAAGGTCATGTCGAAGATGGGCATCTCGACCTATCAGTCCTATTGCGGCGCGCAGATCTTCGATGCGATCGGCTTGCAGCAGGAATTGGTCGATCAATATTTCTTCGGCACGGCGACGATGATCGAAGGCATCGGCCTCGAAACCATCGCCGAGGAAACCGTCGCCCGTCACAAGTCGGCCTTTGGCCGTGACCCGATCCTGGCGAGCACGCTCGACATCGGCGGCGAATATGCCTACCGCATGCGCGGCGAGAGCCACGCCTGGACGCCGGATGCCGTCGCCGCACTTCAACATGCCGTGCGCGGCAATGCCGTGGATCGCTATCGCGAATTCTCGGAGATGGTCAACCAGTCGGCGCTCCGGATGAACACCATCCGCGGCCTCTTCAAGATCAAGGGCGCGGAAACGCTCGGCCGCAAGCCGATTTCGGTCGACGAGGTCGAACCTGCCGCCGATATCGTCAAGCGCTTTTCGACGGGCGCCATGTCCTTCGGCTCGATCAGCCGCGAGGCGCATACGACGCTCGCCATCGCCATGAACCGGATCGGCGGCAAGTCGAACACCGGCGAGGGTGGCGAAGAGGCCGATCGTTACATGCCGCTGTTCGACGGCTCGCCGAATCCGGAACGCTCGGCGATCAAGCAGATCGCCTCCGGCCGCTTCGGCGTGACCGCCGAATATCTGGTCAATGCCGACGTGCTGCAGATCAAGGTGGCGCAGGGTGCCAAGCCCGGCGAAGGCGGGCAGCTGCCCGGCCATAAGGTCGACGCCACCGTCGCCAAGACCCGGCATTCGACGCCGGGCGTCGGTCTGATCTCGCCGCCGCCGCACCACGACATCTACTCGATCGAAGATCTGGCGCAGCTGATCTTCGACCTGAAAAACGTCAACCCGACCTCGGATGTCTCGGTCAAGCTCGTCTCGGAAGTCGGGGTCGGCACGGTCGCCGCCGGCGTCGCCAAGGCGCGCGCCGACCACATCACCGTTGCAGGCTTCGACGGCGGCACCGGCGCATCGCCGCTGACCTCACTGAAGCATGCCGGTTCGCCCTGGGAAATCGGCCTCGCCGAAACCCAGCAGACGCTGGTGCTGAACGGGTTGCGCTCGCGCGTCGCCCTGCAGGTGGACGGTGGTCTGAAGACCGGCCGCGACGTCATCGTCGGAGCGCTGCTTGGCGCAGACGAGTTCGGCTTCGCCACCGCGCCGCTGATCGCGGCCGGCTGCGTCATGATGCGCAAGTGCCACCTCAACACCTGTCCGGTCGGCGTCGCGACGCAGGACCCGGTTCTGCGCAAGCGCTTCAAGGGCACGCCGGAGCATGTCATCAACTACTTCTTCTTCGTGGCCGAGGAAGTGCGCGAAATCCTCGCCTCGCTTGGCGTTGCCAAGCTGGACGACATCATCGGCGCTTCGGAGTTGTTGGAGAAGGACGATATGCTCGCCCACTGGAAGGCCAAGGGTCTCGACTTCAGCCGCATCTTCCACAAGGTCGATGCGCCGAAGGAAGAGACCTATTGGACGACCGTGCAAAAGCACCCGATCGTCGATATTCTCGACCGTAAGCTGATCGAGAAGGCGGAGCCGGCGCTTGCCAGCAAGACGCCGGTTGCCCTCGACGTCGACATCAGGAACGTCGACCGTTCGGCCGGCGCTATGCTGTCCGGTGCCGTCGCGAAGCGTTACGGTCACCGCGGCCTGAAGGACGACACCATCCATGTCACGCTGAGAGGCACCGCCGGCCAGGCCTTCGGTGCGTTCCTGGCGCGCGGGATCACCTTCAATCTCGTCGGTGACGGCAACGACTATGTGGGCAAGGGGCTTTCGGGCGGCCGCATCATCGTCCGTCCGCCGGAAAACTCGCAGATATCGGCCGAACACTCGATCATCGTCGGCAACACCGTGCTCTACGGCGCGACCGAAGGCGAATGCTACTTCCGCGGTGTCGCCGGCGAGCGTTTCGCGGTGCGCAACTCCGGTGCGATCGCGATCGTCGAAGGCGTGGGTGACCATGGCTGCGAATACATGACCGGGGGTGTCGTCGTCGTGCTCGGCGAAACCGGCCGCAACTTCGCAGCCGGCATGTCGGGCGGCGTCGCTTATGTGCTCGACGAAAAGGGCGATTTCGCCCGCCGCTGCAACATGGCGATGGTCGAACTGGAGCCGGTTCCGGAAGAGGATGAATTGCTGGAGAAGCTGCATCATCACGGCGGCGACCTCATGCACAAGGGACGCGTCGACGTCTCAGGTGACATGACGCGCCACGATGAGGAGCGCCTCTATCAGCTGATTTCGAACCATTTCCACTACACCGGCTCGACACGGGCAAAGGAAATCCTCGATCACTGGGCCGACTACCGTCCGAAATTCCGCAAGGTCATGCCGGTCGAATACCGTCGTGCGCTGGAAGAGATGGAGCGGAGCCGGATGAGCGTGGCGGCGGAGTAATCCGCGGCGGCTTGTCTTCCATTCGAGGGTTTCGCGTCCGATTGCGATCGCCGGGGAGGCGATCGCAGCTGTCGAATAGCGGAATCGAATTTGAACTACAGTGCCGGACAAGGCAGCGGGATTTGCCTGCAGGCACAGGAGCCATCGGCTCCTCTACTAGAGTGAGGAAACGAAAGCATGGGCAAGGTAACAGGCTTCTTGGAAATCGACCGGCAGGTCGGCAAGTATCAGCCGGCGTCTGATCGCATCCGGCATTTCCGTGAATTCACGATCCCCATGTCGGACCAGGAAGTACAGAAACAGGCAGCACGCTGCATGGACTGTGGTATTCCCTATTGCCACGGCCCGACGGGCTGCCCGGTTCACAACCAGATTCCGGACTGGAACGACCTCGTCTATAACAACAATTGGGAAGAGGCGATCCGCAACCTGCATTCGACCAACAACTTCCCGGAATTTACCGGCCGTGTCTGCCCCGCGCCCTGCGAGGAAGCCTGCACATTAAACCTCGAGGACGCCCCGGTCGCGATCAAGACGGTGGAGCAGGCCATAGCCGACAAGGCTTATGAACTCGGCTTCATCCGCCCGGAACCGGCAACGGTCCATACGGGCAAGAAGGTCGCCGTCATCGGCTCCGGCCCCGCCGGCATGGCGGCGGCTCAGCAGCTTGGCCGTGCCGGCCATGAAGTCCACGTCTACGAGCGCGAGACGAAGCCCGGCGGGCTTCTGCGCTACGGTATACCGGACTTCAAGATGGAGAAGAACTTCATCGACCGCCGCGTCGAACAGATGAAGGGCGAGGGCGTTACCTTCCATTGCGGCGTCAATGTCGGCGTTGACGTCAAGGTCGAGCAGCTTTTGGCTGATTACGACGCGGTTCTCTATTGCGGCGGCTCGGAAACCCCGCGCGAGGCCGGCATTCCCGGCACCGGACTTGCCGGCGTCCATGACGCCATGCCCTATCTCGTGCAACAGAATCGCCGCATCGGCCGCGAAAACATCGATAGCATCGGCTGGCCGTCCGATCCGATCCTCGCTGGCGGCAAGCATATCGTTGTCGTCGGCGGCGGTGACACCGCGTCCGACTGTGTCGGTACCGCTTTCCGTCAGGGTGCCGTCAAGGTGACCCAACTCGACATCCGCCCGCAGCCGCCAGAAAAGGAAGACAAGCTCGCCGTCTGGCCCTTCTGGGCGACGAAGATGCGCACCTCCTCTTCGCAGGCCGAAGGCGCCGTGCGCGAATTCCAGGTCGCAACGCTGGAATTCATCGGCGAAGACGGTGTGTTGACGGGTGTGAAGTGCTGCGAAGTGGATGAGCGCCGCCAACCTATCGCCGGGACGGAATTCGTCATCCGCGCCGATCTCGCTTTCATCGCCATCGGCTTCCGCGGCCCCTTCACCGACAGCGTCTTGAAGGAGCTCGACGGCAAGCTGGCGGTCAACACCGACAGGCGCGGCTCGACTAATGTCGTTGCCGACGACAAGAGCTACAAGACCTCGGTCGACAAGCTCTGGACCGCCGGCGACGTCCGCCGCGGCCAGTCCCTGGTCGTCTGGGCCATCCGCGAAGGCCGCCAGGCCGCCCGCGCGATCGACGAGACCCTGATGGGCTCGACGGTATTGCCGCGGTAAGAGCGCCAGACTTTATCGAGTGAGGGAGGCTCTGCTTCGACGGAGCCCTTTCGTTTAGCGGTTCGTTGCGGCAGGAAGCAGAAAACGCCGGAGGAGGGTATCTCCGACGACCGGTTGCAGCATGGGATTGTCGTATAATCCTGCCAACACGACGGCCGTCATGTCCAAGCTCGGAATGACATAGAGTCTTTGTCCGCCCCAACCAACGGCGGCAGCCCAGCCAATCTCTTGCCGGTCAATCAGCGACCGTCCTAGCCACCACTGGAATCCATAGAAATACAGGCCTTCTCCCTGGATTTGCGGTGAGGTGGCCTGATCGATCCAGGCCGGTGAAAGGATCCTGGTGTTGTTCCAGCGGCCCCTATTCAACACCAACTGACCGATCTTGGCGACATCGCGGGGCCGCATGCGCAAGCCGGACGTCACATTAGGCGTTCCGTTCGGGTAGCGAACCCATTCCACGTCTTCGATGCCGAGGTGATCGAAGAGATATTCCTTCGCAAGCTGATCCGGCAGCCGACCCGATACTCTATGCAGAATGGCGCCGAGCAGAGCGGTTAAGCCTCCATTATAGGTATAGACAGCACCGGCCGGCCTGGCGACTGGTTGTTCGAGAACGTAGCGGTGTGGGTCGGCGGCTTCCATCATCCGGCGCTCGCTGTTGGCTGGATTGCTGTAGGGCAGATCCTCGCTCCAGGCTAAGCCGGCGGACATCGTAAGTAGGTGGCGGAGTGTGATTCTGTCCTTTTCCGGTGTCCGGAGATCGGCATGGTCAGGAAAGAAGGAGAAAACCGGCGTGTCGAGGTCGGTGATCCAGCCGCTTTCGATTGAGATGCCGACGAGCAGAGAGGTGACACTTTTGGTGATTGAGCGAAGATCGTGTCTAAGGCCTGCATGGTAGGCCACGCGGCCAAGCAGAGTCGCCCATGCCCTGTCCTCGCCGGCGAAATATCGCTCGTAGACCAGTTTGCCATGGCGGGCAATCACGATCGCATGGGCATTTGCCGCTGTCCATGCCTCGAAATGCGGGCCGATGCCTCGCAATCTGTCCGCGTCGAAACCGTGCTCCTCAGGGATGGATGACTCCCATCCGTCCGTTGATGCTTCCGGTAGATGAAGGTCTGCGTGCGATTGCAGCATGCGGATTGCCCTTGTTTTGTTGGTGCCCGGTGATGGTTATGGAGCAGCCGGCGCCGCAGCCGCCGGCAGGCGGTAATCGTCGACGCGTCCGGTCGGCGCTGGAGCCATTTGGCCTTTTTCGACCAGGAGGTCGCGAGGTGACGGTGTGATGGGATTGCGCGGGGGAGCGCCGCCGAGAAGCTGTGTGCCGCCGTCGAGATTGGGATCGGAGAGACTCACCGGCTGAGTGCGGGTAACCATCTCCCCCGGCGGCAAGTTTGCCTGTTCGGCGGAGAGCGGATTGCCGGTGTCGAGGCGGATGATATCCGGGCTCGCCTGATCGCCAAGCAGCCGGCGCGTCGGTTTTTCGACATAGAAGGCGACCTTGCGCTTGCCTGCTGCCGTCAAATTGATGCCGTCGGCGGTTCTAAGCCGCACCTGCTGACCGTTGATGTCGGAGCCGGTGATAATGAACTGGCCGTTCTGATCCGTGAACCCGTCCCAGATATCGATGAACTCGCCGCCGACGCTTTGGACCTGGCTCTGATAGAGCTGATTGAGCTTCACCGCGTCCGCCGTCATCTGGTCGGAGCCGAACGGCGGCAGGCCGACCCAGAGCAATGGGATATGCCGGCTCGTCACCAGCTTGCCGAACTCCTGGATGCGCTCCTCATAGGCGAGGAACCAAGGGTCGGTGCCGTATTTTTCGTTGAGGCCGTCACCGACCATCTGCTGGCGGTCATTGGCGCCGATCATGACGACGACCATGGCCGGTTTGACTTGATCCAGCATGGCGGGCAGCTGCTGTGGCCAATTGTAATAGTCCTGACGGACGAGGCCGGAGGCAACGGTGCTGTGTGTCTGGACGACGACGCCGGGTGAGGTGGAAAAGGCATCCTCGAGCCCGACACCCAAGCCGCCTGCCAGGAAATCACCGACGACGAGGATCGACTTGGCGTCAGGCAGCTTTTGCACCTGCGGCGGCGTTTCCGGTTGAGCGACCACCTGGCGGGGCGGCGGCGGGGCAATCCGTTTGCGCGGTGGTGGCCGAATCGCGCGTCTCGGCGGCGGCGGCTCCGGATAGTCCGGCTCACGACTGCCGAACAGCATTTCGAGCAATGTTCTGCGCGGCCGCTGCTCCTGCGCCTCAGCCGGCGTCAACAGGCAAGCAAGTACAAAACAGGCGGCTAGAAGCGTCGCAAGGATCGCTTTTGCGGCAGCTATGATGGCGCGGGCAGGTCGGTTTTTCATCGGGCTCTTTTCCGCTCACTGCCGCATGGTCGCATGAAGACGGTTCTGCCGTCCAGCATATCCAAGGGTTCATGTCGACGGTGGCGACCTATTTGCGCAGTGCCTTCAACAGGTTCAGCGACGGCTCACCGTCGGCGCTCATGCCGAAATGCTGCTGAACGGCGGTAATGGCGGCCTTCGAGCCGGAACCGAAATTGCCGTCGACGACGCCGTCGTAATAGCCGAGTTCCTTCAGGCGGTTCTGCAGCTCGAATTTCTGTTTAACGTCCAGTGTGCCGCTCGGGCGCGGCCAGGATTGCTGCATGCCACCGTATCCAGCGATCTGATCGGCAAGCAGACCGACGGCGAGCGCATAGCTGTCGGATGCGTTGTAGCGCTTGATGGTGAAGAAGTTGCCGGCCATCAGGAAGCCTGGGCCGTTAGGTCCGCCCAGCATCTTCAGTTGCGCGCGATCGGCGCTCTGGCTGAAGCCCTTGCCGTTCGGGCGGACAAAGCCGAGGGCTGCCCATTGAGCGAGGGTACGAGTCTTGCCTGCCTGTGCGCTGCCGCCCGGCGGTACGGTTACTTCGTAGCCCCAGGTGCGGCCCGTGTTCCAACCGTTCTTCGCCAGCAGATTGGCGGTCGTTGCCAGCGCATCGGGAACGGAGTTCCAGATGTCGGCATGGCCGCTGCCATCGGCATCAACGGCATAGAGCAGGTAGCTGGTCGGGATGAACTGCGTATGGCCCATGGCACCGGCCCAGGAGCCGTTGAGCTCTTCGCGCGGCACATCGCCGCTCTGCAGAATCTTCAGCGCCGCAATCAATTGTTTTCTGGCATAGTTGGCGCGCTTCGGATCGGCATAGGCAAGGGTCGCCAATGCACGGGGCACATAATGCAGCTTCTCGTCCTTGGCCAATACCGCGCCGTAGTTCGATTCCATCGACCAGATGGCTAGGACAATGTTGCGGTCGACGCCGAAATGCTGTTCAAGGGTACGCAGTGTCGAACCGTATTTGGCCGCCATCTTCCGGCCAATATCAACGGTATAGGGATTGACGCGGGAATCCAGGTAATCCCAGATCGGGGTTGTGAATTCCGGTTGGTACTGAGCTTTTTCGAGGACCGTGGGGTCAGGGTCCGTCACGCCGGCAAATGCTTTGCGATAGGTTGACTGCGTAATGCCGCTTTTAGCCGCGGTATCGTAGAAGCCCGCGATCCATTTCTGGAACCCTGGGTCCGCATTGGCGTTTAGGGGAGCAAGTCCCGCAAAGGCACCGAGCGCGAGCGCCAGAGCGAGACCACGAAGGGAGAGTTTGCGGTTTGGGGTCATCAACAGCCGTGTCCATCAATACTTGGATTTCGGTGTGGCGATGCCCGTGGCATTCGCCCAAGCTTGACACTACAAGAACGAAGTCAACAAATTCTTTACCATGGAAGCTGGGGTCAGTCACCATTTGCGAAACAGTAGCATTTTTATACTACTGACCCTCGAAACAGTTTTGGCGCAAAGCCACGTAATTCCCCAGGAGGTATGAGTGGGACAGCATAAGAAGGTGCGTAAGGCAGTATTTCCAGTCGCCGGACTTGGGACGCGATTCTTGCCCGCGACGAAAGCCGTGCCGAAGGAGATGCTAACCGTCGTCGACAAGCCGGTGATCCAGTACGTCGTCGATGAGGCGATGGAAGCGGGTATTGAACATTTCGTGTTCGTGACCGGCCGCAGCAAGCATGTCATCGAGGACTATTTCGACATTCAGTTCGAACTCGAGCACACGCTGCGTCAGCGCAACAAGAATGCCGAGCTCTCGCTACTGAACGGCCTGCTGCCGAAGGCCGGTACCGCAAGCTTCACGCGCCAGCAGGAGCCGCTCGGCCTCGGCCATGCCGTCTGGTGCGCCCGCGAGATCGTCGGCGACGAGCCGTTTGCGCTGCTGCTGCCCGACATGGTCATGCGCGCCGAAAAGGGCTGCATGAAGGGCATGATCGAACTTTACGAGCATAGCGGCGGCAACGTCATCTCCGTCGAGGAATGCGCTCCGGATCAGACCCACAAGTACGGCATCGTCGGCGTCGGTGACACCGTCGGCAACGGCTTCCGGATCACCGAAATGGTGGAAAAGCCGGCCAAGGGCAAGGCTCCGTCAAATTTCTTCATCAACGGCCGCTATATCCTGCAGCCCGAGATTTTCCATATCTTGGAGAGCCAAGAGCGTGGCGCCGGCAATGAGATTCAGTTGACGGACGGCATGTTGAAGCTTGCGCAAGAGCAGGATTTCGCCGGTTATCACTTCCAGGGCCAGACTTTCGACTGTGGCTCCAAGGATGGTTTCATCCTCGCCAACGTCGCCTTCGCGCTTGCCCGCGCGGATATCCGTCCGACCATCGAGGATGGGTTCAAGGCGCTGATCGACGCACTCAAGTAGAGGCCTGATCCCTCTTGCCCCGCGCCTGCGGGGCAAGAGGTGGCCGATGCCCTACCTTTTCACGGTCAAGCCCACGCCCGCCTGGAGCTGTTTCGTATCATCACCCGTCTTTCGTGACGTCAGCTGGTAGCCGACGTTGCTGGTCAGATCGAGGTAGCGGTTGATGCCCCAGGTGAAGCCGAATGCGGCGTCATATTCGATTTCGTCTGATGTGGTGCTGCCGGACGGGTAGTCGCGCCAGATCGTGCCGCCGGTCAGCTTGGCAGTGAGGTCGTCGCGCAGTTCCTGGCTCAATGTGCTCGTCAGCTGATAGGCGGTGTAGCCGCTTTCGCCCGCTGTCGTGGAAGGTTGAACGCTGGTTGCGAGACCGATACTGACATCGGTGCCGCGCTGCGGCGACCACGCGAGATTGCCGTCGACGGTCGGCGAATCGATCGAGGCCAGGCGCGAATCGTCGAATTCCGTGTGTTGATAGCCGAAGCCCAGCTCGCCCTTCATCTTCTCGCCGAGGTCGAGCTCGATGCCCGCTTTGCCGCCGTAACTCTGGTTCGAACGGGCGTAGCCGTTGCTGTCGTGCGACTGGTCGTAAATGGTGCGCCCGAGATCGGCTTCCAGGAAGGGGATCAGGGCGGGTGACAGCTCGTAGCCGATACGCCCGCGCCAGGTGCCGGCCGTTTGGTTGCGGTCGCTGAGGGTAACCTGCGTTCCGTCCGACAGGGTGGCATCGGAATAGATGGTGCGAGTCAGCGCCAGGGCAGTCGTGCCGCGCAGCAGGCCGAAATCGCGCTCCAGGGATGCACCGGCGTCGAACTGGTTGACGGCCGATTGCTTGGAGGCGCCGGCAATGGCGTTCGGATCGCTGGTGTCTTCACGGAAGAACTGATAGCCGGCGATGACATGCGCCGTCGTATCGGCGGGAAGGTCGAGGCGCAGATCGGCGTTGATATCGACAGTCGGCTGTTCCGCGCCGCTGCCGCTCAGGTTTTTCTGCCAAACACCCTCGCCGGTAATGGTCAGGGCATGGCGATCCCAATCCGATTTCAGCGTGCTCCGGAGATCGGTCTGCAGGAAGCTGCGGTCGTCGTTGGTGGAGCCGGTGCGGTTGCTCTCGACATTGAAGGACTGGTTGACGGAAGGGCGCAGGGTGAAGGTGCCGAGCGGTATGCCCTGCACGTCTTCGCGATCCGGATACTGCCGAGCCTTCAGGTCATCGACGCTGGTCTCGCGCAAATTGACGCGGCGCAGATCGTTATCGAGGGTGGAGCCAGTGGTCGTCGGGTCGATGCCGTCGAGCCGGAGGCGGGCATTGGGGGAGGCGGCCGTATCTGCCGCGGTCTGATTCGCGGACTTCGCCGCCTTGGATTTGGAGGATGTCGTGCCCGCGGCGTCCAAACCGGGCAGATCGAGGCTGTCTGTGTCGGTCGAAGCGGCTGTCGAGTTGGTGCTGGAGTTCTGGCTGGCATCGAGCGATTGCGCATGAATCGGCATGGCGAGCACGCCCCACCCCAGCAGAGCGGATGCAGCGCACGCCGTCAGCCGGAGGGAGCAACCACCCGCCTTGTTCTTGCCAATGTCCATTTGATCCTATGTCTGACCTTACTGGAAATGCCTTAAATCGTTACCCAACCGTAAAGGCCCATAGTTAACGCTTCCTTGCCAACCGACTACAAGGAGTCACGGTGATGGAACTGGCTCTGGTGGTGCGACGAGCCATCTCCGTTGCACAAAATTCATCTCCGGTGGACAGATTTGCAGAAAAGCGTTAGGCCTCCGTAATGAACAAGAGAGCTGTAAGACTCATCGAGAACGGTGCGATCGAGTCCGCAATGCGGACGATCGAGACCGAGAGACGGGGCATGGAGTCGCTGGAACGCGCACTGACCAATGGTCTGGCGGAGCCCTTCAGCCGTGCTGTCGAGATCGTCGGCGATATCACCGGCCGCGTCATCATCACTGGTGTCGGCAAGAGTGGCCATATCGGCAATAAGCTTGCGGCCACTCTTGCCTCCACGGGAACGCCGGCTTTCTTCGTCCATCCGGTCGAGGCCAATCACGGCGATCTCGGCATGATTACGCATGACGACGTCATCGTCGCCATGTCCTGGAGTGGCGAAAGCGCTGAATTGCGCGGCATCATCAGCTATTCCCGTCGTTTCTCGATCCCCTTGATCGCTATTACCGCCGGCGAGACCTCGACGCTGGCGCGCGAGTCGGATGTGGTCCTGTTACTGCCCAAGGAGCAGGAAGCCTGCCCGCACGGGCTGGCGCCAACGACATCGACGCTGTTGCAGCTTGCGATCGGCGATGCGCTTGCGGTGGCGCTGTTGGAGGCGCGGGGCTTCACCGCGGAGGACTTCCGTACCTTCCATCCCGGCGGCAAGCTCGGCGCCAGCCTCTCCCATGTCGCCGATATCATGCACAAGGACGATCGCGTGCCGCTAGTCAAGCTTGGCACCGGCATGCGCGAAGCCGTCATGACGCTGGCGCAAATGCGCTTCGGTTGCGTCGGCGTGATCGATGATGACGGGTGCCTTTGCGGCATTGTGACCGATGGCGATATTGCCCGCAATCTTGGCAGCAGTCTTGCGGAGATGTGCGTGGACGACGTGATGACGCGCAATCCGAAGACGGTGAAGGAAACGACCTTGGCGACCGGCGCGATGGCATTGCTCAACCGCCACAACATCTCGGCGCTGATCGTTGTCGACGACGCTCGGCGGCCTATCGGGATCGTCCACTTCCACGATCTGCTGCGGATCGGCGTCGCCTGATCAGGCGGGTTCGACCGTGAGGTCGCGGCCGCTGCTGGCAACAACTCTTACGCGGGTGCCCACGGGCAAATCGGGTCCGTTGACCGTCCAATAGGTATCGTTCAAGCGAATGCGCCCCCGGCCTTCGGTGATCGGTTGGTCGAGCGTTGCTGTGCGACCGACCAGGCTGGCGCTGCGCTGGTTCAGGAAAGGCTCGTCGGTGGCCCGGTTGTTGCCATAGAGATAGCGACGACCGAGCAGGGTGACGATCACGGCCGTGGCGGCGAAGACAAGTCCTTGCACCTGCCAGATCCAGAAGGTGCTATCCCAGAAAAGCAGCGACAAAGCGCCGACGATGATGCCAGCCAAGCCGATCCACACCAGGAAGAAGCCCGGCAGGATCAGTTCAGCGGCGAGCAGCACCAGGCCCACCAGCCACCAGCTCCAAGGGCCGAGTTCGACGACGAGATTGTCGAACATCTCAGCTCTCCCTCGGCGTCAAAGGATTGATCGAAGGCGTGGTGCGTGCGGGGCCGGTCCGTGGACGGGGCGGCTGCGGTGCGCCGTTGCCATCGCCATTGTCGCCGAAGACTTCGCGGGCGATGGCGCCGATGCCGCCCAGTGAACCGATAATGGAGCTGGCTTCCATCGGCATAAGCACAATCTTCGAATTGCCGGCGGAGCCGATCGCGCTCAGGGCTTCCGTGTATTTTTGCGCAATGAAGTAATTGATCGCCTGCACATTGCCCTCCGCAATGGCCTCAGACACCACGCGCGTCGCCTTGGCTTCTGCCTCGGCGAGGCGTTCGCGGGCCTCGGCATTGCGGAACGCTGCCTCACGCTGGCCTTCGGCCTGGAGAACTGCGGCCTGCTTGGCGCCTTCGGCGCGCAGAATCTGTGCGTTGCGCAAGCCTTCCGCTTCAAGAACCTGGGCGCGCTTTTCGCGCTCGGCCTTCATCTGCCGCGCCATGGCATCGACGAGATCCTTCGGCGGCTGGATGTCCTTGATTTCCACGCGCGTCACCTTGATGCCCCAGGGCTCGGCCGCTTCATCGACCACGCGTAACAGTCGCTCGTTGATGGCGTCGCGATTCGACAGCAATTCGTCGAGATCCATCGAGCCCATGACGGAGCGGATGTTCGTCTTGGTGAGATTGAGGATCGCGGTTTCGAGATTGGTGATCTGATAGGCAGCCTGAGCCGCATTCAGCACCTGGAAGAAGGCGACCGCATCGGCAGCGATGCTGGCATTGTCCTTGGTGATGACCTCTTGCGTCGGGACGGCGAGGACCTGTTCCATCACATTCATGCGCGCGCCGATCGTTTCGATGAAGGGCACGATTAGATTGAGCCCCGGCTCCAGCGTGCGCATATAACGGCCGAAGCGCTGGACCGTGTAGCGATATCCCTGCGGCACGGTCTTGATTCCTGCAAACAGCACCAGGATGACCAAGACAACCAAGGCAACCACAACGATGCTGAACCCACCGATTACCATAAAATCCTCCCTGGACGCTCCCGCACGACGCAGGGTCTACGTCACTTCAAAGAACTGCCGCGATATCGGCCCATTCGGGTGAATAGGCGGCGCAGCAGGTCAATCTGATGTGGTGGGTTAGCATGTTCTCGGCAAGGGCGGAATGGGCCGCGCCGCCAGACCTTTTGCGTCGCTTTACGGCATGAAAATGCGGGCGGAAACTTCAGCTTCCTGGCCCGAAGGGGCAACTCCCGTCGCCTGCAGGTCTGCGGGATAAATTCAGCCGAAGGTGGCCGAGATACTCAATCTCGCGCAAGGTCTTGCACTTACCATCTATCGTCATACCTTAAGGGTAGGAAATGTATCCGGTTTCTGCCGTCGCGTAGCCTTCTGAGCCATCGCATGGCGCATCACGAGGGTGAGACAATGAATATCGATAGGACTTTGCGGTCAATCGTGGCCGTACACGCTTCAATCCCGGAAGATGCCTTCACGGCCGGGGCGTTAGGGACCCGGCGGGAAGGCAGCGGTGTAGTGATCAGAGGCAATGGGCTGGTGCTCACGATCGGTTATCTGATCACCGAGGCCGACGAGGTCTGGTTGACGACCAATGACGGTCATGTGGTTCCTGCTCATGCGCTTGCCTATGATCAGGAAACCGGTTTTGGCTTGGTCCAGGCGCTGGGGTCGCTTGGCGTCCCGGCACTGGATTTCGGCGATGCGGCTAAGGCCGAGATCGGCGATCCCGTGGTGATTGCCGACGGGATCGGTCAATTCGTCCGCGCGAACATCGTGGCCAAACAGGAATTCGCTGGTTATTGGGAATATCTGCTCGACGAGGCGATCTTCGTCGCGCCCGCTCATCCCTCATGGGGCGGCGCCGCGCTAATCGATAGGGACGGCAAGCTTTTGGGTATCGGCTCGCTTCACCTGCAAATGGCATCCCAAGACGAGGAAACTGCCGATATCAATATGGTCGTGCCGATCAATCTGCTGCCGCCTATTCTTGATGATCTGCTCAATCGAGGCCAGGTCAACAAGCCGCCCAGACCCTGGCTCGGCGCATTCTCCGCCGAGAGCAACGGCGAAGTCGTGGTCATGAGCGTGGCGGAAGGGGGGCCGGCTGCGCAGGCGGGCTTGCGTCGGGGCGACGTCATCTCCGAGATCCGAGATGGAGAGGTTGATAGTCTCGCAGATTTCTATCGCAAGGTGTGGGAAAGTGGCCCTGCCGGCGCAGAAATCCCCATGAGGATATTGCGTGACGGTCGAGAGGCATGGCTGCGCGTCAAATCGGCCGATCGCAACAGTTTTCTCCGGAAGCCGCAACTGCAGTGAGGCAACGCGGGCGCATTGGAGCTTCGGGTGCTAAGCCCAGCCCAACAGCTCCCGCCGCACGACCTTCTCAAGCACACGCATGCCATCCTCACTGTCGTTCAGACAGGGGATGTGTGTGAATTTCTCGCCACCATTGTGGTGGAATGATTCGGCAGCTTGTTCGGCGATTTCCTCGAGCGTTTCCAGGCAGTCCGAGACGAAGCCCGGATTGAGGACAGCGATGCGTTTGGTGCCTTCCTTCGCGAGGCGCTCCACCGTTTTGTCGGTATAAGGCTGAAGCCATTCTTCCGGGCCGAAGCGGGACTGGAAAGTGACTATGAGCTGTTCTTTGGAAAGGCCGAGCTTCTCGCGCAGCAATCGAGTGGTCTCGATACATTGGCCGTAATAGGGATCGCCCTTTTCGGAATAGGAAAGCGGAATACCGTGGAAGGAGGCCAAAATCTTTTCCGGTTGCCAGTCGAGCGTGGCGAGATGCCGGGTGACGGAGTTGGCGAGCGCCTCGATATAGGTGGGATCGGGATGATAATCGGGCACGGTGCGTAGCGCCGGCTGCCAGCGCATGGCCATCAGTTTCTCGAAAGCCTTGTCATTGACGGTGGCGGTGGTCGCGGCCGCATATTGCGGATAGAGCGGAAACAGCAGGATGCGGTCGCAGCCCTGATCCTTTAGCCCCTGAATACGCTCGCCGATCGATGGCTTGCCGTAGCGCATGGCCCAATCGACGATAACGCCGGGCAAGTCCTTCAGCCGCCCGGCCATCAAATCCGACTGGTTGCGGGTATAGGTGCGCAGGAAACTTTCGTTCTTTTCCTTGTTCCAGATCGTCTCATAGGCCTTGCCGACCTTGCCGGGGCGGGTGTTGAGGACGATGCCGAAGAGGATCGGGTACCATTTCCACGGAGACCATTCGATGACGCGTTTGTCGGTCAGGAATTCGCGCAGATAGCGTCGCATCGAGGTGTAGTCGGTGCCGTCGGGTGTGCCGAGATTGACGAGAAGGACACCGATCCTGCCGGATTTCTGTTGCGATTGGCCAGCCGGGGCTTCTGCGGTCATCAATTGTGGTCCTCTTAGCGAAACGAAGCACCTCACATAGGAACAAAAGCCGGCCCGGGAAAGCCCGGACCGGCCGACGATTGCGAGACAAATCGTCCTTACTTGGCCGGAATCTCCAATTCACGGCCGATCGCAAGGTGGTGTGGCCTGAGATGGCGGTTGGCGGCCGCAAGCCTGTGCCATTCATTGGCATCGCCGTAATAGGTTCTGGCGAGATCCCACAGGGTATCACCGGCGGCGACGACATGGGTGGTCGGCGTTTTCGGCTGCTCGCTAGCCTGAGGCGCCGGTGCGGTGGTCTCTGGTGCCGTTGTCGTGGCAGCAGGAGCCGTCGTCGTCGGGGTGGTGGTCGTTGTTGCCGGAGGGGTCGTTGTTGGCGCGGCGGTCTGAGACGTTGTAGCCGGGGCGTTGGTGCTGGGTGCTGAAGCAGCCGGCGCGGTTGTGGTGGGCGCTGTCGTTGTTGCGGGAGGCGTCGCGGCGGGCGCGGTGGTCTGAGACGTTGACGTGTCGGGTGTCGTGTTGGTGCCGGGTGCCGTCGCAGTCGCGGCTGGAGCGGTGGCGGCGGGAGCTGTTGTTGCTGGAGCGGTCGTCGTAGTCTGAGCTGTTGACGTGGTTGGTGCTGAAGTCGCGGGTGCCGCTGTGGAAGGGGCTGTGCTCGCATCGGTCGCTGCTGGCGCAGGTTTCTGATCCGACGCCGCTGCCTGCTGCCCGTCAACCGGCTTGGCCGCCTCCGGTTGGGCGGCGGCTGGGGTTCCGCCAACCTGGGTCACGCGGCCGTCCGTATAGGGCTTGTAGGGGTTATGCGCCGCCAGATAGTCGGCGACGACTGCTTCCAGATCGGGGCCGAAGTCATAGGCATTCTTAGCGTTTTGCGCGAAGACGACGTAGCCGTCCCCGCCGGCACGCATATAATTGTTGCTGACGACGCCGTAGGTTTTGTTCGGATCGAGCGGTACGAATTCTGTGCCTTCCTGCACCAGCACGGAGACAACCCGGCTGCCGGGTGGCTTTGATTTGTCAAAAGTATATTTGAGACCGGCGACCTGCGGGAAGCGGCCAGCGCCGTCCTCGATCTGGCTGAGGCCGTTTTCCAGCGCCGCCTTTATGTCGGCGCCGGTCAACTGGAAGGTGGCGACCGTGTTCTGGAACGGCAGCACGGTCAGCACGTCACCCATGGTGACGTTGCCGCCGCCGATGGAGGCGCGCAGGCCGCCGCCGTTCTGGATGGCGATACTGATGCCCTGGTTTTTCGTGCGATCGAGCATGGCGTCGGTCACGAGATTGCCCATGGGGCATTCGGCTGCGCGGCAGACTTCGCGCGATCCATCGATCGCGTCGGTGGAGGAGCCGATGACCTTGTGGCGCAGCTCTTCGATCGGCTTGGCCATTTCCTGGATACGGGCAGTGATGGCGGGATCCGGTTTGACCGAAGAATCGAGCAGGATCGGATCGCCTTTGGCTTCCTTGACGACGCCATTGTCATCGAAGGTGATGACGATATCGCCGAGATATTTGCTGTAGGAGGCGGCCTGAACGACCGGAACCTTATAGCCGGCTGGGTTGTCGACCATGGTCGGATAGGGGCCGGCCGCTTTCGGGTCGGTGTTCGACAGCAGCGTGTGCGAATGGCCGCCGACGACGACATCGACGCCGGCGATCCTGGCAATCTTCTCGACATCGCGCGGATAGCCGACATGGGTGAGCGCGATAATCTTGTTGACGCCCTGCGACTTCAGCCCATCTACCTCGGCGCTGATGGCGGCGGCATCGTCGGTGATCTTGACGTGAGGGCCGGGCGAGGCGAGCTCGGGGGTCTCGGTGGTAACCGCGCCGACGATACCGACCTTCTGGCCGCCGATATCGAGCACGATGGATTTCTTGATGCGGTCGCCGATTTTCGATTGGTCGTCGACCACCAGATTGGCGGTGACGACGGGGAATTGCGCTTTGTCGAGGAAGGCGGCAAGCGGGCCTTCGCCATCATCAAACTCATGATTGCCGACCGTCATGGCGTCGATTTTCATGTCGTTGAGGAATTCGACCTCGGCGGCGCCTTTGTAGGTGGTGTAGAACAGCGAGCCCTGGAAATTATCGCCAGCATCGAGCACCAGCACATTCTGGCCGGCAAGCGCGGCACGCCTCTGGTCGATCGCCGTCTTCAGACGTGCGACGCCGCCAAAGCATTCATTCTTGGCTTCCTCTGCTGCGGAGCAGGTGGCATCGAACTTGTTGATCGACTCTATGCGCGAATGCAAATCATTGAAGTGCAGGATGTTGAGCTGATAGTCCGCAAAGGCGGCGCTGCTGCTGAGCGCCAGCAGCGTGGCGGCCAATAAACCCACTCCGAAGGGCTGCTTCATCTGTCTCTCCTGTTAGTCATCACATTCCGGCCCGCCTGTGCCCCAAGGCGGTCCCCCAAACAGATGTTTTCATCACGGCGGAGTGAGCGCAAGCAAAAGCTGTTGGCTTCATTAGGATTTTACAAAGAGGCGGAATCGCTCGTGGGATCAGGCACATGCTTGGAAGGAAGCGGGGCCATAGGTGCCAGCCGATGGAGTAAAAAATTGAACAGGGCGGTGATGGATATGCCGGTCGTCCGTCGCAATCGAGCACGGCTCCACGCCTTGTCGCTATTGGCGGCAAGAACCTCCGCCAGGAGCGTGAGCGGCAATGGGGCGGCAAGACCGAAATCGCGCCGTTCTACGCATGGCGCTATCCGTCTATACCGCCTGTTTTAGCCTATCGGCGATTGAGGGAAAACTGTTTCCCGGCATCGGAGGTGCAGTTGAGCTGGTAGGGGCTGATCAGGGCGCAGTTGATCTTGGACTGCGTCTTGCGCACCAGCGAGGTCATGTTGATCTCGATCAGGCCGGGGGAGACGTTGGAATAGGTGCCGGAAGCCAGAACCGAGTTGCTGTCGGTGGTGTGAGTCGTGAATGTGCCGGCCTGGAAGGTGGAAATTAGGCCGTTCGCATCGCTCCAATTACCTTCCACTCCCTGCGGCTGCACGCTGGCGCGGGTAGCAGGCGGAGCCCTCGATCCGCCGAAATCGACGCAGGCGGACAGCGCTGCCGCGGCGGCAATAAGAGCAAGGCTGGTTCTAATCTTCATAAATGTCTCCCGCGATTGAAGGCGGACTGTTGTCTTGTTGGTTGCGAGAAACATGGCGCGGCGATCTGTTGAAAGCAAGGCTCCAGAATCCGTCACTTTGATTTATCCGGCGAGCGTAACAAAAATGCCCGCACAGCCTGTGCGGGCATTTCAATCTTCGACTATTCAAATGATCCGTCGATCAACGAACCAGGATGTTCTTGAACTGCCACGGGTCCTTGGTGTCGATGTCTTCCGGGAACAGGCCCGGCCGGCCATCGAGTGGCGTCCAATCGGTGTAGTGGCCTTCAACCGGGCCGAGATAGGGCAGCTGCACTTCGAGGCAGCGCTTGTAGTCGACTTCGTCGGCTTCGACGATGCCGGCGGTCGGGTTTTCCAGTGCCCAGACCATGCCGGCGAGCACGGCTGAAGTCACCTGCAAGCCAGTTGCATTCTGGTAGGGCGCGATGCGGCGGGTCTCTTCGAGCGACAGGCGCGAGCCGTACCAGTAAGCATTCTTGGCGTGGCCATAGAGCAGGACGCCGAGTTCGTCGATGCCGTCCTCAAGCTCGTCCTCGTCGAGAACGTGATGGACCGGCTGCGCCGTGCCGCCGTTGCCGAACATTTCGTGCAGCGAAAGCACGGCATCATTGGCCGGATGATAGGCGTAATGGCAGGTCGGGCGGAAGGTGACTTCGCCATCCTTGTCGCGAACCGTGAAGTAGTCGGCGATCGAGATCGACTCGTTGTGCGTGACCAGGAAGCCGTACTGCGGACCAGGCGTCGGGCACCAGGTGCGGACGCGGGTGTTGGCGCCCGGCTGTTCCAGGTAAATGGCAGCCTGATTGCCCTTCTTGTGCTTCTTCGCGTTCTTCGGCATCCAATCTTCATGGGTGCCCCAGCCGAGTTCGGCCGGCTGCAAGCCTTCGGAGATGAAGCCTTCGACGGACCAGGTATTCCAGAAGACGTTCAACGGCTTCGGATGCTTTGTGCGCTGGGTGTCGCGTTCTGCAATGTGAATGCCCTTGACGCCGACCTTCTTCATCAGCTTGGCCCAGCCTTCGCGGTCATGTTGATCCGGCTCTTCGAACTTGAGGCCGATGTCGTTGGCGAGATTGACGAGCGCCTGCTTGACGAACCAGGACACCATGCCTGGGTTTGCGCCGCAGGTGGAAACCGCCGTCGCGCCGCCGGGGTTCTTCGCCTTTTCCTTGCGCACCGTCTCGCGCAGCGCATAGTTGGTGCGGTCGGCATTCTTCATGCTCTTGTCGAAATAGAAGCCGAGCCAGGGTTCGACCACGGTGTCGATATAGAGCACGTCGTGCTTGCGGCAAAACTTGATGAGGTCGAGCGACGACGTATCAACCGAAAGGTTGACGCAGAAGCCCTGGCCGCTGCCTTCGGTCAAGAGCGGCAGCAAGAGGTCTTTGTAGTTTTCCTTGGTGACGTATTCCTGAATGTACCGGACGCCGTGCTTCTCCAGGATCGCCAAGTGGGCGGCGTCCAACTGCGGATCGATGACGACCATCCGGCTCTTGTCGAATTTGAAATGGCGCTCGATCAGGGGCAGGGTGCCACGGCCGATGGAGCCAAAGCCGATCATTACGATCGGACCGGTAATTTCGGCATATACCGGATAGTTCTGTTCCGTCATTCTTTTCTCCTTCGAAAGGCGGGACGCCGTTCGGCCTGTGAAATTCAACCAATGTTTGCGCTAAAATGCGAGTTGAACGGCTCTAACCATAAATTGATGTCACAATAAAGAGCCGTCCCGGCTTATCGGGCAAATGTCAAGCGTCGGAAGCAGCTTCCGCCAGCATTCGCAATTGCCTCACCAGCTCCGCTTTCTGATGAACCAGGGCTTTATAGGCCGCTTGCGAGTCGTCCAATGCATCCAATTGTGCGGCGAAGCTCGATGCCAGTTCCGAGGCTTTGGGATGGCTCGCAATCGCGGCGATAGGGTCGACATAGATGCGGATGGTGAAGAGAATATCGCCAGATATGGGCAGTTTCCGCAGTGTTTGCCGCTCGATGCGCGCGAAGCGTTCCTTGAGTGTAAAGGTCTCGCCCGCCTTTGGGCGGATGGGCGGAAACGGCAGGTGAAGATTGCCGTTGGCGCTGACGGACCAATTGAACCGCTCGACCGGTTGCGTCACCTGAAGATTGTCGAAGATGCGGTTGATGAGCACCGCATTGCGGGTTCCGTCGCCGAAGCCGGGCACTTCGCCATGAATCGCCTGCATAGGCCGCCCGAATTTTTCGGCAAGGGACCATGACGAGGGAAACGCGACGTGGCCCGCAACGAGATGCCAGCCGTCTGCCTTGCGCCGCATGATTACGAGATCATCGGCAATGAGCGAGCCTGCTTTCAGAAGCGGGGGCAGGCTTGGGTCGGCAAGATCAACGGAGTGCCCTGCGGCAGAGACGATATCGCTTTCGCGGCGGCAGACGGCCGCATGCCGTTCACAGAGATAGGCCGCCAGCAGGTCGAGCGCCTCCTGCTGCGCGTCCTGCGTGTTGTCCTCCGCAACGAAGACTTCGTTTAGATGATCGCGGGAAAGGCGCGCTTTTTCATGGAGGTAACGCCCGAGATCCGCGTCGGGTTCGATCCAGCGGGCTAGGTCCAGCGGCGCCAGGCCGATGGCAAAAGGCTTGGCCGAACCGTCATAGGGTGTGTAAGTCAGTTGTGTCATGGATAAAGCTTATCGCATCAACGTTCCCTGATGGAAGATCATCCGCCACTTGCCGTCCGCCTCCAGCCGCCAGATCGAACTTCGGAGCGTTCTGACCGTCGGCTTGCCGGGAGACGCCCGGGTCGCCCGATATGTGACCAGAGCGATGCCGTCCGAAAGCAGAAGAGCGTGGAAGTCCCCAAGTGTCCGCGAGGCGATATTCTCCGGATCTGCCGGAAGCCCGGTCAGGACGTCCTCTAGGTCGACGAGCCGGCCGGAGCTGCCGATCTCGCGGAATTCGGCAGAGAGCAGTTCCACCAGCATCTGTCGCGAGCCACGCACCGTCGGGTCGAAGAGCCGTTCTTCCAGATCTTTCAAGTGCGCCTGCAGATCGTCCATCGGTTTTCTCAGCTCTTCAACATCTCCAACCCCTCTGTCACGGTCGTCAGAGCGATTTCCGTGACTTCATAAGCGGCAACACCGTGGATGGTGAAGGGATCGGCCGTGACATAGGCTTCTAGTTCAGCGCGGTCGGCGCGGGCGAAGATGATCCCGCCGGTGCGCGGTACCTTACGGCCGGAAGCGAGGAACCAGCCCTTGGCATAGCCCTCCTTCACCCAGGCCAAATGGGGCTCCATGTGCTTGTCGGCTTCGTTATTGCCCTTGAGATAGGTCAGCGAGAGGATGAACATCAGTCAATTCCGCAGGAGTTGCGCGCGGATCAGTCCGCGCAGAGAGTTTCCGATATAAAGGCTGCCTTTTTCGAGATCGTCCAGCCCCATGTGGCCGACGCGCGCCTTGCGCTGGCATATAAGCTCGGTGCGCAACACGCCGGCGAGCAGCCCTGAAGAAATAGGTGGCGTCCGCAAAAGGCCGGAGCCATCGTCGAGGAAAATCGAGGTGATCGTGCCCTCGCAGACGTCGCCCTTTTCGTTGAGCAGTAACACCTCGTCAGCTTCCGTCGGCGAATATTCGGCGCGGGCGGCTTCATAAACAGATCGACGGGTCGTTTTCATGCGCAGCAGCTTGTCGGCCGAATCGAGGCGTGTCTCTGCAATGCAGACGCGCCAGACCGTATCGGCAGCCAGCGGCGCGAAACGAGCGGTGGTGATTTCCGTCCGTCCTGCGCGATCGAAGGTCAGCCGAACCCGCAATGGCGCGCTCGCGCCGGCTACGACAGCATCCAGTTTCGTTAGCGCATCCCTCGGTGCGGGAAAACCCAGTCGGCGGGCGGAACGTTGCAGCCGGGCAAGATGTAAGCGCAGGCGTACGAAGCCCGTTTGCGGTTCATAGCGCAACGTCTCGATCAGCGAAAAGTCGTCTAGCGCTTGATCCATCGATCCCCCACGGCGAAGCGTGCCTTCAGCAGGCATTCTTCATATTCCGCTTCCGCCGTCGAATCGAAAACGATGCCGCCGCCGACATTGAACACGGCGCTACCGTCATCGAACAGCGTGATAGTGCGGATTGCCACGGAAAAACGCATGGCGCCGGTCGGTGAAATCATACCGATCGCCCCGCAATAAGCGTCGCGGGGGCCGTCCTCGAGCTCGTGCAGGATTTCCATCGCCCGCATTTTCGGCGCGCCGGTGATCGAGCCGCAAGGGAAGAGGGCGGCGAAGATATCGCGGATGGTCAAGGCGGGGCGCAGCTTCGCCTGCACATGGCTGACCATCTGGTGCACGGTCGGATAGGTCTCGATCTCGAAAAGTTTCGGCACGTCGAGCGTACCGACTTCGGTGATGCGCGAGATATCGTTGCGCAGGAGATCGACGATCATGCGGTTCTCGGCCTGCGTCTTCTCATCTGCAAGCATGGCGGCGATGATCTCTTCATCCTCGGCGGCATTCGCGCCGCGCCTGGCCGTGCCCTTCATCGGATGCGTCTCGATCCAGCCGTCCTCATCCGTGCGGAAGAAGAGTTCGGGCGAGCGCGACAGGATGACAGGGCCGCCGAGATCGACCAGCGCCCCATACTTTACCGGCTGACGCTCGATCAGCGACCAGAAGGCGGCACGGGCGTCGCCATTCCAGCGGGCCGAGATCGGCATCGTAAGGTTCGCCTGATAGCAGTCGCCCTGGCGCAGATGCCAATGCAGCCGGTCGAATCTCTCTTTATATATGGTGAAGTCCCATGCTGCCGCGGCGTCGGTCAGAAACGCCTCGTTTTCAAGGCGTTGCAACGGCTGAGCGAGGGGATGATCCTCCGTTGCGGGAGCATCGAAAACGCCGAAGCAGAGCAGCGGCGTCTCGCGGTTCTCCTCGGCGAAAGGCGCGAGTTTTTCCTCGAAGAGATGCCCGGCCTCATAGGCCATATAGCCCGCCAGCCATTTTCCCTCGGCCTTCGCCTTCTCCATCCGGTGAAGGGCACTGAAGAATTCCGCGCGTGTTCGAGCGATGATGATCTCCGTCGGCTCGGCAAAGAGCATCACCTGTCCTGTGCTGTCGTCCCGGAAGAGGACGTAGGGTTGGGCATCGGCCATGCGGCCTTCTGAGTCCTTGTGTCAGATGTTGCTAACACCTTCTCCCCAGCGGGGAGAAGGTGGCCTCAAGGGTCGGATGAGGGGGCCGAAGAGTGAAACTCCGAGGGCCTCGAGCGGCGAGCGAAAGGCAATAATCCTCCTTACGGCGCAACGTCCCCTCAACCTGCGCCGACGCGCATCCTTCTCCCCGCTGAGGAGAAGGTGAAACCTCACTTATCTAGCGCTTCCAGCTCATCGATAAGCCCTTCGATCATCGACAGTCCCTTGCTCCAGAACGACGGATCGGTCGCGTCGAGGCCGAAGGGTTTCAGGAGTTCGGAGTGATGCTTGGTGCCGCCGGCCTTCAGCATCTCGAAATATTTGGCCTGAAAGCCCTGCTCGGCATTCTGGTAGACGGCGTATAGCGAGTTCACCAGGCAATCGCCGAAGGCATAGGCATAGACGTAGAAAGGCGAGTGGATGAAATGCGGGATATAAGACCAATAGGTCTCGTAGCCCTCGGAAATCTTGATCGCCGGACCGAGGCTCTCCGACTGGACGGAAAGCCACAACTCGCCGATATCGTCCGATGTCAGCTCGCCGTTCTTGCGGGCGGTGTGAACCTTGCGCTCGAATTCGTAGAAGGCGATCTGGCGGACGACCGTGTTGATCATGTCCTCGACCTTCTGGGCCAGCATCGCCTTGCGCTCGCGTTTGTCGGTGGTCTTGTCGAGCAGGGCACGGAAAGTCAGCATTTCGCCGAAGACGGAGGCGGTTTCAGCCAGCGTCAGAGGTGTCTGGCACATCAGCGCGCCCTGGCCGCCGGCAAGCACCTGGTGCACGCCATGGCCGAGCTCGTGTGCCAGCGTCATGACATCGCGCGGCTTGCCCATATAGTTGACGAGCACGTAAGGGTGGGCGGAAGGAACGGTCGGGTGCGCGAACGCGCCCGGCGCCTTGCCGGGACGCACCGGCGCGTCGATCCATTCCTCATCGAAGAAACGCTTGGCGATATCAGCCATTTCCGGGGCGAAATTGCCGTAGGCGGAAAGAACCGTCTGCTTCGCCTCGGTCCAGGGGATCAGCGCGTTGGAGGTCTCGGGCAGCGGCGCGTTGCGGTCCCAGAAGTTCATCTGCTCCATGCCGAGCCACTTGGCCTTCATATTGTAGTAGCGGTGCGAGAGGCGAGGATAGGCGTCGCGCACCGCCGCCGCCAATGCGTCGACAACTTCGCGCTCGACACGGTTGGCCAGATGCCGGCTGTCGGCGATGTCCTCGAAGCCGCGCCAGCGGTCGGCGATGTCCTTATCCTTGGCGAGCGTATTGGTAATCAGGGTGAAGACGCGCAAATTGGCCTTGAAGGTCTCGGCCAGAGCCATCGCCGCCTTGCGGCGTACCTCAGGATCTTTTTCCTGCAGCATGTTCAAGGTGACTTCCAGCGGCAGCTTCTCGCCGTCGACGTCGAAGCGCAGCTCCGCCATGGTCTCGTCGAACAGGCGATTGAAGGCGGCGGCACTGGTCATGGATTTTTCCAGGAACAACTGCTCCAGCTTGTCCTCGAGCTGATAGGGCTTGTCCTTGCGCAGGTCGACAATCCAGGGACGGTAATGGCCTGCGGCCGGATCATTCGCCATACAGGCATCCATCACGGCATCGTCGATACGGTTCAGTTCCAGCGGGAAGAACAGCAGATGGGCGGAATAGTCGGTCAGCCGCGCCTGTACGTCGCCATAGAGCTTGCCATTGGCCGGATCGCTGGTGTTGGAGAAATAGGTAAGTCCGGCGAAGGAGCCGAGGCGGCCCATGATATCGTCCAGTGCTTCATATTCCTTCAGCGCGGCGCCGATGCCGGCGTCACCGGTCTTGGTCGCAGCGTCGGCAAGTTTGCCCTTCCATTTTTCCTCGAAGGCGATCGCCGCCTTGCCAGCCTTTTCCATGTCGCTGACGAAGGCGGTGGATGTGGCGGAAGGATACAGATCGCTGAGCTTCCAGGCGGGCAGGTCGCCGAGTTCGGCATTGGTCGCCGCCGCCGGGCCAGCTGAAAAGTTAAGGGATGAATAGAGCAAGATAGGGCTCATGGGCGGTATTTCCTCTGCTTTTCTTTGCGGGACAGTCCGGTCCGTCCGTGTCTATTCGGCTGAAAAGGCCGCGGCAAGAGGCGGATCGCCTTGGGGCCGAACAAGCGGACTCTCACGCAATGTTACATTCGTCGCAATGATTAAAATGCGATGCTTTGGCAAAACTTCATGTTCAAGCCTTTCTGCGAATGTCCGCATCAGGTTTCGCATGAAGTGAGGCACCAATGACCGTATTTAATAGCGCCAAGGGGGGCGCGCAGATTCTCGTTGTTGAGGATGATCCGATTCAACGGCGTCTGCTGAAAAACGCTATCGAGCGGCACGGACACGTTGCTCATATGGCAGAGAATGGCCGTTTCGGCCTGGAGATTCTGAAGCGCAACAGCGAGCAGATCAACGTGATCGTGCTCGATCTCATGATGCCGGAGATGAACGGCATCGAGTTTCTGGGTGCTTTGAGCGATATGGGTACCGATATACCCGTCATTGTGCAGACGGGGCAGGGCGGTATCGAGACCGTGGTGCAGGCCATGCGGGCCGGCGCTTTCGATTTCGTCGTCAAGCCGGTATCGCCAGAGCGGATAGCGGCTTCGATCGCCAATGCGCTGAAGCTCGATCAGCGCGAGGCAAGGGCTCGTGCCGGACGCAGAGTGCGTTCGAGCACGATCAGTTTCGACGACATCGTCTCGGCGAGCCCGGCGATGATGCGGGTCGTCGACCTTGCCCAGAGAGCTGCGCAATCGAACATCCCCGTGGTGCTGGAAGGCGAATCCGGTGTCGGCAAGGAGCTGGTGGCACGCGCCATCCAGGCCGCCAGCGACCGCGCTGGCAAGCCGTTCGTGACGGTGAATTGTGGTGCGATTCCGCACAATCTTGTCGAGAGTATTCTCTTCGGCCACGAGAAGGGCGCCTTCACCGGCGCCGCCGAGCGGCATGTCGGCAAGTTCATGGAAGCAGACGGCGGCACGCTGTTTCTCGACGAAGTCGGCGATCTGCCGCTGGAAGTGCAGGTCAAGCTCCTGCGCGCCGTGCAGCAGGGCGAGATCGAGACCGTTGGCGCGCGCGTCGCACAGAAGGTCAATGTCCGGTTGATCTCGGCCACCAACAAGGATTTAATCGAGGAGGTGAAGGCCGGTCGGTTCCGTGAAGACCTCTATTATCGCCTCAACGTCTTCCCGATTACCATGCCGGCGCTGCGCCGCCGCAAGGAAGATATTCCGTACCTTGCCCGCGCCTTCGCGGACCGATTTGCGCTCGAACAGAAGCTAGGTCATTCGCTTTCGATCAGCCCCGGCGCCCTTGCGCTGCTGACGGCTTATGACTGGCCGGGCAACATCCGCCAGCTCGAAAACGCGATTTTCCGCGCCGTCGTGCTGTCCGAGGGATCGGAATTGATTGAAGCCGATTTCCCGCAGATTGCGGCACAGCTGCCGGGCTATTTCACAGCTGAGCATCCGACTTTAGTTGTGGATAATTCTCAGACTTTCGGCATTGGCGTGGATGCAACAGAGAGATTTGAGCACGGCATGCGTGTCATTTCTTCGGAAGCGATTACAACTACACCGCTGTCTATCGTCGAAGCATCATCTGCTCATATATCAGACAATGTTATCGCCAGCACCGATCCGTCCGGCGACGTCAGAAAGCTCGCAGATGTTGAGGAAGAGCTCATTCGATTCGCTCTCAAATTCTATCGAGGGCAAATGAGTCAAGTGGCAAGAAAGCTCGGAATCGGCCGTTCGACCCTCTATCGCAAGTTGAAAGACTATGGGATAGACCCGGATGACCCGCAGAAACATGCAGCCTGAAAGTATTTTAACGTTTAGGCAAGCATATTTTGTTACCTGTCGTAAAGCACTTGTTAGTGCATCGTTCACCATGTATGAAGGTGGCGACCATGTGTGGCATTTTTGCCATCGTGTGACCGCAATTGACAGCCATTTGGAACACGATGCGACATTGTCTGTCGGACGGGGATCGAATTGCCGAATCTGATTGGAAATACCAAGCTTAATAGCTTGAGCAGGCTTTCTGCGTGCTCTGAGATATTTCGTAAGGTGGCCAAGGTCGTAGCCGTTGGTCTGCTTGCGATGGCTGTTTCCACTCCGGTTTTCGTTGGCACCCCATCCCAGGCGGGCGGCGAGACTCGAAGCCTCAAGATCTACTACGTTCATACAGGCGAAAAGGCAGTCATCACCTACAAGCGCAATGGAAAGTTTGATCCGGACGGTCTGGAGAAACTGAACCGCATCCTGCGCGACTGGCGTAAAAACCAGCCGACCAAGATGAACCCGCGTTTGTTCGACCTGATTTGGGAAGTCTACCGCGAAAGCGGCTCGCATGAATTCATCTATGTCGTATGCGGCTTCCGCTCGCCGGGAACTAACGAGATGCTGCGCACGCGTTCGGCCCATACAGGTGTCGCGAAGAAGAGCCAGCATATGCTTGGCAATGCGATGGATTTCTATCTTCCCGACGTCAAACTCGCGAAGCTGCGCGAGATCGGCATGAAATTGCAGGTCGGCGGCGTCGGCTATTATCCGACCTCCGGCTCGCCCTTTGTCCACATGGACGTTGGCGGCGTGCGCGCGTGGCCGCGCATGGATCGCCAGGATCTCGTCCGTCTGTTCCCCGATGGCAAGACCATGCATATTCCGGCCGACGGACGGCCGTTGCCGGGGTATCAGGAGGCGGTTGCCGACTATAAGCGCCGCATGGCGTCAGACGATATCCAGATTGCCAGTGCTTCGCATTCGCGTCGCGGCTTCTTCGCCCGGCTGTTTGGCGGTGGCGGCGCGGATGAGGAAGAGGACAATGCGGATGAAGGCGCACCGGCAACGGCGGCGCCGACCACCACCATGGTTGCCAGCAACAAGAAGACCGAGCAGGCGCCCGCAGCAGCGGATGAAGGCGACGACAGCCAGCAGCAGACCCAGGTTGCCAGCATAAACGCGCCTGTTCCGCAAGTTCGTCCGGCCTTCGGCAATCAGCCGGCGGGAAGCGAAGTTGCCTCGGCTCTGATGTCACCACCGCAGAACGCCGCTCAGGATGCGATGGCCGCAGCCATGCCGAATGGCCAGCAGGACCAGCAGCAATTTGCCGATCTTCGCGCCTATCACGTTCCCGTACCTGCATTGCTTGAACGTCGTTCGCCAGGCGATGCTGAGCTTGCCTCGGCCGAGACCGACGTGAAGGATCAGACCGCCGACGTGCCGGTTCCGGCTGAGCGTCCGGAAGTCGCAGAGAGCCTGCTGGCTTCGGCCGATGCCGATCCAGATGCGATCGATGATGCGGCCGACGAGGGCACGCTGTCGCCCTCGATCGTTGCTGCTCTCGAACAGCATCGCGTCGATCAAACGGGTGCGAATCTCGGCGTGCCCGTCGCTGTGGCTGCTGTTAACAACGCCGCATCCAAGGATGAGATACCGCCGAAGCAGCCCGTGCCGACCAAAGACAATGCGGTTGCCGACAATGACGCCGTGCGGGCGATCGCCGCGGTCTCGCCGCAAAAGAGACCGGACCAGCCGATGCCGATGCAGGTGGCGGCACTCGCACCGACCGCCAACGAGATGAAGCTCAGCAACGGTCGCTTCAGGGACAATTTCGAGATGGCTGTGCCACAGGAACGTCCGATCGCCGCTGGCATTGCGACCAAGGGCGGCCGCCCGAACAAGCAGGATGCCGCCGTGGCTGACGCCGGCCGCGCGACAGTGACAACCGAGCCGAAGCTGACCGAAAAGATGATCTCGCAATGGGCGATCACAAATGCCCGCGTCGAAATCGTCAACCGCCCGGTCAAGGCTCCGCGCTTTGTCAGCCCGACGCTGCGCGCCCAGCCGACTGCTGTCTACACTGAAGGCTTCAAGGTGCAGACCGCATCGATCGACCCGGAACGTTTCAGCGGTTCGGCCGTGAACTTCCTGCAGGTGAAGAAGTTCAATTCCGTCGAATAGCCGCTGCTATCAATTCCAAAAGAAAACCGCCGAAGCGATTCGGCGGTTTTTTTGTTTCTGGCGCAGAGGCTTGAAGCTCAGGCTCTGTCAGGCTCAGCCTTCGACGAAGCTCAGGCTTCCGGCGCTGCTTCGATCATCCCGAGGGCGTGGAGATAGGTGTCGAGAATGAGGTCTTCCTCCATCCGCTCCTGGTCGTCCTTCTTGCGTAGCGCGATGACCTTCTTCAGAATCTTGGTATCGAAGCCCATGCCTTTGGCTTCGCCGTAGACATCCTTGATGTCGTCGGCAATAGTCTTCTTCTCTTCTTCCAGCCGTTCGATGCGCTCGACAAAAGCGCGAAGCTGATCGCGGGCGACGCCATGAGCATCTGACATCATTGTCTCCTGATTGCGTGGGATTTTGAATTCGATGGGCCGTTGACCTGCCGCGAATGGAGCGCGAGGTCAAGCCATCAGGACGGAAGTGGCCCTATTCTTTCGGCTTGTTCAGCTCAAAAGCGGCTTTTTGCACAGCGGAGGCTTCCGTCTGATGCAGATTTTTCCAGTCCTCATAGGGCATGCCGTAGACCATTTCGCGCGATTCGTCCTTGGTGACCGGCAGCCCCGCTTCTTCGGCGGCCTCGCGATACCAGTTGGACAGGCAGTTGCGGCAGAAACCGGCGAGGTTCATCAGGTCGATGTTCTGCACGTCGCTGCGCTCGCGCAGGTGAGCAACAAGGCGACGGAAGGCGGCCGCTTCCAGTTCGGTCTGCTGTTCCTTGGTGAGTTCGGTCATCTCTGTCTCCTCAAGCCGCTTCGCTGGCAAGATCCTGTCCAAAACCGCGTCACGCCTTGGCGTCAAGCCTCGTCATACGGGCCGGTGCGCGACGGGTAGCGCTTATACTCGTGCAGTGCCGGATCATCGTTCATCGCCGAAAAGATCGGTGCCAGCCGTTCGGCCCATTCGCTGATGCCGGCCTCATCGCCGATCAAATCCTGGCGGACTTCCAGCAGGGCATGCGCGATGCCCTTGACCATGCAATGGCGGTACATGGTGTCGTTCCTCAGCGCCCCGTCATAGGGTTCGTTGTCGCCTATAAGGAATTTGGGGTCGGCACGGAGCTTTGCAAGAAGCGGCAGCACGGCGCGCTCGTCGCTGTCCCAGAGAACGCTCGCATGCCAGGGGCGTGGAACGCCCTTCCAGGCCGGTGTGAAGGAATGCAGCGACAGCACCAGCGGCGCCTTGCCCGTCGCGTCGGCGACCGACTTGATCGTCTCATCCACGGCGCGGTGATAGGGCCGGTGGAAGGCTTCGATGCGATAATTCCACTCTTCGTCGGTGATCGGATGATTGCCCGGGATGATCGCCCCATCGGAAATCTTCATGATCAGCGTGGGGTCGTCTTCGCCGCGGTTCGGATCGATCAGCAGACGGGAAAAGCCGCCGAGCACGGCGGGCACACCGAGCCGCGCCGAAAGCTCGCGGCAAAGGCCTTCGATGCCGATGTCATAGGCGATATGCCGCGAGAAAGCGGTTTCCGGCAGGCCCAACCGTTCATAGCGTTCGGGGAGATGCCGCATTGCATGATCGCCGAGAATGACCATGCCTTTGTCACGATTGCCGGATATGATTTCGTAAGATTTGAAGTCATTCATGTGGATTGTCGATTATTGCATTTTCTGCCCGTTGTTTGATTGCATGCGCGGACGGAAGGTGCAAGGCTCGGCCTCTTGAATGGGCAAGGAACGGACCGCAGGGTGCCGTCACCATCCCGTGAAGGAAATATAATCGATTAGAGTTGCGTTGACATTCCATGGATGGCAGCGCAAGAAGACGCAACAACGAATAACCGGGAGCCCATTGGAAGCCGTGTCCAGCCAAGTCGCGCCAAGTTTCGTTACGCGGTCGGGGCCGCTTGCCCGATTCGCATTTTTCATCCTTGCCGCCGCCGCGCCGTTTTTCTTCATGCCAAATGCAGCTCATGCCGATTTCCGCGTCTGCAACGGTACGCAGAATCTCGTGGGCGTGGCGATCGGTTATCGTGCGAAGGAAGGCTGGGTGACCGAGGGATGGTGGCAAGTTCCGGCCACCACTTGCGCCACCTTGATCGAGGGACCGCTCCAATCCCGCTATTATTACCTCTACGCAGAAGACGCAGCTCGCGGCGGCCGCTGGACGGGCGATGTCGAAATGTGCGTGGCGGAAAATGAATTCAAAATCCCAGGCGTGAAAGATTGCTACGCGCGCGGTTACCAGAAAATGGGATTCAAGGAATACGACACGGGGCGTCAGGCGAGTTGGATGGTTCAGCTCTCCGATACCCCGGGCAGCCAAGAAAGCCAGAATTGATGAAACGCAACCGAAAAGTCAAAATCCTAGCGACGCTCGGCCCGGCTTCCTCCGAAGAGGAGATGATCCAGAAGCTGCATGAGGCCGGTGCCGATCTTTTCCGCATCAACATGAGCCATGCGAGCCATGACCTGATGCGCACGCTGATCCAGCGTATTCGCTCCGTCGAGGCCCGCTGTGGTCGTCCGATCGGTATTCTCGCCGACTTGCAGGGTCCCAAGCTGCGTGTCGGCAAGTTTGCCGAAGGCAAGGTCGATCTCAAGCCGGGCCAGACATTCACGCTCGACAACAACGACGTGCCCGGTGACAACACGCGCGTGTTCCTGCCGCATCCGGAAATCCTGGAGGCGGTTCAGCCAGGCCACCGTCTACTCATCGATGACGGAAAGCTCGCGCTTCGCGCAGAAAAGTGCGACGGCAAAAGCATTGTCGCCACCGTCATTTCCGGCACGAAGATTTCCGACCGCAAGGGCGTCAGCCTGCCGGATACGCTGCTCGGCGTCGGCGCGCTGACCGAAAAGGACCGTGTCGATCTTGACGCGGTGCTCGCCACCAATGAAGTTGACTGGGTGGCGCTCTCTTTCATCCAGCGCCCGGAAGATCTGTCCGAAGTCCGCAAGATCTCGCGCGGCCGCGTCGGTTTGATGTCAAAGATCGAGAAGCCGCAGGCCGTCGAGCGTATCGAGGAAATCATCGAGCTTTCCGATGCGCTGATGGTCGCCCGCGGCGATCTCGGCGTCGAAATGCCGCTGGAAGCCGTTCCCGGTATTCAGAAGCAGCTCATCCGCGCCTGCCGCCGTTCCGGCAAGCCGGTGGTCGTCGCGACGCAGATGCTGGAATCGATGATCTCCGCGCCGGTTCCGACCCGCGCCGAAGTTTCCGACGTCGCGACCGCCGTATTCGAAGGCGCTGATGCCGTCATGTTGTCGGCCGAATCCGCCTCCGGCGACTATCCGGTGGAGGCCGTGGCAATGATGGCCTCGATCGCCAGCACGATCGAGCGCGAGCCGCATTATCCCGGCATCATTTACGCCCAGCGCGCCCAGCCGGAAGCAACCGGCGCCGACGCCATTTCGCTCGCTGCTCGCCAGATTGCCGAGACGCTGAAGCTCGCCGCCATCGTGTGCTACACCTCGTCGGGCACCACCGGCCTGCGCGCCTCACGCGAGCGCCCGCAGGTTCCGGTCCTGGCGCTGTCGCCGATCATCCAGACGGCTCGCCGCCTATCGGTTGTCTGGGGCATGCACTGCGTCGTTACCCATGATGCGACCGACCTCGACGATATGGTTAACAATGCCTGCCGCATCGTTGCGGAAGAAGGCCTCGGCAAGCCCGGCGACCGCATCATCATTTCGGCAGGTGTGCCACTTGGCACTCCTGGTGCCACCAACATGCTGCGTATCGCCTACATCGGCTCGGACGGCCAATCGGGCGTCTAACAGCCGGATTCTCACGAATATCGAAGCCCGTTGCCTGAGAAGGCGGCGGGCTTTTCTTTGCAGTCAGGCAGCAACCATCACCGCGCGGGCTCCGCCTTAAAAAGGCAGGGCGCCGGCCGCGGTGAGCGTAGCGGCGAAAAAGGACTGCCCAAGACCGCCTTTATCTGAGATAATTGGCCTGGGGAACGTCGCCTCTGCCGCCTGTTTGGCCGCGAGGGCAATCTCGAATCGATATCCCATTGAAGCATTTGATCCTGCCCCTCCGCAGCGATGGGGCTGTTGTCGGCATGCATCCAGTGAATTTTCTTCATTGTTTAGCAAACGCGAGCCAGGAGCACTTCACATGGTAACGTGGAAACCCGATCCAAGCTTTTATCCGTCACCGCGAATGGCCATGAAAGCCGCGCCGGAGACGCTTGCCTACGTCGCAGCCTTCGATCCGACACGAGCGGTTCCGGACGAGCTCGCGGTCGTCGATGTCGATCCCAAATCAACCTCCTACAGTCAGATCGTCACCTCCGTCGCGATGCCAAATGTCGGTGACGAGCTGCATCATTTCGGCTGGAACGCCTGCTCGTCCTGCCTTTGCCCGAATGCGCCGCATCCGCATGGGGAGCGCCGCTATCTGGTCGTGCCGGGATTGAAATCCTCGCGCATCCATATCATCGACACCAAGCCCGATGGCCGGAAGCCTACGATCGTCAAGGTCATCGAGCCCGGTGAAGTCGCCGAGCGGGCCGGATATACCAGGCCCCATACCATTCATTGCGGACCGGAAGGGATCTATGTTGCGGCACTTGGCAATGCCGAGGGGAAAGCGCCGGGCGGCGTGTTTCTCATGGATCATGAGTCATTCGAGGTGCGCGGCCAATGGGAAATGGATCGCGGACCACAACAGCTTTCCTATGATGTCTGGTGGCACCTTGGTCACGATACGCTCGTTACCAGCGAATGGGGCACGCCGGATACCTTCGAAAACGGCCTGATCCCGGAAGTCCTGCTCGGCTCGAAATATGGCCATCGCCTACATTTCTGGGATCTGCACAAGCGCAAGCATTTGCAGACGATCGATCTCGGCGAGAAGTATCAGCTCGTGTTCGAACTCAGACCCGCGCACAACCCGACCAAGGCCTATGGTTTCGTTAACTGCGTTCTCAGCCTCGAGGACCTGTCATCCTCGATCTGGGTCTGGCATCGCGACGGCGAGAAATGGGCGATGACGAAGGTGATCGACATCCCCGCGGAGCCGGCTGATCCGGAGCTGTTGCCGCCGATGCTCAAGGGCTTCAAAGCCGTGCCGCCATTCGTCACCGATATCGACCTTTCGATGGATGACAGATTTCTCTACGTCTCCTGCTGGGGAACCGGAGACCTGCATCAATACGATGTTTCCGATCCCTTCGAACCCAAACTCACTGGCAAGGTCCGGATCGGAGGGGTGGTTTCGCGCGCATCGCATCCGGGAGCGAAGAACGGCGCGCTGAATGGCGGCCCGCAGATGGTCGAGATCAGCCGCGACGGTCGCCGCGTCTATTTCACCAATTCGCTTTATGGCGCAATCGACGACCAGGTCTATCCCGACGGTGTCTCGGGCTGGATGGTCAAGCTTGACGCGAAACCGGATGGCGGCATCGCCTTCGACGAGAAATTCTTCGTCGAGTGGCCGAAGTCGCATCGTCCGCATCAGGTCCGCTTGCAGGGCGGTGATTGCTCGTCGGATTCCTATTGTTATCCGTGAGCGAAGGTCTGCCGAATGAGGCGCCAATGAACGAACTCTGGCCTTGGATGCTGTTGGCGGGACTGGGAGCCTTTCATGGTCTCAACCCGGCGATGGGATGGCTGTTCGCCGTGGCGCTTGGGGTTCACCGGCAGAGTTCTGCCGCGGTGGTCAAGGCGGTGCCTGCTATCGCCCTGGGCCACGCCGCGTCCATCGCGCTTGTTGCCGGGGCCGTGGTCGCGGTCGGCCTTTTCGTGGATCAGAGCGCCCTGCAGACGGCGACCGGAGCCGGCCTCATCGTTTGGGCTATCTGGCATCATTTCTTCGGGCATCGCCATCGCGTTCGCATCGGCATGCGCACGGGCCTTGCCGGCCTCGTAGCCTGGTCGTTCCTGATGGCGACGGCTCATGGCGCCGGGCTCATGCTGCTGCCGGCTTTGATGCCGCTCTGTCTTGCGGGGTCGCCGTTGCACGACATCGGCGGGGATACGACCGCGGCGATTACGATCGCAGCGGTCGGCGTTCACACCCTCGCAATGTTGGCGGTCACAAGTCTTATTGCTTTGGCGGTCTATCGCTGGGTTGGCCTCGAGATATTGCGCAGTGCCTGGATCAATATCGACCTCGTCTGGACGCTGGTTCTGCTCGGCACCGGCACTATATTGCTGATCGTCTAGAGAAGGCGAAAAAGCACTGCTGAGCCATTGCAACTCATCCTGGCTTTCTTCCATCGGCTCCGCAGCGGATGCGGCATAATCTCGTCGGAAAGCCGTTTCAGATGTTTGGGAAGATGTCACAGGCTTTGACGAATCATTTGCGAGTGGAGAGTTTCTTATGAAGATCGGATTTATCGGATTGGGCCGGATGGGTAGTGCCATGGCGACGAACCTGTTGAAGGCCGGGCACGACGTCACGGTCTACAATCGCTCGCGCGACAAGGCGGAAGCGCTGGTCGGCGAGGGCGCCAAGGTCGCGGCAACGGTCGCAGAAGCCTGCCGCGGAGGCGCGGTATTCACCATGCTCGCCAATGACGATGCGCTTTCGGCAGTCGTTCATGGCGACGGCGGCGTGCTGGCGAGTCTCCAAAGAAATGCGATTCATATTTCAGCGAGCACGATCAGCGTTGCCCTCTCGGAACGGCTGACAAAAGAGCATGCAGCAGTGGGTCAGCGCTTCGTCGCAGCCCCGGTCTTCGGCCGTCCGGAAGTGGCCGCTGCGGGCAAGCTCTTTGTCACGGCCGCTGGCGAGCCAGAGGCCATCGAAGCCGTGACACCGCTGTTCGAGGCGATCGGTCAGCGCAGCTTCGTTGTTGGCGAGGAACCGAAGTCCGCCAATCTCGTCAAGCTCAGCGGCAATTTCCTGATCGCCTCGGTAATCGAGTCGCTCGGCGAAGCCATGGCACTGGTGGAAAAAGGCGGTGTCGACCGGCATCAATATCTCGACCTTTTGACATCGACGCTGTTCGGCTCACCGGTCTACAAGACCTATGGCGGCCTGATCGCCGACCGCAAATTCAATCCGGCCGGTTTTGCCGCGCCGCTTGGTCAAAAGGATATCCGCCTTGCTCTAGCCGCCGGCGAGGCGCTGAACGTGCCGCTTCCGCTTGCAAGCTTGCTGCGCGACCGCTTCCTGACCTTGCTGGCGCACGGCGGCGAGGATCTCGATTGGTCGGCAGTCGGAGCGCTGGCGGCGAAGGATGCCGGGCTGGGGCAAGACTGATCGGGCGGCCCCATTCCGTAAATTACAGGGTGCTTGCCAAGCGCGGCGGTGCATGCAAGTTTCCGACGACTATGAGGAGGAAACCATGCACATCGCCGCGTTGCTCGCCTTTGCCGCCGTCTCCTTCATCGGTATCGCGACGCCGGGGCCGACAGTGCTCCTGGCATTGACCAATGGTTCGCGTTTCGGCGTACGCCGCGCCTTGGCCGGCATGGTCGGTGCTGTGCTGTCGGATTTCGTGCTGATCGGCGCGGTCGCCATTGGGCTAGGCGCGTTGCTGGCGGCATCGGAATTCTGGTTCTCGGTGCTGAAATGGGCAGGTGCCGCCTATCTCGCTTTCCTCGGCATCATGATGCTGCGTTCGAAGGGGACGATCGACGGCATGCTCAAAGCCAATGCCGGGCAGGTGAGGGGCACGGTCCTTGCCATCGCGACGAAAAGCTTCATGGTGGCAGTGACCAATCCCAAGGGCTACCTGTTCTTCTCGGCCTTCCTGCCGCAGTTCATCAATCCAGCCGCGCCGCAGATGCCGCAATATGCCATCCTTGCGCTGGTCTTTGCGTCGCTCGATTTCGGGATCATGTTCGGCTACGCCGTTTTCGGCTCGCAAGCCGTTCGCTTTCTCAAGACGGAAGGCACGAAATGGCTGGAGCGCGCCTGTGGCGGCGCGCTCCTGGCTTTGGCCGGTTCGCTGGCGCTTTATCGCCGCGCGGCGAATTGACCGTCAGTGGCGGTGCAGCGCCGTCTCGAAGACATCGGTATCGACATTGCCGCCAGATGTGACCGCGATCACCGTGTCGCTGTCGATCTCCTTGCCGTGGAAGAGCGCTGCCGCCAGCGCCACCGCGCCGCCCGGTTCGACGACGATCTTGAGGCGAGTGAAGGCCAGCGCCATGGCGTCGAGTGCTTCCTCGTCGGTCACGACCACGCCGGGACCGCAGAGACGCTTCAAGATCGGAAAGGTGATGTTGCCGGGCTGCGGGGTGATGATGGCGTCGCAGATCGAGCCCTGCAGCGCGGCATTGCGTTCGATCTTGCCGGAGGCGAGCGAGCGGGTGGTGTCGTCAAAGTCCTTCGGTTCGCAGGGGCGGACCTTGAAGCCAGGGGCGCGAGCCTCGAGTGCCAGCGCGATACCGGACGTCAGGCCGCCACCGCCGCAAGGGACGAGTACGGTGGCGGCATCGATGCCCTCTTCGGCCGCCTGTTCGGCGATTTCCAGCCCGGCCGTTCCCTGGCCGGCGATGACCTGCGGTTCGTCGAAAGGCTTGATCAGCGTCAAGCCGCGCTCCTTGGAGATCCGGGCGCCGATCTCGTCGCGATCCTCCTTTATGCGATCGTAAAGCACGACTTCGGCGCCGAAGGCACGCGTGTTGGCTATCTTCAGCTTCGGCGCATCCGTGGGCATGACGATGACGGCGGGAACGCCGTGCAGTTGCGCGGCCAGCGCTACGCCTTGGGCATGATTGCCGGAGGAAAAGGCGATGACGCCCTTGGCGCGCACAGAGGGTTCCAAGGCAGACACGGCCGACCAACCGCCGCGGAATTTGAAGGAACCGGAATGCTGCAGGCATTCCGCCTTCACGAATAGCCGCCGCCCGGCGATTTCATCGAGGAAGGGGGAGGAGAGAAGGGGCGTGCGCCGGGCGCGGCCGCCGAGGCGAGCGCGAGCGGCTTCTATCAATGCAATATCGACCATGGAGGGAACACTCTTCTGCTGCGGAAAGGCTATCCATCCATAAAGCGCCGCGCCCCTCTTTAAAACAACGACTTTGTCCCGGTGACACTTCAACCGACACCCGGCAAGGAAAGGTGGCCGACATCGTAGGCCTGGACACCCGGCCGCAAGATGCTTTTCGGCAGATCGGCACGCAGACGGAAGCGCACTCGGGTCCAACTCGTCGGCTCGAAGGCGGCGACGGAAGCAAGCACTTCGCCGCGTGCGATGTCGCTGGCGGCAGCATCGCTCTCGCGCTCACGAATCTCGGCAAGCGGCGCATAGGGCTCCGTCTGGACGATCTCGCGGGTGGCGAACCGGGCATGGTGGATATCCGGCGAGATTTCCGCGCGCCAGACAACCCATGTCCTCACCCGCGGCCAGCCGAAGCTATCCGTCAGCCCGACAAAGCCGGGGCCGCAGATGAAGTTGCTCAAGCCCTCATCCTTCTCCCAGACATAGAAGGGCGCGTAGAGATTTTCCCGGCTTTCTGTTGCTCCGCCGCCCTTCCGGGCTGTGAGATAGGCCTTGAACTTCAGGCCCGGAAAATTGTCGAGCATGGGCCCCTTGTCGCGAATGCGGCGGTGGATGATCGCCATGTCGTAATCGGCGGGCAGGGTGAAGCTGTATTGCATGGCGATCATGGTCAATCCTCCAGCCAGGTCACAGCACTGCCGTTCTGTGCGGCCTGGATGCTGATGTAGGCGAAAGTGCTGCCCGGCGTTGCGCCATGCCGATGACGCTCGCCGGGCGCAAAGGTGATGCAGTCGCCGGCGCGTAGCTTCACCGGGGCGTCACCATCGCGCTCGGCAAGCCCGACGCCCGAGAGCGCGTAGAGAATCTGGCCATGCGGATGCGTGTGCCAACGGGTCATGGTGCCAGGGTCGAGCGTGCAGCGCGTGGCGGTGAGCCCTCCGTCTTCATCATTTTCGACCAGCATTTCCACCCAAAAGGGCGCGCTGGCGTCAGGCGAACGCTGAGTGGCGCTGCCGGCGCGGTGGATCGGGGGTGCCTGTCGGTCAGTTGTCTGATTCATCGTCGTCAGGCCTGTTCGATCATCTGCGCGATCCCATCCGCGAAGGACCAGTCCTCGCGCATCGTCGTGACGATGTTGATCATGACGTCTTCGGGCCGGATGCCCGGCTCATCCGCAAGCAGCGTGACGAGGCGGCGAAAGAAGGCCTTCTTGACCTCCGTCGAGCGCGGTTTGCCGATGGTAATCTGGAAAAAGACGTAATCGTCCGAGCGCGGGCCGCCGAGATAGGTGCGGTCGAAGATCAGTTCGCCGGGTTCCAACTGATGGATCTCCTGGAAGCGATCCGTGGGCGGCACCTCGAAAGTCTCTACCATTGCGCGATGGAAATTGTCCGAGAGCGTCTTCAGATATTCGGGCGACTTGCCGCGGAGAAGGGAAATACGCGTGAACGGCATGGGAAACTCCTGTCATCTGTCCACTTGACGACCCAACCATGCCACGAGATAATCATTCGGAAAATCAGATAATATTGGATCGATAGTCCCAAAAATATGGATCGTTGACTATGCGGAAAGTTCTCTTCGATCTCGATGTGCTGCGCAGCTTCGTGACAGGCATGGAGCTTGGCAGCTTCGCCAAGGCGGCCGACCGGCTCGGCCGTTCGACATCCGCGATCAGCGCACAGCTCAAGAAGCTGGAGGAACAGGCGGGCACGCCAATCTTCCGCAAGGCCGGGCGCGGGCTGGCGCTGACGGAGGCCGGTGAGACCATGCTTGCCTATGCGCGGCGGTTGCTGGATCTCAACGACGAGGCGGCGACCGCAATCCATGGGGTGGATCTGGAAGGCTGGGTGCGGCTCGGCCTGCAGGAGGATTTCGGCGAGACGCTGCTGCCGGAGGTGCTCGGCCGCTTTGCCCGCGCGCATCCGAAGGTGCGTATCGAGGCGCGCGTGGTTCGCAATGCCGAGCTGATCGAGCGCGTGACATCCGGCAAGATCGATCTGGCGCTCGCCTGGAGTGACGGTTTTCGCACTGCCCACACCGATCGGATCGCCGAAGTGCCGATGCGCTGGGTCGGTCCGGCGCACGGCGCTATTCATTGGCATGCCGATGGCGGCGAGCCGCTACCGCTCGCGTCTTTGGAGGCGCCGTGCCTATTGCGCACGATCGCGACCAAAGTGCTCGATCACGCCGACATCGGCTGGCGTATTTCCTTCGTCAGCCCCAGCCTTGGTGGGCTCTGGGCCGCGACTGCGGCGGGGCTCGGTTTGACGGTGCGCACGCCACTTGGCTTGCCGGATAAGGTGCGGCTGTTGGCGGCGGGCGAAGCAGGCCTCCCGCCGCTGCCGAAGCTCGACCTCGTGCTGCATCGCGCCGAAGCGGAAGCAAATCCGGCGACAGAGCGGTTGGCCTCGATCATGCTGCAAGCCGTGCGGCAAACGGTGGACGCCACGCCGCAGGCGCGAGTGTTTGTCGATGCCCCAAATTATGAACCCGTAACCGCTTGAGGCGAGGCGGGGGCTTCGGTCGATAGCGAGGCTTTCAGGCTGGCGAGGCGGGCTTCCGCCTCCTGGGCAAAGGCCCGGAGGTCGCGTGACTGGCCGGCGAGGTGCTCCATCGCAACGATGACGACATCGGTCGTAATATAGTCCGGCTTGTGGCCGAGATGGCGGATAGTGACGAGCTCGGAGCCGACGATGTCGCGCGCCAGACCGCGTGAATGCAGCTCTTCCATGACGATATCATCGCTGTCGCCGGTGATGATGACGGTTGGCGCGGTGATCTCGCGGTAGCGCGGCGCTTGCGCCGAAACATAGGTGAAGAGATTGGCGACGTCGGCGGCATTGTTGCGAAAGGTTCGTGGCCGCAACACCAATTCCGGTGCTGTCTTTTCGATATAATCGGCGGGCGGCTCATTGGGGCTGAAGACGCCGAGCGTGCCGCTTTCGACGCGCCGCAGACCGATCGGCATTACCAACAGATGGGTGAAGAGCCAGCCGAAGACCGGCATGGCCGCAAGCTTATAGTACCAGTCGATGCCCCCCGGCCAAGGGTGAGTCGCCGGTGAGAGAAAAAGCAGGCCGGTCGTCTTGTCGGGGTGGCGCATGCCGAAAGCTGCGGCGATGGCGCCGCCGAAGGAATGGCCGACGATGATCGCGCTTTTGATGCCGCGCTTCTCCATCAGTTTCGCGATCGCATCAGCCTGGCCGGAGGGCAGGGCGTTCTCCGGGCCGCCACGTTCGGAATAGCCATGGCCGGGCCGATCGACGAACAGCATTTCGGCCCGGCCAGCGAGCGGGTCGGCAAAAGCTTCGAATTGGTCGCGCAGATTGCCGCTTGCGCCGTGGATGAAGACCAGCGGCGGCAGATCGGCGGTGGTCGGGCGCGGCAGATGAAGGGCGTTCATTCGAAAATCGCCGATATCGGTCAGCTCGCCGATATTGGGATAGGCCTGCTCTATGGCGCGCGTTTTGTAGGCCGAAAAACCGGCGCCGACGGCAAGAAGGAAAACAATGGCGAGAAGCAGGGCATCGATCATTGCGGTATGAAGCAGATATTGGGGACCATCAGCCTATCCGACTTTCATGACCTCTTGTCCGTCGCAGGCTTGTCCGCTGTTGACAAACCTCACGTTCGGCTTCCGGCGATTTTTTCGGAAAGGGTATTAACCTGCTCCTGAGCCGCGCGATTGGCCGGATAGATTTCAAGGAAACGTTCCCAGGCCTTCAGCGTCAGCTCGTCGTTGCCGGTTTCGCTCAGGATTGCGGCCATGCCCGCGAGCGCGCCGAAGTGGCGCGGCTCTATTCGAAGCACCTGATTGATGTCCTCCATCGACTTGCGGTAGTCGCCGATGGCGAAGTTCAGCGTCGCCCGTCGATTCCATCCCTCGACATAGTCAGGCTTCAGCGCGATGACCTGATCAAGGAAATCCATGGCGGCGGCATTGCGCTTATCCTGGATGGCTTTGTCGGCCCATTGCATCAGAAGATTGATCGTCGCACTGCCGGAATCGTTCCATTCCATACGGATCTGGTCGGCGATGAGGCTCGCCTGCTCGGGATCGCGTTGGCGCTTCAAAGCTGTGAAGAGATTGTCGATCTGCTGCTTCGGCGACAGGCTGCTGGATGCAGCGTTCGGATCTTTCTTCTCGACGATGTTCGAATCATCCGCCTTGGCGAGATGCGGCGTGACAACGGTCAAAGCAAAGAGAATCGGCAGGGCCAGATATGACAAAGCAAAAATGCGCATGGCTGGCATAGTAGCCCGCCAGTGTCGAAGATCAAAACAATTTTGATGTGATCATCTCAAGCGACCGCTGAACGGTCGACCTGGCCATGGGCCAGGCGCCACGCAAAATCAGCCCTGACGAGCCTTGTAGCGCGGGTTCAGCTTGTTGATGATATAAATGCGGCCCTTGCGGCGGACCAGACGGTTGTCACGGTGACGCGCCTTGAGCGACTTGAGCGAATTCTTGATCTTCATTTTTCTGATCCGCGATGTTTGTGGGGGAATGTCACATTCGCCCAGTGTCTTTAACAATCAAAAGCGCGCTCAGGGCGCGCTCTTTAGGGTGGGCAGCAAATACCCTGTCGCCTGGGTCCTGTCAACCACGTCAGGGGTTTTTTCCCCGCGCCGTTAACGGCGAAGCTGTGTGATATGGCCCATTTTGCGGCCAGGACGCGACTCCGTCTTGCCGTAGAGATGTACCAATACGTCGTCCTGGCTCAGCCAATCGGGAACCGAAAGGATATCATCGCCGATCAGATTCTGCATCACACAGTCGGAATGTCGCGCAGGATTGCCGAGCGGCAGGCCGGCGACGGCGCGGATATGCTGCTCGAATTGAGAGACGACGCAGGCCGCCTCCGTCCAGTGGCCAGAGTTGTGAACGCGCGGCGCCATTTCATTGGCGACCAGGCTGCCGTCGGCAAGCGCGAAGAACTCGATGCCGATGACGCCGACATAGCCGAGCGCTGCCAGAATCTTCTCCGCTGCCACGCGCGCTGCAGCGGCCGTTTCAGCGGAGATGCTGGCGGGGAGGGTAGAGGTGTGGAGGATGCCGTTGCGGTGAATATTTTCCGCCGGATCATAGCAGGCAACAGCACCGTCCAGGGCGCGGGCGGCAATGATGGAAATCTCCCGTTCGAACGCCACGAAGCTTTCGAGAATCAGCGGCACGCTGCCGAGCGCGGCATAGCCGCCTTCTGGGCTGTCGGCGGGCGACCGGTATACGCGCTGGCCTTTTCCGTCATAGCCGAGGCGGCGGGTCTTGAGTACGCCCTGTCCGCCAAAATCGGCAAGCGCAGCATCGAGATCAACCTGGCTGTCGACGGCGTGGAAACGAGCGGTCGGAATACCGCAATCATTGATGAAGCGCTTTTCGGTCAGCCTGTCCTGCGCCATCTCCAGCGCTTTCGGCGGCGGGTAGACGGCAATATCCTTGGCGAGTTTTTCGGCGGCAGCGACCGGTACGTTCTCAAATTCATAAGTGACGAGGTCGCAGCGCTTCGCCAGCTCCGCGAGAGCGGCAGGGTCGTCATAGGCGGCCACGATCTGATCGTTCGCCACCTGCGCAGCCGGGCAATCGGCTTGCGGCTCCAGGATGATCGTACGGAAGTTCAAACGGGCCGCAGCCATGGCCAGCATGCGGCCGAGCTGGCCGCCGCCGATGATGCCGATCGTTTTCGCGGTCATAGGTCGTCCATCGGATATTCAGCGACTGCAGCGCTCTGCCGGGCGCGCCATTCATCCAGCCGCTCGGCGATATCCTCGTCGCCGAGTGCCAGAACGGCGGCGGCAAGAAGGGCGGCATTGATCGCGCCGGCCTTACCGATCGCCAGCGTGCCGACGGGAATGCCTGCCGGCATCTGCACGATGGAAAGAAGACTGTCTTGGCCGGACAGGGCGCGCGATTGCACGGGCACGCCGAAGACCGGCAGCGGCGTCATCGCGGCAGCCATGCCCGGAAGATGGGCGGCGCCGCCCGCACCGGCGATGATCACTTTGAAGCCTTCGTCGCGTGCGCCCTTGGCGAAGTTCACCAGCCGGTCCGGCGTGCGGTGCGCGGAGATGATGCGCGCGTCATAGGCGATCTCCAGCGCTTCCAGCGTGTCTGCGGCATTTTTCATGGTTTCCCAGTCGGACTGGCTGCCCATGATGATGGCGACGGGTGGTCTTTCTGTCATCATCGTCGCGTATTACTCCTCAGGCGATAATGTCGGGGATGATCTGGTCTTCCAGCTTGGTCAGCTTGTCCTTGATGACGAGCTTCTTCTTCTTCATCCGCTGGATGCGAAGGGCATCGCAGCCCGTCTGGATCATGGCGTCGATTGCGGCGTCGTAATCCTCATGTTCCTGACGCAATCGCGCCACGATCAGCCTGATTTCCGCCTGTTCCTGATCGGCCATGCCCATTTCCCCAATGCCTTGCGGAATCGCACGCGTTCCGCCTCATGAATTCCGCAAGCTCCTATCACCAAATGGCGATAACTGGAAGTTATCCTTCATCACGAATTTGCCGCCCGTCGGCCACGTTTTGGCCTTCGACAAGGGTTCAATATTATGGCACACTCACGAGGTTGACACCTAGAGCCCTGGCGATGGATGGCCAGGGATCGCATGAGGAAGGAAGGGTCATATGACTGTTCAAGCTCATCTTGAATCGCTCGAAAAGAAACATGTCGCTCTTGAGGAGGAGCTACATTCTGCACTGACATCTCCCTCTATCAATGATACCAAAATTGCAGACATCAAACGCAGGAAACTGCGCCTTAAAGACGAAATCCAACGTCTAAGATCGTCAGTCCACTGACGCAACGTCTTCCGAGGACAAAGCCGCCGATCGTGGCAAGGAAGACAGGTGGGCCTGGAGGGCCCTGAAACAATTCCCTTGTAAGAGACGGTGACTGCTCCCAGTCGAAACGAATGCGCCAACTTCAAAACGTGAGGAGTGGGGGTTGGCGCACTTTCAGGGAAATATCGCAAAAGCGCGCATCCGTTAAAACGTGCAGGGGCTCTCAGGCCCAGAATTGATCCAGCCACAAATTGAGCTTGTCGAAACCGCGACTGTTGACCGCGTAAATCCGTTTCGTGCCTTCGGTCGTGACGGAAACAAGATTGCTGTCGAGCAATGCTTTAAGGTGCTGCGACACGGCGGGGCGGCTGATTGGCAGGCCCTGCGCCAGTTCGTTGACCGTTTTCGGTGCGCGCCGCAGCTCCTCCAGCAAATAGCGCCGGTTCGGATCCGCGATGGCTGCGAAGGGGTCCATGGTCGACATGCAGAAAAGCTACGTCAAACGCCAAAAAGCGGCAAGTCAATTGTGCGCCGCAATGATGCGTTGTGCAGCCCGCTTTTAAAATATTTCGGTTAGAAACGACTATCGAGCCTGGGCGACGCCGAATAGTGCGCGTTGCAACGGAATGGTTTCAACGCCGTGCCCCTTGTCAGACCGCCCTAACGGATTTACTCACAAACATCGGACGGGTTGCCCAATCCCTGGCGATCGAACCCGTAAACATGGAAACTCGCATGACCGCACCCGAAGATCGCTGCCGCCTCGTTCTCATCGTACCCGATATCGCCGATATGGACGAGCGGGCGAAGATGGTAGCCGATGCGCTGAGGGGCGGGGATGTGGCCTCGGTCATCATCCCGCAATATGGGCTTGATGACGGCACATTTCAGAAGCACGCGGAAAAGCTGGTGCCGGTGGTGCAGGCCGCCGGAGCGGCGGCGCTGATTGCAGGGGACAGCCGTGTCGCGGGCCGTGCCAAGGCCGACGGGTTGCATATTGCCGGCAATCTCGCCGAATTCACCGAGGCGGTCGAGAAGTTCGTGCCGAAGCTGATCGTCGGCGGCGGTAGCGCCACAGACAGGCACAATGCGCTGGAGATCGGCGAGCTGCGGCCCGACTATATCTTCTTTGGCAAGCTCGACGGTGACATCAAGCCAGAGGCGCATCCGAAAAACGTCGCACTCGGCGAATGGTGGGCGTCGATGATCGAGATTCCATGCATCGTCATGGGTGGCACCGATCCGAAATCGGCGCTGGAGGTGGCCTTGTCGGGGGCCGAATTCGTGGCGCTGCGCACCGCTGTTTTTGCCGATCCTTCGGCGGCGCCTTCCATCGTTGCGGAAGTGAATGCGCTTTTGGACGAAAAAGCGCCACGGTTTGAAGATTGATAGCAATCCATGTCGCTCACGCCTCGATTTCGCCACCGTTCCTTTCTTGCTGCGCTCGCCGTTGGGTTGACGGCATTGCCGCTACTGGCCGTGGCGCAATCGAGCAACAACGATACGTCGCTGCCCGGTATCACAACACAACCGGACAAGGGCAGCGGGCCCGCCGACAGCGGGCAGTCCGACGATGTTACGCAGCCCGATGACACCACGGTGCCGAGCGGCAGCGCGCCGGCGCATGACGACAGCGTGATGACGCGGCCATTGAACGCCGAAGCAGGTTCCTTCAAGAGCGAGAAGATCCAGCCGGGCGCCGAGCCGAAGGCGGACGACGGTATCAAGCCCTCGCAAGGTGTGGGCGTCTTCGACCGCATGGGTGCGAAACTGCCCGACCTGCCGCCGGAGAAACCTTTCAAGGGGAAGGTCGACGATGCCTATGGCGCTTTCCAGCGCGGCTATTACCTGACCGCGTTTCAGAAAGCTCTGCCGCGCGCGCAGCTCGGCGATCCCGCGGCCCAGACCCTGCTTGCCGAATTGATGTCGCAAGGCCTGGGCGTCAAGCGCGACACCAAAGACGCTGCCTTCTGGTATGGCAAGGCGGCCGAGGGCGGTGATGCGACCTCGATGTTCAAATATGCGCTGCTCCTGATGGAAGGGCGCGATGTGCCGCGCGACGAGAAGAAGGCGGACGAATGGATGAGGAAGGCGGCCGATGCCGGCCAGGCATCCGCCGAATTCAACTGGGCGCAGAGCCTGACGGCCGACAATCCGGGCATCAAAGGCCTGCAGATGGCGCTTCCATATTATGAGAAGTCGGCTGAGCAGGGCATTGCCGATGCGCAATACGCAGTCTCGCAGCTCTATCTCAATCTGCCGGACCTGCCTGAGGAGAAGAAGGCGCAGGCGCGTGAATGGCTATCGCGCGCCGCAAATGCGGGTTACGACACCGCGCAGCTCGACATGGGCATCTGGCTGATCAACGGTATCGGCGGCAAGCAGGACCTGGAGAACGGATTCAACTGGATGAAAGTCGCCGCCTATCGCGGCAACGTCGTCGCGCAGAACAAGCTGGCGCATCTCTATATCAATGCGCTCGGTACGAAGCAGGATCCGGTTGCTGCAGCCACATGGTACGTCATCTCGCGTCGCGCCGGCCTGAAAGATCCGGAGCTCGAAGATTTCTACCAGGGCATCGAGGACTTTCAGCAGAAGGCTGCCATCGACGCCGCGAACAGATTTCGCAGGGCGCAATAACGCGCCAGAGCGCTGTGCGTTCATTTAAATTCACGAAGACTACTCTGGGCGAAATTCCAATTTCATTAGAATAGAGCATCCGCGAAAAGATCTTCGTCATCCGTCTTGGCCGGCGCGACCGCAGCCGGCGCTGCATTGTCGTCCATGGGGATGATGTCTCGATGGATATTGCGCTCCTGCGCCATCGTGTAGACCTTGAAGATGCGGGCGCTGAGCGGCGCGATGATGTCCTCCAAATCGCCCACGTCGGCTATTTCGCTGCCGGCCATGTCGTCGAGCGTGTCTGCGCAATTTGCCAGGGTCTCGCCGAGGTCCCGCTGGAAGTCGAGTTTGCCGATCGACAGCATGATCTTGTTTGCCACTTCGCGGCCATGTCCCGATAGCGTTTCCAACTCTCCGTCCATGATATTGGCGGCGGCGCGGATGGTGTCGACGGCCGAGATCAGCCTTTCGTCGAGGCGATGGTCCGAAGCCTCCTGGCCCGACGCGACGTGGCCGGCCGCCGTTTCGAGAGAGGCGAGGCCGGAGACTATCGCGTCGGCGGATTCATCGAGTTTTGCGGCGAAGATGCGCAGTTCGGCAGTCACGACGTTGATCGAACGGCCTTCCTCGCCCATGCGGCTGCAGCGCAGATTGGTGTTGAGCGCCATGTAGTGGATATCCGTCTTGACCGCGCGGATGGTCTCGATGCGGTGCAACAGGTTCGAGGCCGTGCCGAGCGTCGATTGGCTGATGCCGTCGGCCTGCACGCGGGCGGTTTCGACTTGTTGGACGATTGCGTGGGCGGCAGAGACGCTCTGTTCCAATGCACGCAGCACATTGCCGTCGTTGCTTCCCTCGGGCTTCATGGCGTCGCGCAGTTTCAGGATTTCCTGGGTGTCATGGCTGAAGCTGGCGATCGTCTTGACGACATTGCCCGACTCCCGCTGGAAGTCCGCGACCATCTCCCGCATCTGCGCCGCCGTCAGGTGATGAATGACATTTGCGAGCCGCCGGCGGGCATCGGCATCGAGCTTGCTCCCTTCGTCGCTCGCGAGAAATTCTTCGAGAAAGGCGAAGGCGCTTTGTACGTGCTCGATGCGCTGTCGGGTGATGTCGCCGATCTGCAGAGCCGAGAGGGTGCTTGCGACCTTGCTTTGGACGCCGCGGGCGATGGCGCCAACCTCGGCGGCGATCACGGCGAGTTCTTTACGGTGAACAGCGATGGTGCGGGCATCCTTTTCCAGCGCCGCGACCACTTGCGGAACATTGCGGTCATAGGCCTTCGCGGTCGTGGCGCCAAAGGTCATGGCGACTTTCAGCTCGCGTTCGAGTGAGCCGAGCTGCTGGGCGAAGGTGTTGACTTCGTCCGTGCCGGAACGGATGCGTTCAAGGATCTCCTCCGCAAAGCCGGCAAATTCGGCAATGCCTGCACCGGTAATCTTCACCGTGACCGCGAAGGTGCGCAGGTAACGCATGGTCTCCTGCATATCGGTGACGTGCGCGTGCAGCTTGGAGCCGGCCTCGGCGAGAACCGCGAAACTCTCCTGGCGCCTGGCCTCGAGGCCGGGCAGGTCGGACAGGCCACTCACCGTCTGCAACAGATCGGCCGTGGTGTCCCTGGCGCCCTCGCTGTCGAGCGCCTTGGTCAACCGGTCTAGGGATGACAGGAGTTGGTTCAGAACCTCCATCACCGACAAGAGAACAGCGCCGCCGTCGAGAAAGCGTTTCTCAACTTCGGTGCGCGCCGTTTCCAGCGTGCGGCTGACATCCATTGCCTGCGGGAATCCCCTTGGGCGATCGATGCGGCGTGCCAGAGCTGTTCCGTTTTTCATGTCTGTCCCTTTACTTGGAGAAAGGCTTGTTTGACTCAACTCTTAAATGTGGGATGGAAAATTCCGGTAAATTCTCCGGACTCGTTAGCGTTGCATCCAGGGCTTTCGCCAGCAGGGTTAAGATTCGCTCACCGAGAAAGTAGTGTTTTAGCCCTCTCGATTTAACTGTATGAATCTCAATCACATTTTTTATCATAAGATTTTTATGGTCATTTATGGCGGGTGAGAATTCACAGCCTCCGAAATGATGAATTTTACAACCTACATTTACTACCTGTTAAGGTTGACATGAGATTCAATAGTTATTGCTCAAGTATTTATTTGTTAGCGGGGCCGGATTTGAAATGTCCGATAAATATTCCGAATCTATTTCTCTGCCAAAAGCCCTGAACATCAGGAATATTTCCGAAATTCACCAAAGTATGACTTTGAAGTTTCGGGACAGCAAAATGTTCGTCCTCGAAGTCGCTGACGGCGCGGAAGCCGATTTGAGCTTCGTTCAGTTGGTCGAGTCAGCGCGGATCGAGGCGAAGGCCTCCGGCAAAACACTTCGCCTTTCTTCTCCGGCCAGCGGTTCTGTTTTGAAAGTCTTGCAGAGGGGTGGGTTCATCGACGCCTTTACGGCAGAGGACGCGCAATTCTGGCTCCACAAAGAGGTACATCCATGAGTGCGAAGATTTTGACTGTCGATGATTCTGCCAGCATCCGTCTGACGACGAAGGTGACGCTTACCAATGCCGGCTACGAGGTCACCGAGGCGGTGAACGGCGCCGAAGGTCTCGACAAGGCCAAGGCCGGACAGTTCGATCTCATCGTGACCGACCTCAACATGCCCGTTATGGACGGGCTGACCATGATCGAAGAGCTGCGCAAGCTTCCGGCTCATATGGGTGTTCCGATTATCTTCCTCACGACGGAATCCGATGCCGATCTCAAGGCGCGCGCCAAGGCGGCCGGTGCCACCGGCTGGCTGACCAAGCCTTTCGATCCGGAAAACCTCGTCAAGATCGTCAGGAAGGTGCTTGGAAGATGAGTTCGACCGATCCTATCGCCGTTTTCCGCACCGAGGCCGCCGAATGCCTGGAGCAGATCGAGGCGGGTCTTCTCGATCTCACGCATCAGCTCGACGACAAGGCTCTGATCGACGCGGTGTTCCGCGGCCTTCATACGCTGAAGGGCTCGGGGTCGATGTTCGGCTTCGATGCGCTCGCTGCTTTCACCCATCATTGCGAAACCGCCTTCGACCGCGTCCGTAAGGGCGAGGCGCCGGCAACGGCCGAACTCGTCGCCGCCGTTCTCGACGCGCGGGATCATATGCGCGCCCTCGTCGACGATCCCAATGGTGACCATGACGCCACCAGCCAGCGCCTTCTGGCGCAGTTGCAGGCGGCAGTCGGCGGCGCTGCGAAGCCGGCGCAGCAGGTGGTTGTCGCGACGACGACTGCGCCTGTCGTGATGGCCAAGCGCAAGACCTGGCGTATCCGCTTTAGCCTGCCGCTAAACGCGATGATCAACGGCACCAATCCGCTGGGCTTGCTGGACGAGCTGCGTGATCTCGGTGAATGCGACGTCCTCGCCAACACATCGGCCATTCCGGCGCTCAGTGCGCTGGTGCCGACGGAGCTTTATCTGTCCTGGGACGTGACGGTCACGACGGAGCAGCCGCGTTCGGCCATCGACGATGTCTTCATTTTCGTGATGGACGACATGCAGCTCGATGTCGAGGAAATCGACGGCAATGCGGTTGTCGCGACGCCGAACGAGGCCGCCGTCTCGATGGTGCCGCCGGCGATGGCGCCCGTCGCGCCGGCCGCCGGCGAGATTCTACCGGTCAAACGGGAAGCGCCGGCACCGGTGGCGCCCGTTGCCGACCAGCGTCAGGCAAAGGCTACGGAAAGCGTTCGCGTTCCGGCAGAGCGCCTCGATGAACTCATGGACCGCGTCGGGGAACTGGTCATCGCGCAATCACGCCTCAGCCAGCTGGCCAGTGCCAGCGCCGATATCGGGCTGAGATCGGTGTCGGAGGAGATCGAGCGCCTGTCCGGCGAGCTGCGCGACACGATGATGGTACTGCGCATGGTGCCGGTGGCGAGCCTTTTCAGTCGCTTCCGCCGCCTGGTGCATGATCTGGCGCGCGAGACCGGCAAGGTCATCGAGCTCGTCACCGAAGGCGAGACGACGGAAGTCGACAAGACCGTCATCGAGCGGCTTGCCGATCCGTTGGTCCATCTGGTGCGCAATTCCATCGACCACGGACTTGAGCCACCGGAAGAACGCCTTGCTACCGGCAAGGCCGAAGCCGGAACTATTACATTGTCGGCCCGGCAATCAGGCGGCGAAGTCATCATCTCGATCAAGGATGACGGTCGCGGCATCAATCGCGAGCGTGTTCGCGCCAAGGCGGAATCGTCCGGACTGATCCAGCCGGGTCAGCAGTTAAGTGATGCCGAGCTGCTGCAGCTCATCTTCGCTCCCGGCTTTTCGACGGCGGCACAGATCACCAATCTCTCCGGACGCGGCGTCGGCATGGATGTGGTGAAGAAGACGGTCGAGGCGCTGCGGGGCGCGATCGATATCGTCAGCCTGCCGGGACAAGGCTCCGATGTCTCGCTGCGCATTCCGCTGACGCTCGCCATAATCGACGGTCTGCTCGTGCGCGTCGGCGCCGGGCGCTATGTCATTCCGCTCTCGGCGGTCGAGGAGTGCCTGGAACTGTCACTCGAAGAGGACCTGCGTTCGCGGGGCCGCAGCTTCATTTCGCTGCGCGACAGCCTAGTGCCGTTCCTGCGGCTGCGGGACGTATTCCACACCGGCACCAAGCCGGATGTGCATCAGAAGGTCGTGGTCATTTCGACCGGCACGGAGCGGGTCGGCCTGGTCGTCGACCAGATCATCGGCGATCATCAGACGGTGATCAAATCCATGTCGAAGCTGCACAATGACGTCGCGCATTTCTCCGGGGCCACGATCCTCGGCGACGGCAGCGTCGCTCTCATTCTCGACGTCGTGCATCTGGTCACGGTCGGCCAGCAACAGGAGGCGCATCTGCGTGCAGCGGGATGAGCGAAGCAGCCATGAAACTCGACAATCTCTGGAATGGCACTCATTGGAATGACGACGGCGAGCTTGAGGTTCTGACCTTCGATCTCAATGGAGAAACTTTCGCCCTCGAGGCGGTCATGGTCCAGGAAATCCTGGATATTCTGCCGGAAACGGCCGTACCCGGCAGCCAGCCCTTCGTGGGCAGCGTCATCAACTTTCGCGGCAAGGTGATCCCCCTTGCCGATCTCCGTCTTGCCTTCGGCATGGAGGCGGCGGAAGCGACTATCGATAGCCGTATCATCGTTATCGAACTCGACCTGCAGGATGAGCCCACGCTCGTGGGTCTGCGGACTGACAAGGTGAATGAAGTCACCACACTTGCAAAGGCTTCCAGCGAAGCACCGCCTAGCGTGGGGATGCGTTGGCGTCCCGACTACATCAACTGCCTGGTCAAGCGCGGAGGGGAATTCATCATTCTCCCCAATCTGCAGGCGATTTTTTCAGCCCGGCAAAACAAGGCGCTTTCCGCCTGATTATTTGCCGACGGCCGAATATCGAGGGAACCAAGACGATGCGTCTAACGATCAAAGCCAAGCTGGTGGGGGCGTTCGCCTTCATCATTCTCATGCTGATAGGCACGGCCGGCTACGGCATCATGAGCCTCAGCTCGTTCAACGATACCATCAGCAATGTGCTGGAAGGCCCGGTCGCGCGTCTGGAGCTCACTCAGCAGGTTAACATCTCCGAACTTGAAGTCATCCGCCAGCAGAAGAACCTGCTCGCCGCGCGCAATGACGATGAAGTCAAAGCGGCGGTTGCCGCCGGCGATGCGGCGCGCAAGGAACTTGCCGATACGTTTGTAGCCGTCGACAAGATCGCAACCGAACAGAGCCGCGCGCACTGGGCCGACGTCCAGTCCATCGCAGCAAGATTCATTCAGGCTGACGATCAGGTTCGTCAACTCCTAAAGGCAGGCGACAAGGAAGGTGCCAACAATATCTCCGTTACCGATGCCCGCAAGGCTGGCAACGATATCGACAATGCTCTCGACGGCATGATCTCGACCGAGAAGCAGCACATGAAGGAAGCCGATGACGGCGCCGACGTCCAGTATGGGAACACTCGTCTGACGATGCTCATCGCCGCCGCCGTAGCGCTGTTGATTGCTGCCGTGACCGCCTATTGGATCGCCAACACGATCAGCAAGGGCCTGGCCCGTGCCAACACCGTGGTTCGCGAAGTTTCCGAGGGCGATCTGACGAAGACCGCTCTGATTACAAATCACGATGAGATCGGCGAACTGCTGGGTAACGTCAACGTCATGATCGAACGTCTGCGTGGCGTCGTTGCCGACGCGCTGGGTGCCGCGGACAACGTTTCCTCGGGCAGCCAGGAGCTTTCGGCAAGTTCGGAGCAGGTGTCGCAGGGTGCGACCGAACAAGCGGCATCGGCTGAAGAGGCTTCGGCTTCGATGGAGCAGATGGCG
>NZ_JARFYM010000050.1 GCF_030272705.1 Rhizobium mayense | reverse complement strand
GTGCGACCATCGATGCTGACCTCCTCTCAGCCAGCATCTTGAATCACATTCGACATCAAAAGGGTATCCGCGATTCAAACATAATCAGAAACGCTCTAGGTCGTCTCAATTTGGCGATCTCTCCCGGCCGCGTCGATGACATCACCGGGACCGTAATCGGATGGGGGAATGAACGCGATGACGGGAGCTGGCGCGCAGGGTTCAGGGATTGACGTGCGTGAGGGTCTTCTTTCCACTGCCGTCGAGGCCGGCGGAGATGTGATCTCCTCGACGCGCACCGGACGTCTGACGCACCGCCTGTGTTGCGGGCTGGCGGCCGCGCTGGCCGTGGTTTAGGTCGGCCTCAGTGATGGAAAATGGCGCGCCGCACGAGATTCGAACCGCGCGTGATAGGCCAGAACGCATTCAGTATGTCTGTTTTCCCAGCGTCGCTCTCCGGAAGCTGTCCTGCCGCACTGGGCCGACCTGCCTGGAACGGTCCGAGGACTTGGGACAGCGGAGGTTCAAACTTACATCTGTTGTTCCCAGAAGCCGCGGGTGTCCACGTTAGCGGCGTCGGCGAGAGCTTCGAGCTCCGCGATGTCGTTGCTAGTAAGCGTGATGCTGTTGGCTTGGACCAGACTATCGATGTAATGGGGCTTGGTGACGCCGATGATGGGAATCGTGCCCTTGGCGATAGCCCAAGCTGTGGCGACATCGGGAGCTGCTGCACCATGCATCTGGCCGATCGAGGCGAGCTTGTCTGTCAGCGCCTTTAACTGAGGCAGCATGCTGTTGTAATTCTTCGCTCGGCTGCTGCCTTCCGGCAGCGGGTTCTCCGAACTGTACTTGCCGGTCAGGGCTCCCTGTTCAAGCACCATATAGGCGAAGAATGAGACGCCATGATTGCGGCAGTAGTCCAGGATGCCAGCTTGCTCGGAGCTCCGGTAGAGGAGGCTATAGTGGTTCTGGATGGCTTCGACCCGGAACCCGGCTTCGCCCAGGATCTGGTCGGCGAGCTTGATTTCGCTCAGGTTGTGATTCGAGACGCCGACATGTTTGGCCTTCCCATTCTTCAGCAACGGAATGAGGTGCGGGGTCCACCGTGCCACATCGGCCGGGTTGTGAATCCAGTAGAGGTCGATGTAGTCGGTGCCGAGGTTGGCAAGGCTCTGCTCCAGCATGTCCGCCACCGGATCGTCGCCGGTTCCCGCGATCCGCGGGTTGAACTTCGTGGAGAGCTGGTAGTCGCTGCGGGCGTAGCGCTTCAGGACTTCCCCGAGTACGGTCTCTGAACGGCCCATGCCGTACACAAGGGCGGTGTCCCAGAGGGTGAACCCGGCCGCATGCGCCTTGTCTACGACCTCTTCCAGGCCGGCCGGCGTCAGGTGGCTGCCGAAGTAGCGGTTGCCAGTCTCGCCGCTGTCGCCCCAAGCCCAGGTTCCCAGTGCGACCTTCGGGGTCTTCAGATTATCGATTGTCATGTTTGCTCCATACTTGTTCTGCCGCCAGGTTTGCTGCAACCCAGGCGCTGCTGACACTATGATGCGCGGCGACGCCGAACCGTTAGCCTGATGCGCCGCGATAACTGCCCAATCCTCCAGAAGCCGCGCGCATTCACCTTGCCGCCCTCCGACGCGCATGCGATGGTCCGATTCATGGAAACACTGACCGAAATCGCGGCTGTGATTGCCCGGCACGTCTCGAAGGATGGATTCCACGCCACCCCCATCGAACGTTTGACGCTTGTTCGATCCTCCACAGTGACGATGCCGATGCCGAATGTTTACCGGCCGCAGCTGTGCCTTGTCGCGCAGGGGCATAAGGAGGTCACGTTTGGCGACCGCGTGTTCAGATATGCACCGGGGCGCTACGGGATCGTCACCCACGACCTGCCGGTGATAGGCCATGTGGTCGAGGCGACGCCTGACAAGCCCTATCTCTGCCTGTTCCTCGATTTCGATCCGGTCATGCTGGGTGATCTGGCGTTGCGCGTCCTGGCGCCGCCCGGAGCGCCATCCCCGCCCATAGGCAAGACGGTGTCCGACGCCGGCGCCGGTCTGCTCAACGCGGCGCTACGCTTGCTGCGCCTGCTCGACGATCCGGCGGGGCTGCCCGTCCTTGGGCCGCTTGCCGAGCAGGAAATTCTCTATCACCTGCTCGCCGGCCCGGACGGCGCCAGGATGCGCCATATCACCTCCAGCCAGGGTCGGGTGGCCCAGGTCGGCCGCGCCATCGCCTGGATCCGGCAGAACTTTCGGGAACGGTTCAGCATCGAGCGGCTTGCCGCGGAAGTAGGCATGAGTCCGTCGAGCCTGCACGAGCATTTTCGCGCCGTGACGGCGCTGACGCCGCTGCAATTCCAGAAGCAGCTCAGGCTGCAGGACGCGCGCAGCCTGATGCTGCTCCAGGACATCGACGTCACGACGGCCGCCTTCCGCGTGGGTTACGAAAGCCCGTCCCAGTTCACCCGCGAATATCGCCGCCACTTCGGAGAACCGCCGGCGCGCGACATTGCCCGCTTGCGCGCTTCGCCTGGCTTGGCAGTGGTAGCTTGAGTTCAGCTTGCCGTTGTCGGCGCATCAGCGTTCAGTCCAAATATCGCCCCTTGAACGATGTGGGCCTGAAATCCAAATGCGGCTACCTTGGATATGTCTTGCAAGGGACTCGAAGGTTGCGCGACCAGGAATTCGCCGCCTTGGGGAATGAAGTTGGCGCACTTCTCCTCTAACAACGGCGCCTCTCACGTCGTCCTATATTGTTTGGGACTAAGGCCGGTCTCCGACCGGAACACCTTGGCAAAGTGACTGGGACTGTCATAGCCCACGCCCATGGCGATTTCGATGATCTGTTTGTCTGTGTCGCGCAGCATCTCCTTCGCTTGCTCGATGCGCCGCAGGATGAACCAGCGTGACGGGCTTTGCCCCATGGTGTTGTGGAACGCACGGCTGAAGTGAAAGCGGCTCATCCCGCACAGATCGGCCAGTTGGTCCAAGTCAAATGGCTCGGCGAGATGGGCATTCATATGTTCGAGCGCCTTGCGCAACTTCCATGCCGGAAGCTGTGCAGGCTTGCGCCCGGTTGCGGTATCCCTTTCGGCATAATGGCGCAGAAGATGGATAGTCAGGCTCTCGATCATTCCTTTGACGAACATGGGACTAGCCTCGTGCGGGGCCTGCAACTCATCGGCCAGGCCGGTGAGGATTCCGCTTATCAGCATGTCGCGGGCACCCGACACATCGCGCATGCGCAGTCGCGAGGCATTGAGACCCATGGACAGAGCCGCCCGGTTTACGAGTTCAAGCCTGAGATAGAGATGCATCACCTCAAAGGGCTGCTCCGGCGCTGCCTGCCATCGCATGAGATAAGGTGTGTCCGTCTCTGTCAGGTAGAATGAGCCGGCCTTGACGAGACCGCCACGCCAGTCGCCATCGGGTTCGCGTTCCTCGACCGTCGCCTCTCCCGACATCACCCAGACGAGCATGGGTTCGGCCACGGCCGGGACCAGCACCTCATCTTCGCGTTGCGCACGGCGAAATATCTGCGCTTCCACATCCCTCCAGGCATCGCCCGTACTCTGCACGATCTTTCGGCCGCGAATGTGCTGCTCCAAAGCATGACTGGCAGAACGTGGGGATGAACGGCGCACCTGGTTTGCCGACCTTTCAGCTGAAGAAGAAGAACACATTTCGTATCACCGCCTGGACCGGTGACGCAATGAAGCATGAGCGAGCCGCTGCTTTTCGGCGCAAAATCGCGATAGTTTTGGCAAAACTGCGAGCGAACAAAAATCCCGATGACTCTACATCCGTCTTCGTAACCACGGCCGGCCAATGGCGGCCAAGCAAACGGAGAACATGATGGATATCAAAGGCAAAGTCGCTCTCGTTACCGGCGCGTCCAGCGGCATTGGTGCTGCAACCGCGCGCAAACTCGCAGCAGAAGGCGTCATCGTCGGGTTGGCCGCGCGGCGCAAGGATCGGTTAGAAGCACTGGTCGCGGAAATTGCCGCCGCCGGTGGCAAAGCCGTGGCGCTTGAAACCGACGTCACCGATAGAGCGTCCTGCAAGGCTGCGGCAGAGGCTTTAGTTGCGCGGTTCGGTCGGATCGACGTGCTTGTGAACAATGCCGGGTTGATGCCGCTTTCGGACATCGACAGCCTGAAAGTGGACGAATGGCAGCACATGGTCGATGTGAACGTCTCGGGCGTTCTCAACGCCACGGGCGCGGTTTTGCCGCAGATGATCGCGCAGCATTCGGGCCATATCTTCAACCTGTCCTCGATCGCAGGGCGCAAGATCTTCACGGGCCTCACCGTCTATTGCGCGACGAAGGCGGCTGTCGCAGCCTTCTCCGATGGCCTCAGAATGGAAATCGGACCCAAGCACAATATACGTGTGACCTGCATCCAGCCGGGCGCGGTGAAATCCGAGCTTTACGAACAGATCACGGATGCGAACTACCGCAAGCAGATGGACGACCTGGCGGCCTCGATGACCTACCTGGAAGGCGAGGATATCGCAGACACCATTCTGTTCGCACTGAAATCGCCCGCGCGCATGGATGTGGCGGAGCTGTTCGTGCTGCCCACCGAACAGGGCTGGTAAACACCTTTCCCGCCGCCGGTCTAACCAGCGGCGGGTTGCCACGATGGTAAAAGGGCAGCGCCGATCCGTGTCAATCGGCGAAGCAGCGATGTCGGATGCCTATGATCGCTAACCACTGTGTCGCTCACATTTCGGCGCGGAGATTCCGGCACCTTAGTCGTAAGCAACGCAGGCCCGCCGCCGTTGCGCCGGTTTCAGTTTTTGCTGCCCCTCCGAAATTCCGGTTTTTGCGAATGGCTTGCAGCCACCCATCGGGACCTGTTCAAGTCCTCGTAGATCTGGAAATCTCTGGATCTAATTTGCGCTCGATCTGCAGGCTGTAGCGCGAGAGGCTGAAACAGATGATGAAGAAGACCAGCCCTGCGAAGAAATAGGCCGTCTGGCGGATCTGGTCGCCGATCAGCCATTCCGGATCAAGCAGGGACCCCTGCAAGATACCGAGAAAATCGAACATCCCGGCCATCAGCACGATGGTTGTTTCTTTTATCGTGGAGATGCTGAGGTTGACGATGCCCGGAAGGGCGGCACGGAGCGCCTGCGGGATGACACATAGGCCCATCGCCTGCCAATGCGTGAGGCCGAGAGAGGTGGCGGCCTCATATTGGCCTTTATGACATCATCGCGATCATTGCCGCGACTCGCGTCGTTGGCTAATTCTCGTCGGGACAAAACACTTCCGCAGCGGATGGGCTGTGAAGTCGGTCGCTGAACCTACTCGAGCTATTCAACCCTCCAACCGAGGGGTAGCTGAACGTCACAGTTTTTCCAAGCTGGCTGAAAGCCTCCTAGGTGCCATATGGATCTTCGCCAACTGACCTACTTCCTGCGGGTTGCCGAGCGCAAAAGCATTTCCGCCGCGGCTGCCGAGCTGAACGTTGCGCAGCCCACGCTCACCAAGAGCGTTCGCCTTCTGGAAGAAGAACTTGGCACCCCGCTTTTCAATCGATTGCCGAGAGGCGTTGAATTAACAGCCGCCGGGCAGCATCTGGTTCGCCACGCCGAGTTTATTAAGATCCAAATGACGGAAGCCCGCGAGGAACTGCTGGCTCTTCAGAAAGGCGACAACGGGATTGTGACCATAGGCGCGGGGCCTGCGTGGTTGCGAAAGCACTTACCCGTCGCCGTCGCAAATTGCATCTCCACGCGGCCGGATCTGAAGATCAAGATCGTCGGCGGTTTTGATGAAGCATTGCTTCGTAGACTTCGCCAGGGTGAGGTCGATTTCGTCGTCGCCGAAACGCCTTGGTCGCAGAAGGCCAACGATCTTGACATCGAGATCGTCAGCTCGGTCGGTCTCCAGGTCATCTCCCGCGAAGGACATCCTCTGGCAACGAAAGAGCGGATTTCAGCCATTGATCTTCTTCAATACCCATGGGTTCTCCCTGCACCAGAAACACGTGCGCGCCAGCGTCTCGATGCACTGTTCATGTCGATGAACCTGTCGCCCCCTGCGCCGGCGGTCGAAACGGAATCGATGGCCTTCATGCTCGCGATGATCCGAGCGTCCGATACGCTGACCTATACGTCGACGGCCACCGTCCTGCCGCCCGACGGCGCCGGTTTGATTGTCCTGCCCGTGGATGTCCTGGCATCGGATCGAGATGCCGCGATCATCCGGAGAAAATCCTCCTGGGTCTCTCCTGCCGCGAAGTTGATAATCGATCAGTTGCGGCTCGTCTGCGAAGCCGACCCGAACAATTGAAGCCATCACTTTTGGCTATGGCTCCGGCATCCGAAGTTAGTTGTTAGAATAGCTGCAGTGTGTAAGTTCTCCCCCAACACCCCGAAAAGTGCGGAGGGCACTTGCGGAGGTGCTCCGCGTTCAAAAATTGCCATACGTGAGGGAGGAAAGACTGTATGACACTATTTACGCCTATCCGGGGATGCCTTTTCGCATCGGCGCTCACACTGCCAATCGTGCTCGGCACCGTGGCAAGCGCCAAAGAGGCTGATATCACGATCGTCATCAATCAATCGCCGTGGTTCGACGGTTTTCAGAAGGTCGTACAGCAATATCAGGACAAGACCGGCAACAAGGTTTCGCTGGACGTCAATCCCTTCGCTGGAAGTCTCGAGAAACAGCGAACCGCGGTTCGGGCCAAGGAAAGCCCCTACGACATTCTCGTGATGAATGCGGGCTTTTTCATCGAAATGTACAAGGGCGGCTTTCTCAAGCCGCTGAATGAAATCGACGCAAGCTTCAAACTGGGCAAGGACATCTACACATTCGATGACTCCGTCTATTGGAACGCTTCGACGAACAAGATCGACGCCAAGAACGGCGCGCTGATGTCGGTTCCGATCAATCCCTTTGTCCCTCTGCTTCACTACCGCTCGGACCTTTATCAGGCAAAAAACCTGAAGGTCCCCGAAACCTGGGACGATCTGCTCGCAAATGCGAAGGCGCTCAACAATCCGCCCAAGATGTACGGGATCGTTCAGCGCGGAGCCCGCGGCACGTTCGACGTCACCTATGACGTCTTGCCCTATCTGTGGAGCTATGGCGGCGGAATCTTCAAGGACCAGAAGAATGGTGACAATACGATCATCATAAACAGTCTTGAGAGCAAGGCTGCGATGGAGATGTATCTCAAGCTAGCCAAAGAGGCTGGGCATCCTTCGACTGCCGGCCAGACGCAGACCAATGTGATCCAGAATATGGCGACGGGTAAGACCGGGCACATTCTTGCGGTGCTTGCGGCATCGACGTTCGACGATCCGAACCAGTCGGTGGTCGTCGACAAGGTTGGCTTCGCGCCGCCGCCCCACGCGCCAGGCTTTCCCTCGTCGGCCCCCCTTGGACATTGGCTGGGCGGCATACCGAAGAATATCCCCGCAGACCGGCAGAAAGCCGCCCTTGCTTTCCTGAACTGGTTCCAGTCCGACGAAGCGCAACGGGCCTATGCAGAGGCGGGCTCTCCGCCCGTCAGTCGCGCCGTCCTCGAATCCGATCTCGCAAACCAGCCGAAATATCGCTGGATGAAGCCACTCGCGAAGGCGCTCGAGACTGCGAAACTCACCTTCGTAATCCCGGAGTCCGCACAGGTTCTCGCGGTCACCGAGCTGCGCTTGAATCAAATCATCGCCGGGCAGATGACCGTCAACGATGGTCTCAACACGATGGCGAAAGAGATCGAACCGATCATGACGAAGGCCGGCTACTCTGCGCCGCGTCTGCCTGATCTGAAGGACTGACTGTGTCGACCAGCAAAACATTGAACAATCGCTCTGCCGCGCTTCAACGCGCGGCAGAGCGGGGGAGACGCACACCTATGCCGGATCGTCTCTGGCGGTTCCTGACGATCGGGCCTGCCGTCATACTTTTCTTAGGCTTGACCGTCCTGCCGATGATCAACCTCGCGGTCCTGAGCTTCCATGACATCGACTGGGCGCAGGGGCTGTCGAGCTGGACGTTTACCGGCGTCAAGCATTACGTCGAGTTGCGGTCGGACGCGCTGTTCGGCGACAGCATCCGCAATACATTGATCTTCGCCATGATGGCGGTCACGATCCAGATGGTCATCGGGTTTGCCCTGGCCGTTCTGACAAGTTCCGTCGTTCACGGCAGACTGTTCTACCGAACCGTATTCCTGTTGCCGATCCTCGTGCCGGGTATCATCATCGGCGCCATCTGGAAGCTGATGTTCAGCTTCGACTTCGGCATCCTGAACACGATCGTAGCTGCGATCGGGATGACGCCGCAAGATTGGCTGGGGGACGCCAACTATGCGCTCGCCTCCATCATCGTGGTCGACATCTGGCATTGGACGCCGTTCTGCTTCCTGCTGCTGCTGGCTTCCCTCGAGACGCTTCCGCAAGATGTCTACGAAGCCGCGGCGATAGATGGCGCCTCGAATTGGCAAAGCCTTCGTTTGATAACGATCCCGCTCATGCTGCCGGCGATCGCGGTGACGTTCGTCTTCCGGCTGATCCTGGCGTTTAAGGTATTCGACGAGGTTTTCCTGCTCACAGGCGGAGGTCCGGGCTCTTCGACCGAAGTGGTGAGCTTTACGATCTACAGGCGCTTTTTCACCGAGGACCAGCCTGGCTACGGTTCCGCGATGTCGATTGCCACCTTCGCGTTCATCGCCTTGCTGATCATCGTCGTAACAGCTGCAACGCAAAGGAAGGGAGCCAGGCCGTGACCACGGTTACACAATCACCCGTCCGCGCCTCGATCGTCCGCCAGGCATTGTTGCTGATTGCCGTCGTGCTCGTCCTGTTTCCGTTCCTTTGGATCGCTGCGGCGGCTTTCAAAACGCAGATCGTGTTGCTGACCGGACAGATATTCTTCACGCCGACATTGGCGAATTTCGCCGAGGTTCTGTTCTCGAGTACGTCCGATTACATCAGGAACTTCACCAACAGCTTCATTGTGGCAACGGTGAGCACGTTTCTGGTTTTGGTGATCTCGACGCTGGCGGCCTATTCTCTGCAGCGAATGGAGTGGCCGTCGTGGGTCGGCCAATCGATGCTGGGATGGTCGGTCATCTTTCACATGGTTCCGCCAATCACGCTGGCGGGCGCCTGGTACTCGATGTTTCGCATCGTCGGACTCGACAATACCTATCTCGGTCTGATCCTTGCGCACACGACGCTCAACTTGCCCATGGCCTTGTGGATGATGAACGTCTTTGTCCGTGACGTGCCGAAAGAACTGATCGAGGCAGCCAAAATCGACGGCGCGGAAACACCGGGCATCCTCCGGCACGTTATCATTCCTCTGGTGCGACCGGGATTAGCGGCTGCAGGTATCCTGTCCTTCATATTCAGCTGGAACGAGTTTGCAGTGGTTCTCACGTTGAGCCAGCGACAAACCGCAACGGTACCCGTCGCAATCGGCAAATACGCGCAGGAAAACACGATCGCCTTCACGCAAATGGCGGCCGCGTCGCTGCTGTCGATGCTGCCTGCAGTCATCCTGTTGCTGGTCGCGCAGCGCTTCATCGTCCGGGGCCTGACCTCGGGCGCGGTCAAATAACCCTTCAGTGGAAGCAAGCACATGAAAGTCGTTTTCGTCCTTTTCGACTCCCTTAACAGACATATGCTCGGTCCCTACGGCGGTACGCGCATTCCGACCCCGAATTTTGACCGGCTGGCGAAACGATCCGTCACGTTCGACAGGCATTACGTCGGCAGCTTGCCCTGCATGCCGGCACGGCGCGACATGCTGACCGGGCGTCTCAGTTTCCTGCACCGCAGCTGGGGGCCGATGGAGCCATACGACAATTCCTTTCCGGAACTCCTGGCCAAAGCCGGTGTCTACAGCCATCTCGTCACTGACCATTTCCACTATTGGGAAGACGGAGGGGCAACCTACCATAATCGCTATGACTCCTACGACTTCGTGCGGGGGCAGGAGGGCGATCCATGGAAGGCGATGGTTCAGCCGCATTGGGAGCGCTTGCGCGAAAAGTACCACGAGCGTCAGTTCTCCACGCAGCGGCGAAACTACCAGGCGCAAAACATCAAGAACCGCGAGTTCATCAAGGAAGAGGAAGATTTCCCGTCGGTCCAGGTGTTCAAGGCTGGCATGGAGTTCCTTGAGCAGAACCGTGACGCGGACAACTGGATCGTACAGATCGAGACCTTCGATCCGCACGAGCCTTTTCATGCTCCGGAACGGTTCAAGGATCAATTCAAGACCGATTGGACCGGACCGATCCGCGACTGGCCGCGATATGGTCGAGTTGATGAGCTCCCCGAAGAATGCGAGGAATTGCGCGCAAATTACTATGCGACGGTCGCGCTCTGCGATTCCCTTCTCGGCAAGCTCCTCGACGACTTCGACAAACACGACATATGGAAAGATACCGCCCTTGTCGTGACGACAGACCACGGCTTCCTGCTCGGCGAACACGACTTCTGGGCAAAGAACCGGATGAACATGTATGAGGAAATCGTCCACATACCGCTGTTCATACACGACCCTCGCCGGTCCGATCTGGCGGGGGCACGGTCCGACAACCTGACCCAGACCACGGACCTCGCACCCACTTTCCTCGATTTCTTCGGGGTCGAGGCTCCCGACGAGATGATCGCGCCGTCACTGTTTGCGTCGCTTGAACGTCCAACGCGCGAAGGCGTCATTTTCGGATATTTCGGCGGCGCGGTGAACGTGACCGATGGCAAGCATAGTTATCATCGCTACCCCGCTGACCTGATCCGCCAGGAAATCAACCAGTATACGCTGATGCCGACGCATATCTTCAGCTTCTTCACGCCGGAGGAGCTGTCGAATGCCTCCTTGTCCGCCCCGTTCGAGTTTACCAAGGGCGTGCCGCTCCTGAAGGTCCCGGTTATCGAGCGCACGCCGATGAACCAGCACTATGGTCCCGGCGCGATGATTGAAAACGATACCAGGCTTTATGACCTGGTATCCGACCCCGGACAGGATCACCCGCTGCGCGATGAGAGCGTCGAAGCTGCGATGACCGAACTCATGCTCGGATTGATGAGAGACAACGACGCTCCTCCAGAGGCCTTTACCCGCTTGGAGTTGCAGAGCCCCGAAAAGCAGACGAGCGAGGGCTGACTGTGGGATCCAAAAGAAGTGGAGCGGATGCCGTCCGCTCCTTCGTCGGGGACCTCAGGCAGCTTGCATCGGTGCGACGGATCGTCCTCGACGATGGTCCTGAACGCGGTGTACAGGCGTTGGCCTTCTCGACCGGAGGCGGGCTTGATTTCTGGGTTCTGTGTGATCGGAGTTTCGATATCGGTCCCATGTGGTGGCGAGGAACGCCGGTCGCGTGGCAAAGTCCCGCGGGCTTCGCCAACAGTACGCTCTACAATCCTGACGATGAAGGCGGGACCGGGTTTGAACGGCTATTCTCGGGATTCCTTGTCACCTGCGGGCTGGACAACACGCGGCAGCCGATAGACGGAAAGCCCTTGCACGGCCGTTTGCCGTTCACGCCCGGCCGTCTTGTCGCGCATGGGGAGGACTGGCATGCGTCCGATCCGGTCCTTTTCTGCGAGGGCGAGGTCACCCAGTTCCGATTGAACGGCGAGCGACTTCGCCTGTTTCGCCGGATCGAGGCGCCAATCGGTGGAGCGAGGGTGCGTATCGTAGACCGCGTTCAAAATATCGGCGGCAGAGAGGAAGAGGTCTTCCTTCTCTATCATACCAACTTTGGCTTCCCGGTCGTAGCGCCGGGCGCGACCGTCAGCTGGCAGAATGGCTATCTGCTGGGGCCGATTTCGAATGCGGGCGACCACGCCGAACGATCGATTCAATGTCTCAAGGCTCCGCCGGGCGTCAATCCGTCGGTTCGGTTACGGCGACCGCCAGATGGCCGCTGGGCCGGTCTCGAAGCGACGGTCGATTGGGACCCCGCGACGCTTCCATATCTGCAGGTGTGGACCGACTTCGGGTCCAATAACTGGGTCATCGGCATCGAGCCGGTATCGACGGCGCGCAACGACAACGGGACCAGCGGCGCCGGGACGCGCCTGTCTCCTTCGGAATCGAGGACGTTCCGCGTCGAATACAGTTTCAAAGACTATAACGGCACAAGCGAATAAGGGGAGAAGGCCTGATGGCGTCGGTCAGCATCAAAAACGTCCAGAAATCCTACGGAGCGGCAAAGGTCATCCATGGCGTCGATGTCAGCATCAACGACGGCGAATTCGTCGTTCTCGTCGGCCCCTCCGGATGCGGCAAGTCCACCTTGCTGCGTATGATCGCCGGGCTTGAGACGATCTCGGGTGGCGACATCGCCATCGGGTCGAATGTTGTCAACGACATGCCACCGAAGCAGCGTGATATCGCGATGGTCTTCCAATCCTACGCGCTTTATCCGCACATGACCGTTGCCGAAAACATGGCCTTTTCGCTTCGGCTCAAGGGTGCTTCGCCAGAAGAGAAAACCGAGAAGGTTGGCCGCGCGGCAGCCATTCTCGGTCTCGAGCCGCTGCTGGGACGATATCCCAAGGAATTGTCCGGCGGCCAGCGTCAACGTGTAGCCATGGGGCGGGCGATTGTTCGAAATCCGCAAGTGTTCCTGTTCGACGAACCGCTGTCCAATCTGGATGCAAAGCTTCGGGCACAGATGCGCGCAGAAATCAAACAACTGCACCAGCGCCTTCGCACCACAACCATCTACGTAACGCATGATCAGATCGAAGCGATGACGATGGCGGACAAGATCGTCGTCATGCGCGACGGGAAGGTCGAGCAGATCGGTACGCCGATGGAGCTTTACGAGAAGCCTGCAAACCTCTTCGTCGCGTCCTTCATAGGTTCACCCGGAATGAATTTTCTGAGCGGATCTGTAAAGGCGGATGCGCCGACAAAATTTGAGACTGACTCCGGCAGCAAGATTGAATTGGGACGAGCCTTCGGGGACAGTCTGGTCGGAAAGCCTCTTATCCTGGGAATACGTCCCCAGCGGCTGACCGTGGGGGGCAAGGATGCCGACGGATTGCCGGCGAAGATCTCCGTGGTAGAGCCGACCGGGGCCGAAACCATCCTGCTTGTAAATCATGGCGCCGAAACTCTGACGGTTTCGACTACCGCGCAGTCCAAATACGACGCTGGTGATCTGGTGAAGCTCGCGGTCGATCCGGGCAGTCCCCATCTGTTCGATAAGACAACCGGAAAGCGAATGGTTGGTTTGGACGTTCACGGACAGATTTTCCAGCAGCGACACTAGGTAATATTCGGACGACCACGGAAATCTTTGGCACGCGAGCGCGAATCCGTGCCTCTTGGCGGCGGCTTCCAATACTCGCCACGCGGCATCGACGACGTCGACGCCGGTACCGATACCGTCACCTCTTCCGTTCTGATCGTGGACATATTGGCGTCGATGCGGAGAGGATCGGCCACGGCGAGCGACGGTTCGTATTCTATCAAGGGCATGCCCCCAACCGCTGTCGGCCGATTTTTTGTCCAAGGATCAGACTGGCTGACCGCTGCAGGATTGGCGTACAACCAGTCGGCATGGCAATCGCGTAATTCCCGTTGGAACGGTCTCACCCTTCGTCAGGCTGAGGATAGCAAGGCCGGCACGGTGGCCGATCTCTTTCAATTCCATATCCACCGTCGTCAGAGGCGGTCTCGTCTGTCGGGAGATCACCTCCCAATTATCGAAGCCGACGACCGCGATGTCCCCGGGGACGGCAATATCCTTGTCGCGCAGGGCGTCGATCACGCCGCGTGCGATTTCATCGTTTCCGCAGAATATCGCATCGGGCCTTTTGTCGTGGCGTGAGAATATCTGTTCGATCGCCTCATGGCCCCATTCTTCCGACCAGTCGCCATAAAGGACTTCGGCATTGGAGCCCACGCATTCACGATAGGCTTTTGCACGGACGCGCACGGCGAGGTAATCCTCCGGACCCGTTATATGCAGAATATGCGAGCGGCCCAACGCCTGCAAATGCTCGACGGCAAGGCGGGCGCCCTGAGCATCGTCGGGAAAGAAGCTGATGCGGTCAGCCGGCCCCTCCGCGAAGGCGTAGACAACCGGTATCGACAGCTTTGCAAGCTCTGGCGGCGGCTTCAGATCAAGGCGCGTTGCCGTAAAGATGATGCCGTCCACTTGACGGTCCAGCAGGGTTTCCAAATGCAGGCGCGCCAAGCGCGGGTCATTGTTGGTGGCGCACAGAAAGACCGATAAGCCGTGATCGACAAGCACCTCCGAGACGCCTGCGGCCATCGGGAGGGTCAACCTGCCATAGGTATCGTTCGTCAGCATGCCGATCGCATGGCTGCGTTTGGTCAATAGGCCGCGAGCAAGTGCATTCGGCCTGAAGCCGATCTCTTCGGCTACACGTTTAACGCGTTCTATCGTTTCCGCGTTTGTGCGCCCGGTTCCGTTCAGCGCGTTTGATGCTGTCGAAATGCTGACGCCTGCTGCTCTCGCAAGATCGCGAATTGTCTGTCGACGCATATCTGTCTTGGTCCAAATCACATATGTGAATTTCGCTGATGAAACCTTTTAGCAGAAATAATCCTGATGTTAAAAGGTTTTATCAGATTTCGTCCGAAAACATACATACAGCCTGTCGACACCGAAAAAAATGTCAACTAACGTTTCGGTCACGCCATCTGGAGGCTGTTGGCGAGAAGGAAAAGGGGAACTTCCATGATCAATTTAAAGTTGACGATTTCTGCCATCGCATTGATGGCCAGTGCAACATTTGCCAATGCGACCGACATCACCTTGTGGGTGCGCACTTCCTCTGGCGCTGTGCTCCAGGGGCTGGCCGACAAGTACAACGCAGCTCATTCCGACAAGGTCAACGTAACGCAGATTACCGCCGAGCAGATGGTGCCAAAGCTCGGCGCCGCGATCGCGGGCGGCGCTGCGCCGGATGGCGCGGTGCTCGATCTTATCTATCTGCCGACCTTTGCCGCAGCAGACGGTCTCGAAGACATCACCGATTTCGTCAAGGGATTGCCCTACGCATCGGCTCTTAGCCCCTCGCATATCCGCCTTGCGACCTATGACGGTAAGATCTATGGCGTGCCCGCTCTGCCGGATGCTTCGATCATCGCGTATAACACCGATCTGTTTTCGAAGGCCGGCCTTGATCCGAACAAGGCGCCGGCTTCGCTCCAAGAGATCGCGGAGGATGCAAAGAAGATCACCGCTCTCGGCCACGACACTTACGGATTCTATTTTGTCGCAAATTCCGGCAGCTGGCTGATTTACGATTTTCTGCCGCATCTTTGGGCCGCCGGAGCCGACGTCCTGAGTGAAGATGGTCGCACTGCAACGGTCGACACACCGGCCTTGCGGGACACCATCGCGGCCTATCGTGACATGGCGAAAGCTGGCGCAATCCACCCGACTTCCAGATCGGGTAACGGCAACAATGCCGTCGAAGCCTTCGCTTCCGGTAAGGTCGGCGTTCTTATGACTGGCTCCTATATCGTCAATCTGCTGGCGAGCAAGTATCCGGACGTCAAGTTCAATGTGGCCCCCATTCCCGGGCCGAAAGGCGGGGAATCGAGCTTTGCCGGCGGGGATACGCTTTCGCTGATGAAAGGCATCAGCGACGAGAAGAAAAAGGTGGCGCTCGACTTCGTCAATTTCTACATGCAGCCCGAGCAGCAGGTCTACATCACCCAGGAATCGGGAATGCCCTCGCGTACCGATCTTGCCACAGACGCCTACGCCAAGTTCGACAAGCGCAACCTTGTCGCCTATGACGTGCTGGCCAAGGCACGGACTCCTTATACATTCTCGTCAGACGAGCTTTTCGTCAGCCGCACTGGTCCGTTCCTGAACCTGATCCAGGGGACCATTTTCGGTGAGGATGTCGATGGAACGATCGCCAAAACCCAGACGGACTTTACCCGTATCCTCCAGCGCACCAACCCGAATTAAGCCTCTTGGCTGACCAATGGCGAAGCGTTGCATGGCGCTTCGCCCTCATTTTCTGCTGACCGATCAAGAAAAAGGAGCGGTGCCGTGAGCTCATCGCTGCGTCACGGCAGGAAGACGGCAGTCGTGCATGGCGAGCCCGAGCCGAAAGGCTGGCTTGGCCTTGCCTTCATCTTGCCGAGTCTCCTGTTCATCGTTTTGCTCTTCCTTGTACCGCTCGTCATGACGGTATGGATGAGCTTCTATAACTGGCCGCTTCTCGGCCGGACAAAATTCATCGGACTTGCCAATTATGCCGAGCTTCTTGGCGATGCGCAGCTGTGGCATTCCCTTGGTTTCACCCTGCTTTATACAGTCCTGGTCACTGCCGCGCTTTTCCTCGTTGCCTTTCCGCTTGCTCTGCTGGTCGACCGGCCATTGCGCATCGCCGGCTTCTTCCGCACGGTCTATTTCATGCCCGTCGTCATCGGGTTCGGAGCTGCCTCGACTTTGTGGATGTGGTTGCTCAATCCGGATAGTGGCGTTTTTGCGCAGGTCCTGCGCGCTACAGGTCTGATCGATAGCGCTCCACGACCGCTTGAAAGCTTCTGGCCGGCGCTCGCCGTTATCATTCTGATGGTGGTCTGGAAGACATCCGGTTTTACGATGATCATTCTGCTGACCGGCCTGCAGAGCATTTCGACCGATGTGATCGAAGCGGCAAAAATCGACGGAGCTAATGTCTGTAGTCGTTTCCGCCGCATCACCTTGCCATTGATGCGCAATTCAGTCGTGCTGGCGCTGGTGCTCAATGTGACCTCGTCCATGCTGGCTTTCGATCAGTTTTTCATCATCACACAAGGCGGACCGTCAAACGGCACGATCTCCGCAGTCTTTTCGATCTATCTCGCATCCTTCTCGTCCTATCGCCTCGGCTATGGTTCGGCGATCTCGTTTGCGCTGCTGATCGTTCTCGTTGCAATCAGCACGGTTCAGTTCGTCTTTCTGCGACAACGGCCGGAGGAAGGCTGATGGATCGTCTGAACTACAAACCACAGCCGAAGCCGGCGAGCGAGCAAGTGGGCTACCTTGCCTTTATCCTGGTGGCGCTTGTCTTCGCGCTATTCTTCGTGATGCCGATCGTCTGGTCCTTCGCCAACTCTTTCAAGCCGGCGGCGGAGGCTCTCGCCAATCCTGCTGCCTTGTTCTCAAAGGCGTTTTCGCTGGAGAATTATCGTCGCCTCGAGCATGTCGGTGCCGGGTGGTACATCTATGCCGGTAATTCCGTAATCATTGCAGCGGGCACCGTGTTGCTGACAGTTCTGGTATCGGTTCCGGCAGGATATGGCTTCTCGAAGTTCCGTTTCCCGGGGCAGGGGCTGCTCTTCGTGCTCATCATGGCAACGATGATGATCCCGTTCCAGTCGATCCTGACACCGCTCTTCCTTATCCTGAAGTTGGTTCGGCTGCAGAATAATCTCTTCGGGCTGGTGTTGATCTATGTCACGTTCCAGCTTCCGTTCTCGGTATTCATGATGCGCAATGCCTTCGACGCAGTGCCCAAGGCGCTGATCGAGGCGGCACGTATCGACGGCGCGTCGCAAGCGACCATTCTGCGACGTATCATGCTGCCGATTGCGCTTCCGGGCGTTGCAACCGTCGCCATGTTCGCCTTTCTGAATTCCTGGAACGAATTCCTGGCTGCGCTGATCTTTCTCTCAGACCAGAACAAGTTCACCTTGCCGATCATGCTGGTCAACGTCTCTTCCGGCATCTACGGCATCATCGACTGGGGTGCCCTGCAAGCCGGCATTGCCGTGACCATGGTTCCCTGCATCGTCCTTTTTCTTCTTTTGCAACGCTACTACGTGCGCGGCCTGACTGCCGGCGCCGTGAAATGACTGCGGCTTTGCCGCTTCAAGGAGTTTCAATGCCTTCGTCCCCCTCCGATCAGTCCAATCCAGCACCGGATATGCGCCGCTATGTCCCCGTCGATCATTCCCGCGTCAGTTTCGATAGGGGCTTTTGGAAAAGCTGGACGCAAACGGTGCGCGACGTCACCATTCCGACCCAGCACAAGCGGCTCGAAGAGGAAGGCTTTCTGGAAGTCCTCGAGTTCGACAAGCAGGCTGGGCCGCTCGTCCGCCCCATCCAGCCGAGCGGGCTCTCTATGCAGCACTTCTTCGATTCCGATTTCGGAAAATGGATCGAAGCTGCCAGCTACACCCTCAAGGCGCACCCGAATCCAGACATCGAATCTAAGATCGACGCTATTGTCGAAAAGCTCGAACGCGGCCAGATGGCAGACGGCTATCTGAACAGCTGGTTCATTCGCCGCGAACCGGACAAGCGCTGGACGAACCTTCGCGACTTGCATGAAATGTATTCGATGGGACATCTCCTGGAAGGAGCCGTCGCCTATTTTGAAGCAACGGGCAAGCGCCGCTTTCTCGACGTGATGATCCGCGCGGTCGACCATATCATCAATACGTTCGGGCATGAGCCCGGCAAACTGCGAGGCTATGACGCGCATGAAGAGATCGAGCTGGCGCTCATAAAACTTTACCGCATCACCAAGGACCCCCGGCATCTCGCGCTTGCCACCTATTTCGTGGACGAAAGAGGGCAGATGCCGTCCTACTATGATGGGGAGGCGATCAAGCGTGGCGAGCGCCCTGAAGACTATGTCTACAAGACCTATGCATACAGCCAGGCGCATATGCCGGTGCGCGAGCAGCAGCAAGTTGTCGGCCATGCCGTCCGCGCGATGTATCTTTTTTCCGCATTGGCGGACCTTGCATATGAAAATAACGATCCGAGCCTGAAAGCTGCCTGCGACAGGCTTTTCGACAATCTGACGAGCAGGCAGCTCTATGTGACAGGGGGGCTTGGTCCATCGGCTTCCAACGAGGGATTCACCCGGGAGTTCGATCTGCCGAATGAAACAGCCTATGCCGAAACCTGTGCTGCGGTCGCTCTCGGCTTCTGGAGCCATCGCATGGCTCAAACCGACCTTGATGGCAAGTTCACCGACAAGCTCGAAACGGTTCTGTTCAACGGCGCCTTGTCGGGTATCGCGCGTGACGGTGAGCACTATTTCTACGAAAACGTGCTCGAAAGCCATGGCCAGCATCGTCGTTGGAAATGGCACTATTGCCCATGCTGCCCGACAAATATCGCCCGCTTCATTACATCGCTCGGACAATATTTTTATTCGACCAAGCCGGGCGAACTTGCAGTGCATCTCTATGGTGCGAACGTGGCGGAGCTTGCCCTCGGCGACCGTCTGCTGCGGCTCCGTCAGGACACAAACTACCCATGGGATGGCGACATCAGGCTGCAAGTGTCGATCGATCAGCCGAGCCGTTTCACCATGCGCTTGAGAATTCCGGCGTGGTGCCGCAAGGCCTCAGTGTCGGTCAATGGCGAGGCGATTGCTTTGGACGGCTGCACGGTCAAGGGGTATGCGGCGCTCGATCGGGAATGGCGCAATGGCGACGAGGTGCGCATTGCTCTCTCGATGCCGATTGATCGCCTTTACGCCCATCCCGCGGTTTCGGAGGACGGCGGTCGCGTTGCCTTGCGGCGCGGGCCGATCGTCTACTGTGTCGAGCAAGCCGATATAGGCTGCGAGCCGCAGCGTCTCCGCCTCCCGCCCTCCACGGAGCTGGTTGCGCGTTACGATGCCGGGCTACTCGGAGGCGCAATCATCCTGGAGGGTACCGCGCTGGAGGCGGATACCGCGGATTGGGCGCAAGCTCTTTACAGGATGTCACCCCCTACGTTGAGGGCGAGGTCATTCCGGGCAATCCCCTACCATCTTTGGGCGAATCGCGACGCCGGTGCGATGGCGATCTGGCTACAGGAAGCATAGGAGCAGGTCATGGCACGATTGGAGCTGAAGAATCTCGTCAAGTCTTACGGCATCTACGAAGCTGTACGCGGCATCGATCTGGAAATCGAAGACAACGAGTTCGTTGTCTTCGTCGGTCCATCCGGGTGTGGCAAGTCGACAACCCTGCGCATGATCGCCGGTCTGGAGCATATTACGGCCGGCGAGATCGTCATTGGCGATCAGGTCGTAAACCGGCTTGGCCCTGGCAAGCGCGACATCGCCATGGTGTTCCAAAACTACGCGCTCTATCCGCATATGACGGTCAGGGAAAATATTTCCTTCTGCCTGGAACAGCAGAAGCTGGCCAAAGGTGAGATTGATGCTCGCATCGCGCGGGCCGCCGAAACACTGCATATTCGCGAACTGCTGGACCGCCGACCGGGTCAACTTTCCGGCGGGCAGCGCCAGCGCGTGGCCATGGGTCGCGCCATCGTGCGCAATCCCAAGGTCTTTCTCTTCGACGAGCCGCTCTCCAACCTCGACGCGAAACTGCGCGTTCAGATGCGCACGGAAATCAAACGGCTGCATCAGCTATTGCCCACGACGACAGTCTATGTCACGCACGATCAGGTGGAAGCCATGACAATGGCCGACCGCGTCGTCGTGATGAACGGCGGCGTGATCGAGCAGGCGGGACCGCCGCAGGAACTTTATCATCGCCCCGTCAGTCAGTTCGTTGCCGGTTTCATCGGTTCGCCTTCGATGAATTTCCTTTCGGCGCAATTGGCTTCGAGCCGTGAGGGACTTGCCGTCGTCCTGGATGACGGCACCTCGCTTGCCGTTCCTGATGCGCGCGCCAACGAATATGCGCGCCATGCCGGAAAATCGGTCATTTTCGGCGTCCGACCGGAATCGATCAGCGATCGTCAGCAGCGACCGGGTTTCGCAGACGTTGAGGCGAGGATCGACCTGGTGGAGCCCCTTGGTCCGGAAACCATGGTATATTTTTCCATCGGTGACGCGAACCTGTGCGCCTGCATCGATCCGGAAAGTGGACCTAAACCTCAGACGACGATGCCGCTGTCGTTCAATATGAACCAGATGCATTTGTTCGACGTGGAGACGGGAGCGGCTCTCTCGATTGCACGTAGTTTCCGGCCCGCCTGAGAATGTTTTGAGCGTGGATGAGACTTGACCGAGGCCGCACTGATCGGGCGCGTATCACTGTGCAGGAAGTCATGCCCGCGGACGCCAATTGCGTGTCAGCGCGACGGTCAGCCCTTAATCCAAGACACGGACATCGCGAGGGGACATGTCGTGCTGGTTGCCGATACCGGGATAGCAAGCTCAGCTGAACCAAGAGGACGGACACCGCCAAAGTCCGGATGGCCGGAGCTTCGATTTTCGTATGCGCCGATGCTCCAATATCCATTTTTCAAGGTATTCATTCACAAGCACGATAATCCGTTTATGTGCGCCGGCTCACTCGCTTGGGTAGTGGTGATAACCTCTCAAATATGAGATTGTAGAGCCACATAAAAAGCGAACAGGGGTTGTGAGGGTCCAATGCCGAAGTTCACGTTTGTGCCACCAGCAGAGTACAGGATCCTCGTTACCAGCGATTCTGTTGCGATTGCCTCGCCGGAAGCTGAACAGAAGGGAAAAACTGATCCCAATGACCAGATTTTTCCTCCAGGCGAACCTGTTGATATAACGATACCGGATGACTTCGATTTTTCGGCCCTTCCGGACGAACAGGATCCCCCGTGGTTCACAGCCATTAGGTCGCCAGGCCCGGTAATCAGCGTCTACCCGAACGTTGAAGCGCTGATAGACGACGCAAAACATTCGGCCGTACGAAATTCGGTTGGATTGGAGCTCAACGGCAAGCTGGACCTTTGGCCTCTGGCGGAGGCGTTCCATAACGACCTAAAAGAACGCGGTCTCACCGTCCATTTGATTCGCGGACCTGATCATGACAGGTACTGAGCGGCCTGCAGAGGGCGAGGAACGCAAACCTGTCGCCAGTCACGCCGAAATCCGCTCGAACATTCGAGACACGGCTAAGTGGCTGATTATTAGTCTCGGCGCCATTGTAACATTTGCTATTGGCAGTAGTACGCTTACACAACTCGGATCGCTGGAGGGCGCCCGCGAGTGGGTCGCCCTGATATTTCTCGGCCTTGCCTTACTCGCCTGTGTAGCACCCCTATTGGTGGGGATCGACGCCATGACAATGCGTGTATATTCACGCGAAGAAGTGTTTTCCAAACCTAAATTCAAAAATGCGCGGCAGCGAGTGGAAAAACTGCTCTTAAAAGAGTACAAAACGCGCGCATATCAGACTTTTGCTAGCTTGGACGAAGCGTACACCAGCACCCGCGCGACAGGGGCAGCAAATAGCGACGTCGTGCGCAAAAAAATGGAATTTGCAGCTGATCATGCCGTTACACAATTTTGCATATTGAGATTTGATCGCCTACTTTTTCTACTAAAGATCTGCCTCCCGCTTTTCATGGTTTTTATCGTAGTCTTCCTTATGGCGGCAAACCCGCCGAAGGCGGAGGCTAGGAAAGCGATTACGCCAGTGCAAGCTTTTGTGTCGGGTTGGAATGCATCAGACGACGCCACCTTGGAGGCCGCTGGCATGAAGAAGGACTGCATAGTCTCTGGAACGCCAACCTTCTATATGATGACCGACGGTCTTAGGCCCGAAGTCTTGGCAATCCCGTTCGATATGAAGAACCCGTTGTGCAAAATGGTTCGTGTCAGCATGGACCGCAACAAGCACCTAATCGGTTTTGAATGAACGCTGGCGGTCACCGCGATTTTGCGACCGCTGCCGCCGATCTCGCCGATCGACATGTTGAGGTCCAGCTTGCCGGTGGCGTCGTCGATGTAGACGAGCAGGGCGCATTTGGGGCCGCGGCTCTCGAACCAGCGATGATGCGACCTAGATCAGTTCACCGAAACAATCGCGCGGCCGCGCGATGGAATGCCGCTGCTGCACCCTAGTCCGATTCGTCAATCTTGTGCAGTTGGCCTCACTACGATGCTCCCGATCTCGACATCGCTTGGTTGTTCAATGGCGAAGGCGATCGCGCGAGCGATTGCGCTGGGCGAAATGGCCAGTTCGTCCTTTCGTTTCTGAATTGACGCCTTTACGTCCGGATCGGTGATGGACGCATCGGCGAAATTCGTGTTGATAAAGCCCGGCGAAATCTCTGTGACACGCAGGTTGGGGCCTGATTCCTGTCGTAGCGCCTCGGTAGCAGTCCGCAGTGCATTTTTAGTCGCCGCATAGACGCCCATCGTCGGCAGAATCTTGATACCCGCGGTCGAGAGGACGTTGACGATGTGCCCGCCATCCTGACGGCCGAATACCGGCAGTGCCGCGGCGATCCCGTAAAGCGCGCCCTTGAGGTTCACGTCGATCATGGCGTCCCAGTCTTCGACGCGAAGAGCGTCGAACCGGGAGATCGGCCCTATGCCTGCATTGTTGATGATGACGTCGAGCCGCCCGAAGCGCTCGCAAGCCAGCCCGACCAGCGCGTCCAAATCCGCGCGGTTGGTCACGTCTGTCGTCCGGTATATGGCTTCGCCACCCGCCGCCTTGATCTCGTCTGCGACCGTTTCGATCTCTGCTTCGCTTCGCGCCCCGAGGACGAGCCGCGCACCGCCCGCAGCAAGATGAAGGGCGCTCGCCCGGCCGATGCCACGTCCCGCGCCCGTGATCGCTACAATCTTGTTCTCTATGGTCATGAAGAAGGCTCCTTATTATGTGTGCGAAGTGGAACCTAGGCATCCGCCCTCGGATGATCTATGCGTATATCACCATGTTTTTAGCGCGATCCGCCGAAACCGCCCCTGATCCATTCTCCGAGGTCGTTGCGACACTCGGCGCGCGAAGCGTTCGCGGGACCGGCCTTGAAGCGTCAGGCGATTGGGCGCTGACATTCGACGGACGGACACGGTTGAAATTCGTTGCCGTGACTCGCGGCCGATGCTGGCTTTTGCTTCCGGGCCATCCGCCGGAGGCCCTTGCGGAAGGCGATGTCATCCTCATCAGCAATACAAGCTACACTGTGGCCAGCGACCCAGCGGTCCGCCCTGTCGACGGCATGCCGTTCTACGCGACGCCCGGACAGGACGTACTGCGCATCGGTGCAGGAGACCAGGTGGTCATGATGGGCGGCGGCAGCGGTTTTGCCGATAGCGGCGCAGCATTCGTCCTGGAAGCCCTCCCGACATTCCTTCGTGTCAATCGGGACTCGCCCACCGCCGAAGCCGTGACAAGGACATTGGAAGCTTTGCGGACGGAGGTCAGCAACCCGAGCGTCGGCGGTTGGCTCGTCGCTGAAAGACTGGCGGAAATCCTTGTCATTGCGGCGGTGCGCGCTTATGTGGCCACCCGTCCGAGCGGTGCCGTTGGCTGGATCACGGCTCTGGCCGATCCTCGGATCGGCAAATCGCTCAGACTGTTGCATGGTGATGTCGCGCGACGCTGGACCGTACCCATGCTGGCGGCGGAGGTCGGCATGTCACGCTCGTCGTTCACCGAGCGATTTGTGACGCTCGTCGGCTATCCGCCTCTCGGCTATCTCATCCGGTGGCGCATGGTTCTGGCGCAGCGAAAGCTGGCAGCGGGTGGAGCTGTGGCCACCGTCGCCGCCGACGTCGGCTACAACTCCCAGAGCGCCTTTGCCCATGCCTTCAAGCGCACGATGGGGCGGACACCACGTTCCCGGGATGATTGACCGCTCGATCCGATGGTTCGGAAGATGGCCTATCTTGCCTACCGAGCCTGAAAGTCGTCTGATGTGTCGGATCTGAAAATGGAATCTACAGTCGGGTTCATCGACCAGCTCCAGCCTCGAGGGGCGAGCACCAGCAAAGGGTTCGCTCGCCTTCCTCGTGGTAATTTTGTTCGACCCGCGACACCAAAATCAGATGAACCCGTAGGATACGTCGACCTCGCAATCCAATAAGTAGCCCACGCCCCGCACGGTCCTAATAAGCGATGGTTTCGACGCGTCTCTTTCGAGCTTTCGCCGCAGCCGCAAGACCACGACGTCGATACTCCGGTCAAACACCTCTTCGGTGTCGGTTCGGGTCGCGGCAAGCAGTTCCTCCCGTGATAACGTTTCCCCAGGTGCTTCCAGAAACGCCACAAGCATATTGAATTCTGTCGCGGTGAGTTTCGTTTCAATGCCGTTGCTAGCTGTCAACAAGTGCGTTCGATGCACGAGCGTCCATCCCGAGAAGGAGTAAATCCTGAGTTCCCCATGTTCGCCGTCGACCGATCGGTCGCGCAGCAAGGTGCGGATCCTTGCGATCAGTTCCAACGTTCCGAACGGCTTCTCCATGAAATCGGAGGCGCCAAGCTCCAATCCGAGAATCTTATCGGCCTCATCAAGCCGGTCGCCGCTGACAATCATAATCGGCAGGTCGGAGCCGGTCGCCAGTTCGCGAACGATATCCATCCCATCCTGATGCCCGAGGTTGAGATCGACGATGACGAGATCGACGACGTTGTCGGTGATCGCGACCTTCATCGTCGCGCCGTCGATAACCGACGTTGCCTTGAAGCCGTTCTGGCTGAGGCAATCGACCAGATATTGCCGCAGAGTTTCGTCGTCATCGACAATGAGGATGTGTTTCATACTAGAAACTCCTTTTCCGAGCCAGCACTTCGTCTTCAGGAAAAATTTGCACGCTTCTCATGACCAAACCTTCAGGGTGATCAGGAGAGGGAGCTGCCAGGGTCACTTGTTGCGACCCGCAGCGGTTGTTCAGTCATGGGCCGTCTCTGAAACCGGACCGCCTCTGAGGGGCGATTGTGACTTGTCCTGCCGATTATCAGGCTCGATTTTATCGGCTATGGCATGAGCCAGCCGCATCGAGCTGACCGGCTTGCGCAGTATTGAAAATTGCGTGAGTATTTTTGGATCGACACCGGGCTTGACGGGATCCACCATCAAAAGGATCGGAAGAGGATCAAGCTCGCGGGTGATTCGGGCGAGATCAGGAACGGTTTCCCAAATGTCGAGGTCGACGATGGCCAGATCTGCGACGCGTTTGCCGTTGTCCAGCCACCGCAACAGGCTTTCGTAACATGAAAATCCGACCGGCTCATATCCGAGCGCTGCGATCTTTTCTTCATGCATCGACCTGGCGGTCGTATCGTCTTCGGCGAGGAGGACCGTCTCCCCGTGGCCAATCGGAACCGATCGTTCGTTGAAGATTTGCGTCAATGGGATCGCGGCCTGCGGTGAGCCCGGGAAATAGAGCTGGAAACATGTTCCTTTATCGACATCGGTTGCGACATGAATTCGCCCCGACATCCCCGTGACGAGCCCGTAGACAGCAGCCAGCCCAAGCCCGGTGCCACCCTGCCGCTCCTTTGTTGTGAAAAAGGGCTCGAAAATGTGGGGGAGGACGCTCTCGGCGATACCGCTGCCATTATCTGATATCGCCAGAAGGACATACCGGCCCGGCAAAAGATCTCCATGTGATAGCTCCGCTCTTACCCGCCGTTCAATCTCCTTAACCGTTACCCGAATCTTGGCGGTCTCCCTCGAAGCCTGCGTAGCATTGGTTACGAGGTTCGTGATGATTTGCTGGATCTCGAGTGGACTCCCAAGAACAGCCGGCAGGTTTGCCGCAATCTCGATCTTAAACTCTGCCTCTTTCGGCAGGGAGGCCTGGATCAGGGGCAATATATCGCGGACCGCTTCCCCAAGGTCGAACGGTTTGCAGCTGCGTTCGCGCTTGCGTCCGAAGGTCAGGATCTGATCGATGATATGTTTGGCTCGATTTGCGCTGGATACGATCTGTTCCACATAGTGTCTACCCTGAACCGGGATGCGTCTCAGTTGCAGGGCCATCTCGCCGTAACCGAGGATCGCGCCGAGCGTATTGTTGAATTCATGCGCGATACCGCCGGCAAGCGTGCCCACCGCTTCCAGGCGTTGAGCATGCTCAAGCCGCACCTCCAGAACCTCTTTCTCCTTGCGATCTGTCAATTCTCGCAGGCTGCGCGCGAGGGTAAGCGCTGCTTGCCCGTAGAGGCGGATGTCGTGACTACTTGGTTTCGCCCTGAGCTCGTTGTGGCTCAGAAAGAGGAGGCCAAGAAGGTCGTCGTTGATGCTGCAGATGACGACGCAACCCGCGCTGAGGGGTTTCGACGGAAAACTCCCGCCATCTGACTGTTGCAGGTTCCAATAATGGAAGCCATGAGGGTGATGTTCGTCTTCCGGATCGCTTCCATAATGACCGAGAAGTTTCGCATAGCATTCGGCGACGCCTTGCACGAGATTGTCCTCAGCGTTGCCGAAGGTCCGCTCAACCGCTCCGCTCCTTGGGTCGACCGTGGCGAATGCAAAGTCGCTTGCATCAAAGAACGCCGACAACAGGTCCATTATTCCGGACAGGGCCGTTTCAAGACTCTCGGTTTTATTGCCAAGTTGCGCGCGAATCTCTGCTACGACATTCTCAAACTCCAGCTGTCGCGTTAATCGCAAGGTTTGCGCTTGCAACCGATAGATCAGGACAGCGATATATCCGCACAACAGGAGGGATATCGAACCGAGGAGCACTCTGCTCCGGGCCAGTTGCACTCTGGCGAGGTCGAATGCATGGAGATAGTCATCCTGCAGGATTTCCGCTTTTCGTGACGTGTCGGACGCCAGGATTTTTTCAATCGTTGCATCGACGCCCGGCAGTGTCGAAAGAATTATCTTGGCATGGGCTACAAACGACTGGACCTCGCTCGTCGCGCCTGCAGGAGTGCGTAGCAGAGCATCGAGTTGCAACAGGAGGAGACGTTGAAGCTGGTCATCGGGCTGCCGGATAAAACGCATCAGGAGCAGCCCGAAATCGCTTGACCCGACGGCCTGCTGCGTTTTTTGATAGTTGTTAGCATGCATGGCAGTCAGCATTTGGACAGCGATCGACAGCGAATTTTGCAGGAGAGCATTGTTGGTCTTGAGCTGATCGATCAGAGCCTCATCCTCGTCAATACAAGATGATACCTGGGAAAGTTCCTTTTCCAGACGGCCAGGATTCGTAAGGCCTGCCTGTCCGATCAGCCCCGACAATCTGGATGCTGAAAGTCGAAGCTGCACGACGGAATCGACAAGCGGATCGTAGTTCAGCAGCAGCCCAGCTCGGGCCTGCAAAGCGTCGCGCTGCAGTGAGGCATGATTGATGTCGATCGACCTCAAAGCCGTCAGAATCGCTTCATGAACTTCACGGGGGGGTACTCGTCCGCTCGCCAACAATGCAAACGAGACCGCGCCGACGATCAACAGAGCGACCCGCCAGAGTTCAATCGTGCTTCTGCGCGTCGGCCGTTTGAAGCTTTTTTCCATGATACTCGCCCGTAAAGGCCTTCAAGAAGGCGACCAGAGATCGGATTTCGGTCTGCGAGAGGGGGCGGCCGAGCTGCACCTTTCCCATGACATCGACCGCTTCCTCCAAGGTCTTTGCCCGGCCATCGTGGAAGTAGGGTGCTGTTACCGCAACGTTTCGCAGGCTCGGAACGCGAAAGACCCCTTTGTCATCGGCGTTGCCCGTTAAGGCGAAACGGCCGACATCGCCATCAGCGCTATTCCCAGGTGGGGGCTCGGTGTAAATTCCGAAGCTCTGAAACATGTTGCCGCCGAGGTTCGAACCCTGATGGCACGACGCGCACCCGTAATTTCTGAAAAGCTGCATCCCGGCAGTCGCGTCGGCCGATAGGGCACTCGGATCACCCATGAGATACCGGTCGAAATCGGAGTTTGGTGTTGTTAATGACCGTTGGTAGGTCGCAAGTGCGTCCAGCGTTGCGGAACGATCAGGGTTTCGATGATAGGCCTGTTCGAACAGGCTCCGATATACGTCGCTATTTCTCAGGCGTTCTATGAGTGTTGGCCAGTCGGCATTCATGATGTTTTTGTCGAGCAGCACGCTCTCGTTTTGCTCCTCGAGCGACGTGAAACCTCCTTGCCAGCCAAAGCGATAATTATTGCCGACATTGAAGATTGTCGGTGCATTGAAGCGGTGCTGACGCCCGCAGTAGCCGATAGTGCGCGGCATATTGATCGTGCCGCCGGCCTGGAGATCGTGGCAGCTGGTACAAGCCAACATGGCTTTGCTCGACAAGATTGGATCCGCAAAGAGCTTGCTGCCGAGATCGGCTTTCATTTCATCAAGGATAGGTGGCTGCGGAAGGGGGGCGAAAGGTTGACGCGTTCCTGGTGAGAAACCGTCGGCGGCCAATGCTTGCAGGCCGCTCGCCGCGATCACAAAAGCGAATGCCGGTCGGACCAGCCTCGAAAGGAATGCGATGAGGGGGTGCAAAAAGCGAGTCATCGTCCGCGGCGCTGCTCCTCGACGATCACATGGGCGTTGAACAGATAGCCGGCGCCCCGTTCGGTCAGGATCAACTTGGGGTTTGATGCATCGGCCTCGAGTTTTCGGCGAAGCCGCAGGATCAGGACGTCAATGCTTCTGTCGAAAATTTCCTCTCCGTGGACGCGGCTTGCCGCCAGCAGCTGTTCGCGTGACAGTACCTGCTTTGGGGTTTCGAGAAACGCGACGAGCAAATTGAACTCGGCTGCGGTAAGTCGGATGTCCGCATCCGAATCGGACACGACCTGCCGCTTCTTCAGGTTCAGCGTCCAACCGGAAAAAACGTAGATCTTCTTCTCGCGCTTATTCGCGCCAGCCGGTCGGGGCCGCAACACCGCCCGCACCCTTGCAAGGAGCTCACGCAGTCCAAACGGCTTGGTGATGTAGTCCGATGCACCGAACTCCAGTCCGACGACTTTATCGGTCTCTTCGTGTCGATCGCCGCTGATAATGATGATGGGCACGTCCGATTTCGCCGACAGCGTCCTGACGATTTCCAAACCATCCTCCTGTCCGAGGTTGAGGTCGACGATGACCAGATCTACGGGTTCGGTCGCAAAGACCTGATGGAGTTGATGGCTGCTTTTTGTTCCGGTAACGCGGAAGGCATGCCGTGAGAGGTAGTCGATCAGCAGGGCGCGCAGTTTGTTGTCGTCATCGACCACGACGATATGTTTCACGTTCGAACTCCACGTCGGCACAAGGCCAGTAGCCTCTCGCACAGCAATTCGGCCCGGATCAACGATTGGCCATGCTCAGGCGGCGGGGCGTTGCGCGAACGGGCTATTCGTACGGTTGGTGCCTTATTTCCCAGCAAGGTTTCGTCAGAATTTCAAATTCGTAGTCTGTGCTACAACTGAAATCGATTCGATTACCTCAGCCACGCTGTCGCCGATCGCGCTCGTGGTGCTGTTCGCGTCAGTCACATCGAGCGGCAGCACTTTCAGTCGTTCCGACTGCACTGCGAAGATACCTGGATTAGGACGCCGCATGGTGGCAAACACGCTCCATCCGCGATCGGGAAAGAGCTCGGCGATGGCCATGCCATAGCCAGACGACGTTCCGGTGATGAGGATTGTTTTGCTCATTGAATTCTCCGCGTTCGTGGAAGCGGAGAATAGACACAGAGATAGGGTGGTCTATCATCAACCATCCGCAGTTCATTACCAGTCGTTCAATATGGATCCCTTCAGCGACGTTATCGCCTTGCTACGCCCCCATGCAATGTTCTCGAAACCGACAGCCGGGCGTGGAAAATGGGGCGTGCGCTATTCGGCCGGGAATGTCACGTTGTTTCATCATTGATCGAACAGGGTGTGACACCTGCAAAGGCAGGCACGCGCGCCGGTTTGATGCGGCGCGACAAAGAGGTTTCTGATCGTCGAAAGAATTGACACAAAGCGTTGCGCGCTGCCGGCAGATCCGCGCTGGGAATGAATGGCAAAGCCATTACCAGCGCCGTCAGCGCGATTTCCCACGGCTTGATGCGCTTGAAGTTCTTCAACATCGTCATGGTTCGATCCTTACGCGGCACCGCTGGCGTCGGCCTTCGGCAGGTTCTCGATAATGGCGCGCCAGCTACGGCGCTCGTCGAAGCCTTCCTTCCGCTTGCCGAAGAACTGGATGATCATCTCGCCTTTGGCATCGTAGGCCTCGAGCGAGGTCACATG
>NZ_JARFYM010000049.1 GCF_030272705.1 Rhizobium mayense | reverse complement strand
TGACTGCCCTCGAACGGCTTTGCATTAAAGGCCCCGGTTGGCCCATAGGTCTTTCGAAAGAACTCGGCGAGTTCGACATGTTCGGCGAGTTCCAACTCGTTTTCCCAGCACAGTCTCCACTGCACGTCAGCGCGCATGCAAAGACCTCCTTTTGCTTGCTGTAATTCTGAGAGAAACATCGTGCGATTGAAGCAACGGCTCGTCTGCTGGACGTCGGTTGCAGCCATTATCGATTGCGACGCTAAACAATCGTGAAAGTAGAGCCTTTCTATTCCGCTCGCGTCAGAGGTGATTAACTCTCTCAATACTTCCGACCTTCCTCAGTCGTTTGTACACTTGCGCCGATGTACTCGTCTGCTATTCGACATACTTGTCAGGTTATCGACATTTTTCTCATGCACCATCGGCGCAAATCGGTAAAATTGATTGTTTGGATGGCATCCATCCACGGTTTGGATGAAGGATAAAATGCGCTTTAAGGGATTCGACCTAAATCTGCTTGTTGCGCTCGATGCACTGATGACCGAGCGTAATCTGACGGCGGCGGCACGCAACATCAACTTAAGCCAGCCTGCCATGAGCGCGGCCGTTGCTCGATTGCGCGCCTATTTCGACGATGAATTATTCACGATGAATGGGCGCGAACTTGTCCTGACGCCCCGAGCGGAGAGCCTCATTTCGGCAGTCCGTGAAGCTTTGCTCCACATTCAGCTCTCCATCATCTCCTGGGAGCCATTTGATCCCTTCCAATCGGATCGCCGTTTCAGGATCATCCTTTCCGATTTCCTCACCCTGGTGTTTATGGAAAAGGTCGTGAAGCGTGCGGCGCGCGAAGCTCCCGGGGTGAGCTTCGAATTTCTGCCTCTTGCCGATGATTACGACGAGCTTCTGCGCCGCGGCGAAGTCGATTTTCTAGTTCTGCCGGAAGTGTTCATGCCAAGTGCGCATCCCCGAGCGAAACTGTTTGAGGAGACACTCGCTTGCGTCGGCTGTCGCTCGAACGAGCAGCTATCACAGCCGCTTACGTTCGACAGATATATGTCCATGGGTCATGTCGCGGCCAAATTCGGGAATGCCCGCAGGCCTTCCATCGAGGAATGGTATCTGCTCGAACACGGCTTCAAGAGACGTATCGAAGTCGTCGTGCAGGGCTTTAGCATGATCCCACCCGTGCTAACGAATACCAACCGTATAGGGACAATGCCGCTGCGACTGGCTCAACATTTCGCAAAAAACCTACCCCTGCGGATCATGGAACTTCCACTGCCACTTCCTGCATTCACCGAAGCCGTTCAATGGCCTGCGCTTCACAATGGTGATCCGGCAAGCCTTTGGATGCGCAGGATCCTGTTGCAGGAGGCATCCCGCCTTGCTGCTTCGCTCGCAGATCGTTGAGCGTCTCGGGCACGCGGCAATGGAGCGTCGCTTTCAAACAGTCGTCGATGCGAGCTTGCAATCATTGGCCTGCGTTGACTACCGCTTTGATTTCGCACCCGAAGTCCCGGAAGAACATTGCGTCAATTACGTCCTGGGGTGAACGTGGGCTGAGGGCGGGACTTGGACCATAGGATAAGCCGACAAGTCGAGCGCACGGGCTCCGCGCCGGAATGGCACGCTCAAATTCGATCGACCGTCGCAGCGCCCCTTGCGCCTTCCCCGAAAGCTGTGGCGCACATTTCATGGTTTGCCGTCGTCACTAGGGATATCGACGGCAGCGCGACACGAAGGGTTAACTGCCGGAGCGCCATCGCCATGGTCACAGGTCTCTCCTATGCGACCTAACAAGCAGAAAACGTCCCGCAAAGTCTCTTCGTCGAAGGTCCGCAACTTCTCGATACAGCCCAGCAGCAGAACTGCTTTGGCTTCAGTTCGACCCCAAAGATGGGGTGCTGCCGGCGCAATAATCTCTTCCGGAGTTGCGTCCAAAACCTCACAAAAGTGAATCAGTCGACCCACTGTCAGACGAGAGACCTTATTTTCGTAGCGGCCATAGACCTGTTCGCTGAGACCAAGCAAGGGCGCGAGCTTCGAGCGAGACAGTTTTCGTCTGTCGCGAGCCTCGCGAAGGCTGATACTGATCTGTTCTTCGAGTTCAGCGCTAAGTGCTATTCGCCCGTCAAAAGGTTTTCGATAGACCGGCCTGTTTATGCCTGGATCGTCGATCCGCTTTAAACCGAGTTCTTTAATCCATTGCTTCAATGATGGTCCTGCCATTGCTCGGACTGAAGGTCAGCGCTCAGGACTCTCCTTATACGGATAAATGTCGCCGTTAAAACCTCTAATTCAAATTTTCCGATCTTATTTGGCGCACATTTTGACCGCACGATCTCATGCAAAGTTCGCCGTGACCGAAACTATATAGTTATCTATCAAATGGTTAAGTGCATATTGCGCGAAAGCCCCTCGCATGCGAAACCGAGTTGTCGCACCAAATTGGCTACGCTGGGACAATGTGAACGCGGGTGCCTGCAACGCACTGGCTCAATCGCTCCGCCAAACCGCTTTCCTCGCCCTCAATGTCCATCATAGGTTGATTATTTGTAGGAATATGGCTCGACCAAATATCTGCCCGAGACTTCTCACCGGGTAGTCTGGCAATAAATTTGGCGCATTCCCAGTATAGTGTCATTGCAAAATTTCGGTAGAATATTCGAAATATTCCAACCAATTCAGCGTCATATCCGCTAATTTCGCGAAAAGCAGAATCGGACTTGATCGCAAAAAACGTGCCAAATTGGCTCGGAAAGCATTTACACAGCTCGGAGAAATCAGCATATTGCGCCGCGTTGTCGCTATCCAGGGTTGGTAACGCAAATCACCGGCCCTTCTCTTCATTTTTGTACGACACGAGATCGCTTCAAAAAATAGAAGGCTGAGGAAATGAAAAAAATCGCATACGTGTTGGAGTCAGAAACCGCCTTGTTTCGAGCCGTTAAGTTGCATCGTGGAGGTGGAGATAGCATTGCACCGATCTATGACCTGATCGGCGGCAGGGTGATCGAGATGATCCGCTTTGACGAAAAGCACTGGCTGTTTTTTGACGAGGACGCATTGCGAGACGGCCTAACCGCCTTCACGATCTTTGATGGCTGCCCGAAGCCGCTTGCCGGAAATATCGTTCTTATCGGAGGCGACGGTGGACAGCTTTATCGGTCGCCATTGATAACGATTGCGGATGCGGCGGCACGCTTCCAATGTTGCCGACCGGTGCTCGACCCTGTCTTTGTCACGACTGACGACATGACGTCGAAGGGTCTCATTCTTGCGGGAGCATTAGCGAGCTTACAAGTGCGCATTGATCGCCGGCCCCCAATGCTGGAAGAGAGCCGATATCATGACAATCATGGTTCAATACAATGATATCATCGCCACACTCGCGGGAACGTCGGCGAGTGTGGCGGCAAGGCTGCGGAACGCAGAACTGACGGGTCCGTGCATTTGCATGTGATCGATCATTGAATTGCCGCGGCGGCACTGCGGCCAGACAGATTATGGATATAATGGAGCCCCAGGGAAAAGCCCGCAACTATTCACAATCTCAATATGGGGAACCCGCGCACCGGTAGGCGATAATCCGACCAGAAGATCCAATCTCACGCCGGCGGCAGAAACCGGGTTCATATGGACTCGCTGGACGGCACACCAGAACCCTCCTGCTGCCGTCGCCAAGACCTTGCAAGGAGACGGCCGGAAGGGCTGATGACGGAGCGGTCATCAATTGCGTCGATGATCAGCCGGCCGATCATAGTCTGGTTTGGAAAACCTGCCCTCGCCCAAATCGCCATTCCATTCAGCCATCCAGATTCACATCCGCGCTCCTCAACCGTAAGTACGGGAGGGCCGCCGCGTTCCGGGCTGGTGTCATTGGTCCGATTTTAAAGCGCTCGGCGAATTGTCGAACCCATATCCATAAGGCGAACCAAAAAGGCTCGCGCAAAACGGCATTTATCCAGGCCGCTCAATCTTCTAAAAGTAATATAATATCAATGAACTAACTCGCTGATCGCCCCGACTGTGACGTCAAGTAGCAGTCCAGATCGGTACATATCTTGCGCCAAATTGATTTGTTAAGATATGCTTTCCGCATTACCCACAACGATCCCGACGCATGAGCCGGGCTTGAAACGGAGATGACGAAACCGACCAGAAAAAGAAAACCGCTCCCGAAGAAATCCGGAAGCGGGTCTGTAAGAGAATAAATTAAGCCAGAACCTTTCTCGCAGACCCTTCCTTCCTTGTCAACAAAAAACGCCAATTTGGTGAACGGCGGAGCTTTGCCTGGTCCCGAATGGAGACGAGGACATGGACGATACGACCCCCCATCAGCGGCCAGTCGGCCGCAAGATGACGCCCCAACGCGCCGAATTCCGGCGCTTGGCACAATCGGCAGAAGTCGGAATGGTGACCCGTGCCCAATTGGCGGTGCTTGCTCAAAATCTGACTTGCACAGGTCTGATAAACGGAACCGAAAGCCATCTTTTGCTGATATTGATCAACACCGCTCCCGCCGATGCCTTCGACAAATCGGGGCAACCAATCGTCTTCAAATCAAACCGTCAATTGGCATTTGAGGTCGGACGCTCGGTCGGTCGGGTCAGTCGAATGCTTTCCCGGTTTTTCGATCTGGGTTTGATCACGATGCAGGACAGTGGAAATTATAAGCGATATCCGATCAGAAACAGTGATGGCGACATAACAGATGGATGTGGGGTCGACCTACGAATATTAATCGCGCGCTATGGCGAGCTCGATCGCCGTGTAAAAGAGATCCGGGCGGAGAAGAAGGCCACCGAGGCGGCGCTGCGACGCTATCGAGGCGCGTTGCGAAATACCCGTTATGCGCTGGCTGCCGCTGATCTTAGTGCAACAGCGCGCCGACGCGTCGCCGACCGTATCGAGCGCATCAGCAATTATGTCGGCATTGCTGCCAAGGCATCCAACTATCTGCTACGTCGTGCGACCTTCCTTCTTGAATGGTCCATCGACCGGCTGATGCAGCTGGCCCCTCGACGTCAGGGCCAGCTTGAGGCAGAAAAAACGACACGTTTAGATGTCGAAAACGACATGCACAAACAGATTACACCTCCTTATCAATCAGAACGTAGTAATGGCCAAGCTGGTTCGGTTCATGCCGGACGACTTGGTTTTCCAAAAGCCGGCGCCGCCAGCAACCGGGCCTTGGAACAAAGCGCGGCGGGCCGGCCAGGCTCAATCGGCGAGCGCGACACTCGGCGGCAGGCCCTGGTTGCCCTCAAGGATGTCATGCGTGCAGCGCCGACGCTTAAGGAGCTTGGATGCGCTCCCAACAACTTTCGGGACCTTGTTCGGCTGACACCGATGTTGTGCCGCTTCACCGGGATTTCAGAGGGTATCCGTAGCAATGCCGTCGCGACGATGGGCGAACTGCAAGCAGCAGTCGCAGTGGCAATTACCCTTGAAAAAACCAACCGGCAGGAAGTCGCCTCGCCCGGCGGGTATTTGCGGGCAATGACTGAGCGGGCTGCCGCGGGCAAATTAAATCTTGCCCGCTCGGTCTTCGGGCTGGCCGCCCGCAGCGGTCCGGAGGCATTTGACCGAACCGTCGGGCATACGTAGCTGACGGCCGATGGCGATATCATCATCGGCGTTGCGGCAATCGGCGCATGCGATGATCAAGCAGAAATGAAAGGATGTGGCCTCACGCCGCGCAAGTGCGATGTCGTTATTTCAGAAAGAGGATGATGGAGAACATCTTTGGCGAGATCACCGGTTAAGAGGAGCGTCGGCTGGCCGGGTGGTTCATGGCCAAGATCCGCGCTTACCAAACGCTTGATGTCTCGTCAGATCGGGTTGTCGTCGGCGGTCATGCGCCTCAAGAGCCGAATGAGGTCGTGCGTTGCGTCGCTCGGAAGCTTTCTGACTATTCGATCCAGCGTAAGACGATCCTCGGCTTCCTCCTGCGTGCGCCCCCAAAGATGCGGCGCGGCTTCAAAGATCATATCTATGGGCGTGAAGCCGAGAATCTCACAAAGATGGATCATTCGGGTGACCGTCATTTTGGAAAATGCCCGTTCGTAGCGACCGTAGACAGGTGTCGACAGACCGAGCATTGGCGCAATATCTGCGCGAGAGAGGCCCTTGGCCTCGCGCGTTTTTTTCAGAAAGGCGCTGATCAGTTCTTCCATGTCTCCCAGCGTCGTCACGTTGCCGTCAAAACCGGGCTTCCGATAGATCGGCTTGTCGACTTCCGGATCGGTGGTGTCCACGAGGCCTTTTGAACTTTTGTAGCTTGCTAGATCTTGCGTCACCGCTCGTCCCTTTTTCCAGCAAATTGCTCGTTGGCTTGGCTCACATCGGAATCGACTTGGATCATCTGTTTCCGCCGCTTTTCAGTCGTTTTCCATACCTTCATGAACGATCTTTTTCGCTTATAACAACTTTAAAGCGTTTAGCCAAATTGCTTCAGTAAACGCCTGGCCGACGCACTCAAATCTGGGGCGCAATATCGGCGGTCGGATTTGAAAAGGAGCAAAAGTTCTTCATCGCGACCGCGTCCTCATGATCACTATTGCCTTGAAATACGGTCGAAATTGGCGACATGCCTCGAAGCGGCTCAAGATAGTTGTTCGCGGTCATCATACGATCCCACGTCAACGGCCGACCCGAACGTGCGATCCATTTTCGTGTTTGTTTATATCCCATTTGGTTAATTGGAAAAGCAAGATTTTGACACTGATCAAAGATCTGCAGGAAGGCTTGGCTGGTGCGCTCACTTTCCAGTTGAAACCGCGCGACTTTGTGAAGCCACCGCGGACGAATGACCGAGACAGAGCACTCTTCGCAAACTGACCCCGCGAAAGCTCCTTTGCGCCGGCATCGGCGTTTGCGCAGCTTGTTGTCGCTCCAGTCGCTCCAACCCCGGATCGAGCAGCCTAATTTAAAGGCCGACGAATAGACCTTCGAGGAACTTCTGTCTCGGATCCGCCGCCGCGACCGTCCGCCTCACCTATTGAACCTTCGGCGGTCACCGCCATATGAGCCCCTTGCCTGGCAGGCTCACAGGATTATAGATAAATTCGGATTTTATCGATAATGATTCTGCAACGAGACGGAGATGCTTGATGGCTCAGCTGCGAACAAAGGATGGGCGCAAAGCCCTACGATTAGGTCATTCCGAAGCAGAAAAAATCTATAATTCTCCATTCAACGACCTACTGTTCCGCGCGCAGAGCGTGCATCGGGCGAACTTCAATCCCAACGCCGTGCAGATGAGCCGGCTTCTTTCGATCAAGACCGGTGGCTGCGCCGAGGACTGCGGCTACTGCAGCCAATCAGCACACTATCCAACGGGGCTTAAAGCGTCGAAGCTCATGGAGGTCGAGCGGGTTGTCGCCGAGGCGGCCAAGGCAAAAGAGGGCGGTGCAACGCGTTACTGCATGGGCGCTGCCTGGCGCAGCCCGAAGGAACGCGACATGGAGGCGATCGTTGCGATGGTTCGCGGCGTCAAGGCGCTCGGCATGGAGACCTGCATGACGCTTGGCATGCTGTCGACAGGGCAGAGCGCCGAACTCGCGGCTGCAGGCCTCGACTATTACAACCACAATATCGATACTTCCGAACGCTTCTACAGCGAGATCATCACCACCCGCACCTTCGCCGATCGACTGGAAACGCTTTCGAACGTACGCGACGCCGGGATCAAGGTCTGCGCCGGCGGTATCCTTGGCATGGGGGAAACGGCTGACGACCGCATCTCCATGCTGGTGACGCTCGCCAACCTGCCCTCGCCGCCGGAAAGCGTGCCCATCAACATGCTCATTCCGATCCCTGGGTCGAAGCTCGCCGATGCCGCGCCGATCGATCCCATCGAGTTCATCCGCACCATTGCGCTTGCGCGAATTCTGATGCCGCAATCCCATGTGCGCCTGTCGGCTGGTCGGACTGATATGAGCGACGAGACGCAGGCGCTCTGTTTCTTCGCCGGCGCCAATTCCATCTTCGTCGGCGATACGTTGCTGACCGCCGACAATCCGGGGGAGGACCGCGACACCGGCCTTTTCCGCCGCCTTGGCTTGAAGCCCATGGAACTGGAGCCGAGTGCATGACAGGCGCGGGACTCGCGCGGTATGGCCGGACATTGAACGGGCTTGAACGCAAGGGGCGGTATCGGGCCCTCCTGCCGCAAGGGGGCGTCGACTTCACCTCGAACGACTATCTGGCGCTCGCCAATTCTCCGCGCCTCAAGGCTGCCATCGCCGCAGCGATCGAACGGGGCGTGCCGGTTGGTGCCGGCGGCTCGCGGTTGCTGCGCGGCAACCATCCGGAGCATGAGGCGCTCGAAGCCGAGGCCGCCGCTTATTTCGGCGTGGAACGCTGTCTCTATTTTGGAAGCGGCTATGCCGCCAACGTCGCGCTCTTTTCGACCCTGCCGCAGCGGGATGACCTGATTGTTCATGACGTACTGGTACATGCGAGCGCGCATGAAGGCATCTCGGCAAGCAAGGCACCATCGGTCTCTGTGCCGCACAATGACGTCCAGGGCTTTGCCGAGGCCATTCAAAAATGGCGGACTGCTGGCGGCGCCGGCCATCCGTGGATTGCCGTCGAAAGCCTCTATTCGATGGATGGCGATCGGGCTCCTCTGACCGAGCTCGCCGAACTGGCCGATCGGCATGACGGCTTTCTGGTGATTGACGAGGCCCATGCGACGGGCGTTTTCGGTCGCGGTGGGCGCGGATTCGCCCACAGCCTGGAGAGCCGCGACAACATCGTCGTCCTCCACACCTGCGGCAAGGCGCTTGGTAGTAGCGGCGCGCTGGTCGGCGGTAGCGCGGTGCTATGCGACTATCTCATCAACCGGGCACGCGGCTTCATCTACTCGACCGCGCCATCGCCGCTCATGGCTGCGGGCGTGCGCCAGGCGTTGAGGGTTCTCGCCGACGAGCCCGAACGCCAGGCTTCTCTGGACGCGTTGCAGACATTCGCCAACGCAGAACTTGCTGCCGCCCTTGGCGCCGACGGTAGCGGCTCGCAGATCCTGCCGGTTCCGATCGGCGACAACGCCCTGTGCTTGAGGATCGCAGCGCGCATGCGTGACAAAGGCTTCGACATCCGCGCGATCCGGCCGCCGACAGTACCCGAAGGCACGGCAAGGCTCAGAATTGCCATCACGTTGAACGTCGACAGGACGACGATATCGCACATGTTCGCGCAGCTCGCCGCCGTTATCGCGGAGGAAAAACCGTGACGCTGAGGTTTGTGGTCACCGGCACCGACACGGGCATCGGCAAGACCGTTTTCTCGGCAGCCCTGACGGATGCGCTCGGCGCTTCCTATTGGAAGCCGGTGCAATCCGGCCTCGAAGGCGAAACGGACAGCGAGACGGTGCAGCAGCTTGGTCGGATACCGTCGGAGCGCATTATGCCGGAAGCCTATCGGCTGCGGACGCCGGCTTCGCCGCATCTTGCGGCCAGGATCGACGGCGTCCGGATAGAGGTCGAAGCCCTTATTCCGCCCTGCACCGATGCGCCGCTGATCATCGAAGGCGCAGGTGGATTGCTGGTGCCGCTCACCGAAGAGATCATCTTCGCAGACGTCTTTGCCCGCTGGCAAATACCTGTCGTCCTTTGCGCCCGCACGGGCCTCGGAACCATCAATCACACATTACTATCGCTGGAGGCGCTGCGCGCCCGGTCCATTCCAGTTTTCGGCGTCGCCTTTATCGGCGTTCAACAAGCGGATACGGAAAGCATCATCGCAAAGCTGGGGCAGGTCCGTTTACTCGGACGACTTCCAAAGCTCGATGCGCTCACACCGGAGCTTCTGCGGCAGGCCTTTAGCGAAAATTTCGACATAGATCTCTTCCGCAAGGAGCCGGCATGACGTCTTCGCCCGTATGGCATCCCTTTACGCAGCACGCGCTCGAACCCGTGATGAAGCGTATCGCAAAAACCGAAGGTGCCTATCTTGTGGACGAAGATGGCGCGGCCATTCTCGACGCCATCTCCTCCTGGTGGGTGATTACCCACGGCCACCGTCATCCGGTGATCATGGATGCGATCCGGCGCGCCTGCGAAACCTACGACCAGGTCATCTTCGCCGAATATACCCATGAACCGGCCGAAGAGCTGGCCAGAGGCTTGATCGAGGTCGCGCCTGCTGGGCTCAAGCACGTCTTCTATTCCGACAGCGGCTCCACCGCGGTCGAGGTGGCGCTGAAGATGGCGCTCGGCTTTTTCCATAACACGCAAAAGCCGCGCAGCCGCATCGTGGTGATGGAGCACAGCTATCACGGCGACACGATCGGCACGATGTCGGTCGGAGAGCGTGGTGTGTTCAACGCCGCTTACGAGCCGCTGCTTTTCGAAGTCGACAGGCTGCCCTTTCCGACGATCGGCGAGGAGCAGGCCACGCTCGATGCGTTCGAAGATGCTTGCCGGTCAGGCGAGGTGGCGGCGCTTCTCATCGAACCGCTCATTCTCGGAGCGGGCGGGATGAAAATCTATCGAGCCTCCCTGCTCACCGAGCTGAAGCGAATCGCCGAGCGATACGGCGCTCTGATGATCGCCGACGAAGTGATGACTGGCTGGGGCCGGACGGGCAGTCTGTTTGCCTGCGAGCAGGCGCATGTAACCCCTGATATACTCTGCACATCCAAGGGCTTGACGGGCGGCGCGCTGCCGCTGGCGGCAACGATCTGCAGCCGCGAGATATTCGATGCGCACCTCTCGTCGGACCGGCGCAAGACTTTCTTCCATTCCAGTTCCTATACCGCCAACCCTATCGCCTGCGCGGCGGCGGTGGCCAACCTGAAGATTTGGAAGACTGAACCTGTGGGTGAGCGCGTCGCAAAGCTCGCAGAGCGCCAAAGCGAGGGGCTCTCCCGCTTTGAAGGCGATCCGCGGTTTGACAATATTCGTCAGATCGGCACGATCGTCGCGCTTGATCTCGTCGTGCCGGAAGGCGGTTACCTCTCGGAGGTCGGGCCTCGCCTTCGGGCCTTCTTCCGTAAGCGAAGGCTGCTGATCCGTCCGCTGGGTAACGTCATCTATCTGATGCCGCCTTACTGCATTACCGCCGATGACCTTGGCCGGTCGTGTGACGCGATTGACGAGGCAGCGGGCCTTCTTGCGGCTGGGCGGCTATGAGGGGCGCGCGGTCATCTTCTCTGGCGGGCGTCGGCCACGCCGTACCCGATCGGCGCGTCGATAATGCCGAGATTGAAGCGCGGCTCGGCCTGGAGCCCGGCTGGATCGAGCGCCGGACCGGTATCCGCGCGCGCCACTGGGTTGACGATGCGGAGACGCTCAGCGGACTTGCGGCAAAGGCCGCTGAGGCTGCCCTTTGCGACTGCGGCATGGCGCGTGACGACATCGCGCTGACCCTGCTCGCCACATCGACGCCCGATCATCTGCTGCCACCCTCTGCCCCGCTGCTGGCGCATCGCCTTGGCCTTCAAAATAGCGGTGCGATCGATCTTGCCGGTGCATGTTCCGGCTTCCTCTACGCGTTGACGCTTGCCGACGGCTTTGTCCGCACGCAGGGACGGCCGGTCTTGGTCGTCGCGGCCAATATTCTTAGCCGGCGGATCAATCCGGCCGAACGGGCGAGCGCCGTTCTCTTCGCGGATGCCGCCGGCGCTGTCGTATTGGCGCCATCAAGCGATACGGAGAGGGGCATTCTAGGCGTGGACCTTGCCTCAGACGGAAGCCGTTATGATCTGATTTCCATTCCGGCCGGCGGCAGCAACAGGCCGTTCGCACCGGGTATGGCGGTGGAGGATTTCCTGATGACGATGCGCGACGGTCGCGAAATGTTCACGCAAGCGGTGGACATGATGGCGACCAGCGGCGCCCGCGCGCTCGCCGCCGCCCATCTGGATGCGGCAACGATCGACCGCTTCGTGCCGCATCAGGCCAACGCCCGCATTTTCGACGCCGTTACCGGCAGGCTTGGGATCGATCCGGGAAAAACTGTGCGGACGATCGAAACCTATGGAAATTCTTCCGCCGCGACGATCGCGCTCTCCCTGTCAGTATCGCATCGAGCCAAGCCGTTCGTTTCGGGGGAAAAGCTGCTACTGACGGCCGCAGGAGCCGGCCTGACCGGAGGTGCCGTCGTTTTTGGCACATAGCCCGGCAACATGATCCAGGTGAACGCATCCGAGAATGAAATCAGCTGATGCGCGTCCGCCGAACCATGTCCAAGACGAATGGTGGCACACAGGATGGAAGACAACCACCTGCTGCTGCGACCTGCAACGTGGCTGCATTGCACTGATCAACCGGCTCGTGCAGGCTCAGATGGCGAGGCGGCATCTCCACAGAGCGAACGAAGAGCATCGGGGTTCATAATGTAGACTATCCTCGCATGTCGCAGGGCGATGACGCTACGCTCCCTCAATTCGGTTATGGCGCGCGAAACCGTCTCGATTGTCAGGGCGAGATAGTCGGCAATATCCTGCCGCGACATGGCGAGTGTTAGCTGCCGAGTGCCTCCCAAGCGGTTGGAGAGATCTGTCAAAAATAAAGCGACCCGCTCAATGGCAGACTGCCGTCCGATAACCACCAGGTGTTCCTGAGCACGCTCCATGCCGTCTACCGCAAGCGCCAGAAGTTCCGGCAAATGCTGCTGGACAGGGCCTCGCTCAAACACCGCCATTCTTGTCTCGGCGATGGCTTCGGCAAAAAACCGATGCTGAGGGCCAGCTTCGAAGCCGAACATTTCCCCCGCAAGATGGAAGGAAACGACCTGGCGACCTCCGTTCGCGAAGACGCGGGATACCCGAACAGCTCCAGCAGAAACCTGAAAACACTTATCCGTGGCGTCGCCTTCTGCGTATATCTGTTCGCCACGCTGACACGTCACGATCGAGTGTGCTCTCGGTATTTGCGCCCTGACGATTTTCGCGGGCATCGCGCAACTCGGTACTGCGGGCTTAACATTGGCATGCATCTCATATCCCCCATCGTCCGGGGGAGCTTGCCGGTTCTTATCACGGTAATAAATTCGGTTTCATCACTAAGAAAAATTACTTAGTCGCAACGCTGGACGGTCTCATTGCCACTTTATCCATATCCGCTTTAAGACCTGTTCGTCATTGGAAGCGGCCGCTCACAACCGTCCTGAGATCGATTTGGTCGGAAGGACCAGGGCAGCCTGGCCGCCACTGCGGGCGCTCAATCGATAAGCAGATGGCATGTCACCGCAGTTTCTGCAGAAATTCCGCGCGACTGGCTCGATCTCATGCTGACGTCCGGTCGCATGACGCGCTTTTTTCGAGGAGTTTCTCGGTCCGAGACATCGCAGGACCTAGGTGAATAATCCTTCAACTTTAAGCGCACGGGCCAAGGGCAGGATCACCGGAGATCCCAACGGTTCCCCGGAGATCAAGCATTGTCATTCCGTTTTGCATTAAGGGCTTGCGCTAGAATGCCGCGTACGGCGAGATCAAGGCCGCGAAGACGGCTCGAAGTCGACAGCGAGAGCCATGCGGACAAGATGCGGAAGGTTTTTTGCTTTCATTTTCGACATCACGCTGGCGCGATGAACGTCCACCGTACGACGGCTAATGTCCAGGTCATGTGCGATCGATTTGTTCGGACAGCCGGCCACCACAGCAAAGAGCACCTGGCGCTCCCTTTTGCTCAGGGTTCGGACGCGTGCTTGAATGGAGGCGATCTCGTCGACATTAGCATCAGGGCCGCGCAAACGCTCTGAGGCTCGTTCGATCGCCTCTATTATTACGCTGTCCTCGAAAGGTTTCTCTATGAAGTCGAGTGCACCCGCTTTCATGGCTTCGACCGCCACCGGCACATCGCCATGTCCGGTGACCACGATGGAAGGAATGGGGATCTTTTTCACGCCAAGTTGGCGGATGAGATCAAGACCTGACATCTCGGGCATCCTGAGGTCAGTGATAAGAATTCCCCTGTGGACGTGCGGGGCGAAGGAAAGAAACGAGATGGCCGATTGATGCGCCTTAACGGCATAGCCGTTCATGGCCAGTATGAAGACGAACGATTTGCGCATCGGCTCCTCATCGTCGACGATATGAATCGTAAAGTCAGTTGGTTTCATCCGTTTTTCCTTCCACATAGGTGGGAAGCGTGAACTGGAAGGTGGCTCCACCAGCAGCGTTTTTTGAGACTGTCATTTCACCTCCATGGGCTTCGACAATACGTTTCGAGATCGAAAGGCCGATCCCCATCCCACTCGCCTTGGTCGTGACGAACGGCTTGAAGAGCTCCGCGGCAATTTCTTCCGGAATGCCTCCGCCGGTGTCTTCCACGATGACGGCGACTTCGCCCGCTTCGGTTGGCATCGTGCGGATAGTGAGCTCGCGATGCTCGACGTGGCGCATTGCCTCTATGGCGTTTCGCATCAAATTGATGAGGACCTGCTCGACCTGAACACGATCGACCATCACCATCTCAGCGCCGGGCACGTATTCGAATACAGTCCTGATGCCGTTTTCGCGGCAACCGACAAGCGCCAGCGCGCCTGCTTCCTTCACCACTTTGCGAATGTCTTCGGGTGCCCTTTCCGTATCACCTTTCGTGATAAGCTCCCTGAGATGTTTGATGATCTGTCCCGCCCGAAGGGACTGACTTGCGATCTCCTGTAGAGCATCTCTCATCTCCGTTGCGACGGTGTTGTTCCTGTCGCGCAAGAGCCTCGTGCATCCACAAGCGTAATTTGCGATCGCCGACAGAGGCTGGTTCAGCTCGTGCGCAAGGATAGATGCCATTTCGCCCATTTCGCCCAAACGGGCCAATCTCGCCAATTCCGCCTGGATGCTTTCGAGGCGGGCGGCAGATTCTTCTCGCTCCGTCAGATCTCTTATGAAGCCGGTGAAAAACCGTTCACCGCCCGATTCCATCTCGCCCACGGTGAGCTTCAAGGGAAAGGTCGATCCATCATTTCTTCGCCCAACGACGACGCGATCGATGCCGATGATGCGCTTCTCGCCGGTTTTAAGGTACCGTTGCATGTAGCCGTCGTGGTCGCCTCGATGAGGTTCGGGCATTAATATTCGCAGGTTCTCGCCGATGACTTCCTGTTCTGCATACCCGAACTGCCGGATGGCGGCGGTGTTGAAGGAAACAATCGTGCCATCGCTGGTACTGACCACCGCAGCGTCGGGCACTGTGTCCAATATCGATCTCAGATGCGCATCGCGGGCTGTGACGACAGTCTCAAACTTGACGATGGCGTGTCTCGTCGCCTGCAGCGCCTCTCCCAGGCAAGCAATCAGCAGCACCGATGCGCCGAAGAAAACCAATTCGACAACAGTCGGATCGGCGGCATCGTGCAGTCGCTGAACAAACACAGCCGAGGCAAGCGACGCGCCCGCGGAAAGAACAATCGGTTTCAAGCCGCCGACCATTGCGACGATCAGAATAGCGGGAGTAAACGACAACAGAGTTAGGTTGTCGCTGATGAACTGCGATAGGGCCAATCTCAGTGCGAGAACGCCTAACGGTGCCGCCACGATAATATAGCCGGCGATCGGTTTGCCTCGCCACCTGACGAACATCTTACCGATTCGCGTGGTCCTACCAACGCTTTGTGAACGCACTCCGCCATCCACCAGAGGATTAGGTGCTGTCGCCATGCCGAGCCTCTCGACTGTCAGAGCAAGATTGAGCCGAACGATCTTCATTGACTAACCGCGGCTCCCATCATCATTCGCATGTGGGTCGGCGTACGACCGCAGAACATAAATCAAGAGAAGTCCGAAACACTTTTTGTTGTCGATCAAAGAGCTATGCAAAGCGCGTGCCTAAGATGCCACGCATTCCCAACCGCTCTCTGTAGAAGGATTTCGAATGCAATCGGCTCTTATTGTAAAATATGGCGAGGAGCGCCTGCCCCGCTACACTAGCTACCCGACATCGCCGTGCTTCACACCCGATGTTGATGACAGCACCTATGGCGACTGGCTTACCGCCGTCCCGCTGGAGAAGGCGGCATCGCTTTACGTGCACATACCGTTTTGTCGGTCGATGTGCTGGTACTGCGGCTGTCACACGACGATCACGCGCGGCGACCGGCCGATCGTCGACTATCTGCAAATGCTGCGCGAGGAGATATGCCTTGTATCTGCAAGGACGAAAGCGCCGATCAATATCGACCACCTACATTTCGGTGGGGGAACGCCAACAATCATGGGGCCGAAAAAATTGCTAGGGCTGATTGAGCTTCTGCATGAGCATTTCAGTTTCACCGATTCCACCCAAATCGCGTTGGAAATCGATCCGAGGACGCTAGATCAAGAGATGGCGACGGTTCTCGGAGAAGCGGGGATACACCGAGCAAGCGTCGGGGTGCAGACCTTCGATCCAGTGGTGCAGAAGGCGATCAACCGTATCCAAAACATTGAACAGACGATGCAGGCGGTTTCTCACCTGCGTCGGGCGGGCGTCGATAGCATCAATTTCGATCTTGTGTATGGCCTGCCACACCAGACGGTCAAATCCTGCATCGAGACGACCAAGGCCGCAATCGAGATGTGTCCTGACCGTTTCGCAGTCTTCGGCTATGCGCACGTACCTTCCTTCAAAAAGCATCAGCGACTGATCGACGAAGTCGCGCTCGCCGACGCGGAAAGCCGCATTGCCCAGGCAGAGGCAATCGCGGAAAACCTTCTTGCAGCCGGCTATCGCCGCATTGGGATCGACCATTTCGCTCGGCCAGGCGACAGTCTGGCGATTGCGCAGGCAAACGGACAACTGCACCGCAACTTTCAGGGCTATACGACCGACGCATGTGAAACGCTCATCGGGTTCGGTGCGTCGGCGATTGGCCGCATGGCAGGTGGCTACGTTCAGAATGAGATACACCCCGGTCGCTATGCGAAGCGGATTGTATCCGGGCGTTTGGCCATAACGAAAGGCTACCGCTCGTCGGCCGAGGATCGACTGCGGGCAAGCGTCATCGAGCGCCTGATGTGCGACTTCCAAGTCGACGTCCCGGCGTTGGCTGCTGTAAAGGGCTTGGAGTCCGGCGCACTTCTCGACGGTAATGTCAGGCTTGCCATGCTAGAGGCCGACGGAGTTCTTGAAAACACGGGCGGCGTCATTCGTTTGCGGGAAGAAGGGCGATTCCTGATCCGCGCCGTTGCTGCCGCTTTCGATTCGTACCTGCTGCAATCGGCGCGGAACTACAGCAAGACGGCTTAAAGTTCTTCTCTGCACTGCCGGAATCATACCGGGGAAAGGGGACGGGAGCGGCTTCGACGTGTCAGTTATACCGCCGGCAAGCCGCTTGGTTTTCAAAGCGGCTTGCCGGGGCCGGACGAAGAGTTGTTGGCAGCCATCTTGCGCTGGCACCAACGAACGCGGATGGAACCGAAAACTAATTTGCCGCAACTCTTCGAGCGAGAGCCATCACATAGTCTTCTGCGATATCTGCCAAGGTCAAAGCGACCTCGGATTCCTTCCAACCGGCGGCAACAGCCGTTAGCACGAACTCTCGAAATGCCCCGGTCAGTACCTCCTCGCGCTCGACAACGCGATAGGGGTCATTCGCGGCGTGCTGAGGGGCGCTGATCTTTATTGTTGTCGGTCGGATAGGTGTCATTGAGACGTCCCCCTGAAGGTATGACTTATTGCAGATTTGTCCTGCACCTCTGTCTTAACGGCATCGCTATTATGCTTCTTTTCTAAAAGGTTAGGCGGGGTGTGTCGTTAGCCATGCATCCGGGAATTTGCCGGAGCGTCCATTTTTGTAATTGCTGGTTCGAAATTCTTCGCTTTAGGTGTGGGGGCTGTGTCCCGACGCTGCGGCCACAAACGCCGGATGACGTTCACGGATACCTCAAGGTCTTGGTTGTTGCGATCCATTGCCTGGTTTTCTGTTCCGGATTCTCGCTCAAGACAATATCGGTCACGACTGCTGCACTATCGGCCCCATTTTCAAACACGCCGGCAATGCGCTCCACGGTCAGCCCGCCAATGGCGACAAGCGGCAGGGGGCCGATGCGGCTCTTCCAGTCGCGGATCCGGTCGAGCCCCTGCGGCGCCCAGGCCATGGCCTTGAGAATGGTGGGATAGATCGGACCGAGCGCGATATAGTCCGGGCGCACCGCAAGCGCTGCCGCTAACTCCGCCTCGTCATGCGTCGAAAGTCCGAGCTTCAAGCCGGCCTCGCGGATGGCGGCAAGATCGGCCGCCGCCAGATCCTCCTGGCCGAGATGGACGAAATCGCAGCCTTCCTCGATCGCGAGCTGCCAATAGTCGTTGACGATCAGCTGGCATCTATGCGTCGCGCAGACTGCTTTTGCCCGCCGGATGTCTATGCGTATATCCGGTAGCGTTCGTTCCTTGATGCGCAGTTGCACCAGTTTGACACCCAGCGGCACCAGCCTTTCGATCCAGGCGGCACTATCGACGATCAGGTAGAAGGGATCGAGCTTCACGCGAAAACCGCCTTTCCGATAATGGGTGTCGACGGAACCGCCATGTCGCGCGGCTCCAGCATGCCGGCGCCGAATGCCTGTCGGCCGGCCTCAATGGCCTTGGCGAAGGCTTCCGCCATGGTGGCGGGATCAACCGCGCCGGCGACCGCGGTGTTGAGAAGGACCGCATCGAAACCCAGCTCCATCACCGTCGTTGCATGTGACGGGCGACCGATGCCCGCGTCGACGATCAGCGGCACATCTGGAAAATGCGCGCGCATGGATCGAAGGGCGGAAAGATTGAGCGGCCCCGCCGCGGTGCCGATCGGCGCGCACCAGGGCATCAACACCTTGCATCCCGCCTCCAGCAGCCGCTCGGCCACCACCAGATCGTCGGTCGTATAGGGAAAGACCTCGAAACCTTCACTAACGAGAACTCGCGCCGCTTCCACCAGCGCGAAGACATCCGGCTGCAGCGTATCGTGATTGCCGATCACCTCCAGCTTGATCCAATTGGTCTGAAACACCTCGCGCGCCATCTTGGCCGTCAGCACGGCCTCGGATACGCCATGGCAGCCGGCCGTGTTGGGAAGAACGCGGACGCCGAGCGCCCGGATCATGTCGAAAAATGCGCCGCCATTGCGCCCGCCGGCTGTTTCCCGGCGCAACGACACAGTGACGATCTCCGTCTCGGATTGCTTGACCGCCTCGGCCAGGACGGCCGGTGAGGGATAACGCGCCGTGCCGAGAAGAAGGCGCGACCCCACCTGGGTTCCATAGAGATCAAGCATGGGTCAGCCTCCCTGCATCGGGGTCAGGATTTCGATCCTGTCATTGTCGTTCAGAAGATGATCGTCGCGATCCTCGCGATGAACGAGTTCACCGTTGACGGCGGTCGCCAGCCATTCGCCCTCATAGGCGAGCGCGGCCAGAAGCTGCGAAAGTGTGGTTGCGGCAATCGTCTCGAGTTCACCGTTTATGATCAGGCGCATCAGCGGCTCCTTTGCTTCGTTGGCCCGGAAAAGACCATGTCCGCGGCTTCAGCCGCCATGGTCGGTGCCAGTAAAAAACCGTGGCGATAAAAACCATTGAGGAAGATGACATTGCCCTCCCGCATTACGCGGGGAAGGTTGTCTGGAAAGGCCGGGCGTATGCCGGTGCCGGTTTCGACGATGGCGGCATCGGCGAAAGCGGGATGCAACGCGTAGGCGGCGTTCAGCAGCTCCATCAGCGAGCGGGCGGTGATCTGCCCTTGGAAGTCCGTTTCGATCATTGTCGCGCCGACCAAGAACAAGCCCTTGCCGCGCGGCACGATATAGACCGGAAAACGCGGATGCAGCAGGCGGACAGGTCGCGCAAGGGCGACCTCCTCCGTCTGCAGATAGAGCATCTCGCCCCGCACACCTCGCAACTCCCGGCTTTTACCGATGCGAGCGGCCCCGGTGCAATCGACGATGTCAGGGAACTCGCCGTCATCCGCGATTTCATTGACGAAGGTCACGCCCTTCGCCAACAAATCCGCTTTCAGAGAACATAACGCCTCGCGCGCGTCCAGATGGGCTTCCTGCGGAAAGAACAAGCCTTGCCGGAAGCGAACGGCAAGCCAAGGCTCGAGGACGGGGATTTCGTCTTCGTCTACCCAACGATAACCCGTCGTGCGGCCAGCGAATCGCTTCAGCTCGCTTTGATCCCGGTTCGGCGCGACGACAAGCGTTCCGTTGCGAACGACCTTGCCCGGTAAAATCGCCTCCCATCGGTCGGCGGAATCCCGACCGCGTTCGAGGACGGCCTCCTCGGCGCTTTCCCGTTCGCACCATGGCGCCAGCATGCCGCCGGCGAGCCAGGAGGCTGCCCGGTCGAAATTCTGGCTGGGATCTACGATTGTGACCTCAGCACCGCGAGCATGCAGTTCGTGAGCCACCGTGAGGCCGGCGACACCGGCTCCTTTGACGAGGATACGCATGTCACTCGGCCGGATGTGCGGTTTCATCGATCGGTATGTAGAGGTCGCCGCCCTCCCGGTATTTCGCCGCCATCGCTTCCAGTCCTTCCTTCTGCGCCTCGGCGCGGATGTCGTGCGAAATCCGCATGGAGCAGAATTTCGGGCCGCACATCGAGCAGAAATGCGCAACCTTGTGGGCTTCCTTCGGTAGGGTTTCGTCATGGAAGCTGCGGGCGGTATCGGGGTCGAGCGACAGGTTGAACTGGTCCTCCCACCGGAATTCGAAGCGGGCGCGCGACAATGCATCGTCGCGGATACGGGCGGCCGGATGCCCCTTAGCGAGATCTGCCGCATGCGCCGCTATCTTGTAGGTGATCACGCCCGTCTTGACGTCGTTGCGGTCCGGGAGGCCGAGGTGCTCCTTCGGGGTGACGTAGCAGAGCATGGCCGTGCCGAACCAGCCGATCATCGCCGCGCCGATACCGGAGGTAATGTGATCGTAGCCCGGCGCGATATCGGTCGTCAGCGGTCCGAGCGTGTAGAAGGGCGCCTCGCCACAGACGGCGAGCTGCTTGTCCATGTTTTCCTTGATCTTGTGCATCGGTACATGGCCGGGCCCTTCGATCATCACCTGGCAATCCCTGGCCCAAGCGATCTTCGTCAGTTCGCCCAGCGTCTCGAGTTCGGCAAACTGCGCGGCGTCGTTGGCATCGGCGATCGAGCCGGGTCGCAGGCCGTCGCCGAGTGAGAAGGAGACGTCATAGGCCCGGCAGATGTCGCAGATCTCCTCGAAATGCTCGTAAAGGAAGCTCTCCCTGTGGTGATGCAGGCACCATTTGGCCATGATCGAACCGCCGCGCGAGACGATGCCGGTCACGCGATTGACGGTCAGCGGGATGTAATGCAGTCGTACGCCAGCATGGATCGTGAAATAGTCGACGCCCTGTTCGGCCTGCTCGATCAGCGTGTCGCGATAGACCTCCCAGGTCAGCTCCTCGGCAATGCCGCCGACCTTTTCAAGCGCCTGATAAAGCGGCACGGTGCCGATCGGCAGCGGCGAGTTGCGGATGATCCATTCGCGGATGTTGTGGATGTTGCGGCCGGTCGATAGGTCCATAACGGTGTCGGCGCCCCAGCGAGCCGCCCAGACCATTTTCTCGACTTCCTCGGCCATGGAGGAGGTGACGGCGGAATTGCCGACATTGGCGTTGATCTTCACCAAAAAATTCCGGCCGATGATCATCGGCTCGCTTTCGGCGTGATTGATGTTGGCCGGGATGATCGCCCGGCCGGCTGCGACCTCCTGGCGGACGAATTCCGGGGTTACATGATCCGGAATATGGGCGCCGAAGCTCTCGCCATCGCGAATCAGGGCTTCAGCCTTCGCCTTGCGGCCGAGATTTTCGCGGATGGCGATGAATTCCATTTCCGGCGTGATGATGCCGGCGCGTGCATAGGCGAGCTGGGTGACCGCCTTGCCGTCTCTGGCCCGCAGCGGCTGGCGCTTGGCCGGAAATTCCGGTGTCAGCCGCTCGCCAGTCACAAAGCCGTTGTCTTCGGGACGCACATGCCGGCCTTCATAGGCCTCGACATCGCCGCGGCCGAGCACCCAATCGCGGCGCAGTTGCGACAGGCCCTGTTCGATGCGAATATCTGCTCCCTCGACGGTATAGGGGCCGGAGGAATCATAGACGACGACAGGCGGCTCGCCCGAGGTCGGATGGACGCTGATCTTGCGCATCGGTACGCGGATGTCGGTGTGAATGTCTCCCGGAATGTAGATCTTCCGCGACGCCGGCAGCGGGCCGCTGGTGACGGTCGGGGTGAGGTTCTTTGCGGCAATGGTCATGGTTTGAGGCTCCAAGTTGCAGTTGGAGACCCAGTCAATCAGCCGGAATGATGGAAAGACGCCGGCATGGAATCCACGTGGGAATCCGAAGCCTTCGAGCGCTTGCACCGTCCCTACGCCAGTATGAACTGGATCAGGTTCAACGGGTCACTGCGCCCACAATCGGCAAAGCCGTATTGTTCAGCAGTATCTCAGCCCCTTGCCGGGACCCCCCTGGTGAATGGGAAGATGCTAATGCTTGCCAGATGAAGCTGTCAAGCCGGCAGCGATCTGCGTTGATTGGTCCTGCATGCTCTCCATTTGACGAACCTTTCGGGAGGCGTGGTAGAAGCTGCTGCTTGCAATGTCGTTCTTGACCATATCGCAAGCGCTTCTTCTATCGCAAAAGGGGTTGCTGGTCGCCCAGAAGCTTCATCGACTAGAAACGATAGGTCACGCCGGCGCCGAGCAGCCATGGATCGAGCTTAGCCTTGCCACTGACGCCAGCGCCACCGACATTGGCATCGAAATCAGGCCTCAGGAATATTTTTTTCGCGTCGAAGTTCATGCCCCAATGGTCGTCGATCATATAGTCGAAGCCAGCCTGCAGGGCGACACCGAATGTGTTTTTGACATCGAGGCTGCGCGCAGTTTTTCCTGACTGGTTGTAGAAGACCGTGTAGTTGACGCCGGCGCCGACATAAGGCCGAAAAGCGCCAAGCTCGGTGAAATGGTATTGTAACGTGAGCGTTGGCGGTAGCAGCCAGGTCTTGCCAATCTCGCCAAGCGCTGAAATCGAGCCGCCGCCATGGACCTTGGCGTAAGTGGTACCGAGGATGAGTTCCGCAGCGATATTCTCGGTGAAGAAATACGAGATATCGAATTCTGGTATGATCGTGTCCGAGAAGGAAAGATCCGAACCCGGCAATCCGTCGACGCGTCCAGAATCGGTGGTGACAACACCAAGCGCCCGCAGCCGCATCTGCCATGGGCTACGGTTCGCCACCGCGCGGATGGGAGCCTTAGCTTGTGGTGTCGGCAGATCGGCAGCTTCTGCAGTGCTAACGGCAACCAATGCTGCGGCAGCGACGATGGCACGTGCGATGTCGTTGGAAGTCATCCTTGTCTCCTTCGATCCGAAATTCGTTCAGTCGAGGAGCAGTAGCATCGGCTGGCTCGCCATGATTTGAGGCGGCTCAACTAAAGGAGATTAGTCTGTTTATCGCGGACAAACCCGCTCCTCCTGTGGCAGTTTCGCAACAATAAGACACGTGAAAAGGTGCTTGCTGCGGCGAATTTGGCGCAACAGTAGCAAGGACGGCGGGAAAGCCCTTTTGCTGCGGCTTGACGGTATAGTTTCGTGTTTGGCATGAGACGAGATCGACTATTCCCAGGCGATCGGAAAGCCGCGGGCAACATCAACCCGGTTTCGGCTGGTCATTGCGGAAGCAGGCTGTTCGAGCGGGACCGTCGGTGATTCCCGGCACTTGCGAAACCAAGGCAATTTTATTCCTTGTCAACAGTGCTCGCTATTCTCGTTTTATTGCTCCTCATCGGGTGCATCACCCTCATTCCCTAGAATGCGCCAGGAAGCGCCTTCCAAATCGTCATACTGCCCGCTCTCAAGCGACCACAGAAATGCTCCAATGCCAAGCGCACCCATGAACAAAGCAAGCGGGATCAAATAGATCAGCACGCTCATGAAATGGAGACCTCCTTCTGCGGGGCGGGATCGGCAGCACGAGCCTCGCATACCAACCGAACTCGCCACCCATTCAGGCGCAATGTATTCGTCACGACTATCAGCGAAGAGCAGGACATTGCGATGGCTGCGACAAGCGGCGTGGCATGGCCCGCGATGGCGATGGGAACAGCGAGCAAGTTATAACCGATGGCAAGTGCGAAGTTCTGTCGGATCAAGGTAGTTGCTGTTCGCGCAAGTGAGATTGCTTCGGGAACCGCGTCGAGCCGGTCGTTAAGGAATACGAGGTCCGCAGCCTGCCGGCCGATGTCGGAAGCGGTCGCGGGCGCCATCGACACATGTGCTGCCGCCAGCGCCGGCGCGTCGTTGATGCCGTCGCCAACCATCATGACCCTGTTGCCGGCCTCGCTCAAACGGGCACACTCCTCCACCTTCTGCTTCGGATTGGATTCGGCAATCCACCGATCCATATGCAATGCTCGTGCCGTCGCCGCGACCACGGCTTGCCGGTCGCCGGACAGGATCATTGTCTGCAATCCCGCGCGACTAAGTTCGCCAATAGCCTCGGCTGCCCCGGGGCGAAGCGTGTCTTCGAAGTAGAAACGGGCGACTTCGATGCCATTCCTCGACAGCACGACCTCGCAGAGCGAGCCATCGGCTTCTTTTTCTTCGCGCGGCGGGATCAAACAAGCGAACCCCGTATTGCCGAGACGATATAGGCCGGCGGTGGTTTCGACCTCGAGGCCCGCGCCCGGAATCTCGACAACGCTGTCGAACCGTTGCCCGTTGCCACCGGCACTCCGCAGCAACGCCAGGGAGAGCGGATGGCGGGAATGCTCTGCAAGACCGGCCGCGATCGCCTTTTCCTCCGGCCCCACCTCCACCATCTCGACGAGCCGTGGCTGGCCCGTCGTCAACGTACCGGTCTTGTCGAACACGACGGTATCGATTTCAGCGAGCCGCTCCAAAGCGGACCCGTCCTTGATGATGATGCCGCGGCGAAACAGGCTGCCCGCGGCAACGACCTGGACGACTGGCACCGCTAATCCAAGCGCGCAAGGACAAGTGATGATCAGCACCGCGACCGCGACAAGCATGGCATGCTTCCAATCTCCGCCAAGGAAGCCCCAGGCAAGAAAGGAAACCAGCGCAAGCAAATGAACTGCCGGAGCGTAAAGGCTTGCCGCACGATCCGCGATCCTGCGATAGCGCGCCCTGCCCGCTTCTGCCGCCTCCATAAGGTTTATTATTTCTGCAAGCAGCGAGTTTTCCGCCGTCTTCGTCGCGCGAATGGTCAATGACGCCATGAGGTTCATCGCGCCCGATCTCACCTCCGCGCCGTTCGCGACGGCAACTGGCGTACTTTCGCCCGTGACGACGGTGAGATCCAGCTCGCTCGTGCCGGCGGTCACGACGCCATCGACAGGGATGCGTTCGCCCGCGCCAATGAAGACGCGATCACCGATGCGGATATCCTCAATCGCGGTGTAGCGCTTGCTGCCGTCGGCGGCTATTACCGGCGCGCCGCGTGGCGCAAGCCTCGCCAGGCTGTTGACGGCAGCCCGCGCCTTTTGCCGCATCATGTAATCGAGCGTGCGGCCGATAAGCAGGAAGAACAGCAACGACACGGAGGCGTCGAACCATGCGTGCTCCCCGTGGTGGATCGTCTCCGACAGTGAGACCGCATAGGAAAGCGTAACGGCCAGCGAGATCGGCACGTCCATGTTGGTGCGCCCGTGCTTCAGAGCATTCCAGGCAGATTGGAAAAAGAAGCGCCCGCCATAGATCAGCGCCGGTGCAGCGATCATCGCGGAGATCCAATGGAACAGGTCACGGGTTGCCGCATTCGCGCCAGACCAGACAGATACGGACAGCAGCATGATGTTTACGGCTGCAATGCCGGAGACGCCGACAGCCAACAGCAATTGATTGCGCAGGCTGTCGGGCTGGTTCGATGCCAAGGCGGACGTGAAGAGGTGGACGCGATGGCCTGTGCCCATAATCGAGGACAGAATACCGTTAGGATCGACCGGCGCGTCCCCCAATCGCTCGATATAGATGCAAGTGACTCGCCGGGCGGTAAGGTTGACCCGGGCATGCTTTACATAGGGAAGTTTCTGCAACGCCCGCTCGATCGTCGAGATGCAGGCACCACAGTGCGCATCGGGAACGCTGAGGTCAAGTTGACGCAATCCATCCCCCAACGGATGGCTCGCAAGAGCGATCTCTTCAGCACTGAAAGAACGATAGCTCGATAGTCCCAATGTGCTTTCGGCGTCCATGGTGCGACAAGTCATTGCCCAAACTCCGCCGTATCGATGCGCACGGCTTCGTGCATCACCGTGACCTCTTTCTTTCGGGAAATGATTTCCACGATCCAGTCGCCTGGCTGAACGTGATGCGCGGCCCGGAAATGGCCTTCATCCTCTTTCACCAGATCCAGTCGGAAATCCTCGTGATCGCCGACCGGTCTCCTGAATTTCAGCGTAACGTCATCGACCGTTGCCGGCGATCCGTCGCGATTGTAAATATCATAGTGGATGACGTCGCTGCGGACGGACAGATTACCGGAAATGCCGCCGGCGGCCATCGCGCGCATAGCCGCTGCCTTACCGTTGAATTCCTGGCTTGCGACATAGGTGTTTTCAACCACGAGCCCGCTCCATTTCGTAGACGCAAGAATTGCCATCGTAACGTTCACTCCAATGACCACGGCGAAGAACGCGGCCGTGACGACCAGCATGTGACGGCCGGTAAACGTGCGGGCTGCGGCTCTCATTTGCGTATGTCCGGTGTATTGAAGGTGGCATGGTAAGTTGCCCTGTCCTTTTGATTTTCGCCCTCTACGACAAACAGGAATTCGCTGGCGGCCGCAGCCCTTGCGTGTTGTGTCACGTACGCCTTGAACGTGGTGACCTGGTCCGCAGGTGCCTCGACGCTGAAGCTGCGTCCGCCTTCCTTCGACAGTTCCGGGATTTTCATCGTCGCGCCATCCAGGCCCTCGAGCCGAATTTCGATCTTGCGCGGCATCGGCACCATGTTGAGCACACGAAGCGAATACCCATTGCGGATCGAGCCGTCCGATTCCAGGACGTATTGCGGATTCCGATCATGGAGCACGTTCAGTTCCAGCCGTTCGCGCAGCGCCAAATGTGCGAGCATGGCCGCACCGATCGAAGCCCACATCGCTGCATAAAAAATGACGCGCGGCCTGAAGATCACCCGCCAGTTGAAATGCTTGATCTCCTCAACAAAGCTGCCGTCAGCATTTCTGATGAGATTAGGCTGCGCCAGGCTCCTTCCGCTATTGGTCGCAATACCTGCATTTGCCGTGTAGTCGCGCAGGGTTGCATACGAGATCAGAGCGCGTGGCTTGCCGACCTTATCCATCACGCCATCGCAGGCGTCGATGCATAAGGCGCAAGTTATGCACTCCATCTGCTGGCCGTCGCGGATGTCTATCCCCATCGGACAGACTGCGGCGCAAGCGTTGCAGTCCACGCAATCGCCGACTGCCCGGCCCGCTGCCTGCGTCTTCTTGCCGGGCCGGGAGCGAGGCTCTCCGCGCCAGTCGTTATAGGTGACGACAAGGGAGTTTTCGTCGAGCATGGAGGCCTGTATACGCGGCCAGGGGCACATATAGATGCAGACCTGCTCCCTCATCAGCCCGCCAAGGGCATAGGTCATCAAGGTGAGAACCGCGACGGTGACGTAGGCAACGTCCGGCGCGTCTCCTTGGACTAAAGCGGATGCAAGAGAAGGCGCGTCCGCGAAATAGAAGATCCACGCGCCGCCGGTAAGAGCGCCGATCAGCATCCATATGGAGTGCTTGGCAATCCGCTTCGCAATCTTTTTCGACGTCCAAGGGGCCGCATCGAGTTTCCTGCGCGCGTTGCGCTCTCCTTCGATCGCCCGCTCGACGACGAGGAAAAGATCAACCCATACTGTCTGGGGACAGGCGTAGCCGCACCAGGCTCTGCCTACGACGGAGGTCAGGAGAAAAAGGCCGAAGCCGGCCATCACCAGCAGGCCTGCGACATAGTAAAACTCTTGCGGCCATATCTCGATCGAAAAAAAGAAGAAGCGACGGGACCCAAGGTCGAAAAGGATTGCCTGATCCGGAGCATAAGGCCCGCGCTCCCAGCGGATCCAGGGCGAAAGATAATAGATGCCGAGCGTAATCAAAAGGACGATCCATTTGAACCGTCTGAACCGGCCGTGCGCCCGTTTCGGAAACACTTTCTTTCGCGGCGCATAAAGCGGTTGGCGATTGCGCCGGGCGCAAGCGTCGTCGATACTTGGCCGTTCGGCGCGATCGTCACGTGGGCTGGGAGCCGTGTTGAGGTTCATCGCATGCCACCCTGATGATGATCCTCATCTCACATTGGACGAGCCGAGCGTTCTTGACACAAGGCTGGGAGAGAAGAGCGAGCCGTCGGCTCAATCAAAAGGAGAGCCACACTCCGGGAGGGGTGTGGCTCGGAGGAACTACGGGGGAGAAGCCCGCAGGGACGTCCTCCAGCGCCGGATAATATCAGCTTGCGATCCTGCAATCTTTGCGTGAAATCAAAACGTGGCCAAAATTTCCAATCTCGCAGATAGGCTTTTGACCGCTAGAACCCAACGGCTATGTTCAAATGGAAATTTGTTTGTGATCGATGCTGACGACGTCGCGCGTCGGACGCGAAGAGGATTGTATAATGCTGAGTTTTTCTTTGTTTCTTTCTATTTTCCGCCGCCCAACGAATGGACGAATACCGTCAGCTCCTTCACGATGGGGCCACCCAGGCGGGCCAACCACGCGGGCATGACGCCGTGTTTCGGCAGGCTCACTTGGTGAATGATCGCCTCCTCCCCCCGCCCCTTGAGCCAGATCGCGTCGGCGAGATTCGGTGCCCCGATCTCCTGATTGCCCCTGTCGTCTTCGCCATGGCAGACGGCGCAATTTTCGAGGAAAACCTGCTTGCCGGCTTCGGCCCAAGCCGGATCGAAAGCCGTGTTCGTCAATCCCCAAACGTAGGCAGCGACCTGGCGGATTTGCGTGCGTTCGAGTACATCACCGAAGGCCGGCATCTCGGATACATGCGTTTCGGCATCCGCCTCGAAGCGGATGCCGTGAGCGATGGTCTGTTGAATGGCGGAAAGATTGCCGCCCCATAGCCAGTCGTCGTCGTTCAGATTAGGGAATCCCGGGCCGCCTGTCGCACCGGAGCCATGGCATGGTGCGCAATTGACCTTGAACGCCGACGCGCCACCGGCGATCGCAAACGCGCGCAATTTAGGATCGGCATCGATTTCTTCGACGGATTTTGAGGCGATCAGAATATCGAATCGGGCCTGCTCACGCTTGGCTCTGTCCAGTTCCTGCTGCAGTTCGGCCCGGCTCGAAAAACCAAGGACTTTCTCGGTGGCATCACCGAACGAGGGTATGGGGAGATAGGCGATTGCGTAGCCAACAGCCCACAGGATCGTGGCGCAGAACGTCCACACCCACCATCGGGGCATCGGATTATTCAGCTCGCGAATGCCATCCCACTCATGACCGGTTGTCTCGACGCCGCTGATTTCGTCTATATGCTTCTCCGACATCTCGTTCATTCCCTCAAAGGTATGTCAGCGGCGTCAGCGACGATCCGTTTGCTGCCTGGCCGGAAGGCGAAGACAATCGCTCCCGTGAAGAACAGCACCATTGCCAATAGCCCCCAGCTGTCGGCGAAGTGACGCAATGCAGTATAGGTCTCCATGTGATCACCTCAGCGATAACCGGTTGCATCGTCGTATGTCGAAAAGTCAACCAGAGTGCCGAGCATCTGGAGGTAGGAGACCAGTGCATCCATTTCCGTCAGTCTTGTGGGATCGCCATCGAAGTCACCCACCTTTGCTTTCGGGTAGCGCGCGAGCAGATCGGTCGTGTTGGCGTTCGGATCGGCCTGCGCGCGCATGTCGGCCTCGGCGTTTGCCAGCATGTCGGCGGTATAGGGCACGCCGACGTCCTCATTGGCCTTCAGGTCCATGCCGATGTCCTTGACCGTGACGTCCCGGTCCTTGAGGAAGGCATAGGTCGGCATGATCGATTCCGGGACGACCGCGCGCGGATTGGACAGATGCTGCACGTGCCATTCATTGGAATAGCGCTCGCCAACACGTGCCAGGTCCGGTCCCGTGCGTTTCGAACCCCATTGAAACGGATGGTCGTACATCGATTCAGCCGCGAGCGAGTAGTGGCCGTAGCGTTCAACCTCGTCGCGGAAGGGACGGATCATCTGGCTGTGGCACAGATAGCATCCTTCGCGGATGTAGATGTTTCGCCCGGCGAGCTCGAGTGGCGTGTAGGGCCGCATGCCTTCCACCTTCTCGATCGTGTTCTGAAGATAAAACAGCGGTGCAATCTCGACGATACCGCCTATGCTGACGACCAGGAGCGATCCGACGAGCAGCAGCGTGGCACTTTTCTCAAGAATCTGGTGTTTTGCGATTATAGACATCCGGTTTGATTTCACTCCGCAGCCTTGGCGATGAATGCGCCTGGGATCGCGGCTTCGTCACGCTGGTAACCACGGATCGTCATCGCGACATTGAAGGCCATGACCACGCCGCCGGCCAGGTAAAGGCCGCCGCCGACCGCGCGCAGCAGGTAGTAGGGAAACATCGCCGCGACCGTTTCCGCGAACGAATAAACCAAGAAGCCCTGGCTGTTATATTCGCGCCACATCAGGCCCTGCTGGATGCCGGCGACCCAGAGAGCTGCCGCGTAGATGACGATGCCGAGAGTGGCGAGCCAGAAGTGCCAGTTGACCATGCGCAGACTGTAGAGCCGCTCGCGGCCCCAAAGCGTCGGCGTCAGGTGGTAGACGGCGCCGAACGTGATCATGCCGACCCAGCCGAGGGCGCCGGAATGAACATGGCCAATCGTCCACTCGGTATAGTGGCTGAGGGAGTTGACGGTCTTCACGGACATCATCGGCCCCTCGAAGGTCGACATGCCGTAGAAGGCGATGGCGACAATCATCATGCGGATGATCGGGTCGGTGCGGATCTTGTCC
>NZ_JARFYM010000048.1 GCF_030272705.1 Rhizobium mayense | reverse complement strand
CCGGACGGCAATCTGGAGTTCCTCGGCCGCAACGACGAGCAGGTGAAGATCCGCGGCTTCCGCATCGAGCCGGGCGAGATCGCCGCACGGCTTTGCGAGCACGCCTTGGTGCGCGAGGCCGTCGTGGTGGCGCAAGAGGACCGAACGGGCGACAAGCGGCTCGTCGCCTATGTGGTCTGTGCGCCCGAGGCCGGACCGCAGGAGGAGGACGCAAGCGCGCTTGCCGCCACCTTGCGCGCACATCTGAGTGCCCGCCTGCCGGACTACATGGTGCCGTCGGCCTTCGTGCGGCTCGATGCGCTGCCGCTGACGCAGAACGGCAAGCTCGACCGCAAGGCGCTGCCCGCTCCCGACGACGACGCCTATGCGCGGGCCCCCTATGAGGCACCGCAGGGCGAGATCGAGACGGCGCTGGCTCAGATCTGGACGGAGCTTCTCGGGATCGAGCGGGTCGGACGCCATGACAATTTCTTTGAGCTCGGCGGCCACTCCCTCTTGGCGGTGCAGTTGCTCAGTCGCGCGTTCGATCTTGGGTTCAAGCTGAGCGCCGCTAACCTCTTCCAAGCCCCTTTTCTAAAGGAACTTGCGTCAAAGGTTCATTTGGAACCACAACCCAGCAGGCCGGGAGTGATTTGCGTTCGAGAAACCGGATCGCAGCCGCCGCTGTTCTTTGTTCCCACAGGTTTGGGCGATTGCTCCTATGTCCTGAGTTTGGCGAAGGAAATGAACGTAGAATGTCCTGTCTACGCTTTGCCATGGCCGCCTTTCAATGACGTTTGTCCGCCAACTCTCGAGGCAATGGCGGCGGAGCTAAGCCTGGCAATTCGAGAGATCCAGCCAAAGGGTCCGTACCGCTTTGCCGGATACTCATCAGGGGCAATCTTAGCTTACGCAATTGCGCATTGCTTGCTAAGTCCCGGTGACGCTGTGTCATTCATTGCTCTAATCGATGTTGTGTTACCTGCAAATCCGTCAAGGCTATCGCCGGCCAAAATGATGCGAGAGGTGCTTCTTGACTCTGTCGAATTAGATGACGACTCCTTCGAGATACTCGAACGGATCGCTGACCAAAGTTCAGTTTCTCAGCTCCTCGAAATGGCACAGAAACTTGGAGGGTTACCTCTGGATCGTGATCTCCAGAAGGAGATTTTGATGTATGAAAAGGCCTTGCAGTTTCGAAGGGCGCTGAACTTGTATCGACTTCCGTCTCTGCCGGTTGAGATACACCAGTTCTATGCCAACAGCTCTATCAGTCATCGGGCACGATCTCGCAAAATTCCGATAGGTCCAGAAGCACATTCGCCTTTGCGAGGTTGGGACCGGATTTTAAGTGCAGAGGCCATTCATGCCGTTCCAATTCCAGGCGACCATCTGACCATGATGAGTGTCCCGGAAAACCGCCGAGTTCTGGCTCGACGCATATCAACGACCCTGAACAGCTCATCGACAACGAATGTTCGAACTTCACTTTCTTGAGATCCATCGCTTCTGACATCCAGGGAAATGGATTTTGCGTCTCCGCGAAGAGGGTTGCGTATTTCGCAAAAGCCGAACACAGTCCCGCGTTAAGCTATGCCACCTTTTCCATGCTGAGGAAGCGCAGTGACTCAGGGCGATGCGTTGCTTGCGACAAGTGCTGGCGAGGATGTTGTGTACCTCGTCGATGACCAAAACCCGCACGCCGATGGCCATTTCAACACCATCGAGGTGGCTGACCAGGTGAATGCAATGCTCGACCGCTTCCTGGCAGTCGGCCTAAGGCCGCGCCTCGCCACCGGGATGTAACGGATGCGGATATGCTTAATAGACAAGTACGATGTAAAGGCATCCTTTTGACTGAGCGAAGCACCTTTCCCTAGGCGCTCGTTAGCGTACGCGCCTTTGCGCGGCGCGAGTATTGTCTTCGCGCGCTTTTCGTGATCGGCAAGTACGACGCCCGAAACTTTGATCCGCGGGGGTGACCATTTGGTTTTCGTTAGATGCCCGCCGGCAGTGGCATCTTCAGCGATGGGGAATGAACTTTACAAAGTGAGAAAACCCCCGTTCAGCTGCCACGCGGCAGTGCTTTTCCGCCGGGATCGCCATAATCACTCCGAACCGAGCGCGAGCCAAATCTTCTCCTCGTCCGGTTCTGGAAAATTGTATTTCGGCAGTAAGAGTTTCACGCGGGAGCATCGTAGTTGATCCGTGCTGCGCCCGTGCATTGAAAGTCGCGCTCCCGAAGGATGCATTATCGGTTGAATAATGATGTTCTTCCAGCACAACGCGCAGCACGCAATAGGCAACGGCAGGCGGGTTCGTTCGCGCTCGGAGTTCGCGATACCATTGGACAACGGTTTTGGCGAATTGACGACAAAGCTATTGTCGGACTTTCTGGGTGCTCTCAGTTAACCCACGGAATAGAAATCAAAAATTGCCTTTTTGAAGCTCTCAACATGTTGGCATGAATTTTGAAGCTGCCCATCAAAAGGTCGCGAGAGCTGCTTACCAGGAGTGAGAGATAGCTCGGGGAGATTCAATGACTGGAGATAAGAAATGTTGCTGAGCAAGATTCTCAGATTGATGCCCTCTTGCGGCACGATTCCCACAGGGTGGTTTTGGCACCTGACCACCTAATCGGCTGCGCTGCGACAAAGCCCTATACAGGAGAGATCCTTTCACACCCCATCGAAAGACGTTGGCCTGCAACTAGTAGCGGCCAGGTCTGATGACTTGCGGTGGCAGGAGATCTACAGCGAAGGAGACCTGCAAATGCCGAGTGTTTTTTCGCCAGTGGGCCCATGTCAGTGGTGTCAGTTGCGGCAGAGTAAGCCATGATACGCTATCTCTATGATCCGGCGAACGCCGTTACCGCCCTCGGCCTCGTCTTCGCGACAACCGCCATCTATTTTGCCCTCATTGGACATTTTGAGCTCGCGATATGTTTTTCCTTGTGGGCGCTTCTGGCGGATGATGCAGATGGCATGATCGCAAAATGCTCGCGGAACAGATCGGCCCTCACGGCGCAGATTGGCGGCGCCTTCGACAATCTGGCGGATCTCGTCTACGCATGCATTTTTCCATCTGTCCTGATTTTGTCTTTCAACGCCTTTTCCGGGCCGGCCTTGCTGGCTGCGCTCTGCCTCGTGCTTTCGGGTGCACTTCGCCTCGCATATTTTTCAACATTTGGTCTCGATGAGGATGGCTTCGGCAGAGGTCTTCCGCTTAACAACGATGTCTTTGTGCTCGCTATTCTCTTTGCCGCAGACCACTATTTGCGAATTCGCCATCTCGGGGTTGCCCTTATCGGTGCAGCATTTGTGCTATCCGGCCTGCATCTTGCCAGTTTCAGATTCCCCGGGACCGGCACTAAATTGCGCCTTACCAATCTGACCCTTGTGGTAGCCGGTTCCATTGCCCTGCTGACGAGTGAATTGGCATCCTAGACAAAGGGAGGAAGTCATGGAAAGCGCTTTCGAGCTTGAAACACGTGCCGTCTTCGATCGATACCAGCGTCAGCAGGAAAATGACGATCACATCTTCGACAGATTGGCATCGCTCATCGAAGAAGACTATTTCGGTCTTCCCGTGGGAAGCTTCCGCGGTCTCGACATACTGGACGCCGGATGCGGATCAAACGCGAATGCGTCTTATGCGTTTCTTGAGAAGGGTGCGCGTAGCGTCACGTCGCTGGAGCTAGGTAGTGAGTGGATGGACTGCGCGAGCAAGCGGCTCGGCCGATTTGGCGCCCGCTCAGCGCTCGTGGCCGGAAGCGTCCTTGACTTGCCGTTTGATGATCGAAGCTTCGATTTTGTCCATTGCGCTGGGGTTCTGCCTCACACCAGCGACCCGAGAAGGGGCTTCGAAGAACTCACGCGCGTTACCCGCCCGGACGGCAAGCTCTTCATAACAGTCATGGGCACCGGCAATGGTGTCGTCTACCGATGCATCAATCACCTGCGCGAACTCTATAAACACGACCTACAATTTCGCCATTCGGTTGACAATCTCAATGCGGCTAGCGCGCGCCAAGCCATCGATTGGCTGCTGGACACGAAAGATCGTGAGGAGGCCGAATATCTTTCGAAGGAAAACGACTTCTTCCGCAGCTTATTCGATGAGGATTTCTTCGTGACGATCCGAGACCGCTTCCAAGCGCCGACCTATCACGATTTCGACTTTACCGAAATTCAAATTAGGGACTGGTTCGCTGAATGCGGCTTCGCGAATATCCGCCGCATCTCTCGCTACACCCGAGCCTTTCACAATCTGCGCCGCTTCCTTGCGCCGATGTATCGCCACTATGACCACCCGCTAGCGCGGTTCTGGTTCGGCGACGGCTGCATCCAGATGATTGGCGAAAGGCCGAGGCAGTAATAATAATCACTCTAGGACGAACGCGACATCCATGTGCGCAATCTTTGGGATCATACTCAAACAGCCCGGCGCTTCGGTCCCCGCCACCGCGGTCGACTATTGTGCCGAGGCTCTCGCCCATCGCGGGCCGGACGCCGGTGGCCGCTATATCGACTGCGCCGTCGCATTCGCACACCGACGGCTATCCATCATTGATCTTGATGCTAGGGCCAACCAGCCGTTCCGCGATGAGGCAAGCCGCGTGGTTGTCACCTATAACGGAGAGATCTACAACTACCGTGAACTGAGATGCGAATTGGCTCAGCTCGGATTCGAATTTTCGACGCAGTCGGATACCGAGGTTCTCCTCAAGAGCTATCTTGCCTGGGGCAAGTCGTTCCTGAATCGTCTCAATGGTATATTCGCATTCGCGTTGTTCGACCCGCGCCGATCTCTTTCGTTCATTGCGCGCGATCGCATTGGCGTCAAGCCGCTTTACTATATGGATCAAGATTTCGGGGTGCTCTTTGCCTCGCAGCCCAACGCACTCATTCGCTGGCCCGGCGTTGTCCGTAAGCCCGATATGAAAGGAGCGCTGAGCTTTCTTTCCTTCCGCGCCGTCGTCGGCGCCAGAACGCTGTTTGCCGGCATATCAAAATTGGAGCCGGGATGCCTGCTAGAAGTCAAGGACGGGCACGTAAGGTGTGAACGTTGGTGGAGCCTGGCAAGTCCGCCTGAAAGAAGATTATCCAAGACGGATATTAGGTCGCTTGTCGGCGATGCGGTCGAGAGCCAGCTAGTTGCCGACGTTCCGGTCGCCGCATTGCTGTCGGGCGGACTAGATTCCAGCATCCTCGCCTATGAGCTCTCCGCGCGCGCGCCGGTACGTCCCATCTGCTATACCGGAAAGGTCGATGGTGCTGACTACGACGAGACCGGCTACGCGCGCGAGGTTGCGGCCCATCTAAGTCTTCCCCACCGCGTGGTGACCATCGGAGAACCCTCAGATATTGATGCGGTAGCCGAGCTGGTTCGCCTGCGAGGTCATCCCCTTGGCATGCACAACGAAACAGCCATGTTCACTCTCGCGAAGGCCGTCGCCAAGGAGCACAAAGTTGTTTTTACCGGCGAGGGAGCGGACGAGATTTTCGCGGGCTACAGCCGGTTATTCCGCCTGCCGTACGACTACAACAGAAGCAGGCTCGTGGCGACCTTCCCGGCTGCCATCGCGAAACTCGCACGTCGCCGACTCGCGTTGGGACCTCATGCACGGCCGCTGCAATTTTTCCTCGACCGCTATTCGTATTTCCCCTTTGATGAGATCCGGTCGCTTGCCATCAGCGGCAGATTTAGCGCCGACGACGGCGAGGAACTTTTCGCGCATTTCGAGAAGCAATTTGCCGAGGCAGACGGTGACCTCTTCAGTCAGATCGCCCATGTCTTTGTAGCAACGCATCTGCCAGCTTTGCTGGAAATGGTCGACAATACAACGATGGCCGCAGGCCTCGAAGCACGCGTGCCCTATACCGATCATCGAGTAGTCGCTGCCGCTATGGCTATCTCGAGTTCAGAGCGGCTGAAGTGGAAATCGGCGATCGCCCCGGTCCAGGCGCTGTGCTCCCCCATCACCTCATTCAGCGAGCGTCTCGACGTGCCGAAATATCCGCTGCGGCGGGACTATGGCAAGGTCCTGCCCCAGTCCGTTCTGTGCAGGAAGAAGATGGGTTTTCCCCTTCCGCTCGGTCAGTGGGCCGTCGCGGAGCGATCCAGGGCCTATCGGAATCTCGTTTTTGGTAAAGAATCGCCGCTCGGCGATCTCTTCGACCTTAACGCCTTGAGGACCTGGTTCGAATGCGGTCGAACAAATCCTTCCGACTCCTTTGGCCGAAAATTCTGGCTTCTTGCCAATCTCGCGCTCTTCTTCCGGGAGGTCCTAGCGTGAGGAAGCTGTGTTCTCCGACCCCTTCTTGCAAGCGCCGTTCAAAGAAGACCCCGCGCAGCGAAGGAGGCGCTCGAAAGGCCGAGAATCTGTGCGACGGTCGGAGCGAAAGCCTCGGCAGAACTTCCGGCCAACCGGCGAGGCTCGATGCCGCCAAGACCGAAAAGGCACATACGGTCGTCTTCGATGGAGCCTGGACGGAAGCCATGGGTCGAAGCATATTGCGCTTTGCCGGTTGGGGTCTGAGCAGTCGTGCCGAGTGGCGTCTCCTCAAACGAGAATCCTGGCGGGGCGACATAGGTTGCTACCAGAGCCCGTTCGGCTACCGGCACGTGATCGCTCGACCATGCCTCCACTTTGTGTTGGCCCAACAGTTGGCCGACGGTGGTGCGGTCCCGCGACCCGTCCACCAACACGTGAAGGGTGGCTCCTTCGCTTTCCCATATATGATCAGGAAGGATGGCCTGCGGATAGAGGGCCGTGTGGACGGCGCTGTGGCCATGATCGCTCGCGACGACGATGGCATAGTCGCTTTCGCGACCGACCCGTCGCAATCCATCGACCAACGCACCAATCATCAGGTCTGCCATGGAGATGGACCAATGCGCCGCCTCGCTTTCATAGCCGAATTGGTGCTGGATAGCATCGGTCATTTCGATTTCAGTCAAGATGAGATCGGGCGGATTGTCCGAACATGCGAGCGCACCCGCCGCGTTGACCATCAGATGGTCAGCGGCCAGTCCCGCCATCAAGGGTGTACTTGGAACGGTGTTCCGTGCGGCGGGAAACCCGAAGAGGTCGAGCACGCCAGCCGCGGCCAAGCGGCCCTCGGGATCCTTGATTATCCGGGCGCGACCGAGGCGATCTTCGGGCAGGCTCTTGAAGAACCGGCTTCCCTGCAAAAAGCCACGTTCCCACCAGGCAGGTACGAAGATGTTGCAATCGGCAGGGTCGACGAGACCAGCACCGATCGAGGCGACATCCAGTCCCGAATTCGTAGCGAGTTTGGCAATCGTCGGCACCCGCATGTATTGCGCGTCGGCGCAGATGAAGGAGCCGTCTTTGACGATGTGATTGCCGTAGATGCCGTTCACCTGTGGCTCTGCTCCGGTCATCATGCTGGCGCGGCCGGGCATCGAGGTGCCGGGCATGGTCGAGCGCAGACGCTCCACCGAAAGCCCTTCGCCCGCCAGGCGCGACAGCGTCGGAAGCCGGTATCTGTGTTTTACAAAATAGTCGGCGCTTACGCCATCCACCAGAATCACGATCGCCTTACTGGGCACCGGCTGATGCGTGACAGCAGGAATTGTAAGTGGGGAAACGTGCGTTGACGCATCGGGCTTCATCATTTGGCCACCTGGGAAAAGTCGAAACGGCCTTTTATCCGTTCTGAGTGACGCAAATGTGAACCTGTCATTTGGAAATTTCGCAAGAAGCCGGCCGCCCGCTGGGATCGGTCGAAAGCTTTAACCAATGTCTGTTTGGCCAAAGAGGGGTGTTATGATGGCAATGGCAACGCGCGCGATTTTCCTCCTCGATTTCCGGGAAATACGTCTTTGGAGCGGCCGCTATGATGCACACTTGGTTCCTGTTTGCGGCGAAGCACTTTTGGACCGGCTAGCAACAACATGTTTGGAATGCGGCGTTTCGGAGCTCCTGATGGTTGCCAATGCCTTACCGGCCGATGGCCTCGAGGCGTTCTGCCGCAGGTTTGGGGCCACCGCCTATCCGCTGTCCGACATTAAGCTCATCGACGCACGTCTTCGTGAGGACAATGATACCTTCTTTATCTTTGGAACTCCGTTTTTCGATGGTTCCGTTCTTTATGGCTTGAAGCAAGGTCAGGGGCTACGAAGCACCGAGTGGCGGCCCGAAGCGCCCACCGGTGTTTATCGTCTCGGTAGCGACGATCTGCATGCGCTTCTGCTGGAGAGCGCTGCCTTCGGCGAAGTCAGACAGGTCTTCGGTGCGATTGCAGACGGTATATCGAGGATATCTGCAGCACCATCGCCCGAATATGCAGGCACCGCGGGTGAACTGCTCGATATTCGCGACGGAGTGGATGTCGCGATCGCGGAGTTTCGCTGCAACACGGAAAACCTTGTCAATCGCCTGGAGACAAGTGTCGGGGGATACTGGAGAAAACCGATCGCAGAACATATGCTGCTCTGCAATACGCGCTTCCCGCCAAAAGCTTTTTTCCACCGGCTTCAATCGAGGATCGAAGGCGCTTTGACGTGCTATCCCTCTCAGCAAGTTGACATTGCGACCCTTGTCGCCGAGATGACTGCGCAGAGAAGTGACTATGTGGCGGTCGGAAACGGCGTGACCGAACTGATACTGGCTCTCTATTCCACCCTGAAACCGACGATCGCGGTTCCGACGCCGACCTTTGCAGGCTTCCAGACGCCGCTCCCAGAGGAGCAAAAGAAGAACTTCGTTCTGTGTGCACCCAATTTTGACCTAGACGTTCAGGCTTTCTTCGATTTCGTGGTTAGGAGCAATGCCGACACCGCAATCGTCATCAATCCGAACAATCCGACAGGCCGCTTGGTCGACTTCGCCGACATGGTATGGCTGATTGAAGCGCTCCGATCCACAGGCCGGCGGTTAATCGTCGACGAATCCTTCATCGATTTTCCCGCCGACGGCCGGCGCCATAGTGTCGAGAGCCTGGTGTCTTTCCACGACAAGCTGATCGTGGTGAAAAGTCTCGGAAAGGTCTTCGGGCTCGGCGGAATGAGGCTTGGTTATCTCATGAGCAGCGACACTGAGCTCGTAGCCTGCGTCCGGCGGAAGCTGCCCTTGTGGAACATCAACGGCGTCGCGGAATGCGCGCTCTTCCTTCTGGCCGAATTTCTGGAGGAACTGGAGGATAGTTTGACGTTGCTACGCAGTGATCGAGAGCACTTCCAGCGCGATCTCAAGACCGTCCCGGGCCTCGAGGTGGTGCCGTCGCAAACCAATTTCGTGCTGTGCCGGCTGCCGCAGAATTCCCCATCCGCCGCGAAGCTGAAGCACAACCTCATCCGGCGCGAATCCGTCCTCGTCAGAGAATGCGGCTATCAAACGATGAAGGATGCTGATCGCTATCTTCGCCTTTCGGTTCGCAGTCCGGAGGAAAATCAAGCGCTCGTCAATATCCTGAAGCGCAATCTTGGCCAATGCACCGGCGGCTCCGAATCGTCCCTCGTCCGATAGTAGCAGGGGTATGGGCTTGCGACGAAGAGACGATTGTTTCACATTCTACGAAGCTTTCTCGGGTGCGCGACGAGTCATACGCCGTTCATGAGTTATGCTCTCTTGGCGCTCGGCCGCCCGCCGGCGGACGCCGATGTCATTCGTTGACGCACTCGATACACGTATTTCGCCTGCATGATTCTGATCGACGCCATTGTTCGCGGCCAACTGTCATCTTTCAAAGAGACGATACCATGACATCGATTCTAATCGCCGTTTGGTCCTGGCACGTGGCGCCGCGCCGTGGGGAGAAAGCGCCGCTGCGGCAGTCAGCCGCGTTATGTTTGGCCACGCAATTGTAACGCACCTCGGCCTATGATCCAAAGCAGGCCAATTTAAGTGTATGGTTCTGCGCAGTGTGTACGGAAACGATCCTGTGCCGCAGGATCAACGAAGATCGGTCAAAGCATGTCGTCAAGCCACCAGCGTCGAAAACAAATCCTGTCTATGATTGAAGCCACCGGAGAGGTGCGTACCCGCGAGCTCATAGAAATGCTCGGGATATCGGAAGAGACGGTTCGCCGCGATCTTAAAATGTTCGAACGCAGCGGGCGGGTGGTGCGGGTCCATGGCGGAGCCGTCGCTACCGGAGAACCAAAGTTGCTCGCGCTCGCATCGCGCTCCACCAGCCAGGCAGGTCAAAAGGACGATATCGCCAGCATGGCGCTGTCCTTGCTGAAGCCCGGCCAGAACGTTTTTCTTGGGGGAGGCAGCACAGTACTGGCGCTGGCACGCCGGATATCAGCGCTTCCGAAGATGCGAATCGTGACCAACATGATCGACACCTGCATCGCCGCCGCCGAGGGCGGTCGACATGAGGTCAGCCTACTCGGTGGCAACTTCAATGCCGATCATCGTAGCGTCATGGGGCCGCTAGCGCTTAGAACTCTTGAAGAGCAGTTGCTCGATCTCGCTATTATCGGCGTCAATGCCGTTGATCCGGAGAGAGGTTTTTTCGATCATGAGGAGATCGGACAGTCATTAGCGGCAACGCTTGCCCGTCAGGCCGAGAAGGTCGTCATCCTGGCTGACCACACGAAATTCGACGTGCGCGCGCGATTTCGCATCTTGCCACCCCAGGCCATCTCCGTCCTCGTCACCGACCGAATTCCATCCGCGCGGGCGCTCGAACTGTTCGGGCGTGTTCGCGTCAATGTAATTTGGGCGGGGCGGAAACCGTCATGAACCCACATTTCAGTTCAAAACATTCCGTCGTTATTTTGACCGACATATGCTGTAAATACTGGACTTTTGCCTACAAACACGACCAATTCGCGTCGCCTTTCCGACAATTTTCCTTCAAACGCAGAAGTTGATGTCGTAATCGTTTCACTTCGCTGATACCCTAACCCTCATAAATCCATCGCATTCACGCATAAAACCGTCATAAATATCCGCTAATAGTCCTCGCAGCCGACACGCTAAATGATCAGCAGGGGTGACGGAGGAGGATGCGTTGCAGGAAGATCTGACGGTGGGGACATATCAACGAACCAAATGCCTTTTTCGCGGCTAAGATGACCTGGTAGGCGCAGACCACCCGACCCGAATCCCCGAATGACGTAATAGCATCCGAACCCACCGTTCGGATGGGGCGATGTTTTTGCCTAAAGTTCTTAAATCCCGAGCAATTTCACAAAGGACAGGACACCATGATCGATAGGCGTGAATTCTTGACCCTGGCAGCAATATCCGCCGGATACGCAGCCATGTCTGATATTGGCCTGGCGGCCGCCGACGACTCGCGAAAGGCATTAACGATTGCGGTTCAGGACCTTCGAACCGTTCTCGAGCCGATCGACGAATCCTCTATTGCCAATGTTGCCTGGCGCGTCCAATACAGTATCTTCGATCAACTGCTGCGAACGGATTACAACGACAATTTCCGTCTTCACTTCGCGCTCGCGGAGACGGTTAAGCAGATCAATGAAACGACCTACGAGGTGACGCTCCGCCGAGGCGTGAAATTTCATAACGGCGCGGAAATGACGGCCGACGATGTAGTGTTTTCGCTGGGTCACGAGCGTCTTCTGGGCGACAAGGCGCCAGGGGCCGCCGTCAAGGCTAATTTTCTGTCCTCCTTCGACTCAATTGAGAAGCTGGCCGCTGATCGGGTGCAAATCACAACGAAGTCGCCCGACCCGGTATTTTTGAAGCGATTAGGTGCCTGGGGAACCCAGATCATCAGCGCTGAAGCCTGGAGGGGGGCAAAGTCCTATTCGGATTGGGCGCAGCGGCCAATCGGGACAGGTCCATATCGGATCGCACAAACCAACACCGGCGATTCCATCCTGCTCGAGGCCCATGATGCTTATTGGGGAGGCCGACCGCCGTTCAAATCAATTCGTTTCAAAAAGGTTCCGGAAATTGCCGCGCGCATCGCGGGCCTGCAATCCGGCGACTATGATATCGTAACCGACATTACGCCAGATCATATGAACGAAATCGATGGAAAACCCGGACTCGAAGTCTTAGGGGGGAATTCGGCTTGGTTTCGTTTTCTCACCTTTTCTGCGCGCAAGTGCGCGCCGCTTAAAGACGTGAGAGTGCGTCAGGCCATTGCTCTTTCCATAGACAGAAATGCACTGGCGCATGGCCTATGGGACGGTCGGGCGAGCGTGCCGTCGGGATGGCAGCTTCCCATCTTCGGGGATCTGAACGATGCGTCACGCCCGCCATTGTCCTTCGATCCAGATCGGGCAAGACAGCTTCTTGCCAGCGCGAGCTACCGTGGCGAGGAGATCCCTTACCCGACGGTCGGCAATTACTATCCAATGCAATTCGCAGAAAATCAGGCTTTGGTCGAAATGTGGAAGGCCGTCGGGCTTAACGTCAAGCTGGTCATGTGCGAAAACTGGGACCAGGTCGCCAATATTCCCGGCATTTTCGACGAGTCAGGCGGTGCTTTTTACGCCGATCCGATTGCAACGCTGTGGCAGATCATAGGACCGACCAACGGTCTTCAAAGCAACGGCGATTGGTCGAGTAGTGAATTCAACTCGCTCGGCGACGAACTCGGTTCAACTGTCGATTTGGCGCATCGCAAACAGATTTGGCAGCGCATGCAGGACATCGTCGACCGTGATGATCCTCCGATCACGCCCCTGCATTCAATGCCCTTCATCTATGGAAAGAAGGCCGGAATCGATTGGATGCCGACCCCTCTTCCGCAGATGTATCTGGGACCGTCGCTTCCCTCTGAGCCCGTGATCTGAGCAGGGATTATCCACGATGCACTACGGATTGAATTCTGTGGCTCCGATGCCCGTTTCACCTGCCTGTGGCGAGCCCGTCCTTTGGATCAAGGGACTCCGACTGCAAATTGGCGATACGGCGATCTTGCACGGCGTGGACCTGGCGGTACATGAGGGCGAGGCCGTCGGGATAGTCGGGGAATCGGGAAGCGGAAAATCGATGACGTGGCGAGCAGCTCTCGGGCTGCTCCCCAAAGGTGCAAGCACATCCGGCGAGGTGACGTTCGCCGGCCGGAACATCCTTGCGACGGCCGAGCATGACCTCGAAGGCATTCGTGGACGCCGCATTGCGGCGATTTTCCAGGATGCCGCTTCCGCACTTAACCCGATCCAACGGGTTGGATCCCAGATCCTCGAATCTCTTCGTATACACAGAAGCCTTAATGGCGCGGCGGCAAAAGCGGAAATGTTGCGCCTGCTCGATCAGGTTGGGATCGTGGACGCCGCCAACCGCTCTCGGGCGTATCCACATGAGTTGTCCGGTGGGCAAAACCAGCGCATGGCCATCGCCATGGCTCTGGCCGGGAACCCGGAAATATTGATTGCCGATGAACCGACGACGGCGCTCGATCCAACCATCCAGGCGCAGATATTGATGCTCCTCAAGCGCATTCAGCTTGAGCGCGCGATGAGCGTCATCTTGATCAGCCACGACCTTGGCGCCGTGGCGGCGCTCTGCAATCGCGTCTGTGTCATGTATGCGGGCAGGATTGTCGAGGATGCGCCGACAGCGGAGCTACTTTCTAAGCCTGAGCATCCCTATACGCGTGCCTTGATCGCGTCAATTCCACCCCTGAGCGGCGAGCGCAAACGCTTGCAGGCCATTGGCGGAGAACCGCCGGATCCTCGGCACATGCCAAAAGGCTGCGCCTATGCGCCCCGCTGCAGTAGTCTTTCCGAAGAATGCAAGGAATCGATACCGGCTCCGGTTTGCCTACGTGGCAGTCATTCCATCCGGTGCTTCACGGCCACGCGTGCGCTGGGTTTGGCACCATGACACTTCTGTCCGTCAACGCCATTACGCGCCGGTACACATCGCCAGGCTTTTGCTTTGGTCGGAAGAGGCCGATTGTTGCGGTGGAGAACGTGTCACTGTCACTTCAACAGGGCACGATCCTCGGTTTGGTCGGAGAATCGGGCTCCGGAAAGTCGACGACTGGCAAGTTGGTGCTCGGCCTTGAGAAGCCCGATAGCGGTGAAGTCATTTTTGCCGGCAATCCACTGCCGGCCGCGCGCGACAGTTCCTGGCGAAGTCTCAGGGCACAGATGCAGATGGTCTATCAGGATCCACTTGCGGCCATGGATCCGCGGATGACTATTTCATCAATTATATCGGAGCCGCTGCACATCCATGGCATTGGCAACAGTGACGAGCGCGACGAACGAGTCTCCGTGCTGCTGCGATCTGTTGGACTTGGTGGCGATATTGGCAAGCGATATCCGCATGAACTGTCGGGAGGCCAGAGACAAAGGGTCGTTCTGGCGCGTGCTTTGGCAAGCGGCCCGCGCCTCCTAGTCTGCGATGAGCCGGTCTCCGCGCTCGACGTCTCGATCCAGGCGCAAATCCTTAACCTTCTTGCCGATCTGCGCGACGAGTTTCATTTGACTATCCTCTTCATCAGTCACGACATGCGCGCAGTTCGCAGCATCTGTGACGAACTTGCGGTGATGTATCTCGGAAATATCGTTGAGATCGGTCAGACGGACGACATCGTCCACGCTCCTGCCCATCCCTATACCCGCGCCCTGATGTCGGCGGTTCCCGCCCTCGGACGAATAATCACCGAAATGGACCTCATCGACGGCGAAGTCGATAGTGGGTCAACTGAGACAGAGGGCTGCAAGTTTTATCGGCGTTGCCCGCATGCGACCTACCGCTGCCGCCAGGAAAGGCCTCGACTTGCCGCCGTAGTGCCGGGACGGCAGGTTGCCTGTCATTTTGTCGAAGAGAACGGGGGCGTGCCGTGACGCGCTTTGCAGCTGTCAGAATCCTTCGCACCCTTCTTACGCTCATCGTTTCGGTGAGCATCACCTTTGTAGTCCTACGCGCATCGGGGGATGCGGCGTTGCAGATCTTGGGTCCGAACGCCAGGGCGCCGGATATTGCCGCGTTCCGTCGCGAGTGGGGCCTCGATCAGCCCATCTGGGTGCAATATGTTCTCTATCTGCGCAACTTGCTGCATGGTGACCTCGGCAAATCGATGCTGGACGGTCAGGATGCATTGGCGATCGTGCTAGCCAGGGTCGCTGTTACGCTGCAGCTGACACTGCCGGCGCTTGCGGTAAACATTCTTCTTGGGATTCCAGCGGGAATTTGTTCAGCTCTCTATCGCGACACCGTCGTCGACAGATCGCTGATGATTGCCTCGGTGATCGGTTTTACCGTGCCAAGCTTCGTCCTTGCGTTAATCCTGATTCTGGTGTTTTCGGTGTGGCTCGGTGTTCTCCCCTCCGGCGGCGCAGATAGTCTTGCGAGCGGTGTCCTGCCGATTGCGACCCTGGGCATTGGTGGCGCCGCCGTGCTAGCCCGTTATACCAAGAGCGCTATGGTCGCCGTTCTTGGCCGGCTACATATCACCGCCGCAAGCGCAAAGGGCATTCGATGGAAAAATGTCGTCCGTAACCATGCCTTTCCAAATGCGGCCATTCCGATTGTGACGTTGTTCGGGCTGATGTTGGGCAGTCAAATCGCCGGCTCAGTGCTGATAGAAGCTGTGTTTGGTTGGCCGGGGATCGGACAGTTGCTCGTCACGTCCGTTGCCAACCGAGACTTGGCGGTCGTCCAAGTCATCCTGCTGCTCGTGACCGCGACGATGACCGTTTCCAATCTTCTCGTCGATGTTCTCTACGGATTCATCGATCCGAGAATGAGACATGCGTAAGGACGAATTTCCGATGACGATATCACTGCAAAGCACGACCCGACGGTATCGTGCCTCTCCCGCCGGATTAAGTCTGATCCTGTTCGCGGCAAGCTGGATCGTGGTCATATTGATTGCGGCAATATTTGCCGACAGACTTGCCCGTTTCGACGTCACGGAAATGGACCTCGCTGCACGATTGAAACCGCCGATCTGTTTCGGCGGGTCGATCAAGCATCTGCTTGGCACCGACGAGCTCGGCCGCGATGTCCTTTCCCGCCTGCTCTTTTCAATACGCACGACGATGCTGATCGCCGTGGGAGCGACTTTCTTATCCATGGTTATTGGCACGACGTTCGGCTTCGCCGCAGCTTACTTCCGCGGTAGTGTCGAGCACGTCATTGCGCTGCTGACAGATGTGCAGGCATCGATGCCCTTTTTGATCGTCGCTCTGACTGTGATGGCATTTTTCGGCCGCGACATGGTGCTCTTCATTGGACTGATGGGGCTTTATGGCTGGGAGCGCAACGCGCGAATTGCGCGTGGCCTTGCCATAGCAGGTCAATCCCAAGGATATGCGGCGACAGCCGCCCATCTCGGAGCCCATCCAGTCCGAGTTTACCTTCAACATATATTGCCGAATACCGCATCGACGTTGATTGTGACGGCGACCCTTCTTTTCCCTGAAATCGTGCTTGCGGAGAGCGGTCTGTCGTTTCTTGGCCTTGGCGTCCAACCGCCGACCACGAGCCTTGGCATCATGGTTGGTATCGGCCGGGAGTATATTGTGAGAGCACCGTGGATGATATTGGTGCCGAGTCTGGTGATCGTCTTTACGACTATTTCCATTAGCCTGATCGGAGACTGGCTGCGAGACCAGCTCGATCCGACGCTGGTGTGAGGAAACGAAGTGCGCTTCAGCTGGCAGACCAAAATTAGATATTTGCCGTTTCAATGTTGCCTAGGTCTCGCGTCCCTTGCAGTCTTCATTGCTCTTTCGACAAAGTGGATCGAAGAATTCGGCCGTATCTCGGAAGACGCAGCTATTGCGAGGCGTGGTGGAGCTGAAATGCATTAAGATCTAAAGCCAGATGCAATCAAAAGACGCGACAAACTCGGCCCTGGGATTGGCACGACTCCAACAGATAACTTCCGTACTTGCGTGACCCTAAACGTCTTCAGCGTGAATACGGAGCAACTTGCTGCCAGGCGGCGGGCCTGCATTCATATCCTATATATTCGGTGCGGTCATATACACAAAAATGGGGCGCAGAGCCCCCGAATTTCTCGCTTGCTCGCCCATTATCGCGCGGACGATCTTTGCCTAGAGATGCCCCTCCAGTAGCGGAAAAGATCGGGGCGACAACGGAGCTACCGCACGACCGCATGACCGTGCAGCGATTTCGCGAGGCTTTCCCACGAGCACGGCAAGGTCGTGGTTCGTGCCCGGTCGCAATGCAGAAAAGCGCATCAGCAGCTGGCTCGCCAAACTGGAGGTGGAGGCCGATGCGTTTGCTGACGAGAAGGGCAGGGACGCCTTCGCGTTCGATCCGATCGAAAGCCCGTGTCTCGATGCAAGCCAATCGGAACTTCGCGTTCGAATCACCTTATTCGAAGACCGTGGTCGTCGAGCTTCGGGAAGTGCCATTCTCGCGTTGGGACGCCGACAATCGTTACTGTGCTGTTCCGTTCCGTTCATTCGAGGATCTTCGACGCCGCTGGCCTGGCCGGCGATTGAGACTGCTGCCCGCCGCAACGAACCGGACGTGCGAAAGGCCCGCTATCAAGCGCGAAAAGGCACCGAAATAGCCGAGGCCTCAAAAGCGAGAGCGAGAGAGCGCCGTCGCAAGCGCTACCCCGTGCCCCTCGCAGACCACCCGCCGTTGGCGAGGGCGGTCGCTACGCGTATCGGCGTTGTCGTGTTCACGGGCACGGATGGCGAGATTGCGGAACCTGAGACCGTTGCCGCGTATTATTTTCCGAACGATGTCGGTGAGCTTGTCTGGACGGCTGGCGGCCCGGATTGCGAGAAGAGTTAGTCGCGACCTGGCCCGCGAAATCTTCTCCAGCTAAGGAGGAGTTAGCCCGAGGCTGGTGGTTTCCAACGTTGGACGAGCTGCGGGGGCAGCGCGGCGCGAGGCGAGGACCAAAGTGCGTGCGAAACAGCGGCGGACAGAGCGCCTGCTGCCAGTTGATCCCGCCCGCACCGGCCGCTCGACATGATGCCAAGTTGGAGACCGAATTGACCGAGCACAAATCGGAAACATCAGCCGGAGTTCTTCGAAGTCTTCGACCCAGTGGAGCCTCAGGCGTGGTCTGTCGTCGCGCAGCGTGGACCGTCTTCCACAAAATATGAGAAACATCGCGTGTCGCGACACAAGATGCCATCTCGCACCGCCCAGGACGGAAAGCCTGCGGTTGGCCGTCCGGGCCCGGCGCTTTGCTGCTGGCAAATCTAAGAAGAACAAAAAGGTGCCGTTAGCAGGACGGGATTTCTGCTAACGGCAACACGGCACGACCTGGCTACATTGGCAGCCAAGTGGGTCTCCGGCAGCGCTTCGAACTTACCGCGGTCAACATTGTTCCACCCGTGCCTCGCAATTTATCCGCTGAGGGAACCTTAAGTCTTGCGTCTGTAGCCACACCGTCTCGGCGTGCGTTCACCGATCGCAGTCAGATGCGATAGTTCGCATTCGACCAATCGCCAAAAACGGGTGTGTGCGCCTCCGCAAGCAGGTTTTGCACGTTACTGCTTTTCTCTCGACAGAGATGCTATTCTTCTTCTTCTTTCTCTGCTCGTGTAACTCGATCCGTAGGTTGAGGGCTCGGCATCGGGACGTCTATATGAACGAGGCATCGAATTGCCGCCTGACCAAGCGATTTGCCTCGTATTTGCCTCGCGATGACGGTGGACGGCCGGCGACCTATCCGAAGCCAGCAGGTTTTCGACATAAATTCATTTCATCGAGTCGCTGTTCTTGCGGTCGATGATCTCGTCGAAGATCAATGTTGCCGACCCGTGATCGGTATCGTGTTGATGGGGCGATTACCGGCTTCATCACTGGAATATCCTTTCGTCCATCGAGAGGCTTGGGCAGAGCTTGGTTGACGAAGAGGTTAGCAGCAATGCATTATGAGCAGAAATGGCATTGTTCCTTCGGTTCATGAATGGGTATCATAATGCTTGATCGTCAGCATCTTGCAATTCTGAGAGAAGTCAGCCGTCGAGGCGGTGTTACCGCGGCCGCCGAAAAGCTAAACGTCACTCAATCCGCCTTGAGCCATACGATCGCAAAGTTCGAGGAACGCCACCGCATCAAGATATGGATGAAATCAGGCCGCGGGCTGCGGTTGACGCAAACAGGTGAGTATCTGCTTTCTGTGGCCGAACGCGTCCTGCCCCAGATGGAACATGCCGAGCGGGTCCTGACCGATTTTGCTGTGGGAAGGAGAGGAGCCCTTCGTGTTGGCATGGAATGTCATCCCTGCCAGCGGTGGCTGACCAAGATAGCGACACCTTATCTCGACAAATGGCCCGATGTCGATTTCGACGTGCGCACGGCTTTCCGGTTCGACGGTGTCGAGGCACTCCTTGGGTACGAAATCGATCTTCTGATCACACCGGATCCCGTGGACACGCCGGACCTGCTCTTTACGCCGGTTTTCGAATATGAGCTGGTGCTTATGGTGCATGCGACGCATCCTCTTGCCGATCGGAAATGCGTGCAGCCACAGGATCTTATCGACGAGGAATTGATCACGGTTCCGGTCACATTGGAGCGGCTGGACATATACACCAAATTCCTTGTTCCCGCCCATTGCCGGCCGCGTCAGCACCGCACGGCCGAAACCATCGACCTGATGCTGCAACTCGTCTGTGCGAAAAGGGGTGTTACGGTCCTACCGGACTGGCTGTTGCAGGAAGACGCCGTTGGAATGCCGATACGCGCGCTACGCGTGGGCGATGCCGGTATACGGAAAAACATCAATCTGGGTGTACGGCGCGGCGAGGAGACCATATCATACATCGACGGTTTTCTAGCGCTTGCCCGTGAGAGGGGACGTTCGCCTTCGCCGTGATCGCGGAAAGCGAATTTCCCAGCGCCGCCTTGAGTCTCTCTCGTCAATCACGGTCGAGGAGATGTTCAGGCCACGATACTTTCAAGAGGCTATTCGAACTTGTGCATGTAGGCGACCACGTCTCGCATCTTTCCTTCCGTGCGGCATAACATTGTGATGTCCTCTCGCCTCCGGCGTAGGGGAGAAGCTCAACATTGAATTCATGGTGCCTTCCGCATAGGCGGTTTTCAGGTTGAAGATTGCCTCGTCGGCCAATCAGAAGGACGCGCCGCCGAGGATGTTGGCTGGACGTGCGGCGGCATGGTTCCTGGGTCTTCGCCGATCACATCGCAAGTGCGGCCTGACTGAGGAAGCTGCCGGCGACCTGGAACCGCTTCGCGGGTCCAGATGACCAACTGCGGGCTATCACAGCAGCAACCACGCCGTCGACCATAACCTGGGCGATCGCTCTGTCGCGCTTAGCGACTGCGCGCAGTCCGAACCCAGACGTTTCGTGTGGTGGTCTTCTGATGTTGTGACACGGCGGTTGTATCGCGGAGCGCTTGATCGACGATTGCCCATGGCAAATCCTTCAGCTTTGCTCGACAATGAGTTTCGAGATGACGTCTCGGGCCGCTTGGGAAGATGCTTGCACGGCGCCGGCAAGGTAGCCAGCCTCACTTCCGCTCGCCTCGCTCCCGGCCAGGACCAGCCGCTCCTTCCACGGGCCAGCGATCCAGCCGCCGCCAGGGGCATTCGGGTGGCCGTCGGAAAACCAGTCGGCCGATGTCGCTGTCAGCGGGTCGGCAGCCCAGTCCTTGTAGAGGGTCGCCCGTGTATGGGCAGCTTGCGGCCCGAAGATGCGCGTGAACTGGCGGATCGAGGCCTCCTTCAGCGCGTCCGCGCCGATTGCTGCACGTTGTTCGGCTCCCATCCCGACGAAGCCGAACAGGGCAGCCTTGCCCGAGGACGTGGTCGCATCATGGATCTCCGCCAAAGGTCCGACCATGCTTTGCGCTGTCCCGGAAAATCCCGCCTCGCGCCAGAAGGGACGATCGTAGACAGCGAAAAATTTGGCGTGTGGCGCCATCCAGGTCGGCGTTTGCCGCCACAGTTCGATCGTGCCTTTCTCCTGGGCTGGCTCGAACTGGACGGTCGCCTCCAGAATGCGCGGCGGAAGCGCCGCAATCACCTGTGACGCCTGAATCAGCTCTATACGCCCGTCGGCAAATCTCAAAGACAGCTCGACACCGGTTTCGTTGAGACGCATCGCGGTGACTTGCGCACCGCACCACAGCGCCGCCTCAGGCAAGCCTTGCGCCAGCGCACGAACCAATGACGCGGATCCTCCGATGAACCTCAGGGCTTCGGGCTCCTGATTCAGTCCGGGATAGCGCTTTGCCGATTCCCGCGACATCCGCTCGAAGACAACGTCGCCATCGCTGTTTTGCGCAAACGTGAGCAGATTGAGTTCGGCAACGAGCGCGGCGATCGCAGGCTGCATTCGAGGCCAGATCCAGGACGGTCCAAGGTCGAAGCCGTCTGCGTCCGCCTGGCCTGTCTCGTTCACTGTCTCGATCCGACCGCCGAGGGTGGCTCTTGCCTCGATGAGCAGGAACTCAATCTCGGCCGAATGCAGCAGTCGCGCCGTGTGCAGTCCTGCCAAGCCTCCGCCGATAATAGCTACCTTGGTGTTCCTCATTATCTCTCTCCGGGAAGCTGGCTCCCGACAGCGTTGGCCTGTTAGAAGCGGGCGCGGCTGTGACAGACTTCAAGCGGCTCGCAGGATTGACGGTCAGGCAGGATGGCGGGACAAATTTGCGATCCCGCGGCGATAGCATGAGGAACGTCAGATCAAAAATGGCCTTGCTTCATGGATCGACAAGTTTTGCTCATAACACGGCGGTTCATGCACCTCGAGTTTGTGACGCTCGCACCGCAATCAGTCAGTCATCCCGTGCTCGTCCTGGAACACCCCCGCTAGCACGACAATTTCCTCACCCCCGCTATGCACGTGACGCGGAAAAGCGCTGCCTCGCGCGTAGCGCACGATCGAGGTCGCACGTCCCCGCCGACGCGGGGTAGAGCATCCGTCGGTTCACCCGGCTGCGGGGCTCGGTACCCCGTCTAGGTTACCCGAATGGACGATGACCGGCCTCGTGAGATCGTCATTGATGCGCATTGGTCTGGCCTGGAACGCGCCAGAGATCCGGTCCAAGCCGCGTTGGGCGCGACATCGGCACACATTTTCTTTGCTGTATGCAAGAAACTCTCGTGATGGGTCCAGGTAAAGCATCGGGCTGCGACATGTACTCTTCACTTTGGCGGTCGGGAGCCACAATCGGGTCCGATCGGTGTTACTCGTAACTGTGCCGAATGATGGTAAAAGACATCCGCCAGAATGTGGTGATCATCGCGATAGACTTCCGCCATGATCTGGTAGAGTTCCGGATCGTGATCCTTAAAGTCGTCTGATGTGGCAACGGTGAGATCGCCACGGCGGTAGGCCACATTCGTATTGAACCAAAATCGCGTGCCTTCGGCCCAATATTCGTCGACGTTGTTCTCCATGTATGCACACGCCCACAGTCCTTTCTGGTAGGCATGAGCATAAGCTTGTCCAACTCGTGCAACGAGCTCGGGATCCACCGTTCGAAGCATGTTGAAGATATTATGTGAGAATTCGTGAACCAGAATGTTCCCTCCATAATACCGCGTGCCCGGCACGCCCATCAAATTCTCGACGGCACCTGTCGTATAGAGCCCACCCATGCCGCGCGCCCTTTGGGCCCAATACTCTCGGTCTGTCATCTTGGCGATCGTGCTGGTGTAATTTCGCCGTTCGTCAGGGGTGAGGCGCGGATCATCGGGGGCTGGCTTCTCCCAGTCCCGCTGCTCGGGAATATCAGTGGTCGTTTCATCAATTGCCATGATGCCCACCCGCGCCCCGGCCCGAACCAAAGCATCGCGGACATCACGCCGTTCTGACAACATGTAAAGGACGATGTCGCGGGCAATCAAAAGTGCGGTGTCTGGAACCTTTTCGGACGAGATGACAGGTATGCCTGCTGCGTCAGCATATTTCGCGTAGAATGGATCCAGACCGAGTGCTTTCGGTGGGCTGCGCACGATGAATGTCTCGAAACTGGATATGTCAGCCATCGACAACCGTGACGCAGATGATTCATTGTCAATACCGCCAGGTTCCTTTGCAGATGCAGCAAATAGGTAGCCTCCGCAGAGCACTACCCCCATCAAGCACGTATGGATCATCGCGACCTTTCCTTTATGCGCTATTTTCCTGAGAAAAGGCAACAACCGTGCCAATCACTAAGAAAAGAGCTGAAGTGAGCGTTCTCGATGACAATCTTTCGTGCCGGGCGTTTGCGGCATCGGCCATAATCCGAAGGAAGGGCAGCAGACAAAGATCTTGTGGCTGAAGCCAACATGCCTCTGGACGTTGGCGAGAAGATTCTAGGCGGCAATCCTTTCGTTCGGCAGGCCCTCCGCAGTTTGCCGTACGCCATCGAAAAATCCGTCAGGAACAAGAAGACGCGTGTGCGGGGTCACATTTTCGTGGCACTTTTTGTAAGGTGGACAGGGTCGATAATCTGCTTTTTTGTTTCATGTCAGTCGCCGATCGATCAGCGACCGGCGAGCTCAATTCCGACAATGCAATCGCACTAGCTGAACAGTGCCAAAAGAATATCGCTGCGATCGCAACCTCGGTAGCCAGCAGCATTCGCAAACCCCGTAAAACCCACCGTTCTCCTTACCATCTCGGCCAGTTCGAAGATGTCAACAACGTGTACGCCGGTTTCTTCGGCGTGCCCTATCCGGCTCGTACCTGCTATGGGTCAAAGCACTTGCCAAGGGCGCACTGGTCGAGATCGAATCCATGACCCGTGTCGATGAATGATGACCTGAAGAAGCCATCCGATCCGACCCAATCGACGTCTGTTATGTTTCGCTGCTTACACTTCATAGCTTGCGCACTGTCGGCGGCTTTGACGGCATAAAACACGGTTTTCACTTTGGTGGGAAGTAGTCCGCGTGGGTGACAGTGCATTCCATCATCCAGACTCTTTACTTCCAGTACCCAGGGACCTGAAGGTGACGATTTCCGGGATCTTGGTTGCAAACCGTTCCGAAATCACCATCCGCGGATTGCGCGCCGCTAACGAGCTCCGGTCACACGCTGAACCGGTGTGACGCGTGGTGGATAGGTAGCTCGCGCTGTCTGACCACCGCGCATGCGCGCAAGTCGACAGCGCCATGTTCAAATTCGCATTCGATGTGCATTTCGCGAATGAAAATTTCCAAACTTGGCCTCTGCGCTGTGAAAATGTCAATTTGTATTACTAATGAAGAATGCTGTTGGGTTTGGATAGCATAGATCCACGCTATGGATAGATAGAGAGACATGCGGTTCAAGGGACTTGATCTAAATCTCCTAGTCGTGTTCGACGCTTTGATGAATGAGCGTAAGCTCACGGCGGCGGCACACAGCATCAATCTCAGTCAGCCGGCCATGAGCGCGGCTGTCGCCCGGCTGCGCGCCTATTTCCAAGATGAGCTGTTTACGATGACGGGCCGCGAATTTATCCCGACGCCGCGGGCGGAAGGTATTGCGCCTGCGGTGCGCGAGGCTCTGCTGCAAGTTCAGCTCTCCATTATTTCCTGGCAGCCGTTTGATCCGGCCCAATCGGATCGTCGCTTCAGAATCGCACTTTCCGATTACGTCACGCTTGTATTTTTTGAAAAAGTCGTGGAGCGTGTGGCGCGGGAAGCTCCCGGCGTCAGCTTCGAATTTTTCCCCCCCGCCGACCACAATGAAGACCTTCTCCGGCGCGGCGAAGTCGATCTTCTCATTTTGCCGGAAATATTCATGTCGAACGCCCATCCTCATGCGAGGCTTTTCGACGATTTACACGTGTGCGTAGGCTGTCGCTCGAACAAGCAGCTGGCAGAGCCACTCACATTCGAGAGATACATGTCGATGGGGCACGTTGTCGCTAAGTTCGGAAGTTTCCGGAGGCCAGGCCTCGAGGAATGGTATTTGCGCGAGCACGGTCGCAAGAGACGCATCGACGTCGTCGTACACGGCTTCAGCATGATTGCGCCCGTGCTGTCCAACACTGACCGTATAGGAACCATGCCCTTACGGCTGGCGCAGCATTTCGCAAAAACAATACCCCTTCGAATTGTCGACCTTCCGCTGCCACAACATCTTCCGTTCACCGAGGCCGTGCAATGGCATGCGCTTCACAACAGTGATCCGGCAAGCCTCTGGATGCGCGACATTCTATTCCAGGAAGCGGCCCGTATGAAATCGCCGCTTGTCGCGGCCGAGCCCCTCGTCAATCAGGACCAGCACGAACGTTGTCCAGCCCATCTTCCGAACACGGCGCATCAGTCAGGTCGAGCCATGATTTCAGATTGAATCTTGGCAGCGGTATACAGGGAAGCATCCAGCGGGAGACTCCCAAACGCAAGTTGACACAGAAGATAGTTAGCGCCTGCCTCTTCTATCTGATTCAGTAAAGCTTGCCGCACCGAGGCCGCCGTTCCTGCAACGCATAACTCATTCTCGACCGCCTCGTCGAAGGTCAGCGGCAGGTTCGGAGGCGTCTGCAGGTCATTCAGGTCGTAAAGAAACTTAAAGCTCTCGAGCCAATGTTCGTAAGCCGACGCTGCGATCGAATAAGCATCGCGGTCAGAACGTCCAATCACGACCATGCGTAGCAATCCTCGAAATGGCGATTGATCATCTGCGCTCGCGTTGCATTTTCGATAAGCGCGGAAGGCATCGGTAATTTTGCGGACAGAAGAGGAAGGTCCTACGCACGCGATATTTGCGCCGTTCGCAGCTGCCCAGTGCGCAGACTCGGGCCGGCTGGTGGCGATCCACGTCGGTGGATGCGGACGTTGATGAGGCCTCAATGTCAAAGGTATGCCGCTTAGCTCATAATGTTCGCCCTTATGCGACAGCGTTCCGCCTTTCATCGCATTCACCAGAATCTCACTGGCTTCTACGTAGCGGCCTGGCGCCGCGTCCGGACCAATCCCGAAATAACCGAGTTCGATCGGGAGAGACCCGCGCCCTATCCCGAGCTCGACTCTGCCGCCGCTCAATTGATCCAGCATGCAGATTTCTTCGAAAGCCCGCAGCGGATGATAGAGGGGCAGCAGCATGACTAAAGGCCCAATACGAAGGCGACGCGTGCGCTGTGCAACGCTTGATAAAAACAAATTTGGCGATGGGCCTCTGCCGTGCGGAGTACAATGGTGCTCAGCGAGGTGATACGCGTAGAAACCAAGGCGATCGCACGCCTCTGCCAACCTCAGGCGATCCGAATACTGCTGGGCGATGTCGCTGCCGTTCGCGTCAAGGTGATCGAAGATGCCGAAGGTCAGGTTAGAAGGAAGGGCATTTCCCATTCAATTGTCTCCAATGTTTGACTAAAACCCGTAGGTTCACGCGATCCGATATGTCGTTTTGGCCATTTCGTTCGTCCGCGTGACAAAGCAAAAATTAACGGCGCGTAACCGGCAATCGCTGCGTCTTCAGGCTTTCAGAAATGTCACCGGCGGCTGAAAGGAATTTATCCATTTGGGCTTTTGTACCGATGCTCACGCGGATATGATTTTCCAAGCCATCATCGGGAAAGACGGCTACAAGTACCTTTTGCCTTTTTAACGATGCTTGCCACCAAGCGCCGTTTTGTCCGGATGGCACACGAGCAAGCAAGAAATTTGCATAAGACGGGATCACCGAAAATCCGAGTTCGGATAGCGCAACCATCGTTCGCTGCCTTTCATGTTTGATGTGTTTATGGTTCTCGGCGTAAGCGGCGCGGTGTGAAAGGATGCTAATGCCCACCGCATGGGCAATAAGGTTCATGTTGAAGAGATTCTGGATGTTGCGTAGCCTCCCGATAAGTTCAGGATGACCGAAGCCGAAACCAACGCGGATACCCGCGGCGGCGTAGCTTTTCGAAAATGTCCTTAAAATTAGAAGATTCGAATGGCGATTAATAAGGCGTAGAGCATCATCGGGTGCAAAATCGACATATGCCTCATCCAATACGATCAATCGGTCGGACTGGGCGGCGAGCTTATCGATATCGGCTACCGGAACAAACGTTCCGCTCGGGTTGTTCGGATTAGCCAGCAGGATAAACTTTGCATCTTTTGGGGGACCAAGAAGCAGCTGCTCGATTGGCAACGAATAAGCTTTGCCCCATCCGATTTCTAAAAATCGAGCACCCTGCAACATAGCAAGCTTGCGGTTGAACGAAAAACCCGGCGACATCATCGCCACGCTATCGCCTGGAGCAAGGAAGGCTCTGTAAAGGAGCCCCAGCAGCTCAGACGATCCGTTGCCTGCGATCACTTGATCCTGGGACAAGCCATACGCATTGGCCGCCGCCTCCCGCAAGCTGAAATTGTCATCTTCGGGATAAAGGTAATGCCGTTTGAGAGCCGTAAGCGCGGTTCGCATCACCGCAATCGGCAACGGAAAGGGATTCTCATTTGTGTCTAGTTTGACGCAATCGGCGTCCGGACCCGCTTGACTGGACGGCACAGCATCTAACTGTCTCGCTGTCTGCGAAAGAGCCGAAAGCACACCTTGCAATTTTGCATCAGACATATCTTTTCTCCGTTTCAATTCGCTGGACTCGTTTGCGCGTCATTTGGCCGTCCTATGTGGCTTCGAACCTTCGTGCCTAAGCGAGCGCAGCAATGGCCATCCTGACGGCAGATTCACCAAGGACCACCGCGAGTGCCTCAAGCTGCAATATGCTCAAAACTTCGCATTGGAGCGTCACCGCGCCCCATTCGCATTTTGACAAACTGTTTGATCTTAGGCGCCACCGCTGCTAGCTCGTGGCCCGCCGTTTCGAATTCAGTCCACCTGTCTTCGATCAAGACGGAGAAGCAGCGAACGCGGCCGCTATCGCGGCTGCGACATTACCGGTCCCGCCGGCCCACATGTCCCTCGCATAATTTGCAATGAATGGTGCACGCGATGATAGATAGGGCAGGTGGCGGCAGGGCGGCCCGCACCATTGATTGCTGCGGAAAACGTCATGAAGGCCTCCTGACGAATGACATTGAAAATTCGATGTTGATCAAGACTCCAATGCCGCCATGATTGGCACCATCGGTGTCGCGTGCACACGGAGCATCCTGGCCCATCTTCCACCGATGACTCGATCGTTGCCTCCACCTGCCGAGTCGCTAGCCGACACATCGTCGGTCAAGGTCATTGACATTAGGATCAATGAGCACATCGCCACTGTTTCTTCAGACGAGGCTTTGTCACGTGGACAACGGATTAGCATCGCAGATACCCCTTGTGATTGAGCGTCTCAACGAAACCTATTTACCCTTCATCGGACCATTGGGGTAATTGATTGATTTGATGGGATACATCCAAATGTCGAATACAACCAAAGCGATTAGGCTTGTAGCTTGGCCCTGCGGCCAGTCCACGTGATCCATGCAGGCCGTGAGGATCTGTCGCAAGAAAACACTGGGCCGAACTCAATCAGCACATTTGCGAGAGAGCCGTCCGAAGAACGGATCATTCCCGTCAATGGAGTGGAGAGAATCATTTAGGAGATGGATACTCATCATCCAAACAATAGATTTTGCAATCTAGGTAAATTCCGCATAGTGCGTTTTGTTGTTCGCCAATTCGTCGGAGCAATCAAAATGCACGTTCTCGATGTTGGGGAAATGGCCCAGCTCTTCGTCAAATCGTTTAAATTGGTTGCGATTTTCGCTACCGCATGCGTTGTGCTCGAGGTGATCTTTCCGGCTTACCGATACAGTTTTGCCTCGTACATTCGCGGTGCGCGGAATTGGATTATCCGTATCGGATGCGGCACTTTAATCTGGCACTTCTACGCTTTGGGTTTGAAATGGTTGGGGGTTAAGCCGCTCCTAACGATCAATTTTGGTGCGTTGCTTCACTCTAATAGCCCGATCATCAATACGGGCTTCGCCGTCCTTTCGGGCGTTTTAGTCGCGATTGCCGGTGACTTCTTTTACTACTGGATGCACCGGGCTCAGCACGCCGTTCCATTTCTGTGGCGCCTGCACGCAACCCATCATTCAATCCGCGAACTGACGGCGTGGAATTGCAACCACCATATTTCCGAGCCATTTGTTTACGCGGCGTTTGTAGCACTACCACTCGCGCTAATTCACTTCGAATCAGGCGTCGTGCCCGTTGCTGCCATGGCGCTGATTACCTTTCAGGCCCATCTTTCCCACTCTAGCACACGCTTTAATTTGGGGCCGCTTCGGTACCTCATCGGCGATAATAAATTCCACCGTATTCACCACTCCACGGAACTTCACCACCGGCATAAAAACTATGGCTTCTTTACAACCGTTTGGGACACGATTTTCCGTACTGCATACTGGCCGAAAATTAATGAGTGGCCGGAAGTTGGCATGCGAAATCAGCCCGAACCGCTCACCGTACGCGACTTCATTATGTTCCCGTTTGACCAACGCCGCTGGCGCAAAGCTAAAGCCGGAAGTGGTACACAGGGAATTGAAACTGGAGGATTGAACGCGGTAAAGAGAGATGGTCCCATTCATTCGGACAGTAGTTCTGCAATTTAGAGCGCAAAGCGCTGCTTGTTCAGTTGCCGTTTCTATCGCAGGGGGATCGTGCAGCAACTCTGATCCGAGTCCGGTCTGCCCGCACTACTGTCAGGCGCAACTGGTCAGGCCGAGGCCGAATATTGCCATGGCAATAACATGTTCGCCTTTCCACTCTGAGACCGTTTAAGGCTTGGCTGAAATTACAAAGAGCTCACGCGCTAACTCAATCGCTGCCGTGGTGGTCTGCGCGGCATGGGCAACACGAGGGATCCATCCATTAAACGGTCGGCCTTTGGCCATCCCGTGCCGGTAGGTCGGCCCTTTTCGGCCGAGAGCTTTAGGAGCCGACGGCCGCATTAAAGGCGGACAACAACGAGGAACGACCTCCCCTACCTCGCTTGCGAACTCCTTCGTGAACCGCAGGACAAATTGGCCGATCACATTAAGCGGCTGAACGCGACGGATGCTGGCGAGGGGAAGCTAGAGGCAATCATCCGCCCAGAGGCTTATCAATGTGATGGCATCATCCGGCTCGCACAGACCGGTTCTGCCGTTTGTCGCGCCAGCGCCTTCGTCAATCCGCTTGTCAGGAGGACCTACGAGAATTTGATCCGCAGACCCGTCTCCTTGTTTCGGAGGGATTTTCTCCATAGTGCGCCCTATAAACTGCGGCGAATCTTCCGAATTGAAAGAAGCCCCATTTCAGGCAGATTTCCTTCATAAGCATGCGGTTTTCTGGATCGAGCAGGTCTTCGCGTGCTGCCCGGAGCCGAAGCATCTGCAGATAAGCTGCCGGCGTTGTATTCTTGAAAGCACGAAAACCTGCTTCGAGTGCCCTGGTGGAAACACCCGCTGCATCTGCCACCATTGGCATTGTAATCGGCTGGTTGACATTGGCACACATGAACTCGATCCCACGGCGGACGTGGCCGGGAGCAATCATATGGGGTTTCTTATCCAGCAGATGCGATAACCGATGGGGCACCATCCGTATTACGACATCGGCTAGCGCCTGCGTAATATGAGCCATGGCTATGGGACTCTGACAGAGGGGACCATTATCACGTATTCCGTCGATAATCGCTTCCGTGAGATTGCCGATTGTCCGACCAACTGGCGTTGAAAGATCCACTTCGGGCAACAGGTCGAGCGAGCCGCTAAACGGGATATCGAAAGTTTCGCCAATGGTCCGTTGGATCAAAGACCAATTAAGCACCAGCTCATCTATTAAATTGGATTGCCCTTGTATAGAAATGCTGTCTGGTTCGAAATTCCTGTAAAGAAGCAATTTCTCTTCCCGGGCCTCAGCCATGCGCGAACCGTACGTAACCCCCATGCCGCCTCTGCGAGGCACCACGATCGATAGATGCTCTGTAGCTTCGGAACACCACTGAGCGCGGAACTGAAACCCGGTCTGATGGTGACCGGTGATCAATGCTGCGCTTTCACACCCGGCAAGATCGAGCGCCCAATAGAAGTCTCGAGTACGACCAACGAGATCGGCGTCGAATGTGCCGAAAACCGCTCCGAGGGATTCGATCATGCTATCGAACGTCGAGCCACGATATCGAAAAACGGTATTCTCAGCGCTATTTTCCATCATGCATCTCCAGGCTCAATCCTGCTGCTCGGTCATGCTGGTTCAATGACCAAGCCTGTGATCTAGCTGTGTGCTCGTGCATTCCGAGTTGTGGTTGCGCGTCGTTGATCTCTTTCAACGTGCGGCAACAATTCGACTTTCCGCGACAGAATACGCCCTCATCACCGGCCGACTGAGATTGATCTGGCTGCCGCCCCAGTGAGCTTGGCTCGTCATCAAAGCGTCGAACACGACCGGGAGATTTAGATCAAGTCCTTTGAACCGCAGGTTTCCTCCACAGAAGGCTGGCGCAATCTCGATCGCCGGAATTTCAATGCGTGTGGGACTGCGTAAGTTTGCCAGTGGGCATTCGGCGCTTCGTATAAGCAATCGAGGTGCGTCATAACTCCGGTCCGTTCCGGTCGATCGTCGTACCAGCTGGCCAATCGGAGATTGGCCGTCCAACAGGCAGAAT
>NZ_JARFYM010000047.1 GCF_030272705.1 Rhizobium mayense | reverse complement strand
GACGCCTTCCATGCGCTGCTCGTCGCTCAGCAGCGGCCAGTCGCCCATGGAACCACAATAGACGACGGCCGACATGCCTTCAGCGATCAGCTCTTTGCCCTTGCGCACCAGCGCCTCGAAATCCGGGCTGCGGTCGTCCCTGCAAGGCGTCATCAGCGCCGGAACAACGCCAGAAAAAATCTTCGCTTTCATTCAATATCCTCTGGGACTGCGGGCCTCGTGACACAATCGTCCGCCTGGAAAGGTTGAGCCTCGCAGCGGTCATAGCGCTTTGTATTCTATTTGTCGACATAAATTGCGAAAAATGCTATGGAGATTTGCAAGGGGACGCCCGTACTGGGGAAAGGCGGCCTGACATCGCCGGTCGTGCATCGCTGGCGGCGCGCGACGACGGTGATCTACGAGCTGGCGCCTGCTTGACTAGGTGGCGTCTGTCGTCGACAAGCTGCATTCATTCCGGTGGCGGCTCCAAGAAAAGAGGACGAGACATGGCACATATCGAATCCGAAGAAAGTGATTTTCGTCGTGCGCGCGGCACCGGCACTCAAAGTGTCTATACGGTGCTGCGCAAGGAAATCCTCGACATGACGCTGCTACCGGGCGACGCGCTGGAGGAAGTCAGGCTCTCGGAGCGCTTCGGCATGTCGCGCACGCCCGTCCGCGAGGCGCTGCTGCGGCTCTCCGGCGAGGGCCTGGTCACGACGCTGCCGAACCGCAACACGATCGTCTCGCAAATCGACTTTGCGGCATTGCCGACCTATTTCGACGCCCTGACGCTAATGTACCGCGTCACCACGCGCGGCGCAGCGCAGCGCGCAAGGGCCGAGGCCATGGGCAACATTCGAAAGCGGCAGGAGGAATTCGCCGCCGCCGTTAAGGCGCGCGATGCGCTGGCGATGATCGAGGCAAACCGCGAATTTCACGTGGCGATCGCCGAGCTTGCCGGCAATTCCTACTATACGGCCTTTTTCAGCCGGCTCCTTGACGAAGGACGGCGCATTCTCCGGCTCTATTACCGCACCTTCGACGACCGTCTGCCTCGACAATATGTCGACGAGCACGAAGAGATGATCGCCGCGATCGAAAAGCGCGAGGTGGGGCTTGCCGACAAGCTTGCCTCCAAGCACGCCGAACAGATCGTCAAGCAGATCCAGGATTATCTCGCACGCGATCTCCACGACCCGATCGATCTTCCAGCCGGGTAACCGGCCGCCCCGCAGACGGGCGAAAGCGCAATCGAATGTTTGACGGGACACCGCGCTTCCCGAAACTCATCATCGCTCAATCTGCGAAACGTGATTGAGCGCAATCACCCATTGGCCGTCCCGTTTGCGCATCAAGCGAGTGTTGACCCCAGTCTGGCTGCGGGCAGAACGCACGAGATTATAGTTGCTGATGAGTTGCGCGGCATCCGGTGCGAGCATCTCGATGCGGATATTCGAGAAGGTCAACTGCCCCTGCGAACCGGGAGAGCCGCCATAATCGGCAATATAGTGATCCAGCGTCGCCTGCCAGTCCTTCTGGATGCGGCCCCGGGACACAAATACGACGTCCGGATTGGCAAAACCCGCCATGTAGCCATGGAAATCGCCACGGTTCCAGGCTGCCTGCATGTCCGAGATAACGGTGCGGATAGCATCTTGATCGGTATTCTCGGACATTTCGAACTCATGCCTCTTCGATAAGATTGGTTTCGGTCTGGGAGTCTTTCTCGCGCCGCCGGCGCTTGAGGAGAACCTCCTGCGCAGCCGATACGAGATGGCGGCGCAACGCATTTTCGGCCGCCTTCGGATCCTGGTCGAGAATCGCATCGACGATCTGCTGATGTTCGCTGCAGGAGCGCTTCAGGCGTCCCTTGTCCTTGAGCTGGTACTTCCGGAAAGGCGCAAGCTTCAGCCTCAACGTCTGTGCGGCGGCAATCAGGTCGCTGTTGTGGCTGCCCTGGAAGAGCAGGTTGTGGAAGCGGGTGTTCAGCTCGTTATAGCCGTCGTGCTCGCCTTCGTCGGCGAGCGCATTCATTTCGTGATGGATGTTTTCAAGCTCCGCGCGCTCGCTCATCGTCATCCTGTGAGAAGCGAGACGGCCGCAGGTCGCCTCGAGTTCAGCCATGGCTTCGAACATTTCGTCGATCCGCTGCGTCGAAATCTGCGTGACGACCACGCCTTTGTAAGGCTCGCGCTCGGCAAGCCCGCGCCCGCAGAGAATATGCAGCGCCTCGCGCACCGGCGTGCGCGACACCCCGAATTGTGTTGCGATTGATGCTTCATCGAGCCGCGAGCCTGCCGGGATCGCGCCGTTGATCACAGCTTCTTCCAGCTGTTCGGCAATGAAATCACTGCGACTTTTCCTGCCGGCAGCCGCTGTTTCCAGCATCTTCTCATCCTTTGTCATGCCGCTGACTCCCCTGCGTCAGCTTTTGCCGATTATGCAAGTGCCCATAATTTTACACAATCTGCTTGCCACGGGCGTATCAAATATACAATATGTCCACAGAATTGATACCTGCAGATTATTTTGGGCTTGATGTGATCAAGCCGCGTATATAATTCGGCCGATACTGGCTGATATTGTGGACAATGGAATATCTTTCGGGTCGGCCATAGGCCGATAGGGAGTGAGGAATCGAAATGACTTTTACGACGCGTCCGGAGCTCAGGGGCACATTCGGTGCGGTTTCATCCACACACTGGCTGGCGTCGACCGTCGGCATGTCGATCCTCGAAAAGGGTCACACTGCCTTTGATGCGGCCGTCGCGGCCGGCTTCGTGCTGCAGGTCGTCGAGCCGCATCTGAACGGCCCCGGCGGCGAGGTTCCGATCATCGTCACGCCGGCTGGCGCCGACAAGCCGACGGTGATTTCCAGTCAGGGCCCTTCTCCCGCCAAGGCCACGGTTCAGTACTTCAGGGATCTCGGCCTCGACATCATTCCGGGCACCGGCCTGCTCGCGGCCTGCATCCCCGGCGCCTTCGGCGCATGGTTGACACTCTTGCGCGATTATGGCACCGCCGACCTCGAAGACGTGCTGGCTCCTGCAATCTATTATGCAAAGAATGGCCATCCGCTGGTGCCGCGCATCGCCAATACTATTGCCTCGATGCGCGAGCTCTTCGAAACACATTGGCCGAGCTCCGCCGAACTCTACCTGCCGGGCGGCCAGGCGCCGCAATCCGGCAAGCTCTTTCGCAACCCACATGTCGCGGCGCTCTATCAGCAGATCCTCGACCAGACGAAATCGGCTAAGGGACGCGAAGCGCGCATCGAGGTCGCACTCGACTTCTGGTACCGCGGTCCCGTCGCCGAGCGCATCGATGATTATTGCGCGACCGAAGAGGTTTGGGACGTTTCGGGCCGTCGGCACAAGGGCCTCATCACCGCCCAGGACATGGCCGATTACAAGCCGCAGATCGAGACTCCGGTTTCCGTCGCCTATGGCGACTTCGAGGTCTTCAAATGCGGCGCCTGGTCGCAAGGCCCGGTCCTTCTGCAGATGCTGCAGATCCTGAAGGGCACGGACATCGCCGATCTCGATCCGATGAGCGCTGACTTCGTGCATCTTGTCGTCGAAACCGCCAAACTCGCTATGGCTGACCGCGAAGCCTGGTACGGCGACAGCCCCGACGTTCCGCTCGAAACATTGCTTTCTTCGCATTATGCCGACGGACGCCGCGCCTTGATCGGCGGCACCGCATCGATGGACGTGCGCCCCGGCTCGCCGGGCGGCCGCACTCCGCGCCTGCCGCCCCTGCGCACCGTTGGCAGCATTCCGCAGCCAGGCCTGGGCGGCGGCGAGCCAACGGTCGCACGCGAACAAAAGCTGCCGAACGACAAGGAAGGCGAACCCGCCCTCACGCGCGAAGGTGCGCAGCGCGGCGACACCGTGCAGGTCAGCGCCGTCGACCGCTGGGGCAACATGGTATCGGCAACACCCTCCGGCGGCTGGTTCCAGTCAAGCCCCGTCATTCCGGGCCTTGGTTTCAGCCTCACCACCCGCGGACAGATGTTCTGGCTGGAAGAAGGCCTGAATTCCACCTTGAAGCCGTCGACTCGGCCGCGCACGACGCTTACGCCGTCGACCGTCTTCCGCGACCGACGCCCCTACATGGCCTTCGGCACGCCAGGGGGTGATCAGCAGGATCAATGGCAGCTCATCATGCTGCTGCGCCACATTCACAGAGGAATGAATTTGCAGGAAGCGATCGACGCGCCGTCCTTCCACACCGACCATCTGCCGAGCTCATTCTGGCCGCGCGAGATCAGTTTCGGGGCGCTCACGCTGGAGTCGCGCTTCTCGACGGCGACCCAGGAAGAGCTGGCCGCCCGCGGACACAAGATCACCATCGGCGACGCCTGGTCGGAAGGGCGGCTTGCGGCAGTCGCGCGGGAAATGGACGGCGAGACCCAACTGGTCAAGGCCGGCGCCAATCCGCGCGGCGTGCAGGGCTATGCCGTTGCCCGCTGATCGGGGCACATCAATCAAGAACAAAGAGGGAAGTTTAATGAAACCACTATATCTCGCATTCGCAGCCGGCTTAGCTTTGAGTGGCCTTGTGGCGACTACCGTGCCTGCTGCCGCAGAATCCGTTCTGAACATCGGCCTGCAGGACGATCCTGATACGCTCGATCCGGCCTCCAACTGGAGCTTCGTCGGCCGCCACGTCCTGCAGTCGCTGTGCGACAAAATCGTCGATGTCGACGATAACGGCCAGATCATTCCGATGCTTGCGACGAGCTGGGAATGGAATGCCGACAGCACCGTGCTGACGCTCAAGCTGCGCAAGGACGCACTCTTCCACGACGGCACCAAGGTGGATGCAGCCGCGATCAAATATAACCTCGATCGCGACCTCAATCTCAAGATCTCCCGCCGCAAGCCGGAAATCAGCGCCATCAGTAGCGTCGACGTCGTGGACGACTACACCGTCCGCATCAACCTCAAGGAGCCGTCCGTTCCGCTGCTGGCCGCGCTCAGCGACCGCGCCGGCATGATCATCAGCCCGAAGGCCGGCGAAGCGCTCGGCGAGAAATTCACCAATGCGCCGGTGTGCTCCGGCCCGTACAAGTTCGTGGAACGCGTCCCGCAGGACCACATTACTCTCGAGAAGTTCCCGCAATATTATAATGCGGACCAGTATCATTTCGACAAGCTCGTCTATCGCGGCATGCCGGACTCCAACGTTCGCCTGCTCAACCTGCGCTCCGGTCAGCTCGACCTGATCGAGCGCCTTGCCGCGACCGATGTCGACGCCGTCAAAGCCGAACCCTCGCTTGCTGTCGCCCCCGTCGTTGGCCTCGGCTACTACGGCATCACCTTCGATATTACCGGCGAAGGTGCCAATCTCGATGCCGGCAAGAAGGCGGCCATTCGTGAAGCTGTCAGCCTCGCGATCGACCGCGATGCCATCAACAACGTCGTTTTCAACGGCCAGGCCAGCACCGGCAACCAGCCCTTCCCGCCGACCAGCCCCTATTTCGACAAGGACTACCCGGTTCCGGCCCGTGATCTGGACGCGGCCAAGAAGAAGATGGAAGAAGCCGGCGTGAAGTCCGTCAATCTGGAACTGCTTGTTCCGACGGATGCGGAGCGCCAGCAGGTGGCCCAGCTCGTCCAGGCTATGGTTCAGGAAATCGGCATCAACGTCACCATCAAGCCGACCGAGCTAATGACGCTGCTCGATGTCGCCCGCCAGGGCAAATTCCAGTCCCATCTCGTCGGCTGGAGCGGCCGCGTCGACCCCGATCTCAACATCACGCCGATGCTGGCCTGCGGCGCAGCCGGAAACGACGCGCATTATTGCAACAAGGATCTCGACGCGATCCTGACCAAGGCCCGTGGCCTCGGCGACGTCGAAGCCCGCAAGAAGGAATACAACAAGGCAATCGCTATCCTGCTCAAGGACCTGCCTATCGTCTACATGTATCACTCACAGTGGATCTTCGCGCATAACGCCAACATCGTCGGCTTCAAGCCCAATCCGGACGGCATCATCCGCCTCGCTGGCGTCAGCCGCAAGAACTAAGTCTGCGCCTGGTTTCGATGAGCACGTCCCAACCCATGGATCACAACCCGTCAGCCCGATCTCCTCGGGCTGACGAAGACTCCACGTCCATTCTGGACATCTCGGACCTGCGTGTCGTCTTCCAGGCAGACACCAGAACCGTCACGGCCGTCGACGGCGTGAGTTTTTCCGTCAAGAAGGGGCGCACCCTGGCCATCGTCGGAGAGTCCGGCAGCGGCAAGAGCGTGACGTCGCTTGCCGTGATGCGGCTGCTGCCCGAACATTCCGCACGCATTTCCGGCAGCGTCGATTTCGACGGCCAACAGCTTCTGGACCAGACGAAAAGCGCCATGCGCCGCCTCAGGGGCAATCGGCTGGCGATGATCTTCCAGGAGCCGATGACGTCGCTCAATCCCTCCTACACAATCGGCGAGCAGATCAACGAAGTCATCCTTCGCCATCGCCGGATCTCCAAGAAGGAGGCGACGGAGCGGGCGATCGCCATGCTGAAGCTGGTGCGCATCCCTTCGCCCGAGACCCGCTACCACCAATATCCGCACAATCTGTCCGGCGGCATGCGCCAACGCGTGATGATCGCCATGGCGCTTGCCTGCGACCCGGAGCTTTTGATTGCAGACGAGCCGACGACCGCGCTGGATGTGACCATCCAGGCGCAGGTGCTCGAGCTGATGCGCGAGCTGCAGGAGAAGACCGGAACGGCGATTATCCTCATCACCCACGATCTGGGCGTGGTCGCCGAATCCTGCGACGACGTCATCGTCATGTATGCCGGGCAGGTGGTGGAGCAATGTTCGGTCGAGCAGCTTTTCACCTTCCCGCAGCATCCCTATACGGTCGGCCTACTCGGCTCGCTGCCGCGCCTCGACGAACGGCGCGAACGGCTTGTGGCGATTACCGGCACCGTCCCCGACATGGCCAATCCGCCTTCGGGCTGCCGGTTCCAGGCGCGTTGCCCGTTCCGCGTCGAAAAATGCGCCGAAATGCCGCTGCTCATGGAAATTTCGGCAGGCCATTTCAGCCGCTGTTGGCGTGCGCCCATGGAGGATCTCGTTCCATGACCCAACCCTCTTCCTCCTCGTCAGCCCAGAAGCCGATCATCGAAGTGCGCGGGCTCGGCAAGAATTTCATCATCAAGCGCAGCATCCTCGGCCGTCCGCTGGCCCATGTGGGCGCCGTCGACGACGTCACGTTTTCCCTCATGCCGGGCGAAACGCTGGCAATCGTCGGGGAATCCGGCTGCGGTAAATCGACCCTCGGGCGGCTTCTGATGCGGCTCATCCGGCCGACTGCCGGCGAAGTGCTGATCGACGGAGAGAACGTCACCAATATCAGCAGCGCGGCGATGCGCCGACAGCGCCGGCATATCCAGCTGATCTTCCAGGATCCCTATGCCTCGCTCAACCCGCGAATGACGATCGCGCAGACGATCGCCGAACCACTCATGCTGCACAACGTCGTGCCAGCGGCCCAACGCGCCAAGCGGGTCGCGGAACTTCTGGAGATGGTCGGCCTTCGCCCCGAACAGGCGAACCGTTATCCCCACGAATTCTCGGGCGGCCAGCGCCAGCGCGTCGTGATCGCGCGCGCGTTGGCTTCCGAACCGAAAGTCATCATCTGCGACGAAGCGGTTTCCGCACTCGACGTCTCGATCCAGGCACAGATCCTCAATCTCCTGAAAGACCTGCAGAAGCGGCTCGGGCTCGCTTTCGTTTTCATCTCCCACGATCTCGGCGTGGTGAAGCATATCTCGGATCGCGTCGCGGTCATGTACCTCGGCAGGGTGGTCGAGATCGGTGCATCGGACGTGATATTCGATGCGCCCCGCCACCCTTATACGCGCGCCCTGCTTGCGGCAATTCCGGTGGCCGCCCCCCCCAGTCACCAGCGCTCGCGTGCGGCACAGCTCCACGGCGACCTGCCGAGCCCGCTGTCCCCGCCGCCGGGCTGTAGGCTGCACACGCGCTGCCCCCATGCCCGACCGGAATGCCAGTCCGTCAGCATGACGTTGCAAGTGGAAGCGAACGGTCACGCCAACGCCTGCGCCTTCTGGAACGAACTGCCGGTAGACGACGCGACGGGCGCTGTCCTCGAACCCAGAAATCCAAAGCTCGAAAAGCTGTTTGCAGCCTTTGAGGCCATGGCCGTTCGGCCGGCCCAGCCCGCGGCAGGAGATTGAACCATGTCATCGCTTCTCTTGCGCCGTCTGCTGCAGCTCATCCCGACCATCATCCTGCTGTCGATGATCATCTTTTCGCTGCAGCATCTCTTGCCCGGCGATCCGGCGTTGATCCTGGCCGGCGACAATCCGGACGAGGCGACGCTCGCGGCCATCCGCGCCCAGTATCACCTCGATCAGCCCATCATCATCCAGTATCTCTTTTGGGTGAAGGGCGTCGTGTCGGGCGACCTCGGCGAATCCATGCGCCACAACCTTCCCGTCCTCGACCTCATTCTGCTGAAGCTGCCGGTGACGCTGCAGCTCGCGGTCATGGGCATTATCGTAGCGCTCGTGCTTGGCATCACCGGCGGCGTCATCTCCGCGTTGAAGCAGAATACCGCAATCGACTATGCGACGAACGTCGTGTCGCTCGCCGGCATTTCGGTGCCGAACTTCTGGCTCGGCATCATGCTTATCCTCTTCTTTTCGGTGCATCTCGGCTGGCTTCCGGCATCCGGCTTCGTCAGCCCCTGGGAGAACTGGCGCATGAGCCTCGCGACGACGATCATGCCCGCCTTCGTCCTCGGCATGGCGATCGCCGGCGTCATCATGCGCCATACCCGCGGCGCGATGCTGCAGGCGCTCGAGAGCGATTACGTGCGCACCGCACGGGCAAAAGGCCTGAGCGAGTGGGTGGTCGTCTTCAAGCATGCGATGCGCAATGCGCTGACGCCGATCATCACGCTCGGCGCGCTAGAATTCGGCGCGCTGCTATCCGGCGCGGTCCTGACCGAGCAGATCTTCACGATTCCGGGTTTCGGCAAGCTGATCGTCGATGCGGTCTTCACGCGCGACTATCCGGTCGTACAGGGCGTCGTTCTCGTCACGTCGCTCTTCTACATCATCCTCAATCTGCTGGCGGATATAGGATATATTCTCGTCAACCCCCGATTGAGAGGCTGACATGCTGACGATTACGGAACCCAAGGCCTCGACCAATTCGGTGACGCGCTTCTTCCAGAGCCGCCTGTGGCGGCGGCTTGCCAGGCGGCGAAGCGCGCTTATCGGCCTCGTCGTCGTGCTGTTCATGGTGCTCGTCGCGGTTTTTGCGCCCCTTCTTGCCCCCTATGACCCGGCGGCACAAAGCTGGAGCGCCGTGCGCAAGGCGCCATCGGCGCTGCATTGGATGGGGACGGACGAGGCGGGTCGCGACATTCTCTCCCGCATCGTCTGGGGCACACGCGCTTCACTGCTCGCAGGCTTGACATCGGTCGGAATCGCCATGGCGATCGGCGTGCCGCTCGGGCTCGCCGCCGGCTTCCTCGGCGGCATCATCGACGGCTTCATCAGCCGCTTTACCGATGCGATGCTCGCTTGCCCCTTCCTTATCCTCGCTATCGCCTTCGCCGCCTTTCTCGGTCCGAGCCTCACCAACGCGATGCTGGCAATCGGCATTACCGCCACGCCGCTCTTCATCCGCCTGACGCGCGGCCAAGTGCTTTCCATCAAGGCAGAGGAATATGTCGAGGCGGCGAGCGCGGTCGGCAATCCGCAATGGCGCATCGCGGTCCGGCATATCCTGCCGAACATCCTGCCGCAGCTCATGGTCCAGGCAACGCTGACCATCGCCTCTGCGATCATCGCGGAAGCCAGCATGTCGTTCCTCGGCCTTGGCCTGCAGCCCCCCGCGCCGTCCTGGGGATCGATGCTGAACTCCGCACAGCGCTTCCTCGGCAATGCACCCTGGATGGCCCTTTGGCCCGGCCTGGCGATTTTCGCGACGGTGTTGTCCTTCAACCTGCTCGGCGACGGCCTGCGCGACGCGCTCGATCCCCGTTCGCGATGATGACTGCAGACGTCTCGCGAACAAGAGATCTTCTCACGCTCGGGATGTACTGCTGATCGACTGGCTCAGGGGAAGCCGTTGGAAATCAGACGCGACAGAATCGGTGATTGAGATCGCCGAAGCGCCCGCGGCTGCCTGCCGATAGAGTGGCTGGCGCTCGACGATCTCAACCGACCGGTCAGCTATCGGCTGATCGGACTTACCTTGCGCGTATACCAATCGCTCGCCGAGTCAGGATCGGCGGGGCGGCACTTTTCGACATGACGCGATTTCGCATCCGCCGAGGCACCCATCCTGGCTCCGGCGGCAATCTCGATCAGCGCTCAGCTTTTCGATGAGTCAGAGCCCAGGTTCCCTGAGCCCTACCGTTTCCATGTTGAAGTTGTCCGGCACCGGCGCGCCGGCGGCTGTCGTCGGTTTGTCTCTGGTCATGCTGCGGCCTCGTGTTTGATCGACCCAGTAGGCCACCTCAAACAATGTCGGAACAGCTATACGGCCGTTCTAATGCAGGCCCCACCGGCACCGAGAGCCTCCCCCCAACAGATGTATAGCTGTTCGCGCATCGATTGCTCGATCACGATCGTCCCGTTCCAAAGGCGGATTTCGCATCCGCTGGGAGATTTCAATCCTAAGAAAACGGATGACAGACTATGACTCAGCGACTGAATTTCGCTCAACTCTCGCCTGATCTTTTCAAGGGCCTGATGACCCTGAGCTACGAAGTGAAGAAGGGCTCGATCGAGCAATCCATTTTGGACCTGGTCGATATTCGTGCGTCACAGATCAACGGCTGCGCTTTTTGCCTCGACATGCACTCCAAGGAAGCGACGATCCACGGCGAACGTCCACTCCGCCTCTATCACATCGCTGCCTGGAGAGAATCGAACCTTTTCAGCCCGCGCGAGCGCGCTGCGCTCGCCTGGACGGAAGCGGTGACGAAAATGCCGGAAGGCGGCATTCCCGATGAACTCTACGAGCGCGTGCGCGGTCAGTTGTCGGAAAAGGAAGTCTCCGACCTGACGTTCCAGATCATGGCGATCAATGCCTGGAACCGCGCCAGCGTCGCCTTCAGGGCCGTGCCCGGCTCCGCCGACAAGGCCTATGGCCTCGACAAGGCCGGACTCGAATAACCTTTCGCCCTGAGGCTCCATCGAACGATGCGCGTCCGCATGGGCGGCCGCGAACAAAGCATATTACGAACGTCGTCATTGGCGGTGGAACCGACCTGATCGGTTCGAAGACCGCAATCAAAAGGAGACGAACATGAACCTACAGAGCAATCCCGTTAAATCGGGCCCCGACGACCTGGTTCCGTCGCGCTACGCGGTGCGGATCGGCGACCTTGACGTGCTGGTGGTCAGCGATGGCGTGCTGCCGCTCCCAACCACGATGTTGGGACACAATGCCGATCCGGCCGTCCGCGCGGCCTGGCTGAAGGACATGTTCCTGCCGCAGGACGCTTTCGACTGGGCGCTGAACGTGGCCCTTGTGCGTAGCGGCGACCAGATCATCCTCATCGACGCCGGATTGGGGTTGGACCCGCAACTGAACCTGCCGCGGGCCGGGCAGCTGGTCAAGCGACTTGCATCCGCCGGTATCGACCTTGCGTCCGTGACCGACGTGGTGCTGACGCACATGCACATGGACCACGTTGGCGGGCTGCTCGTCGACGGAGTGAAGGAGCGGTTGCGTCCGGACCTGCGGATCCATGTGGCCGCCGCCGAGGTCAAATTCTGGGAGTCGCCCGATTTCTCTCATACGGCCATGCCGCAGGGCTTCCCGGACGCTCTTCGAGCGGCCGCCAAGCGGTTCACTGAAGAATACCGCAGCCATCTGCGGACGTTCGAAGACGAGCATGAGGTAGCGCCGGGTGTGGTCGTCACGCGCACCGGTGGCCACACGCCCGGGCACAGCGTGGTCCGCCTGGCGTCCGGCGATGACCGGCTGACCTTCGCGGGCGACGCCGTGTTCGCTGTGGGGTTCGAGCAACCCGACTGGTACAACGGCTTCGAACACGACCCCGAAGAAGCCGCCCGCGTTCGCGTCCGTCTCTTGACGGAGCTGGCGGCGACCGGCGAACAGTTGGTGGCCACGCACCTGCCATTCCCGTCGGTCGGTCGGGTGGCGGTCGATGGCGACCACTTCCGCTGGGTACCGGTCTTCTGGGACTACTAACCGCCTGTTGGGTTAGGGTCGACCCGGGCGCAGCCTTCAAGGCCGCGCCCGGCTTCGGCGACTGGATCTACGACTTCTACCGAGCCGGCCTAACCCATAATCATCATCCAGAAACGAATGAATCATGCGGCGCCGTGAGCGCCCGCAAATGGAGAAGCTCATGAAAATCGTCATCATCGGCGGAACCGGCCTGATTGGCTCAAAGACAGCCGAACGCCTTCGCAAGCAAGGTCACGACGTCATTGCCGCCTCCCCGAACACCGGCGTCAATACGATTACCGGCGAGGGTCTCGACGCAGCGCTCGCGGGCGCCTCCGTCGTCATCGATCTCGCAAACTCGCCGTCCTTCGAAGACAAGGCCGTACTCGAATTCTTCCAGACGTCGGGCCGCAACCTGATGGCGGCTGAAAAGTCCGCCGGCGTGAAACATCACATCGCGCTTTCCATCATCGGCGTCGATCGCCTGCCCGACAGCGGCTACATGCGTGCCAAGGTCGCCCAGGAAAAGATCATCCGGGAATCCGGTATTCCCTACACGATCGTCCATTCGACGCAGTTCATGGAATTCCTCGGCGGTATCGCTCAGTCCGGCACGGTCGGCAACACAGTGCATCTGTCGCCGGCCTATGTGCAGCCGATCGCCTCCGACGATGTGGCCGACAATATGACGGCCGTTGCGATCGCGGCTCCGATCAACGGCATCATCGAGATCTCCGGCCCGGAACGGGTTCGGCTGAACGAACTCGTTGCCCGTTACCTGAAGGCGATGGGCGATACCCGTAAGGTCGAGGCAGATCCGGAAACTCGCTATTTCGGCGCCAAGCTGGAAGACGGCTCGCTCGTTTCCGACAACAATCCGCGCCTTGGCCGGATTACCTTCGAGCAATGGTTCGCGACCTCTGCCCGGAAATGAACGGATAAGGGTGCGCCGCTCCGCGCGACGCACCATCTCGATTAATAGATAGCCTAATGGGGACGCGTGCCATCGGCACGCGTCCCTCTCTGCCTGCAGGAAAATCCTTACCGGTGAGCCCCATCATGTTTGGCGAACATCATTCCCTGCCGCTCGTCCTGATTAACCTTTTGGGGCTGGCCGGCATTCTCATTTGGCACATCCAGGGGCGCCATCGTCCGACCGCGCGCCTGGTCGTGCAGATCCTGTTTTTCGCCGGCATGAGCCTTGTGCTCTGGTTTGCCGGGATTTCTCCGTACCATCTCGACGATGGAGAACTTCAGGATGCCGGTATCCTGCTCGCCAGGTCCGCGAGGGTTCTCTGGTGGCTCCATCTGGCATGGACGATGATCGGCTTCGTTCATATCTATCTCACCCTCAACCGGCGGCCGCACGAAGCGCATCTTCTCCAGGATCTGATCGTCGGCGTCGTCTATCTCGGCGTGGCATTGTCCGTCATCGGCTTCGTCTTCGGCGCGCCGATTGGCCCGCTCATCGCCACTTCGGGAGTCGTCGTCGTCATTATCGGTCTTGCGTTGCAGAACACGCTTGCCGATGTCTTTTCCGGGATCGCACTTGCGCTCGGCCGCGCCTACGTCATCGGCGATTGGATCGAGCTTGCCGATGGCACCGAAGGACGCGTTGTTGAAACCAACTGGCGCTCCACCAACCTGCTGACGGGCGGACATAATGTCGTTGTCCTGCCGAACAGCGTCTTGGCAAAACAGGGCGTGACCAATCGCAGCCGCCCTGATGAATCACACCAAATCACGCTGACAATGCGGATTGCCGCCATCCACAAACCACGGCTCGTCGAAGAGATTATGCTTTCCGTACTGCAGGGCTGCGAAGGGATCGTTATGAAGCCGCCGCCGGCCGTCGCGCTGAAGACGATCGATGCGATAGCCATCGAAGTCGAACTGATGTTCCGTGTGGCGAGTGCGGCCAGCCGTATGGCAGCCCAAAACGAGATCATCGATCTGGTCTATGAGCATTGCAAAGCGAGCGGGGTCTCATTGGCGTTACCGGCCCAAAGCCTTGTCTGCGCACCGCCCGCCGCGCCCACCGAACATGCCGCCATCGTCAGGCCGATCCCATCCGGCGCGAACGGTCGCGAGACATTCGCCGAGTTGTCCCGACCGCAGCCGTCAGCGTGATTGAACTGCAGCCCGGCTTCCAGCACCACATCATCGGCTTCGCTGGTCGAGGGCACAGAATGCAACCGCTTGCGATCGACCTCAAATTGGGAAGTCAACCAATTTGGTTCGCTCACCCCGGCAGATGAAGCCGAAGCGGCAATCGCCTTTCTCTCGTCGCCGTGCGCTGGCTTCATCATCGGTGCTGCGCTCGAAGTGGCTGGCGGTGTTTCCAGTTCCTCTTGGTGAAATTGCGTTTCGACGGGGGATATTGACGATAAGGGCCGGCCTGAGTTTGCTCAGGCGCGACCCTGTTCTATCGGCAAGGTGAAGACGAAGCGCGCTCCACGCGGTTTGCCATTCTCGGCCCATAGCCGCCCGCCATGAAACTCTACAATCGACCTGCAGATTGCCAGCCCCATGCCCATTCCCTGACCTTTCGTCGTGAAGAAAGGTTCGAATATCTTCGTCGGGTCTTCCACACCGGGACCTGTATCGCTGACGCCAACCTCGACCACGTCCCCCGCTTGCTCGACGGCAATACGAAGGATCCGCTTATGCGTATTCGCGCCCATGGCCTCCGCACCGTTGCGCAGGAGGTTGATCAGGACTTGCTGAAGCTGGACGCGGTCGAGCGCGAGGGCAGGAAGGCAATCTGCTACCTCGACCTCCAATTTGACGCCGTGCCGCAATAGCTCCTCGGCCAGAAGATCACGCACCTCCGCAACGACACGACCGAGATCAGTGGGCTCTCTGACGCCCGCTGATCGTGCGAACAAGGCGCGGATGCGACGTATGATATCGGTGGCGGCGTTTCCACTGCGAATAATGCGTTCCAAAGCCTGCTGCGCCCGATCGACATTGGGTGGGTCGAGTGTAAGCCATCGCTGGCAAGCCTCCGAGCTCGACAACAAAGCAGCGAGCGGCTGCGCCACCTCGTGAGCTATGGACGCAGAGAGTTCGGAAAGGCTGGCGGCTTGGCTCGCACGCGCGAGATTTTCCAGGGCGAGGCATAACTCGTCGTGTGCCAATACCTGATCGTCGACGTCAAGCGAAATAGCATACCACTGGACGATCGCTCCGCTGTCGTCCCGTATCGGCTCCGCGCGGCTGTCCATCCAGCGATAGATGCCGTCGGCGCGGCGAACCCGGTATCTGATGGCGAGACGCTCGCCCGAGTTCAACGCCTGGCGAAGCATCGTACTTAGTCTGGCTGCATCATCGGGATGAACGGCGTCGCGCATGATCGCCAGCGTCGTCTCCGGGTTCTCGATGTACTGATCGCTAAGCGCGAAGAAATCCAGCGTACCCTTGCTGAAAAACGTCGGCTTTCCTTCGCCGGTGACACGCATGATGTGAACGGGGACCATGTCGACAAGCTGGGAAAGCTCGCGCTCCCGGATACGCAATGCGGCTTCGGTTTGCTTGTAGACGGTGATGTCGATGGACAAACCGTACCATCCGGTGACGCGACCTCGACTGTCGCGGGTTGGCCGCATCGCCACCCGATGCCAGCCATATTCTCCCGTCGAGGCCCGTATTAAACGATACTCATTGTTCCAATTCTCGCCGGTCCGCAGACAATAACGGAGCGAAGCTGCCACGCGCTCATATTCGGCCGGGTGGAATATTCGTTTCCACCCCAGATCTCCCCCGTCGAGGAAGCTTGCCTCGGTCAGCGGTTCGTTCATCTGTTCAAGCGTCTGGCCAATCGTCGTCTGGGCGTTCGGTGTTGTGTAAGTAAACCTCCCGGCCGTATCCATCGACCAACCGGTCCCGAAGATCGTCTCGAGGACCAGTGCTATGCGCTGCGCTTCCACCGTTTCGCCAAGCGATTCGGCGACCGTCCATGGCAGATGTTGAGCGGAAACCTTGGCGGGAGTTTCAACGGCTACGCTATATCCTGGCTCGGCCCTATACTCGGTCCAAACGTAGCTACCGTCGGGCTGGATCTGCCGGTACTTGATCACCTGCGGAAAGCCACTCCAGAATGCTCGCGATGCTGCGTGATGCGCCAAATCGCGGTCCTCGGCATGCACCGACCTGAAGAGCTGAGCGACTGAGGTGTCAGCCTCGTTGTCTGCATGGATATCCTCCGACGGTTCGCTTTTTCTGGGTGGGGTGGACGCTGAGCCCCTGGTTTGAACAATGGCGCCGACGCCCAACGCGACGGCGAAGAACATTGCCCACGACCCGGCTTGATCGCGTGAATTCCCGGTAAGGGTGAGAGCGGATGCCGCCGAAACGGACAGACCGATGGCAAATGCCACAAATATAAAGAGCTTCGTCCGGCCCCCAGCATAGTGAGCCAACGCAGCAATCGGAAGAAAAAGCGCTAGTTGCATTCCCGTCAGCATATAAGCGACAATGCCGATTACCGAGGCTGCTGTCACTAAAACCAAAGGTCTACAGACGGATGCTTCTTTCACCGGCTATCCTCGGCGTCGCTGCGCCGCCCTTTTTCGATCTTGAAGGAAAACAACCGGAAAGCACCTGTCAGCATTTCCACCTCTTTTCTCTCGCAGCTCACGGCGAACATGCCGGATCGGCCTGGCTTAAGAGCAGGATTGGTTGTTGACGTTCGACGTAAAAGGTTTCCTGTTCCCAGGGGCGGGCACGAGGAAGGCCATTAGCAGCAGAATTCCAACCAGCACAATGGAGCCGAAGATCGGAGCGTCGACGCTCCCGCGGTAAAGAGCCGTGCCGGCGACGGGCCCGATCGCCGAACCCAGCCCACGCGCGGCCATATTGAGCCCGCCGACCTTGCCTTGGGCACCCCGCCCTGCGGCAAGGCTGATCGCTCCCAGATTTGCGGGCGCAATGAAACCGACAGCGAAGCCGATGACACCCATTGCGACACACATCTCGAGCAAGTCTTTCGCTATCAGCAACATTACGAGCCCCAGCAAAATACCTGCGGTCCCCGCGCGTAGCATCATGAGGACGTTCCAACTGGATCTGACGGCGATCAACGCCTGCGCGATACAGACAGCCAATCCGCCGGCGGTGAGAACCAATCCCGTCTGCGCCGCCGCCGCACCGCCGTCCAGTCCAAACCGATCCATCAATCTTAAGCCGAATATCGGCGGCACCATCGTGTAGGACAGAAATCCCACCAGAGTTATGGCGAGGTACGGCCATATCTCAGCCAAGGGCAAACTAGTTTCATCAGGTTGCAGTTTTGGTCGGGGTCCCGTTTCGGGCAAGAAAGCGACAACCAGCAAGCAGGCCGCGGCGCCGAAAAACGCGACTGTTGCGAAACCTGTGACCACCCCAAACCGGCCGGTAACCCAAAGAAGAGCCGAGCCGACCAAGGTTCCCGAACTGACCACGGCGCTTAAGAGGCCCATTCCGCTGACGCGATGCCCAGGCGTAGTCATGTCGGCGATGTAGGCTTGCGCTACCGGTATCGAGACAGCCCCAAATGCTGCCTGCACGAGCCTGGCTGCTCCCAATGCAAATCCAACTGCCGCAATGGGGAGCAGTACCGAGTTTGCGGTGATGAGCGCCATTGCTGCAGGACCAAGCGTAATCATTGGAACAGCCAAAAGCATCAGTTTCCGCCGGCTCCAAATTTCCGCGGCATAGCCCCAGAGCGGCGCGATGATAACGCCGACCAGTGCCCCGATGCCGAGGATAGCCCCGATCTCGATTTCACCAACGCCAACCTGTCGACCCGCTATCGCAAGTCCGCCAGTCATGAAACCATTGGCTGATGTGTAGACAATGACCCCGGACAAGGTCGCAACCAGCGCCAACAGCTGGCCAATACGCGGGCTTTCCATCTTCCTGCTCATAGCGTCGTTACACACGTGCTCTTTCGATCTCAGCCTTCCCTAGCGTGCAATTGAACAGATTTGCAGACAAACGAAGTGAGTAGGTGAAGTCCGCGGACAGCTCGACCGCAACGGGAGAATGAAGGTTCCAGCGGCCGCTCCGACAATTCAAGCAGGACCCGTAGCCTGGCCAGTGGCCCGTAGCCTATAGCGCTTCTTGATCCGGTCGACGGGCGTCCCATCCAGAAGGGGGACCTGGATGAGCCTGTCGTAGTCCTCAAAACCCATCTTTGTGTAGTAGGCAAGACCGCTGACGTTATCGGCACGTATGGTCGCATTGATGAATTCGAACCCGAGTTCTTCGGCTGCCGTTCGGGTTGCCGGAAACAGGGCGCTGCCGACGCCGGGTATCTTTGGGTTCACACGTGCGAATGTAGCGATATCCGCATACCCCGCCGGCGGATCGCCATACAGGCTTAGAGACTGAAAGCCGACGAGCATCTGGTCATGTTCAGCGACATGACAGACAAGGGCAAGCTCTCCGTCGATGAACCAATCCGCAAACTCGGCCGGCGAAAGTGGCGTCTCGATTGCCGTTGTTCCGCCGATGCGGATGATCTCGTTCAGAACGCGACACAGCTCCTCTGCGTCCGCGGTTACGGCTCTACGAATATGCATGTTTTCAGTGACCTCATCCCTAGGCCTACAGCGTAGTGGCGGTCTCCAGAGAGCACAAGCAAGCATTTCGCCTGCGTCCCCAGGTTGATGTGAGCAGCAGCTGCCGGGACAGAGGATGCGACGATCACGGTAGATCTTCGATGATCGCCTGCTTTTGACGATCATCGAGGGTGATGCCGAGCATTTGCCGCAAGGGAACCGACGGTCGAAGCAGGTCGGAGAGCGTGTAGCCGTCAAGCACGTCGAGAAAGGCGGCGGAGGCTGCGGACAGCGCGCGTTTGAGAACACAGGCGGGCTGGATGGCGCAAACGATACCGGCATTGGGTTCCATGCACGGAACGATCGCAAAATCGGGCTCGCAGGCCCGAACGATAGCGCCGACCCCAATCTCCGCCGCATCCTTGGCAAGGCGCATGCCGCCCTGACGCCCCCGTACGGTTTCGATCAGTCCCTTCTGCCCGAGCTCATGCGTGATCTTCATGAGATGTGCCCGGGATATATCATAAGCCTCGGAAATCTCCGAGATAGTCGAGAGTTTCCCGGTGTTCAAACCGAGATACATCATCATGCGCAGGGCATAATCGGAATAGACCGTCAGTCGCATTAGCCAAGCTTTCTTGAAATCCAAGCGCTTAATATAGTGGATTTTTTTGAATAAAGCACGCCATTTGCCGAGCGGGTGCTGCCAAGCGCAGCCACCATCGCAGATGGCAGGCGCGGTTCCGAACTCGGCAATATCAGGGTTGCAACGGAGCTTTTTAAGATGTATTTATAATATATCTTTTGAGGCTGACTTATTCATGTTGCTGGCGAATTCTCAGATTGCCTTCTGCCTTGTCATGCTCCTCGCAATTTGGGAGGGTATGGTCATCGGTGTTTCATTCATCGCAACACCCGTCAAATTCAGGGCATTCGGACTGTCGCGCGCCGTTGCACTGGATGTTGGCCGGCTAACGTTTGCCGTATTTGGCCGCGTCGAACTTGGCCTTGGCCTTGCCGCCACGACGGCGGCGCTGTTTTTGCCGAAATCTCTCTACGTCGTCGGTTCGCTGCTGCTGCTTGGCATCGTTGTCATGCAGAATTCGTGGCTTTTGCCAGTGCTTACCCATCGTGCGGAAGCGGTTGGGCGGGGCGACGAGCTCGCACCGTCCGCCGCGCATCATGTCTACGCCGCCCTTGAGGGGATCAAGGTGATCGTACTTTCGCTCTGCCTCGTTGCAATGGCCGTCGCGGCCTGAGAGGGGAGGAGCCATTATGCCTTGCCTGCCACAGGATCCATCGGTCTATGTCGATGAAGCGACCGTCTTCGAACTGATCGACGAGTTTTCAACGCGGCTGAGACGCACGCCTGCGCTGCGAGCGGTGCTCCACCGGTTGATCGGAAATTATTGGTTCGAATTTGAGCAGAACATGGCGATCGTCTGCGAAAATATTCTGCTGCAGCAAACGCTCCGCGAAGCCCTGATGGATGCTTTTTTTGAGCGCGCTTCGGCTCTTTCGGCTGACAACATCATCGAGGTTCGGGCTGTTTTCCTCGACGCTTGTCTGACGGTCCTACCGCTTCACGCGGCCGCATCGGTCAGCGAATTGTTCGAGCGGGCAGCGGACCTCCTTCAGGAGGCACTCGATTGGGAGGGAACGGCCGGTCAACTCGAGCGCGCGAAAACGGTCATCAAGGCCGGCCACATCTTCCGGTGAATTTGCCGATCAACCCCATGCGAGGAGTTCCGATGACTTCCAGACCATATAGACGCACGGCGATCTTCACGACCGCGACACTTCCCGCCGGACTCCGTCGAGCCCATAGCATCAGGAAGGGCGTCTGGGGCGTGATCCGCGTCATCGAAGGCAGTCTTCGCTATGTCGTCGAAGACGGAACGACGAGACCGGTGTTGCTGAACGCCGGCGACAATGGATTGATCATTCCGCAACAGCCGCATCATGTCGAGCCGTTCGGTGAAATGCGCATGCTCGTCGAATTCTATGATCATCAGCCGGCTCTGCCTCTGCCGCCTCTTGTCCTCAATGAAGAGGAATTGTCCGCTCCCATCTCCGAACGCCGAGCGGCTTTGATCGCCAAACGTCAACTTGACGAAGCTGTCATCGTTGACGTGGTCGATACCTTCTACGGCAAGATCCGCAAGGACGAAGTTCTGGCTGAGATTTTCGAGCGGGTTATTGCCGGCAAGTGGGACGAACATCTCGGCAGAATGTATGATTTTTGGTCGTCGATCATGCTGATGTCGGGTCGCTACAAAGGAAATCCGATGCAGAAGCATGCGCCGATGGCCGAGCTTACCCCGAAGCACTTCGAGCGATGGCTTGCGCTTTTCCGCGAAACGGTTGAGACGCTTTGCAGCCAACGTGACGCGCAACTCTTCATGGAAAAAGCGCAGATGATCGCTCGAAGCCTTCAGTATGGAATCGCGGCCATCAAAGGCGAGCTTCCTTCCAAGCGCGACATTCGCACCCGTCTCACCTTATCTCCCGAGGTATGATCAGTTTTGCCGGACGAAGGTCATGAAGCGCGCCTGTTCGGCGGCGTTTCCTGCGAAGCAACCCTCAAGGGCCATCGTGGTCGTCAGCGCGCCCTGTTTTTGAATGCCACACATCGACATGCAAAGATGCTCCGCCTCGATCAGCACCGCTACGCCTTGAGGATTGAGGTAATCGGCAATAGCTCGGGCGATTTGTGCGGTCATCGTTTCCTGCGTCTGCAATCGCCTCGCATAGATTTCAATCACGCGCGCGATTTTGGATAGGCCAAACACACGGTCGTTCGGACGATAGGCGACATGCGCCCAACCGATGATCGGCACGAGATGATGCTCGCAGTGGGAATAGAGTGGAATCGCCTTCACGAGGACCAGATCGGAATAACCGCCAACGTCCGTAAAGGTTCGCTGCAGTTCCCGGCCCGCGTCCTTTTCGTAGCCTGCGAAGAGCTCCTTGTAGGAGCGCGCCACCCGCGCGGGCGTATCACGCAGCCCCTCCCGCTCGGGGTTCTCGCCACTCCATCGCAGAAGCACGCGAACCGCGGCTTCCGCCTCCTCACGCGTCACGGCTCCCTCGGCATGATCGGCAAGCCTCGTGGTTTTCGATTCCGGGTTCAGCTTCAATCGGTTGTCCATTCCGTATACCAACAATCTCTTTCTGCGGTGTCTTCCTTTGCCGGTTGGACGCACGGTGTCGATTATCGTTCCCGCCAAAGAACAAAAAATGTCGAGCCCAGCGCGCATTGCCAGCCTGAACTATTTCGTCAACGACGATCTCCGGCGCGGCGATGGCGGTCACAGCGATCCTCCATCGACCAAAAAACATCACTTTTCGCTCCTAGAGCTCCAGGACTGCAAAACGGTTCCGCCGGACCGGCCGTGGGGAGCATGAAACCGCGTTGATCTGCAATTATGATTTCGATATAGAGAATTATAGGGAGACTTAATTCCGAAATTGAGATTTTTCAGTGGACCTGTCATCGATCGAAATCTTTCTTGCCGTTGCCGCTGATCACAGCGTCACGAAAGCGGCCAAAGCCGTCGGACGGGTACCGTCGAATGTGACGACGCGCGTCCAACTCCTAGAAGAAGAACTCGGCGTATGCCTCTTCAGCCGCGACGGCAAGAAGATGACCTTGACGCGGGAAGGCGAGATTTTTCTCGCCTATGCCAATCGGTTGATGGCTCTTTCTCTTGAGGCGCGGCAGGCAGTTCGCCCCTTGGCACCGTCGGGAACCTTGCGCGTCGGCACGATGGAGAGCACGGCGGCAAGCTGGCTGCCCGCTGCCTTGGCGCAATTCAATCAGATATGGCCCAGCGTATCGGTTAGCCTGACGATGGGCGCTTCGCGCGAGTTGGCACGCGATGTTCGCGCCGACGCTCTGGATTGTGCGCTGATCGCTCGCCCCCCAAACACGATTACGGAAGCAGATAAGCAGTCCGATGCGGGTCTCGACGCTCTCGAAATGGAGGCGGTCTTTACCGAGGATCTGCTGCTGGTGCTGCCGCCCGGTCATCCGCCGATCAAGATCGCCGCGGACTTGCGTGTAGGCTCGCTTGCGGCTCTCGAACCGGGCTGTACCTATCGAAGAATTGCCGAGAACTGGGCACGGGGATCGAGCGAATTGCCGACAATAGAACTTGCATCTTATCATGCGATCCTGGCGAGTGTTGCGACTGGAAATGCGGTCGGCGTCATGCCGAGGTCCGTTCTCGATCAAATGCCGCTTCCGACAAGCATGAACACCTACGAACTCGGCTCGGTCGACACATTGCTTATTTATCGCAAGAACGGTTGTTCGAGCGCATTCGACGCTTTCCACGAAGTCCTTCGGACGACCAAAGGCAGGGACCCACGTCGCTCCACGAACTAGCCGGGAAGCGTTTGTTCACTTTTCCATATTAACTCCCCTAAAATTGGCTTTACGATGCGGTATTCTGAAACCCCGAAGACGGGGATGCGCCCCTCACGCTTGTTTTCACCGATCCTGGCCGGCGCAACCCTGCGTGAACGCCTGATCTCATGCGTCGGCGCCCTGATCGCCATTGGTCTCACCGGCGCCATCAGTGGTTATTTTTTTGGTCACGGGCCGTATTTTCCGCTGATCGTCGCGCCGATGGGGGCATCGGCCGTCCTGCTCTTCGCCGTTCCGGCAAGTCCGCTTGCGCAGCCTTGGTCGATTATCGGCGGAAACACCATTTCCGCCATGATGGGGATCATCGCCGCCTATCTCATCCATGATCCGGCCATCGCGATCGGCGTCGGCGTTGCGCTTGCGATCGGCGCTATGTCTTTTACGCGCAGTCTTCACCCGCCAGGCGGTGCTGCGGCCCTTACGGCCGTCCTGGGCGGCCCGGCCGTCGCGAAGTGGGGCTTTCTCTTCCCCTTTGTGCCCGTTGCCTTGAATTCCTGCCTTCTTGTCGGACTAGGCCTTGCTTTTCACAAGCTTTCCAAGCGCAACTATCCTCACGTGGCTCCGAAACTCCCGGAAAACACGCACCAGACCAGAGATCTGCCTTCAGCAACGCGGGTCCGCTTTCGAGAAGAGGACGTCGACGCGGCTCTTGCGGCAATGGACGAGACCTTTGACATCGACCGGGCAGATCTCAGCCGGCTGGTGCAGGAGGTCGAACAGCAGGCGATTCTCCGGTCGAACAGCGGCATAATCTGTGCCGATATCATGTCTCGCGACGTGATCGCCGTTCAGGAAACCGCGGAACCGGAGGAAGCCCGCCGGCTTCTTTTGAAACACAACATCCGCATCCTGCCGGTGAAGGATAGCGAGGGTCGGTTGATCGGCACAGTCGGACTGCGGGAGCTAGCGGCCGGCAACGATACGATCAGATCGTCGATATCGAAGCCTGCAGTGGCGGCGGCGGCGGATCCTGCCTTGTCGCTGTTGCCGGTCTTGACCGACGGACGCACGCACGCCGTCATCATCATCGATGCGGAGCGCCAGATCGTCGGTCTTATATCGCAGACGGATCTCCTGAATGCGGTAGCTAGGCTTCTGCCGAAAGACAACCCGGTGCCAGCGGCCGCCTGATCGCGATCGGAGCATGGCGGCTGGGGATTATCGGAATTGATCCCCAACCGTGGATGTCGACCGACTACCCGATCGACGTCAGCGCGGAGGAGAGATCGGCAAGCAGATCCGTCCTAGCTTCCAGTCCGATAGAAGCCCGCAGCAATCCGTCACTTATACCAGCGGCGCGGCGCGCCTCCTCCCCCATTCCGACATGAGTCATGGTGGCTGGATGAGCAACTAGACTCTCGACCCCGCCCAGGGATTCGGCGAGTGTGAAGACCTTGAGCGCGGCCACGAAGCGACCGACGGCTTCCAGCCCCCCATTGAGCTCGAAGCTTAGCATCGCGCCGAAACCATTTTGCTGTCGCGCCGCAATTTCGTGCCCCGGATGGCTTGGCAGTCCAGGATAATGAACGACGCGTATTTCCGGCCGCTGGCTTAAGAATGCGGCAACTGCCATTGCTGTTTCCTGCTGCCGCTCGATCCGCGGATAAAGACTGCGGATACCGCGAAGCGTAAGATAGGAATCGAACGGCGCACCAGTGACGCCTATCATGTTCGCCCAGCCCCGCAATTCCGCGACGTCGTTCGTATTTGCGGCGATGACGGCGCCCCCAACGACATCGGAGTGACCGTTCAGATATTTCGTCGTCGAATGGATGACGAGGTCGGCACCAAGAGCGATCGGCTGCTGAAGCGCGGGTGACAGAAAAGTATTGTCCACGACGAGGCGAGCACCGGCGGATTTGGCGTGTTGCGACATCTTTCCGATGTCAACGACGCGCATAAGCGGGTTGCTCGGCGTTTCGACGAGGATCAGCGATGCTCCCTGTTCCACCGCTGCCGCCATCGCGGTATCGTCCTGCTGGTCGACGTACGATATTTCGAAGTGGCGCTTATTCGCCAGAGCCGACAGCAATCTGTAGGTTCCGCCGTAACAGTCATGCGGGGCAATCACCTTGTCGCCCGGCCGTAGGAGACAGAGCACAAGATTGACGGCAGCCATGCCCGAAGAGGTAATCACGGCACCTGCGCCGCCCTCCAGTTTCGACAGGGTATCGGCCAAGAGATCGCGTGTCGGATTCGAGGTTCTGGAATACTCATATTCCTGCGCTTGTCCGAACTCTCGAAATGCGAAGTTGCTGGAGAGATAAAGCGGTGGCGTGACGGCCCCGAAAGCAGAATCGCTTGCGATGCCATTGGCTGCTGCGATGGTCCTGTTGTCCTTGATCATTGCCATTTGCGGGACCGCCTTTCGTTGATCCGGAAGAATGCCACCCGGAGCCGTGTAGATTATCGATCAACCGTGTGCGCGATCGACAGGTTGCTTGCAATGCTGACGGGAACGGCTGCGCCCAAGCCGATGGCAAGCGGTCGTGACGCGAGCTGCCGCTCTTGGTCTACGATGTAGTCCCGGGCCAGAGGCAATGTCGCGACATTGCGGGTCAGCTGAAGCTGCCAGTTCATATGGCCCATCCTGCGGAAGGCCAGTTCCGAGCCAATCAGATAGAATTCGAACATGCGGCAGAAGCGCTCGTCATAGATTTTGGCCAGCGTGGCGCGATGCGCCATGAAACGCTGGCGCCAGAGTTCAAGCGTCCTGGCATAGTGAAGCCTGAGGATCTCGATATCCGTAGCCCAGAGCCCGGATTTCTCGACCACGGACATGACCTCCGACAGCGCCGGCGAATAGCCTCCGGGAAAGATGTATTTTGCGATCCAGGGATTGGTGCTGCCCGGCCCGTCCGCCCTGCCGATGGCGTGAATAAGGGCAACGCCATCATCCCTAAGCATGTTGCGCACGGTCTGGAAGAAGGTCTGGTAGTGATTGACGCCGACATGCTCGAACATGCCGACCGAAACGATGCGGTCCACCTGTCCTTGCCAGTCGCGATAGTCCGTCAGTTCGAAACGGACGCGATCGCCGAGCCCGGCCTCCTGCGCCCGCCGCGTCGCCGCTTCCAGCTGTTCGGTCGACAATGTCAGACCGGTGACGCGGGCGCCGAATTCGCGGGCGAGATAAATCGCCATGCCGCCCCATCCGCATCCGATGTCCACGACATGCAGGTCCGGCCGGTCCAGCTTCAACTTCGCGGCTATATGGCGCTTTTTCTTCAGCTGGGCTTCCTCGAGCGTCTCGCCGCCGTCCGGGAAATAAGCACAGGAATATTGCCTGTCTTCGTCCAGCATCAGGGAATAGAGGCGCGCATCGAGATCATAGTGATGAGCCACATTCTTTCGCGATCGCCCGGCCGGATTGAACTGATCCAGATGACGGCGGAACCATCGGACCTTCTCCATCAGCTTGTCGAAGAAATGCTGGCCGCCGTCCATCGAGTTCATGGCGAGAAAATCGAGGGTGCTGAAGAGATTGCCTTCCGCCGGTTCCAGCTCGCCATCCATGTAAGCCTCGCCGAGCGCCAGGGCGGGATTCAAAAGCAGGCCCCGTCGGGCGCGCTCCGTTCGGATGGTGAATGCCGCTTTCGGGCCGGCCCCGGTCCCGAACTGCCGTTGAGACCCGTTGGGAAAAGTGACTGTCAGAGTTCCGATTTTGATGAGATTGGACAATGCCGCTTCGAGAAGCATGAAATTCGCCTTCTAAAATTTATCGATCATGATCACAGGGATCGATCCACATGATCCGATAGATGACGACTATAATTTTCATTTTAAGAATGACAACACAATGCTGTTCTCAAAACGAGAGTTTTTCCCGCTTACGAACCGTTGTGCCGCGGGATCGCCGGGTACGTTGACTGATGCCGTGGAAAGGCCTTTTTCGTACCGGCAGAATCGCTAGACGACACGGGATATTCTAACGACTTCAGCCACGTATGTCCGGCGGAATTCGCAGGCAGCCCGGCTGCGCGGCGACGAGCGGAGCCATCTTCTCGCCGATCAGGGCGGCCACCCGCTTGTGCCGCCGCGGCATCGAAACGCTCAAAATCTATAGGGAAGAACGGCTCTTCGCCCGCGCCACCCATCTACAGGAAGAATGGCATGACGCTATTCATTCCCTTCGCGTGCCAGCAACCGCTGTCGTCGATATCCGGACATTGGGACTGATTGCGGGCATCGAGCATTCGCCACGGGAGGGTGCGCCGGATGCCAGGGCTCAGGAGGCCTTTGTTGATTGCTTCCAGAACGGCCTTCTTATCCGTCTGGGCAAGGTCGGCCGCTCCGGCTCTGCGATGACTGGAATCAATCCGATGAAATGGCAAACGCGGTGAACCGGCCGAGCGGACGCTTGAAGATTATCTCGCGCCCCATGTATCGGTCAGCCGATAGCCTTCCGGCCACGGATCGGAGGGGTCGAGCATGTGCTGGTGCGTTCCCGTGATCCAGGCGCGCCCGGAAATTTCGGGGATGACGGCCGCGCGATCCCCGACGGCCGTGGTGCCGAGAATTCGTCCGGTGAAGGTCGAGCCGATCACCGAAACGGCGGTCAACTGGTCATCGAGCCCCATAACTCCACGCGCATGCAGGACAGCCATGCGCGCCGAAAGCGCCGTGCCGGTTGGGGAACGGTCGACTTTGCCCGGCTGGATGGCGACGGCTGCGCCGGCGCGCAGGCCCTCTGGCGTACGCTCGATCTGGCCCGCAAACAGGCAGAAGGAAAAATGGCGCCAATCGGGATTTTCAGGATGGGAAAAGCCGAGCGCTTCGTTCGCCGCATTGGTGATCCGCACGCCCAGCCGAGCGATATCGTGCGCCTCGTCGGGTTTCAGGCTGAAGCCCATTGCTGCGGCATCGACGATGACGAAGCTGTCGCCGCCATAGGCGGTATCGACCGTCAAAGTTCCCAGTCCTTCCACTTCCAGCTTTGCATCAAGCTTGTCCGCGAAGCTCGGCACATTCTGCACGAAGATGCGCTCGGCCTTGCCATCGCGGCATTCCGCGCGCACGCGCACGAGGCCGCCCGGCGCTTCTAGCGTCAGATTTGTCACAGGCTCCTGCATGGGCAGGATACCGGAATCGAGAAGCACGGTCGAAACGCAGATCGAATTCGATCCAGACATCGGCGGCGTATGCTCCGGCTCCATGATGATGAAGGCGGCGTCCGCCTCCGAATGTTTCGGCGGCACCAACAGGTTCACATGACGGAAAACCCCGCCGCGCGGTTCGTTCAAAACGAAATTGCGCAAGGTGTTGTCGCGGGCGATCCATCGGCTCTGTTCCCAGATCGTATCGCCAGGCGGCGGCGTTACACCTCCGACGATGACATCGCCGACTTCGCCCTCCGCATGGGCCGAAATGACGTGGATGGTCTTTGTACTGCGCATGGAAATCTCCTCCTTATGAAAGCCATTTTGGCAAGCACACTTCGACGCGGCCGCTCAGGGCAGCCGCCACGCAATCGGCAAGACTGCCGAACCGTACCGCTCGACCCGAAAGACCCGGTCCATAATGAGCGTATTTGCCGGAATTGGTCATCAACGCCTTCGTACGGGTTGGAAAAACCGGCTCGGAAATGGAGCACCAGCACAGATCCGGCAGCACCTGCACCCCGCTTGCCTCGAGACGCGCGAACGTGCCGTCTTGCCGCGCCCTTGCGATCACCTCGTTGCCGGCGGTGACGATAACGGCGACATCGCGCTGCCGCTCGCGTCCGCCAAGAGCGTCGGCGAAGGCCCGGCATTCCTCGAGGGACGCATGCGGGCTTCCGATCGCCACGAGCTCCACGTCTTCCGGTCCCTGATTCAAGAGAAGCCAAGCTTCCCGCATGTCGGCCCGCGTTATCGTGACGTGGTCGCTCGTATCGGCAACGGCGCTGCCGGCTTCCGGCGTCACGCCTTCGATATGCAGCATGGGAGCCGCCGATGTCGTTCCGAAGGCAGCGCAAAGCGCCTTGAGATCGTCGCGGGAGGGAGCGGCGGAGGCAAGTCCGCGCAGAAGCGGAATACGATCGGGAGCGGCCCGACCGGCGAGATATCCGACGAGCGGCCAGTAGGCGTCATCGGCGCCTTCCGGCAACTCGACGTCGATGACGCGCTTTGCCTTGCGCGGCGCATCGAGATAGACGCCGGCCAGGGGAGCCCGGCCGGTCAGGGCGATGCACAAATCCAGAAAGTCCGGATGTTTCGCCGTTCGGGCGCCGAGGACTGTATTGGCGAAAATGACCGCGTTCGATTCCGCCCAGGCGATCGATTCCCCCATCCGCGGCGCGCTGTCGAGCAGGTACGGCGAGCAGGTGAATGTAGGGCGGCACCCCATGCGGACATAGGCATCGGCAAGGCGGGCGGAGGGGTCCCCGAACGAGAATGGTACGCCCTGGGCCCGCCAGTTGGACCGGTCGACCGAAATAGCGTTCATCGTCGTCGGCACCCTGACCTTGGCGCCCATCTCCGCCATTTTTTCCGCAAACGTCAGGTTTGCGGGGCTTGCATAGATGCATCCGTCGATATGACCCTGGGTGACATCGACAAGCGTCGTCGCCCCCTGTTGCGCTGCCATGGCGCAGATGATGCGCATCGCCTGGCTGACGGCGACGCCTTGGTCCCCTTCCAGCATCGCGCAGTCGGTGTCCGTCAGATCGAGTTCGCCCATCGCCGGCGGCTCGATTGAGATGCTCCATCCATCGGCCTCGATGGCCGTCTCGCCGATACGCACCGATTGCGCGTCGGCCACGGCGGAAAAGGCTTTCGGAGAAAGACGCAGCACCGGCATGGATTTGCCGAACATCTCGGCGGCGATCAACGCACCGAGTGTCAGCACGTCTTCCGCCTCTGAAAACAACAGTGCGGCGGGAGCGCGGCCGCTCAGGATCAGGTCGAGCAGGACACCCGATCCGGTGCAGGAGCCGCGGCTCGTGGGCATCATCAGGACGCTGCCGGTCAGACACTGCCCACGCAGCGGATGATGGACATCGATAACGCAACCCGTGGCGGGATCAACGCCACCCCAAAAGCTCAATCCCTCTGCGGCGACGACGGGCCCATGCGCGGAACCTGCAAGGATGCTGCGAACGCCAAGTGAGATGGAAGCAGTCATTATCGGAGGCCCCAAGTCAGAATCTGTAGGGTGAGAAAGCGGAAATATCGATGGCCGGCGTTTTCGTCCGCAGCAGGTCGGCGACCAGGCGCGCCGTCCCGGCAGATTGCGTAAGGCCAAGGTGACCATGCCCGAAGGCATAAATGACCTGCGGGGCCGCACGGGCGCGACCGATCGCAGGCAGGCTGTCGGGCAGGGACGGACGAAACCCCATCCATTGCACCCCGCCCTCGGCCTTCAGCCCCGGCAAGAAGGCCCGCGCCTTCTTCAACATCGCTTCAGAACGGCGGAAATTGGCCGGCAGCTCAAGGCCGCCGAGTTCGACTGCGCCGCCAACACGAATGCCGGTCGAAAGCCGCGTGATGACGAAGCCGTGCCCACCGAAGGTCAGCTGCGTGCGCAGGTCGAAGGCGCCCGCGGGCAAGGTCGTATTATAGCCACGCTCGGTCTCGAGCGGGATCCTGTCACCGATTGTTCGCGCCAGCCGGTGCGAAAATGCCCCCGCTGCAACAACGACTTGCCCCGCCTGGCGCACCGATCTGTCCCTGGCCTGGATATCGACGCCGCCCTCGATCGGCCGCAGAGCGACGATATCGGCGACCTCTATCCGTCCACCCCGGCTGCGGAAATAATCCGCAAGCGCCAGGGTATAGAGTTTCGGATCCGCGATCGAGTACCAGCCCGGTGTAAACGTGCCATAGGTGAAGCGGGTGGCGAGACCCGGCTGGATTGCCGCAACACCGTCAGCGTCCAGATGGTGAAATTCGATGCCATGCTGCTCGCGCACTTTCCAGCCGGCAAGCGCGGCGTCCAGCTCGGCCTTGCTCTCGTAAAGCTGCAAGTTTCCTTCCTTGCGCAGCATCGGCAGGGTTCCGGTCGCCTGCAGGAACGGCTCGAGTTCGGCCTTGGACAGATCCATCAGCGATGTCTGCGCCGCTGTCGAGTGCGCCACGCGCTTCGGTGAACAGGCCCGCCAGAAACGAAACATCCATGGCGCGATCTTGACCGCGTAAGAGGGAGGTATCGACAGCGGCCCGAGCGGATCGAGCAGCCATTTCGGCGCTTTTTTCAGGATGCCGGGCGAGGCGAGCGGCAGGATGTCGGTGAACGCGAATGCTCCGGCATTGCCCGCCGATGCGCCGGCGGCCGGTCCTTCCCGATCGACTACGGTGACGGACAGGCCATGTGCCTGAGCTGTAATCGCTATGGAGAGTCCGATGACTCCCGCCCCGATCACGGTGACGTCGGGCTTCGTTTGATCGGCCATGATGTCCTCAATGCGTCGCGGCGAGGAATTTCTGCAGCTCCGCGATCTTCGGCGCGCCGAAGAGTTCGTCCGGCGGAGCGATTTCCGCCGTGGTCCCCTTGCGGAAGAAGGCAACCCGGTCCGACACCTCGCCGGCAAGCTTCATCCCATGGGTGACGCAACGCAGAATTCCCGAGCCGATGATGCCGTCAAGCTTGTCGGTACAGGCCTCGCCGTGCAGTGCGGTGGCCGCCGGAAGGCCAAATGCAATAATTGCGGATTTCATTGTCTCTCATCTCCCGAGTTTTGGTCATTTGAGGCAGCGGCCCATTTGCCGCAACCAAATTCCTTCCTTTGGTAGACAAGCCATGGACGATCTTATTTCCCAGGCCACATACGCTAATCGACAGGAATTGCCGTCAAGTCGAATTGCATGCGTCGTTTTTTCGTATACTTTATGTATGCAAAAATCAATCTTGTTCAGCCGCTCTGGGCAACGCAGGAAAAGGAATGATGATGAACGAGGCTGCGACGTTGACGGTCGATGCACTGCACGAGCGTGTCGATGCGATCTTCCGACATGCCGGGCTCAATGCCATCCAGGCCGCCGCCCTTGCTCGCGTGATCGTGGCGGGAGAACGTGATGCCTGCAAATCCCACGGCATCTATCGCATTGAAGGCGTTCTGCGCACCGTCAAGGCCGGGAAAGTGAAGCCCGATGCCGTGCCGACGCTGGAAGCGGCGGAAGGCTCGGCGATCGTGAAGGTGAATGCGCAGGGCGGCTTTGCCAATCCGGCCTTTGAGCTCGGCGTCGGGGAGGTTGCAGAACGTGCTCGCAAGCATGGCATTGCCGCACTTGTCGTCAATGATGGCACGCATTTTTCGGCGCTGTGGCCGGAAGTTGAAGCCCTAACCGACCACGGCCTTGCGGCGCTCGTAATGTGCCCCAGCTATTCGACGGTCGCACCGGCCGGCGGCAAGAAGCCGCTCCTCGGCACCAATCCCTTTGCTTTCGGCTGGCCCCGCCCCGGAAAATCCCCTTATGTTTTCGACTTCGCGACCTCGATGACCGCACGGGGCGAGATCGAACTTCATCGTCGCGCCGGCAAACCACTACCGGAAGGCTGGGCGATCGGAGCCGATGGTGAACCGACAACCGATCCGGAAGCGGCACTCGCCGGCGCCATGCTTCCGTTCGGCGGCCATAAGGGTTCTGCGATCGGAACGATGATCGAGTTGCTTGCAGGCATCATGATCAACGATCTGACGAGTCCGGAGGCTCTGGAATATCTCGGCACCACTGCGCTCGCGCCGCTTCATGGCGAGCTCATCGTCGCCTTTTCTCCGCAGGCGTTTGCCGCGGGGCGGCCGGGCGATCCGTTCATTCGCGCCGAGCGCCTGTTCGATGCGATTGTCGGCCAGGGCGCCCGTTTGCCCTCGCAACGCCGTTTCGCAGCACGGCAGGTTTCGTCGACCGAGGGCGTCAGCCTCACCGCGCCGGAAATGGAGCAGCTTGAACGCCTTCATTCTCTCGGGCTGGACGCAGTGGCGTAAGGCTGTGGCTGGCACCGCCGCCGACCTGGATCTTTTCAATGAAACGCTTGCAAATAGTTGAACCTGTTGACGTGTGAACGTAGTTCTCTGTCGACAAAGAGTTATGGGCAATGACCAAATCCGACAATTCCTCCCTTGGCGAGCGCAAGCGTGGTTCCGGCGCCAAGCTAGTCTACGATCTTCTGCGACACGAGATTCTCGATCTGGCCCTGCCTCCGGGCGGTCCGGTCGCCACGACGTGGCGCATGCGTCAAATACCAACGAACAGGAGTTTTAGATGAAAGCGAAGATTTTTTCTGGCGTTGTTCCGGCGCTGATGACGCCTTGCGGGCAAGACCGCAGCCCGGATTTCGAGGCGCTGGTCCGCAAAGGCAAAGAGCTGATCGCTGAAGGCATGTCGGCCGTCGTCTATTGTGGTTCCATGGGCGACTGGCCGCTGCTGAGCGACGAGCAGCGCATGGAAGGCGTC
>NZ_JARFYM010000046.1 GCF_030272705.1 Rhizobium mayense | reverse complement strand
GTCGGTGAGGTGGGTGAGCTGACGTTCCCGGTAGATGAGCTCACCTCCGAGTTCCTGCTCGAGCTTTTGCACGCCCTTGGTCAGTGCCGGTTGCGTGACGTTGCACATCTCCGCAGCGCGCGTGAAGTTCAGCGTGCTTGCGACAGCTAGAAAGTACCGAACCTGGTGGAGTTCCATTGGTATTCACCGTCAACTATTTCCATCACGACCGAGCCCGTGCAATGCCAAGGCAGCCTTACGCGGGGGCTCTATGTCCGAAAGCTACATTGCCACCGGCGACCGCGCGACGAAACCCGCGCCGGGCATCGCTGGACGGGCGGACACGCTTTATGGAATCCAGGGCCGGCCAATGTCGGAGGTCAGTGCATCATGTATCTGAGGACGGGAATGAGCTCGGTCGGGTCGCAACGTCGGGTGTAGTCGGCGCTGATGTCGGCGTACTCGACGATCCCTTCTGAATTTATGATGTACATTGCCGGCATCGTTAAGGTCCAGCTCGGCTCGCCATTCACGGCGGCGAGGTCGAGACCAGATTCTAATTCAGTGGCGCGTAACTCCCGGGACAACTTCCAACGCAGGCCGAACGCGTTAGCCACCTTCCCGCCGCTATCGACGAGGCTGGGGAACGATAAGCCATTCATCCGCTCGGTAGAGCGGCTCTCGTGCGCGGACTGTTGAGAAACAGCGACGATCGACGCACCCAATGAGCGGACCTGCTGTGCGACAGCCTGGATCGCATGCAAATCGAGGTTGCAATAGGGGCACCATCCGCCCCTGTAGAAGACAACGAGAACTGGGCCGCCGTTTCGAAGGTCGTAGGATGAAATCACTTTGCCATCGGGATCGGGCAGGCGGAAAGCTGGAGCCTGGTCTCCCGCGCGAACAGCTCTTTCGGCGATGGCCGAGGAGACCAGGTCGCCGATAGCTTCCTGACGGACGCGCCAAATGTGCGGTGGGGTGTTTCGAGAATCCCTGTCCCTAAGCGCGTCGAGTTCGTCCTGGAGTCGCATTTTGTTATCCTCACCGTATCGGCGGGCTCCTTATCGACACTAGGCGTGGCGGCGATGTGGCGGTAGTGCTGAAATATAAGTATGACATATTCCCGCACGACATGAGCGAGACGCCATCGCTCAACGCCGATCTTAGTCTCGCACCACTTCTGCGGCCTTACCTCAGCCTTGCGAGGTCGTCGTCCAAGGACTTCCGCAGATGCGAAACGGCAAAATCGATGAAGAGGCGTATTTTCAATGGTAAGAGCGCCTGCCGGGCGTAAATGATATTGACCGGAGTCGGTTCGGGCTCGAAATCTTGGAGGATGAGGGACAGCTTCCCCTCGGAGACTGGCTTGACGATCTGATATGAGAGCACGTTTGTAACGCCGATACCCGAAATGGCGGCGTCTATCGCCGCTTCCGCGGTATTGATCTTCAATCGGCACTGAGGACGGACGCCGCGGCTCGGCTTGCCATCTCGAGGGTTGAAAATCCAGGTCGACCCTGAGGCGAGCGCTGTGTAGGTGACACACATATGCTTGGCCAAATCGTCCAACGTCTTTGGCGTTCCATGCGCCGAAAAATAAGCGGGACTCCCGCACACGACCCGGCGAATTTCACCAACCTTAGTCGCCACGAGCGTAGTATCGGACAACATCCCGGTCCGAACCGCGAGATCGACGTGCTCATCGACGAGGTCAAGTGTACGATCTGAAAGCGTCAAATAGACATTTATCTCCGGAAATTCGGCCAGGAACGCCGTCACTACCGGGACGACATAAAGCCGACCGAAGACGATCGGCGCCGTGATCTTAAGACCGCCACGTGGAACGCTATGGTCTCCAGCAGCTTGAGATTCGGCTTCCTCGACCTGATCGAGAATGCGTTTGCACGCGGCTAGATAGGAGGCCCCTGCCTCCGTCAGCGCGAGCTTTCGGGTCGAGCGAACCAGGAGCTGGGTATTGAGATGAGTCTCGAGATCAGCAACCTTGCGGCTGACCGTTGGAAGAGGAACGTTCAGCTGGCGCCCGGCCGCCGAGAAGCTCCCGGTTTCAACCGCGGCGATGAAATATTCCATTGCTTCCAAACGATCCATCTTCTCTCACTTTTCGAGAGGCTGTCCGCTGGTCTAGCCTTTTATCGGGGCGAGCGGTAGGCCCTCGTCTTTCGAACGGGTCGAGATCGCGAGCCATCCAGAGTTGCAGTTTGTATCAATCCTGACACACCGAGAGTATCATGTTCCGCGCGCCCCAAGTGTCGTGATCGATTGCATGGTGACGCTCAATCCGGATTGATATTCGGGATCTCAAGTTCAGCCAGGTCATCCGCATAGGTGGCCTGAGTGCTCGCGTTGTGCCCGGAGGTAGCAGCGTCCGGATATGTGTGAATATCTGCACTTATGCCGAGAATTTCGCCGACCGGGCAGAGGTTTGCGGCCTCCAACAAGAATGCACGCTGTTGCGCGTCGAGTTCCCCCTCCAGGAGGAGACTGCGCTTGAACGCATCTCTTTCGCCCTGGGCGCCGTGGTGGAAGCTGACGCCCACTTCCACCCTATCGAGCGGAAGTTTCCGGCGCCGAGCCTGAAAACGAACAGTCATAGCGGTGCATGCGGCGAGAGATGCGCTGAGAAGGTCGTAAGGATTGGGACCGGGAGATACATGGCCTTCTCCATCTGGACCGCCAATAGCAAACTTCGATGTATCGACATGACCAACCAGCGCATTATGATTGGCGGGGTCGCTCCCGACGACAACTTCGCGGAGTTTAGTTGCGTTATCCAGTGATGTCATGGAGCTTTCCTTCCATTGTGTTGAGCGCGCCACGAAAGCGGCATCGCTAGCCGCCATACCGTTCGGTCTTGATCACCGCGGCATCCAACCCCGCCACTAGTGCGCCATCCGCCGCGATTTCGACGAAGGGGTTTGATCCGCAAACAAATACATGCGCGGGCATGTGATGGAGCCGGGCAATTAACTCGGCGACCATCGCGCTATCGATGCGCCGCGCAAAGTCGCAGGCGCGTACCGGGGCCTCTCGCGTAATCGCCAGCGCCAACTTGAACGTCGGGTCAGCCATCTCCAATGAGAGCAGCTCATCGGCGAACAACACATCGCGCCGTGTCCGAGCCGACAGGAGCAGCGCTGTTGGGACAGTCTGCGCGAGGTCGCCGCGTTGCCGGATCATCGCCATCAGCGGCACGACGCCGGACCCCGCCCCGACCAACATTACCGGCGCGGTTGGACGTTCGGGCCACAGGAAGTGGCCGCCGAGCGGGCCGCGCAGTTCGATTTCGTCGCCCACAGACGCAATGTCATGAAAAAACGGAGAGACTTCACCGTCCGGGAGGCGTTCGATGGCAAGCTCAATGACGTTCGATGCACTCGGTGAGGAGGCGATCGAATAACTCCGCATCGCCACATAGCCATCTGGGGCAGTCAGCCGCACATCGACGTGTTGACCGGCGATATGTACAAATGGCTCGCTGAGCCGCAGGAAGAAGCTTTTGATGCGTGGCGTTTGCTGAATGATCTCAGCGATGATGCATGTCTGCCAAGACACCGATCGCGCGCTACCCTCAGTCATTGGTGTACCGCTGCTCGCGCCAGGGGTCGCCATAAATGTGATATCCGCGCAACTCCCAGAATCCCGCCTCGTTGCGTTCGGTAAATTGGAGCGCATTTACCCACTTGGCGGACTTCCAGAAGTAGAGGTGTGGGACGAGCAGTCGTGCCGGGCCGCCATGGTCGCGCGGAAGCGGCTGCCCCTCGTAATTCAGGGCAACCATGGCCTTCCCGAACGCAAGATCCGCAAGGGGAACATTTGTTGAGTAGCCGTCGTAGCAGTGTGCGAGCACGAAATCGGTGGGACGCTCAACCCCGGCGTCGGCAAGGATGTCGTCGACGATCACGCCCTCCCAGGCGGTGTTGAGTTTTGACCACGACGTGACGCAATGAATGTCCCTCGTCATCCTGGTCCTCGGCAACGCGTTGAACTCACTCCAATTCCAAACCTTAATAGGCCGCGGCCCGATCTTGAGCGTAAATTTCCAATCCGCTGTCTCAACGCGCGGGGTCGGCCCGGCTGTCAGCACAGGGAAGTGCTCGACAAGGTGCTGGCCCGGTGGAATGCGATCCGACTGGTCTCCTGCCGAATTTCGGCCGGTAAAGCCTCTGGTCACCATGGCGAGCTCCTTTGCGGGGTTGCGGGCGCCTTGTCGATGATTAGGTCCCGATCGTTCGAATGATTGGTCCACCGGCCTGGACGAATCTGTGGGGTCGGCAGTGGCGCAAAGCAAGACTTGGTATTCGTCGGAGATCCCAGCGCCGCATCCGCCCAGCCGGTGCATTCAATAGTTAAATTCGGCGACCGATCGGGGTAAAGCTATCGTATCCATAACCGGTAGGAATAATCGGTCAAATCAGCGTCGAAGCTCCGCGATCAGGAAATCGGTGAACGCGCGCGCGGCCGGCTTGATGATCTTTCCGCTCACGAACAATGCATTGACTTCCATCGAGCCGAAGTCCCAGTCGGGCAGCACTCGCACGAGCGCTCCGGCCTCGAGCTCTGCCCGCGCGCTTGCTTCGCTCGACGCGGCGATCCCTAGCCCGACGACCGCGCTTGCTATGGCGCCTTCGTTGACGGTGATAGCGAGCTGGCCGTCAATACGCACGGACGCAACACGCCCGTCCTTGCGGAACGAGAAAGTCGGCGAGGGATGCGCCGGACTGATGATCACCGAGTGGTGCGCGAGGTCCGACGGCATCGTTGGCGTGCCGTGCGCCCGCAGGTAGTCTGGGGAGGCCGTGAGTATCCTCGGCTGGCGGATGAATTTGCGCGCCGTCGCGCTCGAGTCGGGGAGAGCGCCGAACTGGAACGACACGTCGATGCCCTCGGTCACCAGGTCTGGGTAGCGGTCAGTCACCCGTAGTTCGATCTTCAACGCCGGGTGCTGCTCAATGAACGCGGGAAGCCGCGGAATGATTTCCCTTAGCGCGAAACTCACCGGCGTGCCGACGCGAAGCACCCCTCGCAGCTCTCCGGTGCCGCGAGCCTCGTGGTCGGCCTCGTCGAGCGCGGCCAGGATTGTTTCCACCCGCATCAAATAGGCTTCTCCGGCCTCCGTCAGCGTGACCGCACGAGTTGTCCGGCTGAAGAGCGTCGCCCCGACATCGGCTTCCAACGCGGCGATGAGGCGTGAAGCAGAGGCCTGGGAGAGACCGAGCTCACGACCGGCGCTCGAAAAGTTCCCCACGCGACCTGCGCGGGCAAACAGTTTAAGTGCTGTAAGTCGGTCGTTCATCGCTTTTCTATGTTACTCCTATTTCCTGGTGGGGTCCCAGGACCAAAATGGCACCTCTCGCCCGCAAAGATAATACCCGCGAGATGAGACAGCGTTTCTCATTTTTTGAGAGGGCAAAGAACGCGGGCGCGGGCGGGCGACGGAGCGATGGTAGAACCTGCGAGTTCTTTGACCCTTTTCAGGAAGCAAGCAGGCCGCGTCCGCAGTCTCTTTGGCGCTCACCATCGTCGTCGAGCCGGTCAATGCTCCGATAGGCTTTCGATGCGGTCCATCAGGATGCCATCTCTGGTGCCTACATTGGGCTTGCGATTTTGCGCCTACTCTCGCTAGCGGAGACCGTTATCCGATGCTTGATGTCGTGGGAACAGTTGAGTTGGCCATAGCTACGCACCAATGACCGACATTCTCTTCAGCATCAGCTCTCTCGTTGGAACAGGTCGGGACAGACATAGGCGACGCGGTCTGAGCGACAGGACGCTCGACCAAGTCATCGCTTGATGATACTAAGGCGTGTCAACGATGTGTGGCCAATCGACGTATATGACACGCCAAACGCAGTTACCCATACCGTTCCGCATTCTCAGCAGGACCTTCCCCCAAGGTGAGGCCGTCGCATGGCACGCGCATGCAGAAGCACAAGTGATCTTTGCTGCTTCGGGAACGATACAGGTCTACACCGAATCTGAACGGTGGTTCATCCCACCCCAGCTTGCGCTCTGGATGCCAGCGCGGATACCTCATCGGGTCGATATGATTTCCGATACCGAATTGCGGATGATCTACTGGCACCCGTCGGCTTTACGGAAGTGGGCGCCGGATAGGCCGCTCGATTATATATTCGCCCTCGCGGCGACACCGCTTCTACGGGAATTGATCCTCTCGGCCTTCAAGGACGATATATCGCCCGAAAAAGCCGAGCTTGCCGTGCGGTTGATTCTTCACGAACTTATCGAGACACCCGACATTCCGGTGTTCCTTCCGATGCCAACCAGCACGATCGGTAGACGCGTCGCTGATCTGGCTTTAGCGGATTCGCGGATGCACCTCGGCGTAAGTGACCTTGCCTGTCGCGCCGCGACGTCGATACGCACGATCAGTCGTGTGTTCCCGGTAGAAACGGGATTGACCTTCAAGGCCTGGCGGCAAAGAGCAAGAATAGTCCTCGCAATCGATCAGCTTTCGGCGGGGCGTACAATCTCGCAGGTCGCGGCAGATGTGGGCTTCGGCAGCACCGCGGCGTTCTCGTTCGCCTTCCGACAGGTAACGAAAATGACACCGACCGCCTTTCTTCATCATCTCCCGGCTGCAGTTGTCCCCGCCGACATGAGAAAGCCCTAGCGCGGCTCTTTGTATTCCTCACGACCGATCGCGCGCCATCGGCAACCGGCGATAACGATCGTCTATCGACACTATGGCGAGAGGTGATTTCCCTCGCCGGCGTTGCACGGTCATTCTCCAAGCATTGTCGTACCAAACACTTTCGGCGCCACGATCAGCATGCGGGCGACCGTGTCAGACTGAAAAGCCAGGAGAGCCGATATGCGAAGCAACGCGGTCATTGAAGTCGCCACTCTTCGCGGCGGTGGGATCGACGAGGCCACCAAAGTGATTCTACACGACATCACAAACCGGCTCGCCACGGTCGATTGCAGGCTGCGGCTCTTGGAGCGCCAGACGGAAGCCGAGGGAAGGAAACTGATCGTCGACCAAATGCGGCACGCACCAGAGCGCGCCATGTCGCATTAGCGTCAAGGGGCTGGCACCTCGCAAACATGCAGACCCCATTTCGCAAAACTGCCTGTTTCGGAGCCATCCCGTAGCAAACAGCAAGACTGCATCAAACCCGAAGGAGGGATAAAATGAGTTTAGAAGAAGCGAGAAAACGCCGCGAGGCGCCGCTCGACACGCCGAGCAATCTCGGCTCCAATGCCACCAAGGATATTTCGGCGGCACTCACTGCGCTCCTAGCAGACGTGTTCGCGCTTTACATCAAGACCAAAAACTTCCATTGGCACATATCAGGCCCGCATTTCCGGGATTATCATCTCCTTCTCGACGAACAGGCTGCGGAGATTTTCGCGATGACGGACGAAATCGCGGAAAGGGGCCGCAAGATCGGCGGCACAACGATCCGCTCGATCGGCCACATCGCCAGGGTCAAGCGTATCGAGGACAATGATGCGGATTTCGTCACACCGGAAGACATGCTGGCCGAGCTGAAGGAGGATAACCTGGCGCTTACCCAACGAATGCGGCAGACGCACAATGTCTGCGACGAGCATGGCGATATCGCCACGGCCAGCCTGATCGAAGGCTGGATCGACGAGGTCGAACGTCGCACATGGTTCCTCTTCGAGGCGACCCGGAGAGCTTAACCCCGGGCGCACGCCTACCCGCGAAGCGTGAGTGATTGCCCGCGTTCTCGCGATAATCCTTACTCGAACTTTGACATCGGACTCGTTCGGTTGGATGGGCTGGCGGTTAAAGAACGTTCTGTTCTGACCACTAATATGCAGCTGGCCAGCGTGACGTGCGGCCCGCGATTTGGGGCTGCTATGTTGCGGACTCCGATCCGACCGGCTCATGACGGAGATGAACAGGTCGAAGATGCAGATCATCGCTACTGAGAAAAGCCCTTATCGTCCGGCTCGCGCATTGAAGCGCGAGCTGTTCGAAATACAGGACGCTGGAAATGAACACTGATATCATAAATGCCCTAGCGCAGGCCGCGGAATACCTGAAGGCCACCGGCCAAACCGAGAAGGTAATAACCGCGGGGCGACGCGCGCCGGACTTCTGTCTGCCCGACCAGGATGGCGTAAAGACCTCCTCGGCATCGATGCTGCGCCGCGGTCCGCTTCTTTTGGTCTTTTATAGCGGGGGTTGGTGTCCCGGTTGCGTTCTCGGCCTAAGAGCGCTTCAAGAGCTCCGCCCTTTAATCGAGGCCCGTGGAGCTTCGCTGGTCGCAGTCTCGCAACAGACAATCGAGGAGAATGCGAGAACCCGAAGCACCACGCAGGTTTCGCTGCCAATCTTGTGTGACAAAGGCGGGAAGGTCGCGCAGCAGTTCGGTGTTCGTTGGCGCGTTCCCGAACTGCTTCAGACATTGCATCTGAAGATTGGAATCGATCTGCCAAGCCTTCACGGGGAGGATAGTTGGACGCTTCCAATCCCGGCACGGTTCGTTATCGATCAACGCGGCGTCATCGTCTACTCGGAAGCCGATCCAGATCAAACTCACCGGTCAAACCCATCGGACCTCCTTCCAGTATTAAATCGGCTCTGGAGCGCACGAGGCGCGTAGTCACCGCGGTCGGCTACAGCGCCTTATCACCGCCCTTGCGCCGTCTCTCTGGCCTTATCAAGCGTTCATTCAACTCCAGATTCGTCGACACTTCCAGGGCGTTGCTTGCAAACCGCCGTCGATATCTATTGTCGCCTTGGATCGGGGGGGGGTGGGTAACCGAGCCGCCGTTAATAGAGGACGGCTCAGATCCACATAGCCACCTCAGGCGCGCTCGGGCCTAGCATTTGAAAGCGACATCACCACGGCGCGACCGCCTGACACGGTCTCATGCGTGAGCTCGGTCGACACCTACCGAGCCCACCCGGTCTATACGCACGCGGCGCACGGATCACACTAGACGGAGATTGTCTCACCGATTTTCGGTACCACGACCTCAGTGGACGAGCCCTTCAGCCCCTCAATAAATTTTTCCGCGGTCTGATCGATGATGGGGAAGCTTCCATAGTGACAAAGGATCACTTTGTCGAAGTTGAAATAGCGCCGGCGGGCGAGTGCAGCCAGTGCGCCGCCCATGGTAAGGCGATCACCGATGGGCACCATGCCGATATTCGGCTTGTATAGTTCTTCGATCAGCGCCATGTCTCCGAAGATGTCCGTATCGCCCATGTGATAGAGCGTCCTGTCGTTGGCGAAATGGAGAACGAGACCAGCCGGATTGCCGAGATAGACACTCCGCCGTCTTCCATGCCGGCCCCTGATCGATTCGGACCGCAGCAAAGTCGAGGCGGTGCGGACACGGTAAGGCCCCATGGGTTCCGGACCGTCATCCCGCGCGGGATGACGCGCAAAGGATTATGACGACGACTTCAGCGAATCCCTATCGATCGGCAGGGTGCGCAGGCGCTTGCCGGTGGCGGCGAAGATCGCATTTGTCACCGCAGCACTGACAATCGCGGTAGGAGCTTCACCAACGCCACCTGGCGCTTCAGCGTTCTTGATCAGGTGCGTCTCCACCACCGGCACCTCATCGATGCGCATCGGCAGATAGTTGTCGAAATTGCTCTGCTCGACACGTCCTTCCTTGAAGGTGATCGAGCCATGGAGCGCGGCGGTCAGCCCGAAAACCGTTCCACCTTGAATCTGCGCTTCGATCGTATCGGGATTGACGTACATGCCGCAATCAATCGCACAGACGACCCGCTTGACGTTGACGGAGCCATCGGCCGCCACTTCGACTTCGGCGACCTGCGACGTGTAACTGCCGTATGCGAATTGCACCGAAATCCCGCGGCCATGACGCTCGGGAAGTGGTGATCCCCACCCGGCTTTTTCCGCGGCGAGCGATAGAACGGCAAGCGCACGCGGATTTTGCGCAAGCAACCCCTTGCGATAAGCAACGGGATCCTGCTTCGCAGCATGGGCGAGCTCGTCTATGAAGCTTTCGACTACGAAAACATTGTGAGTCGGTCCGACGCCACGCCACCAAGACGTCCGGACACCTGCCGGCTCGACCTGGACATAGTCGACGTGGATATTGGGCAACTCATAGGGCGGTTTGGCCGCTGCTTCTACGGCATCGGGGTCCAAACCGTCCTTGACGTAAGTGGGATAATAGCGAGCCATGACAGAGGAGCCGGCGATCCGATGCGTCCAGGCAACCGGCTTGCCGGCCGCGTCAAGTCCGGCCGATACCCGGTCGAGATAGTACGGCCGATACATGTCGTGCTGAATGTCTTCTTCGCGGCTCCAGATCACTTTCACCGGACCATCGACGTGCCTGGCGATCTTGACGGCCAACAACGTGCCATCAGGCTCCAACCTTCGACCGAAGCCACCGCCAATCAGATGATTGTGAATTTTGATTGCATCCTTTGGGAGGCCGGTCAGGTCCGCCACCTGAGACTGCGTGATCGTAGGCGCCTGTGTCCCGACCCAGATATCACAACGATCCTTCTGCAGATGAACGGTGCAGTTCATCGGCTCCATCGCCGCATGAGCCAGGAAAGGCACCTGATAGATCGCGTCGATCCGTTGTGCCGCCCCCGCGAGAGCCTTTCCTGCATCGCCATCGTCACGGGCAACCACGCCCGGATTTTTGGATTCCTCTTCCAATTGCTTGACGATATCTGCGTTGCTGACCTTGGTGTTCGGCCCATCGTCCCACGTGATGGCGGCGGCCTCGAGCCCCTTGTTGGCGGCGCCCATGTGATCCGCTACCACGGCAATAGCTTCATCGATATTGACCACCTGCCGGACGCCCTTGACCGCGAGCGCGGCCTTCTCGTCTACCGTTTTCGCTTTGCCGCCGACCACAGGCGAAATAGCAACCGCTGCAACCTTCATGCCCGGCAGCCGTGTGTCGATGCCGTAGAGTGCGCGCCCATCGACCTTTATCGGGGAATCCACGCGCTTGGCACGCGTGCCGATCAGGGTGAAATCCTTCGGATCCTTCAATTTGACGGTTGCCGCGGGCGGCACGGGCAATTTCGCGGCGGCTGTCGCAAGTTCGCCGTAACTCAGATGCTTCGAGCCTAACGCATCGAACACGACGCCATCCATGGCGCGGCAAGTCGCCGGATCGACCTTCCAGCGCTCTGCGGCCGCCGCAATCAGCAGATTGCGACCGACTGCCCCTGCCTGACGCAGCGGCGTCCAGAAGGCGCGGACCGAGGCGGAACCACCGGTATTTTGAATTCCTATGATCGAATTGACGTACAGTGCATGATTTGGCGGCGCATGCTCAACCTGAATCTGGTCAAGCGTCACTTCCAGTTCTTCAGCGAGAAGCATCGAGAGCGACGTGTAAACCCCCTGCCCCATTTCGACCATCGGCATCACCAGGGTCACGGGGCCGGTCGGATTGATCCGTATGAATCCGTTCGGAGCGAAAGTACCCGTGACCTCGTTTTCGACCACCTGCGAAGCAGGCGCCGCGAAGACGGGCTCTGCGCTTACACCGGTCAGCGCAAAACCAAGCACCAATCCTGTGCCCTGAAGAAAGGCGCGCCGCGACACCGCTGTTTGATCGACAATCTGCTCTTTCAGAACAAGCTCATCCATGATGTCAAACTCCCGCGGCGTGCTTGATCGCAGCGCGGATGCGCTGATAGGTGCCACATCGGCAGACATTGCCGGACATGGCGGCATCGATGTCGTCATCCGTCGGCTTCGGCGTGTCTTTCAGTAGCCCCGCCGCCGACATGATCTGGCCGGACTGGCAGTAGCCGCACTGCACCACCTCCACCTCCAGCCACGCTTTCTGCAGGGCCGCGCCCTGCGGCGTCTGTCCGATCGCTTCGATCGTGGTAATCGCGCTGTCGCCGACGCTGTCGACTGGCGTCTGGCACGAGCGCACCGGCTGACCGTCGAGATGAACGGTGCAGGCGCCACATAGCCCCCGGCCGCAGCCGAACTTGGTCCCGGTCATATCGAGTAGGTCACGCAGCACCCACAGTAGCGGGATGTCGCCGTCGACGTCGACGTCATGGGGGGTGCCGTTGATCTTTAACGTGAAAGCCATGCAAGCCTCTCGGTGGCTGGTGCTGATGGGATGCAGCTCGCCGACCAGGACAACGGTCGGCCGGCAGCGTGGATCGATGGGAGCCCGCCGCTCACGGACGAACGCGGATGATCGTCTTCGCGCTGATCGGTTTGGCCGGATTGAAAAACGGCGACAGCTCTCCTCGGTTCATTCGTCTCGGACGCGGCGACGCCCTTCACTCGATCGGACACGGAACCTTTCCTATGACCGTCAGATCGATCGGCGAAAGCGCTTTCTCCCTCGCTAATACGGCCTGGTCCCGGTCGAGAAACGCGGTGGCCTGCACGGCGAAGAATTGCAGGGTTTTCAGCCCGATGCTGCCCAGCAGCACCGAGAGATACGGCGTGAGAAAATCGGGCTGGTTCGCCCGCTCGCCGGTAAAAACGCCACCGGAAGCAATGCCGATAAACACCGGACGATCCGGCAGCATTCCCACCTTCCCGGCCGGCGTCGACCTGAAGGTGCGACCGGCGCGCACGATTTGGTCGATCCACGCCTTGAGGACTGAGGGAACGGTCAAGTTGTGCATCGGCGTTCCGATGACGACCACATCGGCGGCTTCAACTTCATGAATCAGCGCTTCGGCGAGATCCAGAGCGCCCTTCAGCGGCGCCGCCAAAGTGGCCGGTGACGACAGCGTGGTTGCGTAATCGGACCCGGCGTGCGGAAGGGGGGAAGCGCCAAGGTCGCGCCGGCTGATGTTGGCGTCGGGCGCAACCTCAAGGAGCTTTTTGACGATCGCGGCCGAAAGCTGCCGGCTGTGCGATTCAAGACGCGGGCTGCAATCAATATGGAGGATGTTCATGCGAACGACCTCAACGGCTTTGCGGAGCGAATTGCGGGCAGTCCTTTAACCAGAGCCGTACCAGGTCCTTTGTCCCTTTTGCCCTCAGCCGTAACGACGATTACCGTCATGGGAAGTGTCTCCTTGATCATTTGTCTCTTTGCCGGAAACGTCACAGGGATCGAAATCCGTCCGGCATCTCATGCCAGGGGTCGTGGTTAATCTTCGAATGCGAAGGGGAACAACGCATCGACGCCAGGCTCCCACTTATCTCTGGAGGACAGGATAGCCCTGAGTGTAGATCCAGTCCGACTGTCGCGCCGGCTCGTGACAGGACTGACAATCCGCCGTGTAGTCGGTGGATGTGGTCTTCTGGGGATTGGCTGCGTCGAACCAGGACCAACCCCAGCCGTCGCCCCAAAGCTTGTTTCCCGGGAAGCGCCCGGCGCTGTCTTTCACCATGACGAACCAGCCTGCCAAGGTGCCGGCACTGCTCACGGTTCCGGTTGTCATTTCGTTGGTGGTCGTATTGAACACTTCCTTCACGAGAACGGCGCCATCGGGAAAGTGACCGTCCTTGCGATATGCGGCGATGGTTCCGGGCGACGCATAGACCACGTGCAACTGTTTTGAGCCCGGACCGTCGTCTTTTGCTACCGCCCAGCTGCCCAGCACCTGATAAGCGGTCCGGTAGTCGGAAGGCACGTGCAGATTTCCTTTGTCGTCGACAACGGCCGCAGTCGTTCCTTCGTACGGCGAGCGCTTGTTCATCTGCGCATCGGCAGTGACGGCGACGGTGCCGATCATGAACAATCCTGCCAGGGTGACGCCCAAGGCACTGATGACTCTCATGGCAATGTTCCTATGTTGGCGAACTCGTAGCGTTCGTTGACCATTTCAGTTGTCGCAGCGCAGGACGAAGTTTTCCAATAGCTGGCTTGTATAGTTTCCATAGCAGCGGGGAATGCGGCGATCGTGCGGGCGCGGAGCCCTCCGATAACGGCAGGCTATCAACTTGATGGCGACAGGTGATTTCCTTTTCGGGGCGTCGGAATCCACTGTGTCATTCGACGCCACGCCGACGCGCGACCCGTTGTCCAAGCGGATGGCTTCAGTTCACGAGCAGGAGGTTGATATGCAGGATGCAGATGGACGCCGGGCGACCGCCCCGTGCTCGAAAGCCGCTCCCGTCGTCGAGGTTCATCCGCGGAACATGGTTGTACTGGCCGATGGTGCAGGCGTGGTGATCGGGCAGGGGCGCCTCTTCGCCGCCTCAGTCGGCTCCCGTCCGCGTGGCGCGCAGCGCCGAACGGCACCTGCGCTCCGGTGTGTCGACATCCCGTTAGTAGGCCCCAACGGCGAGGTCTCGGGAATTCTGCGCCGTGTCCTGCCCGTCGCTGAGTTCGGCGCCCTGTCGGCACAGCTCGAATCAGCCTCGCACGGCTCGGAAGACGAGCTTACAAAGTCCGTCGCACATGACATGAACAATCTCCTGGCAGTAATCGATGGCGGCCTAGGCCTTCTGGAACATCAAAGCGACGCCGATGCCCGCAAGGCGATCTTTACCCGCTTGCACGGCGCAGTCGACCGCGGCGCGATTTTGACGCGAATGCTACTGAATCATGGAAGTCTGGCCCGTCGCGGCTGTTCCGGCACGACGCCTAGGCAGCTCTCTGTCGCCATTGAGGACTTGCGACCATCGTTGAGCCCGGACACTCTGATGGAAATAGAGATCGAAGCCGGTCTGTGGGCGGTGAAGGCCGATCCCGATGAGCTCTATTTTGCGTTGCTGAACCTGTGTCGCAACGCTGATGCAGCCATGCCCGAAGGCGGCCTGATCGTCGTCTCCGCCGCGAATATTACGCCCCAATTGGATAGTGGGTACGGTGGAATGGTCGCGATGACGGTCCGCGACAATGGCTCGGGGATCAGTGAGGAGGTTATGGGTCGTATCTTCGAGCCGTATTTCACGACGAAGGAAGTTGGCGCCGGAACTGGCCTGGGGCTTGCCCAAGTTCGAGCGTTTGTCGAACGCCAAGGCGGGTGGATCGAATTACAATCCGAGTTGGGCTTCGGAACCGCTATCCGAATGATTTTCCCCCGCGTGCCCGACGCGGAGTTTGCTGTTCCGGTTCGGGAGCCAAATAGTGACGAGAGTTGCTCGCACGCGGCGCCCTCGACTATCAGCTATAGCCCGTCGCCAAACGGGGGCGTCTTTCACGTCGTACCTTCAGGGGGGCAGCGTCCTTGTTTGGAAGGCCACCTTCGGGGCCCCATTGATCGATGCGGCGAATGCCTTTGGGAGGCTTGATCGCCCCGTTGGCCTGGTCGTGTCGCTTGCTCGGCTCGCCTAGCGCTGAGAACTCGCACGGCATTTTGTGACCGACGGTCATTCTGTTTGCATGGCCGGCCAAAACGACCATGGACTGCCAAATACAAAATTCTTTCGACGGCCCATTACGGCATCAACTCTGGGTCTAACGTCCGGATTTGACGATCTGGAGGCTACTTTTCCAAACGTGCATACGCTGGTCTGCGCCGCAGGGTATTTGCAGCGCGGCCCGATTGAAACACTCGTTGACGATGCGCCGACTTAACCCCATGCAACGCGCAGTTTCTGATCAAGAAACGATCGGCAGGGGCATTCTTTCGCTGTTTCCTTCGCTATCGCTGACGAGGTTCGAGGGCCACCCTCTTCAGCCAGTAATCGACTGAAATCCGTCCTGGTCCCCATGCCATGATAGCCAACGCCATTGCGGCCCAGGTGAGATGGATCGGCCAGCCGTCCGGCACGGTGAGTTCCACGATCATTGTCATGAACAACAGCCCGAGTGCGGCGAAGCGAGCGCCGAAGCCGAGCACTAGCAGCACCGGAAACGTGACCTCACCGCAACCGGAAAGAAATGCCATCACCGTCGGCGCCGGAAACGGATAGGGGCCGCCCGGCAAATGCAACATGAACTCGTCAGTAAACAATGTCACCGCCGTGTCGCTGAGCTGAAAAAAACCGTCCCATTTCAGGATGCCGGACTTCCAGAACGGCACCGCCAGTGCCGCCCGCATCACGAACTGTACCAAAGACGGCCGCGCGATCGCCCGAACCAAACGCTCAGCCTTGTTAACGAGGAGCCCAAGCCGGAGGATACGTTCCGCAGCCCCAATATGTTGATCAACGACCTTCATGTTTCTCCTGGTGCAACTGAGACAAAGACACCCGCGTCGATCAGGCCGGCGATGTTCGCGGCAAGGTCGAGAGACGGGGAAGATTGGAATGCCGATACAGTGGCCTCGGCGAGCGGGCGGCCGGCCATCAGGCTCGTCAGGAACACCGCACCGGCGGTGGGCGGGGCGCGTGATCAGCGCGTCTTCGGCTATGCTGGCATCAATCTGACCTGACGTGCCCTCGCCGCGATTGGCGGCAAAAATTGCGACCGCCGAGAAGGGCGAGCGCATGATGTGCGCAGCGGGGTGCGCCACAAATACCGCCCCCGCCAGCCGCGCCGGCGGGATCGCCGCCAGCGCGTCAGCCGCAAGCGGCTCGGCGTCCGCGGCGTGATAGGCATCGAGCCAGGCGCGTTCGATCCGCGCGACATCGGCGAGCCACGGCATAGCCCGCGCGTATTCGTAACTTTCGATGAAGGCCGGAAAGTAACGGCCATACTCAAACAGCAGCGGCGAGGTTGGTGGCGTGAGGCGGACATGCTGACGCGCCATGGCGCGGAAGAAGTCGATGCCGGTGATCCGCTGGACCGCTGGGAAGATCGCGGCCAGAGCATCAGTCAAGCCGACCATGACGTTGTTGCGATAGACGTTGTAGCGCTTGATCGCATCTTTCCCAGCGGGACCACTGACAATCGCTGGCGTCGGGCGGGAAGGATCCATCAAAGCCGATGCTAACAACGCCGCGTAGGACGACGATTCCTGCTCAAGCGACTGCATGACGCATGTCTCCCAGATGGCGGTCGAGGATGGCTTGCGCGGCCGCAGCTTCCGCTCTCAGGATCAGCCAATCCGGAATGTTGCCATCCCATTCGATCAGCGTCGGGATCGGGCCGCAGCGCGCGATGATGATCTCATACAGTTTCCACACAGCGTCGGCGACCGGCCCGTCATGGCTGTCGATCAACAGCAGGGCGCCCTCGTCGTCGGCCTGCTCGGCGTGGCCGGCCAGATGAATCTCGCCGACCGCCGAGAGCGGGAAGTCGGCGAGATAGTCCAAGGCAGCGAAGCCGTGATTAGTGGCCGACACGAAGACGTTGTTGATGTCGAGCAGGAGACCGCAGCCGGTGCGGCGCGATACGGCGCGGATGAAGTCCGTCTCGCACATGGTCGATTGGCGAAGGGCAACATAACTCGAGGGATTTTCCAGCAACAGCGGCTGGCGGATCGCTTCCTGTACCTCGTCAATATGATCGCAGACCCGCGCGAGCGTCGCATCCGTATAGGGCAAGGGCAGCAGGTCGTTATAGAACGTGGTCTCGTGTGTCGACCAGGCGAGATGCTCCGAGACAAGCGCGGGCTCGTAGCGCTCGACGAGATGGCGGAAGCGCGAAAGATGGCACTTGTCGAGCGCCTGCGGACCGCCGATCGACATGCAGACGCCATGCAGCGATATGGGATAGTCGCGGCGCATGGCCTCGAGCATCCGATGCGGCGGCCCGCCGGCGCCCATGTCGCGTCGCAAGGTCGCCCTTATAAAGGCGTGCGCTGCGGTCGGCCGCGGAAGGTCGGCGAAACACTTCCGCTCACCTCGGAAAGGGTTGTTCGCCGTTATCGCATCGTTCGGCGTTGTCAAAGAGATTTACGAGAATGGGAGCTGCAATAGTGGCCCGACAGCGTTTGCAGCTGGCGGGCCACTATTGCGTTTTGGTTACTGGGCTGCCTGCTGCAGGGCCTCGTTGTCTTCTTCTTCATGCTTGCGCGGCTTGTAGCGCGCGCGCAGCAGGACATAGAAGACCGGCGTCAGGAGCAGACCGAAGATGGTCACCCCGAGCATCCCGCTGAACACGGCGGTGCCGAGCGACTGGCGCATTTCGGCGCCCGGTCCCTCGGCCACCGCCAGCGGCAATACGCCGAAGATGAATGCGAATGCTGTCATCAGGATCGGGCGCAGGCGCAAGTGGCTTGCCTCGATCGCGGCCTCAACGGCTGTCTTGCCTTCGTCCTGCGCCTGCCGGGCGAACTCGACGATCAGGATCGCGTTCTTGGCCGCAAGGCCGATCAGGACGACGAAGCCGATCTGTGTCAGGACATTGTTGTCCATACCCCGGAGATAGACGCCGATCAGCGCGCCGAGAACGGCGAGCGGAACGATCAGGATGATCGCGAGCGGGAGTATCCAGCTTTCATACTGGGCCGCGAGCGCCAGGAAGACGAAGACGACCGACAGCGCGAAGATCCATACGGCGCTACCGCCCGTATGCGTTTCCTGGTACGCGATATCAGTCCATTCGAACGTCGTGCCCGGCGGCAGCATCTTGGTGGCGAGTGCTTCCATCTTCTGGATGGCGTCGCCGGTCGAAACGCCCGGAGCGGCGTTGCCCTGCAGCGGTACCGACACATACATGTTGTAGCGCTGGATAAGGGTCGGGCCGCTGGTGTCACGGATGTCGGCAAGCGTGCCGAGCGGGACGAGCGCGCCGGTAGAAGACCTCACCTTGAGATCCAACATGTCGTCCTTCTCCATCCTGAACTGCTTGTCGGCCTGCGCGCGCACCTGGTAGACACGTCCGAAAGCGTTGAAGTCGTTCACGTAGGAAATACCGAGGTTCGTCGACAGCGTGTCGAAGATGTTCGGGATCGGCACGTTGAGGTACTGGGCCTTTTCACGATCGATATCGAGATAAAACTCGGGAGTGGACTCCGAGAAGGTCGTGAACACTCCGGTCAGACCTGGCGTATGATTGGCCGCGGCCATCATCCGGCGCGCGACGTCGAGCACGCGCGTCATGTTGGAATTGTCCTGGTCCATGATCTGCATTTTGAAGCCACCGGAATTGCCGATACCCCGGACGGGCGGTGGCGGAACCGCGATGATAAAGGCGTCGTCTACGCTCTGGAGGTTTTTATAGAGCGATGCGATGATCTTGCTGGCATTGTCTCCCGTTTTCATGCGTTCGGCAAAGGGCTTGAACGCCGTGAAGACGACGCCGGCGTTGGAGGCATTGGTGAATGTCGCGCCACTGAAGCCCGCGAATTCCACCGCATCCTTGACGCCGGACGTCTGCCGGGCGATGTCGGAGACTTTGCGTACGACGGCGTCCGTCCTTTCCAGCGACGAGCCGTCCGGAAGCTGGATGACTACAATGGCGTAGCCCTGGTCCATCACGGGAATGAAGCCGCTAGGGACCTTGGTGCTTATGAGCCATGTCGCCCCCAGAAGACCGACAAAGACAACCAGCGCGCAGCCGACCCCGATCCAGGATCGGACAATCAACCGTACGACCGAAGAGTAGCCACGGCTGAGTGCGTCGAAGCCGCCGTTGAAGCTGCTCGCGGCAGCGTGCCCTATCCTTGAAAAGATGTTCCGTCTTTCCCTGGCGTGATCGTGCTTCTTCAGCACGACCGCGGCGAGCGCCGGGGATAGCGTAAGCGAGTTCAATGCCGAGATAGCGGTCGCGATCGAGATGGTGACGGCGAACTGCCTGTAGAACTGCCCCGCGATGCCCGGAATGAAGCCCGTCGGCGCGAAGACCGCAATCAGGACAAGGGAGATTGCCACGACAGCGGTGCCGACTTCGTTCATCGTGACGTGCGCGGCCATCCGCGGACTCATACCTTTTGCAAGGTTACGTTCGACATTTTCTACGACGACGATCGCATCATCGACCACGATACCGATCGCAAGGACGAGACCGAAGAGCGTCAGCATGTTCAAAGACATGCCGAAGGCGGCGAGGAACGCAAAGGTACCGATCAGCGATACCGGAATCGCGACGATCGGAATGATCGCGCTGCGCCACGACTGCAGGAACACGAGGACCACGATTGCCACCAGCACAGCCGCCTCGCCGATTGTTCGATAGACCTCCGAGATGGACTCGGCGACGAACTGCGTCGGGTCGTACACGATGCTGTACTCAAGACCAGGCGGGAAGTTCTTCGACAAATCCGCCATCATCGACTTGATCTGTCCCGTCGTCTCCAGCGCGTTCGTGCCCGGTCGGGCGTTGATAACCAGCGCGACGGCCGTTTGGTTGTTCAGATAGCTGTTCGTGACGTAGTCCTGCGCACCGAGCTCGACGCGCGCGACATCCTCCAGCTTCACCAGGCGGCCGTCCGAAGCGGCCTTGACGATCACGTATCGGAACTGATGGGGGTCGGAAAATCGGCCGTCCGTCCTGACCGTGTACTGGAAGGCGTTGCCGGTCTTGGCCGGAGGTGCGCCAATGGAGCCGCCCGTGACCTGGACGTTCTGGTCCCTGAGCGCATTGACGACGTCGGTAGATGTCATACCGTAAGCAGACAGTTTCTCCGGATCGAGCCAGACCCGCATGGAATATTGACGCTCGCCGAATATCTGGACGTCGCCGACGCCCTGGAGGCGTACAAGAACGTCACGAATGCGGCTGCGTGCATAGTTGGATGTGTAGAGCTGGTCGTAACGGCCGGTCGGGGACAGGAGATGGACGACCATCAACAGGTTCGGCGAGGTCTTGTCCGTCGTGACGCCGAGGCGTTGCACCTCCTGCGGAAGGCGGGGCAGAGCAATGGCGACACGGTTCTGGACGAGCACCTGTGCCTTGTTGAGATCGGTTCCCAGTTTGAAGGTGATCGTCAGCGCCAAGGAGCCGTCACCGCTGGAATAGGACGACATGTATAGCATGTCTTCGACGCCGTTTATCTGCTGCTCGATCGGTGTCGATACCGCGTCCGCGATTGTCTGCGGATCCGCGCCCGGATAGGACGTGCGCACGACGATCGTCGGTGGCGCGATTTCCGGATACTGGGCGACCGGGAGCTGCAGGTACGCAACAGAGCCGACGATGATGAGCACGAGCGAAATGACCGATGCGAAAATCGGCCGATCGACAAAGAAATGTGCGAACCTCATTTGGTTGCTCCCGCTGCTGACACTGCTTCCTGCGCCGTCGCGGGCACGTCGTTCGGGTTCTCCTTGGGCAGCTCCACCGTAACCGGAGTAACCTTGACTCCGGGACGCACCCGGACCACGCCCTTCACGACGATCTGTTCATCGCCCGTGAGACCCGAGCGGATGACCCGGTAGCCGTAAAGCCTGGGACCCGGGCGAACGGATTTTGTCGTGACAGTGTTGTCGGGATTGAGCACGTAGACCACGCGCTCGTTCTGGTCGGCGGATATTGCTTCGTCGGGTATGAGGATCGCCGTGTAGGAGTTTGAACCTTCTATCTCAACGCGGCCAAAGAGGCCGGGCTGAAGGACGAAGCCGGGATTGGCGAAACGGGCGCGCGCGCGCAGCGTGCCGGTTGCCTGATCGATGGTGTTTTCCGCGAAGTTGAGCGTGCCCTCGAACTTCGTCTGGTCCCGGTCCCCGAGACGCACGCTTACCTTCAAGCCGCCGCCCCCCTCCTGGAGGACGTTGCCGTTCTTGCGAGCCGTCTCCGCGTAGTTGAGCAGACGCCGCTCATCGATGTCGAAATAGAAGTCGATGGGATCGAGCGCAACGATCGTCGTCAGTTCGGTCTGATCTGCCTGGACGAGGTTGCCGACCGAAATCAGATGACGGTTGATACGTCCGCTCAACGGGGCAGTGATCTTACTGTAGGTGAGATCGAGCTGAGCGCGTTCAACGCTTGCCTGGGCCCCCTGGAGGTTCGCCTGTGCGGACTGCAGCTCCTTGCGTCGGTCGTCGAGTGTCGACACAGTCTGGCTACCGGACTTTACCAGAGTGTTCACGCGGTCGAATTCCGACTGCGCGTAGGTCAGGGTGGAGCGCGCGACCGCGAGCTGGGCGGCGGCCTGGTTGTATGCGGTGACGAAGGGACGCTGGTCGATCTCGAAAAGCTCGTCACCCTGCTTGACCAACTGGCCATCCTTGAAGTTGACGCTCTGAAGGTACCCGCCGACCCGGGAGCGGATAGAAACCTGCTCGGAAGCCTGGAAGCGGCCGATGAACTCGTCGTTGTCGACGGTCTCTCGCACGACGGGCTTCGCCACGGACACCTGTGGTGGGGGAGGCGTTTGCTGAGCCTGCGCAGCTCCCGCTGAGAGAGCCGCGAAAAGCAGCACAACGCGTTTCAAAGTTGAAGTTGAATGGCGGATCTGCATCGGTTACCTCCGACGTGTTTGATCGAGAAGCCACGGCCAGCGCCAGGCTCCTGTCTTTTCGTCGTTCAGCTGAAATGGAATGTTCGTTTTGGGATCGAAGGCTCGCTACGTCCGACGAGCTCTTGAAGGCGATTTGCTCTCACCTCAGCGGCGACATGGCCTCGGGGTTTTCGCTATATTTCTTCATCGTCCGACCTCCTTTGCTGGCGAGCAAAAATAGGATGGTGAAACTCGATGGTCCAATGACCTATGGCTATGGAATCGATGCCTGCGACGCAGAGCCCAACAGAGGCCCCAGGGACGCAATGCCGCCGAAGCACGCAAAAGAGCGCGCTATCAGCAAATGCACGCCTATCCAGCCACAAGATCTACTGACGTTCCCACGCTCACCCTCGACGGGAGGCTGGCCAAAGCCGTCCCTTTCGCGAAAGTGCCGAGTCTTTCAGGTATGAATCGCAGCTTTCGTACCGTCCGAAAGTCAGGATTTCCGCGACTTTCAACCCTGTGACGGTGGAGGGCGCTTCATAGTCAAAAGCTCCATAACCTCATGCCGATCATCTGCGGATGCAATCGGCGCTGTCAGAAATTTCCCGTCATGATATGTTCGGGTTTCATCGTAGAGCTTGACCAATTGCGAGCGCCAGCTGTAACGCCGCGCCTCAAAATTCTCTCGCTCTGCTGTCCCAAAGACCACCACGACCGAAAACCGCCTGTATTCCGGCAGGAAGGTGCAAAACGCCCTGGTCTTCTTGTAGCGCAAGGACCAACCGCGTTTCTGGCCACCATAGAGCCACTCCGGCGTGAAAACACGCGGATAGGATGCCTCGATCCAGCTCTGCAGCTCGGCCCAATGCCCGAACGCTTCCGGCCCGATCCAGTCGCGGACGGTGCTGTCATCGGGCGGCGCCAATTTGCCGGTAATCCTGTCGCCGATCTGGGGGGACTGTTCCATGCTGCTTTCCTTGCACCACAAGTTAATCACGTAAGCTTCTGACTACGATGGCTCGATCGGTCTTACACCGTGTACTTTTGATAGTAGGTGCGTCTGATCTCTTCCTGACTTCGCGGAGGTTGAGCGAAAACATGGGCCGGCGACAGTAACGGGGTGATCGAAGTGGTTTCGATTTTGACCACGTGATCGACAGGATACTCCGGGCCGTTCGTCGCCCGAACCCAGTCGGCGATCATCAAATACTCTTCATTGCCTGGCGGCAGTATCGATGCGCGACCCGTGACTCGATAACCGCGCCTCTGGAAGATGTCGACTACGTTAATTTCGACGGCGGGATTGCGCCTCAAGTTCAGTATTGTCCGGGGCGATGCGATATCTGCGAAATAGAGAACACCGTTCCTGACCGTCAAGGACGCCTTCGGCGAAAGATTGGGCGTCCCGTCTTCGTTGACCGTGGCGACGAACGACAGTATCGCCTGCTTGATGATCGCCTCCATGTCGGCAGTGATTTCAATCATAGACATCCTCGCTTGCATATTATTCGAGCGGCTCTTTCGCCGGAACTCATCAAAATGTTGATCTCGGCCCCCGCCTGCGATCGTTCAACCGAACGCCGACTTTGATCCGAATAGGAGGGCGAGCGACGATGGCTCGAAGATTGGATCTATGACGGCAGAAAAGAAAATCACCTCTCGCCATGGAGTCGATAGCCGCACGTTATCGGAATGGCTGAGCGGCGCTTAGCGCCGGGATGCGCTTTGCTTATTTTTTGATGGCCGCATCGGGCGTGTTGCGGAAGCTGATCGCCATGCGGTCGTAGGCATTCATCAGGCTGATCGCGATCGTTAGGTCGACGAGTTCCTTCTCGCCGAAAACCGCGCGCGCCGCCCGGTAGGCTTCGTCCGGTACGCCGGTGTCTGCTACCCGCGTCACCGTCTCGGCCCAGGCCAGAGCGGCGCGCTCGGTCTCGCTGAAGAGATCGCCGCCCTCCTCCCAGGCCTGAACGAGAGCGAGCTTCTCGATCGGCACGCCCCTCTTCGTGAGATCGCGTGTGTGCATGTCGAGGCAATAGCCGCAGTTGTTGATCTGCGAGACGCGAAGATAGACAAGGTCGATCAGCTCGGCGGGCAAGTCGCTCTGCATGATATAGCCATACACACCTCCGAGGGCCTTGGCGCCGTTTGGAGCAATTTGGTTATAGTCCAGACGTCTGGTCATTGGCCTCTCGCCCAGAAGCTTATTTGATGGGCGTGGTCAGTTGGTTGTCATTGGTGTCGAGGACGAAGACAGCGAGCAGCTTTGCCGGCTCGGTCTTGCTCGCATTGCGGCTGATCGAATGGGTCGCACCTGGCGCTTCGGACCAGCTCTCGCCTGCCCGATAGATGCGCGTCGCGCCGTCATTCACCTTCGATTCGATCGCACCCGAAATTACGTAGGCGTGGATGAAAGCCGACTTCGCGTGAGTGTGGGGCGGGGACGCCCCGCCCGGCGCGTAATCGACTTCCAGGGCAATCAGCGATTTTCCCGGGATATTGGGAATGGCTGCTTCGAAGTTCTTCGTGACGGTTTGCGCTTCACTGTCTTGGGCGGAAACGGGGCCTGCCATCGACAAGGCAAAGGCGATGGACGTGGCGGCGATAACGGTTCGGAAATTCACGGGGCTTGCTCCTTCTTCAACACTGAAACTGTCTTTGCGGCAGGCTCTGCATCGCGCATTGCCGACGCGGCCCGCGACGGCCTGATCAGGCTGCTTTCTGCAAGCGCCGTAACCACTCCTCGAGATTGATGCGGCCGAGACGCGCCTCGCCCCATGGTACGAGCGACTTTTCCTCGAGGCGACCGCCGAAATACCGGGCTTCGGGATCTTTCATGACCTTCCGCGGGTCGCCGACACCCTTCAAATAGCGGGCGACGATTTCGTTGAACTCCGCTTGTTCCGGGCCGGCGATCTCGACGATCCCGTTTCGCGGATTAATGAAGGCTAGTTCGGCGACGAAGGCGGCAACGTCGTCAGCCGCGATCGGCTGAAGCAGGCCTGGCGGAAGCCTGACGATGCTCCCATCCGTATTCGCATCGGCGATGCCGCCAAGGAACTCCAGGAACTGGGTCGAGCGGATGATCGTATACGGGATACCGGAAGCCTCGATCAGTTTTTCTTGCGCGAGCTTGGCGCGGAAATAGTCTTGGCCGGGTACCCGGTCTGTCCCGACGATGGATAGCATGACATGGTGCCTGACGCCCGCTGCGACCTCCGCCGCTACAAGGTTCCGGCCGGAAGTCTCGAAGAATTCCGATACGACCTGCGGGTCGAACGAAGGCGCATTGGAGAGGTCGATCACCACCTGTGCGCCGGCCACGGCTTCTTTGAGCCCTTCGCCGGTGACGGTGTTGACGCCACTTTTGGGCGACGCCGCGACGACCTGCTGGCCGCCCCGGCGTAGAATGGCAACGGTCTTCGAGCCAATCAAACCAGTGCCGCCGATCACGACGATCTTCATCGTTACTCTCCTTTGTTGGTCGCCGGACACCGCTGAACATCGTTTCGATGCGCGGTTAGAAGAGGCGCAGAGTTCTTTCCCGGGTCATCCGGCAAAAAGGCAGGAATGAAAACATTAGGGCGGTGCCTGGGAGTCAGACGATCCCGTCCGTCGCGCCGAACGTCATGCTGCTAACGCAGAGAGGGCTTACATGCCGGCCAGTCTTTCTCAGCGGGACATATCGCATGCATGGCCTTCGAATTGTTGGCGAGAACCAGACTATATGGCCAGCCATTCGGCCGTTAAACATCGATATGGCGGACTCCTGTATCCAGGCGTCCAAAATGCGTGATCCTCCGTCTGACAACCTCAGATCGGCACGCTATGAAATGAAGTAACGGGCCAAGGCAGCTCGGCGCACGCCGGCCTTCAGGAATAGTCGACTCCGCCATGTGGCGTGAAATGCCCCAGATAGTCCTTCTTTCCCAGGGGAGCTCCAAGATGCCGCAGAATCGCATGCGCCACCGCGATATGGAAAAAGAATTCCGCTAATACGACGTATCGAATGTAATCATCCGCGCCGAACCAGCCCTGCGCAACCGACGGAGTCGGTTGATGAATGAGTGTCTGAGCGCTCTCTACGTCTTCTGGCTCGATTGTTTGCAGGAAGCTGCGCGTTTCCAACAGACGACCTTGAAGAGCGGGATAGATCATCGCTACCTCATGCGGAGCCACCTGGATTCGATTCATAAGCTTGGTCATGTGCAGCTCGACCTTGTTGCAGTTGACCGCGAATTGTTCGCCGAACGTCAGCATGTCGGGAGCGAGCCTGGATGTCAGTACGCTTCCCGGATCAAGCGATTTGGACCGCTCCAGGTTTTGGGCATGAAGCAGATAGTCGTCCATAACCGCGAGCCCACGCAGCATCACGGGCACGGTGACGTCATATACCGAAAAGGACATGTCACCTCCATCATGTCCGATACCGCCATGCGCTAGGGCTTATCAGCGCCGAAACCAGCTCCCTCTTTAGCCGATCTTCCGACAACCAACTTTCCCCGGTTTGCCTTTCACCGTGCTCATCGCGAACGAAAGACTATGGAATGCAGCCGATGGAATTTGAAATTCCGTTTGGTTATGCTTTCGATAGACAGAGGATATCGCCGACACGACTTCAGAACCGCGCCGACGACCGCCAACTTTTGAGCGAAACAGCTCCTCTTCTCCAACTATAATCATACCTGGATGGAATGCGGACAATCCGTTGCATCGCCCATACGGACGATCGGAGACGCATTGTAGACTCGCTGTGCATGGCAAGAATCTATGGTGGCGCTCTGGGCCGCGACGTCATCGCGGCCGCCATCTGTCGCGTCATCGAAAGCGGAAACTATGCATCATGTAAATAACAGCATCGAACGTGCTGAAAATGAACTTGCTGAAAATGAATTTGCTCGAGATGTGCTCGCCGGATTATCGGCTGATGTGAAGACTTTGCCTAGCCGTTGGCTATATGACGAGCGAGGATCTGCGCTTTTCGAAGAGATAACCAAGCTTGAAGAGTATTACCTGACGCGAGCCGAAACATCGATCTTGCGGGATCGGCAGATGGACATCGCTGATTTCGTGGGCTCTGGCGCGACTCTCGTCGAGTATGGTGCAGGAGCAGGCGTCAAGACCGAGCTTGTCCTGGCAGGATTGCGCGACCCACGCGGTTACGTGCCGATCGATATAGCCGACACTTTCCTTGCGGAAACCTCGAAGAGGATTGCTTCGCGCTTCCCATCGCTGTGCGTGCGCCCCATCGAGCGCAATTTCCTGGACGTATTTGAGGTTCCGTTTGATGGCTCCGGCGCCGGCAGGACGGGTTTTTTCCCGGGCTCGACGATGGGGAATTTGAACACGACTGAGGCACAGACTTTACTTACGCAGATGGGCCGTCATTTGGGTGACAAGGGACGCGCCATCATCGGTGTCGATCTCCAGAAGAACGTCGATAAGCTTCTCAATGCTTATGACGACAGCGCGGGTGTAACGGCCGCATTTAACCTCAATCTTTTCGCGCGGATCAATACAGAGCTTGGCGGCGATTTCCGTTTAGAGCAGTTCAAGCATGTGGCGCGCTGGAACGAGACCGAGAAAGCCGTAGAGATGCACCTGGTCAGCCTATGCGATCAGCGCGTTACCCTTTGTGAGCAGACGTTCCACTTCAGAGCGTCGGAAACCATCCACACGGAGAGCTCCCGAAAATATACTGTCGAGAGCTTCAAGCGGCTTGTCCACGCTGGGGGATGGAGGGTTGCGGAGGCTTGGCAGGACGGGGACGCATTATTCGGCCTGTTTGGGCTCGTTCGCCACTGAACCGCCGATCGTTATATCGCAATTCATCCTGTGCGGGTGGCGAAAAAGTTCCATTTGCCGCCCATTCATGACCTGGCTGAAATTATCATATTCGGATGCGGTGGCTACACCAAACGAACCAGCTGAGCGATTGTGCATGGGCCTTCATTAGGGTGACGGCAATTATTGATGCTCAACAAACCAGTCGTACCGGAGCGCATCAAACCGTTCACACGACACGCTGCGCGGAGCGTCCGCGTCAGACGGTGGTGTTCGGCGCCTCCGATCATCGAGCTGATGTGAGCTGACGCAGCATGAGGCTTTTTGGATATGGCATGCGAACCGCTCTGGCGAATATCGCGAGCTGATCTCGACAAACTGATGGGAACGATGGAAGTGGAGTCGGCCCGGTTGTCCGAGTGCCTGTTCGCCACTGGAGCCTGCGTTCACGTCGAGAGAGGCGACCTGCCGACTATACACTATTGTCTTACCGGTTCCGGTTTGATCATCGTCGATGGCGAAACGGTGATCGAGCTCGTCCCGCACATGCTCGTCGTGACGCCGCCGAACACGTCAATCGAGATCGTCGCGGGCGGTTCATCATTTGGCCGCTCCCGTTCTGGTCCCGGCAGAATCGAGAAAAGCATGTTCGTTCCCGGCTCCGTGCATCGCTACGAGATTGGCGAAGGCGAGGCATCATTTTCGCTTGTGTGCGGTTGCTTCCAAGCGGTTTACGGTCCGGGGCTGGATCTTTTTGCTTCACTCGCTTCGCCTATAGTTGAAGCTTTTGATGCGTATGATCAGCTCGACCAGGTCATGGGCTATGCGATGGTTGAACTCGCGACGCACGAGATCGGCCGAGGACCGATGGCGTCAGCGCTGTTCAAGCTGGTGCTGCTGACCCTGCTTCGTCGCTGTCTGACCTCTTCAAACCCTTGGGTAGAGCGCTTTTCGCTTTTGAGTGATCCGCCGATAGCGCGCGCATTCGCCGAAATGGCGTCACGTCCCGCGGCGGACTTCAGCGTTCAATCCCTGTGCAGGTCGGTTGGGTTGAGCCGCTCGGCGTTCATGGCGAGATTCACGGCTGCGTTCGGTGAATCGGCGATGTCTGTCCTCAGGCGTCTCCGCATGCGGCATGCGGCGAACCTGCTGGCTGCCAATGCACTCTCCATCGAACAAGTCGCACTTCAGGCTGGCTATCAGAGCCGCAGCAGCTTCACTCGAACCTTCCGGCAGCACTACGGGACCGACCCTTCAGACTATCGGTCAGAAGCGAAACGTGTCCTGGTCGCGTATGAGACCGAAGACGGCCGCGTCCCGACCGATTAGCTGCCGTCTGCCCTTTGTCTTAGAGGGTAGGACAAAAGCAGTTCAGAATGGATCGCCAACATCGGTTATTCGCTGCTTTCAGATGCCGCCAACCTCTCAAATGCGGTCGGTCGCTCGCGGACGTTTTCAAGTCGCCGGTGGATCATTGCAGCGCAATCGAGAGGTTTGGTAGAGGAAGTATCGATCTCGAGATCGTAGATGCCCGGAATATGAACTTCTCGTTGCCACGCCAGAACTGGAGCCGGCACAGGCTCGTGTTCGGAACCCGTTAGATATATATTCTCGCGCCCGATCGGGCTCCGTCGTCGGCGCTCCATTATGATTTCGATGGAGCAATGCACGCCGACAAACAAAACCGGCAACCCGAATAACCTCCGCGCGCAATCGACGAGGATATTGTTGGGACTGGCATAGGAGTTGTGATGTCCAACATCGACGACAACGTTAAGGCCCAAGCGACTGTGAGCGGCAATCGACTCATAAAGGGCTGCATAAAAAACAGGTATCAACGGTTCTAGATCCGGCCGCTCGCCGCCTGGACGAACGCCAACTCCCGGCCGGTAGCGGCTTGGCGTTATCTCCCTGATATAGGCATCGACACCCAGATTGAGCCACGGCCCCTCGAAGGTTTCCTGGATAACCTCGACAATGCTCGACTTTCCTGACCGGGGAGGCCCATTCAGGATTACAATTTGTCCTGCGTTTCCAGTGCTCAATTCAACGTCCTTTGCAGGCGGGTGTCTCTTACACAAATGACCGTCTTCCGGCCGGCGACGAACTGCCTGAAGATGGCTGAAACGCTCCTCCCTATCGCAAGGTCGTCGCGCACAACCGTGGTGAGGGTTAGGAACCGCGAGCGGGCGCGATACAATCCACCACCTGTTCCGGGATGGAACAGCTTGGCTGATGATCCGCGAACCGTTCTCATCAGAAAGTCAGGTGGCGGAGGCAGTCAGTCCGTCACCTTACATCCACGCCTTTCCAGAATGCGATGTAACCTTTGATAGCCGCCGCGGCATCGGACGGATCGGCATAATACCATGCCGCGTCTTCATTGGTTTTGCCATCGACGATTAGCGAACAATAATTCGCAAGGCCCTTCCATGGACACCGGCTGGTGGTAGCACTCCGCGTGAGATATTGCGAATTGACGGATTCAGGCGGGAAATAGTGGTTGCCTTCGACGACAACGGTCTTGTCCGATTTTGCGATCACTGTCTCGTTCCACGTCGCGATTACCATTTCTCATTCCTCTTCATGCGATAAGAGCCGATATAGCCGGGAGCTGGAACCGTCCGGCCGGGGCGGCGCTGCCCTGTAGCTCATCCTCCGGCCGACTATTGGAGCTGCTTGCCAATTCGGGCGCGCAGTGCCTGCAGGTCCCTTGCGAATATTCGGATGCCCTCGGCCAATTTCTCGGTGGCCATCGCATCTTCGTTCATGATCCAGCGGAAGGTTACCTCATCGATCGGCGCGCCGGGCGCCGGATGCTTGATGTCGACTGCGTCCTCGCTGACAAACCAGTGGCAAATGGCATCGGCCGGCCGCCGCAGCGGTTGCTCGGGATGCACGCCGGGCTTCAGTGCTCTCTGAAGCGGATCGCTGTTCGATTCCAAGGCATCCAGGAGGCTTGGTGCGATCGTAAGTCTGTCGCAGCCGGCAAGCGCCTCAATTTGACCGATATTCCGGAATGATGCGGCCATGACGATCGTTTCAATGCCTTCGGTCTTGAAGTGGTTGTAGATGTCACGAACGGACCGGACACCCGGGTCTTCCTCGGCCGTGAAATCCCTGCCTTCGACTTTCTTGTACCAATCATAAATGCGCCCGACGAACGGCGAGATCAGAAATGCGCCGGCGTCGGCGCTCGCGATGGCCTGCGCGCGGTTCAACAAGAGCGTCATGTTGCACTTCACGCCCTCCCTCTGCAGGATCTCGGCAGCGCGTATCCCTTCCCAGGTCGAGGCGAGTTTGATAAGAACCCGGTCCCGCTCGACACCGCGCTGCTTGTAGTCGGCTATGATTTGGCGAGCCTTGGCGGTCGAGGCCGCGACATTGTACGACAGGTTGGCGTCAACTTCGGTCGAGACGTATCCGGGCACGCGGCGCAAAAGCTCGATGCCAACAGAAATCGCCAAGCGATCTGCGGTAGCCGCCGCAACGCGTGACGGGTCGCCGTTACACTTGCGTCCCCATAACAGCGCTTCTTGGACGACCTCCTTGTAAGGCTCGCTTTCTAATGCCTTGAGGACGATGGTCGGGTTCGTGGTGCAGTCTACTGGCTTCAGCCGCGCGACGGCTTCCAGATCACCGGTATCAGCGACAATCGTCGACATCGTGCGCAACTGCTCAAGTTTTGACGTCATGTTCTTTTCCTTCAGATTGGCATCAACGCATCTCGGCTTGCGGGCCCTTTACGCATCCTCAGCGAGCCTCAGCCCAGAAAACTGCCAGCGAGCATGACCGGGGAAGAAGTTTCGGTAGCTGGCGCGCATATGCCCTGGCGGCGTTACGCAGGAGCCTCCGCGAAGCACGAACTGGCCTGACATGAATTTGCCGTTGTACTCGCCGACGGCGCCCTCAACGGTGCGAAAGCGCGGATATGGCAAGAACGCGCTGCGGGTCCACTCCCAGACATCCCCGAACATCTGTTGAAGACCACCGACGTGAGGTGATGCCGGTTTGGGACGAAAACGGTGGGTGTCGAGGAAATTGCCTTGGATCGCGATCCCCTGAGCGGCGGTTTCCCACTCGAACTCGGTTGGAAGGCGCTTTCCGGACCATGTCGCGAACGCGTCCGCCTCAAAATAGCTTATGTGAGTGACCGGTGCAGTGGGGTCGACAGGTTGGAAACCTCTCAGCGTCATCATCCAGTTTTGTCCATCGCGCTCCTCCCAGTAGAGAGGTTGCGACCATCCTTCGGCCTGTACTTTTGCCCAACCCTCAGACAACCAAAGGAGCGACTTCTGATAGCCGCCGTCATTGACGAAGTCCGCCCATTCGGCATTCGTGACAAGGCGGTTGGCGAGCCGGAAGGGTTCGACCAGAACGCGATGTCGTGGGCCTTCGCTGTCATACGCGAATCCGACAGGTCCATGCCCAATCTCAACGATCGCCTCATCGAACGCGGTGAAGGAGAGCGGAGATAGATCGGCAGTCTCCACGGTAACGGGCCTAGGATCACGATAAGCCGGATGAAGTGGATTCTGGGCGAAGAGATGCAGGATGTCGGTGAGCAAGAGTTCCTGATGTTGCTGCTCGTGATGACAGCCAAGCTCGACGAGCTCCGCAACGCGCTGGCCCGGGCTCGCGCGCAGCAGCGCATCGAGGGCATGGTCGACATGCTTCCGATAGTCCAGAATGTGGCTCAACGTGGGCCGTGTGATCATCCCGCGTCGCGGGCGCGGCTGACGCGCGCCCAGCGTTTCGTAATACGAGTTGAATAGAAAGTGGAAATCCTCGTCAAAGGTTTTGTACGCCGGGACAAATGGCTTGAGCACCATCGCCTCGAAGAACCAGGTCGTATGTGCGAGGTGCCATTTGGCCGGGCTCGCATCGGCCATGGATTGTACCGTCGCATCGGCATCGGACAGCGGTTCAGCAAGTCTTTCGCTGGTCTGACGAACGTCGTGAAAGAAAGTATGAAGGGCATCTGGCTCGAGCGCCGTCTGGAAGAGCTGCGAAGTTTTCATGGCAAGGCCTCTCAAGAGTTTTTGCGCCAGCTACCGAAGACTGAAGGTCGCAATGATCAACAAGGAGGGCAGAGCCGCCCTCCCCCGAGTCGTCACGGACGAACGCGGATGATCGTCTTCCCACTGATCCGCTTGGTCGGATTGAAGGCAGCAACGGCTTCGTCGAGGGACGCGACAGTGCCGATGTTCGTGCGCAATCGCCCGTCGCGCACTCGCTGGACGATTTCACTCAGTTGGGCGCGATCGGCCTCGACAACGAAGTCGACCGCCAAACCGTCAGTGGGTCGGGCCTCTGCCGGTCCAACGATGGTCACCAGTGTTCCTCCGGCTCGGATCAGCGCAGCAGACTGCTTTTGGATGTCGCCACCGATGACATCGAACACCAGATCGACGCCGCCAATATCTTTCAGGGCGTCCTTCTCGAGGTCGACGAATTCATTTGCGCCGAAGTCGAGCGCCTTCTGGCGGTCTGCGCCGCGTCCGGTGCCGATGACATAGGCGCCGGCTTCACGGGCGAGCTGCGTCACCATCGTCCCGACAGCGCCGGCCGCGCCGTGCGCCAGCACGCTTTGCCCGGCTTGAAGCCGGCCGTGCTGGAACAATCCCTGCCACGCGGTCAGGCCGGAGATCGGCAGGCTGGCACCCATCGTAAAGTCGACGTCGCCTGGCAGCGGCGCCAGGTTGCGTGCCTCGATCGCCACGTATTCCGCCAGGGTGCCGTCGCGGTACCAGTCGGCGAGGCCGAACACCCGCTGTCCGATCGACAGACCCGTCGTGCCGTAGCCGAGGGCGGTCACCACTCCGGCCAGTTCGTGGCCGGGGATCGTCGGTGTCCGATCCCGGTCGACGCGATCGGTCCAGGTCGAGGGCCACGACAGCTCGGTCGGGACGAATCCCGACGCATGAATCTCAACAATGACGTCGTTTATCGCCGGCTGCGGCACGGGCCGCTCCATCAGCTTCATCCCGGCCGTTCCGGCAGCCTCATCCGTTACTACGATCGCCTTCATCGTCCATCTCCCTGTCCGTGGTATATGGTCATCTTTCGAATTCCTTTGCAGACGTTCGAAAATAGGGCGGGGAAACTCGATGGTCCAATGACCAGCGGCTATGGAATCGATGCCATCGGCGCAGCGCAAAAAAAACAACGGGCGGTGCAAACATATGCTTCGCACGTCAAAAGGGAGCAATATCCAGATGGAGGCTGCTGATTTCGAGGAGGCGCTACGAGCACTTCCTGAGGGTTACAGCGAGGGGATCTACGAGGGACGGCGCTATGGTGTGAGCCTTCGCCGATCCGTTGACGGACGACGTAACAGTTTGTTCGCGCGAGAATTGGCCGGAACAGACGTTGTCAGTTTCAACCTTTATCGTCCGGGGTCGGGCAATACATCTCTCAAACCATGCGAGATGTCTGCGGAAAAAGTGAGAGACTTTGTCTTGCGCTTTCGATTGAGCGCGTCAGACATGGCAGGGGATCGGGACGAATATCCCACAAGGGCAGGATTTCCGGGCGCCGAGGACACAAGAGAGATCCAGAGCGCGCCGGAGAAATCCGATGCTGTTAGGTGAGGTCAACGCTTAGAGCGGTTCAGCGTTTCACGGAATCGCCTTCCCACACTATCGCTTTGTTTTTACGCAATTCCGGACGGAAAACCGCTTCGCACTTTTCCTGGAATTGCTCTAGACGAGGTCACCTGTAACCAGGCACAGCCTCGGACATGGCGGCTTCCTCCTGCCTGATACGGATCACCAACGGTATGCAATACAACGGCAGGCCAACGATCAGAGTCCGGTAGGCATTCATAGCGAGCGCGAACCCAATAAGCTCCGGAATGATGTTCAGAAAGTAGTTCGGGTGTCTGACCCAGCTGAAAAGACCGGTCCGGACGAAGGGCTGGCGTTCGTTGATGATAATCTTGACTGTCCACAGCCGTCCCAGAGAGCGCAGTACCGAAATCAGGGCAAGGGCGGAGACTAAATAGATGACGAACCCAATTTCGGACACCGTGAAGTTGACGTCCGTCCGTGTCGCGCCTTCCACTGTGGCAACGATATAGAACACCAGATGCGCAAGAGCGAGGAAGACACTGTTGGCAGCCCCGACCTCGCGCGCGCCGGAAGCCTTGAGCGCGCGTTCGTTTATGGTCGAAATCACAACCGTGGATATACGCCACACAAAGGCAATGATGACGAAAATGATGAGTGGTGTAGGCATGATTTCTCCGGACAATGCTTCGTGAAGCGGTAAATTTGAAGTCTATTTTTCGAGAGCTCGAGACGATCCGCCCTCGCACGGCGAAACCTGCTGGCGCTCCGCCTGCTCTCCTTGCAGATCGATAGGACGTAGCCACCAGTTCCCTTACGACAAGAGCTACGTTTTCTGCGGCATGATCATGCAACACGATTTCGCCGCACGAAAAACATCCTGCAATCTTTCATGGCAGCGCCATTCGGCGCGCGAGGTCGCGGTTCAACATCCGGCCCGTTTGCAATTGCGCGAGATAGTGCCGATGCAAACATCTGCCGCAACATGGTTTGGGGTATTGGTTGCCTATACCTCCGTATAGTTGCCGGCCCTTCACCGAGGGCTGCTCTGGCATACACGCGGCGCCCAGTTGCGCGCCTTCGAAAAAAATCGAACCCTACGCGGCATAAGTTCTCGTCGCCGGCATCCCGGGGCATCCCAAACAGAACTATCCCATACCCACGTATAATTCCGGCGAGCGCGCAAAGTCGCTAAGACTTCCCTTGCCCTGCTTTCCCAAGATCGAGGCCACAGCGGTTGCCCGACGGCCCGCTGCTGATCGTGGGTGCCACCCCTGCCCCACAAACGCGGAGCGATTCGCATTTAAACCGTCTCCCCCTCCAGAGACGGTTTTTCCGCCACAGCACTGGAGTTTATAAAATGACTGCAAAAAAAGTCCTGATCGTCCATGAGCAGATCGGGTTTGTTGCCGATGCGCTTCCCGCGACGTTTGACATACTGAAGGCGTGGGAACCCCTGACGCCGGCGGGACGCGATAGTGTCATCGCAATGGTGGTCTCGGGTGACGTCCCTTTGCAGAACTCCTACCTCGCCGAATTCCCAAACCTCGGGCTGATTGCGTGTCTTACAAGCGGCTATGACGGTGTCGACATTTTCTGGGCCGCCGAGCGCGGGATCAAGGTGACGCGAGCAGTAGAGGTGAATCATGAAGAAGTCGCGGATCATGCAATGGGCCTGCTCATAGCTTGGACGCGCGGATTGGTGACGGGTGACAAGCTGGTTCGCTCGGGAGAGTGGAACGGTGCGGCGAAGGTTGTGACCCGGTCGCTAAGCGAACTGTCTGTCGGGATTGTAGGCATGGGAGCGATAGGCAAGGCAGTGGCCGGCCGATGTCTCTCTTTTGGACTGCCAGTGCTGTGGTGGGGCCCGCGCAAAAAGGATGACCTGCCGTATCGTCGCGCGTCAGACCTCGAAACTCTGGCCCGTGAAAACAATGTCCTCATCGTCGCAAGCAGCGCCGATAGATCAAACCGGCACATGATCTCCGGAAAGATCTTAGACGCATTGGGACCTGATGGGCTTCTTGTTAACGTCGCGCGCGGAAGCCTTGTCGATGAAAGTGCTTTGATCGAACGCCTGCAATCGCGAAAACTGGCGGGCGCAACGCTCGATGTTTTCGAACAAGAACCAACCGACCCGGCGAAATGGCGTGACGTTCCCAATGTGATCCTGACGCCGCATTCGGCTGGCGCTACGCGCGCCGTCCTGCCGAAATTGGTGAAACAGTTGATTTCGAACCTTGAGGCTTACCTCGGCGGCCGGGATTTGCTGACGCCCGTCGCCGTCCGACCGAGCGCGTATGACGGTCGTTAGAAATCGAATTTAGCAGTGTCTGCTTGATCATATGGTTGCGGCGGCCTTCCGCGATCTTGCGAAAGAACGATCCTTTTTCCGCCGCCGGACGTGGAAGCCGTCAAGCCCGAGAGCGGCACTGCCGAGTTTCGCTTCCTCGATACGGGATACTTCGCGCTGGAGACACGGCGCTGGGCATCATTGGCACCGTAACGCCCGGGAATAGAAACCATAGCTGTCGGACATTTCCCATTGAAAGGCCACCGACGTAGTCTCGCCTCAGATGACTACGGAGAAGAGAATGCTGCTGCCTCGTCGACCAGTTCCCGAACTGCGCGTGCCGACCCTTGCTGATGGCGACTTTGATCTTGCGGCCGACGCACCGGAGCTATTTACGTTGGTATGCTTTTATCGCGGTCTCCACTGCCCGGTTTGCCTCAAATATCTGCGCGAGCTGGAATCGCTGATCCCTGAATATGAGCGTCGCGGCACAAAGGTCATCGCCATCAGCTCTGACGTTCAG
>NZ_JARFYM010000045.1 GCF_030272705.1 Rhizobium mayense | reverse complement strand
ATCCTTGCTCCCAACGTTGGCTTTGACCAGTGCGTCGAGAGGCGAGACCGTCGCATCTCTAACTGGCCCAACTGTCGCATTACTAAATAGCCGCTACAACAATAAAGTTCATAACCAGAATTATGGAACAATTTGATCATTGGGGAGCTGCTGCGTTTAGCCTCGTATCACCTCTTGGGTACTACATCCCTGCGCCCGGCAGAAAACATTCTGCTCGATCTGTACTCGACGTCGATCCGCCGGCGATGAATTGCACAGTTTCTTGAGGTCAGGTTCGTCAACCAACCGTGCTGCCTCGAAGGGAGAGCACGAACGAAGCGTCTTGCTGATCTCTAATCCTGCCATTTCCCAATTCCTCCAGCGCCAAACCATTCCTTCGAGGACGTCCGCACCCGACTAACGATAGTGCCAATGGACAGCCTTGCGAGGCCTCCTGCTCGACAGGCGTGGACGGCGCCATGGTGCTGTCTTTCGGCCTCGCCCTGTACAGGGAGCAACCGTCCAGATCGATGACGGGCCAACCTCCGTGCCGTACGCATTCCGCACCTGCCTACCCGCCGGCTGCATTGCGCCGGTGAGCTTCGACGCGAAGATGTTTGCCGGCTTGCGCAACGGAACGGCGCTCAGAATCAAGGTGACGCCCGATAGCGGCGGCAACGACATGCAGTGGTCCGTTTCGCTGAAAGGGTTCGGGACGGCATTTGATCGTCTGGCCACCTTCCTGAAATGAGTTCAGCTATTCGCCCGTGACATTCAAACCGATTAAAATATAAAAATCGATTTAAACATATCGAAGCTGTTCGTATTTCTTTGAATTTTGCCTTCTCGCGACTGGACAGGGGATCAATGATCTGGTGGTAATCTGGCCAGCAAAATTCGAAAGCCGCCGGCTTCCGGAGATTGCGCTGCCACGACGCCAAGTCATTGTACGTTCGATGCAAATTGTCGCCTTCGGACGCGCGCGCATTTCAACGCTCGCTCGGACCAGGGAAGAATCTGCACGTGTCACAGGGGAAAAGAATGGTCCACGCTAAGCAGATGTCACAGATGACCGAGAAGAAGGGCTTTATTGCCGCCCTCGATCAGAGCGGTGGCTCCACTCCAGGCGCCTTGCGTCTCTACGGCATTGCAGATTCCGAATATAGCGGCGACGAGGAGATGTTCCGCCTGATGCATGAGATGCGCGTGCGCATTATGACGGCGCCGAGCTTCTCCGGCGACAAGGTCATCGGCGCCATCCTGTTTGAAAAGACCATGGACGGCGAAGCCCAGGGGAAATCGGTTCCTACCTATCTCTGGGAAGATCGGGGCGTTGTGCCTTTCCTCAAGGTCGACAAGGGTCTGGCCGTTGAAGAAAACGACGTTCAGTTGATGAAGCCGATGCCCGATCTCGATGCCTTGCTGGCACGCGCCGTCAGGAAGGGAATCTTCGGCACGAAGATGCGCTCGGTCATCGCCAATGCCAATAAGACCGGCATCGCCGCCATCGTGAAGCAACAATTCGAAATCGGCCGGCAGATCCTCCGCCACGGGCTCATCCCGATCATCGAGCCGGAAGTCTCTATCAAGAGCCCGACGAAGCAGGAGGCCGAAGCCATTCTGCGTGACGAGATCACCAGGGAACTCGATAGGTTGTCTGAAGGCACGCAGGTCATGCTGAAGCTCACCATCCCGACAGTCGCGGATTTCTACGCACCCCTCATCGCCCACAAGGCTGTCATCCGCGTCGTAGCCCTTTCGGGCGGCTACAGCCGCGCCGACGCCTGCGAGAAGCTCAGCCACAACCGCGGCATGATCGCGAGCTTCTCGCGCGCGCTGACGGAAGATCTGCGCGTCACCATGAGCGACGGCGAATTCGACGCCAGCCTCGCCGCGACCATCGATCAGATCTACGCCGGAAGCGTCAACAAGGCTTAGTTTAATTGCTGACGGCAGCGCGAGCGGCGCCCACTGTGCAGGAGGCGCCGGGGGCGGTGGTCTCGCTTGCACCATCTGATGAAACCGCAATGGGGTGCCCGGCCGTGAGCTGAGGCCTTGAACAGAAAGGCGTGAACTAGCGGTCTTCCGATTGCTCTTTCGCCGCCAGATGCTGGAAGAGGTCAAGCGCAAGCGGTGTCGGCTCTTTCTCGCTGCGGACACAGATCGAAAGCCGCCGTGTCGCCCAAGCGTCCTGAAATGGAAGGATGCCAATCTGCGTTGCCCTTTTATATCGCCGTGCCGCCGTCTCCGGCACGAGGCCAATGCCCACGCCTTCACCGGCCATACGGCAAATTCCATCGAAGCTGCGAAGAGCTATGCGCTTTTTGAGCTTGGTTCCCAGTTTGGCCGCCTGCGCATCGATATGGTCCTGCAAGGCGCCTCCAACTAGCGAAATAAAATGGTATTCAAGCGCATCGGCAAAACGAATACGCGGTCTTTGCGAAAGAGGGTGTTCACGCGCAGCAACTATGACCAGGCGGTCGATAGCGAACGGTCGCAAGACGAGGCTACCCGTTTCGACAGCACTTGACAGTATGCCTATTTCAGCAAACCCGGCGGAAATGCTCCTGGCGATCTCGGTGCTTTGGCGTTCTCGCAATTCGACATCGACTTGGGGACGTACAGCCAACCAGGGGGCAAGCCGGATCGGTAAAATCTCCGCGGTCGCGGCAGTGTTGGCAAGGACGCGCACATTAGCGCGTAATCCTTTCGCGTACTGTCCAATCTCATCACGCATCTGCGACATCTGATGCATGACGGCGCGTGCGTGATGAGCAAGCGCTTCACCGGCTTCCGTTGGCACGATACCACGCCGGCCTCGCTCCAGTAGCTTAACCACCCCGTCCATCTCCATCTCGCGGAGCCGTTCGCTTGCAGCCGGAAGGGACAGGCCGGCATCCGCCGCGCCGTGGGTAATGCTTCCGGCATTCACCACGGCTAGGAAAAGGCGAAGATCCGTCAGGTCGAAGCGCATCGGACGAAGGTAGCGAAAATCAGCCTTCAGCATAGCCGAAGTCAGGCGTCGGCAATTCCGCATTGTCAAAGGGGCCGCAAATGATATTCGGAACGCAGTCAGACTTAGCTAACCGGGAGCCAGTGAGAGTCATCTCGCATTCGAAGGTCACGGCAGATGTATCATCTCTTCTACACCAATGGCTCGGAGCTGTTTGCGGCACACGTCGCATTGGAGGAAATTGGGTCGCCTTATACGGCTGACATTCTGAATAAGATTACCACGCAGAACGCGGTCTCCGATGCGAACCGGCGCGATGGTCTCGAGATCGCCGATAGAGGGGATGCCGAGCCGGGGTTTTTGACTGAAATCTCAGCCATCCTGCTCTTTCTGGCCCGGAACTATCCCGAGGCTAAACTCATTCCTCATGACCCGTATGGAGAGGCGCAATGCCTGGAATGGCTAAGCTGGTTATCCATTCAAGTTTCAGGGATGGCCTTCGCGCAGGTGTGGCACCCGGATCGCGTTGCCCTCGATCTAAACACTTATCGCGAGATGGTCACCAAAGGCTGGTGGCGGATTGAAGAACATTTCGATCGGATCGAGGAACGCCTTTCAGACGAATGGGATTGGGCAGTTCGATCAGGATACAGCATTGCCGACATCTATCTTCTCGTCTTCTGGCTTTGGGGAGAGCGCATCGGGTTTTCAATGAAAGGCCGTTGGCCCGCTTGGACACGGCTTATGAACAAGATCATGTCCCGTCCCGCCGTACGCCGCGCCATGCTGATCGAAGAGTTCGATTGAACGCACGGATCAATCGGAGAGAGGTCGCAAGATTGGCTTCCTTTGCACGACAGATCGGTTGTCGGCTGCTGCCTAGATAAGGTCGTGCTGATTACGGGTGGTGGCACGGGTATCGGTACAGAGACGGCGCGTCATGTTGCTACCAAAGGAGCGAAAGTGGCCGTCGCGGCGCGCCGGAAGAACAAACTCGACGAGGTCGTGCAGCTGCTCGGCACCTGACTCTTCCCTATGCCTTCTGGTCAACTGATCGTCAGTTATAATGTTTCAGCTGAAACATTATAGCGGCAACCGAAAACCGTTATTTAAGCAATCGGAAATGCACTGCCCATACCGCGTCCATTTCCCTCTGAACGGGGGCGGCGGCATCGCTAGGCAGGCAGGTCACGACACACAGCTTCGATCAATACACCACGCTTCATCTGAATCGTCGCCATTCGGTAGGCCCAAATCGCGTTCGATTGTCATATGGCGTCTAGCCACGCAAAGCGCTATCGGATTTCCGATGCTCGACTTTGCTCGCGGCGCATTGCAGACATGCAAATGAGAGCAGCGTCCGAGCTTTCCGCAATAAACGACAGGTCAGGTGAACAAAAGACATGAAGCAGAACTCGATAACGGCCGCGCCCGCCGATGCAGAAGCCCGCAAATCCATTGCGCCGGTCATCTGTTATCCGACCGATACCCTGCCCCGCCCCAATCTCGCAGCCTATAGAGAGGTCCGCTCCGATCTTGAGCTGACAGCCAGAGTCGTCGTGCCTCCGCGAGAAGCGGAATGCTGGACGGTTCCGGCCGGGCATTTCTGCAGAGTTCTGTCTTTCGAAGGGCCACAGGTGGGAGACCTGAACCTCTTCAACGCCCATGACTTTAATGAGCGACTCTATACCGGCAAGACCCGCGCGCTCAACGGCACGCATGTCGGGCTGGGCGATCAGCTGTTTTCCAATTTGCCCTTCCTACGTCCGATTGCGACGATTACCCACGACACGCTCGATTGGTACGGGTTCGACGAGTTCGGCGGCGCCGTCCATGACGTCATCGGCACCCGATGCGATCCCTATACCAACAATCTGCTGCACGAGGGCAGCCAATATCATCATTGCTGCCATTCCAACCTCACCCGCGCCTTCGCACGTCATTCGGGCAAAAGCCTTCGTGAGGCGGAGGCCCATATCCACGACGTGCTGAATGTCTTCATGTGCACGGGCTTCACTCGCGATACCGGCCAGTATTTCATGAAGGCAAGCCCAGTCCGGCCTGGCGATTTTCTGGAGTTCTTTGCGGAAATCGACCTCGTTGGTTGCATGTCCGCCTGTCCCGGTGGCGATTGTTCGTCGGAGCATTCATCGGATACGGCACACTGCTATCCGCTGGTGGTAGAAGTCTACCGGCCGTCACGGCTTCCTGCGGGATGGGCTATGCCACCGAGAAATGGTTATGACGGATCGCACGGCCTTTAGAGATAAAAGCCTGAATGCGCCTAGCGGCTCGCTGCTGCGGCGTCATGGATACGAGCGCTGACACCATCCGCCAAAAATAATACGGCATCGAACTTGGCGTCTTCCGCGATACGCGCAAATTGCACGAAGTCCCGAAAGCGCGTGCTGTCGGAGGCATCTGGATGGCGCCATGCTGCTACATCGTGTCCCGTATAGAGCAGGAAGGCACCCGGGCTCATCTGATCGTCACGTCTGGACATTCAATTCTCCTTCAACCGCGCTTGTCACGCGTCCTCAATGCAGGCCGAATTCGTTCAGGAGCTGCTCGCGCAACCGCACAAAACCCGGTTCACTGCGATTGCGGGGCCGCGGAAGATCGATGTCGATCTCGCGCGCTCGCCCACCCTTGTCCTTGGGCAGGATCAGCACACGGTCTGCGAGATAAACGGCTTCCTCGAGATCATGGGTCACGAGGATCATCGTAACTCTCTCTTCACGCCAGATGCGCGCGAGTTCTTCCTGCATCGTGATCTTGGTCATGGCGTCGAGCGCTCCGAAGGGCTCGTCGAGCAGCAAAATCTCAGGCTTTACGGCGAGCGCCCGGGCGATACCGACGCGTTGGGCCATGCCGCCCGAGAGCTGCGATGGGAGGGCGTCGGCAAAGTCGGCGAGACCAACCAATTTGACATAGTGTCTCGCGCTCGCTCTGGCTTCGGACTTACCAAGGCCGCGATTTTCCAGCGGAAAGGCAACATTGTCGAGCACGGTCAGCCAGGGCAAGAGCCTCGGCTCCTGGAAGATCACGGCCCTGTCGCGACCAACTCCATGAACTGGCTGGCTGTCGATCAGGACCTCTCCACGATCCGCATCCTCGAGCCCGGCGAGCACCCGGAGCAGCGTCGTCTTGCCAGACCCTGATGCTCCGACGATTGCAAGGCTCTCGCCGGCACGGATATGGTTGCTGACGCCCTGGAGAACGTCGAGGCGCCGGCCCTTCAGGGAATAGGATTTGGAAAGATTGCGGATCGAAACTTCGCCGCGAGCGACCGGTTCAGCAACACTCATGTCTCGGCCCCTCAGTTGGCGACAGCGAAATTGGCGGGATTGTAGAGAATATCCTCGGCCTTCAACTGGCCCGGCTGCAGGACGCCGCCGCGTGCGAGGATGTCGATCCAGAACTGCAGATCGCGGGTTACCGCCTTGCCGCCTTCGCGCACACCATACCCGGTAAAGTACTGAGCAATGTCGGCATTTTCGCCACGTGAGGCGAGTACCTTTGCGATGACGGCCTTCGTCTCCTCGGGATAGAGGCGGGCATATTCGAGGGCAGCCTCGGACTTTTCGACGAAGGTCTTGGCCGCCTGCGGATGCTCCTTGATCCAATCGCGCCGCAAAACCACAAATCCGCCGGCGATCTCCCCAAGCACATCGGTATCGCCAAAGACCTTTTGGAGCGGACCGTTCTTGAGTGCGGCACCCTCGAAGGTCTTCTGCCAATAGCCGAAAGCGGAGACATCGACCTGTTTTGAACGAAGGACCTGTTCAAGCTGCGGGCCTGGTACGACGACGAGCTTTGCTGCGTTTTCGGGAAGACCGGCCGAATGAAGCGCCTCGCGCACCGTATAATCCAGATGTGCGCCAAGTGTGTTGACGGCGATCGTCTTGCCGGCGAGATCCTTGATCGAGTGGATAGGGCTTCCCTCGAGCGTGTAGAAAATGCTTTCCGTCGTCTTGTTGATCCCGTTCGAGGCATAGGCCGCAACGAAGTCGTTGCCGCTCGCAACGGAGTTCAACACGGCCGCGGTCGCGGCGCTTCCAAGCTCGACATCACCGGAGGCCAGCGCGAAGAGCGACGCTGGACCGCCCTGAGCATAACCGACGTTCTTCAGCGTGATGCCGGTTCCGTTAAAATAGCCGAGCGCGTCGGCCAGCTCATGGGCGGCAAGACCGCCCTGGCTGGCGAGGAACCGGATCGTCACCGGTTCTGGTTCGGCAGCGGCAGCGAAATGGCTGGAAGCCGCGAAGAATATGCTGGCAGTAAACGCGAGGGCACGACCGCCGGAACGACGCAGAATGTGCATGTTGATCTCCTGAAGTTATGTTGGATCAAGCGCTTGGAATGGATGCGCTTCAGTTCTTGACCTGGGTCCATCGGCAAAGCCGGGCCTGCAGGCGTTCCAGCATGAAATTCGCAGACAGCCCGAGCAGCGCCAGGAGCAGGATTGCGGCAAACATCATGGGGATCTGGAAATTGTATTGCGCGTTCATGACCTGGAAGCCGACACCGGAATTCGCACCGATCATCTCCGCGGCGATCAGAAGCAACAGGGCAGTTGTTGCGGAGAGGCGCAGGCCGACGAAAATCTGCGGCAAGGCGGCCGGCAATACGACACGGCGAAAGACAGTCAGCCTGCCGGCGCCATAGACGCGCGCCATTTCGATGAGCTTGGGGTCGACCTGCTTGACCCCGCCGATCGTCGAAAGAAGGATGGGAAAGAGCGTTGCCCAGAAGATGACGAAGATCTTGGACGCCTCGCCGAGGCCGAGAAGCAGGATGAAGACGGGATAGAGCGCAAGAGCCGACGTCTGGCGAAAAAGCTGCAGGATCGGATCGAGGGCACGCTCGATAATCCGAATCTGACCCATGAACAGGCCAAGCGGAATGCCGACGACGGCGGCTCCGCCAAACGCGATACCGGCACGCTGCAGGCTTATCAGGATATCTTTGGAGAAGGTGCCGACGGTAATGCCATTCCAGAGGGCATGAACGATAATACTGAGCGGCGGCAGCACCGCCTTGTTGGTCCAGCCGAGCGATGGTGCGACCTGCCAGAAGAAAGCAAAAGCAAAGAGCAGCCCCCAGCGTGAGAAGAGATTGCCCGCAAGCGACAGGATGTCTCTGCCCGCGCCTTCTCGCCAAAACGACGCGCCCCGAAAATCCCGCAGCACGGCTTGCTGGTCATCGTTGACTGCCATGTCGATGTCTCCTTGTTGGGTATCGGCTATTCTGCAGCTTCGGACTGGGTGTTCGCCCAGCGGGTGTGCGGGAAAGGAAGGCCGAGATTGTCGCGAAGCGTCTTGCCCTCATAGGCGGTGCGGAAAAGACCTCTTCGCTGAAGCTCCGGGATGACGAGATCGACGAAGTCGGTGAGACCCGTCGGCAGCCAGGGTGGCAGAATATTGAACCCGTCCGCCCCTTCGTTTTCGAACCACTCCTGCAGCGTGTCGGCGATCTGCACGGCCGAGCCGACGATCGTGTAGTGTCCTCTTGCAGAAGCAATCCACTGGTACAGCTGGCGGATGGAAAAGTTGTTCTCGTCGGCGATGCGGCGGATCAGGTCCTGGCGGCTTTTCATGCCTTCGGTCGGCGGCGCCGGAGGCAGGGGGCCATCGAGATCGGCACCGGAAAGATCAAGTTCGCCGCCGCTCAAGCCGTTGATGAGCGCAAGTCCGTCTTCCTCGATGATCAGGCTCGTCAGGCGTTCGTATTTCTCGCGCGCCTCGGCTTCGGTTCTGCCAATGAAGGGCGAGACGCCAGGCATGACCAACACATGCGATGGATCGCGGCCAAGCGCCCGAGCCCGGTTCTTGATATCGCGGTAGAATTCCTGTGCGGTCTCAAGTTTCTGGTGAGCGGTGAAAATGACTTCGGCCGTGGCGGCGGCAAGATCGCGCCCGTCGTCGGATTGGCCGGCCTGCACGATGACAGGATGTCCCTGCGCAGAGCGGCTGACATTCAGCGGTCCTTCGACCTTGAAATGCTCACCGCGATGGTTTGTGCGATGCACCTTGCTGACATCGAAATAGACACCGCTCGTCCGATCACGAAGGAAAGCATCGTCCTCGAAGCTTTCCCAGAGCTTCTTAACGACGCTGACATGTTCGACCGCGCGGCGATAGCGAGCAGCATGCGGCAGCTGCTGGTCCAGGTTGAAATTACGGGCAGCCGCTTCGGTCGCTGTCGTGACAACGTTCCACCCGGCCCGCCCCTCGGAGATAAGATCAAGGGACGCGAATTTGCGTGCTACCGAATATGGCTCTTCATAGGTCGTCGATGCGGTCGCAATGAAGCCGAGGTGCTTGGTAAAGGGTGCGAGCGCAGAAAAAAGCGTCACCGGTTCAAATCCGACCACCCGTGCGTTGCCGCCTTCAATGCCGCCGCCAAAGGCAACCGCGAGCCCATCGGCAAGGAAATATGCGTCGAAGAGTCCCCGTTCCGCTTCCTGTGCAAGCTCGATATGGAACCGAAGGTTCGTTGCGCCATCCACTGGCTGGTCCGGGTGCCGCCATGAGGCGATGTGCTGGCCGCCACCCGGCAGAAACGCGCCCAATTTGATCTGTCGTGTCACCGAATTTCTCCTCGATACCAGATGAAGTGGCGAAGGGTTCAGCCACCGGAAGTATCGGAACCTAAAATTCGATGAAATCTAGTATTTTAATAGGTTATTCATTTTCGCCGTGCTCGATTGCGCTGAATTATTTTTCTAAATTCCCCCAGTTTCTGGTAAAGGCCGGGTAGTTGACGGTTCGCGAGCGACGGTTGGCAAGCTGGACCAAGGACTGGCAATCCATCAGCGCGCCGCAACGGTCGGCTCCGGGGTTCCAGCGATTTCGCGCCGCCTGTCGATGACCTGTTATGTTTCCGGAAGGAAGGTCGTTCGCTTGACCTGGGTCAGCGCAAAGCTGGTTTCGATTGATGCGACGCCGTCCAACCGTGTCAATTTTTCCTTGAGAAACCGTTCGTATTCGGCGAGGTCGCTGACCACGATACGAAGCAAATAGTCCCGCTGGCCGGTCATCAAGTAGCAATCGACCACCTCCGGCCAGCGCGAGACCGCTTTTGCAAAACGATCGAGATCGTCCTCATGCTGACGCGACAGCTTGATCGACGCGAATGCGCTGACCGGGAGCCCGAACAGGGCCTCGTCGATGATGGCCGCGTATCCCTTGATGACGCCGGCCTGTTCCAGGAGCCGGATGCGCCGCGCGCAGGGCGACGCAGACAAGCCGATGCGGTCGCCGAGTTGCTGAGTCGTCATGCGTCCGTCGAGCTGCAACGCCGCAATTATCTTTCGGTCGATATGATCCAGCTTCAATTTAGCACCTTTCACCACTAAGCGGAGCAATCTTAGCTGGTCGAGCTACAGATACACGATGACGGGCACCAATTTAGCTACACCGATAGATTAGACAAGTTATGATTTCTTCTAACTGGGAGGAAAACCATGAACGATCGCATCGCCAACCTGGCAGCACTGGAAAGACGGATTCTCTGGCTCTCAAGCTGGATGATCCACAACGCCAACCACCTGCGGCCGAACGACGATGGGCTGAAGGTCGGCGGCCATCAGGCATCCTCCGCCTCGCTTTCGACAATCATGTCGGCGCTCTATTTCGATATTCTCGAGCCGGAGGACAGGGTCGCGGTCAAGCCACATGCCAGCCCCAACTTCCATGCGATCCAATATATCGCCGGCAACCAGACACGCGAAAAACTGGAAGCGTTCCGCAGCTACAAGGGAGCCCAATCCTATCCATCGCGGACCAAGGACATCGACGACGTGGATTTCTCGACGGGGTCCGTCGGTCTCGGCGTGGCGCAGACGCTATTCTCCTCGCTGGTGCAGGATTATGTCCAGGCGAAAGGCTGGGGTGGCGAGCCCGGCCGCATGGTCGCCCTCGTCGGAGACGCCGAGATGGATGAGGGCAATATCTTCGAAGCCCTGCTGGAAGGCTGGAAGCATGGGTTGAAGAACACCTGGTGGATCGTCGACTACAACCGCCAAAGCCTCGACGCCGTGATCCGCGAAGGACTCTGGCAGAAATTCGAAACCATCTTCCGGAATTTCGGTTGGGATGTCGTCATCCTCAAGCACGGCCACCTGATGAAGCGGGCATTCAGCGAACCGGGCGGCGAGAAACTGCGCGCGTGGATCGACAATTGTCCCAACCAGCTCTATTCCGCCCTCTCCTTCCAGGGAGGCGCTGCGTGGCGCAAGCGCCTGCTCGATGATATCGGCGACCAGGGTGACGTCACGGCCCTGATAGAGAGGCGATCAGATAAAGACCTCGCGCGCCTGATGACCAATCTGGGCGGTCACGACCTGCCGGCGCTCATCGAGGCCTTCGACGCCGCCAAGACGCACCGCCGCCCCGTCTGCTTCCTCGCCTACACGATCAAGGGATTCGGCCTGCCGCTGGCCGGCCACAAGGACAACCACGCCGGCATCATGACGCCCGCGCAGATCGAGACCCTCAGGGCAGAAATGAATATCGAGCCGGGGACCGAGTGGGAACAATTCGCCGGCGTCAAAGACGAGGACGGGTTGCGGTCCTTTGTGAAGCACGCGCCCTTCTTCCGCCGCCGCGAGAGGCAGCATAACGCGCCGCTGATCGAGGTGCCGGGCGAACTGAAGCTCGCAATACCGGCGATGGCGTCGACACAGCAGGGTTTCGGGCAGATCATGCATGAAATCGCAAAGTCTCAGGGAGATTTCGCCGATCATGTCGTCACGACGTCGCCGGATGTCACCGTATCGACAAATCTCGGCGCCTGGGTCAATCGCCGTGGGCTTTTCGCCCGTGAGAAGATGGGGGACTTGTTCCGCAAGGAACGCATTCCGTCGACCTATGCTTGGGAGCAATCGCCGCAGGGACAGCATTTCGAGCTGGGCATTGCGGAGATGAACCTCTTCACGATGCTCTCGGCGCTGGGGCTTTCGCATTCCATCAACCGAGAGCGGCTGCTGCCGGTCGGCACCCTCTATGATCCTTTCATCGAGCGCGGATTGGATGCCCTGAACTACGCCTGCTACCAGGATGCACGCTTCATTCTGGCCGCCACCCCGTCGGGCGTCACACTGGCGCCGGAGGGCGGAGCCCATCAATCGATCGCCACGCCGCTGATCGGCATGGCGCAGGACGGATTGGCAAGCTTCGAACCCGCCTATCTGGACGAGATGGCGGTCATCATGCGCTTTGCCTTCGAATACATACAGCGCTCAGGCCCGGACGAGGCCGACGGCAGTACCTGGCTGCGCGACGCCAAGGGTGGCGCGGTCTATCTCAGGCTGTCGACGCGGCAAATCGAGCAGCCCAACAGAACATTCGATGCGGTGGCGGCAAAAGGCATAATTGACGGTGGCTATTGGTGGCGCAAGCCGGGACCGAACGCCGATCTCGTCATCGCATATACCGGCGCCGTCGCGCCTGAGGCAATCGCGGCAACCGGGCTTCTGGCCGAAGACCGGCGCGACATCGGCCTGCTCGCGGTCACCTCCGCGGACCGGCTGAATGCGGGCTGGACGGCGGCGCAGCAGGCGCGGGAACGGGGAAGGCCCGGAGCGACGAGCCACATCGAGAGATTGCTGGCAGATCTGCCGCGCCAATGCACGATCGTCACCGTTCTCGACGGCCATCCGGCAACGCTTGCCTGGCTGGGTGGCGTTCATGGGCATCGGACGAGGGCGCTTGGCGTCGAGCACTTCGGTCAGACCGGGACGATCACCGATCTCTACCGACACTACGGGATCGATACGCAGGGCATTCTTGCCGCTGCCGAAGCAAATTCCCTCGGGCGGCCCATTCGCTATCTCCGCCATGCGGGATAGCGTCGGCGCCATCAGTTGATCCTGCGGAACGACCCCGTTGACGATCGCCTGCTGCAGGCATTCCGGGAGACGATGCGTTGCCGGGGAAAAAATTCGACCTGGACTATGCCGGCACTTGTCCGAGCGCGCCGGCGCGACCGGGTCAGGCCAAACGGTGGCAGGGCGCAGAGGCCAATCGCCCGCCTGTGGCGGCTTGAAATCACGTTCCATTCGCCTACCTACCATCACGTGCGGGCCTTGAAGGAGCGCAGCCATGGAACTTGCTGTGGTGCCGATTGTTAAGCCAGACGCTTCCAACTTCATCTTTGGTCAGTCGCATTTTATCAAGACTGTGGAGGACCTCCACGAGGCGCTGGTGGGTGCGGTTCCCGGTATTCGCTTTGGGCTGGCCTTCTGCGAGGCCTCTGGCAAGCGGCTGGTGCGGTGGTCGGGTAATGACGAAGCCGCGATCGCCCTTGCACGCGACAACGCCTCGGCTATTGGCGCCGGCCACAGTTTTCTAATCTTCCTGGGCGACGGATTCTTTCCCGTGAACGTGCTTGGCGTGGTGCGCGCGGTGCCAGAGGTCTGCCGCATTTACTGCGCGACGGCCAACCCGACACAGGTGATCGTCGCACAAACGGAGCTGGGCCGCGGCGTGCTCGGCGTGGTGGATGGCGCCTCACCACTGGGTGTCGAAACCGATACCGACATTGCGTGGCGAAAAGACCTGCTGCGAAAGATCGGCTACAAGCTGTAGTGGCGGGATGAAGCCGATCGCGCGTCATTGACAGCTCGATACGGCCGCGTTCAGCTTGCGGCATGCCGACCGGCTGCGAATCCAAGCCCTACAGCAGTCAGCAGTCCATTGCCGGATAGATAGCCAGACGCATCGTTCCCAGAGACGCCACAGGCGGCACCGCCTACCGCATAGAGGTTCGGAAGCGGTCTGCCTGCACTACCAAGCACTCGAGCCGATGTATCCACCACCAATCCGCCCTGAGTGTGAAATAGCGCGCCAGTGACCCTTACCGCGCAATAGGGCGCCTGAAGCGCGGGCACGCCCTTGAAAGAACGGCCGAACGGATCGGCCAGAGCGTCTTGCACATAGGATCGGACGCTCTGGAACGTATCAGCAAGCGCATCGCCTGGCACTTTCATCAGTTCCGCAAGCTCTGCTATGCTTTGTGCGACCAATACCGTCCCCATCCCTTCGGCTCGGCGAAAATCCTCGAACTGGCGTGCGATGCCGGCGATGCGGCTGTCAAACACCGACCAGGCGATCGCGTCGGCCTGGCGTAGCACTTCAGCGGCTTGCTCCGAATAACCGCGGGCCTCGTTGCTGAACCGCTTGCCCTCGAGGTTCACCTGGAAACCACCCTCGGTGATCGTCGCCCAGGAAATCAGAATACCGGCTGGGTGAGCGACCGAGCCGTGCCCCTGATGGCCGTTGAGATGCTGGCTTTTCGCGCCTAGCGCTTCGCCCCAGATGAGCGCGTCTCCCTGGTTGCCGGGATGACCGAAGTAGAGGGCGCCTGCGAGTGAAGTGATATGCTTCGCCACGAGTTCCTTGTTGCCGCCATAGCCGTTGCAAGCAAGCACGAGTGCGCCGCAGCCAACCTCTTCGGAGCTGCCATCTGGGCGCTCGAAGCGTAGGCCGAGGCCCCTGCCCGCGTCGTCGGCAAAAAGCTCGGTCACGTGGGCGTCGCAGAGAAGCGGAATACCGGCATCTTCGACCGCTTCGCGCAACGCGTCGATCAGTTCTTCACCGGACCGCGTCGGCAGGCCATGCATGCGGCGGGCGGAATGACCAGGATAGGAGAAGTCGGTGACGAGCGAGAATTTCAACCCGTATCTATCCGCAAGCCATTCCAGCACCGGTCCGGTCGTGCGGGTGACAAGATCAACAATTTCGGGATCCGGCTCACCATGGGCCTTTTTCATCACGTCGCGAGCGAAATTCTCGGCATCGTCGCTGATGCCTGCATCGGCCTGCCAGCGGGTGGCGGCGGCAGGTATGAGGCCGGCCGAAAGTGCGGTCGAACCGCGCGGCAGAGGATCGCGCTCAAGAACCAGAACTTCGGCGCCTGCCTCATGGGCGGCAAGTGCCGCCACCATGCCGGCCGCCCCACCGCCGACGATTACCACCGGCATGGAATAGTCGAATTCCCGGCCCTCTATCCGCGTCACCTTAGCCATTTGCGTCTCTCCGCTCCCGATCCTCAGACAGCAATCTGTCATTTTTGAAAGACAATAATCTGTATTATTTTTAAAACAACATTTGATTTTCACCGCCACCCGTGCCTAGATTGAAAGAAGGGAATGGAAGGAGGGCATCGTGCCACGCATCGACGCTGGAGGCGGCAAAACGCTTTTCGACAAGGTTTTCGACGCGCATGTGGTCGTGGAGCGGGAGGATGGTCAGTGTCTTCTTTGGATCGACCGCCACTTCTTGCACGAAGGCTCATTCCACGCCTTCAACAAGCTGAAGGAGCGCGATGCCGAGGTCTACCGGCCTGATCTCACCTTCGGCATCGAGGACCATTATGTCCCCACCCACACCCGCGATCTCACGAGGATCGACCCGGCCATTCGCGGCATGATCGAGCAGTTGCGCGGCAATAGCGAGCGCCACGGCCTTCGCCTCTTCGACCTCAACGATCCCGACCAGGGCATCGTCCATGTGGTTGGCCCTGAACAAGGCCTTACATTGCCTGGCCTGACCATGGTCTGCGGCGACAGCCATACCGCGACCCACGGCGCTTTCGGGGCAATCGCCTTCGGCATCGGCGCCTCAGAAGTCGCACATGTGCTCATGACGCAGACATTGTGGCAGAAGAAGCCGAAGCGGATGCGCGTGACAGTCGACGGCGCGCTTGCTCCAGGTGTCACGGCCAAGGACATCGCTCTCTCGATCATCGCCCTCATCGGCGCGGATGGCGCGGCCGGACATGCGATCGAATATGCCGGTTCGGCAATCCGCAGCCTTTCCATGGAAGGCCGGCTGACGCTGTGCAATCTCTCCATCGAGGCCGGCGGGCGGTGCGGCATGGTGGCGCCTGACACAACAACCCTGGACTATCTGCGCGGCCGTCCGTTTGCGCCGCAGGGCGAGGCTTTCGAGGCCGCCTCCAAGGACTGGTTGGCATTGGCAAGCGACCCGGATGCCGTCTTCGACCGCGAAGTCAGCCTCAATGCCAGCGAGATTGCGCCGGTCGTAACCTGGGGCATTACCCCGGAAGACGCCTCGCCGATCACCGCGACCGTGCCGGACCCTGAACAGATCTCCGATCCCGCCCGTGCCGCGCAGGTGCGCGATGCGCTGGATTATATGGGCATAAGGCCCGGCCAAAACCTCACTGACATTCACATCGACCGGGTGTTCATCGGCTCCTGCACCAACAGTCGCATCGAAGACATTCGCGCCGCCGCGGCAATCCTGGCCGGTCGCAAGGCCAAGGTACCGGGGCTTGTATCGCCAGGCTCCATGCTCGTGAAAAAGCAGGCCGAGGAAGAGGGGCTGGACCGCATCATTCGCGAGGCGGGACTTGAATGGGTCGATGCCGGCTGTTCCATGTGCGTCGGTATGAACGGCGATCTCGTGCCGCCTGGCGAGCGCTGCGCCTCGACCACCAACCGCAATTTCCGTGGCCGACAGGGCCCGGGATCGCGCACGCACCTGATGTCGCCCGCCATGGTCGCGGCAGCCGCCGTCACGGGACACCTGACCGATATGCGGCAGTTGATGCGCGAAACGGCCCCGGCCGGGAACTGAGAGGGAGGGAGAGCCATGAAACCGTTCAAAACTCTGGATGCCGTCGCCTGCCCCCTGCCCCAATCGAATATCGACACCGACCAATTGATCCCGGCCCGTTTCATGAAGCGATCGCGCGCCGATGGCTATGGTGGCTTCCTGCTTTACGATCTGCGCTTCGACGAAGCCGGCGCGGTAAAGGCGGATTGCCCGCTCAATGACACGGTCCGCCAGGGCGCACAAATCCTCGTCAGCCGCCGCAATTTCGGTAGTGGCTCTTCACGCGAAGCCGCCGTCTACGCACTGGTCGACTACGGGATCACCTGCGTGATCGCCCCGTCTTTCGGGGATATCTTCGCCTCCAATTCAATCAATAATGGTTTACTGTCGGCGGTCGTCAGCGAAGAGGATTGCGAGAGCTTGCTTGCCGGCCTACAGGACGGTGCTGAGACGGCGACCGTCGATCTGGAAGCGCTGACGATCCGTTGCGCCAATCTCGTCGTGCCCTTCACCGTCGATCCGGTCTGGCGCACCAAGCTCCTGAACGGTTGGGACGATATCGACCTCACCCGTAGTCATGCGGAGGCTATCGCCGCTTTCGCCGCCGCGGACCGCGAGCGCCGACCCTGGATGCAACCAAACGGGACGGCCACAGCGAATTCCGGAGCGTGATCGTGACCCTCGCGTTCTCGCCGGGCCGGATCGGTTCCCTCACGCTTGCAAACCGCATCGTCATGCCGCCGATGCAGCGCTACGAAGGTACGCCCGACGGGTTTGCGACAGACTACCACGTCAACCACTATGCCCGTCGCGCTCGCGGCGGCGTTGGCCTCGTCATTTTGGAATCGACGGCGATTTCGCCGGAGGGTCGGCTGATGGGCGACGATATCGGCATCTTCTCCGATGCCCACGCCATGGCTCTTTCGAGGATCGCGGCAGCGGTCAAAGCGGAAGGCGCGCCTGTTTTGGTCCAGCTCAGCCATGGCGGACGCAAGTCCCGGCCTTACGGCGGTGGCCCGTTGCTCGCGCCGAGCGCGATCGCCTATGACGAACGCTACGGCATGCCGCAGGCGATGACGCAAGCTGATATCGACAAGCTGGTCGCCGATTTCCAGATTGCGGCGCGTCGGGCCGTCGAAGGCGGTTTTGCCGGCGTCGAACTTCATGCCGCGCATGGTTACCTCCTCCACCAGTTCCTGTCGCCGCTCAGCAATCGGCGCAACGACGCGTACGGCGGAGATGAAGACCGTCGCGCCTCCCTCCCCGCCCGCATCATCCGCGCCGTGCGCGAGACGTTAGGGCAAGGACCGGTCATCACGATGCGGATCAGCGCCAGCGACAACGCCGAGGGCGGCCTGACGCCTGATATGGTCGTGCGGACGCTTTCGCGGCTCGCCGGCCATGGGCTCGATGCCGTGCATGTTTCCTCCGGCGGCCTCGTGCCGTTAGCAGCCCAGACAACATCGCCCGTCGAATCTCTCGCCTGCGCAGGAGTGCTGCGCGCCGCCCTTTCGATCCCGGTCATCGCCGTCGGCGGCATCAGGAGTCTTGCCGATGTCGAGACCATACTGTTGGCCGGCAAGGCGGATTTCGTCGCCATTGGCCGGCCCTTGCTCATATATCCGGACCTCAGTCGCATTCTCTAGCGAATCCGATTGACACGACACCAAATCTGTATTCTTTATAAGACAACTAAATGTCTTATAAGAAAGACAATCGGGAACACGACAATGTCTTCGACCATGGAACCGCTGAAGGCGCGACGACTCTATCTCCTGCTCAGGGAGCAGATCCTGCGGGGAGAAGTGGCGGTTGACGCGCGCCTGCCGAGCGAACCGGCGCTGGCGCAGGAACATAGCGTGTCGCGCGTCACCGTACGCCGGGCGTTGGATAAGCTTGCAAGCGACGGCATGATCGAGCGGCGGCCTGGCTCCGGCACTTTCGTCAGCGCCGGCAAGACCAGCATGCCGGTCGTGGCGGACTTGTCGAACGTGCTGACCCATCTTGTCGAGATGGGCCGCAAGACAGGCGTCAGACTGATCTCGTTCGCCTATGTCAATGCAACGCCGGCGATGGCTGAGGAATTGCGTCTCGATCCCGGCGAACGATTGCAGCGCTCGGTTCGCGTCCGTCTAATCGACGGTCAGCCGTTCTCGTATCTGGTCACGCACGTGCCGGAGCGGATCGGCATGTCCTATTCGGAAGCCGATCTCGCCTCGACGCCGCTGCTCGAACTGCTCGAACGCTCTGGCCTCGTTGCCGAGCGGGCAACCCAGGTCGTCGGCGCGACGCTGGCCGGGCCGGAAGCGGCAGACGCACTTGACCTTGATATCGGCGCTGCGCTGCTCACGATGACCCGCGTCGTCTTTGAATCGTCCGGCCGCGGCATCGAGCACCTCCAGGCGCTTTACCGGCCTGATCGGTATTCCTTCCATATGGATCTCGAACGCACCGGATCAGATGGAGCCCGGCGCTGGACGCCTGCCGACGCAGTGCGGGCATCCGAACAGATAAATGACACCAAGAAGAACAACCGCACCAAGCGGCCGACCCCTCAGAGGAGAACAAAACCATGAAATTTCTCAATACCCCATTCGATCGCAGGACTGTTCTAAAGGGCAGCGCTGTCGCCCTCTCAACGATCGCGACGCCTGCCATCGTCCGCGGCGCCGAACCCGCGCCGATCAAGGTTGGCATCCTGCAGCCGGTCACCGGCGCATTGGCCCAGGACGGCGAATATGGCCGCATGGGCGCCGAACTGGCGATCGATGACATCAACAAAGCCGGGGGTATCAAGGCGCTTGGAGGCGCCAAGCTTGAAATCGTGTTCGGCGACGCCCGCTCGACGCCGGAAGCCGGCACCCAGGAGGTGGAGCGCATGCAGGAGGACGGCGTGGTGGCCGTCGTCGGTGGCTTCGCCAGCCCCATCTGCCTGGCTGGTTCGCAGGCAGCGGCGCGTTACGACCTGCCCTATATTGTCGATGTCGGCGTGACCGACCAGATCGTCCAGCGCGGGTTGAAAAACACCTTCCGCTTCGCGCCGGGCTTTGCGCTGTGCACCGCTGCTGCGATCCAGAACCTCGTCAAGATCAATGAGGCTTCCGGCAAGGTTGCCAAGACCATCGCGCTCGTCCACGAGGACGGTCTGTTCGGCACCGGCCTTGCCAAGCTGATGGCTGCGGAACTGCCGAAATACGGCTTCGAAATCCTTGAACTGATCGCCGTTCCGACGCCGTCGCGCGACCTCTCAAACGTCACGCTGCGTCTGCGCTCGTTGAATCCGGATCTCGTCATCCCCAGCACCTACTACGGTGAAACGGTGCTGCTCGCGCGCACGATGCAGCAGCAGCGCGTTCGCCCGAAGGCCGTTTACAGCGTCCTCAACGGTGCGGCCTCCAACCGACGTTTCGTCAAGGAATTTCCGGAAGCGGCCGAGAACGTCATGGACGTCAACCATTGGCATGATCCGCGCAACGAAAAGGCGGTTGCACTTCAAAAGCGGGTCGAAGCCGCCGGCAAGACCTATAATTACAATGTTCCGCTGAACTATTCGTGCGTCGGCCTGCTGGCGGACGCGATAGAGCGTGCCGGTGCTGCAGACCGAACGAAGATTATCGATGCACTTGCCACGTCGACCTTTGCAGGTCACCTCATGCCCTATGGGCCGACGAAATTTGAAAACGGCCAGAACCTGGGAGGCGCGCCCGTCTCCACGCAGGTTCAGGGCGGCGACATCAAGGTCGTCTTTCCCGAAGCCTTCGCCAACGCCAAGCCGAAGTTCCCGGCAAACGCTTGATGCCCATGTCTAATATCTGAGCGTGCCCTTGCGCGCGCTCAGATCATTGTCGACGTCGTAAGGCGGAATAGAGCATGTTTTCCCCAACCATCATCATTGAAGCGATGATCAACGGGCTTTTGACAGGAGCCATCTACGCCCTTGTCGCCCTCGGTCTCACCTTGGTCTATGGTGTGCTTCACATCATCAACTTTGCGCACGGAGCGACACTCGCGGCGGCTATGTTTGCCGTTTGGGGCCTGAATGCCGCCTTCGCGATCGATCCCTACTGGACGATCCCGATCGTCGCGCCTGTCTTTTTTGCTGTCGGCTACTGTGTGCAGCGCTTCGTCATCGGCCCCGCGTCGCATGGCGATGACAGCAACATCCTGCTGATCACCCTTGGCCTTTCGATCCTCATCGAGAATGCGCTTCTCGTCGGCTTCGGTTCCGACACGCGTTCCATCCCCTCGGATTGGTCCTTCGCCGTCGTCGAGGCCGGTCCCTTCCTTCTCTCAAGCGCCAAACTCATCGGCGCCGCAGGTTCGCTGATCGTCGCCCTTGCCTTCTTTCTGCTCATGAACCGCACAGATACAGGCAAGGCAATCCGCGCCGTCGCCCGTGAAAAGCTTGGCGCCAAGCTTGTCGGGATCAATGTCGGGCACATTTTCGCTGTCACGTTCGGACTCGGCTGCGCCGCACTTGCCATGGCGGCTGCGTTGCTGATGCCGACGTTCTACGTCAATCCGCGCATTGGTGGCGCCTTCGTCAACATTGCCTTTACAGTCGTCGTCCTGGGCGGGATGGGGTCCATCCCCGGCGCTATGGCGGGAGGCTTGATCATCGGTATGGTCGAAAGCGTGAGCGGTCTCTTCCTCGGAGAAAGCCTCGGGCAGATCGGCATCTTCATCATCTTCATCCTGGTCCTGCTCCTGCGCCCGACCGGCCTGTTCGGAGCAAAAGCATGATCGGACGCGGTTATCTCTCCATCGTCCTAATCACCCTGCTCCTGGCATTGACGCCATTGGTGACCGGGTCGAACACCTTCTTCAATTTCACGACCACGGTCCTGATCGTCGCGCTGGCCGCACAGGGCTGGAATCTACTCGGCGGCATCGGCGGACAAACGTCCTTCGGTCATGCCATGTTCTTCGGAATCGGCGCTTATACAGCCTCAATTCTGCAAACCAATTTCGGCCTCAATGCCTGGGTGGCGATGGCGGTTGCAATCTTCGCTGGCGCGCTCGCCGGCCTCGTCGTGGGTTTCTTGAGTTTCCGGGCCGGACTTCGTGGTTCGTATTTCGCGTTGGTGACGCTCGCCTTCGCCGAGCTTCTGAGGGTGCTCGCCAACGCCTCGGATATGACTGGAGGGGCAGCCGGGCTATTGCTGAAGCTCAATCCAGGCTTTGCCAACCTGCAATTCTCCAGCCGCCCGGCATTCATGCTGCTTGCGCTCAGCTTCGTTTTCATTAGCCTTCTGGTGACCCAGAAGGTCGCCAATTCCCGCTTCGGCGCCCATCTGGTTGCCGTGCGCGAGAACGAGGATGCCGCAAAAGCGCTCGGCGTCGATGTACTTACCGTCAAGCTTAAGGCGATCAGTCTCTCAGGCGCAATGACGGCTGCCGCCGGTGTGCTCTACGTCCAATATTTTCTCTATATCGACGCCGGAATCGCCTTCGGAATCTGGATCTCGATCGAGGCATTGCTGGCGCCAATCGTCGGCGGTCGCGGCATCGTGCTCGGGCCGCTGATAGGTGCCTTTACGATGCACGGTCTCGGAGAAATCACCAAGGGCTTTGCCGGCGGAATGCCGGGCATCGACCTCATCGTCTACGCCATCGTCCTGATCGCAGTGATTGCCTTTGCCTCCAGCGGCGTTCTTGGGCTGGCGAAGAAGGTGTCGCTCCACTTTTCAGCGAAGGAAGCAGCATGATGCTGGAGGTCAAGAAGGTCACCATGCGCTTCGGCGGGCTCGTCGCCGTCGACAATGCCTCTTTGACGGTCTCGCAAGGATCGATCACCGGTCTGATCGGCCCGAACGGCGCCGGCAAGACCACGCTCTTTGCAATCATTGCCGGTTTCCGCAAGCCGAGCGAAGGCACGATCCTGCTTCACGGCAAGGACATCACCGGCGAGCACGCACACAAACGCGCTGCGTCCGGGATTGCCCGCACCTTCCAGATCGTGCAGCCATTTGCTGGGCTTAACGTCCATGAGAATATTACGGTGGGCGCCTATTTGCGGCACATGAAACCCGCCGAGGCGATCGAGAAAGCTCGCGAGGTCGCCCGTAAAGTCGGCCTCGAAAAGGATCTCGAAAAGTCGGCGGCGAGCCTGACAGTCGCAGGCCGAAAGCGGCTGGAACTCGCTCGTGCCCTTGCGACCGAACCGAAGATCCTGCTGCTGGACGAGGTTCTCGCCGGTCTCAATCCATCTGAAATCCGTGACATCATACCCGTCATCCGTTCGATCCGCGAAAGCGGCGTCACCATTCTGATGATCGAGCATGTGATGCAGGCGGTGATGAACCTGTGTGAGCAAGTCTATGTGCTCGCCCAGGGCAGAATGATTGCCGAAGGCACGCCCGGGGCAGTCTGCAACGACCCGTCAGTGATCGAAGCCTATCTCGGCAAGGGCTCGGCGGACAGGATTGCCCGCCAGGCGGGTGGAAACGCTGGAGGCGACCATGCTTGAGGTCACGGGACTTCGCGCCGGTTACGGCGCGGTCGAGGTATTGCGCGGCATTGACCTCTCGGTTGCCAAAGGCGAGATAGTGGCGGTTCTCGGCGCCAACGGTGTCGGCAAGACGACGCTCAACATGGCGCTCTCCGGTGTACTGCCGTTGACATCAGGGAGCATCGTCTTCGACGGCGTGCCGCTGGGTTCCTCTTCGACCGCAGCCGTCGACGCTGGCCTGATCCATGTGCCGGAAGGCCGCAAGATCTTCCCGAACATGAGCGTTCAGGACAATCTCGAGCTCGGCAGCTACCGCCGCGGCAAGCAGAACCGGGCGCGCAATCTCGAGATCGTCTTCGCCACCTTCCCGCGCCTGAAGGAGCGCAACGGTCAGATGGCCGGGACGCTGTCTGGCGGCGAGCAGCAGATGCTGGCGATTGGCCGCGGGATGATGGCCGAGCCGAAGCTTATTATTCTCGATGAGCCGTCGCTCGGCCTGTCGCCGCTGCTGGTCGAGGAAATGTTCAATCTCGTACGCCGACTCAACCAGGCCGGTCTGCCTGTGATGCTGGTGGAGCAGAATGTCGTGCAGTCGCTGGAGATCGCCTCGCGGGCCTACATCGTCGAGAATGGCATGATCACCATGTCCGGCACCGCCGCCGAAATTTCCGCTAACCCAGAACTGAAGCGGGCCTATCTCGGCCTTTAGCCCCAGCTCCAACGAGGAGGACGCAACCATGACCATCGTCACGCCGGGCATCGTGCCTGCTTCGGTACTTCTGGCCGAACCCAGGCCGGACTGGCTGAGCCGCTGGGGCCGCTTCGGCGCAACGCTGACCTTCAACATGTTCTCGCCTGACTTGGTGGCGCAGGCCAAACTGGTCATCCTCGATTGTATAGGCGCCATGGCTTCCGGCATGCAGGAACCTGAACTCCTGATGCTTGCCGAACGCCTGCAAAGACGCGGCCGCGGCAATGTCGCAGCAGTCGGCGCAGGTCTGTCGCTGCGTGGCGATGACGCGGCTTTCATCAACGGCAGTGCCGGCACCGCTCTGGAACTCGACGAAGGCAACCAGTTCGCCCGCGGCCATCCAGGCATCCATGTCCTGCCGGCAGCGTTGTCGACAGCCCTTGTCGCGGGCAAGAGCGGAAGGGATCTGCTAACGGCCTTCATCCTCGGCTATGAGGTCGGAGCCCGGGCGGGCGCCGCTTGCCGCCTACGGCCGACCGTGCATCCGCATGGCACCTGGGGTACGATCGGCGCCGCCTTTGCGACCGCGATGCTCGAAGGAGCAGACGAGGAAGAGCTGATCGAAACGATCAATGTGTCGGCGACGCTGAGCGTCGGCGCGAGCTTGCGGGCGATGCTCGAAGGGGCGACCGTGCGCAACAGCTTCTGCGGGTTTTCCAACCGCAACGGCATGACCGCCTGGGACATGGTCGCTTCAGGCTTTACAGGTGAAATCGATTCCGTCCGCACCGTCTATAGCGGCATCCTGGCGGAAGGCTTCAAGCCGGAAATGATGGCTGACGAGCTTGGCAGCCGCTACGAAATCCAGCGGAACTATTTCAAGCGTCACGCCGCCTGCCGCTTCACCCACGGCTCGCTTGACGTGGTGCGGGAGCTTATCGCCACGCACGGAATGATCGCGCCGGAGACAATCGCCTCCATCGAGGTCGAGACCTATGCCTATGCGGCGCAGCTCGACAGCGTGGAGCCATCCAACATGCTGGCCGCAAAATTTTCCCTGCCGTTTGCAATCGCCACGACGATCGTCAATGGCGAAGCCTCCGTCCCGGCCTTCCGCCAGGCGTCTGTCAACGACGAGACGGTTCGCGCGCTCACAAGGAAGGTTGCCGTGCGGGAGAAGGCGGAATTTACCGCAATGCTGCCGGAAAAGCGCCCGGCGCGCCTGACCATCCACTTCACCGACGGCCGTGTTCTGGCCGCCGAGACCATGACCAATCGCGGCGACGCGATCGATCCTTACACGCCGGATGAGGTCCACGCGAAATTCTTCGAGCTTGCCGTGCCTGTCTGGGGCAAGGCGCATGCCGACCGCATCCTGAATGCCATCGAAACGATCGATATGGCGCCGGACCTGACAGGTCTTAACGACCTGCTCGCCCAGCCTGCGATCAAGGAAGCCTGAAATGACTTTGAAAACTCTCCTGTCCTGCCCGGGACCGATCGTGGCCCCCGGGATCTATGACGCCCTGACGGGCTCCATCGCAAACGACGCCGGTTTTGATGCGCTCTATCTTTCCGGCGCGGCGATCGCCTACACCAAGCTTGGCCGCCCAGATATCGGCCTGGTCTCGATGACGGAAGTCGCCGACGTGATCGAACTCGTCCGCCAGCGCGTCGAGACCCCTGTCATCGTCGATGCCGACAATGGTTATGGCAATGCGCTCAACGTCCAGCGGACGGTGAAAACCTTCGAGCGGGCCGGCGCCAGCGCGATCCAGCTCGAAGACCAGACCTTGCCGAAGCGTTGCGGCCACCTGCAGGACAAGTCGCTGATCTCGGCTTTGGAAATGGCCGGCAAGATCAAGGCGGCCGTCGATGCCCGGACCTCGGAGGAGACACTGATAGTCGCCCGCACCGATGCCGTTGCTGTGGAAGGCTTCGACGCGGCGATCGAACGCGCCATGCTTTATGCCGATGCCGGCGCGGATGTGCTTTTCGTCGAAGCCCCCCGCTCAAAAGAGCAGATGGAAGCGGTATGCAAGGCGCTCGGCCAGCGCCTGCCGCTGCTCGCCAACATGGTCGAAGGCGGCGATACGCCGATGATGACGGCAGATGAACTCGCAGCGCTCGGCTTTAAGATCGTCATATTCCCCGGCGGCATCGTGCGGGCCATCGCCCGCACCGCTGAGGATTATTACCGCTCGCTCCGCGCCCATGGCAGCAACGAGCCCTTCCGCGATCGGATGTTCCAGTTCAACGATCTGAACGCGCTGATCGGTACGCCGGCGATGCTCCAGGCAGGGCGCGAATACGAGACCTTCGTCCCATCGAAGGACTCCAAGAAGGGCAATGCAGCATGACCAGGAAGACCCTCGATCCCGTCACGCTCGCCATCCTCAATGGACGGCTGGAGCAGATCGCCGATGAGATGGACGCGACGCTCTACCGCTCCGCGTTCAATCCCATCATCGCCGAGGCGCGCGACGCCTGCCACGGCCTCTACCACGCCGAAACCGGCGCGACGCTCGTGCAGGGCACCCGCGGCCTGCCGATCTTCGTCGGCGCGATGGCCTTTGCGGTGAAGGCGGTCATCGAGAAAGTGGCGCGCGACGGCAGTCTTTCGCCGGGTGACACGTTCCTCTTCAATGACCCTTATGCCGGCGGGACACATCTGAACGACTTCCGTCTCGTGCGGCCGATCTTCCGCGGCGGCAAGCTCTATTGCTGGATTGCCTCGGTCGGCCACTGGCTGGATATCGGCGGCAACGTGCCGGGCGGTTTCAACGCCAAGGCGACCGAAAGCTTCCAGGAAGGGGTGCGCATTCCAGTCGTCAAGCTGTTCGCCAAAGGCGTCATCAACAACGACATCGTCGACATTCTTTCGGCGAACTCCCGCGTGCCGCTTTCCAACTACGGCGACCTCAATGGTCAGCTGAATGCCCTGGATCTTGGCGAACGCCGGCTTGCTGAATTGCTGGATTCCTATGGCGACGACACTGTCAAAGCGGCGTTCGAGGCCTTCTCGAACCGGGCCGAAGCGATGATGCGCGAGGCGATCAAGGCACTGCCGGACGGCACCTACGTCTTCGAGGACTATCTCGACAATGACGGCATCACCCCCGACCGGTTGACGATCGCGCTCGACCTGACGATCAAGGGCGACGAGATGGTGCTGGACTTTTCCCGCTCCTCCGGCCCCTGTGCCGGACCGCTCAACATTGCCTATTCGACGGCGGCGGCCTGCTGCTATGTGGCGCTGAAACACGTCTTCACCAGCGTGCCGGCAAATGCCGGCTGCCTGCGGCCGATCCAGTTCGTCATTCCCGAGACCACGCTGCTCGGCGTCAAGCCGCCGAAGCCGGTCGGCGGCTACACCGAGACCATCCTGCGTGTCATCGGCGTCGTGTTCGGCGCGTTGGCGAAGGCCGATCCGGCCCGCGCCACCGCCGGCCCGTTCGGTACGATCAATGCGCTCTCCATCGCCGGTTACCGCAATGACGGTTCGCGCTATGTGATGTTCTCGTTCTTCGGCGGCGGCCTCGGGGGCAACCCGGAAAGCGACGGCCTGAACCATGCCAACAACCCGATCTCGATGGCGACCATTCCGCCAGCAGAGATCATGGAAGCCTCCTATCCGGTGCTTTTCACTCAATGGGCACTGCGTCCGGATTCTGCCGGTGCCGGTTACCACCGCGGCGGCGTCGGGGCGATCTACGAGGTCGAGGCGATGACCGATGCGGACGTCTTCCTCCTCGGCGAACGCGGCGTCTATGCGCCCTTCGGCGTTGCCGGTGGCGGGGAAGCCGCACTCAATCGCTTTACATGGCAGGCCGATGACGGCGAACATTCGCCGCCGCTCGCCTCCAAGGTGGCTGATGTCCGCGTCAAACCCGGCCAGCGCGTCCGTATCGAAGCCCCTGGCGGCGGCGGTTTCGGCAATCCGAAAATGAGGCCCGCGGAGAAAGTGGCGCGCGACGTGCGCCTCGGTTTCGTCAGCCGCGAAGCGGCCCGCGACATCTACGGCGTCGACACGGATGCCGAAGGCAATATTGACATGGCCGCGACCGTGAAGTTGCGCGAAGGAGCAGCCGCATGAATACCCACGTAAAGCCAAGCGGCTCTTCCGTCGTCGGCGTCGATGTCGGCGGCACGTTCACCGACCTGTTCTTCTACGACGCCGCTGGCGGCCGTTTCCGCACCGCCAAGGTCTCCTCCAACCGCGGCGACGAGGCGATCGGTTTCCTGGAAGGCCTGAAGACCTTCGGTCCGATTGCCGAACTCGGCTCGATCGTGCACGGCACCACAGTCGGCACCAACGCGCTTCTCGAGCGTAAAGGCGCCCGCACCGCTCTCATTACCACGGCCGGTTTCCGCGACGTGCTCGAAATGCGCCGCCGCGACCGTCTCAACACCTGGGGCCTCTGGGGCGATTTCGTTCCGGTGATCGAACGCGACCTGCGCTTCGAGGTGAACGAGCGCGTGACCGCCGACGGCACCATTCGCCAGACGCTCGATCCGGAAGAGGTGAAAGCGGCCAGCCGCCGTGCGCTTGCCGCCGGCGCCGAAGCGCTCGCCATCGTCTTCATCAATGCCTACGCCAATCCGGTCAACGAAATGGCCGCGCTCGAGGCCGCCCAGTCGGTCTGGCCGAACGAAAACGTCGCCTGCTCGTCGCAGATCCTGCCCGAGATCCGCGAATTCGAACGGACGTCGACCACGGCGCTTAACGCCTATCTCCAGCCGGTCGTCGGCGGTTATCTGCGTAAGCTGACGGATGCGCTGAAAAGCGAGGCCTTCGCTGGGCGCTTCCATATCGTCCAGTCGAATGGTGGCGTCATGTCGACGGAAACCGCCCGTCGCCTGCCCGTGCGCACGGCGCTGTCCGGCCCTGCTGCCGGTGTCATCGCCGCAGCGGCGATTTCCAAGGCGGCCGGCTTCCCGAACATTATAACGGGAGACCTTGGCGGCACGTCCTTCGACGTCTCGCTCGTGATCGACGGCGAGACGTCGCTGGCTGCCCAGACGACGATCGATTTCGGCCTCGTCATTCGCACACCGATGATCGAGATCACCACGATCGGCGCCGGTGGCGGTTCGATCGCGCATGTCGATGCAGGCGGCCTGCTGCAGGTCGGCCCTGAAAGCGCCGGCTCGCGCCCCGGTCCGGTTGCCTATGCGCAGGGCAATACGCGCCCGACGCTGACGGATGCCAACATCGTGCTCGGCCGCATCAATGCCGAGCGGCCGATCGGCGGCAAGTTCGCGCGTCTTGACGTGGAAGCCGCCAAGAAGGCGATCGAGGAACATGTTGCCAAGCCCACCGGCCTCGGTGTGATGGAAGCCGCCGAAGCGATCGTGAAAATCGCCGATGGCCGCATGGCTGGTGCCATCCGCCTTGTTTCCATCGAGCGCGGCCATGATCCGGCAAAATTCGTCGCCGTCCCCTTCGGCGGCGGCGGCGCGCTGCATGCCGGTGCCCTCATCAAGGATGTCGGGCTGCTGGCAGCGCTCGTGCCGCGTTATCCGGGCGTCACCTCAGCACTCGGCTGCGTCATTGCCGATATCCGCCATGACCAGGTGCAGACCGTCAACCTGACGGTCGAAGCCCTGGACACCGACATCCTCGACAAGCGCATGGTCGCAGAGGCTGGAGCCTCCCGCCGGATCGTCGAGGAAGCCGGCCTCCCGATCGATCGTATCGACATTATCTTCGAACTCGACATGCACTATGTCGGCCAGACCCACACGGTCTCCGTGCCGCTGCCGATAGCGATCGAGAAGGGTTCAACCGGCGTCACCCGAGAGATCGTGCAGACTGCCTTCGATGTTGCCTATCGATCCTCGTTCAGCCGGCTGCTGCCGGGCTTGCAAGCGAAGATCGTCAACCTGCGCACCTCGGCGATCGGCCGCCGGCCGCATTTCAGCCTTCAGGCGCTGGCGCCTGAGCCCGGCACAACGGTGGAGCAGGCAAAGCGCGGCAGTCGTCCGGTCTGGTTCGATGGCGGCTGGCACGAAACGGCAATCTACGCCCGCCTCGAACTGCCGGTCGGCGCGGTGATCGACGGCCCCGCCGTTCTCGAACAGCCGGACGCGACGGTACTGGTCGATCCCGACCTCAAGGCCCGCGTCGACGAGTTCGGCAATGTCATCATGGAGCGGAAGGTATGAGCGAGCACTCTGTTCCGGTCGAAAAGACCGGGCTGATCATCGTCGACTTGACCAACGATTTCCTCGCGCCCGAAGGAACCTATGGTCGTGCCGGCCAGAGCGCGCCGGAAATCGCGGTGCTTCCCGAGCGGATCAAGCCGCTGGCCGATCTGCTGCGCGCCAAGGGCGGATGGATCGTTTCCGCCCAGTTCACGCTGGTGCCGGCCAAGGGCGGCGAGCCGATCATCTCGCCCCATCTCAAGGCGCTGCGCCCCTTCCTCGGCAAGGGCGATTTTGCGCCCGGCAGCTGGGGCAACAGTCTGGTCGATGCGCTGGCGCCCGCCGATCTGGTGGTCGAGAAGGTCGCTTATTCCAGCTTCTACATGACGCGGCTGGAATGGGTGCTGAAGAAATGCGGCATAGAGAAGCTAATCGTCGGCGGCATCGTCACCAATGGCGGCGTCGCCTCCACTGTCCGCGACGCGCATGTGCGGGACTTTGACACGACTGTCCTTTCCGACGGCTGCGCCGCCTTTTCGGAGGCAACCCACAACATAGCGATCGAAGCTTTGAAGCCGGTCGCCCGCATCGCCACCATCGCCGAAATCTGCGCTGAACTCGGCTGAATCGAACAATCGGAGGACATCATGCCTGTCATCGAGACAACGCTGATCGAAGGATATGATGCGGAAACCAAGACGCGTCTCATGAAGGGCATGGCAAGGGTCGTGCGCTCAGTGATCGCGGCAGTGCCCGAAGGCACGATCACTGTCATCCGCGAAGTGAGCCCAAGCTCTTATGCACGCGGCGGCATTCCCCGCGTGCCCGGTCCGCCGTTGCCGCCGGCAGCAGATGTTGTCTCCGCCTTTGCGAAGGCTCTCTCGGAAGGAGATCAGGGAAAGGCCGCGGCGCTGCTGACGCCGGAATTCGCGGCCACGGACGCCAGGGGAGCCTCAGTCGACCTCGCCGCCATGATGAAATCCGCCGCCGGCCGCGCCTACCTGCGCTTCGACGAATCCGTCAATGACGAGGATGTGCTGGTGTTTGCCGAAGGAACAGCCGGTGCGGCCCGTTTCATCGAACGCTTCACGATTTCCGGCAGACTGATCTCGGCTTATGCGATCTGGATCGCCCAATGATTTCGCCAAAGGACACCCCTGGCGAAAGGGCGGATGTCGTCATCATCGGCGCGGGTGCCGCAGGCCTTTGCGCGGCACTTGCGGCGCGTGAAGCGGGCCTGTCCGTCATCGTGCTGGAGCGCGATGAGGAGCCCGCCGGCAATACCGCGCTGACGCTCGGCATGCTGCCCGGCGCCGGCACCCGCTTCCAGCGACAGAAGGGTATCGAGGACACGCCGGAACTCTTCCTCGCCGACATCATGAAGAAGGCGAAGGATAAGACCGACGAGCATCTCGCCCGTGCGATTGCAGAAGCCTCCGGCCCGGCGGTCGAATGGCTGCATGACCGGCACGGCGTGCATTTTGAACTGCTCGACGACATTCTTTATCCCGGTCATGCCCGCCACCGCTATCATGTTCCGAAGAGCCGCACCGGCACCGAGATGGAGGCCAGCCTTATCAGAGCCGCCGAGGCTGCGGGCACGCGGATCGTCACCGGTGCACTTGTCCAGCGGCTGCGCGCCGTGGAAGGCGGCGGCGTGGAAGCTGTCTGTTATAACCAAAACGGTGAAGACAAGGTGATCGGCGCAGGCGCGGTCGTGCTGGCAACAGGCGGCTATGGTGCGGACGCCTCGCTCGTCGCTCGGCATATCCCCGGCATGGCCAATGCCGTTTATTGCGGTCATCACGGCTCGACGGGCGATGCGCTTCGCTGGGGTGAAACGCTCGGAGCCGCAACCGCCGATCTCGGCGGATACCAGGGCCATTGCGTCGCAGACGGGCCTGACCTGCCTGTTACCTGGGCACTCGTCATCCGCGGCGGCTTTCAGGTGAATTCGACGGGTCGGCGTTTCTCGAACGAGATGAGCGGTTATTCGGAACAGGCCTCCGAGGTGCTCGGCCAGCCCGGCGGCACCGCCTGGACCATCTACGACAAGCGCTGCGAGGAGCCGGCGCTGACCTTCCAGGATTATCATCGCGTGCTCGAAAGCGGCGCGGTGGTGCAGGCCGACACCGTCGCCGAACTCGCCGGCAAGATCGGCGTGCCGTCGCAGGCGCTGCAGGCAAGTTTCGATCAGGTTTTCGCGGCAATCGACGGCGTCACGGTCGATCCGTTCGGCCGGGACTTCACCGACGTATCGGCGTTGAATGCTCCTTTCCTCGCGGTCAGGGTGCGTGGCGCGCTTTTTCATACACAGGGCGGACTGATGATCGATAGATCGGCGCGCGTTCTGCGCCCGGATGGTTCAGCGCTCCCCAATCTCTTTGCCGCCGGCGGTGCCGCGCGCGGCCTCTCGGGACCGGCATCTGACGGCTATCTTGGCGGCAATGGCCTGTTGACGGCCGTAGTGCTCGGGCGTTTTGCCGGAGACGGTGCGGCAGCTTTGTTACGCCATGCGACCGAACAGAAATAATCCGGAGGATTTGAATTTGGCCAAGGTTCTTGTGATCGTCCCCTTCCCGATGGATGACGACAATCTTTCGAAGCGCAAGGCGCAACTCAACGCGGTGCGGCTCGGCGAAGGCATCGAGTTCGATTTCAGGCCAGTGCGGATCGCGCCGGTCAACTATGTCAGCCAGCAGGATTCGGTGCTCGCCGATGTCGGCATTCTCGAGGCCGGCCTGCAGGCACAGGCCGATGGTTATGACGCGGTCTGCATCGACACGATGAGCGATTCCGGCATGTCGGCGCTTCGCTCGGTTCTCGATATTCCAGTGATCGGCCCTGGCCGTCATTCAATGCTGTCGGCGCTGACACTGGGCGAGAAATTCTCGATCCTCGCCATGTGGGATCGCTGGCGGCACCTCTATACCAAGACGCTCGCCGAGCTCGGCCTGCAGCACAAATGCGCTTCGCTGCGTTCGGCCGGCCTGCAACCGAACAACCAGAGCCTCCTTGCCGGCAAGGAAGACGAGTTTTTCCCGGCGCTCCAAGAAGCCGCGATGCGTTGCGTCGAAGAAGACGGCGCCGACGTGATCATCCTTGGCTCGACCACGATGCACGAAGCCCACGCCTACCTCGCCGAACGTCTTCCAGTCCCGATCATCAATCCCGGCCCTTTGACCTATCGCCTTGCCGACGCGGCGATCAAGCTGAAGCTGGCGCATAGCCGGGTTTCCTATCCCGCGCCTTCGCATGTCGCGGCCGAAAGGCTGGCCGAAATGGGCCGGATTGCCGCTGGGCTTTGAGGAGGTTTCAACATGACCCGTATTCTATTTCTCTCTCCTGCCGATATCGACCTGCCGGAAAAGGTCATTCCCGCCGGCGCGGCTGACCCCGACACCGAAATCATCCATCGCCGCGTCGCCTATGTGTCGTGCCCGCCAATCGGCGCGCATGACTGGACACTCGCTGATCTCGCCGTCATTGCCGCTGGACAGCATGCACAAGCAGACGGTTTTGATGCCGTTTGCCTTGCCGATTTCGGCGACTACGGCGCCAATGCCCTGCGTTCGCTCCTGGATATTCCCGTGGTTACCGCCGGCCGCGCCGCCCTATTGCATGCGCTGACACTCGGCACGCGCTTCAGCGTGGTTTCGACCGAGCGTGACTATGTGCGCATCAAAAAGATCGTCCATGAATACGCGCTCGATGCCCAATGCGCAGGCATTCATCTGCTGACACCAAAGACCGACATGGTCGCTCTGACAGCCGACGCCGAGGTACTGGTTCTGGCCGGCGAAGCGCGCAACGCCAAATTCGATAGGGTGAATGTATCGATCATCGATCCGCTGCCGCTTGCGGTGAAACTGGCCGAAAGCCTCGTGGGGCTCGGCCTTACCCATAGCCGCCGCGCCTACCCGGCACCACAGACACGCAAGGCCACATTGATCAAGGCGATCGGGTCCTGCCGAACGGTATCGTTGGGTCAGCCGGTTTGCAACGTAAATTACGAGGATGATGCGTTTCGGGATGACCGGCCCAAATAGGCGATGAATGCGATATGGACAGTTGTTTTGGTAATTCTGACGCGTTATCGATGGTGTCCTATTGATGCATAAAACGCATATGAAACCATGAGGCCAAGGCGATTTATCCCTTCCGTGAGCCTGCTTGCAGCCTTTGAAGCCGTTTTACGCACCGGCTCGACTGCAGGGGCTGCGCGCGAGCTCGATCTGACACAAAGCACGGTCAGCCGCCTCATCCAGAATCTGGAGGAGCAACTGGGCAGACCACTGTTTGAACGGCAGCGAAAGCGATTGATACCGACGGTCGCCGCCCAGGCTTATGGCCGCGATGTCAGCCGGGCCTTGGACCTGATCCAGCGCAGCAGCATGACATTTTCCGCCAATCCCGGCGGCGGAACGCTATCGATTGCGATCTTGCCGGCATTCGGAACCCGCTGGCTCGCCCCGCGCCTCGGGAGGTTTCTCAATCAGAATCCCGGAATTACGATCAACTTGTCGACGCGTCTGAAGCGCTTCAACTTTGCCGCTGAAAGTTTCGATGCCGCGATCCATTTTGGGGAAGACGATTGGCGGGACGCCGGCCATCTCGAACTTTTCGAAGAACGGCTGACGGCCTGTGTTTCACCGGCGCTCCTGGAAAGCCGCAGCATCAAAACCGTCGATGATCTCGGACAATTGCCGCTCCTTCAGCTTGAGACCAGAACAACGGCCTGGACGTGTTGGTTCAAAGGCCAAGGGCACGAAGCGCCGCCCATCACCGGCATGCTTTTCGATCAATTCGCAACCATGACGCAGGCGGCGATTTCCGGTCTCGGCGTGGCCTTGCTGCCCGACTATCTGGCGGATGTCGAGATTCGCGAAAAACGGCTCGTCCCGATTTTCCAGCGCTCCGTCATTGGAACCGGTCACTATTGGCTCGTCTGGCCGATATCCCGGGAGAAATATCCGCCGCTCGAAGCGTTCCGCACCTGGCTGAAGGCCGAGATAGAGTCCCCGAGCGTGTAAGTTCGGATAACAATATATTCATTCTATGAATGATCATAGCGCCATATGTCGTTTTTAGATGATCGCGGATTGCCCTAATTTCGGTCCCATGACTTCACGCTGATGGAGACCGCCTTGTCCAGCCAACATACTGCCGCTTCTGAACGTCACGAAAGCTTTGTATGGCATGATCCTTTCCTGCTTGACGGACAGCTTTCCGATGACGAGCGGATGATCCGGGAGGCGGCCGCGTCCTTCGCAAAAGCCGAATTGCAGCCGCGCGTACAAGAGGCTTATCTGGAGGAACGGACCGATCCAGCGCTGTTTCGCCTAATGGGCAAGGCGGGGCTCCTCGGCATCACCCTTCCCGAGGATTACGGCGCAGCCGGCGCGAGCTATGTCGCCTACGGGCTTGTTGCGCGCGAAGTCGAGCGTATCGATTCCGGATACCGCTCCATGATGAGCGTTCAGTCCTCGCTGGTCATCTACCCGATCTACGCTTACGGCACCGACGAGCAGAAGAAGAAATATCTGCCGGGCCTCGTTTCCGGCGAGCTGATCGGCTGTTTCGGCCTGACCGAGCCGGACGCCGGCTCGGATCCGGGCGGCATGAAGACCCGGGCCGAAAAGATCGAAGGTGGCTATCGCCTGCGCGGATCCAAGATGTGGATCTCCAACGCGCCGATCGCCGATGTCTTCGTCGTCTGGGCGAAGTCGGAAGCCCATAACAATGAAATCCGCGGTTTCGTGCTCGAAAAGGGCATGAAGGGCCTCTCTGCACCGAAGATCGGTGGCAAGCTCTCGCTGCGCGCCTCGATCACCGGCGAGATCGTGCTCGACGGTGTCGAAGTCGGCGAAGATGCGCTGCTGCCTGGCGTCTCAGGTCTTAAAGGACCCTTCGGCTGCCTCAATCGCGCCCGTTATGGCATTTCCTGGGGCGTCATGGGAGCAGCCGAGGATTGCTGGTTCCGCGCCCGCCAATACGGCCTCGACAGAAAGCAGTTCGGCAAACCGCTCGCCGGCACGCAGCTCTACCAGAAGAAGCTCGCCGACATGCAGACCGAGATCGCGCTTGGCCTGCAGGCAAGCTTGCGCGTCGGCCAACTGATGGACCAACGCAAGATGGCGCCGGAAATGATCTCCATCGTCAAGCGTAACAACTGCGGCAAGGCGCTGGACATCGCCCGGGCTGCCCGCGACATGCACGGTGGTAATGGTATCCAGATCGAATACCACGTCATGCGTCATTCCCAGAATCTCGAGACCGTCAATACGTACGAAGGCACGCATGATGTCCATGCCCTCATTCTAGGCCGCGCACAAACCGGCCTGCAGGCGTTCTGCTGATGGAACCGGATTGCGGAACGCCGCTCGCCGGCTTGAAGGTCATCGAGCTCGCCCGAATTCTCGCCGGCCCATGGATTGGTCAGACCCTGTCGGATCTCGGGGCTGACGTTATCAAGGTCGAAGCGCCAGGCGGAGACGATACGCGCAGCTGGGGGCCGCCCTTTATCGATCGTTCAGATGAGAGCGAGCGAAGCGAAAACGTGGCCGCCTATTTCCATGCCACCAACCGTGGCAAACGCTCCGTCATCTGTGACTTTGCCCGCCCTGAAGATCTGGCGCGTCTCAAGGAGCTGATCGGCGAAGCCGACGTGGTCGTCGAAAATTTCAAGGTGGGCGGACTGGCGAAATTCGGTCTCGACTATGCCAGTGTCGCCGCGATCAATCCTTGCATCGTCTATGCATCGGTGACCGGTTTCGGCCAGAACGGGCCTCGGGCGCACCAGCCTGGCTATGATTTCCTCATCCAGGGCATGTGCGGAATCATGGACCTTACCGGTGACCCGGATGGCGAACCACAGAAAGTCGGCGTCGCTTGGATCGACATCCTCACCGGGCTTTATGGAGTGATCGGCATTCAGGCAGCATTGGCCGAGCGGCAGCGATCGGGCCTTGGCCAGCATATCGATCTAGCCCTCCTCGATACCGGTGTCGCTGTCCTGGCCAACCAGGCGATGAATTATTTTGCGGCCGGACGCGCGCCTCGACGCCTCGGAAATGCCCATCCAAACATCGTACCCTATCAGGTGTTTCCTGCCCTGGATGGCCACGTCATCATCGCCTGCGGAAATGACCGACAGTTTTCGAGCCTTTGCGCCGTCCTTGGCACGGCTGGCCTCGCCTCGGACGAGCGATTCTCCACGAATGCCGCGCGCGTCGCCAATCGCAAGCTTCTTTCCGACCGGCTTGCCGCGGAAACTGCGCGGCACACTAAGGCCGAGCTCATTGCCGCTCTCGAACGAGCCGGCGTTCCCGGCGGACCGATCAACACCGTGGGCGAAGCGGTGTCCGATCCGCAGATCGAAGCGCGCCAGCTTCGTATCGACCCGGAAGGCATTCCGGGCTTGCGAAGCCCACTCCATTTTTCCCGAAGCCGGCTGGAGCTTGCAAAAGCCTCTCCTCGGCTGGGAGAGAGCCAGGGGGTTTAAATCATTAACGACGGAAGCAGGTTCATGACCATTCAGACTGTAGGCATCATTGGCGCCGGCCAAATGGGTGGAGGCATTGCGCATGTTCTTGCGTTGTCCGGCTTCCGCGTCGTGCTCACGGACGCGGACCCGAGCAATCTCGAAGCAGGTTTTGGAAAAATCGTCTCGGCTATCGAGCGTCGGGCCGCCGCCGGGAAGCTTGATGAAGCCGACAAGAAGGACGCCATCCTGCGGATCCGCACGACCGGCGCATTGGCCGAGCTCGGCACGTGCGACCTTATTATCGAAGCCGCTTCGGAGAACGAGGAAGTCAAATGCAGGATCTTTTGGGACCTGGCGCCGTCACTGTCGCCGGAAACGATCCTGACATCGAATACCTCGTCGATCTCGATCACTCGTCTCGCATCCGCCTCCTCTCGCCCCGAGAAATTTATGGGGCTGCATTTCATGAACCCAGTTCCCCAAATGCAACTGGTCGAGCTCATTCGCGGCATCGCCACCAATCAGGAGACCTTCGATGCGATCAAACGCGTCGTCGATCGATTGAACAAGACGGCCATCAGTTCTGCCGATTTTCCGGGCTTCATCGTCAACCGCATCCTGATACCGATGATCAACGAGGCTATCTCCGTTCTTCAGGAGGGCGTGGGATCGATCATCGATATCGATCAGAGCATGCGGCTCGGCGCCAATCATCCGATGGGGCCGCTGGAGCTTGCCGACTTCATCGGGCTTGATACCTGCCTTGCCATCATGAAAGTCCTTGATGACGGTCTCCCCAACCCGAAATACCGTCCTTGCCCGCTTCTCGTGAAATATGTCGAGGCCGGGTGGCTCGGGCGCAAAACCGGCCGCGGATTCTATGACTATAGGACGGGAACGCCGGTCCCGACACGATAAGGAAAAGCACCCATGAAGATTCTCGTCCCCGTGAAGCGGGTTGTTGATTACAACGTCAAGATACGTGTGAAGCCGGATGGCACGGGCGTCGAGCTTGCGAATGTGAAGATGTCGATGAACCCGTTCGACGAGATATCGGTTGAAGAAGCGCTGCGGCTGAAGGAAGCCGGCAAGGCCGAGGAAGTGGTCGTCGTCTCGATCGGTCCGGCCAAGGCCGAAGAGACGCTGCGCACCGCCCTCGCCATGGGCGCCGACCGGGCGATCCTGGTCGAGACCGACGATGCCGTCGAACCGCTGGCGGTGGCGAAGATCCTG
>NZ_JARFYM010000044.1 GCF_030272705.1 Rhizobium mayense | reverse complement strand
GGTGCGACCATCGATGCTGACCTCCTCTCAGCCAGCATCTTGAATCACATTCGACATCAAAAGGGTATCCGCGATTCAAACATAATCAGAAACGCTCTAAGTGGCGATCTGCAACGACGGCCTTACGGATTTGTAAAGGGCTCGCGAAGTGCTGGTAACGTTCGTCGCGCAGGGTGTCGTCGCAAGATCGAGAACCCACACCGCAGCGGAAACCATAATGAAAACTGCTTTTGAGACTTTCTCGCGCGATTGCCGCCGGCCGCACGTTTGCGGCTCTTCCGGCTCCAGCATGCGCCGCGCTTCGGTGATGCAAGCGGCACCCGCCCGTGAGAAAATCGACACAAATTGGCGTTGAGCAGTTCGATTTGCGATTTGCCGTCAACCCTTCAAGAAGCAGGGCTATTGTGCCACCTGCTCCGATCCGTCGGAGGCATCTTAAATTCACGGATCTCTATTCGTGTGCCGAATGGCACGATTTACCCCAGCGCCGAAGACCTCAATGCGATTGCAAGGAACTCCGATATTGACAGTCGATCGCCATCGGCTTTGCAGCGTCGGCCGTATTACATCGGGAGATGGGATCGAGCGGTTATCTGCACGATATTACCGATGTAGCCCGAAATGAATGATATCTACCTGCGGAAACAGGAATTCGATAAGCCCCCGGGCTGATGCAGGAATTCACAACCTTGAGCAACAATACGTCACGAGCCCGTTCAGTGGATAAATTACCTGTCATCGCGGGCAAAGCGCCTGTAATTCGGGCTCTCTATGAGGCCTTTTACAATCAAAGAGATATCCCGTCCCTCAGGGCGGCCCTTTTTGAACGCGTCGCTTCTAATCCCGCCGATGCGGCCGCCCTCATGGACCTTTCGATTGTTCTGCAGTCCCTCGGCGAGGCGGAGAAGGCAGCAATTCATCAGCGAGCGGCGCTGGAGGCAAGCCGGATATTCAGGATTCGCAATGGCCGTGGCACGGGGCCGAATATTCTGGTCTTCGTCAGCCCCGGCGACTTCATGGCGAATACGCCCATCGAATTCCTTCTTGAAAGCTCGGATGCTAATATTCTGCTTTACTACGTTGATTCAGAGACAAGAGATTTAGCTGACGTCCCCGAACATGACGTCGCTTTTGTTGCAATTGCCGAGGCGCCGGACAAGCGGCCGGTACTTGAGAATCTCGATCGTCTATTATCGGACTGGCCTGGTCCCATAATGAACAACAGCCCGAAGCGCATTATCGAGCTGACGCGAGACGGCGTTGCAGAAATGTTCCGAAACGAGCCCACAATCCTTGCTCCGAAAACCATGCGCGTTTCGCGCGAACAACTGGAAAAGCTGGCATCGGGCGAGCTCGCAATCTCATCGATCGGTGAGCTGGAATCATTGCCGATCATTGTTCGCCCCATCGGGACTCACGCGGGGAACGGACTGGATAAGATATCAACTCTGCCTGAACTCTCCATCTATTTGACTGCTCAGTCAGAGGATCAGTTTTATATCGCTCCTTTCATCGACTATAGCGGGCCAGACGGGAGGTTTCGAAAGCAGCGCATCGCGTTCGTCGACGGCCGCCCTTTCGCGAGCCATCTTGCGATCTCCGATCACTGGATGGTGCACTATCTCAGTGCCGGAATGACTGAATATGCTGAGCGGCGTGCGGAGGAGGCGGAGTGGATGGCAAATTTCGACACTGATTTTGCCAGGCGCCATGCTCGCGCATTCGACGCACTTCAGTGCCGCATTGGGCTCGACTATTTCACCATCGACTGTGGCGAACTGCCCGATGGGCGCCTACTTCTATTCGAAGCAGACGTGGCTATGGTTGTGCATTCCATGGATTCAGAAGCAATTTTTCCCTATAAAAAGCAAGCCATGCGCAAGCTTTTCTCGGCATTCGAACTAGCGCTGCAGCAATGCGTCGCGCGAACGAAAAAAGCGCAGCAGTGACCTGCGCACCCGCTGTCGTGCGCGGCGAGGCTACGAAGAGACTAAGCAAATTGCCGCCAACTACGATGCCGGATTCCGTCTCGGCGATTCGTATGAGCCTGTTCACCATACTCGCTATCACCAAGAGATGAGGCTTCTGCAACTCACCCACAAGCCGGGTAGAACTCGTCCCGCCGAAACACTCTGCTGTCGCACACGCTTTTCTTCGCTTAGCTACCGTTAAAACGGAGCGAGCGAGCCCCCGCCAGGCTTTTCAGGATCCGACTTACCGAGCTGAGAGAGACATTGTCCGAAGGCCGAGTGCATTGGATAGATCCGCGAGATGGGGACAATCCAGTTCGGCTCTGTCCCAGGAAAATCCAATTCGATATCCGCCGAACCAGACATGGCGCCGGATAGGATTCCGCGCGCGGTATCGGCGTCCGAAAGCATTACGCTGGTTGGGGTTAAAGCCTTGGCTGTGACCTGCCAGGTAGCGTTATGAGCAACAATTCCGATCTTACCTTGACTTGCCTGGGGAAGGTTCCAGGCGGCGTCGCTGATAATCCAGGCGATACTCTTGAAACCTTTGCGGAACTCAACTTTCTGCCCGAGCCCACTATCCCAAACAAACGCGCAATAGCCGCCTTGACTCGCTGTGTAAGCGATGGACCACTGGCCTGGGGAGACAGCGAGGTCTGCAGCTGCAGATGGTCCCATGCAAAATGCGATCGCTGCCATAATTATTGCCAGTTGCCGCATAAGTGGACCTCCAAGATACACGCCCTAGCCAGCATAACGAGCAATCCTTGCCTTTTCATTATTTCGGAGGAGCCTCGCAAAGTTCGAGACCGGTAACTTCTCTGGGGTCGAGCACAGTTTGTTAGGCCGGAGTCCGTCATTCCATCTTCAACAAGGCGCTGAAGTCGGTCGGACTGACGACCAACGATGTGGATTCGCTCAATCTTGCCTTCGAGGCATCCGGCCCGGCGCTGGTGCGCGGCGATGTCGACGCTATCGTTGAGACCGGAGACGTAGCCGCAAAGCTGGTCGATGCAGGTCAGGATCGCGTCCTCCTCGATGCCAACGACCATCCCGAATGGGCCGCGCCCTACATCATTTCCGTCAACAGCGAGTTTACGCGGAAATACCCCGACATCCTCGCCCGCTTGTTGAAAGTCGACATAGAGCTTTCCCGCTGGGCCGAGGCACATCCCGACGACACGACAAAAAACTTCTCAGACGAGACGAAATCCTCGGAGAAGGCGGTCCGCAAGACCTATGCCGACGGACATTTCTATCAGGATCCCCGCATCACGGACGCAGCGGTTACATCGCTGAAGGGTGAAGAGGCGTTCATGGCAGAAGCCAAGTTGCGCAAGGGCTCCGTCGACTACGACAAGTGGATCGATCGCAGCTATCTCGATGCCCGTTACAAACTTGCGGATGCCAACCAATAGAACGGAACGGTCTTCTATCTGACGACTGCGCTAAAACCAGCTCAATTACGGTTGCTCTTGAAGAAATTCGAACTTGCGACCCGTGGTTTGGTCACACGGCAGGCAGCGGATCTGTACCTTCGCTTAGGATTGCCAGATATCTACGGTAGCTGAAGACACGGCCGCGCTTGCGACCGGTCACCTCGTCGACAATCCCCAAGCGCTCCAGGTCAGCGAGTGCTGAATTGACGGTCGGCGCGGAAAGGCCTGTCATTTGAACGATCTGATTTGCCATATGAAAGGGGTTTTGCTGAAAGAGTTCGTGAATACGAAGGGCCGATCCGGCTCTGTCGCTCTCGGTTGTAATCTTCTCTCTATCTTCCTTGAAAAGATCGACAATCCGAGTAGCAGCTTCGAATGCTTGGTTGGCGGTGTCGGCTACACCTGTCAGGAAGAAGTCTAGCCAAGCTTCCCAGTTTCCATGTTCACGGACCTCCTGCAGTAATCGATAGTATTCCCTTCGATGGGCTTTGAGGTAAAGACTGAGGTAGAGCAATGGCTTGCGTAGAACACCGTTCATGCACAGGTAAAGGGTGACAAGCAGACGACCTATACGGCCATTACCATCGAGAAATGGATGGATCGTTTCGAACTGGACATGCAGGAGGCCGGCTTTGATCAGTGCCGGTAGCCGCGATTGATCGTCATGTATGAAGCGCTCGAACGCATCCAGACAGCTTCCCAACTCCGTTACCGGCGGTGGCACGAAGAGTGCGTTACCTGGTCGCGTGCCTCCAATCCAATTCTGCGAGCGCCGAAACTCTCCTGGATCCTTGGTTCCCCCTCGCCCGCTTTGCAGTAGTCGTGCGTGCATCTCTCGGATCAGGCGCAATGACATTGGCAGCGTTTCCAAACGCTCCAAACCGTACATCATCGCATCAACATAATTGGAAACCTCACGAATGTCATCGACGGGTTGCCCCGCTTGAGCCTCGGTCTCAAATCGCAAAAGATCGGAAAGCGTCGACTGTGTGCCTTCAATCTGCGAGGAAAGAACTGCCTCTTTTCTTACATACATGTAAAGGAATAGCTCCTGGCGCGGGAGCAGCATTGTGATGCCATCCAGGCGACCTAGCGCACGCTCTGCCAAACTGAGGCGCTCCAATAGCGAAAGCACATCGATGGATGGTTCAGGCGGCAATGGCGGAGGCACGAACGCCCGCACTGTTTCGCTCGCTGCTGTTGTTTCGACGAAACGGCCGAGGCGCAAATTAGGTTCGGAATCAAACATAGCCCAGTATGAATTCCGTCCGTTATTTAAGCAAGCGCCCCTTTATTTAAATAAGCATCAAGCTTAGGTAAGCGCGCTTAATTAGCGTAGACCATTTTTCGCTGTATCAAGCGCAGGCGCCGGGTTACAAGCTCCATTAAATCCGTGCCAATGGACTTGGCCGCCAGCCGACGGGCTGTCTCCCAATACATCATTTCTTAAAGCTGCGCTCCTATTCCCGCTCGCCCTCGGCATTGGTGCCGAGGGAAACGGAATGAGCATGCCCAAACAAGATCTTTCATCACGTCATTTTCAGCAAAAAATCTCGGAATTCAGTGACGTGCACATCGCATCGATCGCCTCGAAGCGGGCGCTGCGGAATATCCGCCCTTGAACTTAATTATCTATCGGAAGCCGCCGCTCAAGCTAAATGGCCGCATCGACTGGACAGCGATCGGGCAGGCCTGCGGTATCGAAGACGAATTGACCGCAGAACTGAAGAAGCAGCTATGCCCAGGCTTGGACGCGATCATCCGATGGCTCGGTGCTCCACCGGCTGCCGAAGACATTCGGACGAGGCCGGCCGGCAGATCGAGCAAGGCAACGCCGGTCCCACGTGGCCCTTCCGGTGCTACACTATTGCCTTCCTGGGTGCCGGCTTGTGATCGCCGGCGATGGTTTCACCAAAGGGACCGGTATTGACCAATGAACTTGAAGCCTTGACGGGATGGGCAAGTGGCAGATGCGGTAGAACCAATTCGCCGAACCGGTAGGCCTCTTCGAGATGCGGATAGCCAGACATGATGAAGGTGTCGATACCGATCTCGCGGTATTCTTCCATCCGTTGCCTCACCTGATCCGGATCGCCGACGAGCGCTGTGCCTGCACCGCCTCTAACCAGGCCAACGCCTGCCCACAGGTTCGGACTAACCTCGAGTTTGTCGCGCCTACCGCCATGCAGGCGGCTCATGCGGCTTTGGCCGACTGAATCCATTCGCTCGAACACTTTCTGTGCCTTGGCGATTGTCTCGTCGTCTAGAAACTGAATAAGGTCTTCGGCAGCCTGCCAGGCTGCGGCGGCCGTCTCACGTACAATGACATGCAACCGGATACCGAAGGTAACCTCTCGGCCTTCCCTCTCCACCAGCGCTCGAACCTCGGCGATTTTCTTCGCCACCTCTTCCGGGGGTTCTCCCCATGTCAGGTACTTGTCGATTGTTCGGGCGGCAACCTCCTGCCCGATGCCGGAAGAGCCCCCGAAATAAAGCGGCGGATGTGGCGTCTGATACGAAGGATAGAGCACCGATCCGTTTTCGATGTCGAAATGCTTTCCCTTGTGGTTCACCGTCTCGCCGCGGAGCAGCGCCTTGTAGATATGGAGAAATTCCTCAGTGATCTCATAGCGCTCGCTATGCGCATAGTGGATGCCATCGCCTTTGTTTTCGACCGGATCACCGCCGGTCACGACGTTGATCAGGAGCCGGCCTTCCGAGATACGGTCGAGGGTCGCCGTCATACGCGCGGCAAGCGTCGGCGAAAGTAGACCCGGCCTTACAGCAATCAGATAGCGCAGCTTCTCAGTTAGCGGCGCTAAGGCTGAAGCAACCACCCAACTATCTTCGCAGCTTTTACCGGTCGGAATCAGGACCCCGTAATATCCAAGCGAATCTGCGGCTTGGGCTACTTGTTTCAGATAGGCGAGATCCACATTGCGCCCGCCAAACGAGGTGCCCAGATAGCGGCTATCGCCATGGGTCGGCAAAAACCACAGGACGTTGATCTTTTCTGGAGGGGAACTCATCGTAGCGTCTCCAGGGTGAGCGATCGCGCGCCCACTATCGTTTCGACCCCAGACCTTCTCGTAATGTTCATGTCGGACCCTCTATGCAAGATTTGCCCGAGGGTATGGAGGTTTACGCTTAATACATAGAATTAGTGTTCTATTTTATCCAGGAATTGCAGAAGAAGATGATCCAGGTATTTGCAATCGAGCAATGGCATGCCGCTGGCGGAGTGAGGCGTGCTGCACCGTGCGAACGCGAGGCCTGGTTTGCCGTTGTCGCTGCCCCTCCCACACGTCAAATCCGCTAGCGAAGACGGCCGGGAGTTCCGACGCTTTCCAGCGTCTTGCCAAGGTGAGGCTCGCCGGAAGATCGCAGGAGCACAGGCACCGGAGCAAGACTTTCCAAATTATATTAAAACTATAGAAATTACCGCCTTAAGAAATGTACCAACTTCGCGCACCTATTACCCGTTGTTTCAAGGAGGCCCCCATGACCGTAATAACGGGACGCATAGCGCCTACCCGTCTCGTGCCCACTCGATTGGAAAGCGACGACGAGGTGATTGCGGCAGCCCGCACTCTCGCGAGTCGCTTCGCAGCGGGCGCCGCCCGGCGGGATGCTGATCGCATTCTGCCTTTTGACGAACTCGATCAACTGTCACAGTCGGGGCTTCTCGCAATCGCCGTCCCTGCCGAATATGGCGGGCTGGACGTATCGAATTCCGTGCTGGCGGAAGTGACGGCGATCATCGCCGAAGCTGACGGCTCCATCGGGCAGATCCCTCAAAACCATTTCTATATTCTGGAAGCGCTGCGGACGGACGGTAGCGAAGAACAGAAGCGCTTTTTCTTCGGCCGCGCGCTGGCGGGCGATCGCTTCGGCAACGCACTGTCGGAGCGCGGAACGAAAACGGTCGGCCATTACAAAACCCGGATAGTCGCGGACGGCTCTGGCTACCGCGTGACCGGAAAAAAATACTATTCGACCGGCGTACTTTTTGCCGATTGGATCACGGCCTTCGCGCTCGATGCGGATGACCAATTGGTCATGGCTTTCCTGCCGAAGGGAACGGAAGGCATTGAGATCATCGATGACTGGGACGGCTTCGGTCAACGCGCGACGGGCAGCGGTACGACAATTCTCAATAACGTTTATGTCAGCGCCGACGCGGTCGTGCGCCATCACAAGGGGTTCGAGCGTCCGACTACGATCGGCTCGGTCGGCCAGATCATCCATGCCGGCGTCGATCTCGGTCTTGCGCGGGCCGCCTTCGCCGAGATGATCAGCTTCGTGCGCACCAAGTCTCGCCCCTGGATGGATAGTGGTGTGGAAAAGGCATCGGACGATCCGTTGACGATTGCCAAGGTCGGCCAGATCGCGATCAAGCTTGAGGCCGCCGCCGCACAGATCGAACGTGCCGGCAGCAAGGTCGATGCTGCCCAGATCGAAACCACGGAAGAGCGAGTCGTCGAGGCAACGATCGCCGTTGCTGCGGCAAAGGTGTTGACGACAGAGATTGCCATCGAAGCTTCCAACACCCTGTTCGAACTCGCGGGCACCTCATCCGTGCAATCGGGCCTCAATCTCGATCGCCACTGGCGCAACGCCCGCACGCATACGCTCCACGATCCCGTGCGCTGGAAATACCATGTTGTCGGCAACTACCACCTGAACGGCGTTCTGCCTCCCCGCAACGGTGCTCTCTAATTCCTCCCGAGCAAACGAACGCCCCATGCCTGCCTTCAGCCATGGGGCGTTCGTTGAGGTGCTACACCGTCGATCAGCTATAAAGGCTGACGTCTGGAGTCTTGTCGTTCAAGACGAATTCGCCGACTTCCTTCGCTTTGTAGAAGACCGGGTCATGGAGCGTATGCGTGCGCACATTGCGCCAGAAGCGGTCGAACCGGTACTTGTCGGCCGTCGAGCGCGCGCCCGTCAGCTCAAAGACGCGAGACGTGATGTCGAGCGAGACATTGGTCGCGTGGACCTTGGCGGCATAGGCCTCGGCCGCTGCGGCGCCGCGTTCGCGGGCGGTGACGGAGTGCCCTTTCGCCAGCTCCGTTTGAACGGCGGCGGCAGCACTGTCGGCCAAGGCGGCGGCAGCCTTCAGCGAAGCGGTGAATTCTCCGACGCGTTCGAGAATATAGGGATCGTCGGCGGCGCGCTCGACGCCAGACGTAACCCAGGGCCGCGTCGTCGAGCGCACATAGTCGATCGCCGCCTGCAATGCTCCTTCGGCCGTGCCAAGATAGAAATTGACGAAGACCAACTGAATGAGCGGCGTGTTGAAGGTCGAAAGAACCGAGGATGCCGCATCCGGCGCGACAGGCTCGCCGACAAAATCCTCCGCGTAAACGGGGAAGTCGCGGAATTCGACGCTGCCGCTGTCCGACAGGCGCTGGCCGAAATTGTCCCAGTCGTCATTGGCGATGTAGCCGGGCCGGTTCGTGCGGATGGTGAAGCCAACGACCTTGTCGTCCAGTGCTGCGTTTGCATTGATGTAGTCGGAGACGTGGGCGGCCGTCGAGAAGGTTTTCCGCCCGTTCAGGACATAGCCATTGCTTCGCCGTGTCAGAGCGAGCCCGGGATCGCGCGGGTTGACGGCGGCTCCCCAATAGAGGTTTTCCGCGACCGTCTCTTGGCCGAGCGCATCGGCGCGCGCGGGATCGAGCGCCCAGTAGACGTATTGGCTGTTGACGAAATGATAGCCCAGGAGCTGCCCGATGGAGCTTTCGCCCCTGGCAAGTATGCGCACCAGCCGCAGGCCATCGACCCAGTCCAGCCCGCCGCCGCCGATCTCCCGTGCATGCAGCGCGGTCAGCAATCCGGCCTTCTTGAGTTTGATGATCTCGGCAAAAGGAGGTCGGCCCTCGCGATCGAGTTCGGCGGCGCGCTTGGAAAGATCCGCAGAGATCTCGATGGCACTGGCGAAAAGGTCCTTGCGGGTCGTGCCCGGATTGGTCGCGAAAAGGACGTTGGACTGGCTCATGGATTGAGAACTCCCGTTCTATGAAACAAGACCGGTGACGCTCGTACGACTGTCACCGGAAGATCGATCTGGCCGAGCCTAGAAAAGCTTAGCTGGGATCCAGCTCGCAGTTGCGGCGTCGCTGGTGCTAAAGGCTGGAATTTTCTGTGCCAACTCCTCGATCGTCTTGACGCCTGCTGCCCGCAGCGACTCCTGGGTCAGGAGCGCCGGTTTGACCGAGATCTGGTGGGGAACATCCTGCCCGGCGATCTGCAGCGCCGCGGCACGGACCGAGACCGCGCCGACGACGGCCGGATTGGTCGCGACCGTCGCCACCCAGGGGCTGCCGTCCGCAGTTATTTCCTGGATATCGGCGGTCGATACGTCAGCCGAATAGATCTTCAATTTGCCGGCAATGCCGAGGTCGGAAGCGGCAAGCTTTACCCCGCGGGCAAATTCATCGTAGGGCGCAAAGACGACGCTGATATCCGGATTGGCCGTCAGCGCGGCCTTTACCTGGTCGGCTGTGGTCGTGGCGGTCGTATCGCTGACATTGCCGAAACGGGCCTTTTCAACGACGCCCGCATTCTCCGCCTTGAACTTGTCCCAGATCTCGTTGCGGCGATCGAGCGGTGCAAAGCCCGCGACATAGACATAACCGGCATTGAACTTGGTGCCGTTGTCCTTGACGGCCTGTTTCAGCGCGAGGTCGGCGATCTCGTGGTCGCTTTGCTCGACCTGCGGGATTTTCGAGTTGTTGAGATTAACGTCGAATGCGACAACCTTAATGCCCTTGTCGAGCGCCTGCTGTACGACGTCGCCGAGCGATTCCGGCAAGCCATGGTCGATGACGATGCCGGATACGCCGAGATTGATGGCCTGCAAAATCTGCTCACGCTGTTCGGCGGCATCCTGGCGTCCCGGGAAGACACGCAGGTCGATGTCGAGAGACTTTGCCTGCGCTTCGGCACCGGCCTGATAGGCCTGGAAAAAGTCGCCTGCGGATATGTAGCTGATCAGCGCAACCTTGACGCCGCCCTTGTCGAAGGGAGCAGGCGCGCCGGCAATGCCTCCGGCAACAGCAGCTTGCGCAAACAGGAATGGAATGGCAGCGGCAGACAAAGCGAGCTGTGCGGGGGGTTTCATTGTCGCGATCCTCTTGATCAATCAAATGCGTCGTCTCACGGGTCGGCAGCTCCAGCGACGCAAATTTATTAGATATAAAGCCTATAAATTTAGTAGATTAAATCGTCTGATTTTGGTGACGTTGCTAGATTCTTTGTTTCCTTCGACTGACCGCGACAGCAAAGCCTTGCCTGGAGATTCGAGGCTCGGCTGAGCAGTATCAAGTCTTCCAAGCTCACCGGAATGCCGTTTGATGCCCCTGCTGACAGATGCCCCTGCTGACAATTGAAAATCTAACGCATAGCTTCGGCGCATCGCGCGCTCTTGCCGGCGCCGGATTGGCGATCGAACGCGGCGAGATCGTTGCGCTGATGGGCGCAAATGGCGCGGGCAAATCAACGCTGGTAAAGATCCTCTCCGGCGTAATCGCAGCCGATAGCGGGACGATCAATCTCAGCGGTCGGGCCTTTAAGCCGCGCAACCCGTCGGATGCATCGCGCGCCGGCATCGTCACGGTGCACCAATCCACGGATCTGATCGGAGCGCCACGGTTGACGGTTGCCGATGCGCTCATGCTCAACCGATTTGCCGATCGCAGCACCCGCTTTTTCGTCTCGCGGCGCGGTGTTCGTCGCGATGCTCAGGCAATGCTCAACGCGGCCAACATCTCTCTTCCCCTCGATCGCGATTTCGGAGATCTCTCGGCTGCAGACCGCCAGCTTGTGGCGATCGCCCGCGCACTCGCCCACCGCGCCGAACTGCTGATCCTGGACGAACCGACGGCGAGCCTGTCTCTCCAGGAAAGCCGTCAGCTTTTCGATGTCCTCCTGCGGCTCCGCGGCGAAGGGCTCGCCATCCTCTATATTTCGCACCGCACCGCGGATATCGAAGCCATAGCCGATCGCGCGGTGGTCATGCGGGGCGGTTGCGTGGTCGGCGCCTTTGCTCGACCCATCGATTTTTCTGCCGCAATCGAAACCATGATCGGCCGGAAACTGGATGTCGCTCAGGCGAACGCCCGACAGGCAACCGGGCCAATCGTTTTGGGGCTGCGCGACGCGCGACTGCTTCCGACGAGCGAACCATTCAATCTGACGCTTCGCCAAGGCGAAGTCGTTGCCATTACCGGCGTTCTCGGCGCCGGAAAGAGCCGATTGCTTTCAGCAATCTTCGGTGTTGGACGACTGTCTGACGGCGAAATGTTTCTCGATAGCAAGCCACACCTTCCGCGGTCGCCGGCGGACGCGATCGCCGCCGGCATCGCCATGGCCGCGGAAGATCGTCATAGTTCTTCGCTCATGCCGCCTGCCTGGCCCGGCAATTCGCTGGCCGCGACCATCAGCCTGCCGCATCTCGCCAGATGGTATCCGCGCGGTCTCCTTCTCGGTGGCCGCGAGGAATATGAGGCCGAGCAGGCAATCCGTCGCCTCGGCATCAAGGCGACTGGCCCCCTCGCCTCTGTCTGGACGCTTTCCGGCGGAAATCAGCAAAAGGCGGTCATCGCACGATGGGAAGCCGAACCCAGCCGCTTGCTTCTGCTCGACGAGCCTTTCCAGGGCGTCGATGTCGGCGCCCGCCGCGACATCATCGAGGCAATACGATCCCGCACGGATCGGGCAATGCTGATCGCAACATCCGATCCCGAGGAGGCTTACGAAGTGGCCGACAGGATCCTCGTTATGGACCGTCACACATTGCGGCCGGCTTCAGGCAGCGCGGCCGCGAACACCGTCATTCAAGGAATCTCAACATGACGACGATCGACGACGAGACGTCAACCAAGGCCGCGACGCGCCAGCCGGGAAACGACAGCTTTAACCTCAGCGCCATCGGCGCGTTCCTGCGGGCCAGTGCCGTCTTCATCCTGCTGGCGGCGATGCTCATCGGCTTTGCCGCCGCCCAACCGGTCTTTATCAATATCAGCAATCTGATGAGCATCCTACAAGCGGTCTCCGTGGTTGCAATCCTCGGTGCCGGCGTGACCGTGACGCTTGCCGTCGGCGGCTTCGATCTGTCGATCGGCGCTGTCGCCGCATCGAGCGTGATGGCGGCAAGCTATGCGATGATCGTCTGGCATCTCAATGCCTTCGCAACGGTGCCACTGGTGCTTGCCTTCGGCGCCATCATCGGTCTCCTCAACGCCATTCTCATCGTTCGCCTTCGCGTTCCGGATCTGCTGGCAACGCTTGCGATGATGTTTCTATTATCCGGTCTGCAACTTGTACCAACGGCCGGCCGATCGATCTCTGCCGGACTCATTCTCCCAGATGGCTCCAAAGCGACCGGCGCCTATGATCCCGCCTTCCTGACGATCGGCCGTTACAGCATCGCGGGCACGGTGCCCGTGTCCGTCGTACTGACGCTGGCCGTCGCGATCGGCCTCTTCGTCCTCACCGAGCGCACCCGCATCGGCCGGCTGCTATTTGCGACCGGCGGTAACGAGATCGCGACCCGGCTGGCGGGCGCCTCGACCGTGAAGCTGAAGACCCTTGCCTATGTCATCTCCAGCACGTTGGCGTCCCTCGGCGGCATCATCATTGCCGCCCGCGTCGGCCGCGGTGACGTTTCCTCCGGCGGGTCGTTGCTGATGGATTCGGTTGCGGCAGCCTTGATCGGCTTTGCCGTCCTCAATCTGCGCCGTCCCAACGTACTCGGGACGATTGTCGGTGCCGTCTTCGTCGGCGTGCTTCTGAACGGCCTCACCATGCTGAACGCACCCTATTACACGCAGGATTTCATCAAGGGCGCCGTGCTCGTAGGAGCCTTGGCGCTGACTTACGGCCTCGGCCGCAGCAATCCTTAATTCCGAGGAGAATAGATATGACCCGAGAAATCAGGCTGAACGCCTTCGACATGAATTGCGTCGGACATCAGTCTCCAGGGCTTTGGAGGCACCCGCGGGACAGGTCCTGGACATACAAGGATCTCGACTACTGGGTCCATCTGGCAAAGACGCTGGAGCGCGGCAAATTCGATGGTCTGTTCATCGCCGACGTGCTCGGCGTCTATGACGTGCTGAATGGAAACGTCGATGCCGCGCTTCGCCATTCGGCGCAGGTGCCGGTCAACGATCCGCTGCAGCTCATTCCGACCATGGCTTATGAAACCGAACATCTCGGCTTCGGGCTGACGGCCTCCCTTTCCTTCGAACATCCCTACACGTTCGCGCGCCGGCTCTCGACACTCGACCACCTGACCAAGGGACGCGTCGGCTGGAATATCGTCACCTCCTATTTGAACAGCGGCGCGCTCAATATCGGCCAGCCGGCGCAGACGAACCACGATGATCGTTATGATCTCGCCGAAGAATATCTCGAGGTCTGCTACAAGCTCTGGGAAGGTAGCTGGGAAGACGATGCGCTCGTGCGCGACCGCGAAAAGGGCATTTTCACCCATCCGGAAAAAGTGCACCCGATCCGCCATTCCGGAAAGTATTTCAGCGTTCCGGGCATTCACCTGAGCGAGCCGTCGCCGCAAAGAACTCCAGTGCTCTATCAGGCTGGTGCCTCCAGCCGCGGCAAGGATTTTGCCGGGGCGCATGCCGAATGTATCTTCGTTGCCGCCCCCTCCAAGCCGGTGCTGAAGCGCTATGTCGCAAATGTCCGCCAGGCGGCGGAACGGCTTGGCCGAAATCCGCGCGACATACTTGCCTTCAACCTGCAGACCGTGGTGCTCGGCGAGACGGATGCGCAAGCCCAGCGCAAGTTCAACGAATACCGAAATTATGCATCTTTCGAGGGTGCGCTAACGCTGATCTCGGGTTGGACCGGCATCGATTTCGGCCAGTTCGACCCGGACGAAGTGCTGCGTCACCGCCATACCAATGCTGTCCAGTCGGCCGTCGAGACCTTCACGACGATTGATCCGAGCAAGGAATGGACGGTCCGCGAAATGGCCGATTGGGTCGGGGTCGGGGGCTTCGGGCCGGTATTCGTCGGCTCACCTTCGACGGTCGCGGATCTGATGCAGGAATGGATCGAGGATACCGACGTCGACGGCTTCAACCTCGCCTATGCCGTAACGCCGGAAAGCTTCGAGGACGCCGTGGATCTGTTGGTGCCGGAGCTGCAGAGGCGCGGCGTCTACAAAACCGATTATCGGCGGGGAACGTTGCGCGAAAAACTCGGAGCTCGTGGACCGCGGCTCGTTGCACCGCATCCGGGAGCGAACTACCGCAATCTTCGGCCGACGTTTGCTCAATCGGCCGAATAGGCAGCACGCCCGTACTGATGTAGGTTCTTTTCCTCCGTATCCGTTTTTTTGGAAATTCGTGCCTCCCTATCTCCTATAATCTACCTAATCTATGGATATTGTTATTTGAGGGATTACCTATGGGCATCGAAAAATCTGAAACCGGTCTCGGAAGACGGGATTTGTTGAAATTGTCTGCCGCGGCTGGGGTGGCAATTGCTGGCGCTGCTCTGGTGGGGCAAAAGCCAGCCTCTGCGGAGGGCGAACTTTCTCTCAAGGGAAAGCGCATCGCCATCAGCGCAACGGGCACCGATCACTTCTTCGATCTTCAGGCCTATAATGCGCAGATTGCCGAGGTAAAGCGTCTCGGCGGCGAGCCGATCGCCGTCGATGCCGGGCGCAACGACGGCAAGCTCGTGTCGCAACTGCAGACGCTGATCGCGCAGAAGCCGGATGCAATCGTCCAGATTCTCGGGACGCTGAGCGTCATCGATCCCTGGCTGAAAAAAGCTCGCGATGCCGGCATCCCCGTTTTGACGGTCGATGTCGGCTCCACCAATTCACTCAACAACACCACCTCCGACAATTGGGGCATCGGCAAGGATCTTGCCCTGCAGCTTGTCTCGGACATCGGCGGCGAAGGCAATATCGTCGTCTTCAATGGCTTTTATGGCGTGACGCCCTGCGCGATCCGCTACGACCAACTGGTAAATGTGGTCAAATATTTCCCGAAGGTGAAGATCCTCCAGCCGGAATTGCGCGACGTCATTCCCAATACCGTTCAGGATGCCTTCGCGCAGATCACAGCGATCCTGAACAAGTATCCGGAAAAGGGATCGATAAAGGCAATCTGGTCGGCCTGGGACATTCCCCAGCTTGGGGCCACCCAGGCATTGGCCGCTGCCGGCAGAACCGAGATCCGCACGTACGGCGTCGACGGCAGCCCGGAAGTTCTGCAGCTCATCACCGACAAAAATTCTCCGGCCGGCGCCGACGTAGCGCAGCAGCCGGCGGAGATCGGCCGCACGGCGATCCGCAACGTCGCAAGACTGCTCGCCGGAGATACCTTGCCGCGCGAGACCTATGTCCCAGCCTTGCTGGCCAACAAGGACAATGTTTCGGACGTGGTGAAGAAACTCGGCATCGGCTGACGCCACTCAAATGCGATCCGGGCAATTCTCGGATCGCGTACTATTGGCGCGATGTCGGGAGAAATTGATATGACGGCCATTTCGGTCATGCAGCCGGCTAAGGCGCAGGACGACATCATCCGCTTCGAGGGGATCTTCAAGCACTTCGGCGGCGCGCAGGCCCTCGCAGGTGCGTCATTGATCGTCAAGCGCGGAACCATCCACGGTCTCGTCGGTCAGAATGGCGCCGGCAAGTCGACGCTGATCAAATTGCTCGCGGGTCTCCATCATCCGGACGGCGGTACGATCGAGATCGAGGGACAAAATTTCGAAGGATTGACGCCACACCTAGCGGAAGGACTCGGCATCCACTTCATCCATCAGGACCGGTTGCTGGTGCCGACGTTCACGGTCGGAGAGTCCCTGTTCCTCGGTCGCGAGCCACGGATTGCCGGAACCCCATTCCTCGATCGAAGGCTGATGCAGCGCCGCGCATCCGAAATCCTCGACGATTATTTCGGGGTGCGGCTTCCGAATGGCGCCCTGGTCGGCGAGCTTTCGACCGCCGAAAAGCAGATCATGCAAATTACCCGTGCGCTTCTGAACCGGCCGAAAGTGCTTGTTTTCGATGAGCCGACAGCAGCCCTCGTTCGCCGTGAGGCAGACATTCTGTTTCGGCTGATCCGCCGTCTGCGGGATGAAGGCGTCACCATCCTCTATATTTCGCATTATCTGAACGAGATCGAGGATCTCTGCGATCATGTCGCCGTGCTACGCAACGGGGTTGATGTGGCCTCCCTGCCGATCAAAAGCACCTCCGCTGTAGCGATTGCGCGGCTAATGGTGGAACGGGACATCAAGGAGATGTTCCCCAAAAGTGAGGTCGCGTTCGGCGATGAAATCCTCAAAGTCGAGCAGCTTGCCGCGCCGGGCAAGTACAGCGATATCAGCTTTACGCTTCGGCGCGGCGAAGTGCTCGGTCTCACCGGCCTATTAGGTTCCGGCGCAAAGGAGCTTGTCCGAACGCTCTTCGGCCTGGAGAAGCCGGCGTCCGGCAGCATGGAGGTCAGTGGCAAGACGGCACGTTTTTCCAACCCGACCCAAGCCGCAGAACACAATTTCGCGCTTGTTCCGCAAGATCGGCGCCGTCACGGAATCGCGCTTGATCTCAGCGTGAAGGAAAACATCAGCCTTTCGAGCCTGAAGCGTTTCACCCGTTTCGGTTTCCTCGATCGAAAAAGTGAACAGAATGAAGCCGATGGTTTGATCAAACGGCTTGAGGTCAAGACCAGCAGCCGGAACGCCTTGCTGCGCACGCTATCGGGCGGCAATCAGCAAAAGGTCGCGATCGCCAAGTGGCTGAGCCGTCAATCGGAAGTCTATCTTCTCGATGAGCCGACGGTAGGGGTCGATATCGGCTCAAAAGTCGAAATCTACAACATAATCGGCGAGCTGGCCGCCCGCGGCGCCGGCATTATCGTGCTTTCTTCCGATTTGCCTGAGCTCGTCGGCATCACGGATCGAATTCTGGTTCTCTTCCGCGGCCGCGTCGCGCGGGAATTTAAATCATCGGACACAACGGCGGATGAAGTCTTGGCCGAATCGACCGGATCCTTGGAGGGATTGCGCCATGTCGGCTGATGTAGAACTCGCGCCGTCCATAAGTTTCGAACCCGTGGAACCGCGTCGCCGTCAGGCCGACAGTGTCGCCGCTGCGGCATTGCGATATGGATCCCTGATCGCCTTTGCGGTCATCCTGGTGGTTTTCTCCCTTGCGGCCCCTTATTTCCTTAGCGTCGGCAACATCGGCAACGTTCTTGGACAGTCGGCGATCTCGGGCGTGCTGGCTATCGGATTGACCATCGTACTGATTGCGGGCGGCTCCAACGTCGTCAAGGGCGGGATAGACCTTTCCCTCGCGGCCAATATGGGCTTGAGCGCGGCCGTCTATGCCAGCCTCACGCAACTTGGCTACGGTGATGTGGTGGCAGTTGCGGCATCGCTTTTTACCGGCGCGCTGATTGGCACAGTCAACGCGCTTGCGGTCGTCGCCGCCGGCATTGTGCCCTTGCTCGCCACACTTGCCGTGATGAACGTGGTCGCCGGACTCGAATTGGTGCTGACGCAGAACACCGTTCTTCCAGCCTCGACACCATTGCTTTCGATGCTCGCGGCGTCGGATCCCTTCGGCATCCCCGTTCTCGCCTATCATCTGCTCGGCTTTACGGTGATTGCGGCTGCGGTCGTGCAATACACGCCGCTTGGCTTGCGTCTCTATGCTGTCGGCGAATTTCCGGAGGCGGCGCGTGCCGCCGGTCTGCCTCTTCGCAGGCTGCTGGCGGGAGCGTTCATCGCAAGCGGCGTTTGCGGTGGCATAGCAGGCATCCTCTCCGTTTCCTATCTCAGCGGCAGCACGACCGGCTCCGGCGAGATGCTGCTGCCTGTGGTCGTAACGGCTCTACTTGGCTCGGTTTTTTCGCGCCGGCTGGTGCCGACCGTCACGGGCACGTTGCTGTCGACTCTGCTGGTCGGGTTTCTGGTCAATGGCTTCCAGCTTCTCAATATTTCGAGCACGATGGTGAGCGGCGTCCAGGGCGTCCTCATTCTCATCGTGGTGTCGGCCACCACGCTGCTGCGCAAACAGGAGAGCTGACCATGTCGCTCCAGACCTCTACTCCCGTTGCAGCCGGCTTGCCCCGCGCGATCGCCGGCGGCCTGGGGCGCTATGGGCTGATCCTGGCGCTGGTCGCCGTCTTCGCAACATTCTCCATCGCGACGCCCACCTTCCTGACGCTTGCGAACCTGCAGAGCGTGTTGGTCAATAACTTCACGCTTCTCGCCATCGTTTCCATCGCCATGACCTTTGCCGTCTCGTCCGGCGGGATCGATCTCTCGGTCGGAACGGCGGTCGATTTCGCGAGCTTCGCCTTCGTGGCCCTGGTGCTTGCCGGCCAACCTGTCGCACTCGCCACGGCCGCCGGGTTAGGCGCGGGCGCGCTGGTCGGCGCTTTCAACGCGCTGCTGATCTCCGGCATTGGCGTATCGCCTTTCCTCGCGACGCTTGGCACGCTATTCATCGGCCGCAGCATCCAGCAGCTTCTGACCAACGGCGGCAATCCGGTCTATCTGCCGCCGACGGGCGTGCCGGCCTCATTCCGCTACCTTGGCCATGGCACCGTCGCTGGCTTCCCGGTGCCGCTGGCCGTTTCCATCGTGATCATTTCCGCAGCAACTATCGCTTTTGCCCGTACACGCTTCGGCCGCATCGTCCTGTCGATTGGCGTTCAGCCGAGTGTGGTCCGATATTCCGCCATCGCCTCGCGTACCCACGTGGCAGTGACCTTCATTTTGGTCGGACTGATAGCCGCCATCGCCGGATTGATTTTGACGGCGACGGTTACCGTCTACATCCCCTCCTCCGGCAACGCGTTTCTCCTGAATGCGATCGGTGCAACCTTCATAGGCACGACGCTCAGCCCGTTGGGTCGCCCGAACGTTGCAGGCACTGTTCTCGGCGTATTGCTGCTCAGCATAATCGCCAACGGGCTGTTGCTGACCGATCTTAACTTCTATTGGCAGCAGGTGGGAACCGGCACGGTGATCTTCGCAGTCCTGACCTTGAGCTTCGCAACCGGAAAATCCAGCATCGCCGCCTGAAAGCGGGATTGTCGCCGACGACGGTGATCTTTGCCGAGGCGGAGCGCTGCCAAATGAGATTGCAGGTTACGGCTGTTGCAGAAAACTCGGAACCACTACGACAACAACCTATACACCGCAAAAGCGCGGCAACGGTGAGCTCCATGTCTCTCGCCTGCGCTGTGGATCGCATAAGCCGCGGAACAATGAAAACAATTGTCCCCAAAGTCTATAAATATAGTTTGTTATTTCTCCCGCTCATCCGCTTTTACCCGTTACCCTTTGACGGTGGTATTAAGGGCCGTGCGGCTCTGAACAAAGGGGCTCAACATGAATTTCAGGAACTTGATTGCCGCTATCGCTGTCGGCGTCGGCACTCTTACCACGGCATTCGTTGCCGAAGCCGCGGACAAGAAGGTCGTCGTCGGCTATCAGACCGATGCGCTGCCCTCTTCCGTGGCGATCGCGAACGGCGAATTTGGCAAGGACACGGGATACGACATCGACTTCCGCAGGTTCAACTCGGGCGCCGAGATCTTTGCGGCCATTGCCTCCGGCGACGTTCAGGTCGGCTACGTCGGCTCCAGCCCATTTGCAGCCGCGGTATCGCGCGGCCTAGAGGTCAAGGCCTTTTATCTCGCATCCATCTCGGGCATCGACGAAGCTCTCGTCGTGCGTAATGGCTCCGGCATCGAAAGCCTGAACGATCTGAAAGGCAAGAAGCTTGCCGCCGCGCCTGTCTCCACCGACCACTATCAGCTCCTGGCGCTCATCAAATCGCTCGGCCTGACCGAAAAGGACGTTCAGGTCTTCGCAATCCCTCAGCCCGAGATCGTCGCCAGCTATAGCCGCGGCGACATCGACGGCGGCTTCGTCTGGGATCCTGCTCTGACGGAACTCAAGAAGAACGGAAAGGTCCTCGTAACCTCCAAGGATGTGGCGGACAAAGGCGCGCCGACGTTCTCGGCATGGGTTGCGACTTCGAAATTTGCTGCCGACAACCCGGAGTTCCTGAAGGGTTTTGCTTCGGTCATCAACAAATACTACGCGTCCTTCGCCTCGGATAAAGCCGCCTGGGGTGCGGGCAGCGAGAACGCCAAGTCGCTCGCAAAGCTTCTCGGCGGGACGCCGGAACAGCAAGCCGCGGCCTTGAAGAACTTGACGCTACTCACGCCCGAGGTCCAGGCATCGGATGCTTGGCTCGGCGGCGGGGACAAAGCGGGAGCCGGCAAAATCCTCAAGGACACGGCCACGTTCCTAAAAGAGCAGGGCAAGGTATCCGACGTGCTGGCGAATTACGGAGCCTTTGTAACCGCAGACGCACTCGCCGGCATCAGCAACTGATCCTCCCAGACGCCGGCGCACAGTTGCGCCGGCGTCGGACCCGCGAGAGTCAACAATGCTTAAAGTCGATCACGCCAGCGTCTTCTTTGCAGCCCGTGACGGGCGAACTGTCCACGCACTCGATCACGTTTCCTTCGATATTCCCGAACGCGGCCTCGTGGTTGCACTCGGAGCCTCGGGATGCGGCAAATCAACCCTTCTCAACGCGATTGCCGGTTTCCTTCCGCTTTCCGATGGCCGGATTACGCTTGATGGCCGCGCGGTCGAACGGCCGGGTGCCGATCGAGGCGTCGTCTTTCAGAAAGACTCGCTGCTGCCGTGGAAGTCCGTTTTGGACAATGTCGCGGTTGGCCTGAAATTCGCCGGCGTGAACCGAAAGGAACGGCAAGCGCGTGCCTTGGAACTGCTGCGGCTCGTTGGTCTTGATGAATTCGCCGGCGCCTTTCCTTACGAGCTGTCGGGCGGCATGCGTCAGCGGGTCGGGATCGCGCGAGCTCTCGTAACCGATCCCGACATCCTGCTGATGGACGAACCATTCGGCGCGCTCGACAGTCTCACCCGTGAGCAGATGCAGGAGTTGCTGGTTTCCGTTTGGAATAAGACGGCAAAGAAGGTTTTCTTCATCACGCACTCGATCGAGGAGGCCTTATTCCTGGGCACGCAGGTCTTGGTCATGTCGCCGCGGCCGGGTCGTGTCGTGGCACGCTTCGATCTCGATTTCGTCCGCAGCCTCGCCGAAACCGGCGACGCGCGTGCGATCAAGGCCTCGGCCAAATTTGCGGAACTGCGCGAAGAGATCCGAGCCATTGTCCACAGCAGCTAAGACTACAGGAGCGCCGCATGAGCGACATAATCCAGACCTCACCGGTTGCGGCGCACAGAGAGGATCGCCAGGTCAAGCTGGTGAAGATGGCAAGTTTCGGCGCCGGCGAGAAACCGACGGTGCTGATCAGCCTGGTTACCGCCTTGGCCATATTGCTGTTGTGGTGGCTGGTATCCGCGCTCCGCGTTGTTCCCCACCTCTTCCTGCCGCGTCCGGACGAGGTGTTGACGCAAATCAGTGTCATCTGTCGCGATGGTTATGCCGGAGCGTCGCTTTCCGAGCATGTCTTTGCAAGCCTATTCCGCATCGTGGTCGCAGCCCTCATCGCCACCTCCGCCGGAATTCCGCTCGGCTTGCTCATGGGGCTGAACCGCTGGGCAAAAGGGGTGCTCGACGCGCCGATCGAGTTCTACTGGCCCCTTCCACCGCTCTCCTATCTGCCGCTGATGATCATCTGGCTCGGCATCGGCGAGACGTCGAAAATCACGCTCTTGGTGCTCGCAATGTTCGCGCCGATCTGCCTTTCGGCCCAGGCGGGCGTTCGTTCGCTTCCGATCGAGCGCGTCAATGCCGCACGTTCGCTCGGAGCAAGCCGGCGGCAACTCTTCATCGATATCGTGCTGCCATCCGCCCTGCCCGAGATCCTCACGGGCATCCGAATTGCGCTTGGCGTCGGCTGGGGCACGCTGGTCGCCGCCGAATTGATCGCATCAACGCGCGGGATCGGTTTCATGATCATGTCAGCATCGCAGTTCCTGGCAACCGATGTCGTCTTCGTCGGCATCGGAATCATCGCGATCTGCGCGTTTGCCTTTTCGGCCACTATCCGCTTTTTGGAGGCATTCCTGGTGCCCTGGAAGGGCAAGCTCTAACTAGAGGCCGCCATTGGGACTTAGCATAGCGTCGCGTCGCGCGCTTTTGCAGTTCTCCAAAAGTCGACAGCCACCGGCCGTGGTCGAGCTCGTCTTTGCTTGACAGCGTTCGCGCCGCCAAGCGGTCATCATTCCTCCAGTGCACGCGGCAATGCCTGCCGAAACCGTTGCACCGTGAGTCGCTCGTGCGGCAGGTCATTCGTTTCACCGGCTCTTCGAGGCGCAGATTTGTCGCTCGTTTCGTCGCCCATGTGCCGTTGCCTTGGACACGCAGTGCCAACTCACGCAGCCCGTTTTGATTTTTCGAGATGCCTTTGTCGCGTGTTTGCGCGTGCTCGCCATCACTGTCGTCATGCCGCGCGTAACTTTGCGCAAGCAGCGAGTCTTTAGCTTCCGCTCATCCGCCATTTAGGTTTCCGCGACGGCTGAAAATGAAGCGGCTTGATGGCATACGCACGGATACCCCGGTATTTCAAACGCCGGCAAATCTACTAAGCTTTTGAGAACCCACATTTTGAGGCGCAACACGTACAGGCGCCGCCGAGGGACGGCGCCCGCCGGTTCAGTCGAATTTCAGAACAGGAGAACCAACCCAGCCGGGAAGTTGATCCGGACGCGCGGGGGCGAATATCTCGTAATAGACGCAACCCTCCGGGCCGGTTCCGATCGCGGCATGGCGGGAGCCAGCCGGAAAAAAGACCATCTCGCCGGCATGTGCTTCGATCTCCTTCCCGTCGAGGATGAGCTTACAGATGCCCGAGACCATCACCAGGATCTGCTCATTGTCGTGCCAGTGCGTCTTGCCATCGAAAACCGCATCGGCAGACGTTTCAATACGCACTGCGGAGATTTTGTCGGCGGAGATGCCCTTGCGCGAAGAGCCGGGACGCATGCCGGCCACAGCCGGCAACTTGTTCCAATTCGATCAGCATGGCGTCCTCACACGCTCGCAATCAGGCCGCCGTCGACGCGAATGACCGAGCCGGTGAGATACGATGCTCGGCTGCTGGCGACAAAGGCGACGACATCGGCATATTCCTGCGGATCGCCATAGCGGCCGACGGGGATCGATGCCGTGCTGGCCGCCGAAATATCTTCGACTGCCTTGCCCTCGCGTTTGGCCCTCTGTTCGTCGAGGAAGGTGATGCGCTGGGTCGCCACGCGTCCAGGAAGGACCACATTTACAGTTACGCCGTCTCGGCCGACTTCGCCGGCGAGCGTTTTCGACCAACCGAGGAGCGACATGCGCAGGGAGTTGGAAAGTCCGAGATTTGGGATCGGCGCGACGACGCCCGACGACGTCGAGGTAATGATCCGGCCCCAGTTCCTTTCCCGCATCTTTGGCAAGACCGCATCGCTGATGGCGATGACCGACAGCACCATGCTGTCGAAATATTTGCGCCAGCTATCGGCACTCTGGCCGGAGGCCAGCGTCGGTGGCGGGCCGCCGGTGATATTGACGAGGACATCGACCGAACCGAGCTGCTTTTCGATGGCAGCGAGATTGGGTTCGACCGCATCGAGATTGGCAAGATCCCATTCGAGCGCGATTGCCGAGCCGCCCGCGGTACGGATATCAGCAACCGTTTTGTCAGCCGCCTCCTTGTTGATGTCGGCAACTGCAATCTGTGCTCCTTCGGCTGCGAGCGTTTTAGCGATTGCTCCTCCAAGTCCGCCGCCCGCCCCCAGCACGAGGGCGGTCTTGCCTTTCAGTCCGAGATCCATAGTGTCTTCCTTCCAGTGGTTATCGATTACAGGCCTGCATCAGGTCAGCCGGCCATCCAGCCGCCGTCAACCATAAGATTGACGCCGGTAACGTAGCTCGCCATGTCGCTTGCGAGAAAAACGGCAGCGCCCGCCACGTCGCGAGGTTCGCCCAGCCGCGGCCAAGGCGTTCGCCGCCGCGAGTAGTCGAGCGCGTCGGGATTGTTGGCGACGCCTGGCTTGCCGGTGATGATCTTGCCGGGTGCAATGGCATTACACACGATGAGCTCGTCGGCGTGATCGACAGCGATCTGCCTGGTCATCTGCACGACCGCTCCCTTGCTGACGCCATAGGGAAAGTCACCTGGGCAGGCGACCATGCCGTGTTGTGACGAAATATTGATAATGCGGCCGCGCGTCTCGCCCACCGGCTCCTGCTCGACGAACTGCATGACCGCCCGTTTGCAGCAGTAGAAAAAGCCGGTTACGTTGACATCGATCACGCGCCGCCACTGTTCCGGCGAGGTGCCGAGGAGATTGGTCGAGGTGTAGACCGCCGCATTGTTGACCATGACGTCGAGCCGGCCGAACTCCGCAACGGTATTTGTGATAAGGGCATCAACGTCCGACCAGGAGGAGATGTCCGTCTTGGCGAACATGCCTCTCCCACCCGCAGCACGAATGCACGCAAGCGTCGTGTCGCCGCCTTCAATCGGGTCCTCGATGATATCGGCAATCACGACGGCTGCCCCTTCCTCGGCGTAACGCAGAGCGATTGCCCGCCCGAGACCGGAACTCGCGCCGGTGACGATTGCAATTTTTTTATCGAGCAGAGGCATGGTGCGTTCCTTCAAGCGGCGCTGCTGCGGACGACTTGACCGCGACTAAGAGAAGTGAGATTTGCGCCCTCGACGATCCGTTCGCCGTGCAGGAAGACCGCCGTAAGCGCAGCCGGGATGCGCCAGCCGTCGAAAGGCGTATAGCCGGCCCGTGATGCCTGCTCGGCGTTTCTAAGGACAGTCGATCCAGCCAAATCCACAACGAGGAGATCGGCGTCGTAGCCGACCGCGATCGCACCCTTTGACCGACCCAAACCGAACCTGCGGGCCGGTGCGTGAGAGCACATGCGAACCAGCGCTGAGAGACTGATGATGTCTTCGCCGACAAGCTTCAGCATAACCGGCAACAACGTCTGCAGCCCGGGCATGCCGCCCGGAATGTCGGCAAAAGCGGGGTAGGATACAGCCTTCTCGGCGGGGCTGTGCGGAGCGTGGTCGGTGGCCATGATGTCGATCGCGCCTTCGGACAAAGCGGCGCGGAGCGCCTGAACGTCCTCACGGGCGCGGAACGGCGGCGAGCCCTTCAGTCTTGAGCCTTTTATTTCATAGTCATCAGCCGCAAAGAACAGGTTCTGGGGCGTGGTCTCGATCGTCACGTCGGCCATGTCTCGAAGCTTGCGCCATGTTTCAATGCCGAGACGGGAGTTGACTTGACGGACGTGGACGCGCGCACCTGTCTCTGCCGCAGCGATGACCGCGCGCGCAACGCCGCTCGCCTCGGCAAGGGGCGGTCTGCTTTCAAGAAACGCTCCGATGTCGCCAGCCCGATTGCGCAACGCGCTGCCAAGCAGGATCGATTGATCGCCCGGCGAAACGCCGACGACGATGTCGTGGGGCGCTATTTGACGCAAAGTCTGGGTTACGGCCTCCAGGCTGTCGAAGAGATAGTCCGCCGGCACGTCGGCGGTAAAGAGTTCCAGTGAGACCGGGCCGAGCTTCAGCAGATCCTCGAGCAGAAAGTGAGACCGCGAAACGACAGCCTGAAACCCAACGTCAACATGCAGCCTTCCCAAGCCCATCGCCATCTTTTCGGCGAGCTGCCTGGGGGTCGCCGTCCAGGGATCGTCCGTCGGCATGTCGAGAATAGTGGTTACGCCGCCGAGCGCCGCGGCGCGGCTACCGCTGTCGAAGTCTTCCTTCTGGGTCAGTCCCGGTTCGCGCAGATGCGCATGCGCATCGACAAGTCCCGGCATCAGATACTTGCCCCCGGCCTCGATGAAGCTCCGCGCCATTGCGGTCTCGCCTGGCACGAGCAAGGCCGCAATCCGGCCGTCGCGGATTGCGACATCAGCGCGATGCTGACCATCCGCGTTGACGACCGTGCCGCCCGTGATCACTGTATCGAACACAACTCCTCCCTGTTCCTACCAGAGACCCGCAAGCCGCGGCTCCTCATGCGTGACAACTTCGACGAGGGCCGCCCGTCCCGCCTTTACCTCATCGAGCGCCTGCAGCAGTGCCGGCCCCAGCAGTGCCGGCTCGGTGACAGTCACTCCAAAGCCGCCGAGCGCTTCGGCGATCGGCGCGTAGTTGCCGCTCATCCGGTTGGCGCCATATTTCTCCGTGGCAATCGGCATGCTTTTGGCATAGCCACCGAGAACATTATTGCGCAGCACGACAGTGAGGACCGGAAGATTGCAGCGTATCGCCGTCTCAAAATCGATGCCGACCATGCCGAACGCCGACTCACCCATCAGATTGACGACCGTCGCCTCTGGGCGGGCAAGCTTTGCGCCCATTGCGAAGCCAAGACCGCTTCCGAGTTGGGTCGTCTTACCCCAACCAATGTAGCTGCCAGGCGTATTTGCGACGAAGAAAGGGCAAAACTGATCACGCGGATTTCCGGCATCGTGCGTTACGATCGATGTCTTCGGATCGAGAACCTGCATCAACTCCCAGACCACGCGATAGGGCGAAATCGGGTTGCTGTCCGATGTTAGCAGCGGCATCCATTTTTCCATGAAGGCTGCGCGGACGGCTGCAATCTCGCTCGCCGGCTGCGCGCGGCGAGCAAGCGGCAGCCGATTGCGCCGGATAAAGGCGATCATCTGCCTTATCACCGAACCGACATCGCCAACGACACCTTGGGTGATGGCGTAATCCTTGCCGATATCGGCCTCGTCGAGGGTAACCTGCAGGATCACCTTGTCGTCGGGAATGGGCAGAATGTAGTAGGAACGCGTCAAGCTGCTGCCGAGAGCCAAAACCAGATCAGCTTTTGCGAGGAAGTGGTCGACGGTCGCGGGACGTGCTCGGCCTGCGGTCCCGAGCGCCAGCGCATGATCTTCCGGAAATCCGCTCTTGCCGTTCGGCGTCGTCATGACGGGAATCTCAAGCAGTTCGGCAAGCTCGACCAGGGATGCGCTCGCGCCTGCCGACAGCACACCCTGCCCCGCCCAGATCACCGGCGATGCAGCACCAAGCAAAGCGTCCACCAGTCGGGCCAGCTCGTGATCGTCGGCCTGCGGAATACTGCGAGCCGGACGCAGATGATCGGAGGGCGAAGCAATGGTGCTCTCGGCCAGGAGGTCCACCGGCAGTTCAAGCAGCACGGGCGCCGGTCTGCCGTTTCTCACGCGCGAGATCGCCGCATGCATCAATTTCGGCAGATCTTCGATGCGGGTAACTGCCTCGCACCACTTGGTGATGTGGGAAAAATTCCGCCGGGATTCGAAGTTCGGCGCAACGGCTTCCGAGCCGCGCGGGTAGCCGGTTGGCAGGAACAGCAAGGGCACGCGGTCGTTGAAAGCCTGGGCAATGCCTGCGAAGGCGCTTTCTGCGCCAGGGCCATACTGAACGGTCACCACGGCGAGCTCTCCGCCGGCTGACGCGCGAGCATATCCTTCCGCGATGTTGACGGCGACACGCTGCGTCCGCGCAATCAAGGGCGGAATGTCGAGCGCTGCGGCGGCATCGAAAAGCTCGCTCGCCGGAAATCCTATGATCTGTTTCACGCCCTCTTCCTTGAGGACGCCGGCGATATACTCGGCACCATTGATGCGCTTGGCCACCGTATTTAGACATTCACCGGCCAAATTATGCATGCCATCAGCCATGGTGATCAGCCCAGTAGCGAGCGATATCCTCGCGCCGCATGAACGCAGCGCCCGGTGTTCTCTTGACGTGTTCGATGACATCGCGCAGGCCCGAGGCGCGGTTCGGCTGTCCCATCCAGCGGGCATGCACGCCGACCGTCAACATTCGCCCTCCGGTTTCTTCGGCCTCGCCAATCATGTAGTCGATTGCCGAACGGCAATCCTCGGCAAAGTCGCGTGGATTGCTGTATCCAGGAGCGATCAGATAGCGGCTGTCGTTCAACGTCTTCGAATAGGGGACGACAAGCAGACGCGTCCCCTCGTGGTCGAGAAAATAGGGAAGGTCGTCATTGCAGGGATCCGAATAATAAAGGAATCCACCCTCCTTGACGATCAGGTCCCGGGTGTTGACGCTAGGAAAAGACCGGCAGTTCCAGCCAAGCGGTCGTTTCCCGGTCAGAGACTCGTAAAGTGCGATCGCCTCGTGCAGCTGACGCTCTTCCTCCTCACGCGGCATTGTTGAATATTCGCTCCAGCGCAATCCATGACCGAGGAGGTCGTGGCCGCGTGCCACCATCCACTCGACAACGGCAGGGTTCTTCTGCAGCGCGACGGCGCAGGCGGAAACCGTTACCGGTATCTCGTAGCGGTCGAAGAGGCGTGCCAGACGCCAGACCCCGGCGCGGCTGCCGTATTCGAAATGGGTTTCGGTCCCGAGATCGCGCACCGGCGGGCTGTTCGGGATATTATATTCGCCCCAGTTGTCGTTGCGGCCGTCCTCCTGCCAGGAATATTCGGCCCCTTCTTCGTAATTCAGGACAAGGTTGATCGCCAGCTTGACGCCATCAGGCCAGGTAATCGACGGCGGCGTCGGTCCATAGCCGACAAAATCGCGGGACTGGTCGTTCTTAGAAGTGCTCATCATCATTCCCCCTTCATTTCGTTATCGAGGATCCAGTCCATGTATTCGTGGAACGCCTGCTTGGCCGAACGCGGCTTCCAGCCGGTGTCGCGCTCTATGCGGGCGATGTCGTAGGCACCCCACATGCCGTCCTTGAGCGAAACGTCCTGGATGATATTGGCGGTCTCCGACGGACTGATTTCCACCGTCAATCCGGGCGCGCGCTCCTCTGCCCACGCGATAACGTCGCCGATTGTGGCCGTCTCGCCGCTACCGATATTGTAGTGGCGGTAGCGCAGACGTTCTGAGCGCAGGAGTGCGATGATCGCCTCCGCCACATCGACCGAGCTCAGATAATCTCCGACGGGCTCAAAACTGTTCGGACGGATTGTTTCGCCGGACAGCGCCATGTGCGCCACCTTGTTCGGGACGTGCCGGAAATTGCGGCTCTCCGTTGCGCGGTCCATCGGACCATAGACCGACGAAAGTCGCACTGATGCGGCCGAAAGACCGAAAAGGTCTGCATAGCGGTTGACCACCATCTCGGCTGCGAACTTGGAGATGCCGTAGAGCGTCAGGGGTGCGACATAACCGTCTTCGGGAAGCGGCTCGCCGGTCCAATCCGGTCCATGATGGCGATAGATCGCACCCGAACTCACGTAGATCAGTCGTTCGACGCCACGTTGTCTGCGCAACCACTCCAGAATATGGACCGTGCCCATGAAGTTGACGTCGACAATGCGGGAGGGATTTTCCGCTTCCGGCTGGCGTTTTGCCTCGGCAGCGCTGCCCCTGGCGATCGGCGTGACGGTCGCGCCATGAACGACAAAGCGGATGTCATGCGCATCGAGCGCCGCTTCCCATTGCGGCGGATCGCAAATATCGGCGATGACCACCGATAAACGGTCGCGCACCGGCGCAAAATAGCGTTCAGCCTGGCCATCGAGCCCGGCTCGGTCGAGGATAACAGCGTTCGAGGCTGGATTCTGCTCGAGCCACGTCCTGACAAGAACGCTCATAACAAATCCGGTGCCGCCGGTAACAAGAAGGGTCATGTTTCAATCCATCTCGGGTTCAAGGTCGAAAAATCAGCGCGTCGCATAGCCGCCATCGGCAAGAAGGTCGGTACCGGTGATGAAGGAGGCATCCGGCGACAGCAGGAACGCGGCAGCAGCAGCAATTTCCTCCGGCAAGCCGATCCGGCCGAGTAGATGCGCGGGTCCAAGACCAGCATTGGCAGCTTCGAGATCGGGCCAGCGCTGCAACAGCCGCGGCGTGCCGACGGCACCAGGGGAAAGCGAATTGATGCGGATACCTTGGGCCGCATGGTCGACAGCCATCGCCTTGGCCAGATGGACGAGCCCTGCCTTTGCGGCGCAATAAGCGACAGCCTTGCCGACAGCGACATGGGCGAATTGCGAAGCGATGAGTACGACGGAGCCACCGCCGCCTTCGACCATCGCTGGAAGCGCATGTTTGCAGGTCAGGAAGGCGCCGGTCATGGTGACGTCGATCTCCAGCCGCCACTGCTGCTCGGCGAGATCGATGACGGTACCGTCGAGGGAGGGCGCGGCGGCATTGTGCACAAGACCATCAAGACGACCGAAACGCTCAAGCGCCGCTTTCACCGCCGTCGCCGCCGACCGGTTATCGGTCACGTCGCATTGAACGCCGAACGCCGTCTCGCCGAGCTCCCGGGCAAGCGCCGTTGCCCCATCCAGGGAACGATCGGTGCAGACAACTGACGCGCCCTCGCCGGCGCACCGGCGCGCAATCGCCGAACCGATGCCGCTTGCTGCCCCAGTTAGGAAAACGACCTTGCCTTGCAGTCGCGATGTGAATGGGGTCATGATGCCAGAACCTTCGATAGGCCTTGTTGCGGCGGGAAGGGCCGCTGCCTTTCGATGAACCGCCCGCGACCCGGCTCGGCGGTTACCTTTCCGTCAATCCAGACGATATCGCCGCGCGAGATTGTCGTGATCGGCCAGCCTTTTACAACCTGCCCTTCATAGGGCGTGTAGTCGGTATTGTGATGCAGGAGCGAATTGGTAATGGTCACGGCGCGGTTCGGATCCCAGATCGCGATATCGGCATCGGCGCCGAGGGCGATGCGGCCCTTGCGGGGATAGAGGCCGAATAGTCTGGCAGGAGCACCCGCAGTCAGGTCGGCAAATTTCTGCAGCGAGATCAGACCGCCATTGACACCGGCCGAAAACAGCAGGGGAAGACGGGTTTCGATACCAGGAATGCCGTTCGGAATCCGATGGAAGGGTGTGTTCGGGCCGCCCGCGACCTTGTCGGCATAGTGCCAGGGCGAGTGATCGGATGTGAAGACCTCGAGCGTGCCATCAAGGATCCCGGACCAGATTGCCGGCTGGTTTGACTTGTCGCGCGGCGGTGGCGTGCACACGCATTTGGCGCCGGACAGATCATGCGTGTCGATGTCTTCGGCAGACAGGAAGAGATATTGCGGGCATGTTTCGGCATAGATCGGGAGGCCCCGCGCCTTGGCGCGGCGGATTTCCTCCACCGCGCCGGCAGCTGCTACATGGCTGACGAGGATCGGCGTCTCGATCAGTTCGGACAGACTGATGGCACGGAAGGTCGCCTCGCGGTCGCCAATCTCAGAATGGACTTTTTCATGATAACGCAGCTGCGTCTTGCGGGCACCGATGAATTTTTCGGTGAGCCAGCGGATGCAGGCGTCGTTCTCGGCGTGCACCATGACCATCGCGCCTTGGGCGCGGGCGAGGTCGAAGACGTTCAGCACCTCATAGTCGTCGAGCTTGAGCCCTTCATACGTAAGGTAGATTTTCATCGATGTGCAGCCGTCGGCGATCAGTCCCGGTATTTGGTCGCGCAGAACGTCGGCCGAAGGATCCCCGACGATCAGATGGAAGCCGTAATCGATCCGCGCCTTCGGCCGTGCTCGGTTATGATAGTCGTCGACAATGTCGCGGAGCGATTGGCCGCGCATTTGCATCGCAAAGGGAACCACCGTCGTCGTCCCGCCGCAGAGCGCCGAAAGAGTGCCGGTGTCGAAGTCATCGGCTGTGGCCTTACCTTCCCAGGGTTGCTGGTCCATGTGGCAATGAGTGTCGACTCCGCCGGGCAGCACGAAACGTCCATCGGCCTGGACCTCTTCGCGGCCTTCAGGAAGTCCCGTTTCAAGCGCGACAATCACACCGTTGCGGATGCCGATATCGATCTGCCGGGTCTGATCGGGCAATACGACAAGGCCACCGCGGATGACGAGATCAAAGGTTTGCTGCGATGTCATTCTTTTCCTCCGGAAACGAGGCACGGTGTGACGCCGGCCCGCGGACGGCGCAGAAGATTCACGCAAGCGGCAACCGCAACCAGAAAAGCGCCGCTGCCGAGAAGGATGAAGAGAGCCTGCGGTGCAAATCGCTCCATCAGACCCGCTGCCAGACCGGGCGTCAGGATGTTTCCGACGGAATAGACCAGCAATAATCCGCCTGAAGCCGAGACCATGTGGCGGCTGTTGAGACGGGAATTCGCATAGGCGATGCCGACCGGATAGATGGTCAGCGCAATCATCCCATAAGCGAAGAACAGGGCGTAAAGCAGAGCGTGGGGGCCGTCGCCGACAAGAGCGATTGCCGCGCACAGGCCGACTGCCGTCGCCCCCTGCAACAACAAGAGCAACCGGCGGTCGATCCGATCGGAGAGCCAGCCGACCGGTCCCTGAGCAAGCATGCCGCCGAGGCTGAAAGCCGTGACGAGCGATACGGTGGAGACCGCATCGATGCCGATGCGTTCGCCGTAGATCGGCGTCATCGTGTAGAGATTCATGTTGGTCATGCCGGCCTGGAAGACACTGACGACGGTGACCGGAGCAAGCAGGGCCAACTGCCAGATACCGAACCGTTTATCGGTGGAGCCGCCATTGGAGCCTTCAACCGGTGGCGGCAGGGGCAGGGCCGGCCAGCGCCCGCCGACGAAGCGCGCGTAACAAAAGCCCGCCAGGATTACGACAAGTGCGATAAGAAAAAGATGGGGCGAATGCGGGCCTGCAGCCTGGACAAGCAACTGGCCGAACATCACGGCCAGCGATGTCATCAGCATATAGATGGAAAAATAGGCGCCACGATTGTGCTGGTCGGCGTAAAGATTGATCCAGCTCTCGGAAATGACGAAGAGCGTCGCCATTGCAAAGCCGTTTGCCAACCGCAAGCAGAACCATACGGCCATGTCTGCTGTCAACATGAAACCGCAGGTCGCACAGGCGGCAAGCAGGGCGACAATGAGAAACGCTCGTTCATGGCCAAATCGGAACACGAGAAACCGTGCCGAGAGGCAGCCACCCAGGAAACCGATCGGAAATGCCGTGAGTAGCAACTGTATGACGCTTGCCCCGATTGCCGGATCGGCGAGCTTCAGAGAAACCGTCGTGGTCAAAAGAGCGTTCCCCGTGCCGATAACACATATGCTCGCCATGATCGGCAGCACGGCACGCAGCCGCGCGGCCTTGTGCCACGACCCCGTCAAACCTCCCCCGATACCTCCCATTGCTTATGCCTTTTCCGCCGGAGCCAGGATGGATGGCCTTGCCGCGAGATCGCCGGGTTCGATGTGGCAGAGGATCTCGTGCGTATCCGACATCTTGCGCAGAGGCGGCGCTACGGTGTCGCAGATCGTGCCGAGCTTGCGATGGCAGCGGGTGGCGAACCGGCAACCGGCAGGCACGTTGACCGGGCTCGGCGTCTCGCCCGAAAGCCGAACCCGCTCACGCTGGGTTTCGTCCGGATGCGGGCTGCGGATCGCCGAGAGAAGCGCCTCGGTATAGGGATGTGCACCTTCGCCAAAGACCTCCTCGACTCTCCCCTGTTCCATGATCTTGCCGAGGTACATCACGACGATCTTGTCGGCGACGTGACGCACCAACGCGAGATCGTGACTGATAAACAGCATGGTCGCATGCTTCTCTCGCTGAATGTCGAGTAAGAGCGAGACAACGGCGGCCTGAACTGAAACGTCGAGCGCCGAAACGGGCTCATCCGCGACGATGAGGCTCGGATCGGCCGCAAAGGCGCGGGCGATAGCGATGCGTTGCTTTTGGCCGCCGGAGAGCTGGTTCGGCTTGCGGTCGGCGACCGCCGGCGATAGGCGCACCATCTCCAGGAGTTCGCGAACGCGCTTCTCGATTTCGGCCTTCTCCTTGCGGATACCGAATTTCTTGATTGACCGGCGGATCGAAAACCCTGCCGAGTGCGACGGGTTGAGCGTGCTGTCCGGATTTTGGAAGATCATCTGGATCTGCCGCAACATCTCGCGAGGCCGCTCACGAGCCTGTAGCTCGGCGATATTTTCGCCTGCAAGCCGGATCTCACCGGACGTCGCCTTGTCCAGGCCGGTGACAATGCGGGCAAGCGTGGACTTGCCGCATCCGGACTCGCCGACCAGTGCAACTATTTCAGCCCGTGCGGCGTCGAAGGAAATCTTCTCATTGGCCTTGACCGTCTTCTGATAGCCGATGGCATAGAGACGGCTGACATCGGACAGCGCGATCGCCGTCGCCTTCTCGGTATTCTCTGTCGGCGACGGCGCGTTTGCGTGCGGAACCTCGATCGGCTGCTGCCAACGCACGCATCTGACGAGATGGCCCTCACCCGCCACTTCGAGTGCAAGACCGGGTTGGTCGCAGCGCCCTGACACGTATCCCGCACATCGTGGAGCAAAAAGACAGCCTTGCGGGCGTTCCGAAGGGAGCGGAATATGCCCGGGAATAGCTGCGAGGGCCCGGCTGCGCTTGTCGCTGGTTATATCAGGAATGCAATCGATCAGGCCACGTGTGTAAGGGTGTTTCGGCCGGCGGAAGACCTCGGCGGTGCTGCCCTCTTCGACCATCTCGCCGGAATACATGATGCCGAGACGATCGCAGCTTTCGGCGATCAGGCCGAGATTGTGTGAGATGAACAGCAGGCTGGTCGAATAGCGCTGGCGGAGTTCGGCAATGAGGTCGATAACGGCGGCCTCGACCGTAACGTCGAGGCCGGTCGTCGGCTCGTCGAGGAGGAGAAGCGACGGCTTTGCGAGAAGCGCCATGGCGATGACGACACGCTGCTGCTGGCCGCCTGAGAGCTGATGCGGGTAGCGCCGGAGCATGTCGCCGGGATCGGGAAGCCGAACGTCTGCAAGCATCGCTTCGGCCATGGCAATGGCCTCTGCCTTGGTCGAACCAAGATGGAGGAGCGGCACCTCCGCGAGCTGTGCTCCGACTGTTTTGACGGGGTTCAGAGCGCTCATCGGGTCCTGATAGACCATGGCGATCTGCCGGCCGCGAATTGCGCGCAGGTCCTTCGTCCCGGCACCGACGAGCTCCTTGCCGCTGAAGCGGATGCTGCCGTTGGCAATAACGCCGGTATTGCCGAGATAGCCCATGATCGCCATGGCTGTCGTGCTTTTGCCGCAGCCGGATTCGCCGACGAGACCATAACTCTCGCCGGGCATGACGCTGAAAGAAAGGTCCGGAATGGCGACGACAGTTTCTGCCTTGCCGCGGAATTCGATCCGCAGGTTTTTGATTTCGAGGACAGGCGCCTGGCTAATCATTGACGCTCCTTGAAGACTGGTCGTGATTGCATTCATGGCTTCCACGCCTCACGCATGCCGTCAGCAAGGAGATTGAATCCAAGAACAAGGGTGACGAGGGCAAAGGATGGGATGAGCGACATGTGCGGCCAGACATTGAGAACCGTGACGCTCTCCTTCACCATGCCGCCCCAGTCGGGGTTCGGTGGCGGCAGACCAAGGCCCAGAAATCCCAGGATGCCAATGGTGATGATCGTATAGCCAATGCGCAGACAGGCATCGACGATCAGCAGGCTGCGGCAGTTCGGAAGCAGCTCGACGAGCATGATGTAGATCGTGCTTTCGCCGCGCAGTTTCGCAGCAGAGATATATTCCTGCTCTTTCAGTCCTAGCACCAGGCCGCGTGTGATACGCCCTATACCCGGCGCCGAGGCGATCGTCGTCGCAATGACGATGTTCAAGACCGATGGTCCGATATTGGCGATCAGGATCACGTAGATGACGAGAACCGGAAAGGCCAGGATGATGTCCGAGAACCGGCTGATGAGCATGTCGATCCAACCGCCGTAGTAGCCGGCAATCATGCCCATCGTGATGCCGACGATCATCGCTACGGCAACTGAGAGCGGCGCAACGGAGAGAACTGTTCGGGCTCCGAAAATCAGGCGGGCAAGCACATCGCGGCCAAGAACGTCGGTTCCTAGCCAGTGGGCGGCCGACGGATAGGGGTTGGCCATCGCCATGACGTCGGAATCGGTTGGCGATGGTAGTGGCAGGATCGGCGCCAAGATCGCCATCGCGATCCAGAAGATCACCAGGCAAAGGCCAATCAGGGCGGTTCGAGAATGGAGGATGCGCTTCCAGTTCGCATGGGAGACGCGCTTTGCGGGCGCCGGTGCGGCGGCGATTACGTCTTGAACGGCCATGATTACCTCACGCGAATACGTGGATCGAGCAGCATGTAGCCAAGGTCGCCGAGGAGCTGCGTGATGACGGCAACGGCGACTGTGATCAGCGTGGCGGCCTCCAGGGTCGCGATGTCACCGAACAGGCTGGCGTCGAGGATGAGCCTTCCGAAGCCCGGATAGGCAAAGACAAGTTCGGTCACAACGACACCGCTGATCAGGAAGTTGATCTGCAGCAGCAGGACCGTGAACGGCGCGATCATCGCATTGCGGAGCGCGTGACCGAGAACCATCCGGCGCGTGCTCATTCCCTTGAGGATCGCGGTGCGGATATAGGGCCGCTCCATGACGCCGATCATCGAAACGCGGATCATGCGGGCGACATAGCCGAAGTCGTAGATGACAAGGACGGCAACCGGCAGGACAAACTGGTAGGGGACCGCCCAGCCGCCGTCGCTGTTGAGCGGGCTTGTACCCGGCAGGATCGGCCACAAGATCACGAAAAGAGTGACCAGGAAGACGCCCGAGGCAAATTCAGGAATGGATGTGAAGGTGATACAGATGACCGACAACGTACGGTCCAGGACGCCGCCCTCTTTGAGGCCGGAGAGGATGCCGAAAATGATCGACAGCGGCACGATCAACAGGAAGGCGAGCCCCGCAAGGATCGCGGTGTTGCCGAGACGCTCCCAGATCACGTCATTGACCGGCAGCTTGTTCAGCGTCGAATAGCCGAAGTTTCCGAAATATTGTGCGCCGCGCGGATCCTTGAAATTAAGGCCGGTCGACGGATCCTGGAGCGGATCGGGGATGGCGCCGACCAGCACCCCAAGCCAGCGACCGTATCGGACGACTAGGGGATCGTTCGCCTTCAGTTTCTCCGTCAACAGGTCGACCTGCTGCTGGGTCGCGAAGGGGCCGAGAGACTTACGCGCCACGCTACCCGGCGTGAATTCGCAGACGGCAAAGACGAGGAACGAAGCGCAAAGCATCGTTAGCAGCATCATTACCAAGCGTTTGAAAAGGAATTTCGCCATAAGCGGAAGGATCCGATGTCTGGGCAGAGCACCCGACCGCACGAACGCGGCCGGGTGCTGGCCGGGAGATTAGGCTGAGATCGCGTATTGGTGCGCGAAGATGTACTGAGAAGGATGCAGCTCGAAGCCCTTGACCTTCTTGTCCATCACGGTCGAGAAGATGCGCCAGAAGGGCTGCACGATCGGACCGTCGTCCTGCATGATCGCCTCGATCTTGGCCATGACCTTGCTACGCTCCTTCGGGTCGAGGATGCCTTCGGCCTCCGTCAGCAGCTTGTCGAAGTCTGGATTCGAATAGTTCGACTCGTTCCATGCGGCGTTCGAACGGTACGCGAGCGCGAGCGTCATGATCGCGAGCGGCCGGTGACCCCAGGCCGTGAGGCTGAAGGGGGCCGTCGTCCAGACCTCCCAATACTGGGCGCTCGGGAGCGCCTTGATATTGATTTTAACGCCGATGTCGGCGAACTGTTGGGCAAGAACCTGGGCGGTATTGAGCTCCCAGATCGGGTCGGGGCGCGTGACCATGTCGAACTCGAAACCATTAGGATAGCCGGCGTCAGCCAGAAGCTTCTTGGCCTTCTCGATGTCGCGGGAATATTTCGGAAGAGCCGCGTATTCGGGGTGTGACGGCGCAACGTGGTGGTCTTCGGCCGGAATGCCGGCACCGAGAAGCGAGGTCTGGATGACCTTGTCACGATCGATCGCAAAGCGCATCGCCTGTCGGACGCGCTTGTCCTTGAACTGCTCGATGTCGGGATGCATGCGCGCTACGATGGTCTGGGTCGTCTCGACCTTGTAGACCACCACATGCGGGAAGTTCTTCATCGAATTAATCTGGACCGCGTCGGCCTCCGAAAGCCCGTCCACCTGCTTGGAGGCCATGGCGGCGATACCGGCACCCGGGTTGTCGCCGAGGTCGACATATTCGAATGTGTCGAGGAACGGACCCGTACCCCAGTAGTCTGTGCGTGCCTTGTATTTGGCACCTTTGCCGACGACGTATTCGGTCAGGACGAAAGGTCCCGTTCCGTTGGCATCGGGACCGAAGGCACCGTTTTCGGCCGGGTCGATGATGAACATTGGATAATGATAGAGATGTTCGGGGACGGCGATCTGCGGTGCAAAGCAGTTCAGGCGAACCGTGTAGTCGTCGACCTTTTCGATTGCGTTGTCGGCCCAGAGCTTGCTGGACTTCTTCGGATTGCCTTTTTCGTCCTTTTCGCCGCCGTCATATTCTTGAACAAGATAGCCGGTGAAGAGACCCAACACTGATGAGCCTACTTTCGGATCGCTGACCCGTTTCAAGTTCCAGACGACATCGTCGGCCGTTAGCGGCCTGCCGCCCTTGCGCCACTTTACATTCTTGCGGACATGCAACGTCCAGGTTTTCAGGTCATCGCTAACGTCCCATTTTTCCAGAAGATAGGGATGAGTGATATTGTTGCGATCGGTAAAAGTCAGATACTCGCAGACCTGGCGGATGACATTCGACTTTTCGGCGAAGTCGGCCAGATGCGGATCCTTGATCTCCATGCAGCGCATGCCGATGCGCAGATTGCCCCCTTTCGGCATGTCTTCGGCCCGAGCGGCATTGCCCGGCATCGCGACGCCGGCGAGCGAGTACGCAGCCGCTACCGAGACGCCGAGCAGCGTCGCTTTGCGCAGAAATTCGCGGCGGCCGATCGAACCGCTCGACATCTGTTCGACCAGTGTCGGGATATAGGAATGCTGTTTCTCATTCACGGTAGTCTTCTCCTAGTTCGCGCGTTAACTGTTCCGAATTTTTTCTTGGTTGGACCGGGCGGCGGTCAATGTCCTCCGCGCGCGGTCGCACCGGACTTTTTGTCCGTTCACTGTTCCGTCTTCTTGGAAACTAAATCGGGATCGACGTCTGTGACATGCAGCGATCCGACCTCTTTTGTGCGCGAATCGACATTGTTCAGGTCGATGTCGCCTCCCGTCGTTTTTCGGCCTTTCGGGTGGCGGCCGGGCTTTCGTGGAACCGCGTGCGGTAGGATCGTCCGAAATGGGACGCCGACTGGTATCCGCAGATCTCGGCAATCTGGCCGATTGCCAGTTCCGTGTAAGTCAGAAGCTCTCTGGCGCGCGTCATGCGGAGCTCGATGTAGAATGTCGAGGGGCTCTTGCCGAGATTGCTGTGGAACAGCCGCTCAAGCTGGCGCAGCGACAGCGCGACGCTGTCGGCGAGGTCGGAAATTTCCAGCGGGTCTCCGAGGCTCGCCTCCATCCTCCGGACCACGAATGCAAGCTTGCCGTTCCTGATGCCGAAACGGTCTTCGGGTGACATGCGCTGGACGTCATCCTGGCGCCTTATCTGCGCATGATTGAACTGGTCCGAGATCAGTGCCGCCAGATCCCGGCCTTCGACTGCGGCAATGAGATAAAGCATCATATCAAGCGTGACCGTCCCGCCGGACGAAGTCAGGAAACGGCCGTCAATTGCGAAGATATCCTCGGTCGCCAGGCAGTTCGGAAACTCGGCGCGGAAACTCGCTAGCGACTCCCAGTGGACCGCGCATCGGCGCCCCTCGAGCAATCCGGCCTTTGCGAGGTAGAAAACGGCCGTACTCACAGCACCCAGAACACAACCCTCGGAATAGGCTCGCCTTAGCCATGCGAAGATCGCTGCATCGTAGGAATCAGCGTAATTGACGCCGGCACAAACAATGACGATATCGCATCGCGACTCCCGGCCGATCGCGGCGTCGGCGTCGAAGCCCAGTCCGCTGCTCGAATTCACCCGACCGCCATCCGCCGACAGGATCAGCCATTCAAAGGCCTTGCGCTTGGCGAGACGGTTTCCCTGCCGCAGGGAATCGAGTGCCGCGGCGAAGGTCATCAAGGGAAAATCGGGCACGAGAAAGAAGCCGATGCGGATCGGCCGGCGTCCCTGTGCCAATTGTTTTAGTGTGTAAGTCTGCTCCATCATGGGCAAGCTCCGGGCATCCGCGCTGACGGCCGCTTGGGCGACCGCAGGTGTTGGTGAGCAAGAGACGATCTACTATCCTGACAACAATCTTGGGCCAATCCGAAAATGACTGAACCTACTGCCAGGCGACGATTGG
>NZ_JARFYM010000043.1 GCF_030272705.1 Rhizobium mayense | reverse complement strand
GATGCGGCTTGCCCATGGTCGATCTCCTTCCATGCACAAGTGAATCACAAAGCAAGCTTCAACGGAATCCTGAATCACGTAAGCTGCGACACGCTCTAGGTATTTGTCGAGATTCAGGGTTTCACGGATAGAGATATCATGATTCAAGCTCCTTTTGAGGAGTTTGAGGATGATTCGGACTGTCTTGACGGACGCCCAGTGGGAAAAGATGGCTCCCCATTGCCATGGCAAGGATACCGACCCCGCCCGCAACGGAGGCGACAATCGGCTCTTTGTTGAAGCGGTTCTGTGGAAAGCGCGCACCAACAGCCCTTGGCGGGATCTGCCGGACGCATTCGGCAACTGGAATACGGTTTTCAAACGCTTCGACGACTGGTCGAGAAAAGGCGTGTTCGAACGGATATTCGAAGCTGTTTCGGATGATCCGGACATGGAATATGCCATGATCGATGCAACCATCGTTCCGGTCCATCGTCATGGACACGGCGTAAAAGGGGGACTCAAAATCAGGCGATCGGAAAATCGAAAGGCGGATGGACAACCAAAATCCTTGCCTTGACTGACGCCCTTGGAAACCTCGTCCGGTTTCATCTCCTGCCCGGCCAGCGCTACGATACGATCGGCGTGGCTCCCCTGATCGAAGGGATCGATTTCGAGGCGATCCTTGCCGACAAGGCGTTCGATGCCAACTGGATCATCAAGGAGATGAACGAGCGCGGGGCGCAGATCGTCATCTCGCAGCGGTCCAAGCGCAAGCATCCGATCGAGATCGACAAGGAAGTCTATAAGTGGCGGCACCTGATCGAGAACTTCTTCTGCAAGCTCAAAGAGTTCAAGGCAATCGCCATGCGCTCCGACAAAACCGACCGAAACTTCTCGGCAATGATCTACGCTTGCGCTGCCGTCATAAATTCGCGTTGAATCTCAACAAACCCTAAACCGATATTGGGCTCCCTCGCGCGAACGTGAAGGTTGCTGGCAGGTAAGGGGCCGCAGATACTTCCTACTCACGAAGTGTCGAAAATGGTGTGATAGACCAACCGATTGAATCGACGGCACGCTTTAGTATCGCCTTGGTCTGAGCAAGGCTGGGTGAGACGGCGATGACATATCCGATGCGGTCTCGGTAATCCCCCTTCCTGACGATTGGCGTCTTGGGTTCAACATACAATTTGATCTCTGCGATACCCGGTATAGCAGCCGCGCGACTGTTGCCGTCAATCCAATCGAGCGTACCATCGCGATCAGGAATGAGGGAATGTGCGACCGCAGTGTTCGAATGCCTTTTGCGCAGATTCCATTCTTTGCCAATGACAAGCTTGATGTGCTCGGTGATAAGGTCGACACCGCAAGCCAGTTGAACCAATTGAGGATCCGGTACGCCAGCTAGACGCGGGTTGACTTCAATAACGACTGGGCCAAGCTTCGTCCACCGGAGTTCAATGTTCGTTGGCCCCCAGCCGAGGTCAAGAGCTCGCAAACAGCTCAGCGAAACATCAACTATACGCTGATGCTCGTCATCAGACAACGGGGCAGGAAAGGTCAACTCACGAAAGACGAAATGAGGTGGGGGACCGTAGTCAGCGACGCTAATCCCAATAACCTCATTTCCCATTATCTCAGCATTATAATGTGGTCCTTGGACGAATTCTTCGACCAGTATCCGCGGAGATGACGACCAATTTTGCCTCCCGCTCAACAGATAGGTCGTATGTTCGGCTAGTTCATCGACGGTGCGGCACAATCGGACACCACTGCTGCCGCTGCCTACGGTTGGCTTAAGAATCGCCGGCAGGCCGACCTCGGCGGCGGCGCTTTCTATTTCCACCGCATTCGCTGCCAGGCGATAGGTGGGTATTGGAACACCGGCCTCACCGAGGAGTTGACGTTGAGTAAACTTGTCGCAGCATCGCTCAATCGATACGGGATTGGGTCCAGGCAGATCGAAATGTCGGGCGAGCTTGCTAGCTGTCGCATAGAATGCTTCCCTAGGGCACGTAATTCCAGCAATGTCATAGGTCGCGCGCAGATGGGAACATTCGCTGATCAGCGCATCGAGGTCGTCTGTATCGACGCGGATTGCCTCAAGTCCTTCCGCAGCAAGATATTCGTACTGAGCTGGGTCAGCGCACAGAGTAATTGGATTGAGGCCAAGCCGCTGGCCCGCTAGAGCGAATAGCAGGCCAGTACCCGTTGGATCACCTTCAATCAGGATAAGCGCTCTTGTTGCCATGACTTTCATCTCCGACGTTGTAGTGCGGTGCGGTCACCCGAGGGTAATCCACATCAGCTTTTTCAGTCCTGTCCACGTCAGCCTTCGCAGTGAACCTACCAGCGTCGGCGGTTTGCGCTCGCAAAGATTCTGTAAATTTTGTTTCGAGGTTTGGTGCCGCGTCCGTTGAACTCGGAATCGGAAATTGGACGTCAGTTATAGCTCTTCGTGATCCCCTCCTTCGAACCAGGAGGTGTGATGGCGCGAGCACTGAGTGACGATCTTTGCAGTCGGGTTTTGGCGGCGACTGGGAACGGGTTCCACACGGTCGGCAGTAGCACGGCCTGGAATCTGGATTTCAACGGGCCTTTGCCTGGCTGGCGAGCCTACGACAAGGGCGGCTCAGGGCTGCCAAAATCAAGTTGAAACGGCTGAACTGGAGCGTCGCACTCGATGACGCCGATGGTCTACTCTGAGCTATTGGCTGCAAACAGATTCGGATTGGCTTTAGCCGGCGCCACCGATTTGTGGCGGCACAGGAAGCGATGGTTCCCAGGCTTGGCCTGGCTATCATTGATGATGACGCGCCCCGGATGGGGCCGCGGCTGAAACCACGCCGTCGCTGCAAACGAAGCACGTAACGCCGCACAGCTTCCGTCACGCCACCGCCGTCCATCTTGTATCGGCGGGCGTAGACATCACGGTCATCCGCAGTTGGCTTGGGCATGTGAGCCTCGACACCACCAATCACTACGCGAAAGCCAATCTGGAAACAAAGCGAAAGGCGCTGGAACAGATCGCCGCACCGGTGTCGACGGGGCATTTATCATCGTGGAAACGTGATACGAGCCTGCTCGCCTGGCTCGACACGCTCTGAAATAATGCGAAGGAATTTTGCGTGCAAAGGCCGGCAACCGGCGCGGTCCGCGTGAGTTCCTTCGCATTTTGAGCACCTGACGATTAGTAAAGTAATGGAGAGGTGGCCATTACTTGCCGTATGGCTTGACGTAAGACGCAGGCATCAGCCGAACCTCGTGACCCAGTGACCTAAGAATCCGAGCCCAGTGGTGTCCCGTCGCGCAAGCCTCGATGCCGACTAAGCATGGCGGCAATGCCTTGAAGAATCCAGCGACCTCATCGCGGCGAAGCTTGCGACGGGCAACGATAGCACCAGCTCCTCCCGTGAATCTGAAATACGTGCTTGGCGATATCCAGACCAATCGTGGTAATCTTCTCCATGGACGGCTCTCCTTCATGTGACTTTCGACAGCTACACTTTGGCACATTGCGATGCCGGGAGCGAGGCCGTCCACCACATCAGGTCAACCCGGCCCGGTTCAGTTTGTCGAGTCCTCGACACAGGCATTGTTGCCCTACCTCTGAGGTACAACAGTGCAAATCATTGTTTCAGCGCGCAGAATTTTTGTTCTTAGGCCCTAGGTGAGATTGGCACGACTTTTGAGTGTCCCTCTATAAGTAGGAGCTGCCAGCCTGATCGATATGCCAGATCTGTTCGGAACTCGCATTCCACTATCCTCAAATGTTAGATACGGAGAACAATTATGTTCGTGCGCAGCCTGCAGGATGTAGAAGTCACCGACCGGAGCAGTGGCACCAATCACCGTCTGCTGACGGAAAAGGCGTGGGCTTTACCGTCTGTCACACGATTGTGCGGGCCAATACGGTGTCACTTATCCAATACCGCAATCACCTCGAAGCCTGCTATTGCATCGCTGGAGAGGGCGTTGTCGAGGACATGGACGGCAATTGTATAAATCAAGAATCGCGGCGAAGGAAGTGGCTGCGCCATGTTAGTATATCGAGAGTGGAAAGAAAAAAATGGCATAAATAATAGGCAACATAATAGATATAAAATCTGCGCGTCGCTAGAAATATCAAATATAGCAGAAAATGAATTGGCTAATAGTGACATTCGATCTGCTGCAAAGAACGTTAAGATCGCCGATCACATGTAAGATTAACGGATTGGAAAACATATATGTCGGTAATAACGTCATAATAGACAGAAATGTTATCCTTAATGGTTTGAGAGGATCAGTCACCATTGGCGATTATGTTCATATCGCATCTGGGTGCTATCTGGACGGAGAAGGAATGATTACGCGCAATGATTTTTCCGGGCTTGCCCCAGGCGCTCACATATTTTCCGGCACGGACGATTACACAGGGGATATCTAACGAATATAACTATTCCAGAAGAATGCCTTAGGGTCAAATTCGCTGCCGTCTATATAAGAAGGCACGTCATCATTGGATCAGGGGCGATCGTTCTTCTCGGATGCAATATCGGAGAAAGATCATCGGTCGGGGCGTTGTCTCTAGTAACAAAGCGTCTGGATAGCTGGTGCGTATTCTGTGGTATTCCAGCAAAGCGCTTGAGGGCCAAATCGAAAAAGCACCTGGGGCTTGAACGACAGCTAATCCAGGCCAGCCAAATATTCGCGAACCACCGCTGCTCGAGCCCCGCGACCTTTTCGAAACCTGCTCGCCGTCACTGAGCGGTTGCGGCACAGCATAGATCGAACCGCGAGCGGGGCGGCCACAGGCGATCACGCTCGGCGCGCCGACAAGGCCTACGACGCGTAAGTCTTAACTGCAACATCTTCTTAAGAGGAGTTTTCAACAGATGGCAGCCACTACGGGTTCAATCAAACAAAATGCAGATCTCGACTCCGTACTCAACGACGCACGGCAGCGATTTGTGGACCGCAATCCTAAAAGCTTGGCCCGCCATATAGACGCCAAGCAGTCGCTTCCAGGCGGCAACACCCGTACCATACTCTGGTACAATCCTTTTCCACTTACTTTGGTGTCCGGGAATGGCTGCTACGTAACAGACTTTGATGGCCATCAATATGTGGATCTCTTGTCGGAATACACCGCGGGCCTGTACGGACATTCCGACCCAACCATAGCGGAGGCCATGATTGACGCCATCAGGGAAGGCGTCATGCTCGGCGGGCCAAACCGTTACGAGGCACACTTGGGTGCCGCTATTGTCGACCGCTTCCCGGCGATCGAACGCGTACGCTTCTGTAACTCCGGCACGGAAGCCAACATTATGGCGTTGGCAGCCGCGCGCGCAGTCACGGGCCGAACCAAGATACTGGCTTTTAAAGAAAGCTATCATGGGGGGGTCATGTGCTTTGCAAACGGAGGCTCACCGCTCAATTTGCCGTTTCCTTTCTTGCTGGCCGACTATAACGACGAGGTTGGCGTAGAGAAGATGATGCGAGAGCATGCCGATGATCTCGCTGCGGTCATCTTGGAGCCAATGTTGGGAGCTGGGGGCTGTATTGTCGCCAAGCCAAACTTCCTTCCGCGTCTCCGGGGTCTGGCTGACGAACTCGGCGTCATCTTGATCTTCGACGAGGTGCAAACGTCACGCTTAGGTTATAGAGCGTTGCACGGTGAACTCGGTATCCTTCCCGATATGGTTGCGCTCGGGAAGTATATCGGCGGCGGCGCAAGTTTCGGTGCCTTCGGCGGCAAGGCCTCGATCATGGACCGCTTTGATCCTGCGCGTGTCAATTCGTTTTCGCACGGCGGCACCTTCAACAATAACGTCCTAAGCATGGCGGCGGGATTGGCTGGCTTCACAAAAGTTTTGACTGAAGAAGCAAGCCGAAGAGTGAATGCCATAGGCGACTGGTTGCGAAGCGAGACGAACACCGCCCTCGAGCGGCATGCGGTTGCTGCCGTCGTTCTCGGCCGCGGCTCGCTGATGAATCTGCATTTTGTCGATGGCGTAGTCGAGACACCGGCGCAACTTAAGGAAAGAGACGTACGCTGGCTGGAGCTCTGGCACGTCGAGATGGTTCTGCGCGGGTTCTATGTGGCGCCACGGGGACTTGTCGCGCTCTCGCTCCCCTTCGGTGAGAACGAGGCGGAACGTTTTCTTGCGGCATTCGACGACTTTTTGGCTGTTCATCGTTCCCTTTTGCCTACACGCACCAGCTAAGCCGCTGATTTCTGGATGACAGCAGATGGGCTTGTTGCAATGGGTGAGTAGAGGGCGCAGAGAGCCCTGATCTGAGGTCAGTCAGGGGCGAGGATTCGAACTGCTCGGCCAGGGACGGATTCGGATTGAAGGCGCCTCGCCTGTCGACTACGCATCACGTGAATCATTTCGATGCCGGAAAGGATGGTGGCTGCGGCGGCCGTCGATTCGAAGCCGAGCATCGGCCGGACTCGGTGCTTGATGCGCCGATGCTCCTGCTCGATCAGATTGTTCAAATACTGGCTCCGGCGGATGCGGATCGGTTTCAACCGGCGCCGGGCGTGATCCTGCAAGCGATTTGTCGCGTCGCAGGAAACGATCGCCTCGTGGTTGGTCTGGCGCGATCATGGGCTTACGCCGCATCGCTGGCGAAGCTTCAAACTCTGAAGCGACAACGCCTTCGCTGAGAAGTTGGGTCGGATTGAAAGTACGTGTAAAAAGTTCACAAGGGTAGTTCGAAGGGTAAAGGTTTTGGCACGAGTGGCGCAGGCACGCCATCGTGTTCGTACTCCGAAACGGCGAATATGCTTGCCGATCTAGGGACTGCGGCAGCAAGCTTCGGCGTGACATCCAGGCCATCGGTGGCCACGGAGGCAAGACATTCTGTGACACAATTACCGTCACATCCAGCCCAAAAAACCGCACGGCACTTTACCTGCGCGTTTCCCCGCCGGACCAGAAGCCCGATCTTCAAGCTACGCCACGCGACGGACTGGCATCGTCGGAGACTACTGCGACATCGCAGTGTCAGGCCGCCGCGAGGGTCGCGAGTATTCGCAACAGGTATGTCGATTGTGTCCTGGTCTGGAAAATCGACCGCTTCGCTCGCTCCACCTGTCGCCTAGAACTGACCCCTCCCATTGCCTCAGTGAGGCAATGGGAGGGGTCAGTTTCTCATTTCGTCCGGCAATCCTCTCCGGCTACGATGAGCTAAAAATCCTGGGTCCAGGGGATGCTTACTATTTCGAAAGTCTACGACCGCATCGGTTCCGCCGCATCGGGCCTGTTGTGGGCGAGGTTATTAGCGCCTGCACGCCGGCGACCTTTTGGGATCGGCTTTTGATGCGGTGAGCACGCGGTTTAGCGCTGTGCTCGTCCCAGAACAGCTCCGAGGACCATCGACCACTACCAGTCGCCTGCATGCCGCGCATCGGAATCATTGATGCGGCAACACCACGGCGGTTCACTCTCAGCCTACTGCGGCGCCCGGTGGCGCGTGATCTGCGCGACTTTTGAGAACTGGTGATGATGTCGTGCAGATGCTTCCATCCATGTGCTCCAAGCTGACCCTGCCGTTACGGGAAAACAACGCGATGCCTTTGGAAGGACGGCAGCTTCTTTTTCCCGCAACGGCCCGGCTTCAAGATCGTCAAACCGAGCGGCGGACGTTTGAGGGCGGCAGCCCGCGTTAGAGGCCGCCCATACATAGATACTTCATTTCGAGATAGTCCTCGAGACCGTGCCGCGAGCCCTCGCGTCCAATGCCGGACTGCTTGATGCCACCGAAGGGTGCCGCCTCCGATGACATGCGGCCGGTATTGATGCCGACCATGCCGTATTCCAGCGCCTCGGCCACCCGCCAGACGCGTTTGAGGTTCGAGGCGTAGAAATAGGCGGCGAGGCCATAGATGGTGTCGTTGGCTTTCCGGATCACCTGCTCCGGGTCTTCGAAACGGATGATGGGCGCCAATGGACCAAACGTCTCTTCCTGCGCGATCCGCATCGAACCGACGACATTGGTGATGACGGTCGGCTCGAAAAATGTTCCCTTCGCGCCGATCCGGCGACCGCCGCAGCGAACCGTCGCGCCCTTTTTGACGGCATCATCGACATGCGCTTCAATTTTTGCCAGCGCATGGCTATCGATCAAAGGACCGATAGCATTGTCCGGTTTGAACCCGTCGCCAACCTGCAGCCGCCTGACGCGCTCGGCAAACCTCTCGGAGAACAGGTGGTAGACGCCGGCCTGCACGTAAATACGATTGGCGGACACGCAAGTCTGGCCGCCATTGCGAAACTTGGCCTGAATCGCACCATCGACGGCGGCATCGATATCAGCGTCGTCGAAAACGATGAAGGGCGCGTTGCCGCCGAGCTCGAAACTGATCCGCTTGATCTGGTCGGAGCTTTGGCGCATCAGCAGCCGGCCGACTTCTGTCGATCCGGTGAAGCTGATCTTGCGAACTTTCGGATTAGAGCAAAGCTCCTTGCCGACGGCATCGCCGTCCGACGCATAGATCAGATTGAGCACGCCCTCGGGAAAGCCGGCCATCCGGGCAAGCCCGAACATGGCGCCCGCGACAAGTGGGGTTTGTTGAGCGGGCTTCAGGACGATCGTGCAGCCGGCTGCCAGCGCCGGCGCAATCTTGCGCGCGACCATCGAGGCCGGAAAATTCCAGGGCGTGATGGCGCCCACGACACCGACCGGCTGCTTGATCACCAGCAGTCGTCTGTCGGTGGACGGCGCCGGGATCGTCTCGCCGTAGATGCGGTTCGCCTCTTCCGCATACCATCTGACATAAGCCGCGGCATGGGAAATCTCCGACTTCGCCTCGGCAAGCGGCTTGCCCATTTCGCAGGTCAGAATAGCGGCGAGATCATCGATGTGATCGACAATCAGCTGGTGCCACCGCCACAGGATGTCGGAGCGCTCACGCGCGGTCAGACCCGCCCAACGTTCTCTTGCGGCATCAGCTCGATCGATTGCGAGCGCCACATCCGAGGCCTGCATGTCCGGCAACTCCGCCAGCAATTCACCCGTGGAGGGATTGTGGACCGGAAAGCGCCTGGCGGTTTCGACGACGCCAGCGGCGGCTGCAAGATCGCCGAACCTTTTGGTGTTCTTGATATGCTTTTTGAGCGCCTGCGTAAGGGTCACGGCGTCCTCCTCCTCAAGTGGGCCTTGCCCGTTTCTTCCGCCGTCAAACGACAGAACCGGAGCGGCCCTTCGACCGCTCCGGCTTCATGCCGCATAATGGTGCGGCCAGTTCAGCCGACAGCTATGACGGCTTCGATTTCCACCTTGGCGCCTTTCGACAGAGCTTTCACCTCGTAGCAGGCACGCGCCGGGAACGGCTCGGAGAAGAACTCGGCATAGACCTGGTTGACCTCCGCGAAATCGCCAAGGCTGGTCAGCAGCACCGTGGTCTTGACCGTCTTCGAAAGCTCGGTGCCCGCTTCCTTGGCAATGGCGGCCATGTTCTTCAGGCATTGTTCGGCCTGCTTGACCACATCGTCAGAATTAAACTCGCCGGTGGCCGGGTCGATCGGCAACTGTCCGAACACGAACAGGAGATTGCCGGTCTTGATAGCCTGGGAATAGGGGCCGACAGCGCCGGGGGCATCGGCGGTAGAAACAGCGGTGATCACATTAGGTCTCCATGGAAGAATTATTCGAGTTGGCGTCAGGCGTAGCGGGCGACCGCGAGCTCAGTGGCGTCGATCTCAGGCTCCGGCCGCGGGACCGAGGCGCGTTACTGTAAACCCGGGCACACGGGCGATGAGGATGGCGATTTCGCCGCGATTGGCGTTCAGGATCGCGTCAGCCGCCGTTCGTTCACGGTTGGCCCATGCCGGTAATCAAAACGTTGCAACATATACCGATCAAGTCAATCCGTCAGTGGCCAGCACACAGCAGGCGATCATTCGCCCGCTACATTTGGTTAGGCCACGGCGCCCGTGGCCGGAGCGCGCACGTGACAGGCCACAAGGCGGCCATCTGCAGCCGGCACCAAGGGCGGCACTTCGATCCGGCAGCGCTCGACCGCGAGCGGACAGCGCGGGTGAAACGCGCACCCGCTCGGCGGATTGACCGGGCTTGGCACCTCGCCCTCGACGGGCACCTCCAGTCGGGCACATGAGGGATCTGGCACCGGAGCCGCGGCTATCAGCGCCTCAGTGTAAGGATGGAATGGCTTGGCGAAGAGCGCTTCGCAAGTTGCCAATTCGACAATCCGTCCGAGATACATGACGGCTACGCGATGACCGATATGCTCCACAACACCAAGATCGTGCGAAATGAAAACAAAGGCGATCCCTGTTTGCTCCTGGAGGTCCATGAGCAAGTTCAGGATTTGCGCCTGCACGGAGACATCGAGAGCCGAGACCGCCTCGTCGGCGATGATGATTGAGGGCTTGAGGGACAACGCACGCGCAATCCCAAGCCGCTGGCGCTGACCGCCCGACAATTCCGAGGGAAGCCTGTGCATGATCTCGGGCGCAAGGCCCACCTTTTGTAAAAGCTCCGCCGCCAGGGCCTCGCGCTTTTTGCGGCCCAGACGCTCGAAGTTCTCGACCGGTTCGGTGATGATCTGACCGGCCGTTAGCCGCGGGTTCAGCGACGAATAGGGGTCCTGAAACACCATCTGCATCCGACGGCGCCAGTTCCGAAGCTCGTTTTTGTTGAGACTTGCAACATCGGTTCCATCGAGCAGCACGCGGCCATCAGTCGGGTCAAGGAGCCGCATCAAGAGCCTTGCGACTGTCGACTTGCCGCATCCGGATTCGCCGACAATGCAAAGGGTCTCGCCCGCCTCAACAGAAAAGGAGACATCCTCGACCGCTCGCACGACCAATGGAACTCTATTAAAGAATCCCCCACCAAGCGGATAGTGCTTAACCAGTTTCTCGACTTTCAACAGGGGTTCACTCATGCGCTCACTACCTCCTCAGCATGCCAGCAGGCAGCTGCATGATCCGACCCGTAGTCTTCAAGAACTGGCGCTTTCGCCCGACAGACGTCGGTTGCAAACGGGCAACGCACCGCAAAGCTGCACCCTGCAATGGGTTCGCGTAGACTCGGCACGATGCCAGGAATTTCCGGCAAGCGGCGCTCTTTTCCGCGTCGCCTGTCAGGGACCGAGCGCATGAGGGCCTTTGTGTATGGATGCATGGGCCGCGCGAAGAGATCCATCACCGTTGCCTGCTCAACGATCCGGCCGGCATACATCACGATCACGCGCTGGCAGGTCTCGGCCACGACGCCAAGATCATGGGTGATTAACATCACCGCGGTTCCCGAGCGCTCCTTCAGATCGACGATCAGCCGCAGGATCTGTGCCTGAATGGTGACATCGAGTGCCGTCGTCGGCTCGTCTGCAATCAGGAGTTCGGGGGAGCAGGCCAGCGCCATGGCAATCATGGCACGCTGGCGCATGCCCCCCGACATTTCGTGGGGATAGTTGTTAACCCGCCGTTCAGGGTCCGCAATGCGGACGAGGCGCAGCATCTCTACGGCCTTTGACAAGGCCTCGGCACGTGACGCCCCGGTATGGATTTCTACCGCCTCTGCAATCTGGCGACCGATCGTGTAGACCGGGTTGAGGCTCGTCATAGGATCCTGGAAGATCATGACGATCTTATCCCCCCGGATCTTGCGCATCTCCCGCTCGCACAGATCCAGGAGATTGCGGCCGTGAAAGCGAACCTCGCCGCCGACTGTCCTGGCGGTCAGCTTCGGCAGTAGGCGCAGAATGGAAAGCGCCGTGACGCTCTTGCCACAACCAGATTCGCCGACCACGCCAAGCGTTTCGCCTTTCTTCACCCGGAAGCTGACGCCGCCAAGGGCCCGGGTGACGCTCTCTTCACCGAAGAAGTGAGTCTCGAGATCTCGAACGTCCAAAAGCACGTCATTCTCGATGGCTCTATCCTCCCTAAAGTTCTCGATTGTACTATGCGCCCAGGAGTTTTGCATCAGCATCTCAGCGCCTCCGTTTCGCGCGGGGATCGAACAGGTCACGCAGGCCGTCGCCAAGGAGATTGACCGCGAGAACCGTGACCGCGAGGAAGACGCCTGGAGCGAAGATCGTCAGCGGAGCGGTCGCGAGATAGAGACGGGAGCTCGCGATCATATTGCCCCAGCTCGGGATTTCGGGTGGTACGCCGACGCCGAGGAAGCTCAGTCCTGCCTCGGTCATGATTGCATCCGCACACACAATGGCGCTCTGTACCATGAGCTGCGGGATGGTGCTCGGAAGAACATGACGCCACAGGACTTTAGGCAGCAGCGCGCCGCCACAGACCGCGGCCTCTACGTAAGGACGCTCCCGCACGCTCAGCACTACCGAGCGCACCAGCCGGGTCACGCTTGGCGTCTGGGGAATTGTGACGGCGACGATTAGGATGCCGATCCCGGGACCAGTCAAGGAGATGAGGGCTATGGCCAGTAGAATGGTCGGAATCGACATGAGGGCGTCCATAATCCGCATAATGACGTTGTCGAATCTGCGAACATAGCCTGCGACGACGCCGACTAGGAGGCCGGCACAGGTTGCCAACAGGGCCGACATCAGACCGACCATCAGCGAGATGCGCGCTCCGTAGATGGTTCGGGCGAACACGTCCCGGCCAAGATGGTCGGTCCCGAACCAGTGTGCGGTTGACGGCGGCTTCAAGCGGACGAAGGGATCTATGTTCCCAGGATCGCCGGCATAAAACGGGGCCGCGAGCGCCATAAAGATCAGAAGCAAGAGGAGACCGCCGCCGATCGGGACCAGAGGGCGTCGCCGCGCAACACGACTAAGCTTGAATAGGCGCGACCGACCCGCCACCGCGAAAGTAGGTGTATAGGAAATCTGCGTCATGTTAGTACCTAATGCGAGGATCGATCAGAGTGTAGGCGAGATCGACCGCGAGATTGATGAGAACGTAGAGACCCGAGGTAAGGATCAGCACGCTTTGGATGATCGGATAGTCCCGGTTGTTGATCGCATCGACCACCAGGCGCCCGATACCGGGGATGTTGAATACGGTTTCGGTGAGCACGACCCCGCCGATCAGATAGGCGAAGCTTATCCCGATCACGGTGAGGATTGGGACACCGGCATTCTTCAATGCATGGTGAAAGAGCATGGCATAGGACGAGGCGCCCTTGGCCGCCGCGGTGCGCATGTAGTCTTCCGTCAGTACCTCGAGCACGCTCGCCCGCGCGATCCGGGCGACGAATGCAATGTAAGGCACACTCAGGGTCACAGTCGGCAGGATCAGATGTGCAAACCAGCTGCCGAACCCCTCTGCGATGAGGGTGTACCCCTGGACTGGCAGCCAACCGGTGCCGATCGCCAGTAGATAGACGAGGAAATAGCCGATTACGAACACCGGAACGGAATATCCGAGGGCCGAGAATACCAAGAGTAATCGATCAACCACCCCGCCGGCTCGCCACGCCGCGAGGATCCCGAAGGACACGCCGACAGTGACCGAAAGCGCCAAGGTCAGGAGCGAAAGGGAAAGCGTGGGTTCTAGACGCTGCGCGAGGAGATCGAGAACTAACCGGCCCGAGAAGATTGAAGTGCCGAAGTCGCCACCCAACATTTCCAACAACCAGTGCGCGAACTGGACAGGCAACGGATCGTTCAAACCCAACTGATCTCGAATGTTTGCCACCATTTGTTCCGTGGCAGCTGGGCCGGCGAGGATGGCAGCCGGATCGCCTGGCGCCAACCTGATCAGAAGGAACACAAAGATCCCGACCATCGCCATGACAGCGATGGCCGAAACCATCCTTCGAAGGATGTAGGAAGCCATAATGCTCAAACCTTCTGCATGTTCCACATGCACAATAGCCCGCTAGGCACTTCAAGGAGATTAGTGAGCGCCTTTCTGTGAGCGACTGGCGAAATGGTTTCACCTAGAAATACAGCACCGACGAAATTCCACCAAACTGCTTGCATTTTGCGTGCAAGCGCCTGTCGCTGTTCCAGTGACCCAACGTCTGCCCAAGAATTCCGAAGAGCCTCGAATTCATCATTTTTTGGCCAGCCGTACCAAGCCTTGTCACCGTTCGCCAAGACGAAAGAACTGAACAGAGGATCACCAATACTGAAATCGTCCCAGCTGCTAATGAAAATGCTCCAGCCTCTCTCATCGACTGGGCCTTTATTGGTGCGGCGCTTGCCGATCCCGCCCCAATCGCTCGGTGCGAGTTCCGCATTGATCCCTATCTTCTGCAACGCAGTCGCCACGAGCAATGCCGCATCATTGAATCTCTGTACGTCTGTCGCCTGCAGAACGACGACCTTCTCGCCAGCATATCCAGCCTCATTAAACAGTTGCTTGGCTTTCTCTGGATCGCCTCCCTTCTTGAACCATCCGGTATTCTCGTCGTTGGAATATGGCGTGGTATTTCCAAATAGCGACGTGATCGTACGGGCGTATTGTGGATCGGGAGACATCACGCGCAGAAACGCTTCTTGGTCTATCAAGTGAAGCATCGCTTGGCGTGCCTTCACATTATCGAAAGGCTTCTGCAAGGAGTTCAAGCGCATAAAATACACGTCGCCTGACTTGTTCAAAACTTTTAATTTGAGGTTAGGGTCGCTTTCGATTACAGGCAACATATCCGGCGGCGGCGCCTCAACGAAATCAATTTCACCACTCTGTAATGCCGCAAATGCAGTCTGCGGATCGGCGATATTATCCCATATCACACGATCTACGTTGACGACCTTCCCGCCCGCGTAGCCATCAGCTGGCTCGCTGCGCGGAACATATTTCTCGTTTTTATCGTAAGCGAAGCTCGCGCCTGGCTTGGCAAGATCCTGGTTGAATTTGAAAGGTCCTGATCCGATGCTCGACGTTACCTGTTCGGTGGCAGGACGTTTGGCATCGCTCTCGCGCATAATAAACGGCAACGGCGCCGAAGTCGTTGCAAGGATGTCCAGAAGAGAACCAAGCGGCTCCTTGAGCGTAATGGTGAATGTCTTGTCGTCCTTGCTCGAGATGTCAGTGGCCCGTTCCATAAGCAGTTGTCCACCGGGATGTACTTGGCCCCAGCGGCGAATCGAGGCCACGCAGTCTGCCGCCGTGACGGGGCTGTCGTCATGGAAGTTCAGACCATCTCGGAGCTCGAACGTGTAGGTCTTCTTATCGTCCGAAATGGCGAAATTTCCAACCATTTGGGGCTGCGGGATGCCCTTGGAGTTGAGCGAGAAGAGCGTGTCGAAGACGGCAAGGCCATGGTAGGCGGTTGGATTAGTCGTCGTAAACATGGGGTCGAAGATGCTGAGAAAGCCGCCGATCACCATATGTACTGGCTGCGCAGCGCCCGGTGCCGTTTTTGCTCGCAGAGTCGACGGGATTGATAGAGCTGTTCCGGCAGCTAAACCCATCTTGATAACTTCGCGTCGAGACATTGTCATGTTTAGTTCCCCTTTCTTACTGCAGTCTGATTCTTGTCGGTTGTTGCCGTACCTGCCAACCTAGAGGTCAGCACAGATTAGTTAGCCGGACGGTGCTGGGCGGCGGCGAGAAGTCAGTCAAACTCCCTCCCATGTCGCGACAGCAGGCATTGCCATGAAAAATAGCGATAACAGGGGGCAGGGACAGTAGGTCGCCGCCACTGCCGGGTCCGCTTCGAAGAGAGCGTCGAGAACTCGCCGTGTTGGAAGAGGGCCGCGCGCACTAATCTGAGCCGAAATACCCGCACCTTGAATACGGGCAAACATTCCCCCTCGGGCGCTAACGCCTGCGCTCATGAAGTCCTCCGGCAACACAATTCTCCCGATAGCGCACGACGGAATAAATGTGATCTCGTTATGCTGCATTTGGCATATCATTTATGTTTTTGTGCGTCAATAGCACCGCGCGTCTCCTAATGAGACGACGAGTCCAAGCATTGATCGGCGCGTAACCGTTGTTGGCCCGGCAAAGGCCAAGGCGCCCGCGATCGCGCGCTGTGACAAGCGTTTTCCAAGAGCGCTGGCAGTGCTTATTTGTGATACGTTATGATTAAGAATCGCATGTCATAAATATTGCGATTACACGGCAGAGCAGAGACCCATGCATTAGTCGCGACGGTTTCTCCGCGCACGGGTGCGAAGGTAGGCCATTTGGAGGCAATGAAAAAGGAGCGGCGACGTGACGTGGACTACTGGAGTGGTCGAATGACAGGCCCTCTACAGCAATCGTCGATGGCGATGCTTATCGGGTCGGCAAGCGAGTTCTTGAAATCTTCCGCGTTACCCATGTGCAGTGCGGCAGCGCCTTCTTTTGATCAAGCACTGCGAGGGGAAGTTCTAGACTAGTTTCCGTCCATAAACGGCAAGCGTTTGATTTTGTTAGATGAGTCGCGACATTGCGCGAGCGAGGTCCGGCGGTTTCAGGTAGACTTTGAGATCAAGCCATTAATTCCAAAGGAAAACCCGTAACCGCCGGAGCCGACAATGCGCCAGGAACGCACCGTACAAGCTAATATATTCGAAATTTTCGCTACGCACGAGATCGGCCACGAGTTGAAAGCGATGTCGCCATGGTTAGATGAGCATCGCGATCTGATTGGCTTGGTAGCCCGGGATCTGGTTCGGGTCGGCGTCAAGGCCGCTGGCGACAGGGCCTGCCGGCCGAAGCGATGCTGCGTTGTGCGCTGCTCAAGCAATACCGCTCAGCTGAGCTACCAGGAGCTGCCATTCCATCTCGAGGACTCCGCCTCGTTTCACGCCACCCACCTGCCATGGTCAGCCCCTGCATCGCGGACTTCATCAAGGCTAGCGTTCTAGAACCGCGCTGGAAGGCCGGACATATCACCGCACCGTTCCCATGTGATGACACGGCCTGAAGAAAGCACTTGCCTGAAGGACCGGCACAAATGTCTCATGGTGAGCTCTCTCTTTGCAGGCATCAAATCTCCACGTTGATCGAAGAGCATTTGATGCCAAGGTTGCTGACCGAGGAGCTAACTGCAGTGCCGAAAACCGGCCGGTCTTTGATTGAAACGCTCGCCGGCTTCAAATCGGAATGGCGGCCGGCTTCACGTCGGAAACCGCCAAATTCTAAAGTTGGCAGTCTCATCCGATTGTCCACGTCCTCTCTTCTAAGTGTTGCGCCGTAAACGCAAAAGTGATGAAAATCTGCGTCGCATATGGTATATCATTCTTTAATGATTGACATCACAATGGCGAGCAAATAGTTTCAGGAAGACATTGGTAGTCACGGCACCGATCGTCTTCTCATGCTACAAGGGTTCTTCAATGTCCGAGATTTACAAAGACTTCGCCCCGCTCGACTCCAGCAAGACGCCGCGCTTTGCAGAGGTTGCTACTTTTATGCGCACGCGGTCGATCCCGATTGATCAAGCGGGCGTGGTCGACGTGGGGATTGTCGGAGTTCCTTTCGATCTTGGCACTAACTTCCGCCCAGGAAGCCGATTTGGGCCCGCCGGTATTCGCGAGGCGTCACGCATTATCAGATCAGTCAATGGACATACGTACGTCGCTCCGTTTGAGATCGCGCGCATTGCAGATCTGGGTGACACGCCTGTTCATACAGTTCTGTTTGACGAGAGCATACAAATAATCACCGAATACTTTCGTGCCGTCCGCGAGAATTCTATTAGGCCACTATCGCTGGGTGGTGACCACACCATCTCACTTCCCATTCTGCGCGGCCTCGTGCAAAGCGATCCGGTCGGCATGATCCAATTTGACGCTCACACTGATACGCACGATAGCGCTCGCGGTTCTAAGATCAATCACGGGACTCCCTTCCGTCGCGCCGTGGAGGAGGGTCTGCTCGACCCGAAGCGGGTTGTCCAGATTGGTCTCAGGAGTACAATATCGGCGCAGAACGAATACGATTGGGCGCGGAGTGTCGGCATGACGCTTATAACCATGGACGATTACGAGTCGATGGGCCGTACGGCCGTGATCGAAGAGGCGCGTCGCATTGTTGGGAACGGTCGGACTTACCTTTCGTTTGATATTGATGGCCTTGATGCGGTCTATTGCCCCGGCACTGGAGTGCCCGAACCCGGCGGCTTTTCTATGCGTGACGCGCTGGTCATGCTCCGTGGACTTCGCGGGATTAACTTCATTGGTGGAGACATTTGCGAGGTTTCTCCTTACCTCGATGCGGCGGGGATAACATCCATGCATGCCGCAAACCTAAGTTTCGAGTTGCTCTGCCTGCTGGCAGAGGCTTCGCGCGATTATGCGGCCTGAGCCAGAAGAGCATTTGTGACTGTTCTTGCGTGCACCTTAGGGACGACGATTGTCTCCAACGAGCGAAGGCCAGGCCATGTCATCACGCAAGGAATAATTCGTGGTTGCAGGCATCGAAAATTCCCTAGTTGGCGCTGCTGCCCCGACGACGATAGTCCGTCCCGATCTTTTCGGGATGGGAGCGGCGCTGGTGGCCGAACTTGGAGAACTTCTGATGATCTGGGATCTACACTGTCAGGTCCAATCTGTGTGACTGCAATCGCTCGGCGAACCGGGCGCGATCTCAAGAATCCTGCAATCTCATGGGAAATGTCGGCGATTAGCGCCGATATTCAGTGTTAACTTGTGCGCACAAAGTCGGAGAGAAGGACCAGGCTCTATGAATTCCCGTATCAATAGTCTCCTCACGGATACCGAGCGCAGCGCTGTGCTCGAGCTTCGTCACGCGATGCACGGTGAGCCGGAGCTCTCAAACAACGAATGGAAGACGCAGCAACGAATAAAGGAAATGCTGGAACGATTTGGATTGCCCGCTGCGACCGTCTTTCACAATACGGGACTCTACGTTGACATCGACGGGACCGCGTCTGGCCCCGAGCGCGCGATCGCAGTCCGCGGCGATATCGACGCGCTTCCCATCAATGAGTCGCGTGACGACTTACCCTTTCGCTCTCAAGTCGATGGTGTCATGCACGCCTGTGGCCATGACCTCCACGCCTCGATCGCCATGGGAGTCGCGCTGGGCCTTTATAGGATGCGCAGCAACTTCGCGGGCAAGGTACGTGTGCTCTTTCAGCCGGCGGAAGAAGCGGAGCCCCTCGGAGGTCGCACTGTAGTCGAAGAAAAACTACTTGAGGGATTTGATTGCGCGGTAGGCTACCACGTTTCGCCGTCGATTCCCTTCGGCAAGTTTGGTGCTCGCGAGGGGGCAGTAACCAAATCGGCAGACCAATTCACAGTTACCATTGAGGGTAGTGCGGCACATGGTTCAACCCCGCACAGGGGAGTTGATGCCATTACAATCGCGGCCGCGTTCGTAAACGAAGTTCAGAAGATCATCTCGCGAGAAATGCCCGGTGACGACAGGTCTGTCATCACGATTGGAACTATCCATGGGGGCGAAGCCACAAACATAATTTGTCCAACAGTCGTGATGGAGGGGACGATCAGGACCACCAGTCCGGAGAGACGTCAACTCCTAGCCGAGCGGGTGCGGCAGATTGCTGAAGGCATCGCAGCAATGCATCGCGGCAAAGCAGAGGTTGCTGTGAGAACGGGTGAGCCCGCCGTGATTAACGACACGGAGATGGTGAGCCTATTCCGGCACGCTGTATTGGACGCGGTAGGCTCCGACGCATTCACGGAGGGTAAAGCGCTTAGCGGCAGCGATGACTTCGGCTTTTATTCGCAATGTGTTCCGTCCATTTATTTCTGGTTTGGCAGCGGCGAGCCCGGCAAGCAGTCCGGGGTGCACACTCCTACCTTCGCAGTTTCGGACGACGTTCTCGTTCCGACGACTGAACTAGCCATCAAGTACTGCTTTGATTTGCTGAACCAGCAGCGGGCGCAGTGAGCATAATCTCTGTTAACGACGGTTTCAGGTGAAACAGTATGATTAGTCTAAAAACATTCGACGAAGCCCGGGAGCGCATTGTCAACCACGTTCGCCGTACGCCTCTTGCGATCTCGACGTCGCTAACCGAACGAATGGGGACGCAAGTCGGGCTAAAACTGGAAAACAATCAGCTAACGGGTAGTTTTAAGCTGCGCGGAGCGACAAATGCGGTTCTTCAATTAAACAAGAACGAGCGAGATCGAGGTGTCATCGCAGCCTCGACTGGAAATCACGGGCGAGCCTTGTCTTTTGCGGCCCAGGTCGTTGGCTCCCATGCGGTTATCTGCATGTCGTCACTTGTCCCGGAAAATAAAGTTGCTGAGATCCGACGACTCGGTGCGTCTGTACGTATTGTCGGATCTTCGCAAGATGATGCCCAGGAGGAAGTTGACCGGCTGGTCGCAGAAGAGGGTCTCACCATGATTCCACCTTTTGACCACCCACACATCATAGCGGGTCAGGGCACTGTTGGTTTGGAGATTGTTGACGCAATGCCTGACGTTGGGACAGTACTTGTTCCGCTTTCCGGGGGTGGGTTGGCTGCAGGCGTTGCGGCGGCTGTGAAGGCCGTGCGCGCTCATGCCAAAGTGATTGGCGTTACCATGGAGCGAGGAGCTGCCATGAAGGCTAGCATCGATGCTGGCCATCCGGTTCAAGTCACTGAATACAGAAGTTTTGCCGACTCGTTAGGAGGCGGCATTGGATTGGCTAACGCTTGGACATTCCCCATGTGCAAGGCGTTTCTCGACGACATCATCCTTGTCAATGAAGGCGAGATCGCAGCGGGTATCCGCCATGCCTATGAACATGAGCGGGAGATCGTGGAAGGTGCGGGCGCGGTCGGAATTGCGGCGCTGCTTTCCGGAAAGCTTAGAAATTTGCGGGGTCCAATAGCGGTACTTATGTCGGGCCGAAACATTGATATGGACTTGCACCGAAAGGTGGTCAACGGATTTGCGGAAATAGGTGAGGCGGATTGATGCCAGTTATGAAAATACTTACAGAGGCCGAGCTCCGGCGGATCGTCCCGCTCGACCTCGAAGCGGTAAAATGCACGGAGGAGGCTTTTCGGGCGCTCGCTGTCGAAGGTGCCGTTCAGATGCCGCCAATCCTACGCCTGGATGTACCTGACAGCCGGGGAGAGGTCGATGTGAAGACGGCTTATATTCCGGGCTTTAGCGGCTTTGCGATCAAGATCAGCCCCGGCTTTTTCGATAATCCTAAGATCGGACTTCCAAGCACCAACGGGATGATGGTTTTGCTTTCGAGCAAGACTGGATTGGTGCAAGCTCTGCTCTTAGACAACGGTTACCTGACGGACGTTCGTACGGCAGCTGCTGGCGCGGTCGCCGCAAAACATCTCTCACGGCAAAATGCTTCGATCGCGACGGTCTTCGGAGCAGGCGTCCAAGCGAGACTGCAACTCCAAGCCCTCAGCCTTGTCAGACCAATTCAAGAAGTTCGTATTTGGGCGCGTGATCTAGGTAAAGCAGAGGCGTTCGCCACACAGTTGAAGGCCGAATACGACTTCGCAATTTCTGTTTTTGTTGATCCGCAAAAAGCAATCCTAGGTTCTCATGTTGTCGTGACGACTACACCTGCAGATCGGCCGATCATCGATGCTTCTTGGCTTGAACCTGGGCAGCATATCACGGCTATGGGTTCTGACGCTGAACATAAGAACGAAATCGATCCGCTCGCGCTCAAGCGGGCCGACGTTTACGTGGCGGACAGCCTAAAGCAGACGCGAAGACTGGGCGAACTACACCACGCCATCGAAGCCGGGCTTTTTGCGAGCGATGCGGAGTTCCCTGAGCTAGGACAAATTATTGCGGGCATCAGGACCGGTCGCGGGCGTGATTCAGATATTACCATCGCCGACCTCACCGGGACGGGTGTGCAGGATACCGCCATCGCTACCTTGGCGGCGCATCGCGCTGACGAACGCGGCGCCGGCATGATCTTCGAAAGCTGTAAATAGAAAATATAATCTGCTGACGATCATATTGGCGGCCATCGAAGCCACGGTCCGCAGCAGCAGGAATGCGATTACCGGCGGGAGACCCGTTCTTTCGGAAACCGCCCAGTCCCCTATCGCCCAACCGATCGAAAGGAGTCAGAAATGCCAATTATCAAAGGACCACAAGCTTTCCCTCGCGCCGAATTTTTGAGGCGGCTCACCTTAGTGAAGGCAGAAATGGGCAGCCTGGAAATTGATAGTTTAGTCGTGGGAAATGCTTCTGACATTACCTATCTGACCGGCTACACGGCGAAATCGGGCTATGTTCCGCAGGCGATCGTTGTATCCTTGATGGACGAAGAGCCGACTTTCATATTACGTCGACAGGACGCGCCCGCAGCGGTCCACCAGACGTTCATGGATCATGGCAAAATCATCGGATATCCGGAGGCCCTAATTGGTAATCCTGACAAGGACGGCTTCGATGCTGTCATCGATTTCTTAAACGAGATCGGTGTTGCAGGACGAGGAGTGGGTGTGCAGCTTGGTTACCTCACATCGCGATCAGCTGATAAATTCAAAGCTCGGCTACGGAAGGCCAGAATCGTCGATTGCACGCATTCTGTCGCGTGGATCCGCATGCTAAAGTCGGACCTCGAGATCGCGATGATGCGAGATGCCGCTGCTATCGCGGACGCCGGAATTGTGAAAGCGTCCGAAGTCATTCGAAGCGGTGTTCGCGAAGCCGACGTTATGGCTGAAGTCGCGGCCCAACTTGCGCGCGGAGCAAACGGAAAAGTGGGCACCGACCTAGCGTCAATGTATTTCTGCTCCTCTCCACGTACTGGTACATGCCACATTCGGTGGAGTGAAGATGTCATTCGCGACGGGTCTCAGATTAACCTCGAAATTGGCGGAGTCCGTCATGGCTACGTCTCTGCGATAATGCGCACCTTCTCAGTCGGAACACCTTCCGACCGACTCCGCCGTGTGCACGAGGCCGAGGTGTCCGGCCTGGAAGCTGCGCTTGAGAAAGTCCGTCCCGGCGCAACCTGCAGCGACGTGGCAAATGCGTTTTACCGGACTATCGAAAAAGCCGGCCTTCAGAAGGACTCACGATGCGGCTATGCCATCGGCATCAATTGGAGCGAGCCCACTGCAAGTCTGAAAGCGGGCGACATGACAGAGCTTAAGCCGAACATGACTTTCCACCTCATGCTCGGCAACTGGATTGATGAAGATTTCGGCTACGTGATCAGCGAGACGTTTCGTGTTACCGAATCAGGTTGCGAAGTCCTGACCAAGTCACCAAGAAGGCTTTTTGAGCTTTAGCTACTGCGTAAACGACGCGCGCGAAATGCTGTCATTTTTCAGCGTCTCATATAGAGCAGGAGAAAGCGACGAGCTGCCGGTTCCTCAGGCCACACCGGCAGAGGCGAACATACATGGTGTAATCGCGGGCACGAGGCCCTCAGGATCCGATCATGATCTTGGAAGGTGGCTGCTCCCCGATATGATGAGATACGGGCTCTCGACTGGACGCCGGGCCCAGCATCAATGGAGAACAGCCATGGCAGAGTATATCGGTCTCGACGTATCAATGAAAGAGACAGCAATTTCGATCCGTCGCGCGGGCAAGCGGATCTGGCGCGGGAAGTGCGCCTCTGATCCCGCCGCCATAGCCGAACTTGTCCGCATGCGAGCGCCAAATGTAGAGCGCGTGGTGTTTGAAACGGGCCCTCTTTCGGTATGGTTCTATCATGCGTTGCGCGCCGAGGGATTGCCTGCCATTTGCGTCGACGCTCGTCACGCCAAAGCGGCGCTCGATATGGCCGCCAACAAAACCGATGCCAACGACGCCGACGGGCTCGCGCATCTGGCGGAGGTCGGTTTTTTCCGCGAAGTCCGAGTAAAGTCCTTCGACAGCATGCTTTCTCGGACATTGGTCGCGGCTCGCACGAAACTCATGCGAACGACACTGGACGTGGCGAACCAGATTCGGGGATTGATGAAAACGTTCGGCCTTATCGTTCCGTGCAGTATGGGTGGCAAGTTTGAGGTGCATATTCGCTCCCTCCTGGCCGACAACGCCGGTCTTTCGAGGATAATCCTGCCCTTACTCGAAGCGTGGCGTAGTCTGCGCCTCCAGGCGGCCAGGTTGGGGAAGCAGCTCCTCGCCGAAGCACGTAAAAACCAGCAATGTCAGTTGCTGATGTCGATCCCCGGCGTTGGCGCGATCACAGCTACTGCCTACCTAACTGCCGTCGAAGATCCCGCGAACTTCAAACGATCGCGCTCGGTAGGCGCATGGCTGGGGTTGACGACGCGGCGCTATCAGTCAGGCGAAGTAGACTATGACGGCCACATCTCCCGACGCGGAGACACGCATGTGCGTTCGCTTCTATATGAAGCCGCGGTGGTGATCCTGACCCGCAGCCGGGCCGACAGCGATCTGCGTAGATGGGGTATAAAACTACGCGAGAAGATTGGCTTCAAACGCTCCGCGGTTGCTGTCGCCCGCAAACTCGCCGTCATCATGCATGCGATGCTGCGCTCCGGTGAGCTCTTCAACAGGGCGACAGCCACCATCTAACTCTCAAGCTCAGTAACGCCCATGGCGTGAAGAGGCGTCCCTGCCGGGACCGAGGCTGGTCCATTCCGTTAAGACCGTTGCACCACGAGTTTGCTCGGAGCGTGCGAGACATACATTGGAAGGACCGTCCCGCGAAGCACCACAATGCGGCGACCCATGTCGACCGCGTAGACGACTATGCTCTCGGCAAACAACCTCTCACACCTAAAAAGGCGCTTGCAAATCTCGCTATTAGACGACGGTCTTACATTCTGATCCAATGCACCTCGACTTCCTCCGCAGTGAGGCCCAGCCGCACCACATTCAAAGATTCGTCGAGGACCTCCACCACCCAGGATGCAAGATCGAGATAGGTCCGCGGCGGGCGCGTGTTATCGCTCGGACGCCGCGCTCCCGTCGCTTGCAAATCGGGCATGTCGCAAAGCCGGATCACTCACGCAGGCTTCTACAGAATGCGCGATTGAAAGTAGGCGGCGATCATCCCCATGCTTGCCCTGCACGAGCAGACCAACCGGAAGGTCTCCGGCTTTTTGACAAGGCACTGTCGCAGCGCAGCAGTCGAAGAAATTGGCGATTTCGTTGTTTCGACCGATCATGAACTCAACCCGTCTGTGTTCGTCAGGGTTTTTCAACATGGCGACAAGAGGGGGTAAGATCGGGACCGTCGGCATCAAAACCGCGTGAAAGCGAGAGATCCGCTCATGAGCGTTGAGAACATAGGCTTCGCGTACGTTCAGTGCCTCCCTCCTCTCTCTCATGGAAATTGGCTTTCCCGAAAGAATTATGTCCACAACCGATGGCTCCATAAAATGTCCGCGCCCCTCCACTAGTCGTCCATGGCTAGCATAGACTTCCGTATGCGAGATCACTGGATATGCCTCACGCCATTGTGCTTCGCCAAGTTCAGGCCAGGAAAACTCGATGATGGTCGCACCTTCGCGTGAGAGCGACTCAAGTGCACCCGAAAATGCATCGGCAACCTGCGGGTCCAGTTCATCGAGAACGACGGTTGTAGGGACGCCGAACACCATGCCCAAAAGGGGTGTTTGCGCTAATGGACGCCATTGCTCATCGGCAAGTGCAGAGTCAATGATCGCACAGCATTTGATAGAGCGGGCAATCGGTCCAATGGTGTCGAAAGTTTCCGAGAGCGAAACCACTCCACGCGTGGAAATACGGCCTTCAGAGGGTTTGAAACCGGCGAGGCCGCAAAGAGCGGCTGGTCCTCTGATAGACCCGCCCGTGTCTGTGCCGAGCGCCGCTATGGCCGAACCGTCCGCGACGCAGGCGGCCGAGCCGGAGGAGGAGCCTCCCACGAGCCTCAATGGGTCGACAGGATTCAGCGGTGTGCCAAAATGACGATTTTCTCCGGTGTTTGTGAAAGCGAACTCGGACATATTTGCTTTGCCAATGATCACCGCGCCAGCTGTGCGAAGCCGCGCTACGCAGTCCGCGTCGCGTGCTGCTGGCAACGCGATCGCCAGGGCTTCTGATCCCGCTTGAGTTATGTCACCCCGTACGTCGCAGTTGTCTTTGACTGCAATTGGCAACCCTGCAAGTGGAGATGGCGATGGCGTCCCAGAGGCGCTTAATCTGTCTTCCCGTCCGGCCGCAGCTTTAGCGTCCTCCGGCCACAGTCGCGTGAAAGCGACACTGCCCCGTGTTCTCAGTTCCGCAGCGTGGGCAAGTGAGCGTTCGACAAGTCCGGATGACGTGATCAGGCCTTCGGAGCGAGCTCTCGCCAATCGCTCGATGGTGTCACCCGCTCTGAACGGAGGTAATTCATGGGACATTGCATAAACTCCAAATCGGCTAGTCCTGGCCGGTGCTAAGAGACCCAAGGCCCAGGTGGTAGTATCAAAGGTGCACCGCATCCCCGGATCCGCGATACGGGCGATTTCAAATTGAATTGCATTTGCGAGTTCCGTATTCCGGTCGCAGCTGAAAGCGGTCAAACGCAAGCAGCTGTCTCTGAAAAAAGCGCCTTTGCAACTTTAACGGGGCATCGTTCCCAAATACCGATCGAAGACATCGGCTATCGTATCGATATCGGATTCAGTCATGGCCGTGGAAAGGCACGCCGTACCGCCAAGCGGGAGAAAGATCCCTTGGTCTCTGAAGAATTCGCTCATCGACTTCATGGACGCCGCTTGTTCGGGCGTTGGATAGGCCTCGCGATAGTCATGGGGCAGGGTTTGATTTGCGTGAATCTTGAAAAGCGATGCTGCACCACTAATTACATAGTGGGCCTGATGTCGCTCGACGGCAGCAGTAAGTGCTGCGCGGAGGCGATCTCCCATTTCCTCCAGGCGAGCGAAAACCTCCTCCGTCATGGCTTCCATACTCACGCGACCAGCAACCATGGATACAGGATTGGCTGAGAAGGTGCCGCCTTGTACCAGTTTCGCTCTGCCGGCTGACCCGTCAAAGACGCTCATGACCTGGCGCGATCCACCAATGGCACCAATTGGGAATCCGCCACCAATGATCTTACCAGCAGCGATCAGATCAGGCTCAATACCGTACCTTGCAGAAGCGCCGCGATAGCTTTGGCGCAAATTGAGCACCTCATCGCAGATCACAAGGATACCATGGTGGCGCGCGGATTCGACTACAGCGGCGATGAAGTCAGCTTCAGGTGGAATTAGGCCAATGCGGCTTGGCATCAGATCAAGGAGTACGCAAGATAGTCGATCGGCCGCAGCTGCAATTCGCCGCCGGGCCCCCTCTGCATCGTTGAAGCGAAGAATGACTGTTTCGTCGGCGACCGACGTCGGCATCCCTGCATAGGACGGTACAGCGACAGGTGCATCCGGCGGTCCCCAGGTAGCGGGTGTACCCACTTGCCCGACCTCGGCCCAGTCATAGGAACCGTGATAGGCTCCCTCGATCTTCGCTATACCGGCGCGTCCCGTGAAGGCGCGCGCTGCCTTGATGGCGAACATAACCGCCTCGGTGCCGGTGTTTACGAAGCGGATCTGCTCAATTGCCGGAATGCGGTCGACCAGCAGCTCTGCCAGGTCGATCTCGTGGACCGTCGGATTCGAAAAACAAGTACCATCATGAAGCAAACGCGCGACGGCATCCAGAGCAGGCGCAAAGCCATGTCCGTGGATTAGGGTTGTGAAATTGTTGCTAAGATCTAAAAAGCGCTGACCATCGACATCAATCAAGTGCGCGCCGTCGCCCCTCAGAACGTAACGCGGCACAGGATCGCGCTCAACCGTGGCCCGCGTAGTACCATCGGGGAAGACTCGGCGGCTCCGCAGAAATAGCTGATTTGATTCGTAACCAGGCAAGGTAACGCTAGTAGCTCTGGATGATGTACTTGGCATGAACGGTTTCCCTTTGGCACCATATTGTGTTTGCATTTGCGACGACCAGCGCGGCTCGGCCAAAATTGTGAGTTATCCAGCAACGCCAAGGAATGTCACTTTGCGACCAAATACGTTGACTAGATGGGAGCGGCCTTAGCTTATTTTTCGGAAACGATGCGCTCACGCCTTCGCAGCTCCGTGTCTCAATTAAAGTGATCTAGAGGCCAGATCGGCCTTCGAACGTGTTGGTAGGGGATCGCGGTATAATTCGCGGTGCAGCTATGTCCGGTATCAACGAACACAAGCGCACGGGACAGCGGTTCCAAATCGGCACGAAAATGATTCATGCCCTTGCATATAACAAGCTCTTGCTCCTCAAATTCTATTCCAAACAGTTTGAATTGCTCTCGCTCTTCTGTTTGGCTAGCGATGGAAGTCAGCACCACATCTACTCCCCCAATGGACACCAGTGCGCTCATACCAAGATTGCCAACCGTGTTGCGGGCATACGGGCCCTTACGCAGGTAGTCGCCGCTCGCAAGTGCTTTCACGCGGCCCGTAACTCTCAGGTCACCCTTTTGCCCGAGCTGAAGTGCGACGTTTTGATCAAGCCCTGCAGCCTGGCAGGCTTGAACGGCCTCCGGTGCCCAAAGGCTGAAGAAAACGGCATGCGTGGCTTGACTAAGAACTGCTCTAAGAATTGCCACATCATCTCCGGCCGCTCCGCCTCCCGGATTGTCAGCATAGTCGACCAATATGACCGGCTTACCGCTACCTCGTAGACTCTCCGCGATTGCCAGACCTTTATCGAGCGAATGGAATTCAATTGTGCGATCGGCACGCGTCTGCCACATGTGCCTCGATAGCGCGTTGGCTTCTTTGTCATACTTATCTGTGCCGCCATGGCACGTGATTGCAGCACTGGGTCCAATCTCAAATATGTCACTATAAGAAAATCCAGCCTGGACACTAATGTGTGTTATTGCTGGATTCTCCTGCGTTAAGCGTTCCGCAAGATCCAAAATTTGAGGCATAGGCCCCTCTTTGGTGGTTGTCCTCGCACCATCTAGCCCGGCCAATAGCGGAGGCTTGATTAGCTTGACCTTTGTAAGCGGTCCGCCGAGAAGCATGTCATTCAACAAGTGGCATGCGAGTTGCGTCGTCTTGACCTGATCAACGTGTGGTGTCGTTCGATAAGCCACGATAGCGTTGGACAGTTCAGCCATGCGGAAAGTGACGTTGGCGTGGGGATCCAGCGTAACGACGACGGGGATGTTCCAGCCGGCCACCTGACGGATCCGCGCCAAGATTTCGCCTTCGCAATCTTCGAACCTCTCAGAAACCATGGACCCATGAAGCATCAAAAAAATGCCGTCACATTTCTCATCATCGAGCGATCCGAGCAGGAAGCCGACCAACTCCTCGAACGCCTCTTTGGTTACAGTGCCGCTCGGACCTGCTTGCGCATGAAGGGGTGTGATTAGCTCCCAATCGTGCCGCTCGGAAAAATCAATCAGAGAACCCCAATCCGTTTCAGTGCCGCTAAAGCGACGAGCAATGTCTCCGCCAAACATTAAGCCACGATTCTTGAACCGGAGAATGGTTGTTGGGTGCGGATTGAACGTGTTGGTTTCATGTTGCCAAAACGCCGCTATCACACGCTTCATCGTTACATCCCTCATGCCTACAACGAACAACAGCCGACATTAAACCGCCAATTCGTGATGTCAACCGGAGATTTTTGATATACCATTTACGTCGGTTTGATCTTTAGAAAAATCCTTGTTGCGGACCAATGCAACAAGGCTGTATTGAAGAGCAGAAAGCTAGAGGATCGAATTTGACAAAGCCAAACTCCGCTGTATTGAGAGATCAGGTTTATGACGAGTTAGGTGCCTTGATCCGTGGGGGGCAATTTGCTCCCGGCGAGAAGATCACCATACGAAACCTAGCCAAAGACTTTTCAATGAGTCCGACCCCTGTGCGAGAGGCTCTCTACCGCTTGATATCTGAGGGTGTTTTGCAAGGTGAAGCGAACAGGTCCGCCTTCATACCGCTCCTAACGCCCGAACAAATTGCCGAACTCAAGGATATCCGTTTACACATCGAGTGCTTCGCGGCAGAGCGCGCAACGCTGCGGGGTACATCGGAGATTGCGGCAAGGCTGCGCAAGACGTCGGCAAAACTCAAGAGGGCTCGCGCAGCCGGTGACCGTCGTGCGGACCTTGCTCTGGTATACACGTTTCAGTTTGAACTATACGCCGCTTGCGACATGCCCAACCTCATTCGGATCATCAATTCACTTTGGCTGAAAACCGGGCCTTACCTGAATTTGCTTTTTCCTCATTACATTTATGCAGTATCGACCGATCGCGGTGACTGGCGCGAAAGGATAGCCTTAGGCGTTGAGAAGAAAGATGCCGCGGCTGTTGCCGCGGAGGTCAAGCAGGACATTGATCAGTCTTTGTCCTACATCGCGAACATAATTTCCGCAGCCTCGATGTTAAAACTGGCGGGTGGAAAATAATATTTTTTGTTGTGATGGCGTTAGAGCCGCCGTAAATTCCAGATGGGACATCGTAGGTGTTGGCGGCGAAAGACTCCTTGGCTCGAATAAGGCCACGATCGCCTTACGCGAGGCCAGGATTGAGCCGTTGACCGTGAGCGCGACGTACATCCCACCTTTTCTTTTGTGATTGAGGCCGCGAGATAAGCTCCTTCATCGATAGGAGCTGAACGGAATGGTTCGAGATCGCGCTGATGCCATGCTTGAAGGCATGCATGAAGCCAGGCATGAGGGAAAGTATCGTCGGATCGAGGTGATCACCGGTCGGCGGCAGCGGCGGAATTGGACTGACGAGGAGAAGGCGCGGATCCTTGCGGAAAGCGCGGTACCCGACGTGAACATCTCGGCCGTTGCCCGGCGCTGGGGCGTCAATCGCGGCTTGCTGAACGTCTGGCCTCGGGAAGCTGGACTGACCTCTCAACGAACCGCGAAGGCCGGCGCGCAGCAGGCGATGTTCGTGCCGGTAACGGTGATTGGCGATCGAGCGTCCCCCGACAGTTCGCCATCGGATGTCGCCCACTTCGCCGCAGGTCGGATTGAGATCGAGATTGCTGGCGCTCGCATGACCGTGATCGGCTCGGCAGCGCCCGAGTTGGCGCAGGCGATGGTGGCGGCGTTGCGAGGGCGTCGGTGATCGGAGTTTCGCCAAATGGCGTGAAGATCATGGTGGCAACGCAGCCGGTTGACTTCCGGCGCGGCATGAATGGGCTTGTGGCCTTGGTGGCGTCAGCCCCCTATTGTGGCGACGTGTTCGTGTTCCGCGCCAAGCGCCTCGATCGCCTCCGCTGCATTTATTGGGATGGATCAGGCATGATCCTAGTGACAAAATGGCTGGAGGCTGGCAAGTTCGTTTGGCCACCGGTCCGCGATGGTGCGATGCAGATGAGTAGCCGGGAGTTCTCGCTTTTGCTAGCCGGCATTGACTGGACGCGCGTCAAACGAAACGCTGTGAGGAGGCCCTCAAAAGTAGGTTGATCCTATTGGTTTTGCTTGAAGCTTCGGGCTCATATGGTAGGGTCAGTCATGCCGCTTCGACCCGATCCCTTACCCCAGGATGCTGCGCAATTGATCCGGATCATTCTCTCGCTTGACGAAGAGAATGCCGATCTCAAAGCGCGTGTTGCCTTCCTTGAGCGCCAGCTTTTTGGTGCAAAATCTGAGAAGATGGCGGTGCTCGATCCGATGCAGGCGGCGCTCGATCTGGGCGATCTGAGTGATATTGCCGTTGCAGCCAATGACGATGTTGCACCCGCTGAGGGGCCAATGTCGGCGCGACGGGCACCGTCGCGCAATATCGGCCGCTTGCCCATCGAGCCGGAGAGCAAGACGTGCCCCTGCTGTTCGTTCGAACTTCATTGCATCGGCACGGACGTCAGCGAGGCGCTCGACATCGTGCCCGCGATTGTCCGGGTCAAACGGACGATCCGGCCGCGCTATGCATGCCGGGCTTGCGAAAGCGTTGTTGTGCAAGCGCCGGCGCCGGCACGCGTGATGGATGGTGGCATGGTGACCACGGCGTTTGCCGCGCATGTCGCTGTTTCGAAGTTTGCCTGGCATCTCCCGCTCCATCGTCAGGCGCAGATGCTGGCCTCCTGCGGCGTCATCATCGATCGCGGCACACTCGGTGCCTGGGTGACGCGGGGCGCCTGGTGGCTCGAACTTCTCTATGATGCACTCACCGCCTTCATCCGCTCGCAGCCGAGGGTCTTCTGTGACGAGACTCCACTTCCGCGGCTCGATCCGGGGCGGAAACGAACCAAGGTCTGCCAGTTATGGGCACAAGCGGTTGACGACCGTCACCCTGGAATGGTCCGGCGCCGCCGGCCGTGGCCTACATCTTTGCCGAAAGCCGCAGCGCTCGCGAGATCGAAGGGCAATTGGCGTCATTTGGCGGCGTGCTGCAAGTCGACGGATACCAAGCCTATAAAACCATGGCCAAGCGCCGAAGGAAGAGTAATGTCGCCCCCATACGGCTGGCCTTCTGCCTTGCCCATGCCCGGCGCAAGTTCGTCGATGTCGTCAAGCTCACCGGCTCCTCGGAGGCGCTGTCGATCCTTGCCAGGATTGCCGAAGTCTATCGCATCGAAGCGAAGGTCCGAGGCGAGAATGACGATACCTGGCTCGTAGTGAGGCGTCGCGAGGCAGCTCCTGTGATGAGAGAACTGAAGGTCCAGCTCACCGAACTGAGCGACGAGGTGTCAGCGAAATCGGCGCTTGGCAAGGCCGTCGCCTACACGCTCAACCACTGGAGCGGACTGGCAGCCTTCCTGGAGGATGGCCGGATCGAAGTGGACTCCAATGTCGTTGAGCGTTCAATGAAATCCGTGGCTCTGACGAGGAAGAACTCCTTGTTAGTGGGCAGTGCCCGCGTTAGTGGGCAGTGCCCGCGGCGGCAAGACCTTCGCGGTCCTCGCATCGCTCGTCAACACCTGTAAACTGAACGGCGTTGACTCCGAGATCTGGCTTGCCGATGTGCTGGAGCGCATCGTCTCCGGCAAAGTGAAAGCCAACGAAATGGAAAGTCTCCTGCCTTGGGCCTGGAAGGCTGAGCGTGAAGCGATGACACAGCCGGGGCGACAAGCGGCATGACACACAACAGCCAGGGCATGACGGCCGCACGACCGAAGCTTGATGACGAGGCGTTCGAGGCGTTTATCAGGGGACGTCGTCCAGCATCGCCAATCTGGTCAATGAGCGGTCTTGATGGTTATCTCACGGCTCTCATCATCGGACCGAGGTTTATCGACCCACGCCAATGGATTCCGGAACTGGCCGGTCCGGATGCCCTAAACCTACCGATGGAGACAACCGAGCATCGGGCCGTGCAGACCATCGTTGCGGAGTATAACCGTATCTCGGCGAGCCTTTCCGAAACACCGAAAGACCACCGGCCCAGGTTCACCAGGATCGATGATCAGACCTTTGATATCTTCGATTGGGACCTCTGCTTTTTGCTGGGAACAGGGTACGCGCCGAAGCTGTGGCGGCCTGTCCTTCGCGGTCATGCCGTCACCGGGGATATCATCGCGCCACTCCGCAAGCTCGGCGAGGCAAAACGGAAAGCGACCCGCCAGGATGCTGCTGACGTCGCCGAAGCGCTCGTCAATATCCGTAACTACTTCATGCCAAAACGGGCAAAGCAAAAGTTCTGACTGAAAGCGCTGTTGCGATTCCGTCAATGCTAAAAGCCGTGGGTTGTTCGTCGCGCTCACCGTTGACCGGAAAGGAGCCGTTCGGGGAGCGGCGAGGTTTGCCCATTGAATGTGTGGGGTCGCCGTTTTTCGCTCTTGCGATCCAACGGATTGCCGTCGAAATCCCAACTCCAAACCGGGCTGCCGCCTGCCGAGCTAACATGGCCGCCGAAGACGCCGTCAGTACTCGTCTTCGAAGGCCATCGCTTAGCGATTGTGGCATCATAGGCCCTCTTCGCTTTGAATGTAGAGGTTCGGCTCTTGCCGTCACCCTCGATTTCATCGATCAAGGGATCTGCTCTAACAAACAGATGACGCCCGATTGCGCAAACAATCCATGCGCATGTTTATCTTCTCTAATTTGTTATAGCAGTTGTGCCTTTTCAAAATATCATCGGCCTCACCTCAGATCGAACTGTTGCTCGAAGCTGTGTTGCTCGAAAATGTGAAGCCACGGCGAGGAACGCCTGCGTAAGGGACTATCGCTATAGCACGAAGATCATGCCAGCATCTGTGGTCAAGTTTTTGTTATATTTGGTGGTTGAAAATGAAATATCATTGTGTAATATCGTAAATCACAATAGGAGTTTAGCCAGATGACAACGCACATACCCTTCCCGGAAAAAGGCTTGGATGAAGCAGCGATTTGGCAGGCGATGGATTGCGCGAAGGAAGGTGACGTGGATTGGCGGGGCGGGCGTCTACCCGGTTTTTACGTCCATTTTGCCAACGACGACGTAGATCGGGTGGGCAAAGTCGCCTTTCAGAAATTCCAAGCAACAAATGCCTTGGGCCTTGGCGCGTTTCCGTCGATTAAGAAATTTGAGTCGGAGGTTGTCGAGTGGGCCCTTTCACTTTTTCGAGCAAAGGGCGGTGCGGCAAGCATCACGTCGGGGGGCACTGAGAGCATCTTCATCGCGATGAAGACTGCACGTGAGTGGGCAAAAGCCAACCGTCCCAATGTCCTCAATCCGAGGGTGGTGATTTCCCACACCGCGCATCCGGCCTTCGACAAGGCGGCGAAGTATCTAGAGCTGGAAGTTGTAAGGATTGCGCCGCGGGCGGACTTTAAGACTGACATCGATGCGCTTGAAGGAGCTCTGGATGATCAAACGATTATGATCGCTGGTTCAGCTCCTCAGTTTACAATGGGTGTCTTTGACCAAATTGAGGAGCTCGCCGCTATAGCCGAGTCTCGAAATATTTGGTTTCACACGGACGCGTGCGTTGGAGGCTTTTTGTCTCCTTTTGCAGAGCAGAATGGGCATCCCATTCCCGCTTGGGATTTTCGCGTAATGGGTGTGAAGTCCATTTCAGCGGACCTGCACAAATATGGCTTCGCGCCAAAAGGGGCTTCGATTGTTGCGTTTGCGGATGCCGGCTTCCAGAAGTTTCAAGTGTTTGACTTCAATAACTGGTCGCGTGGGCGGTATGTAACGTCAACATTCGCCGGCACGCGCTCTGGTGCTAACATTGCTGCTGCTTGGGCGGTCATGCGTTTCCTCGGCAATGAAGGTTATCGAAAGATCGCCGAACAGATCTGGCAGATACGTGAACAGCTGCTGCGGGAAATTCCGGCAATAGAGGACCTATTTGTGTATGGTGAGCCTGAGCTTACCGTAATGAGCTATGGTTCTAAAACGCTGGACGTAGGCGATATCGCGGCAGGTTTGGCTGCAAAGGGCTGGTACACTGTGGCGCCATCCTTAAATCCGCCGGCAATCAATTTGGGTATTCTCAGTCTCGCTTTCGGAGAAGTTTCGGACGTCTATCTAAATGACCTCCGGGATGTTGTCTCGCAGCTTAAGACGGGAGAAAATCGTTTCGATCGCTCCCTTATCGGCTCCTATGGAACTCGGTAATCGGCCGGCGCCTTAGACGCCTACTTGCTCAACTCGCTGCTGCTCGAAATAAAACGCCGCGGCGAATCGGAAGAGCTTGCAACGCTCTGGGGCGGTAGCGCCATGTGAGTGGGTGCGCTCTGAGGATCTAAATTCATCGGCCGACGCGGTCATCAACCTGCTGGAGAGGAACACATTCATCTTCGCTCGGCCACGGCGGCATCTTCATGCGCGCTCACATGTGTCACCGCCGCAAGCGAGTGGATGCACCGGCGAGAGCTGCGAGTTCCGTCGCGGTAGACTGAGACGCCTCACACCGCAACATGGATGGACAGAGGAGTCGGGTCGACCGGCGCGGCCCGTAAGGTGGAGGATAGTTGGATAAGACTTTTGCCGGCGCATCTAATGCATTAGAAGGCGTGCTGTTCGACGGAACGTTCATTGCAGCGGGCGGTTTCGGCCTTTGCGGCATTCCGGAACTGCTGATCGACGCGATCCGTAAGGTTGGCACCAAAGACCTGACAATCGCCTCGAACAATTGCGGTGTCGACGACTTTGGCTTCGGTGTGCTGCTGAAGACGAAGCAAATCAAGAAGATGATCTCGTCCTATGTCGGAGAGAACGCGGAGTTCATGCGGCAATACCTGAGCGGTGAACTCGACCTGGCGTTCAATCCGCAGGGGACGCTCGCCGAGCGTATGCGCGCCGGCGGCGCCGGCATTGCCGGTTTCTATACAAAGACAGACGTCGGTACGGTTGTTGCTGAGGGCAAGGAGACGAAGACATTCAACGGCGAGGCCTACGTGCTCGAGACCGGGATCGTCGCCGATCTGTCGATCGTCAAGGCCTGGAAGGCCGACACGTCGGGCAATCTCGTCTTCCGCAAGACGGCCCGCAATTTCAATTCGCCGGCCGCCACGGCGACAAGATCTGCGTCGCCGAAGTCGAGGAGATCGTGCCGATCGGCAGCCTCGATCCCGACCACATCCACGTGCCGGGCATCTACGTGCATCGCCTGATCCAGAGCCAGCACGAGAATCGCATCGAGCAGCGCACCGCGCGCGCGGCGGCTTGAAGAGCAGGGGGAAAAGACATGGCCTGGGACAGAAACCAGATGGCGGCCCGCGCTGCCCGCGAACTCGAAGATGGCACCTACGTCAATCTCGGCATTGGCATTCCAACGCTGGTCGCCAACTATATCCCGGACGGCGTCCATGTGACGCTGCAGTCGGAGAACGGCCTGCTTGGCATCGGTCCCTTTCCGACCGAAGGTGAGATCGATGCCGACCTCATCAATGCCAGCAAGCAGACGGTGACGGCACTGCCCCATTCGGCCTTCTTCGACTCGGCGCAGAGCTTCGCGATGATCCGCGGCAAGCTCGTCAAGGGCATGGGCGGCGCGAGGGATCTCGTTGCCGGCGTCAAACGGGTGGTGGTCGTCATGGATCACATCAACAAAGCCGGCGAATCCAAGATGCTGAAGGCCTGCACCCGTCGTCGATCGGATCATCACCAATCTTGGTGTGCTCGACGTCGTCGATGGCGGACTGAAGCTGGCCGAGCTTGCCGAGGGTGTCACCGACGGTGAGATCCGCAGCGCCACCGAAGCAACCATTGTCAACTAGGCCTGCAGCCTTTTGTCGAGACGCCGGAGCCGGCCGTTGCCGGCTTCGCAAGACCATAGAGGGGACCACCATGAGCACCCCATCGATTGTCATCGCCAGCGCCGCCCGCACCGCGGTCGGATCGTTCAACGGCGCGTTCGGCAATACGCCGGCGCACGAGCTCGGCGCCGCCGTCATCAAGGGCGTGCTCGAGCGCGCAGGCCTCGAAGCGGGCGAGGTCGACGAGGTGATCCTCGGCCAGGTGCTGCAGGCCGGCGAGGGCCAGAACCCGGCGCGGGCGATGAAGGCCGGCGTTCCGCAGGAAAAGACCGCCTGGGGCATGAACGAGCTCTGCGGTTCGGGTCTCCGTGCCGTCGCGCTCGGCATGCAGCAGATTGCCGCCGGTGATGCGGATATCATCGTTGCCGGCGGCATGGAGTCGATGTCGATTGCGCCGCACTGCTCGCATCTTCGCGGCGGCGTGAAGATGGGCGGATCGACACGATGATCAAGGACGGCCTGACCGACGCCTTCTATGGCTATCACATGGGCATCACGGCCGAGAACGTCGCCCGCCAGTGGCAGCTCAGCCGCGGGGAGCAGGACACCTTCGCACTCGCCTCGCAGAATAAGGCAGAAGCGGCACAGAAGGCCGGGCGCTTCGCCGATGAAATCATTCCCTTTATCGTCAAGACCCGCCATGGCGACGTCACCGTCGACCAGGACGAATATGTCCGCCATGGCGCAACGCTCGACCAGATGACGAAGCTGCGCCCGGCCTTCGACAAGGAAGGCACCGTCACTGCCGGTAACGCCTCCGGTCTCAATGACGGCGCCGCCGCGATCCTGCTGATGAACGAGGCGCAGGCTTCCAAGCGCGGCGTCCAGCCGCTTGCCCGCATCGTCTCCTGGGCAACGGCCGGCGTCGATCCGCAGCTCATGGGTACCGGCCCGATCCCGGCCTCGCGCAAGGCGCTGGCGAAAGCCGGCTGGGCGATCGGCGACGTCGAACTCGTCGAGGCCAACGAGGCTTTTGCCGCCCAGGCCTGTGCGGTCAACAAGGACCTCGGCTGGGATCCGTCGATCGTCAACATCAATGGCGGCGCGATCGCCATCGGTCGTCCGATCGGCGCCTCCGATGCCCGCGTGCTCAACACGCTGCTCTTCGAAATGAAGCGCCGCGGCGCCAAGAAAGGATTGGCCACGCTCTGCATCGGCGGCGGCATGCGTGTCGCCATGTGCGTGGAAGCATCTGAGAGGGCAAGGCCATGACCTCTGCCGAGTATCGTCTCTGCGACGTATCGCTCGACCGGTCATTCGGTGGCCGGGACGCGAGAATCGAGCGGGAGCAAGCGCTCGCGGTCATCGACCTCTTGGAATCCAATACATTCATTCCGGTCGGTCACGACGGCGGCCCCTATCGTCTCAGGATCGAAGCCGTCGATGGGCGCCTGGCGTTGCATGTCGCTGATGATCAGGGCGAGCATGTCGCCAGTCACTACCTATCGCTGACGCCCTTCCGCCGGTTGCTCAAAGACTACGCTCGCATCTGCGAGAGCTACTACGACGCGATCCACCACCCTGGACCTGATCGGCTTGAGGCTATCGATATGGGTCTGCGTGGCGTCGACAACGAGGCTGCCGAACTGCTGAGAAGCCGGTTGGCAACGAGTGACTATCGACAACAACACCGCGCGCTGGCTGTTCACGGTGATTTACGCCCTACTCGTGCGCAATGCCGACCATCGAGTTCTGCTGAGCTGAGATAGCTGTGGCCCCAACTGCCCGAACAAGGAGGAACCCCAAGTGAACGCAATACCTCAACGCGAAGTACACCTCGGAGAAACGAGCTCCGCAGGCTTTCTGGATGGCGTTGACCAGAACTTCCGCCATGCGATGGCGTTCCTTGATTTGCCGGAAGGGCTGTCGGAACGGATCATGCAGTGCAACTCGACTTACACTGTTCGTTTCGGTGTTCGCCTGCGCGGCCGCATGTACAGTTTCATCGGCTGGCGATCGGTCCACAGCGAGCACTGCGAGCCGGTGAAGGGCGGTATACGCTATTCATCAAATGCCGATGCGGAGGAGGTCGAAGCGCTGGCCGCACTGATGACGCTCAAATGCTCGCTGGTCGATGTTCCATTCGGCGGCTCGAAGGGCGCGCTGAAGATTGACCCGCGCGAATGGACGCCGCAGGAGCTCGAGCGCATCACACGCCGCTTCACCCAGGAACTCAACAAACGTGGCCTGATCGGCCCCGGCGTCAACGTCCCGGCTCCCGACATCGGCACGGGCGAGCGGGAAATGGCCTGGATGATGGATGAGTTCCGCCGCGCCAATCTGACCGATGTGATCAATGCGCGCGCCTGTGTGACTGGAAAGCCGCTGTCGAAGGGCGGGATTGCCGGTCGGACGGAAGCAACGGGTAGGGGCGTGCAATTCGCCATCCAGAGCTATCTCCGCGATCCTCGTACCGCCGGATTGAACGGCAAGCGTGATCTGAAGGGTGCTGCGGTCATCGTTCAGGGGTTTGGCAACGTGGGTTACCATGCGGCAAAATTCCTCTCGGAAGAGGATGGCGCCCGAGTGACGATCGTTGCAGAACGTGATGGGTATGTCGCCAACGCCGACGGCCTGGCGATCGAGGCGCTGAAGCAGCATCAGATCAAAACGGGCAGCATCCTTGGCTTTGAAGGTACCACATCGTTCCCCGGCAATATGACGGGCATCGAGCAGCCATGCGACGTTCTCGTTCCAGCGGCGATGGAAAATGCCATCCATGCGGGGAACGCAGATTGCATCAAGGCAGCCCTCGTCGTCGAGGCTGCCAACGGCCCGGTGACCTTCGAGGCAGACAAGGTTCTCCGCACCCGTGGGATCACCATCCTTCCCGATCTCTACGTCAATGCCGGCGGCGTGGTCGTCAGCTACTTCGAATGGGTGAAGAACCTAACGCACATTCCCTTCGGCCTAATGGAGCGGCGCCGGCGTGAGCGGCGCAACCAGACGATTGCCGCGGCACTTGAACGCATGACGGGCAAGGATTTTCCGGCGGATATGCGCGAAGAATTCCTCCAAGGCGGGGCGGAAATCGACCTCGTTCGGTCTGGACTGGAGGACGTCATGCGCAGCACCTGGACACGCATCGCCGACCTGATGGAGCAGCAACCGGAACTCGGTGATTACCGAACCGCCGCGTATGTCGCGTCGATCCGACAGATCGCCGATGCCTACGAAGCGATAGGTATCTGACCAGCTACACGTAGGACAAGGGCTTCGCTTGTGCGATCCGTGGCTTGGGCTTTGAATTCGCCTCCCAAGCGACTTGGCTGCCGCCGAACAAGTTAAAGGTACTTCATTTCAAGATAGTCCTCAAGGCCATGCCGAGAGCCCTCGCGTTCCAATGCCGGACTGCTTGATGCCGCCGAAGGGGCCGCCTCCGATGACATGCGACCAGTGTTGATGCCGACCATACCGTACTCCAGCGCCTCGGCCACGCGCCAGACCCGCTTGAGGTTCGAAGCACTAGGCGGAGGCCGTAGATCGTATCATTGGCATCCCGCACGGCCTGCTCCGGGTCTTCGAAACGGATGATTGGCGCCAGAGGACCGAAAGTCTCTTCCTGGGCGATGCGCATTGAGCTGACGACATTTGTGATCACGGTCGGCTCAAAAAATGTTCCGGACGTACCGATCCGGCGCCCACCACATCGCACATTGCCCCTTTTTTGACAGCCTCGTCGACATGCGCTTCAGATCTTTGTCAGAGCATGATTATCGATCAGAGGCCCGGCTACTGATGGCTGTTTTGAAGCCAGTCAATGTCGTGGATGACGGTAATATCGCGGGTCTCGATGCGTCCGCGACCGCCATCGACTGTACTGGCACGGCTCACAGTGATGTCTTTTGAAATCGCTGGCTTTTTGTTCGGCGGCAAAGAGTTCGACATCATCGCGCAACGTGCCTTGATTGCCTTTGAGGGCGAAGATGTAGTCAGCTTTCTTGTCCAGGACCTTCTGGGCGATGGCACGCTGGCAGCCCATGGCATCGATCGTCACGATGGCACCCTCATGGCCAGCATGTCCAGCAGCCTGGGAATAGCGAGGATCTCATTGGCCTTGTCCGCCGCCTTGACCTGCCCCAGCACCAGACGCTGGCGGGCGGCGAATGCGGAAACCATGTGTATCGTCTCCTCGGCATTCCTGGAGCCCGTGGAGCGGCGGACCGTCTTGCCGTCTATGGCGACGACGCCTTCCGGCGCGCCCGTCAGTGACGCTACCCATGCCACAAAGCAGCGCTGGAAGTGTTCGGCATCGAGGCTGGCAAGGATATCGCCCAGATGATCAGGAGACGGTACGCCCGCAAGAAAGGGGCGAAACAGGCGCAAGAGATCAAGCTTCTTGTCACCAAAGCGGGCAATGTCGGTGATGGCTTCCGCCCCGGCGATCACCGCCACAAGACACAGCAGCAGCACCTCATCCAGCGGATATCTTACCTTCGCACTCTGCCGACCATCAGGCAGATCCTTGAAATGACTCAGAAAAACAACCGTTTCCGACAACGCACCGGCATCGCAAGCCACATCGTCCGTCCAAAGCATCCTTCAAAGAGTCAGATGCTCCCGACAGATTCAGCTACTAAACCACTTGTCACGCGTTAATTCACCCGATTGCCCTGACGGAGAGACCCTACGCTATGCCGATTAGGCCACCGCTATGCTACTGAAAACGTTGGCAAAAACTTGCTTAATCGGCATAGTTCGACGGGCATAAAAGGCCAAAATGAACAACGTCGATCCGCTCGCTTGGCTAAAGCGTGTCGCACTTATTCAGCCTCATATCCGGCTGCTCTGAAGAAATTCAGGCATTCGTCGACCGAGAAGAGGCTGACAATTTCACCGAGGGCTT
>NZ_JARFYM010000042.1 GCF_030272705.1 Rhizobium mayense | reverse complement strand
CAATCCAGGAAACCTTAGAGCGAGAGACTTCGTCGCCAGCAGCGCCGCCGCCCTCGTCAGTGATCGGGCTTATAGACCCCCTCCCTCAGCATAGTCAACTGCCGATTTTGAAAAAAATCAAAAAACATATAAGTTATTGATTCTTATGATATATTTGTGAAGCTCTCCAAAATCGGACGGATCGGGCGCCAAAATCTGCCGATATCTCCATTCCCGCGTGCCGCCGGCTCCACCCTACACGCGGAAGGTCGCAAAATATGACAGGGACAAGCTATTGACCCCTCGTCCGCCGACACCAGATATCGCCGACCTCCGCTGGAAAAAGGGCACTTATAGCATTCAGACACCCCACAAGCGAAATGCGCAGGATTTGACTCCCCCGTCATAAATATGCACATCTTCGGCCCCAGCTACACGGCTCGCATGAAGGAACCGGATCTCGATTGGCATGATGACGGACAAAATGATGCTCCGATCGCTCGGCAACGAGCCGCCAATCCTGGCCGACGGCAGGCGAGCGCCGGACCGGCGCGAAGTTTCCTTGCGCTGGCTTTCGGGCACGTTCCTCACCGGTATCACCTCCAGCATATTGATGGGCGTCGCTCTGTTTGCCGCCCTCGACGGACGCCAACAGCTCGCTATTCCGGCCGAAGCCTATGCAACGGCCGACAGCGGCAGCCATGACAGCACGGAAAATCAGGTGACCCGCGGCGGCCGCCTCGTGCCCACGGCGATCGCATCCAAGCCATCCGACCGGAATATCCTGGAAGTCTCGACCGTGGTGCATGACGGCGACAAGGAAGTGGTGCGCCGCCAGCCCTTTGCACATGTAAAGATCGCGCTCGCCACCAACCGCGTCGCGACCGAGAGTTATCCCGCCTTCGATCCGCTTGCGATCTTTTCCGCCGACGACAACATCGCGCCGGCGGCCAACCGCACCGGCGCGATCTATGGTTCCGACGTGGAATCCGAGGTCAGTTTGAAGACCGTTCCCTTTCCGGCCAAGGATATGCCCTTCCCTCTCGCAGGCTCGATGTCCCTCGATGAGGTCGAGGCGAATGTGCGTTCCAACGGCTCTGTGCTGGTTGATGACAATACCCAGCTTTCCGCGCTCTATTACGTTGATCCCCGCCGTTTCGCGACCGACGATACCGATGTCGACCTGACGGCAGGGCTTGCCGCTCGCGTCGTCGAAGAGAACATGTCGGTGTCCTCTTCCGAAGCGGTCACGTCGCAGACCGAGGAATTCGCCGACGACATCATTCCTGTGCGCGAGGATACACCGATCGGGACGGCACTCGCCAATGCCGGCTACCTCAAAGCGGATGCTGACAACATTACGGCGAAAATCGAGCCGCTGTATGGCTCGTCCGAGCTTTCCGCCGGCGACGTGCTGCGCATCGGAATTCTACAGAAGGGTGAGCAGGCGAAGATCATACGCGCCAGCATCTATCGCGGCACCAAGCATGTCCTGACCGTCGCCGAAAATGATCACGGCGATTTCGTCGCCGGCAGCGAGCCGCCGATGCTCGACGCGATCGCGACGGCATTCGACAATGACGCGCCCGCGGTCGCCGCGGGCCGAGACTTGCCGAGCGTCTATGACGGCGTTTATCGTGCCGCCCTTTCCTATGGCATGACCAAGGAGATGGTGGCGCAGATCATCAAACTGCTCGCCAGCAACGTCGATTTCCAGGCGCAGTTGAAGCCGGCGGATTCGCTCGAAGCCTTCTTCTCCGTCGCCGACGAAAACGGCCAGGCAACCTCCGATTCCGAACTGCTCTACGTCAACGCCAAATTCGGCGACACAGTCACCCGATTCTATCGTTTCGAAGATCCGGACGATCGCTCGATCGATTATTTCGACGAAAACGGCAAGAGCATCCGCCAATTCCTGCTGCGCAACCCCGTCCCGACCGGTATCTTCAAATCCGGCTTCGGCATGCGCCGCCACCCGATCCTCGGATTTGCGCGCATGCATACCGGCGCCGATTGGGCCGCACCCCGCGGCACGCCGATCATCGCTGCCGGTAATGGCATCGTCGAAAAGGCCGGCTGGGATTCCGGCGGATTCGGCAACCAGACATTGATCCGCCACGCCAACGGATATGTCTCCTCCTACAACCACCAGAGCGCCATCGCCAAGGGTATCGTACCAGGCGCGAAGGTGGTGCAGGGCCAGGTCATTGGCTTCATCGGTTCGACCGGTCTCGCAACCGGGCCGCACCTGCATTACGAGCTGATCGTCAACGGCACCAAGGTCGATCCCCTGCGCGTCCGCCTGCCCGGCGGCAAGTCCTTGGACGGCGAAGCGCTCGCCAAATTCGAGGAGGAGCGCAAGCGTATTGACGCGCTCCTGAGCGACGAAAAATCAAATCAGGTCGCAAGCAAGGATTGAAGCCGCCCGGCCCTCCCACGGCTGCCGCCATGGCAACCGGGAATTTTAAGTGACGTCGCGCCCAGCAGAACATTCAGCTCGGCAACGCAGTCGTCCGCCGTATCACAGAAGCGGATCGCCGCGGCAAGGCCACTGCCACACAGGTCTCGGAAACGAAATGGCGGCCGGAGGGCCGCCGTCTCATGAGTTCATGCTCCGAAGTAGTCGCTTACGCCGCTTCGCTGACAGGCTGGCGCGCGCGGAACAGCAACCTGTCGGATCCGCTGGTGACCTTGACCACTGATCCATCCGGCACTTGACCGGAGAGGATCTGTTCGGCGAGAGGATCCTGAACATATTTCTGGATCACACGCTTCAGCGGCCTAGCACCATAGACCGGATCGTAACCCTTGTTGGCAAGCCAGTTGCGGGCATCGTCGTCAAGCTCGAGGGTGATCTTGCGCTCCGACAACAGCTTCAACAGCCGCTCCAGCTGGATCGTGACGATCGCCCCCATCTCCTCGCGCTTCAGGCGATGGAACAGGATGATCTCGTCGACGCGGTTCAGGAATTCCGGCCGGAAATGCGCACGCACCACATCCATCACCTGCTCGCGCACCAGATCGCTGTCATCCCCTTCCTTGAGTTGGGTCAGGTATTCGGCGCCGAGGTTCGAAGTCATGATGATCATGGTATTGCGGAAATCGACCGTGCGGCCCTGCCCGTCCGTCAAGCGCCCGTCGTCCAGAACCTGGAGCAGGACGTTGAAGACGTCGGGATGCGCCTTCTCGATCTCGTCGAACAGCACGACCTGATAGGGCCGGCGGCGGACGGATTCGGTCAGCGCGCCGCCTTCCTCATAGCCGACATAGCCGGGAGGAGCGCCGATCAGCCGGGCAACGGAGTGCTTCTCCATGTATTCCGACATGTCCATGCGCACCATGGCCGTCTCGTCATCGAAGAGGAAGCGGGCAAGCGCCTTGGTGAGCTCCGTCTTGCCGACGCCGGTCGGGCCGAGGAAGATAAACGAGCCGATCGGGCGGTTCGGATCCTGCAGGCCTGCGCGCGAGCGGCGAACGGCACGCGACACAGCCTGGACGGCATCGCCCTGACCGACCACCCACTTTGCCAGTTCGTCTTCCATCCTGAGCAGCTTGTCGCGTTCGCCTTCCAGCATCTTGTCCACCGGAATTCCGGTCCAACGGGAAACGACATGGGCGATGTTGTCTGCGGTGACGACTTCCTGCACCATGGAATCACGACCGCCGTCCTGCTCTTCGGCAGCCTGGAGATCCTTCTCCAGGTTCGGGATCACGCCATAGGCAAGTTCGCCGGCGCGCTGGAATTCACCTTTGCGCTGAGCGATCGCCAGTTCGTTGCGGGCTTCGTCGAGCTTTTTCTTCAGATCGGCAGCAAGGCCCAGCTTCTGCTTTTCGGCCTGCCAGCGTGCGGTCAGCGCATCGGCTTCCTCTTCCAGAGCGGTAAGATCGGTCTCCAACCGCTTCAGCCGGTCGGCCGAGGACTGGTCAGTTTCCTTCTTCAGCGCTTCGCGTTCGATCTTGAGCTGGATGATGCGGCGATCGAGTTCGTCGAGTTCTTCCGGCTTGGAGTCCACCTGCATGCGCAGACGCGCGGCGGCTTCGTCCATCAGATCGATGGCCTTATCCGGCAGGAAACGGTCGGTGATGTAGCGGTTCGACAAGGTCGCTGCAGCCACCAGGGCGGCATCGGCGATGCGGACCTTATGGTGCTGTTCGTATTTTTCCTTCAGGCCGCGCAGGATCGAGATCGTGTCCTCGACCGTCGGCTCGTCGACCATGACAGGCTGAAAACGACGGGCAAGCGCCGGATCCTTCTCGACATGCTTGCGGTATTCGTCGAGCGTGGTCGCGCCGACGCAATGCAGCTCGCCGCGGGCAAGCGCAGGCTTCAAGAGGTTCGAGGCATCCATCGCGCCATCGGCCTTGCCGGCGCCGACCAGAGTATGCATCTCGTCGATGAAGAGGATGATCTCGCCGTTTTCCGACTGCACTTCGTTGAGCACGGCCTTCAGCCGCTCTTCGAATTCGCCGCGGAATTTCGCGCCGGCAATCAAGGCGCCCATGTCGAGTGCCATGAGCTTCTTGTCCTTCAGCGATTCCGGCACGTCGCCATTGACGATACGCAGCGCCAGACCTTCGACGATCGCCGTCTTGCCGACGCCGGGCTCACCGATGAGGACGGGATTGTTCTTCGTGCGGCGGGACAGCACCTGGATGGTGCGGCGGATTTCGTCGTCGCGGCCGATCACCGGATCGAGCTTGCCTTCGCGGGCCTCGGCGGTGAGGTCGCGGGCATATTTCTTCAAGGAATCGAAGCCCTGTTCCGCATTGGCGGAATCAGCGGTACGGCCCTTGCGGATGTCGTTGATGACCTGATTGAGCCCGCCGGGCGTCACGCCGGCTTTCTTCAGCGTTGCTGATGTCGATGCCGAAGGCTCGATCGCGAGGGCCTGCAACAGGCGCTCGACGGTGACGAAGCTATCGCCGGCCTTCTTGGCGGCCTCTTCGGCCGTGGTAAATACCTTGGCGAGCGGCTGCGCGAGATAGACCTGGCCATCGCCGCCGGATACTTTCGGCAGTTTGGCAAGGGCGGCGTCATTGGCAAGACGCGCTGCCTTGGCATCGCCGCCCGTGCGCTCGATCAGCGACGCGGCCATGCCCTGGTCGTCGTCCAGAAGCACCTTCAGCACATGTTCGGGAGTGAATTGCTGGTGACCCTGCGCCAGCGCGTTGGTTTGCGCGGATTGCAAAAAGCCACGCACCCGCTCGGAGTATTTTTCAATATTCATTATCGGACCTCCATGAATCGCCCTGCCCTGACCGGCGCAGACCGATGACTGAGATTGAGCCCCCTGAAAAGGCAGGCCCCGCCCACCGCCTATTGAGATTTGCGGCGAAGCAACTGGGGAGAATATGGGAGGATATCTGAAGAGTTTAAAGGGCGGCGGAAACGAAAAACCCCGGCTCATACCGGGGTTTTTTGAAACATGCTGATGTTCCGCGTTTGCTGCGGCCACTTATTCAGCCAGGCAGCTCTTATTCCGAGCTAGCTTCGGCAAGCGCAGGAGCCGAGACGTCGGTCGGAGCCGCAGCTTCGTCCTGCGCTTCGCCATTGGCGCTGCGGCGTGGCTGGCGGCGGGGGCGGTTGCCGGCGTTGCGGCGGCGCGGCTGGCGCTCGGTCGCAGCAGCAGGCGTTTCTTCCTCAATCGCCACCTCGGCCGGGATACCTTCGATTACCGGCTGCGGGCCAGTACCATCGATGACCTCCGGCTCGGAAGTTGGAGCCGCGGCAACGGCCGGAGCTGGCTGCTGACGCGCCTGAGGCGGAGCCATCTGCGGCTGATCGTCCATATCGTTGGCATCGATGTCATCGATGTCACGATCGGCGTTGTCGCGATCATTGTAGTTATGATGCTCGTCGCGCTGATAGCGCTCCTGCATCTGCGCCTGAGCGCTGGCGATGATCCGATTGTAGTGTTCAGCGTGCTGCAGATAGTTTTCCGCCATCACGCGGTCGCCGGAGCTCTGTGCATCACGGGCGAGAGCCGAATATTTCTCGGCGATATGCTGTGCGGTTCCGCGGATTTTCACATCGGGACCGGAGCTGTCGTAAGTCCTGGTCAGCGGGTTAGAGCCCTTGCGGTTGAAATTGTTATTGTTATTTCCGCCGCCGCCGCCGTTGTTGTTACCACGCCCCCGACCGCGCTTGTTCTGCTGTCCTGGCCTCATAGATCCTTCACCTGAATTCTCTTAGTTGGGATGAAATTATGCGCGGCACCTGCCGCCATGGCCGGATAGCTCCGAGCCAGGGCCTGCGTGCCGCAAGCAAACCGCGCCTTAAGCGCCCGTCTGCCGCTCGACTACGTCAGATTAACTGATCACGCATTGGGTTATCTTCAACCTTTGACACTCTTACCAGAGCGGATCCCCGAGGCTGTCCAAGATAGGCGAATCTTCTCGCCTATTCCCAGCCGCCCAACGCGTGAGCGCAACCTATATCGCTTCCTCAGGAAATCCAAGCCTTTTCTTTGCGATAACAACGGGTCCCATGACCCTGCTGCAAATTGTCGCGTCAATCATGATGTTTAAACACGAGAACCCGGTCGTTGTAGCCGTAATCTCGAATTGCCTCGATTAGGAAAAATCCTGCTCCTTCAAAAACCGAAGTCACCGTTTTGCGCTGATTATAACCGATCTCCACCCCGACAATACCATCTCGGTGTAGAAACCGCGCCGCATCCTTTGCGATCGCCCTGTATGCATCCAGCCCATCAAGGCCGCCGTCGAGAGCTGCCGGAGGATCGAAATTCTTTACTTCTGGAGCGAGAGTGGAAATGACATTGGACTCAATATAGGGCGGATTTGAGACAATCACGTGAAATCGTCCGTGGATGGCTTCAAACCAACTTCCCTGCACGGTATCGAACCGCGCCGCCAAGCCATTGCGCGCTGCATTTGCCCGCGCCGTTTCCAAAGCTTCGCTGGAAATATCCGAACCGATACCCGTCGCCTGCGGGCATTCATTGAGTAACGCGAGACATATGGCCCCGGTTCCCGTTCCGATGTCGAGTATATGGATATTCCCAAACTCTAACGCAAGACGTCGCGCATGCGGAAGCACGGTATCGACCAGGATTTCCGTATCAGGCCGGGGCTCCAGCGTTGCCGGCGACAGCTTCAGCGGCAGGCCGTAGAACTCGCGTTCGCCCAGGATGCGATGCACCGGCTCGTGATTGAGCCGCCGCACCACCGCCGCGCGGGCCGCTCCCACGCGGTCCGATGCCACCATATCGGAGCCGCGTGTGACCAGCTCCGTCGAAGAGAGATCGAGAAGACCGCCGACGAGAATGCGCGCCTCGGTGGCGGGATCGTCCAGATCAGCCTCGATAAAGCGGGCACGCACCTCCTGGAAAAGTTCGGCGACGGTCGGCCCCTGCCCGTTGGTCATGCCTGTTCGCCAAGCTGTGCGAGCTGGCTCGCCTGATAGTCCGCCAAAAGCGCATCGACCACTTCGTCGATCTCGCCTTCCATCATCCGGTCGAGCTTATAGAGCGTCAGGTTGATGCGGTGGTCGGTGATCCGGCCCTGTGGGAAATTATAGGTGCGGATGCGCTCGGAGCGATCTCCGGAGCCGACCTGGCTCTTGCGGTCGGCAGACCGTTCGCTATCGGCGCGCTGGCGCTCCATGTCGAAGAGGCGCGATCGCAACACCTGCATCGCCTTGGCGCGGTTTTGATGCTGCGACTTTTCCGAACTCGTCACCACGATGCCCGAGGGAAGATGGGTAATGCGTACTGCCGAGTCGGTGGTGTTGACGTGCTGGCCGCCCGCGCCCGAAGAGCGCATGGTATCGATGCGGATATCCTCGGGGCGGATTTCGATATCGATTTCCTCGGCTTCCGGCAGCACGGCGACGGTCGCCGCCGAGGTGTGGATGCGCCCGCCTGCTTCGGTTTCCGGCACGCGCTGCACGCGATGCACGCCCGATTCGAATTTCAGCCGCGAGAACACGCCCTTGCCGCTGATCGTCGCGATGATTTCCTTGTAGCCGCCGGCTTCGCCTTCGCTGGCCGAGAGGATTTCGACTTTCCAACCGTTGTTTGCCGCGAAGCGCTCATACATGCGAAAGAGATCGCCCGCGAAAAGCGCGGCTTCGGAACCGCCGGTGCCGGCGCGAATTTCCAGGATCGCGCTCTTTTCGTCGGCAGCGTCCTTCGGCAGCAGCAGGATCTGGATGTCCTTTTCCAGCGTCTCGATCCGCTCCTTGACCTCCGGCAGTTCCATCTCGGCGAGATCGCGCATCTCGCGATCGACCGACTTGTCGGCGAGCATGGCTTCCAGGTCCGCAGCCTCGGCGATGGCCTTCTCATAGTCGCGAATCTTGGTGACGACCGGCTGCAATTCGGAATATTCGGAAGCAAGCTTCACATAGACGTCCGCCGACGGACCGGCCGACATACGCGCTTCGATCTCGCCGAAACGGCGCTCCAGTTCGCGCATTTTTTCAATGGGAAGATTCGCCACCCCACACTCCGATTCTTCTTATTCGTTCTGTTCTACAATGGAATATTGTGGCTCTCGGCGAAGCGGGCAAGGATGTCGCGCATCGAGGATTTCGGATGCGTGTCATTCAGCGCTTCTTCCATGACCTCGGACAATGCCCTGAGATCAAGCCCCAACAGCATCGCCTTGACCGGACCGATGGCGGCTGGCGACATCGAAACCGAGCGGAAGCCGACACCCATCAGCGCCATGGCCGAAATCGTCTTGCCGGCGAGTTCGCCGCAAAGCGTCACCGGCGTCTTGTTGCGTTCTCCGGCCCGGACGATATCCCGCAGGATGCGCAGGAATGGGCGCCCGAGCGGATCGAAACGGTCCGACACACGTGCATTGCCGCGATCCACCGCCATCGAAAACTGGAAGAGATCGTTGGAGCCGACCGAGACGAAATCGACCGCGGCCATCAACTCGTCCAACTGCCACAGCAGCGCCGGCACTTCCAGCATTGCGCCGAACTGCAGCTTGCGTGGCAGGCTATGGCCGAAGCGCGAAAGATGCTGCACTTCCTTCTGCACGAGTTCGCGCACCGCTTCGATCTCGGAGACCTCCGTGACCATCGGCACCATCATCTTCAATTCGCCATCCGCCGCTGCCTTCAGCATGGCGCGTAATTGGGTGCGCAGCAGGCCCGGCCGGTCGAGCGACAGGCGAATGGCGCGCCAACCGAGCGCCGGGTTCTCTTCCTCATGGGCGCGGAAATAGGGTACGACCTTGTCGCCGCCGATATCGAGCGTCCTGAAGGTGACGACGCGGCCGCCCGCCTGCTTCATGACATTGCGGTAGAAGGCTTCCTGCTCCTCCGCCTTCGGCATGTTCGACGCGATCATGAATTGCAGCTCGGTGCGGAACAGGCCAATGCCTTCCGCGCCGGATTCGGCAAGCTGCGGCAGATCGACCAACAGGCCGGCATTCATCAGCAGCGAAATCCGCTGCCCGTCCTTCGTGACCGGTTCGACCGAACGCAGTGCCCGGAACTGCTCCTGCCGGCGAGCGCGGAAGCGCACCTTTTCCTCGTAGGAACGCTGGTGATCGGCCATCGGCCGCAGGTGCACATGGCCACCATCGCCGTCGATGATCACGGGATCGCCGTTTTCGGCAAGTGCCACGACTCCGGCGGCCTGGCCGACCACCGGAATGCCCATGGCTCTGGCGACGATGACGACGTGGCTGGTGACCGCACCCTCTTCCAACACCAGGCCGCGAATATTGGTGCGGGGGTAATCGAGCAATTCGGCGGCGCCCATGGCGCGCGCAAAAATGATCGCATCGTTCGGGAAACCTTCGGCGGTCGTGCGTCCGGAATAGCCGATCAACTGCCTTAGCAGCCGGTTCGCCAGATCCTCGAAATCATGCATGCGCTCGCGCAGATATGGATCGGTCAGGCGCATCATCCGCGCCTTGGTGTCGCTCTGCACCTTCTCGACCGCAGCTTCCGCGGTCAGGCCGTTGCGGACAGCTTCTTCGAGCTTGCGCACCCAGCCCTGGTCGTGGGCGAACATGCGGTAGGTTTCAAGCACCTCGCGATGCTCGCCTTCCATGGAAACATCGCGGCGCGACAGCATATCGTCGATGGAGATGCGCAAAGAACCGAGCGCATCGGCCAGCCGGCGGATTTCCTTCTCGGTATCCTCGTTCAGGAGATTGGTGACCACGATGCGCGGCTCGTGCAGCACCACATAACCAAGGCCGATGCCTTCATTATAACTGTCGCCGTCGATGGTGACCGAGCGGGTGAGATCGAGTTCGAGGCCCGGCTTGGTGATCTTCTTCAGCTCGCCGGTAGCGATCATCTCGGCCAGCACCATCGCCGTCGTCTCGAGCGCCTCGAGCTCTTCCTCGCGATAGTTGCGGCTGGCCTTGTTCTGCACGACGAGAACGCCGAGCGAGCGGCCGGTGCGCAGGATCGGCACGCCGAGGAAGGAGTGGTAGACCTCTTCACCGGTTTCCGGCAGGTAGCGGAAAGCAGGGTGCGACTGCGCGTCGGAGAGATTGAGCGGCTGCGCGGAAGCGGCGATCGTACCGACGAGGCCCTGGCCCATCTTCAGTTGTGAGAGGTGGACGGCTTCTTTTTTCAGACCTTCGGTAGCGTAGAGCTCGAGGACGCCATCGGCGCGCAACACGTAGACCGAGCAGACTTCGGCGACCATATTACTGGCGATCTGGCGAACGATCCGGTCAAGACGCTCTTGCGGCTCCAGCGGCTCCGCCATGAGTTCGCGCAGCCGCTTGAGCAGAACGCGTGGACCGCCGGATAGGTCTCTCATTGCGTCTCTAGCTCCCGAAATCAAGATATTGTGCCAGTGTCGCCCAGTTCAGGGCCGGCCGAAACGCACCTCCGTCACGGTTCGTCGTCAGCAGTCCTGAATCAACTCTTATCCAGACCGTAGCAGGAATGCAAAGTCCTGACTGCCAGTTCTGCATAAGGACCGTCAATCAGGATGGAAATCTTGATTTCTGACGTCGTAATGGCCTTGATGTTGATGCCTTTTTCGGCAAGTGCCCGGAAAGCGGTCGCAGCAACGCCCGCGTGCGAACGCATGCCAATGCCGATGACCGAGACTTTGACGAGACCTGATTCGTTTTGGATGACGTCGTAGCCGATCTTTTCCTTGTTCTCGCCGAGAACGCGCAGCGCCTTTTCGACATCGCCCGAAGGAACCGTGAAGGTCATATCGGTCTTGGAACCGTCCTCGGAGATGTTCTGGACGATCATGTCGACGTTGATGTGGCTTTCGGCGAGCGGTCCGAAGATCGCGGCGGAGACGCCCGGCCGGTCGGCAAGACGGCGCAGCGAGATCTGGGCTTCATCCTTGGCATAGGCAATGCCGGTGACTACTTCCTGTTCCACGATTTCTTCCTCGTCACAAATCAGCGTTCCGGGCGGGTTCAACAGATCGCCCATGCCCGGAGCATCGGGATCTTCGAAAGAGGAGCGCACGAAAGTGCGGACCTTAAAGACCATGGCCAGTTCGACCGAGCGCACCTGCAACACCTTGGCGCCGAGCGAGGCCATTTCCAGCATTTCTTCGAAAGCGATCTTCTTCAAGCGCCGCGCCTTCGGCTCGATGCGCGGATCGGTCGTGTAGACACCGTCGACATCGGTATAGATATCGCAGCGATCGGCCTTCACCGCCGCGGCGATCGCCACTGCCGAGGTATCGGAACCGCCGCGACCGAGCGTCGACACCCGGTTGTCGGGGCCAAGGCCCTGGAAGCCGGCGATGACGGCGACCTGACCCTCTTGCATGCGGCGGATCATCTCGCTGCCGTCGATTTCGAGAATGCGCGCAGCGCCATGAGCATTGTCGGTTCTGATCGGGATCTGCCAGCCCTGCCATGAGCGGGCGTTGATGCCCATCGCCTGTAGCGCGATCGCCAACAGCCCCGAGGTCACCTGCTCGCCGGACGCGACGACGGCGTCATATTCGCGAGCATCATAAATCGAATGATCAGCGCCGGCGACCTTGGGCGTATTCTGCACCCAGCCGACCAGTTCGTTGGTCTTGCCGGACATGGCGGAAACGACGACTGCGACCTCATGGCCCGCGTCGACCTCGCGTTTCACATGGCGGGCGACATTCTTGATCCGGTCCAGATCCGCGACGGAGGTCCCGCCGAATTTCATCACGATGCGTGCCATGTGCCTCTACCAGTACCAGCGCCGGGCGGCCGAAACGCTATGAGCCCGGCATGCAAAATCGCCCTTCCGGCACAATACCCGGAAAAGCCTGATGTCAATGGGGGCGTCTCTTAGCGAGTTTGACTGGCAGGCGCAATAGCACTGAACCGGCTAAGCGTCAGGTGCGGAAGCCCCGAGCCGGTGGCGGCCGCAGGAGGACGGCCAGGTCCGTCCTAGTAATCCACCTTCAGGCTCGACCAGAGTTTGTCGAGGATCGCGCCTTCCTTGGCAACGTTTTCCTTGTTGATGAAAGTGGCGACGAGAACACCGCCGTCAGGACGGCCGATCGCGGCGATTTCATAATCCATGACATCGTTGGCCGTCGCTGTCTCCGCCCTGACGCCCCTAAGGACGTTGCCGCCAGCGAGCATCCGCTGCGTGGTTTCCTTCGTTATCTTCGCGCCGCCGTCGATGCTTTCCTGGACCATCTGCTGCAGGACGAAATCGGTGATGCTGGAGGGATTGAGACCCTTGTATTGCTGCACAATGACACCGGTGCCGATCGGCGTGATCAGGGCAAATTGCGTGACGCCGCTGTTCAGGTCGCTTTTTGCGACCGTGAACTGGCCGTCATGGTCGAAGGAAAATTTGTCGCCGGCGAAGGTGACCGTGTCGCTGCGCTGAAGTTCCACCGAAAACTTGCGTCCGTCCTTTGTGGTCACATCCAGCATGTCGCCAGGATTGATACCCACTTCGACGCCGTCGATCGTCAGACGGAATCCCTTGCCGTCGCCAGCAAGTGCGCCGCTGGCCGCGAGGCAAGATATGACAACGACAGCCGAACGAAACAATGATCGCATGGAGGCTCTCCCCGTGACTGGATGCGCCACAATAACCTTGGAGTTAAAAGCATATTTGACAACCATGATGATTTGATCGGCCGGGAACCGCCTTAATGCGCGCTTGCCATTTTAGAGCGCGTGCTCTATATCTCATTTTGGAGCACGCGCTCTACAATTGGCGCACATTCGACTTTGGGCAGGCTGAGCGAGACTTCCATGGCAAGACCCCGGCAATTCGATGAGGACAGCGTTTTGGAAGCGGCTGGCGAGATATTCTGGTCGAGAGGCTATGAAGCAACCTCTACCCGCGACCTGACCGACCGCATGGGGCTGACGCATGCGAGCCTCTACAATGCTTTCGGTGACAAGCGCGGCCTCTATCTGAAGGCGCTGAAGCACTATCTCGATCGGAACCTGCATTCCCGCATCGCGCGGATGGAGGCAACCTATTCGCCGGGCCTTACCATTGTCGGCTATTTCCACGAGGTCGTCGAACGTTCTCTCGCAGATGCGGAACATCGCGGCTGCTTGCTGGTCAACACCGCCTTGGAGGCGCGTTCCGAAGATCCGGAGATCCAGCGCGTCGTCGCGGATGAAACGGTCGAGATCGAAGCCTTTTTCCTTCGATCAGTCGCCGCCGCCCAGGCCAGCGGTGAAATTCCTGCAAACCAGCCGCCGGAAGACATCGCCAAATTGCTGCTCTCCGTACAATTCGGTTTGCGCGTCCTTGTCCGCGTCCGCCCGGAGCGCGAACTGATGAACGGCATCCTGCGGCCGGCAATGGCCATGCTGAACTTGCCTTGGCCCCTGCCTGAAAGCAGCCCGGACGGATAAGCCTCCGTCAGAAAACTTCTTTTCTTCCCGAAACACAGAACCGGAGGCGGCAAGCCCGCTCCGAACAGAGAAGCTTTGCGCCATGTCCGCCCCCTTACGCCATTCGAACTCCTCTCACGCCATTGCCGAGCCCGTGCCCCTCAGCGCTGCCGCCTGGTACGCCACCATCGCCGGTCTCTGCGGCAGCCTCGTCGCCATCGGCCTCGCCCGCTTTGCCTATACGCCATTGATCCCGCCGCTCATTGGCGCGCACTGGTTTTCGGCCGGCGATACGGTGACCTTGGGTGCTGCCAATTTTGCCGGATATCTCGCCGGTGCACTGCTCGGGCGGCCGCTGGCTGCCGGTCTCGGCAACCGTCAGGCGCTGCGCCTGCTGATGGTTGCCGCCACCGCCGCCTTCTTCGCCTGCGGCTTCCCGGTCTCGGTCACGTGGTTCTTTGTCTGGCGCTTCCTTTCCGGCCTTGCCGGCGGCGCCATCATGGTCTTGGTCGCCACCAGTATACTGCCGCACATCCCCGTCGCCCGCCGCGGCTTCGTTAGCGGCATGATTTTCCTCGGCCTCGGTCTCGGCATTGCGGCCTCCGGAACCCTGGTGCCGGCGCTTTTGCGCCTCGGTCTTCGTGAAACCTGGATCGGCCTTGGCATCCTGTCGCTCATCCTGACCGGCGTCAGCTGGTTTGGATGGCCGGCGACCAATCCGCCGCAGCCGGCGACGCACGCTGCGACCCAACACCATCCAGCCGCCAAGAGCGGATGGTCGCTGCGCATCCTCTATGGCCAATATGCCGCCAATGCCCTTGGCCTCGTCCCTGCCATGGTGCTGTTGGTCGACTACGTGGCCCGCGGTCTCGGCCGTGGTGCCGACATCGGTGCAGCCTTTTGGGTCGTTTATGGCGTTGCCGCCATCTCCGGTCCGGTTCTTACCGGCTACGCCGCCGATCGCATCGGTTTCGCATCCGCCTATCGCGGTGCGCTGCTGCTGCAGGCGGTCGCCGGCGCTATTCTGGCGGCATCCGGCAATCCCTGGATGGTCGGCTTTGCCACAGTGCTGCTCGGTATCTTTACGCCGGGCATCGTGCCGTTGGTCCTCGGCCGCATCCACGAAATCCTGCCGCACAGCCACGTCGACCAACGCGCAGCCTGGAGTCGGGCAACGACGGCTTTCGCCCTGTTCCAAGCGCTCGGTGGCTACGGCTACTCCTATCTCTTCATCCATACCGGCGAAAACTACAGCATCATCTTCCTTTGCGGTGCGGTGGCGCTTGTGCTTGCTCTGCTGGCCGATGTTTTGAACGGCGTAAAGCGCGGTCGCAAACATCGCGCGCAATGAAAAGCTGCGCCGGATGTTGGTTCCGGCGCACTGAGAACAACCGCCGCAGGCCATAGAGACAGCGAACCCTTGACATCGGCTTCCGATCGTCCGACTTCACATCTACCACGGCGTCACCTACACAATTGCCAGGCGGGTGACCCGGTGCAGACCAAGGAGCGAGACCATGACAGAAGCGGCGAAAAGCACGATCGACCAGAGCGAAGTGGATCGCTTTTCCGCAATGGCGGCGGAATGGTGGAGCCCGACCGGCAAGTTCAAACCACTGCACAAGTTCAATCCGGTACGCCTGACCTATATCCGAGACCATGCCTGCGAGAATTTCGGTCGCGACCCGAAGAGCGCCCGGCCACTGGAAGGCCTGCGCGTGCTCGATATCGGCTGCGGTGGCGGATTGCTGTCAGAGCCGGTGGCGCGCATGGGCGCCTCGGTCGTCGGCGCCGATCCTTCCGAAAAGAACATCGGCATCGCCTCGACGCACGCAAAGGCCTCCGGCGTTCCCGTCGACTATCGCGCCGCCACCGCCGAACAACTGGCCGAGGCCGGTGAGACTTTCGATATCGTGCTGAATATGGAGGTGGTCGAGCATGTTGCCGATGTCGAATTTTTCCTCTCGACCTGCGCCAAGATGGTGCGCCCCGGCGGCCTGATGTTCGTCGCCACCATCAATCGGACCATGAAGGCGGCCGCACTCGCCATCTTCGCCGCCGAAAACGTCTTGCGCTGGCTGCCGCGCGGCACGCATCAATATGAGAAGCTTGTGCGCCCGGAAGAGATCGAAAAGCCGCTCGCCGCAAACGGCCTGGCCATCATCGCCCGCACCGGCGTCTTCTATTCGCCGCTACAGGACCGATGGAATCTGTCGAAGGATATGGATGTGAACTACATGCTGCTGGCGAAGCGCGCAGGATGAAGTCGTCTTGTCGTCGGGGCTGCGGGTTCCGTTAAGCTTTCAGCGTCAAGACATGCGCCATCAAATCACCCTGGCGCTCGGCATTTTTCGCCGCGATCTCCTTCACCCTGTCGCGATTGATCGTCGCCGGCTGACCATCGGCAATATAGGGCCGTTTGAACGAAAAGGCGGCCGCACTCGGCCCTTCGTCGTGAAGCCTCTCCAGCCGCTCGACCCCATCCTTCCATTCCGGAATAACGTCAGCATCCACCCACCACAGAACCAGTGCCGGCCAACGCTGTTTCACGTTCCAACGCCGCGCATGCTTCAAGGAATCAGTATGGACACCGCTGTAAGTGAAAGCCATCAGGGATTCGATATCGGCCCAGAGCGATAGCGAAGATGGCGCCGTCGCAAAGCCGCTGCCTTCGATGAAGCGCGGGAAAACCTGCTTGCCCCAGCATGGCGGTCCTGGTTCGCCGTCGTAGCCGGAGCGCCCAACGAAGCCATGGGCGCGGGCGGCGGCCTCGAAATTTGCCGCCTCCCGCAGGCGAAATCCTTCGACCTCGGGGCTGTCATAGGGCGCAACATGCAGCCCGAAATTATACATTGCGAGATGTTTGCCGCGCGGCGGCATCAGTTGATGTCGTCCGGCAAAACCGGGATAGCAGCGATCTCGATGCCCTCTTCGACCAGCGCCTGAGCTTCGTCCGGCGTCGCCTTGCCGATGATGCCTCTTGCATCCGCCTCGCCATAGTGGATCTTGCGGGCCTCTTCCGGGAATTTCGTACCCACGTCCTCGGCATTCGCCTTGATAGCGTCGATCGCCTCCTTGAGCTTGTTCAGCGCCTCCTTGCGCGCAGTGTCCATGGCGAGCGTCTGCAGCTCCTCCTTCTTGCGCGCGGTGGAAACCGACGGCGCCATCAGGAGTTTGGAGATCGCACTCGAATTGCAGGCGGGACAGGTCAGGAAACCGCTCGCGACCTGCCGGTCGAAATCGGCGCTCTCCGAAAACCAGCCCTCGAACTCATGGGCGTTGTCACATCTCAGCGAATAACGGATCAAGCAGCGACGCCTCCAGCCGCCGGCGTCGCGATCTTCTCCAGCGAAAACTCGCGCGCATTCTTAAGATTGGGAATTTTGTCGTGAGCGGATTTGACTGCGGCAGTGTCGATCTCGGCGATCACAACCGCTTCGCCCGTGCCGCCAGCCGATGCCAGCACCTTGCCCCAGGGATCGATGATCATCGAATGGCCGAAGGTCTCGCGGCCATCCTCATGCAGCCCGGCCTGAGCGGCGGCAATGACGAACATGCCGTTTTCGATGGCCCGCGCCCTGAGCAGGATTTCCCAATGGGCCTCGCCCGTCTGCCTGGTGAAGGCGGCAGGCACCGTCATCACCTCGGCGCCGGCGACGGCCTGCGCGCGGAAGAGCTGCGGAAAGCGCACGTCGTAGCAAATGGAGAAACCGAACTCGGCGAAGGGCAGCGACACGATGCGTGCTTCCGACCCGGGCCGATAGACGGCGCTTTCGCGCCAGCTCTCGCCATTGTCGAGATCGACGTCGAACATATGGATCTTGTCGTAGCGGTTGATGAGCTTGCCGTCGGGACCAAAGAGGAAACCGCGATTGGCGATCTTGCCGTCGTCAAGCGCGATCGCCGTCGAGCCGACATGCACATGAATGCCAAGCTCCTGAGCGAGCTCCGCGGCCGTCTTGACGATGACGTCATTGGGCTCGTCGCGCAGCACGGCGCGCAGACCCGCGCGATCCTTCTGCACCGCGCCGGTCATTTCCGGCGTCTGCACATAGACGGCGCCTTTTGCCGCCGCCTCGCGGACCAGCCGCACCATATCGGCGGCATTCTTCACCGGATCGACACCGGAGCACATCTGAATGGCGGCGGCTTTAAAGGTCATTGTTCTCTCCCGTTTGATGCGGTTCAGGCAGCAAGCAGCGTATCCAGCTTGCCGGCCCGGTCGAGCGCATGAATGTCGTCACATCCGCCGACATGCTCGCCGTTGATGAAAATCTGCGGGAAGGTCGAACGACCCTTGGCCTTGGAAATCATCTCCTGGCGCAGCTCGGGCGAATAGGTGGCATTATGCTCGACATACTCGACGCCCTTGGAGTCGAGCAGCGATTTCGCCCGAGCGCAATAGCCACAGAATTCACGCGTATAGATAACAACGGATGCCATGATCCACTCCGAAAAAGACAGCTTTGCTGTCATATAAGATCATCGACAGCCCTTGCAAAGGTCAAAACCGTCACATCCGTCGCACCGGCTTTTTTCAAGACCCGAGTCGCTGCGACAACCGTCGCACCGGTCGTGTAGACGTCATCGATCAGCACGAAGCGACGGCCAAAGACATCGCCGGCGCGACCCTCGGCTACCGAAAATGCACCGCGCACATTGTCCTGGCGCGCCCTTGCGCCGAGACCGACCTGCTGGCTCGTCCGCTTCGTGCGCAAGAGGGTCGCGGCAAGCAGCTGCTTGCCGGAAAGTCGCGCCAGATGACGAGCAAGCTCTGCCGCCTGGTTATATTTGCGTGAGAACAGCCGCGCCCGATGCAGCGGCACCGGAATGATGGCATCGCAGCCCGCGATCGTGCCGTCGCTGGCGCGCAGCATCCAGCCTGCCATCATCGGCGCCAGATCAGTGCGGTCGCGATATTTCAATCCGAGCACGAGATCGCGGACGACGCCGTCATGAATGGCAGCCGAGCGCAGCCGGTCGAACACCGGCGGATCGGCGATCGCCTCCGCGCTCAAAATTCCCGTGCCGAGATCATGGGAAAATGGACTGCCCAGCACCTCGCAATAGGGCCGCTCGATGAAGCGGATGCCGGACCAGCAGGCGGGGCAAAGGCTGCGATGCGCGCCCGTCGAAACGCCGCAGCCGGCGCAAGCCGGCGGATAGATGAGATCGGCCAGCGCAGACCACGGCTTTATCAAGCCGGTCCGTAGCAGCGATAGCGTGATTTCGCGTCCCATCATCCCCATATCCTTGACACTAGCTTTTTCCTGGCGCCTTTGCGAAGGGAAAAACAGGCGCGCTACGGCACCGCCAAAGACAGTCATGATCGCAGGAAACCGCCATGGAAATCGTGTTCGACCAATCGCTGCTCGCCGCCCGCAGGCGCCGCGCCCTCGCACAAGGAGATCAGAAGGCTGCCTTCCTGCTGGAGATCGCCGGCCGCGAATTGGCCGAACGGCTTACCGTCATCGAGCGGCATTTCGACGAGGCGGTGGAACTGCATGGCGCAACCGGGATTGCCGCGCGTGAGGCCTTCGCGACCGGCAAGATCGGCCATATCAGGCGCATCGAAAGCGAGACCGGTTTTGCCGCCGTCGGCGAGGATCTGACCAAAGCTCCGTTAGAGGAGCTGCCGCTGGAACCGGAGTCGGTCAATCTCATCCTGTCGCCGCTCAGCCTGCATGTCACCAACGACACGCCAGGCGTCTTCATCCAGGTGCGCCGAGCGCTGAAGGCCGATGGCCTGTTTCTGGCCGCCATCCCCGGCTCCGGCACCCTGCAGGAACTGCGCGACGTGCTGCTCGCAACGGAGATCGAGCTCACCGGCGGCGCCAGCCCGCGCGTCATTCCCTTCGCCGATGTTCGCGACGTCGGCGGCCTGCTGCAGCGTGCCGGATTCACCCTGCCGGTAATCGACGCCGAGACCTATACGGTGCGCTACGACAATCTTTTTGCGCTGATGCGCGACCTGCGCGCCATGGGTATGACCAATCCGCTGGCCGACCGCAGCCGCAAGCCGCTGACCCGCGCCTTCTTCTTGCGCGCGGCCGAACTCTATGCCGAACGCTATTCCGATCCCGACGGGAGAATAAGGGCGACCTTCTCGATCATCTACGCATCCGGCTGGACTCCGCATCAAAGCCAGCAGCAACCGCTACGGCCAGGCTCGGCCAAGGCGCGGCTCGCCGATGCGCTGAAAGTCGAGGAATACAAGCTGAAGCAGTGAACGGCTGGGACCCGGCTGGCTCACCTGGGCGAGCCAAGTTATTTGGATGCCGGCGATTCAGTGACCGTGTTGGAGATGTGATTGAACATCGCCGACAGGCTGCCGCCGAAGGCACCGACCCCGCTGATGATCGCTACCGACATTAGCGCGGCGATCAGACCATATTCGATGACCGTGGCGCCGGTCTTGTCACGAAAAAAACGCCGTGCGGAACGCATACGCTTCAAGCTCCTAGAGCAAGTCCCGGAAAAAGGGCGAAGCGGTTTTCCGGGACTTGCGAAAACAAACAGAAAGAACGGTTCCGCAATTCCGTGGAAAGGTGAACCGCTGTAGCATTTGATGAGCGAATCCGGCGCGTATATGGCACCCGACAGGCTGTAGTCGTATGGCGGTCAGCAGCCGCTGTCGGCGCCGTAACCCTGGACGATGCAAACCGAGCCCGGCTCCTGCTGCAGCACGCTGCGGCGTATTGTGTAACGCTTGCCGTTTTCGATCTGTGGGATAGTGCCGGTGGTGATGTTGTCGAGATCGGGCGCGCTCGCAAGCACGCTGGACTTGGATTTGTCGGAAAGCATTGGCGTAAGGATAAGCGAAAGCGCAACCGCCGCTGTTCCAAACAGCAAGGCGATATTCAGCGCGCCCGTCTTGCGCGACGAGGAATAGGACTGCTCTTTTTCCTGAACAGCTTTCCAGAAATCGTCGTCCATAATGTCAAGCCTTCTTAAACGCACACACCAATCGCTTGATTGAGATTATTCAATGCCAGAAGGTCATAAACGATCCCTTAATATCCACATGTAAATTAGAGATGTGTCGATTCGTAGAACAGGACTTGACCAGCACTAACCGATTGATATCAGCCAATTAATTCAATTAACCATGTTCGATTGACGGAACCTCCGAAAGCGGAGGTTGCGGTAACGATGCCGTGACACGTGAGATAATGCACCGCTTGCCGCATAGCCGCACCTTCGGGCGCCTGCGCAGCGCTTTCGGTGCCTTAATTTGAGACAGAATTTTGCATCCGGTTTGCTACCGCCGAAACGCTTGGTGACATCGGTCGGGATGCTTAGAGCAGGTCCTGCAGGAACGGGATGAGCGGCTCGTCGGCCGGCGGCATGGGGTAGTCGCGCAGCGCCTGCGGCCGCACCCATTTGATCGCCTGGCCCTCGCGGCCATGGGCAATCCCCTCGTAGCGGCGGCATACATAGAGCGGCATCAACAAATGGAACGTCTCGTAGGTATGGCTGGCAAAAGTCAGCGGCGCGAGGCAGGGAATCTTTGTCTGGATTCCGAGCTCTTCCTGAAGCTCGCGCACCAAAGTCTCTTCCGGCGTCTCGCCGGGCTCGACCTTGCCGCCGGGAAACTCCCAGAGGCCGGCCAGCGATTTGCCTTCCGGCCGCTGCGCCAGAAGAATGCGGCCATCGGTATCGATGAGCGCACAGGCGGCGACGAGAATGATCTTACGGCCGCCTTCGCTCATGCCTCACCCGGGGAACGCCAGTAGCAGTAACGATAAGCTTCATGGAAACCGAAGCGGGCATAAAGCGCCAGCGCTGGTTCATTGAACGCGCCGACCTGAAGCCAGGCCGTTCTTGCGCTACGCATGCGCGCCCAGCGCAATGCCGAAGTCAGAATCTCTATCGCCAGCCCCTTGCGGCGGTGCTGCGCCGCAACCGAGACCGACATGATGCCGGCCAGATCGTTGTCCTGCACGCAGAGCGTCGTCGCCACCGGCCCGGCTTCGTCGTTTTCGATGACGAAAAGACCCGATGGCGGTTTGATGCCGCTCACGACTTCGGCGAGCGCCGGCTTCAGGATCGGATCGGCCCCGTCCACCAGTAAGCTGGCGTCGACATAGCGGCCGACATCGTGGCTCGGCAGGTGATCCAGCGCATCCGGCAATTCGAGATCGACGAGATCAGCGGTCATGACTATATTTTCGTCGAACCGTTCCCAGCCCTGACGTTGCAAAATATCGACCAGCATCGGCGAGGCCAGCGGCGTTTCGCGCACCACCATCGGCCGACCGTAGGCTTCGAACTTGCGCTGAGCCTTCTCCAACCGGATTTCCAGGTCGCGATGGTCGGAGGGGTCGAGCGGCACGACACAGTTCAACCGCTTCGACGGATGACCCGCCGTCAACCGCACCTGCCAACTGCCGTCATACTGCACGGACGAGGCAGGCCATGCTCGGAAGCCGACCGCTTCCAGCCTGCGGACCAAAGGCAGCTTATTCATCGTGGACTGCGCATGCATCGGAAGGATATCAGCTCCGGTAGTCGCCATTGATGGCAACATATTCCTTGGTGAGGTCGCAGGTCCAGACCGTTGCCCGGCCACTACCGAGCCCAAGGTCGACCTTCACAGGAATATCCTGCTGCTTCATCACGTTGGAGGCTGCTTCCTCGGAATAGGAGGCATCGCGTTCGCCATTGACGGCGACGCGGACATCGCCGAACCAGATGGCAAGCTTGTCGCGGTCGGCCAGTTCGCCGGCCTTGCCGACAGCCATGACGACGCGGCCCCAATTGGCGTCCTCGCCGGCAGCAGCGGTCTTGACCAGCGGCGAATTGGCGATCGAAAGCGCGATGCGCTTGGCGGCGGCGTCATTCTCGGCACCGGTGACGGTGATCTCAAGCATCTTGGTGGCGCCTTCGCCGTCGCGGGCCACCTGGATGGCGAGATCCTTCAGGAGCTCGTTCAAAGCCGTGCGGAAAGCGGCGAGCTTGGGGTCGTCTGCTTGCTCGATGCGAGCCTGGCCATCGGCAGCCGCGGCGCCAGTCGCAAACAGCATCAGCGTATCAGACGTCGACGTGTCGCTGTCGACCGTCATCGAATTGAAGCTCGGGCCGACACCTTCGGAGAGCAGCGCCTGCAGGGCAGCAGAAGAAATGTCCGCGTCGGTGACGACGAAAGAAAGCATGGTCGCCATGTCAGGCGCGATCATGCCGGCGCCCTTGGCAATGCCGTTGATCGTGACCTTGACCCCGCCGATCTCGGCGCTGCGGGTTGCGACCTTCGGATAGGTGTCCGTGGTCATGATCGCCTTGGCTGCTTCGAACCAGAAATCGCTGGTCGCATCCTTCGCCATGGTGTCGAGCACGCCGGCGAACTTGGTCGCGTCCAACGGCTCGCCGATAACGCCGGTCGAGGCGAGATAGACTTCATTCTCGCCGCAGCCGACGGCAACGGCGGCCGACTTGGCGGTGAGCTCGGTCGCCTGACGACCCTTGAGGCCGGTGAAGGCATTGGCATTGCCGGAATTGACGACGACGGCACGGGCGCTGCCATGCGGCAGGTTGGACCGGCAGAAATCAACGGGAGCCGATGGGCACTTCGAGCGGGTGAAGACACCTGCGACCGCAGCCGGCTTGTCGAAGACCATCAGCAGGACGTCCGTCCGGTTCATGTACTTGATACCGGCGGATGCCGTGGTCATGCGCACGCCGCGCAAAGCCGGCATGGAAACGAAGGATTTGGGAGCGAGCGGAGAGACGGAACCGGACATGAGGCCACCTGAACGAGCATGATGCCGAAAAGTGTAAGCGGTTTTCGGATCACATCATGCTCTGCTTCTTTGATTCTGGAGCGGATTCAGATTTTAGGTCGGATCGACCTAAAATCATCCGGCTCCAGTGAAAGGCCCGGAAAACCGGGCCCTGATGGTTTTGGCTGCTATGGCTTACTGCTGCGGCTGAGTCTCAGGCGCGATGGCGTCGTCGGCCGGTGCCTGATCCTGCTGCTTCTGCGCATCCTCATAGGCCTTGCTCAGCGCCGGGTCGTTGATGACGACCTTCGATTCCTGCTTGGCCTTGTTCAGGAGATCAAGATACTTGTCGCGCATGACGAGCTGACGAACCTGATCCTTCACCTGGTCGAACGGCGGCGGCGGAGCGTCGCGCTTGTCTTCAACCTTGATGACGTGCCAGCCGAAATCCGACTTCACAGGGGTCTTGGTGTAGGTACCGACCGGCAGCGCGAAAGCTGCGTCTTCGAATTCCTTGACCATGCGGCCGCGGGCGAAATAGCCGAGATCGCCACCGTCGGCCTTGTTCGGGTCGGTCGACTTTTCCTTGGCGAGTTCGGCAAAATCCTTGCCGGCGTCGAGTTGCTTGATGATGTCCTTGGCTTCATCCTCGGTCTTCACCAGGATGTGGCGGGCATGGACTTCTTCCTGCTTCGGCAGTGCTGCGACTTCCTTGTCGTAGCGCGCCTTGACTTCAGCATCGGTGATCGTATCCGCAACATGTGCCTTGAAATAGGCGTTGTGCAGCTCACGGTCGCGCAGATAGGCCATGTGCGACTGGAAGTCGGGCGTCTGGTCGAGCTTTTCGGCAGCCGCGCTCTTGGCGAGAAGCTTGACGTCGATCGAAGCCGAAAGTGCTGCCACCTTCTTCTGTTCGTCCGGGAGCTGGCCGAGCTGCGGGTCGAGGTTGGCGATCGCGAGATCAAGCTCGGACTGATGGATTTCGACATCGCCGACCTTGGCGACGACGGGGTCTTTGGCGTCAGCGGCAAAGACCGGCGCCTGCAAGGTGACGAATGTTGCGACCGCAATCGCAGCAAGTTTGTTGTAGCTCAACATAGAATAACCTTTCGGTGGTCTCGACCGGCTCAACAGCTGTGAATCCGGCAGGAAAAGCCTTCAGCAAGAGAATGTGGCCTTTGTGTATCGGCCAATTCCCGTTGACATCAATCGACCCCCCTCTTATCTGTCACGCAACCTCGCGTCTAGAACAGTTTCCGGGCGTTTTGTGCTAAACTCCCGATTTTTTCGGAGATGGATAAAGCAGAGACGACAGGATGAAATCTCAGAAAGGACCAGTCATATGGTCAGCCTAGGTGGAATTGCCCGAAAGTTGTTTGGCTCGTCCAACGACCGCCGCGTCAAGTCATTCCAGCCGAATGTCGTTGCGATCAACGCTCTCGAAGAGCAGATGCGCGCTTTGTCTGACGAAGCATTGGCCGCCAAGACGGTCGAATTCCGCCAGCAGCTCGCCGATGGCAAGACGCTAGACGATCTCCTTGTCCCCGCTTTCGCCGTGGTGCGCGAGGCCTCGCGGCGTGTACTCGGCATGCGACCTTTTGACGTACAGCTCATTGGCGGCATGATCCTGCATTCGAATGCCATCTCCGAAATGAAGACCGGCGAAGGCAAGACGCTGGTTGCAACCTTGCCCGTCTATCTGAACGCCCTTGCCGGCAAGGGCGTTCACGTCGTCACCGTCAACGACTACCTGGCGCAGCGCGACAGCGGCCATATGGGCCGCATCTACGGCTTCCTCGGCATGACCACCGGCGTCATCATCCACGGCCTGTCGGATGAAGAACGCCGCGAAGCCTACGCCTGCGACGTCACGTATGGCACCAATAACGAACTCGGCTTCGACTACCTACGCGACAATATGAAATACGACCACGGCCAGATGGTACAGCGCGGTCACAATTTCGCGATTGTCGACGAAGTGGACTCGATTCTTATCGACGAAGCGCGGACGCCGCTAATCATTTCCGGGCCGCTCGACGACCGCTCCGATCTTTATACCACGATCGATGCCTTCATTCCGCGCCTGTCGAAGGACGACTACGAGATCGACGAGAAGCAGCGCTCGGCCAACTTCTCCGAAGACGGCACCGAAAAGCTCGAAAAAATGCTGCGCGATGCCGGTCTGCTGAAGGGTGAATCGCTCTATGACATAGAAAACGTCGCGATCGTCCACCACATCAACAACGCTCTGAAGGCCCACAAGCTTTTCCAGCGCGACAAGGACTATATCGTCCGCAATGGCGAAGTCGTCATCATCGATGAGTTCACCGGCCGCATGATGCCGGGCCGCCGCTATTCGGACGGCCAGCATCAGGCTCTGGAAGCCAAGGAACACGTGCAGATCCAGCCGGAAAACCAGACGCTGGCGCAAATCACCTTCCAGAACTACTTCCGCATGTACGGCAAGCTCGCCGGCATGACCGGCACGGCGTCGACGGAAGCGGAAGAATTCGGCAATATCTACGGCCTCGACGTGGTTGAAGTGCCGACCAACCTGCCGATCCAGCGTATCGACGAGGACGACGAGGTCTACCGCACCCACGACGAGAAGTATAAGGCGATCATCGCCGAGATTCTGGACGCCCATAAGCGCGGCCAGCCGGTGCTTGTCGGCACGACCTCGATCGAAAAGTCGGAGTTTCTCGCCGACCGCATGCGCAAGCAGGGCTTCAGCAACTTCCAGGTTCTGAACGCACGCTATCACGAACAGGAAGCCTATATCGTCGCCCAGGCCGGTGTTCCCGGCGCCGTGACGATCGCCACCAACATGGCCGGCCGCGGCACGGACATCCAGCTCGGCGGCAACCTCGAAATGCGCGTCGAACGCGACCTGAACGAGATGGAGCCCGGCTCCGAGCGCGACGCGGCGATCGCGGGGATTGCCGAGGAGATCCAGAAGCTCAAGCAGCAGGCGCTTACCGCCGGCGGCCTCTACGTCATCGCCACGGAGCGGCATGAAAGCCGCCGCATCGACAACCAGCTGCGCGGCCGTTCGGGCCGTCAGGGCGACCCCGGGCGCTCGAAATTCTACCTGTCGCTCCAGGACGACCTGATGCGCATCTTCGGCTCCGATCGTATGGACGGCATGCTGCAGAAGCTCGGGCTCAAGGAAGGCGAAGCGATCGTCCATCCCTGGATCAACAAGGCGCTGGAACGCGCCCAGAAGAAGGTCGAAGCCCGCAACTTCGATATCCGCAAGAACGTTCTGAAGTACGACGACGTGCTGAACGATCAGCGCAAGGTCATTTTCGAACAGCGCGTCGAACTGATGGATGCAACGGATCTTTCCGAAACCGTCGGCGACATGCGCCACGAGGTCATCGAAGATCTGGTTTCCAAGCATATCCCCGAACGAGCTTATGCCGAGCAGTGGGATGCCGACGGCTTGAAGGCTGCCATCGCCAACTTCTTCGATTTGGACATGCCCGTGCATGACTGGGTCAAGGAAGAAGGTATCGCCGAAGACGATATCCGCTCCCGCCTGACGGAAGCCGCCGACAAGGCAGCCGCGGAAAAGGCCGAGCGCTTCGGCCCTGAAATCATGACCTATGTCGAGCGCTCCATCGTGCTGCAGACGCTGGATAATCTGTGGCGCGAGCATATCGTCAACCTCGACCATCTGCGCTCCGTCATCGGTTTCCGCGGTTATGCCCAGCGTGATCCGCTGCAGGAATACAAGGCCGAGGCCTTCGAGCTCTTCCAGTCGCTGTTGAACAATCTGCGCCAGGCCGTCACCGGTCAGTTGTCGCGCGTGGAACTGGTGCAGCAGCCAGCCGAGCCGCAGGCGCTGCCGATGCAGGCACGCCATATCGACGCCACCACTGGTGAAGACGAATTCGCACCGCTCAGCCTCGTCAACGAAAACGTCGTTGCCCCGGAAAACCGCGATCCGCAAAACCCGGCAACCTGGGGCCGCATCGGTCGCAACGAAGCCTGCCCCTGCGGTTCCGGCAAGAAATACAAGCATTGCCATGGGGCCTTCGAGAGCAGCGAAGTCGTTTGAGGCTTCGCCTCCATCAGCCATGAAATGCCGCCTTCGGGCGGCATTTTTGCGTTCGTATGCAGCACGACGGCTTTCCGCCCGAAGAGGACATCAAGGTCGGATCAATCAAAGGCCGCTGTGCGCCTCCATAATGGTCATCGAGCCACATGTCGCTGTTGCTGCAAAGCGGACATGACGCAGTGACAACGCGGGTCTCAGTTGCGCCAAAAGCCGCCATTCCGCCCCATGCGGGTGATTAGATCACGAATTCCTCCTCGTACGTCTGCGGCTCGGGAACGACCGTAACCTCTACCGGAACGATCCAATTGGCCGCGTAGCTCTCGCAGTCGGAACGCGGGAGGTCGGGCTGCACGCACCCCGCCCCATCGATCGCGCGACATCGCAGTATATATCGCCCCACTTCCTCAGGGGTCCACATGTACTCCCACAAGCGCCATGCAAAGGGACGTTCTGTTTCGAGGAGCCTTCCCTCGCGCCAGCCCCTGCCATCTCCGGTGCAGACCTGCACCTGCCGGATAACAGCCTCTCCGCTCCAGGCGGCTCCGAAAATCCGATACGGTTGGCCGGCGATGAGATGCGCCCCCTGCACGGGACGCGCGATCTGCGCTTTGACCTCCATCTCCGCAAGGGGGACCAGCCTGGGTTCTCCGAGGCTGCGCTCCCAACGGAAATAGTCGCGCGCCTGCCAGTAGCCAAGGAACGGCTGCTCCACAACCGTGATATGCGTAATCCACTTGACCCAAGCCATGCCGAACCAGCCACCCACGACCGCGCGTAGCGGGTAGCCGTGATCGCGCGTCAACGGCTCCTCATTCATCGAATAGGCAAGGATCGTGCTGTGAGCGATGGCCTTCTCAAGCGGTAAACTGCGCGCAAAAGCGATGGGGCCGGGAGAAGCCGTTTTCTTGTTCGTGTCGACGACGCCGCTGTCGGCGCCTGCAAGCAGAACCTCACGTGCGGTTCGCTTAACGCCCGCCATTTCCAAAATCTCGCGCAGAAGAACACCTGTCCACGCGGCATTGCCGACGGCTCCATTCTGCCACTGCAACCCCTCCTTCGGCGGCACATAGTAGACGCGCCCGTTCCCTGCGCACTCGACGACGGCGGTCAAAGTCGTGCTCCGCATCGCCTTGATGCTGTCGAGGTCAAGTTCGATCGGCCGCTCCACCGCCCCGCCAACGCGCAGTCTCCAGTCTCGTGCATCGAGGTCCGGCGACGGGAAATGGTTTCGCACGAAGAACAGCTCGGTTGGGATCAGCCAATCGGAGAGCGACGCAAACGGAAACTCGATGTTCGGTGGGGATTTCTGTCGAACTATTAGACTGGGTTGCTCTGGTGTCGGCATCGTCCTCGTCTCCCCTTCCAAGAGCACAACGTTGGCACACGGTCTCGCGAATTCCGGTTCGATCACACCGCCCCTCGCAGTGCGTCTGTCGCGTTCCGCCTTCGGCGGCATTCTAGCACACATCGCACGTTCCTCGGATCGACCTCGAACGGCAGCAAAGGGCCGATCTCAGACCTTGACGGCAAGAACTCTCATGTCCGCTTTTCGTTTTGGGTGTCTAGCAGCGGACAGTCGGCCCTCGGCCCCAAGCCGGTCATCCGTCGCAGCGGAGCCGAAGTCCGCTATCAGCGCAAAAGCGTCATAAAGGGGCGGCGGCGATTGGCGCCAAGTTGCTACCGAATTCGGCATTTTTGTCTGCACGACTATCGGACGGCGGAATGTGGGTCGTCGCTGTATGGGTAGATGGGATAGCCGGAACCGATCACCTCCCGCACACGATCGAACCAGGCCACGAGCGCTGGGTAATCGGTCAGAACGAAGCCGCAATCCTCTGCCCGGTGGCTATAGGCGTAGACCGCGATATCTGCGATCGAAAACTCTTCGCCGGCAAGAAACGGCGTATCGCTGAGGCTACGCTCCAGCGCCGCGAAAGCCCGGACCGCGGCCGCGCGCTTGCCTGCAACCATGGCCTGATTAAGCTCGAGCCGTCCTGTCAACGTCCAGAAACGCAGCGAACCGATCACCGGTTCAACATGGTATTGCTCGAAGAACAGCCACTGCATGACCTTTGCACGTTGATAGCGATCCGCCGGGAGGAACGGCGTGCCCTCGGCGAGATAGGTAAGAATCGCATTTGATTCAGCAATCGTCCGCCCATCTTCCAATTCGAGAACAGGAATGCTGCCCGCCGGATTGAGATCGAGAAACGCGTCCGTGCGGCTCTCTCCCTCGAAAATCGACACCAAGTGGCTTTCGTATGGAATATCCAGCAGTCCGAAAAGGACCCTGGCCTTCCAGCCGTTCTGCGATGGCAAATAGTCATGAAGCGTCAGCATTAACAGCCCTCCCGAATTGACCAGACAATTCTGCACGCTGGCCTGCCCCGCGCCACCCGATTCCCGCGGAGGACATCGACGCACCAGCTCTTATCTATGAGGCTTTCCCACGTCCGCGGGAACTGATTCTTAACCCGCCTCTGCCAAGACTAACGTAAGGTTACGATCATGTTTTAAGTATTGCGTATCGATCATGGCAGTTTTTCAAACAGCAGAGAAAATGCTGCCTTCCGGGCTGCGGACTGTGCTGTCGCCATACCTGCGCAAATTTCGCCCTCTTTTGACCGACAATGATGAGAAAGCTGTCTCGCAGCGCATGGCTCTGGTCGCTTTCGCCATCCGCATTGCCGGCGCAGGCCTTGCCTTCGTCTCTCAGATCGTTCTCGCCCGCATGATGGGCAGGTTCGAATATGGCGTCTTCGTCTTTGTATGGGTGCTGATGATCCTGTTCGGCAACCTCGCCTGCCTCGGCTTCCCGACCGCCATTATCCGTTTCCTGCCGCAATATGCCGCAAGCGGCAATCATGATGCCATCCGCGGTGTGACGACCACTGCCCGCCGCTTCGTTCTGGCGGTCGCCGGCGGGTTGGCGCTGATCGGCATGGCGGCGCTCTATGCCTTCAGCGGCATGGTCGAAAACTATTACGTCATGCCGATCTTTCTCGGCCTGATCGCCGTACCCATGATCGCGCTCGGCGACGTATTGGACGGCACGGCGCGCGCCAATCACTGGCCGGTCATGGCGCTGAGCCCCACCTTCCTCATCCGCCCGACGCTGATCCTGCTGTTCATGCTGGCCGCGATCCTTTTCGGCGCCGCCCACAGCGCGGTGACGGCAATGGCGGCCGCACTTGCAGCCGCCTTCGTCACGGTGCTTTGCCAATATCTCGCGGTAACCTTCCGCCTGCGCCGTCACTATCCCAACGGTTCGAAAACGATCGAGTTCAACGCCTGGTTTGCCGTCGCTTTCCCGGTTTTTCTGGCCGAGGGCGTCGGTTATCTCCTGACCAATTCCGATGTCGTCGTGGTTGGCATTTTCCTCGATCCCACCGAGGTCGCCGTCTATTTCGCCGCTGCCAAGATCATGGCACTGGTGCATTTCGTCTATTTCGCCGTCAAGGCGGCCATCGGACCGCGCTTTGCCGCCATCATCGCCGAGAACGATCGGGAAAAACTCGCGGCCTTCGCCACGGAAGCTGCGCGCTGGACCTTCTTCCCGGCCCTCGCCGTCGGTCTGACAGTGGCCGCGGCGGGGCAATTCCTGCTTTCGCTGTTCGGCACCGCCTTTACCGAAGGCGAGGCCGTCATCGCCATCCTGCTTGCCGGCATTCTCGCCAAGGCGCTCGTCGGTCCGGCCGAGGTACTGTTGATGATGGCGGACCGGCAGATGCTCTGCGTCTACCTCTATGCCGCCGCGCTGGTCGCCAATGTCGGTCTCAACATCATGCTCATACCGCATTTTGGTATCGAGGGCGCGGCCATTGCCGTCGCCAGCGCCATGGTGATCGAGGCCGTGCTGCTGCATATCGCGGTCCGCCGCGCATTCGGCATCATACTCTTCGCCCTTATCCGCCGACCGATGACACCAGCAACGAATGGGGCACTCTGATCATGGCGCGCCCTCCTTTTACCGAAAGCACCGACAGCCAAGTGAACGCCCTGACGCATACGCTCGCCGCGCTGCATTTCGAACCGCCCAAGGCCGAGGCGCGTGTCGAGGTCGGTCGGAGAGGCCGCGAGCTCAGCCTCTATCCCGGCAAATTCGGCTACGAATTGCAGGACGAATTGGACTTCCTTTCCAATCGCGCCATGGAGCCGAATGTCTTCTTCTCCGGTCGTTTCCTGGCGCCCGCCATGCCACGGCTGGAAGATCGGCAGATCCGCCTCGCGCTGATGCGCGACGACAATGGCACTCGCAGCCGCATGCGCCTGCTGATGCCGTTTACCGTCGACAAGCCCGGCTTTGCGCTCGGTCCCTCGATCATCCGCGTCTGGTCGAATTCCTTCGGTCCGCTCGGCACGCCCCTTGTCGATGCCGAGGAGGCCGGCGAGACGCTCGACAATCTCTTCGAGGCACTGACCCGGCGTGAACTGCAGCTGCCGACGACACTGGTTCTGCCGGATATTAGGTTGAACGGCCGTTTCGCCCAGATGGCAAAGGCTGTCGCTATTGGCCGCAACCTACCTCTCACCGTTGCCAATCCCTACCAGCGGCCGATGCTCCACAGCAGCGAGGATGCGCTCGCCTATCTCAGGCGGACGATCTCGAACGCGCATCTGCGCGAAATGCGCCGCCAATGGCGCCTGTTGGAGAGCCATGGCGACGTCGTCTATACCGTCGCCCGCCAGCCGCGCGACATTCACCTGCGCATGGAAGAATTCCTGGCTCTGGAGGCGAGCGGCTGGAAGGGCAAGAAGCGCAGCGCGCTGGTCACCGATCGCCACCATGCGGCCTTCGCCCGCGAAGCTGTCTCCAACCTCGCCGCCGTCGATGCCGTGCGCATTCACACCATCGACCTGAACGGCAAGGCAATCGCCTCGATGATCGTGCTGATGATGGGTGGCGAGGCCTATACCTGGAAGACTGCTTATAACGAGGATTACGCCCGCTATTCGCCGGGCAAGCTGCTGATGGGCGAGCTGACTGAGTGGCATCTCGACGACGCCAATATCGTCCGCTCCGATTCCTGCGCCATGCCGGATCATCCGATCATGAGCCGCTTCTGGCAGGAGCGCGAAGACATGGGCACGCTGGTGATCGGCCTGACTCAAAATGGCGACCGCGACGCCCGACAGGTGGCAACGCAACTGCATATGTACCGCAGCACCCGCAACATGGCGAAGCTGCTGCGCCAGAAAATACTGTCGCTTACGAAGCGCTAAAGCATTTCACGGAATTGCTTTGCTTTTTCGCGATTCCGGACGGAAAACCGCTTCGCACTTTTCCTGGAATTGCTTTAAAGCGCAGCGTGATCGTCACCCGTTGCACCAACAGTCAAGCTGGCAAACGCGATCTCACCATCGGTAATGTAGTGGTTAACCTTCCCCGTCATCAACCGTGAACCAGCCGGGTGCCACGCGACGTCCCTGATTACGCACTTTGCTTTTAGCTCATTGACTATGTAGTCGCGCTCGGCGTTCGTATCCGAATCGGTAGCATGTGTAACTTGGAACGTTAGCCAAGTCAGAGAAAGCCCGGTATCTCTCGTGCCCGCCCCAACCCATAATGCGCGCTCGCCGGGCGAGGGCCTGTCTGTGTTCAACCAGAAGCTCGCCGCGCTCATGTCGTCTTCGGAATGGGCGAGACCAAGGGCCCAGAAACGGATGTGATGGCGCTTGCGGGGGCTATCGTCAATGGGTTCTTGAAATCCTATGTCTTGCCGTCGCCCAAAAAGATAGAAAGTGCTGAAAGGCGCGGTGGGATAGGCAGAGTTCATCAGAAATGCTCGTATCATTCGCAACGAGCTTGCGATCCCCAAACGGTCAGACGTAGACCAGCCCGCCGTTGCAAAGGCCTCGCGGAGTTGTTGAAGAGTGCCGACGAGGACGAAATTTACAGGATCGCCGGGCAAACCATCGGCCGCGATCGTGTATCTAGGGATAAGCCCCCGATGAAGAACCTTAAGGGACAGTCGAACCACGTTCGGCAGAATGACGTAAGCAGCCAAGCCATATGTAAGGCACGCCGCAAGAATCCATGGAAGTCTGTGATCCGCAGTATCGAAAATAACGAAGACTATCAGCCAAACGCTAAGTATACCCAGACAAAAAACTAGGAACCTCTGGAAAAGGCGCGTCAGCAATCTCACAACACTTCCCCCGTCTAGCGTCTGATGAACTCGCCCTCGCTCTTCGTCACGGGGAATTTTACACCGAGAATATCCAAATGGCAGCGCCGTCGTCTTAGTTGTGGGCAATTTTTGCCGCGCAGTCGCGTAATGACTCACGAGACCTGCGGAGTCATGTGGCGCTTGCCCCATAATGCCGCACTTTCGCACGACATGCTTTGAGCCGCGCGTTCAAACGCCTATACAAGGCAAACCCTAGTCGTTCCGCCCCTGAGCCTCGGCGATCGCACGCTCGCGTAGCAGGCGGCGGATCACTTTGCCTGAAGTGGTCAGCGGCAGCTCGTCGACGAACTCGATCTCGCGCGGATATTCATGCATGGAAAGCCGCGTCTTCACCCAGTCGCGGATCTCGGCCTCCAGCGCATCGCTCGGCTCACGGTCGGGAACGAGAACCACATAGGCCTTGACGATTTCGGTGCGCACCGCATCCGGCTTGCCGACGGCCGCCGCCAGCTGCACGGCCGGATGGCCGCCGAGGCAGTCCTCGATCTCGCTCGGGCCGATGCGATAGCCTGAGGAGGTGATGACATCATCGTCACGGCCGATAAAGGAAATGTAGCCATCCGCATCCTGCCGCCCGAGATCGCCGGTCAGCAGCCAGTCGCCGGCAAATTTGGCCTCTGTCGCCTCCTCATTGCGCCAATAGCCGAGGAACATCACCGGATCGGGCCGCTGGATGGCGATTTGCCCGCTCTCGCCCACCGGCATCTCCCTGCCATCCGCATCGACGATCGCGACGCGATGGCCGGGTACCGGCTTGCCGGTCGCGCCGCCGCGGCTGACGCCGAAGGCTGCGCTGGAGGACAAAACGAAATTGCACTCGGTCTGCCCGAAAAACTCGTTGACGGTGATCCCTAGGGCGGAACGCGCCCATTCATAGGTCTCGCGCCCGAGCGCCTCACCCGCCGATCCGATGGTGCGCAGTTTGAGATCATAGAGCGATCGAGGATTGTCCACCGACTTCAACAGCCGGAGCGCCGTCGGCGGAATGAAGGCATTGCGCACGCCCATCTCGGCCATGATGCGGAAAGCCATATGCGCATCGAATTTTTGCGCCGGCGAGGAGACAACGGGCACGCCAAGCATCAGGCTCGGTAGCAAGGCGTTCAGAAGCCCGCCGGCCCAGGCCCAGTCCGATGGCGTCCAGAGCTTGTCGCTCGCCTGCGGAAAGCCCTCATGGGCGAACTGCATGCCCGGAATATGGCCAGGAAGTACGCGATGGCCATGCAGCGCGCCCTTCGGCGGCCCGGTCGTGCCCGAGGTGAAAATCATCAGCGCCGGATCGTCCGGCCCGGTATCGAGCGCTTCGAACAGCGGTGGATGGGCTGCCACGAGCTCGGCAAAGCCAGCCACGCCCTGCTCGCTGCCATCGATGCTGATCACATGCGCCAGTTCCTGCAGGCGATCGCGGATCGGGCGCAGCCGCCTGAGGCCGAATTGATTGGTGACGATCGCCGAGCTTCCCGAATTCGCCAGCCGGTACTCCAGTGCTTCAGCACCGAACAGCAGCGCCAGCGGCAGGGCGATCGCTCCCATCTTGTAGATGGCCACATGCGCGATGACGGTCTCGAAACTCTGCGGCAGAAGCAGCGCAACCCGATCGCCCGACCGCACACCAAGAGCCGTCAACGCGGTGGCGAAGGCTGCGGACCGATCGCGAAGCTCTCCATAGGTCATCCGCAGATGATCGCCGTCAGGACTGAAATGCTCGAGGCAGACCCGATCCGGCTCCCGTTCGGCCCAGTCATCGCATACAGCGCGCCCGATGTTGAATTTCGCCGGAATCTCCCAGCGAAAATCGCGGTAGAGGGCCTCATAAGTGTCGCGCGGGGGCAGTTTCATACCAAATTCCAGGAAAAATGCTGCGGCGCAGCTAACACCGGTGGCGCCACTGGTTCAAGGAAACAATAGCAGTATTCGCCTCCGCGCTGGCGGAAATCGCCATCTTTGTTTAGCGCCGCTTCAAAGCCTATTGCGAATTATTGAGCTAATCGGTGAAGCTGCGCTCCGCTACTCTATATTTGATCATGTACCTACTCTGCCTCCGATCCGGCGGCGGAGCGCTGCCGTGTCGGACCCCTAGAACAAGATGGAGACTATCGATGGAATACACCAAGCTTGGCAAAACCGGCCTTGAAGTGTCCCGCATCTGCCTGGGCTGCATGACCTATGGCGACCCCAACAAGGGCACGCATGCCTGGTCGCTGACGGAAGAAAACAGCCGCCCGCTGCTCAAGCAGGCGATCGAAGCCGGGATCAACTTCCTCGATACGGCGAACACCTATTCCAACGGCTCGTCTGAGGAAATCGTCGGCCGGGCCATCAAGGATTTCGCCCGCCGCGAGGACATCGTGCTCGCCACCAAGGTGTTCAACCGGATGCGTCCCGGCCCCAACGGCGCCGGCCTGTCGCGCAAGGCTATCTTCGATGAGATCGACAATAGCCTGCGCCGTCTCGGCACGGATTACGTCGATCTCTATCAGATCCACCGCTGGGACTACACGACGCCGATCGAGGAAACGCTGGAAGCGCTGCATGACATCGTCAAGGCCGGCAAGGCCCGCTACATCGGCGCCTCCTCGATGTATTCATGGCAATTCGCGAAGGCGATCTATATCTCGCGCCTCAACGGCTGGACCGAGTTCGTCAGCATGCAGAACCACCTGAACCTGCTCTATCGCGAAGAAGAACGCGAAATGCTGCCCTTCTGCGAAGACCAGAAGATCGCCGTCATTCCCTGGAGCCCACTTGCCCGCGGCCGCCTCACCCGCGACTGGGACGAGGCCACGGCGCGTTCGGAAACCGACGAGTTCGGCAAGACGCTATACACCCAGGCGATCGAAGCCGACCGCAAGGTCGTCGAAGCCGTCGGCACCATCGCCAAGGCTCGCGGTGTCGCCCGCGCCCAGGTTGCCACCGCCTGGATCCTGCAGAAGAGCGCCGTCACCGCACCGATCATTGGCGCCTCCAAGTCCGGCCACATCAAAGACGCCGTTGCCGCCCTGTCGGTCAAGCTGACGCCGGAAGAGATCGATGCATTGGAATCGCCCTATATCCCGCACGGGGTTGCCGGGTTTAAGTAAGTATCCCGGACGGATCGGGCGCGCATGCCGTTGCGCGCCTGACCCAGATAACCAGACTGGGAATGAGGTCGGCTCTATTGCGGCATCAAGCTTTCCAGTTCGTTGAGCCGCTTCATGGCTGCCTCCTGCCGTAGCATTCCGTAGTTGATCCCTCCCGCATTGAGGGAGCTGCCGGCTTGAGAGGGGAACTGATCGAAATCGGCGAAGAACTCCTTGATCTTCCCTTGAATCGGCACGAGCAACCAGATGTTTCGCGCCAGAAATTCGATCGCTCCGCCTCCCTCGTCGAGCCCTCGTTCGTAAGGGTCCATCCGCAGATTGGCGATAAGCGCCCAGGCAGGCGTCTCGCGTACGCCGGTTGCGATATTCCCGTGCGCCACCGCGAAACTCAGCTTCCAGTCATTCCACCTGATGGCGTTGAGATTTCCGCCCTGATCGAAATAGTAGACCGTATCCCTCGGCGTCTTCTCCGCATCGCCTTTCAGGAGGGACGTCAGATCGTAGCCGTCGAGATGAACCTTGAAGTTCTTCGCCCCGGCGGAGAAGCCGGTCTTCATCTTTTCCTTGATGTCGGGAACGCCCGCTGCCGCTGTCAAAGTAGGCATCCAGTCCATGAGCGTCACGATGTCGTTGATCTGCGTCCCGGGCTTCACGACGCCTGGCCAGCGCACCATCATCGGAATGCGAAAACCGCCCTCCCATGTCGTGCCCTTCTCGCCGTGGAACGGGGTCATGGCACCATCCGGCCACAAGGCGATCTCGGCGCCGTTGTCGGTGGTGTAAAGCACGATGGTATTGTCGGCAATGCCGAGATCGTCGAGTTGCTTGAGCAGTTCGCCGACCATGCCGTCATGCTCAACCATGCCGTCCGCATGGATGCCCTTGCCGGTCTTACCCAGCGATTCCTTCTTGAGGTGAGTGAAAACGTGCATGCGGGTTGAGTTGAACCACACGAAAAACGGCGTATCGGCCTTGTGCTGGCGATCGATGAAGTCCTTCGCTGCGGAAAGGAATTCCTCGTCGATTGTTTCCATGCGCTTTATGGTGAGCGGGCCGGTGTCCTCGATCTTGCCGTCGGCCTTGGAGTGGATCACACCGCGGGGACCGAACCTCTTCCGAAACTCCGGATCCTTCGGATAGAAATAACCCTCGGGTTCTTCCTCCGCATTGAGGTGATAAAGGTTTCCGAAGAACTCGTCGAAACCGTGATTGGTCGGCAAGTGTTCGTCATGGTCGCCAAGATGGTTCTTGCCGAACTGACCCGTCGCGTAGCCCTGGGTTTTCAAGACGTCGGCGATCGTCGGCATCCAGTCCTGAATGCCATGCGGATCGCCGGGCATGCCGATCGTCAGCAGGCCGGTGCGGAAAGGTTCCTGGCCGAGAATGAACGACGCGCGCCCGGCCGTACAGCTCTGTTGACCGTATGAATCCGTGAATATCGCCCCTTCGGCGGCGATCCGATCGATATTGGGCGTGCGGTAGCCCATGAGCCCCATGGTATAGGCGCTGATCTGCGGAACGCCGATATCATCGCCAAAGATGACTAGGATGTTCGGCTTCTTGCCCGACGGTGCAGCCGTCTGGTTGTTTGCGGGTGCTGCTGCCTGCGCGTTGGCCGTTGTGGAGCCGACCATGTTCGCAACCGTGACTACACCGGCGGCAAGAGCTGTCGATCCGACGAGCAGATTGCGTCGCGTGATGCTGCTGAGGTCGATGGATGATGCTTTATTGCGGTCGTCGTCGTAAGCCATTTGGGGTGTCTCCCGTCGAACGTTGAGCTAAGGCAATATCGCGCCGTGCCGAGCGCACCGCGGCAACTCCATCGGGACACAATGACCGCAAGCGTGTAAGTACGTTACGGTAAAGTTGGCCGTAAAATCGTAGGATGTAATTTATGAGCGCCGGCTCTGGCCGCAGCGCGACACTTTGGGCAGCAGCCTGTATTCCATTACGCAGATCCGTATGCACCAACCCTGGCTTTTGCTGTGGCGTTGCGTCGCAGAGAATGTCGAAGCCTTTGAATCCATTGGGAATGGCGCAAGAGATATTTCACGAACAGGTCACAGTTGAGTCTTAACTGATTGAGGCCCCTACCCCCAAGGATAACACCCATGATCACAGTCCCCTTCGAAGCGCGGCGTTTCCAGTCCACCGCGGCTTACTACCTGCGTTACCGCATTCCTTATCCGGATACGCTCATCGCCCGCGTTGCCGAGCGAAGCGGCCTGAAGGCCGGCGATCATGTGCTTGACCTCGGCTGCGGCCCCGGCCAGCTCGGCATCGCATTTGCGCGCCTTGAAGGCGCCGCCGTTACCGCCATGGACCCGGAGCCGGAAATGCTGACCGCCGCCGAGGCCGGCGCCAAGGAAGCCGGTGTCGAGATCACCGTCCGCCAGGGTTCGTCCTACGATCTCGGGCCGGATATCGGCAAGCTGCATCTCTGCATCATGGGCCGCTCCTTCCACTGGATGGATCGCCCGGCCACACTCGCCGCCCTCGACACGCTGATCGAGCCGGGCGGGGCAGTCGTGCTGTTCCATGACAAACAGGTGCTGACGAGCCCGGATTGGCGCAGCATCGTCGAAAAGCTGGCGGAGACCTTTTCGCCCGAGCGCCATGAGGAGCGCCTGCTGCGCAAGAGCAAGGCGTGGGCGCCGCATGAGGCCATGCTGCTCGCCTCGCCCTTCCGCAATCTCGAGCGCATCGGCATCGTCAGCGAATATCAAAGGGATATCGAGGATATCGTCGGCCGGGTTTTCTCGATGTCCTCCACCTCGCCGCAGGCGCTCGGAGACAAGCTGGCCGATTTCGAGGCGGCGTTGCGCGCCGAGCTGCTGGAAGTCGCCCCCGACGGCAAGTTCACCGAAATCGTGGAATCGGCCGGCCTGCTTGCCTTCCGCAGCTGATCGAACCGGCCTTTAACGCGACGCAAGCTCCTGCCGGGTTGCCGCCAGGAGCTCCTCGGAAAGCGCTGGAGTATCCAGGGCGCGGGCGAGAATGACCGCGCCGACCATGGTGGAGAGATCGGCAAGCGCCTTGCGCCGCCGCTCCTCCCGCGTTTCACCGGGCGTGATCTCTTCGAGGATTGCCGCCATTCCCATCAGGCCATTGGTGAAGGTGGACTGCATTTCAGGGCCATAGCGGCTGACCTCCTGTGTCAGCGCCGCGAAGACGCAGCCGGTGCCGTGCTCGACGACATTGCGGTGCGAGAGATAATGCGCGAGCAATGCGTCGCGCGGTGCCTCCGGCGCCCCCTCGACCACCCCCTGCCAACGCTCCTGCGCGTGCGCGACCAGCGCCTTGCTGGCTTCGCAAGCCAGCTCGTCCTTCGATTCGAAATGGCCGTAGAAGCCGCCATGCGTCAGCCCGGCCGCCTTCATGATGTCGGCGACACCAATGCCGTCGAAACCCCTTTCGCGGAAGAGCTCCCCCGCTACGGCGAGGATCTTCTCTCGATTCTCGGCGAATTTTTCCCGGCTCACTCTCATCAAAAAACTCCATCAGAGCTTCAAGAAAACTGTATTGACAATTTATATGATAGCCATCATCAATAAGCAACAAATATGATGACGATCATCTAAATTCATATACAGCTACTTTGCACAATCGTTCAAGCCGGGAGAGAAGCGTTGCGATACAGCTATTCTGACAACAGTCCCGCCCCAATCCGGCCCCAGCGCTGAAACACGAACCCTCATCGGAACGCACCTCATGGTTTCCACAGTCCTTGCTTCGACGCTTGCCCGGCGCAACATCCACTATGGATGGGTCGTCGTCGGCGCCACCTTTCTGACCATGCTGGTCACCGCCGGCGCCATGGGCGCCCCCGGCGTGCTCATCAAGCCGCTGGAAGACGAGTTCGGCTGGAGCACCTCATCCATCTCCTCCGCACTTGCCGTTCGCCTGCTGCTGTTCGGCCTGATGGGTCCCTTCGCCGCCGCGTTCATGAATCATTTCGGGGTCCGCAAGGTCATCGTCTTCGCGCTGATCACCATCAGCGTCGGGTTCATCGGCTCACTGTTCATGACGCAAGTCTGGCAGCTGCTGCTCTGCTGGGGCATCATTATCGGCTTCGGCACCGGCCTCACCGCCATGGTGTTGGCCGCCACGGTGTCGACGCGCTGGTTCACCAAGCATCGCGGCCTCGTCGTTGGCATGCTCTCGGCAAGCTCGGCCACCGGCCAGCTCGTCTTCCTGCCGCTGATGGCGGAGCTGACGGAACGCTACGGCTGGCGCACGACCGTTCTCTTCGTCTGCGGCATGATCGTCGTCGCAGCCCTTGTCGTGCTGCTGCTGATGCGCGACCGTCCGGCCGACGTCAATCTGCCGCTCGTCGGTGAAATCCATGTCGCGCCAACGCCGCCCGCCACCAAGAACCTCAAGGCAGCCCTAGCCTCGCCCCTCGTCATCCTGAGAGAAGCGTCCGCAAGTTCCACCTTCTGGATCCTGGCCGCCACCTTCTTCATCTGCGGCCTTTCGACCAACGGCCTGATCCAGACGCATTTCGTCACGCTCTGCGGCGATTTCGGCATCGTTCCGGTGGCCGCCGCCAGCGTGCTCGCCGTCATGGGCATCTTCGATTTCTTCGGCACGATCGGCTCCGGCTGGCTATCCGACCGCTTCGACAATCGCTGGCTGCTCTTCTGGTATTACGGTCTGCGCGGCCTGTCGCTCGTCTACCTGCCCTTCAGCAATTTCACCTTCTACGGCCTGTCGATCTTCGCCGTCTTCTATGGCCTCGACTGGATTGCCACCGTACCGCCGACCGTCAAGATCGCCGCCGACCGCTTTGGCCGCGAAAAAGCCGGCCTCGTCTTCGGCTGGGTCTTCGCCGCCCACCAGCTCGGCGCCGCCACAGCAGCCTATGGCGCCGGCCTGTCGCGCACTGAACTCAGCACCTACTTACCCGCCTTCTTCATCGCCGGTGCTTTCTGCGTGCTCGCCGCAGTCCTGGCGTTGACGATCAGCCGGTCCGGCTCGACGGATAAGGCGCCGGCAATGGCGCACTGAGGCCAATCAAAAGGCCCATGGGGTCAATCTGTCGCCATGGGCCAAACCACAACCCTGCGGAAACACTCGCAATAACTCATCCACCGACTTGCGCGCGCGGGCGATCACATGTTAGACACCCGCCTCGTCAGGATCCGTTGCCCCATTGGCGGAATTGGTAGACGCGCTCGACTCAAAATCGAGTTTCGAAAGAAGTGCTGGTTCGACTCCGGCATGGGGCACCATCGACATCAAGCACCATTGATATTATTGAGTTTTTTAAGGGCAATTGTCCCACGCCACTGAAGGCGTAAACTTGTGGGACAAAACGAGCCCTTCATTTGGCTTAAATGACGCAGGGGACATTGCTTTTTTAACGTTTCTTTTGCATGGATAAAGTCGGCAAAAATGGTATGCGTTAAATGGCTATCTGGCGATCTCAATCAGTGCAGTTTGTGTGGTTCTTGACTTCGGTAGAGAATATCCACGCCGCAACAATATTTCAAAAGGTGGCCGGGCAAAGCCCTGACAGCTCTCAGCAGAATCGCGTTCCAAGCCCATCCAATCCCTTTTTGAGCCTCGCCAGCGGGGTCGCTTATAACAGGGAGCTTCGCGTCCAGGTGCAGCCGGGTCGCGTCGACATCTTCGTCATGCCAGTTGATACATCTGACCCAGCTCCTGAGATTCCTTTCATTGACACGGCACTCGAAGTCAACACCTTAGTAGAGGCCATCACGACCAACGACATCGTCTGGCCTACAGCGATCCGCCAGGCGATCGTTGCAAACCTGTTTGAACCCGCCGAGAGCCAAGCCGAAGCAAGTAAGCTCTTTTTTGAGCGCGCCGGTCTGTCTTCTTTCGTTCCGGAAACGTCGGACGAGGTATTTCAAATAAACCGAAGAAAAAAGCTAACATCCGCGCCAGAAACACTGAATCGTCTTTTGCGTTTTGGCATCGCGACTTTTCAGGAATACATCGTCCAAGTTCAACCTAACGCCGGTCCCGCTGGTCCCGCAGTGCCCATGTCGGAGACGAAATTTGCCACGTCGTTGATTCTCGATCTCAATACCGTTGTAACTGGAAGACCTATTGCAACCGAGCACCAAATTCCCATTTTTAAGGAAATGGCGTTTGAGCTACTGCGCATCGCGAACATTGCTTCACCCCAAGCATTGACGGACGAAGAAAATGAACTACCGAATCGCTAAGAACAGATATCAGGTTCTGAATGGCCTACTCTCCGACGAAAGCTCGTCGCGCGAATTTTGGTCCCCATTGTTGAACGTGGTAGGATGGACCGAAAGCTCCACCGATAGCTCTTCAGAGCCCGCATCAAAATCATATGTAGTTTGGAACGGTAGAAATTCGTGGGATAGCGTCGATGAGGATGTTAGGGCGGTCAGATTCGCAGCGGTTCAAGAGGCGATCAAGCACATGGCTGATCTCCCCGCTGATAGTGATTTCCATGTTGATGAAGAAGCTGCGGTTCGCGCATCAAATCTCTTGGCAGTAATGTCTCACAATTTCGCAATTATTCCTCCGCGAGTAATGCCTCAGGATGCAGATTCGGTTGTATTTACATGGGATCATGGCAACTTAAAGCGTTACCTGACTGTTGATTCGAGTGATTTTGGTGTGATGGATTTGAATAAGTCCCAGCGAGTTCGTTGCGTCCATGACTTGGGCGGAACCGCAGATGCTTATACGAAACTCATTGAAATAATTGGTGCAGAACCCCTTTCCTCCACAAATACGGGCGGCAATGCTTGATATCTTTACGGTGTGCAGGGCGGCGCACTATCCAAAATTTTTGAGGTCGGGAGTATTCGACGAAGAAGCCCTTTTGCAGTTCGATAAAATGCAAGACGGAAGAACATATGCTATGTCCGTCGCATCTCGATTGATCTGCCGAACTGACGGGAATATTCACAAATATGGCCGCGATGCTGCGGACAAGAAGAACCAGAGGTTTGCCGCGGCCAAGGGGCGAGCGCCAACTCCGACGACTGAAGAGACTTACTATGTCGGATTTTATGAGTTCTCATACAACGAACTCATTTCGATCAAGATGGACTACTACTTCGTTGAGTGTCATTGGGAACCTGAGCACGGGCAAGTCTGTCACTATCAGGTCGAATTTCGGCGGACTCGGGATTCAGATGTTACTACGACTACCAAGATCGGTCTGCAGCAAGATCGCCAAGCGGCAACTAACGCAATTTTCAGTCTATTGCATGGGCCCGTCCGGTATATTGATGAACGGTACGAAGAGCTCAAAGACTGGCTTGAACAAATTGAGCTCAAGTCGGCATTGCCGATCGCGAGGGCAGCTTAGCTTCATCGGCCAGGGATGAGCTTATAGATTGCGCCTGCCGCAATTTTCTTGCGCCGGGCTTTCTTTGTATACCGAGTAGTCTGGTTCTTTGTCGTCCAGCCGAAAATTGCCATCAGCTCTTCGTCAGTCGCACCGTTCTCCGCCGCAATCGTCGCGCCGGCTTTGCGCAGGCCGTGAGTTGAGCAGTGGAACAGCTCCGCAGCGTTGCACCAATCCCGCATCTTGTTTCCCAAACCTGACCTTGCCCCGTTGAAATAATCCATTTTGAAGTAAGCTCTGGCCCATTGAGAGGACCAGGGAATGAAGCGCAACCGTTTCACGGACGAACAAATTAT
>NZ_JARFYM010000041.1 GCF_030272705.1 Rhizobium mayense | reverse complement strand
ATCAACAAGGACGAAGAGGCGCCGATCTTCCAGATCGCCGACTACGGCCTCGTCGCCGACCTCTTCGAGGCACTGCCGGAACTCGAAAAGGCGCTGTGATCGCGCTATTTGGTCTCTTTCGCAGTTGCGAGAGACTGGAAAATCGTCCTTTATGGGGCTATCAATCTTGCCGGGCTGGAAAGAGTCCGGCAAATTTATGACGAAAAGCATGGCGCGCCACCAAGAACGCGCCGCCGGGGAGTTGGCAATGAGTTCGCTGAAGACGATCGGTATTATCGGCGCAGGCCAGATGGGCTGCGGTATTGCCCACGTGTCTGCCATGGCCGGTTACAAGGTTCACATCTATGATCTGTCGCAGGATCGTATCGAAAGCGGCCTCGCGACCATAAACGGCAACCTTGCCCGCCAGGTTGCTTCCGGCAAGACCAGCGACGAGGACCGCAAGGCGGCGCTGTCGCGCATCACCGGTTCGGCCGATCTTAACGACCTCGCCCATGTCGACCTCGCCATCGAGGCCGCGACAGAGGACGAAAGCGTCAAGCGCAAAATCTACGCTCAGGTCTGTCCCGTCCTGAAGCCCGAGGCGATACTCGCCACCAACACGTCGTCGCTGTCGATCACGCGGCTCGCATCCGCGACCGACCGGCCGGAGCGCTTCATGGGTATTCACTTCATGAACCCGGTGCCGGTGATGAAGCTGGTCGAGCTGGTGCGCGGCATCGCCACCGAGGAATCGACCTTCTCCGCCGCCAAGGAATTCGTCACCTCGCTGGAAAAGACGATCACGGTGGCTGAAGACTTCCCGGCCTTCATCGTCAACCGCATCCTGCTGCCGATGATCAACGAGGCGATCTATACGCTCTATGAAGGCGTTGGCACCGTCGATGCCATCGACACCGCGATGCGGTTGGGTGCCAACCACCCGATGGGCCCGCTGCAGCTCGCTGATTTCATCGGCCTCGACACCTGCCTGTCGATCATGCAGGTGCTGCATGACGGTCTGGCGGATTCGAAATACCGCCCCTGCCCGCTGCTGGTGAAATACGTGGAAGCAGGCTGGCTCGGCCGCAAATCCGGCCGAGGTTTCTATGACTATCGCGGCGAAACACCTGTTCCGACCCGCTGATCTTTTCGGCAGGCTTGGGGCCGACCCTAATCCTTCGAGGCTTCGGCCTTTGGCCTGCGCACCTCAGGATGAGGTCGGGGGCAAGCTATGCGGTCGGGCGCAGATGATTAGCCCTCATGGTGAGCCGGTACCTGTCTCAGAGCTTATTCGATAGCGCGCGGGCTGCCGAAACCGATGCTCGGAACTCGTTCGCTCGCCGCTCCAGAAGCAGCTCAAACGCCTGTTTGATCCTCTTCACGTGCGGCGTCTTATACTCGAAGCGCTCATTATGAAGGTGGATCAGCATCGAGGCGTTGGCCTCGAAAATTACCACCCTACCCTCGGAATCCAGCGAGCAATCGATTCCAAAATAATCAAGACCGATCTGGCGGCGGATGGCATCGAGGGCCGCCATGCCGTCTGGCCCGAAGACGCTGCTGGGGTCGTTAAGAAAAGCCTCTTCCTCCTTGCGCATCCATTCGACATCCGCCATGCGTGTCGTTACGTGATGCACCTTCCAGCCATCACCGATGGCCAGGTGATACGGAAGTATCTCATCTCCGATGAAGACGAAGCGGTACTTGCGAAAAAGCCCATCGGGTGAGCTGTAGTCGATGAAATCCGTCAGATAGAGAGCCTGATCTCCGGCCTCCTCGGCAAAGCTCAGCAGGGCGTCGGCATCCGCCACCAGCTCCATCATATCGCCGCCATGCTTGCCCGTATGACGCACGATCAACGGAAAGGCACCGGTATCGCCAGCGCGCACCCGGCGACGCAGATCCTTAGCCTCGATACGAATCGTCGCCGGCATGACCGCATTCGCAACGCCGCTCAGGCGCCGCGAGATCGATTCGCGATCCGTCGCGAGCATCAGCCGCGGGTGATTGACGACCGGCCTTTGCAAGGAATCGGCGACATCAATGGCGGATGCCATCACATCGAGCCCAAAGTCGGTTTCCGAAACGAGATTGACGACGACATCAACCCGCTCGCTGCGGACACTCGGGTCATTGCGATAGCCACGGAGGATGAAAATCACCTCCGTGTCGAAGCAACTGTCTCTGATGAGGTCCTCATAGGGGGTGTTGCCAGCCTCGGGTGAGAAGAGCAGCAGCACTCGAAACCTTGCGGGCTTCTTCGCCGTCGGATAGTTGCGGACCACCCCCATCTCGGCGACCGCCAGAAAACAAATATGCGCAGCCTCTGGATTGCCGAGCCTGAGCTCGAACTTTCCGCAAAGCATCAGCGCTTCGCGGTCCGTCGGCTCGACACGCAGCGCCCGTTGAGCCGCAGCCAGACCCTCGCGCCAGCGCCCAGTCGCCTCCAGCGCTTGCGCCTTGTTGCAGAGGCAACGAAAATCCTCGGGAAAGCGCGACAATCCTCTGTCATAGGCTGCTATTGCCCTGTCGAAATCGCCGGATTTCTGGAGAGTATCTCCGAGCTGCGACCACGATGTCGCATCCTCGGGCGACTCATGGCAATTGCGCAAAGCGTCTTGTATGGCGTCCGGCACATTGCGCAGCGACTCGATGACCTGGCTGCGCTTGGATAGAGCCTGGCTGTAGTCGCCCTTGAGAGTGATTGCCCGCTCGAGACTCGAAAGCGCTTCGACCGATCGCCCAAGCTCCTGAAGGATGCCCCCCTGATGGTACCAGGCGGCCGCGTCGTCCGGCTGCGCGGCAACCACATTTTCGTAGCACCGCAGCGCCCGTGCAAAATCGCCGGCGTTTTGACATGCCATGCCAAGGCCGGACATCGCCTGAGCGTAATCAGGCTTCAGGCCGAGCGCCGTTTCGAACCACAAGATAGCATCCTGCGGCCTGTCGACATTCAGCAGCAAAAAACCCAGCGTGTTGCATGCTATCGGTTCACGGCTGACAAGCTCGCCAGCCGACAGGAACATATGGATAGCATCCTCGTAACGACCGGCACCCATCAAGGCCGCAGCCTGGACCAGGATGGAGGGAAGCGCTGATGCATCGGGCAGAGCATAGGCTGGCGACTGGGTCATCTGGATCGATTTTCAAAGAGAGAATCGGCTGGGCGATTATTCTAGCCTCTCACCTCAGCCTTGCCCGAGGATGACCTAATTATCAGTTCCGAATCTCATGACTCACGCAGGCGGCCTTACAGCGCGATCGCAGCCCTGATCAGCTTCTTCGCATCGTCGCTGTCCCATACGGCTGGACCGTTCATGGCCGAAACGAGGCAACCCTTGTTGTCGATCAGCAACGTCACCGGCAGACCGAAGGCAAGCCCTTGCTTCTTGAGTGCATTGAAGACACCCATGGAGTTGTCGCGATAATAGCCGAGCGTGTCGATGCCGTGATCCGCACGGAATGCCTTCGGCTTTTCGTCGTCGCCGGTGTCGATATTGACGGCAACGACCTCGAATTTGTCGTTGCCCATGCTCTTCTGCAGCGCATTCAGCGCCGGCATTTCTTCACGGCAAGGCACGCACCATGTCGCCCAGAGGTTCAGCAGCAGCGTCTTGCCGGCGAAATTGCTGAGCGCCAGCGGCTGTCCGTCGGCACCCTTGAAGGAAACATCCTGCAGCGAGACCGGCGCCTGCGGCGCAGCCATTGCGGCGACCTGTCCCTTGGTAAAGGGTGTCAGAGCGGCAGCACGATCCTTTGCCGTCGCGCACTGTCCGGACGAGGCCATTTCACCGACGCCATTGCCATACCCCGCCTCCTTCACGTATACCGCTGCCGCACCGGCGACGATCCCGGCGACGGCGGCAAGTAGAACGAGTTTCACGGACGGCAGACCGAACGGCTTCTTTGCTGTCATTACATTCTCCAGGTAGGCATCTCATGGCTGACGGCACGGACACCAAATCCTCCAATCAGATGTGGGGCGGACGTTTCGCCTCCGGCCCCGCGGCAATCATGGAGGAGATAAATGCATCGATCGGTTTCGACAAGAAGCTGTTTGCACAGGATATCCGCGGCTCGATCGCCCATGCCGCCATGCTCGCTCATCAAGGCATTATTTCGACCGAGGATAAAGACAAGATCGTTCACGGCCTGAACACGATCCTGTCAGAAATCGAAGCTGGCAATTTCGAATTTTCCCGCCGCCTCGAAGACATCCACATGAATGTCGAAGCGCGGCTCGCGACCCTGATCGGCCCTGCGGCCGGAAGGCTGCACACGGCCCGTTCGCGCAACGATCAGGTCGCGCTCGATTTCCGCCTCTGGGTCAAGGAAGAGCTGCAGAAATGCGAGCAGGCGCTGACCGATCTGATCGCAGCTTTCCTCGACCGCGCAGAAGAGCACGCCGAAACCGTCATGCCTGGCTTCACCCATCTGCAGACGGCTCAACCCGTCACCTTCGGTCATCATTGTATGGCCTATGTCGAAATGTTCGGCCGCGACCGCTCGCGCGTGCGCCATGCCATCGAGCACATGGACGAATCTCCGATCGGCGCCGCCGCGCTCGCCGGTACCGGCTTCCCGATTGACCGTCACATGACGGCCAAGGCGCTCGGCTTCCGCGAGCCGACCCGCAACTCGATCGATACTGTTTCCGATCGCGATTTCGCCATCGAATTCCTGTCGATCGCCGCGATCGCCGGCATGCATCTGTCGCGGCTGGCCGAAGAGATCGTTATCTGGTCGACGCCGCAGTTCGGCTTCGTGCGCCTCTCCGACGCTTTCTCGACCGGCTCCTCCATCATGCCGCAGAAGAAGAACCCGGATGCCGCCGAGCTGGTGCGCGCCAAGACGGGCCGCATCAACGGCTCGCTGGTGGCACTGCTGACCATCATGAAGGGTCTGCCGCTCGCCTATTCCAAGGACATGCAGGAAGACAAGGAACAGGTCTTCGACGCCGCTGAGAGCCTGGAACTGGCAGTCGCCGCCATGACCGGCATGGTGCGCGACATGACGATCAATACGGCCCGCATGAGGGCCGCTGCCGGCTCCGGCTATTCGACAGCCACCGATCTCGCCGATTGGCTGGTGCGCGAAGCGGGCCTGCCCTTCCGTGACGCCCATCACGTCACCGGCCGCGCCGTCGCGCTTGCCGAGAGCAAATCCTGCGATCTCGCCGAACTGTCGCTCGAAGAACTACAGGCGATCAATCCGGCGATCACGGCCAAGATCTTCGACGTCCTGACGGTCGAGGCCTCGGTCGCCAGCCGCAAGAGTTACGGCGGTACGGCGCCGTCGGAAGTGCGCAAGCAGATCGCCTTCTGGCGCGCCCGCAACTGAGTAAATTGCGCAAAACACAATCAAACAATCAGGGTGCACAAGCCCCGGAAACTTCGCTATGAAGGACTGCTTCCGCGTTTGCCGCCCAAGAGGATTTCGATGCAGATCAACATGCCGCACATCATCCGCCTGACCGTCGTGCTTTCGGTCATCGGCCTTGCCGTCGTCGGATGTGGCCGCAAAGGCGAACTCGATCCGCCAAGTGCAGCGGCGACCAAGGGCGGCGACGTCAACAAGCCGACCAAACAGCCAGGCACCGAGGACAAGAAGTTCTTCCTCGATCCGCTTCTCTAAACAGGCATCGACCGTGAACCATTTTCAGTATCGCGACGGCATTCTCTACGCCGAGGACGTGCCGGTTCCCGAAATCGCCAAGGCTGTCGGCACGCCCTTCTACGTCTATTCGACGGCAACCCTCGAGCGCCATTACCGTGTCTTCTCCGAAGCCTTCGGCGATGTCGACGCCATGGTCTGCTATGCGATGAAGGCCAATTCCAACCAGGCGGTTCTGAAGACGCTCGGCCGGCTCGGCGCTGGCGTCGATGTCGTTTCCGTCGGCGAACTGCACCGCGCCTTGGCGGCCGGCATCCCCGCGAGCCGCATCATGTTCTCCGGCGTCGGCAAGACCGCGCAGGAGATGGACGTGGCGCTTGAAGCCGGCATCTACTGCTTCAACGTCGAATCCGAGCCGGAACTGGAAGTGCTGAACCAGCGCGCTATCCGCGCTGGCGAGATCGCTCCTGTCTCCTTCCGCATCAATCCGGATGTCGATGCCCGCACGCACGCGAAGATTTCGACCGGCAAGAAGGAAAACAAGTTCGGCATTTCCTGGGAGCGTGCCCGCGCCGTCTATGGTCGCGCCGCCAGCCTGCCGGGCATCAAGGTGACCGGCATCGACATGCATATCGGCAGCCAGATCACCGAGCTGCAGCCCTTCGAGGATGCCTTCAAGCTGTTGCGCGATCTCGTCGAGACGCTGCGCGGCGACGGCCATGATATTCATCACGTCGATATCGGTGGCGGCCTCGGCATTCCCTACCGCGACGATAACAACCCGCCGCCGCTGCCGGACGCCTACGCCCATATCGTCAAGAACCAGTTGCGCGGTCTGAACTGCAAGATCGTCACCGAACCCGGACGCCTGATCGTGGGCAATGCCGGTATCCTGGTGACCGAAGTGATCTATGTGAAGGACGGAGGCCATAAGACCTTCGTCATCGTCGACGCCGCCATGAACGACCTGATCCGACCGACGCTTTACGAAGCCTATCACGAAATTCGCGCGGTGGAGATCACCGCTGCCAATGCCCCGCGCATCAAGGCCGATGTCGTCGGCCCGGTCTGCGAGACCGGCGATTATTTGGCCCTCGACCGCGAAATGGCGATGCCGAAGCCGGGCGATCTCCTGGCCATCAGCTCCGGCGGCGCATACGGTGCGGTGCAGGCCGGCACGTATAACAGCCGGCTTTTGGTGCCTGAGGTGTTGGTCAAGGGCGGCGATTTCCACGTCATTCGTCCGCGCAAGACCTATGAAGAGCTGATCGGTCTCGATTCGATTCCGGCCTGGCTCGACGCATAATTTTCGGCTGTCGGAACCGATTATCAGATGGAATTTGTCGATCACGCCCCTCCAACCGGCTTGATCACGTTTCGGCGAAATCCGATGAAAAACTGGCCTTGCCCTCGTCTTCGCCACAAAGAATGTTATCTTCTTATGACACGTGGCCCATTGGGCGCCGTGATTGCGGGCGCATTAGGCGCCCTATGATCTCCAACTGGCAGTTAGCCATCAACATCAGATCGGGGAGAAAACCGGACCGATGACCAGCCCCAGCAGTCCAAAGAAGGGCGCTTTTGCTACCCGTCCGGCGCTGGCGCGACTGGTTGCGGTCAAGCGTCTCTTTGCGCGGCTGGTATTAGTCTCGGAACAGCTCTTGCCCCTGCTGCTGCTGCCGCTTTCCATCCTTGCCCTTTTTGTCTCGGCTGCCTGGTTCGGCATTTTCCGCATCGCGCCGGATGCGCTGCGCTATATCCTGCTTGCCGCTTTCGCTGTTGCCTTCGCCGCCTCCATCTTCCCTTTCCGCCGCCTGCGCTGGCCAATGATTGGCGAAGCCGACCGGATGCTGGAGGAGCGCAATGGCCTCGCCCACCAGCCGGTCACCGTGCAGGAAGATGAGCCGTCTGTCGACACGCCCTTTGGCCGGGCGCTGTGGCGAGAGCATCAGACCCGCATGGCGGCACGCATCGCGGCCCTGGACGCTGGCTTGCCGCGCCCCGACATTGCCCGTTACGACCGTTTCGCGCTGCGCACCATCCCGGCGCTGCTCCTGGTGACGGCTTTCAGTTTCTCCATGTCCAACAGCGGCGGCTCGCTGAGCGATGCCTTCACCGCCCCGGCCGTGACGTCGAGCAATCCGGACGTGCGCGTCGATGCCTGGGTAACGCCGCCTTACTACACCGGCGAGGCGCCGGTCTACCTAACGGGCAGTGCTGCAAACACGGGCGATAGCGTCAACGTACCGCAATTCTCCGAGCTCACAGTGCGTGTCACGGGCGGCGCCTCGACGGATGAAAAAGTACTGTTCCAGGCCGCGGGCGGCGACACCGGCGCCGAGATCCCTGAGCAAGCCGCGGATGCCAACAAGCAGCCGCCGGCGAACGGCAATGCCGCCCCGCCCGCCGCCGTGCAGCCTGTCTCCGCTACCGGCGCCGCTTCGGCTGGCGCCGACGCGATGATTGCCCGCACGCATGTGCTGAAACTCGACAAAGGCGGCAAACTGACCGTCAACGGCAAGTCCTGGTCTTTCAAAGTGGTCACCGACAAGCCGCCGGAAATAGCCTTCGACGGCATTCCGCACGCACTGCCCAACGGCGCGCTCGAAATCGGCTTCAAAGTCAAGGATGACTACGGCGTCGAGGAAGCCCACGCCGAAATCGTGCCTGTCGAGACCGATCCCCAGGCCACGCCGCTTTACGGTTTGCCAGAATACAAGCTGGAGACTTCGCGCCGCGACCGCCGCAACGGCAAGGGGCTAGCAAACCACGACCTGACACAGGACCCGCTTGCCGGCCAGCAGGTACGCATCAGCCTCGTTGCACGCGACGGCGCCGGCCAGACGGGGCGCAGCGCGCCCTATGAAATGACCCTGCCCTCGCGCAATTTCAGCCAGCCTCTTGCCGCAGCCGTTGCCGAAGAACGCCAGGTTTTCGCGCTGGACACCCGCAAGATGCCGGAGGCGATCGAACTCAATCAATCGCTGACTATCCGGCCGGATGAAACGATCCCTGATCTCGGCAACTACCTGCTGATCCAATCTGCGCTGACACGCATGAAGCTCGCCAGCGGCGAAGTCGCTCTGAAGGATACTGCCGACTACCTCTGGCAGATCGCGCTCGGCATGGAAGACGCGCAACTGACCGATGCGGAGAAGGCCCTGCGCGATGCGCAGCAGAAGCTCTCCGACGCCCTCCAGCGCAATGCGCCCGACGCGGAAATCAAGAAGCTGATGGACGAGCTGCGCAAGGCGATGAACAACTATATGAAAGAGCTCGCCGAGCGCATGAAGAACATGCCGGTGCAGCCAAACCAGAGGTCTGCCAACATCCTGCGCCAGCAGGACCTGCAGCGGATGATGGACCAGATCGAAAATCTGGCCCGCACCGGCAACCGCCAGGCGGCGCAGCAGATGCTGTCCGAGCTGCAGCAGATGATGAACAGCCTCCAGGCCGGCCGGCCTCAACGTGGCCAGAACCAGCAGCAGAACGAAGCCAACGACAAGATGCGCCAGCAGATGGATAAGCTCGGCAATATCCTGCGCGACCAGCAGAAGCTGATGGAGCAGACCTTCAAGCTGGACCAGGCCATGCGCGACCGCATGCAGCGCGGCGATCCCAACGAGGATGGCGACGACGCGCTGAACCAGCCCATGCCTCCTGGCCTGAACGATCCGACACAGCCGGACATGGGGCAGCAGGATCGGCAGCAAGGCCAAAACCAGCAGAGCCAGAATCAGCAAGGTCAGAACCAGCAAGGTCAACAACAAGGCCAAAAGCAGCAGGGCGACAATCAGACGGACAACATGACCGCCGATCAGCTGCGCGATGCGCTGAAACAATTGCGCCAGCAGCAGGATGAGCTCGGCAAGCAGCTCGGCGAACTGCAAAAGAACCTAGGCTCCATGGGCATGAAGCCGAATCAGAATTACGGCAAGGCTCAACAGGAAATGAAGGGCGCCTCCGGCGACCTCGCCCAAGGCAATGGCGAAAGCGCCGTTCAGGACCAGGGGCGCGCGATCGACGCGCTGCGCAAGGGCACGCGCGATATGATGAACCAGCTGATGGCGCAGATGCAGCAACAGGGTCAAGGCCAGGGCCAGGGTCAGCAGCAGGGGCAAGTCGGCCAAGGCAATCAGAACGGCCGTGATCCGCTGGGACGCGAACGCAATGGCGATCCCTTCGGCGAAGCCAACGAGAATAAAATCCCGGACATCATCAATCCGCAGCGCGCTCGCGAAATCCTTGACGCCATCCGCGAACGCCTGAGCAACAACCCGTCCCTATCCGAAGAACGGCGCTATCTGGAGCGCCTGCTGGATACTGGGCAGTAAAAGCCCATACCGCCTCCGCCCATCCGGCGAAGGCTCCTTCCTGCCATTTGCGATCAGGCAGCCAGCGCCCGGGCAACCGCCTTGCGGATGTCCGGCAGCGCGAAGGGCTTGGCGACGACATCGACGATCTTTTCCATTAGGTCGTCGGCGCGTTCGCGCTGCTCGGCATAGCCGGTCATCAGCAGGATTTTCATACCGGGGCAGGTGGAGGCCGCCTGATGCGCAAGCTCGATGCCGTCCATGACCGGCATGCGAATGTCGGAGAGCAGCAGGTCGTAGGACCCCAGTTTCAATTTTTCCAGACCCTCGGCGCCATCGGCCGCCTCTTCGGTCTCGTGGCCGTCCAAGCGCAGTGCGCGGGCGACAAAAGTGCGAAGAGAATCTTCGTCTTCGGTAATCAGAATTTTTGCCATGGTCTTGCTCCGTGGTCCGTCATGTTCCGCGACCGAAATCACCAGAATTCCGTTTGCGATCGGTAAACGACGGCGGTGCGATCCGGCTCCGTGGTTAATGAGTCGTCATCGCTGGAGCAAATTGGGACAGCCTGCTCGGGCATTGAACTGTCCCAAAACCGGCTGATTTTTTTGGAAGCGGATGCCTCAGGCGTCCCCGGTCACGACGCCCACGAAGGGCAGCTCACGGAAGGCATAAGCGACGTCCATGCCGTAGCCGACGACGAAATAGTCGGGGCATTCGAAGCCGACATAATCGGCCTCCAGTTCTTCCTTGCGCTTGACGCTCTTGTCGAGCAACACCGCGAGCGAGACGTTGCGGGCGCCACGCTCATAGAGCAATTCCTTGGCGAAACGCAGCGTGCGGCCCGATTCCAGAATGTCGTCGATCAGCAGCACGTCGCGATCCTTTACGTCGCTGTCGATGTCCTTGACGATGCGTACGCCCTGGGAGACCGTGCCAGCGCCGTAGCTCGACAGCGTAATGAACTCGACTTCCGGCGCCAGCCCCGTCTCATGCAGTGCGCGCAGCAGGTCGGCAGCGAAAATGAAGGAACCCTTGAGGATAGCGATGACGAGGAGATCCTTCGTCGGCCCGCTGGCAATTTCCTTCGCCATGGCACGATTGCGCTCGGCGATCTGCTCGGCGGTGAAAAGCGGCTCGATATTTTTCCCGCGTACGACAGGCATTGAATGCATGCTCCATGGCTATTGCGGCACTTGTCCGCCGATCAAGCTTTAGCCCGTAGCACAATCATGAAGGCCGACACACCCCCTAAGGCATGAAGGAAAGGCGAACATCCGGCATTTTTCCACCGGGATGCTGTAATCGCGTGGAAAATCCGCGACTTTCATGCGGTCCGATGCGATTCACCGGTGGATTCATCACAACAGTCGTCAGCAATAGACCACCGGAGAAGATATCCGCGCGGACAGGTGGCACGGAGAGCGTGGCGCCGGTCTGGTTCTCGATGATGCCGTTGACGGTAAGTACCTTCATGCCGTTTTCGTCGTGTGGTGTCAGCGTCACATGAGAGAACTGCAGCGGCTCTGCCGTTGCCTGTGCCTGTGTGCCCGTCAGCCCCGAGAAGCCGCCGGCAAGGCCGAAGACCAGGATGGCGAGAGCAGCAATGAGTGCGACGAAGCTGCGGCGCGAGGCCTGCTGCAGCCAGCCTTCGGCGAGGCGCAGGCCGACGAGCGCATGAAGGAGAGCGCCTTTGGCAGCCGGCGGCGACGGCCGCTGTCCGGATCGAGAAGCCCCCTCGCCGGCAATGTTGGTCGCGGCACTCCTGATGCGGCTGGGGATGACCGTCACGAACTCGGCATCCACAACATCCGGCTTCGGCCCGAGGCGGCGTGATAGTGTCGAACCCAACCCGCGCTCGGGCGGCAGCAGGTCATAGATCAATCCCGCCTGTTGCTGGCGGTGGCGAAAAGCGCCCATGACGACCTCCCTTTCCGGTGATCCACATGGTTTCACGCCCACCTGAATTCTGGGCATTGAAACGAATCCTGCCCAGTCGTAAATTTTATTAGTTAATGCTTCGCAAAGATCGCCATGAATCGGGCGCCTTTCCAGCAAAATTTACCGGCTGTTAACGCCGTTGGTTAACAAGTCACCTGATTGAACACTGCGGAAGACTGGACACCCGTGATTCATTTTGAGAACGTCGGTTTGCGCTATGGTATGGGTCCGGAAATCCTCCGCGACCTGACCTTCGACATTCCGAAGAAATCGTTCCAGTTCCTGACAGGCCCCTCGGGCGCCGGCAAGACGACGTTGCTTCGACTGCTCTTCATGTCGCTGCAGCCGACCCGCGGACTGATCCGCATGTTCGACCGCGAGATTTCTTCGATCCCGCGCAACGAGCTGCCGCTGCTGCGCCGCCGCGTCGGCATCGTCTTCCAGGATTTCCGGCTGCTGGAACATCTCACGACTTACGAAAACGTCGCCCTGCCGCTCCGCGTACGTGGCAAGGAGGAAAGTTCCTATCGCACCGACGTATTGGAACTGTTGAAATGGGTCGGCCTCGGCGAACGCATCAACGTACTGCCGCCGGTGCTGTCCGGCGGCGAGAAGCAGCGTGCGGCCATTGCCCGCGCGCTGATCGACCGCCCGGAGATCCTGCTTGCCGACGAACCGACCGGCAATGTCGATCCGCCAATGGCCAGACGACTGCTCAACCTGTTCCTCGAACTCAATCGCCTCGGCACGGCCGTCGTCATTGCCACGCACGATCTCACCCTCATGGATCAGATCGAAGCGCGGCGCATGATTTTATCGGGAGGGCATCTCGATATCTATGACTGAGCCCACCCCCCGCAGGAGAGCCCCAAACACCAGGGCAACCAACAACAAGGAAAGGCCCGTCGCACCTCCGCCGGAGAGGAGGCGGCCGGAGATGCGCGTGCGCCCGACCGGGCCGATCGTGCCTTCCTCCAACATCCAGGGTAACGCGCTGATCGTGGTCATCGCCATCATGGCTTTCCTGGCGTGCCTGACGCTCGGCGCCGTCAGCATGGTGCGTTCGACAGCGGCAAGCTGGGAAAGCCAGATTTCCCGCGAGATCACCATACAGATCAAGCCGGATGACAATCTCGATATGGACAAGGCGCTCGCCAGCGCCCGCGACATCGCGCTCGGTTTCGTCGGCACCAAAAGCGGCCAGATCGTCGACGAGGCGGCGACGGCTCGCCTGCTCGAACCCTGGCTTGGCGCCGGCCTAGACCTCAAGGAACTGCCCGTCCCGCGCCTGGTAATCATCACCATCGACGAGACGCATCCCCCCGATTTCGAGGCGATGCGCAACCTTCTCAAGGATCAGATTCCGCAGGCGTCGCTGGATGACCACCGCACCTGGGTCGATCGACTGGTCTCGATGGCGCACACCACCGTCCTCATCGGCACCGGTGTCCTGCTGCTGGTCTTCACGGCCATGGTGCTGACCGTGGTTTTCGCCACGCGCGGCGCGCTCTCCGGCAACCGCCACATCGTCGAAGTACTGCACTTCGTCGGCGCCGAGAGCACCTTCGTCGCCACGGAATTCCAGAAGCATTTCCTGAAGATCAGCCTGAAGGGGTCGGCCGCGGGCAGCGCACTTGCCGCGCTTTTCTTCGCGAGCGCCGGCTTTCTGCAAAGCCGCACGATCGCCACGCCGCAGACCGACCAGGCGACGGCCCTGTTCGGCACATTCTCGGTCGGCGCACTCGGCTATCTCGGCATTCTCGCCACCATGATCATCATCGCCCTGCTCACCACGGTCACGGCGCGTTTCACCGTCATGCGCACCATCTACGAGATCGATTTGATCCGCTCCGACCCAGGGAGGACCGAAAGTGTGCAGAACTGACGCTGCGGCAACGATTTTTTGCGATTTGATGGCCCGTTCCTTGCCGCAATTTGCGGATAATGACGAATCATGAGCATGGAGATGACGACTCGCAAGACCGTGAGTTCGCAGACGCTGCAGGAGCAGGAGCGCTCTCGCAGCGAGAGACCTGTCCGGCGCAGTGTTTTCCGTCGCTTCCTCCGCTGGGGCGGCTTCGCCTTTATCATTCTCGTCGCCGTCGTTTTCGGCGGCTTCCTGCATTTCGCCGATTCGATCACCACCCTGAAACCGCCAGCAGAACCGAAGGCGGATGCCATCGTTGTGCTCACCGGCGGCTATCAGCGCATCGACCAGGCCGTGGAACTCCTGCGCACCGGCGCCGGCAATCGATTGTTGATCTCGGGTGTGCATCCAACCACCACGCCGTCGCAAATCCGCAAGCTGACCCAAAGTCCTGTCAGTCTCTTCAATTGCTGCGTCGATATCGGCTATGATGCCATCGACACGATCGGCAACGCCCGTGAGGCTGCGAAGTGGATCCACGCCAGGGGTTACAAGAGCATATTGGTGGTGACCAACAACTATCACATGCCGCGCAGCCTGGCTGAGCTGAAATATGTCGATCCGGCCACGGAATTCATTCCCTATCCGGTGGTCAATTCCGATCTCAAGACCACGAACTGGTTTACCGATCCCAATGCGCTGCGCACCATGGTCTCCGAATACGTCAAGGTTCTTCTGGCCGGCGCCCGCAATCTCACGGGCCTGGGACGCCCGCTCGGCCTGCGCTCTCGCGAACCGGGCGATGATCCGAGCTGAGATATCCGACAGCGTGCAGACTGACTTTTTATTGACAGCGTAATCGTGTAGGCAAAGCTTCGAATGCTGGCGAAAACCGGCGTGTTGGGAAGGCCTTGATGATTACCTTGCGTTCGATCCTGTTCAATACGATCTTCTATGCGAACCTGATCATTCGCATGATCGTGCTCACACCCATCTATTTCCTGATGCCGCGCAAGGCCGCCTACGCGATCCCCAAAGCCTGGGCGAAATCCAGCGTCTGGCTGATGAAGACAATTGTCGGCACAACCTGCGAAATCGAGGGCCTGGAGAATATTCCCGCCGGCAGCTACATCTTCGCGCCGAAGCATCAATCCTTCTGGGATACCTTCGCGCTGCTGCCCTATCTCGACGATCCCGTCTATATCCTCAAGCGGGAGCTGATGTGGATTCCGCTGTTCGGCTGGTATGCCAAGAAACAGCGCATGATCCCGGTCGACCGCAGCGCCCGCGGCAAAGTGATGTTCGATGTCTTGAAGCGCACACGCGAAGAGCTTGCCACCGGCCGGCAGCTGATCATCTATCCCGAGGGCACCCGCCGTCCGCCGGGTGCCGAGCCGGTCTACAAATACGGCATCGCCCGCATGTATCGCGATCTGAACATCCCTGTTGTCGCGGTGGCCATGCACCCCGGTCTCTTCTGGCCGCGTCGCACCTTCCGCAAATATCCCGGCCATTTCAAAGTGCGCATCCTGCCGCCGATCCCGCCGGGCCTGGACCCGGACGCTTTCTTTGCGCGATTGATCGAAGAGACGGAAAAGGCAAGCGACGAACTGCTGGTCGAAACCATCGCCAACAATCCGCATCTGCCGGTCCCGCCCACGGCGGCGCAGCGCCTGGCTGACATCGCCAAGGCGAAGGTGGCGGCCGCGGTTTAAGACGCTTTCCGCATCCGCTCGATCTCGCCCGCCACCTGCTCAAGCCATTGATCGCGAATCTTCATTTCGCGCAGATGCGCCAGCGTGTTGAAGACATAGGCGTCGTTTGGCCCGGATTGGCCGATGGCCGATTCGACGATGTGGGCCGCCTCCATGGCATCGAGCGCGCCGGCATATTGCTGATGGTTGCGGTCGACGATATAGGCGACGGCGGTCACCCTCCGGCCGTCCGCAAGGCGGATCGGCAGCGTCTTTTCCAGATAGACCTTGGTGACGAGCTCTCGTTCGCGCAGATAGGCCAGCACCTCATCCCGCTCGGCCGCAGCGATGCTGAACGCCATGCCGCGGCAGGAGCCGCCGAGGTCGAGGCCAAGCACCAGACCGGGGCTTGCCTCCGAGCCACGATGGACCCAGGAATGGACGCAAAGGGAGCGGCGATAGCCGAAAATCAGCGCCTCTGCTTTTTCAACATAGCTAAACCCCGGATTCCACATGAGCGATCCGTAGCCAAACACCCAAAATTCGTCCATATCCAACGCCAAATCACTGTGAACACATCGGTTCAACCATTGGAGAACAACATGGCAGCGTCAAGCCAGAGCGTGACGTCAGGCAGAGGCAAACGCATGTGGCTCATCGGGCTGGGCCTAATCGTGGTCCTCGCTGCGCTTTATACCGGCGGCTGGTTTTATGCGACCACTCTGGTGAAGGCCAACGTGCTGAAGGCGCTCGGCCAGCAAAACGCCGCCGGCATCTCGGGCGAATGCGCCGACATGGGTTTCAGCGGCTTTCCCTTCGCGATTGGCCTCTCCTGCGCCAAGGTGACGATCGACGATCATGTGAAGGGCGTTTCCGCCTCCTTCGACAACCTCCATGCGTCAGCGCCGGTCTATCTGCCGAACCATATCGGATGGAACCTGAAATCGCCGGCGGAATTCCGCACCGCGCAGGGTCTGACGGTGTCGGCCGAATGGACTGACCTGCAATCGAATCTCGTTGCCAAGGGCCGCGGCGTCTCGCAGAGCGAGACCGTCATCGAGGGGCTGAAGGCCAGCATCCTCTCCTCCTTCACCGGCCAGAGCGCCGACGTGACCGCCGCCCGCACCGAAATGCACGCGCGCCAGAACGGCGACGACCTGGATGTTGCGATCGGCATTCAAAACGCCAATGCAGTCATCAAGGATTTTCCGCAGACGCTGCCGACGGCGTCGACAAGTGCCGATATCACCTTGACCGGCAAGGCCGGCTTGCTCGACGGCACCGACGGACATGGCCTCTACGGCACTGCCGGCGTTCTCCGTCAGGTGGTGATCGATATCGGCGACGGCCGCACCATGACCCTCTCCGGCCCCTTCAATTTCGACGATCAGGGCTTTCTGTCCGGCAAATTTAGGCTGGAAATCAATCAGATCGGGCCATGGGGCGACAGCTTGAAGGCAACGATCCCGGCGGCCAAAAACATGATCGAGACTGCCACGAAGCTCCTGAAATCGCTTGCAGCCGGCGGCGACAAGGTCTCCGTCGATCTCACCGCCGATCGCGGCCGCCTATCCCTGAGCGGCTTCATCCCGCTCGGCAAGATTCCGCCGATCTGAAAATCAACGCCTTCGCCCGTGCGAGGAGAAGGTGGTTGATGCTTACTTCTTCACATCCAGTGCGTGACGGCCGAAATCCGCGGCGTCGACGTCCTGGCCGGCTTCGACAATCGAGCGGCGAATGGCGCGGGTGCGGGTGAAGAGATCGAAGATCTTGTCACCCTCGCCCCAGCGGATGGCGCGCTGCAAATAGGCGAGGTCTTCCGAGAAACGCGCCAGCATCTCCAGAATGGCATCGCGATTGTGCAGGCAGACATCGCGCCACATGGTCGGGTCGGAAGCGGCGAGACGGGTGAAGTCACGGAAGCCGGAGGCGGAATATTTGATCACTTCCGATTTCGTCACCGTCTCTAGATCATCAGCTGTGCCGACGATGTTATAGGCGATGAGATGCGGCAGGTGCGAGACGATCGCCAGCACCTTGTCGTGATGGGCGGCATCCATTTCGTCGACACGCGAACCGAGCGTTTCCCAGAAATGGCGAAGCCTCTTGATTGCCTGTTCATCCGTGCCGGGAATCGGCGTGAAGATACACCAGCGGCCCTCGAACAGCCCTGCAAAACCGGCGTCAGGCCCGGACCTTTCCGTGCCTGCAATGGGATGGCCGGGAATGAAATGCACGTTGCCTGGCATATGCGGCTGCATCTGCGCGATGACGGAGGCCTTGGTCGAGCCGACATCCGTGACGATGGCCCCGGGCTTCAGATGCGCGGCGATTTCCGCGGCAACGCTTCCCGAAGCGCCGACAGGCACCGAGACGACGACGAGATCGGCATCCTTGACCGCCTCGGCTGACGACGGCGTATAACGGTCGCCGAGCTTGAGTTCCTCGGCGCGCTTCAGCGTTTCCGCGCTACGCGTCGAGATCACGACTTCCTTGGCGAGGCCGAGGCGCTTGATATCATGGGCGATCGACGAACCGATCAGGCCGATGCCGATCAGCGCGATACGGTCGAACTGAATGCTGCTCATGCGTTGGGTCCCATAAATTCGGTGAGCGCGTCGATGACGCCCAGATTGGCCTCTTCCGTGCCGATGCTCATGCGCAGCGAATTCGGGAAACCGTAAGCACGCACAGCCCGCAGGATATAACCGCGGCTGGTCAGGAACTCGTCGGCATCGGCGGCCCGCTTGCCATCAGTTTCGGGAAAGTGGACGAGCACGAAATTGGCGACCGACGGCGTCACCTCGAGGCCGAGCGCTTCGAAAGCTCTCGTCACCTTCTCGATCCACAGGATATTGTGCGCAACCGCCTGTGCAATGAAGGCCTGATCGCGCATCGCGGCGGCACCAGCGGCAATGGCGGCGCCATTCATGTTGAACGGCATGCGGACACGGCTCAGCGCATCGACGATATCGACCGGCCCGTACATCCAGCCGACACGCAACGCCGCCAGCCCGTAAATCTTCGAGAAAGTGCGGGTCATGATGACATTGGAATTCGAGGAGACGAGCTCGAGGCCGGCCTCATAGTCGTTGCGGCGGACATATTCGGCATAGGCCGCATCGAGCACGAGGATGACATGCTTCGGCAGACCCGCCTGCAGACGACGGATTTCGCTGACCGGCACATAGGTGCCTGTCGGATTCGCCGGATTGGCGATGAGGACGATCTTGGTCTTGTCGGTAACGGCGGCGAGGATTGCGTCGACATCGACCGTGCGGTCCTTCTCCTTCACCGTAATCGGCGTCGCACCTGCGGCCATGATCTGGATCTTGTAGATCAGGAAGCCGTGTTCGGTGACGATGCCTTCATCGCCGGCGGCGAGGTAGACATGGCAGAGCAGGGCGAGCAGCTCGTCGGAACCATTGCCGCAGAGGATATTGGCGGTGTTCAGGCCATGAACGTCGGCGATCGCCTGGCGCAGCTCCCTGGCCTGCCCATCCGGATATCGCTCCAGGTGCTCACCGGCAGCGCGGAAAGCCTCGATAGCCTTGGGGCTTGCGCCGAATGGCGTCTCGTTCGAGGAGAGCTTGAACACCCGCGCTACGCCCGGCGCATGTTCCTTACCCGGCACATAGGCGGCGATATCGAGAATGCCGGGGCGCGGGACAGGCTTGCTCTTTTCCATGCTCATGGGATCGACCTTGGGAAAGGCCGGAAAATTCCGGCTTTAGACATCCCCTGGGCATTAATGCGGATTGACGAATTTGTCGAGTGTTTGACAGTCACCCGTCCAACTGCACACTGTCGCGCGTCGTCGGGATGCCGCGCGGCGCCAATACCGGCACGAAGACGCGGCGCGAGGCGCGCACGGCGACCGGCAGGCCCTGATAAAGCCGCTTCTGCGCCTCGACGATGATGACACCGGAAAAAGCCGGCCAGAGGGTACGCCCGACCCGCTCGAAAGCGCGTCTGAGGCGCAAGACGGCGCGCAGCTTTGAGGGCGGAAAGAACAGCGCTTCCGCCGTCGCCCCTGGCGTGAAATTGGTCTCGCGCAGCAGCGAGGTGAGCTGCCCGCGCGAATAGGGGCGACCGGAGCCGAACGGCGTGTGCTCCATGCGCGCCCACACGCCCCTACGGTTCGGCACGACGATGACGAGCCGGCCGCCGGGCGCCAGCACCCGCCAAAGCTCCTTCAGCGTCTCGCGCGGGCTCTCGGCGAATTCAAGCGAATGCACCATCAGCACCCGGTCGATGGAACTATCCGGCAGCGGCAATTCCTCATCGAAGATCAGCGCCGTCGACGATACCGAATCCACCGGCCAATTCACGGCGCCTTGCCCCGCCGGCATGAAGGCGAAGGTGCGCTCGGTATCGGCGCGGAAACGATCAAGATAAGGAACGGCATAGCCGAGGCCGACAAGACGTTCTTCCGGCAGCCGCGACCAGATCGAAGAAAGCGCCATGGCGATAGACTGTTCCGCCAAGCGCCCAAGCTCGGAATGATAGAATTGACGGAGATCGACGATATCGGCGTGCATCGCCATAAATGTTATCAGCCGGCCGTTGGACTTCAAGGCCGAACCGCCTACATTCCGAGTCAACCGCATCGATAAGGACTATTTCGACCATGAAACCCCTGGAATTAGAGGTATTTATCTGTCGCTCCGACAATTTTGGCGTACTCGTCCATGACCCCGAAAGCGGCTATACAGCGTCGGTCGACGCTCCGGAGGCGGGGCCCATTCTGGCAGCCGCCGAACGCCGCGGCTGGACGATCACCCACATCCTCACCACCCATCATCACACCGATCATGTCGAGGGCAATCTGGCGCTGAAGGAGCAGTTCGGCTGCGAGATCATCGGTCCGATCAACGAAGCTGTCGCCATTCCCGGCCTCGACCGCGCCCATGGCGACGGCGACACCTTCGAGTTCGGCAATCACACCGTCAATGTCATCGAGACACCAGGCCATACGGCCGGCCATATCTGTTACCACTTCGTCGACGACAAGCTGCTTTTTGCCGCCGACACACTTTTTGCACTCGGCTGCGGCCGGCTGTTCGAACGGCCGGCGGCGGACATGTGGGCGTCCCTGCAGAAGCTTGCCGTATTGCCGGACGAGACGGCCATCTATTTCGGCCACGAATATACGCTCTCCAACGCCCGCTTCGCCGTGACCATTGATCCCGGCAATGAGAGGCTGAAAGCGCGCGCCGCCGACATCGAGGCACTAAGAGCCGAAGGCAAATTCACCATCCCGACGACGCTCGCGCTGGAGAAGGAAACCAATCCCTTCCTGCGCGCCGCCGATCCGTCGATCCGCAGGAATCTGCTGATGGAAAGCCGCAGCAACGAGGAAGTTTTTGCCGAAATCCGCAAGCGCAAGGACAATTTCTGATGCAGCCGAAAGAAATCATCGAGGCACTTTCCATGCAGCCGCATCCGGAAGGCGGCTGGTATGTGCAGACATTCCGCGACGAGCACGGCGGCGCACGCGGCCACTCGACCGCGATCTATTACCTGCTGGAAGCCGGCCAGCGCTCGCATTGGCACCGGGTGCGCGATGCGGCAGAGGTCTGGCACTACTATGCCGGCGCACCTCTGGCGCTGCGCCGTTCCGCTGACGGCAAGACGAGCGAGACAATCGTTCTCGGCACCAACCTCGCAAAAGGCGAGCGTCCCCAGGCAATCATTCCCGCAGACTGGTGGCAGGCGGCCGAAAGCCTTGGCCAATTTACGCTCGTTGGCTGCACGGTCGCGCCCGGCTTTGAGTTTTCGAGCTTCGAAATGGCCGCGCCCGACTGGAAACCAACCGCCTGAGCCGCCGAAAGCCTATTCCGCCGCTTCCGCCTGCGCCGCTCCACCGCCATCGCGGCGCAGGATCATCCGATGCGCCGCCAGCACGGCGCCGCCGGTCACCAGAAGGCAGGCAAGCGCAATGCCCCAGCTGGGTTCGGCGAAGCCGAAGACGGTCAGTATCAACGTCGAGAGCAGCGGCGCGGCATAGCTGGCAGCGCCGAGAATCTGGATATCACCGTTCTTGACGCCATAATCCCAGGCGTAGAAGGCAGCCCCCACCGGAAAAAGGCCGAGCCCGAGGACCGCGATCCATTGCGATGTCGTCTCCGGCCAGATCGTATTCTCCAGCCCGAGATGGCAGACCAGCGAGAGGGCTGAGGTCGCTAGACAGAATACGGTGACGACATCGGTCGACACCGCTTCGAACCGGCGCGTAATCAGCGAATAGCCGGACCAGGTGAAAGCACAGAGGAAAGCCGCGCCATAACCGACGGCATAAGCTCCCTCGAAGTGAAAGCCGTTGCGCCCGACGATCAGCACCGTGCCGGCAAGCCCCATCAGCGCGCCGACGATGTGGTACCAGCGCAGGCGCTCGCCCGGCAAAAGCGCCGAACCGACGACGATCAGCAATGGCCAGAGATAGGCGATCAATCCCGCCTCGACCGCCGGCGCATGACGCAGGGCGGTAAAATAGAGAAAATGATAGCCGAACAGTCCGGCAATCCCCGTGATCCAGACCTTGGCCGGCTGACGCAGCAACCGCACGCGCTCTGGCCTCGATGCGAGAACAACGATGCCGGGGATGCTGCCAATGGCGAAACAGATGGCGAGCAATTGAAACGGCGGCATCTTACCCGACGCCACCGTCAACAACGCTAGAAACGACCACATCACGATGGCCGCAAACCCCGTTAGTGTTGCGCGAAACTTCAAGCTGGCCCCCAGTCTGTCGCCGCGGGCTCTTCTATCGGAAGCCCGTCTAGCTGCCGTATTTCACGGCGGTGATCGTCACTGTTCCATATTGCGTCGGTATACGGACATAGACAGGAGCATATACATTCATGGTGTCGGCCTTGGCAAACCAGATCTCCATGCCGTCGGTCTTGGCGAGATAGAGATAATCCTTGCGCGTCCCCTTGTAGCCGCTCCTGGGTGTGAAGCGTACGCCGCAGGCGATCGTCTTGCCCTTGAAACCATCGGTCGAAAACGGGTGCGATCCCTTCGGCGACAGTTTCAGATCCATGCGCATCTCGCCGTCGAAGACAGCCAAGGTCTGATTGCAGAGATTGAGATTGGCGGTAGCCGGAAAGATCATGCCGGAAATTGGGTCGAGCACCGCGCGCAAATCTGCATCATGGACGGGTATCCAGCTCTGCGGCCGCTTTGGCTCCGGCGTGATCGTATTCGACGTCACATTGCCATTGGCATAGGCGACATCGTAGGTGCGTTCCTTTTTCCCGCTTTTGTAATAGAGCGTGTAATGCGTCGCCTGCAGCTTGCTGTCGCCGACTGTGCCGGTTACATCGGTTTTCGCATCGATCGACGTCACAAGATCCGCGAGACCGGCCGAGGAAATATCGCCCCGGATGGTAAACTGCTTGTTCTTGACCTCGGTCTTGAAATCCGCCCTCGCGATCGGAAAGCCCGCAAGCGCCACTCGATATTGCGTTTCATGCCGCAGCTCTTCGGCCGATGCCGCCAACGGCACCGACGCCACCAGGGCCGAAATAAAAAGCCACCTTCGAATTTGAACCATGACCAGAGCCTTCAACAGAGAGCAAGGCAGCATATATAGGCGCATTATGCGCTTCCTGCGACGGTGAGAAAACAGCAGCTTTTTGACGGAATTGCGGGAAAGCTCAAGGTTTGGCTTGACGTAGCCGGCCGCGCTGACTATAGAACCGCAACTTTCCAATTATGGCCTGTTGGATTGCGCGCCGGGTGTTGCCCGGAATGACTATCCGATGGCCAAGAAAAACAAAAGTAGGTGTTTCATGTCCCGCATGTGCGAATTGACCGGCAAGGCCGTCCTCGTGGGCAACAATGTCAGCCACGCCAACAACAAGACCAAGCGTCGGTTCCTGCCGAACCTCTGCCAGGTCACGCTGATCTCCGACGTTCTCGGCCAACGCTACCGCCTGCGCGTATCCGCTGCAGCGCTCCGCTCGGTCGAGCATCGCGGCGGTCTGGACGCTTTCCTCTTGAAGGCAAGCGAAAACGAACTCAGCATGCGCGCTCGCCTGCTGCGTCGTCAGATCGTCAAGAAGTCCGCTGAAGCTGCCGTAGCTGCCTAAGCTACAGTACTTCGCGATATCATACGGGCTAAAAGGCTTGCGCGGATAATATCCGGACAAGCCTTTTTCCATGTCCGGTTTCCTCCAGCTGGTGGCATCACCCAGGATAAAAAAATGCTGACAGCACGCCATACCCTTATCTACGTTATGCTGATGACGCTGGTCGTCGTCGCCTCCAATATCCTCGTTCAGTATCCGCTGCATGCGACGCTCGCCGGCGTCAATCTTGCGGATATCCTCACCTGGGGCGCCTTCACCTATCCTGTCGCCTTCCTGATTACCGATCTCACCAACCGCCAGTTCGGCCCCAAGGCCGCACGCAAGGTGGTGTTTGCCGGCTTCGTCGTCGGCGTCGCTCTGTCGTTCTATACCGCACAGCCACGCATCGCGATCGCCTCCGGTTCGGCCTATCTCGCCGGCCAGCTTCTCGACATCTCCGTGTTCAACCGCCTGCGCCGCATGGCCTGGTGGCGTGCGCCGCTCTTCGGTTCGCTGATCGGCTCGATGTTGGACACCGCGATGTTCTTCTCCTTCGCCTTCGCGCCGCTGTTCGTGTTCTTCGGCCCGAACGAGCCCTTCGCGATCGACTGGGCGCCAATCCTTGGCGTCTTCCAGACGTCGGCTCCCCGCTGGATTTCCTGGGCAATCGGCGATTTCACGGTGAAGATGACGGTCGGCCTCGTCATGCTGCTGCCATACGGCGCACTGATGAATGTGCTGAAGCCCATGCAGCCGGTTCGCGCTGCGTAAACGGCTATCGAAGCAATTTTATGAAAGCCCGCAACCAGCGGGCTTTCTCATTTCTGGCTGACCAGCTTCTCATCGCGGAGCCGGAATTCCAGCATCAAGCTCCGCTGCAGGATCGAATGGTTGTCATCGGAGACCATGATCAGATGGGTCGTGCCATCTTCGGCCCGGAAGGCATCCAGCCCTTCCATATTGTCGATCTGCAGGTTGGACCCTGCCTGGAAGATGACCTTGCCGTCCACGACCGCGTCAGGCCGGATATCGTCGCCTCTAATGCGGCGGATACGCACGCCGATACCGTGCGCCAGATCGAAGCGCCGCTCCAGCAGCAGCAGATCGCCATCGGGTAGGAAAACACCGTCGCTGGCGTCGAAATCATCATAGTGGCGCACTGTGAAGCGGCCCTTCAGCGGTCCTTCCAGGATCGCCGCCAGCATGTTCCCCTGATCGTCCAGGCTGCGCTCCGCGACGATCACCGCTGCCCCCGAAAGCGGGCTCGATTGCGGCGCGATCATTAGGGTTTCCAGGCTGCGGTTGCCTCGCAATTGCTTTCTCGGAATCAGGATCGGAATGCTGCCATCGGGCGGCGATGTCTCGAAACCGGGATCGGGATAGGCGTCGACGCGATGATCCTGCTCGTAGCTGGCGAGCACCCGGTTGTCCCGGAACGCCAGTCCCTCCGCATCCATTGCGCCCTTGCCGGCATCCGTCTCGCCGAAACGATCGATCATCGGCATGATGCGGGCATCGACGACGCCCTTCAGCTTGCCGTTCTCATCGCGCTCGATGGTCCCCGTGAACCAATGGCCGGTATCCAGGACAGAAACGAACTGACGCTGATCGGGGCGGAAGCGGATGGCGGAGAGGGCGCCGAGGAGCGCATTGTCGGAGCTGAGTTCGAGACCGCCGATAAATTCGAGCGCACCGAACTGGGTCTGCTCCGAACCGGGCCTGAGCGCCGAAATCGCCGCTGCATGGATTTCCGCCGGCCCGCCCTCCGAAGTGTTCATCGGACCGCAGCCGGCGAGGAGCATCACAAGCATGGTCGCGCAGCAAAGGCGTTTCATGGGCTCTCGCGGGGCCTTCGGGATCGGGATGACATATCGGCAAACCACCGGCCGAGCGGCCGATGCGGGCAGAATTATCGGCTATTCAGCTTGCGCGGCGCATACGCGAGCGCGGCAGGCTTGCCTGATCCTCGAACAGTGATGCAAGCTGCTCGGTCATTGCGCCAGCCAGCTCGTCGGCATCGACGATCGTGACGGCGCGGCGATAATAGCGCGTGACGTCATGGCCGATGCCGATCGCCAGCAGTTCTACAGGCGAACGCGTTTCGATCTGCTCGATCACGGCGCGCAGATGCCGCTCCAGGTAGTTGCCCGGGTTGACCGACAGCGTCGAATCGTCGACCGGCGCGCCGTCAGAGATCATCATCAGGATGCGGCGCTGCTCGCGGCGGCCGAGCAGGCGGTTATGCGCCCAGATCAATGCCTCGCCGTCGATATTTTCCTTGAGCAGGCCCTCGCGCATCATCAGGCCGAGATTGGTGCGCGCCCGCCGGTAGGGCTCGTCAGCCGATTTGTAGATGATGTGGCGGAGATCGTTGAGCCGGCCCGGCGTCTGCGGCTTGCCGTTTGCAAGCCATTTCTCGCGCGCCTGTCCGCCCTTCCAGGCCTTGGTGGTAAAGCCGAGTATCTCGACCTTGACGCCGCAGCGTTCCAGCGTACGCGCCAGAATATCGGCGCAGGTGGCTGCAACGGTGATCGGCCGGCCGCGCATGGAACCGGAATTGTCGATCAGCAGCGTTACGACCGTATCGCGGAACTGCGTATCACGCTCCATCTTGAAGGACAGGGCCTGCATCGGGTCGATGATCAGGCGCGTCAGCCGCGCCGGGTCGAGATAACCCTCTTCCAGATCGAAATCCCAGGCACGGTTCTGCTGCGCCATCAGCCGGCGCTGCAGGCGGTTGGCTAGCCGCCCCACGGCACCTTGCAGATGGGCCAGCTGCTTGTCGAGGAAGGCACGCAGGCGTTCGAGCTCCACCGTGTCGCAGAGTTCTTGCGCCGTCGTCGTCTCATCGAATTCCTCGGTGAAGACGTGGTAATCGACCTTTTCGTTGAAGTCGGCAAACGGCGTGTTCGGACGGCGGGTCTCGCCCGGCGTCTCCGAATCCTCTTCGCCCTCTTCGCTCATGTCGTCGTCGGAGATTTCGGCGCCATCCATCTCGCCGTCGTCCATCTGCTCGTCTGAGGCTTCGCTGTCTTCGGCGGGCGCGGAGTCGGAACCATCATCGCTCTCGACATCCTGATCGTCCTGATCCTCGCCGCTCGGCTTGTCCTCTTCGGCCGACTCGTCGTCGGAATCCGGCTCCATCTCCTCGTCGCCATATTCCTCGGCCATATCCATGGCCGTCAGCATATTGCGGATGACGCGGGCAAAACCCTGCTGGTCGTTGATGGTCGAAAGCAGATTGTCGAGCTCGCCGCCGGTCTTGTCCTCGATGAAGGAACGCCAGAGGTCGAGCACCTTGCCGGCACTTTCCGGCGGCTGCTGGCCGGTCAGCTTCTCGCGCACGATCATCGCCATGGCTTCGCCGAGGGGGGCGTCTTCTCGCCGCTCGATGCCGGAGAAATTGGCTTTGGCATATTTCTCGGCATTCATCGAGTTGAGGTTGGCGGCCATACCGCTCATGCGCAGCGCACCGATCGATTCCACGCGCGCCTGTTCGACGGCATCGAAGATCGAGCGGGCATCCGCCCCCTGCGGCGCCATGGTGGCGTGCACGCGGGCGTCGTGGCAGGCAAGCCTCAGCGCCATCGAATCGCCGAGACCACGCGTCACGGCCAGCTCATGCACCGTCGGCCGCCTCGAAAGCTCCGGCAGACGAATGCGCTCGCCTGTCATCCCCGGGCGTTCGTTGGCAAAGGCCACCTCGACCTCGGCATCGCCGGCGATCGAACGCACGCAGCCGGTTATCGCCCGACGCAACGGCTCCATGTCCACCGGAGCGCCCGGCTTCGCTTTGGAATTGTCTCCGCGACCTGCCATGACTTGCTGGCTCTTCTTCTCTTAGGCTTCAAGCACGATGTTGGCAGCACTTTCCTTCAGCTCGACGCCGAAGGCACGCTGATATTGCTCGGCGACCAGCGGCCGCTCCAGCTCATCGCACTTGTTGAGGAAGGTCACGCGGAAGGCGAACGCGACATCGCCGAAGATTTCCGCATTCTCAGCCCAGGTGATCACCGTGCGCGGGCTCATGACGGTCGATAGATCGCCGTTCATGAAGGCGGCACGGGTCAGATCGGCGACGCGCACCATCTTGGACACGATGTCGCGGCCTTTCTCCGTGCGGAAGGACTTCACCTTCGCCAGCACGATGTCGACTTCGTTGTTGTGCGGCAGGTAGTTCAGCGTCGTAACGATCGACCAACGGTCCATCTGTGCCTGGTTGATCTGCTGCGTGCCGTGATAAAGGCCGGTCGTATCGCCAAGGCCAATGGTGTTGGCGGTCGCGAACAGGCGGAAGGCCGGGTGAGGACGGATGACACGGCTCTGGTCGAGCAGGGTCAGGCGGCCCGAGGATTCCAGCACGCGCTGGATGACGAACATAACGTCCGGGCGACCGGCGTCATATTCGTCGAAGACGAGCGCGACATTGTGCTGGTAAGCCCAGGGCAGGATGCCATCCTTGAATTCGGTAACCTGCAGGCCATCCTTGACGACGATCGCATCCTTGCCGACCAGATCGATACGGCTGACGTGGCTGTCGAGGTTGATGCGCACGCACGGCCAGTTGAGGCGGGCTGCGACCTGCTCGATGTGTGACGACTTACCGGTGCCATGATAGCCGGAGATCATCACGCGGCGGTTATGGGCAAAGCCCGCGAGGATGGCGAGCGTCGTCTCGCGGTCGAACAGGTAGTCGGTGTCGAGGTCGGGTACGTAAGCGCTGCCCTGGCTGTAGGCAGGTACACGGATATCGGAATCAATGCCGAAGACTTCACGGACCGAAACGGTAGTGTCGGGAACTTCGGAAATATCAAGGTCAATCTTGCTCATCATGTCTCCAGGGCGGGTGGCTCTCACCCTGCCATATCAAACTCAGCCGATTTATCCGAAACGCCGCAGCTTGTTGCCCGCATCCGTTCGGTCGGAACAGCGGCGATACTTCTCCGGGACTAAAGCAAAATCTCGGCGCGATGACATGATCGCTTGCGAGCATCCTTGAACAGAGTCCCCGGACAAGAAACGCCGCGTCCGGAAAGTTGGCCGAGGTGCAGCCAGCCAAAAGCGCACCTTGCCGCAGCTGCCTGCGGCCTAAGCCGATTTGGACCATACCTGATTGAAGGCGGAGAGCAAGGACAGGAATTAACAAAAACCGTTCTGCTTCAACAATTGATAGGCCTGAATGACGGCGCGAAACCGTTCTTCCGACCCGCGATCGCCCCCGTTGGCGTCCGGATGGTGCTTTTTCACCAATTCCTTGTAACGGCTCTTGATCTCCGGCCCGGTGGCATTGGCGCCCAGCCCCATCGTGTCGAAGGCCTTCGCCTCGAGCGTTTTCAGCTTGCGCTCCTGCGGGAAACGCGGTCCGCGTCCCGGGCCTTGCCCTTCCTTGACGAAGCCGAAGGGATCGCGCACCCGGGCATAGGAACCGGAGCGGATGTCGGAATGCAGCGGGCTGTTGCGCGCCGCCTTGTTGACGCCGACGGTCCAGGTCGGGCGATGGCCGGTGATGGCCTCCTTCTGGTAACGCGCGATCTCGCCGTCCGAGAGGCCGGAGAAATAATTGTAGCCCTTGTTGTATTCCTTGACGTGCTCGAAGCAGAACAAAAAGAACTGCCCTTCCGCATTGCGCCCTACCGGCGCACGATGCGTGCCCTTTTTGTCGCAGCCGTCCCACTGGCACGTCGGCGGGGCCTGTTCGGCCTCCGGCTCGCGTTTGCGGCGGGTTCGAATGCGGTCGAAGTATTTTGAATCGAGTCTCATGGCGCCCTAATTATGGGGCCTCAGCCACCCCACAACAAGAATTGACAAATAGGAATGTTGCAGGCTTTGTGGGAACCTTTTCGCGAACAAGGTGATGGCGGGAAAATGGAAACGACACTTCAATCCCGCATTGAGAAAAAGCTCACCGACGCCTTCGCGCCAGAGCGTCTCATTGTCATCAACGAAAGCCACATGCACGCCGGCCATCAGCCCGACATGACCGGAACGGGCGAAACTCATATAAGAGTTCGGATCGTCTCCGCCAAGTTCACCGGCATGCCGCGTCTTGCCCGCCACAGGGCGATATCAGAGCTTTTGAAGCCGGAGCTGGATGCAGGGCTGCATGCGCTGGCCGTCGAGCCGGCGGCGCCGGGGGAAGCCGTGCGGTGGTAAGCCGCTATTGCGGCTTACCCTCTTCCGTCTCCGCCGGCCTGATCCTGATCTTGGTGATACGGTTCTTTTCACGCTTCATGACGATGAAGCGCTTGCCGTAGAAGGTGAAGGCCTGGCGCTCTTCCGGGATGGTCATTGATTCGTGAATGACGAGGCCGGCAATTGTCGTCGCCTCCTCGTCGGGCAGATCCCAGTCTAGCGCGCGGTTCAAGTCGCGAATCGGCACAACGCCGTCGACGACGATCGAACCATCGGCCTCCTGCCGCACGCCCTGGATATCGAGATCGTGCTCGTCGGCAATATCGCCGACGATCTCCTCAAGAATGTCTTCCAGCGTGACGATGCCCTGCACTTCGCCATATTCGTCGACCACGACGGCGAAATGCTGCTTGCGGCGCAGGAAGGCATTGAGCTGATCTTCGAGATTGGTGCTGTCGGGCACGAACCAGGGCTTTTGCGCGATCTTGGAGATGTCGAGATTTTCCGGCTCCACATTCGGCTCCGCCAGCGCCCGCAGCAGATCCTTGGCATGGACGACGCCGATGATGTTGTCGATCGTGCCGCGCCAGAGCGGCATGCGCGTATACGGGCTGTCGAGAATGGCCCGCACGACCACTTCCGGCGGGTCGTCGGCATTGATGGCGCGCATCGCCGTGCGGTGGACCATGATGTCGGAAAGCTCCAGCTCGCCAAGATCGAGAACGCCACCCAGACGATCGCGGTCCGCCTTGACCACCGAACCTTCGCGATGCAGCAGGTCGACGGCGCCGCGCAGCTCGTCATGAGCCGACAGCATCGACACTTCCTTGGAGAGATTGATGCCGAAGATGCTGAGAATCCGCCGGACGATACCGTTGACAAAGCTCGATATCGGCCCGACCACGGCAACGAAGAGACGCACGGCGCCGGCGACGCTGAGAGCAAAACGATCCGGCGTCGAGATCGCCCAGCTTTTCGGCAGGACTTCCGCGAAGATGACGAGGATGACGGTCATGGCCAAAGTCGCCAGCGCGACGCCGGAACTGCCGAACAGGCCGAGAAACAGGCTGGTCGCAATCGATGACGCCAGGATGTTGGCGAGGTTGTTGCCGATCAGCAGCGCCCCGATCAGCCGGTCACGGCGCTCGATGAGCTTGCGCACGATCCCCGCCTGCTTGTCGCCATTCGCTTCCAGCGTATGGATGCGGCTGCGCGAGGCCGCGGTCAACGCCGTTTCCGAACCCGAGAAAAACGCCGAAAGCAGCACGAGCACGATGATCGAGATGATCTCAGGCCAATATTCCCACAAAACAGCCAGCGTGCCTTGAACCGTCATTACGGATGTTTTTCCCTTAGGAAACTGAGGACTTCGGAGGCAGGGACGTCATCGGCGGCGAAGGATTGTCCGATGCCGCGGGTGAGGATGAAGGTGAGCTTGCCGCTCTTGACCTTCTTGTCCTGCGCAATCGCATCCATCAGCACCTCGGCCGGCGGCAGCTCGCCCGGAATGTCGCCCATTCGCGTCGGCAGACCGACCGCCTTCAGATGCGTCTCCACGCGCTTGGCATCGTGCGGGCTCGCCAGATTGAGGCGCGAGGAAAATTCGTGCGCCAGCACCATGCCGATCGAAACACCCTCGCCATGCACCAGCCGCCGGCTGTCATAGGCGGTGGCCGCCTCCAATGCATGGCCAAAGGTATGGCCGAGATTGAGCAGCGCCCGGGGACCATTTTCCCGTTCGTCGGCGACAACGACGTCGGATTTCGCCTGACAGCTCGCGGCAATCGCCTCGATGCGAGCCGCACCGCCGGAGAACACCTCTTTCCAGTTGGCCTCCAGCCATGCAAAGAAATCCGGCTTGTCGATCAGCCCATATTTGGCGACCTCGGCGTAGCCGGCGCGGAACTCACGCTCGCTGAGCGAATTCAGAACGTCGGTATCGGCCAGCACGAGATCGGGCTGATGGAAGACGCCGATCAGGTTCTTGCCGTGGTGGGTATTGATGCCCGTCTTGCCGCCAACGGATGAATCCACCTGCGACAGCAGCGAGGTCGGCACCTGCACGAAACGAACGCCACGGCGCACGATGCCTGCGGCAAAGCCAGAGAGATCGCCGATCACGCCGCCGCCAAGCGCGATGACGGCATCGTTGCGCTCGACACGGGCGGTGAGCACCGCATCACAGACGGCCATCAGATGTTCGAAGCTCTTGGTCTTCTCGCCCGCCGGCAGCACTAACTTGGAGGACTGAATACCGGCCCCTTGAAGGCTCGCAAGCAGCTCATCGAGGTAGAGCGGTGCGACATGTTCGTCCGTAATGATAGCGGCCCTGCGGCCTTTCAGCCTTGCTGCGATTTCCTTGCCGGCACGGGCAATCAGGCCGGGGCCGATCAGAATATCGTAGGCGCGCTCGCCGAGGGGCACGCGGACGAGGCGCTCCGCCGACGCCGGTGTGATCGCATTCATGGTATCTTGCTTTCTTCTTTCCCCTCGACGATGGCGGCAAGGACTTCCTTGACCATGACATCCTTGCCGACATCGCGGGATAAAACCGTGAAATCGGCTTCCGCATAGATCGGATAGCGCGCGTTCATCAGATTTTCGAGGGTCTGTTTCGGATTCTCGGTTTTGAGCAGCGGCCGGGTGTCGCGCTTGCTGACACGATCCCAGAGCACGTCGAGATCGGCCTTCAGCCAGACCGACAGGCCGCTGCGTTTGACGTGCCGGCGCGTCCGGTCGTTGATGAAAGCGCCGCCACCTGTGGAAACCACGCGGGGGCCGCCCTTCAGCAACCGCTTGATCACCCGCGTTTCCAGAGCCCGGAACTCAGCTTCACCGTAAGCCTCGAACAACTCGGTGATGGTCATGCGCGATACGCGCTCGATCTCGATATCGGTATCGACGAAGGGAATGCCGAGCTGGTTTGCGACCAGCCGGCCGATCGAGGATTTTCCGGCCCCCATCAACCCAACGAGGACAAGATTGCGCGTGCCCAACACGGAGCGCGCTCTGTCTCTGAGGCTTTCTGCAAGGGTCAGCACTTCTTCACTCATCGGCCCATTCACAATTTGTTTGGAAACGGTATCGTCAAATGCACCTGTAGCGTCAAGACGCCGCAACATAAACATGTCTGCAATATCCTTCCGCTAACCGTTGGCGGATAGGATTACAATATATCGCCGGACCAATGATCGGGACGAGGAGAGTTTCTGAATGCCGACCCTGTTTCGCTTCCTTGTCATCTGTGCGGTGATCGCCGGATCGGTCTATGGAGCAATGTGGGCTCTCGTGCTCTTCGTCGAACCGCAGCCGCGCGATGTAACGATCCGCATACCCTCGGAACGCGTCAACCCGCCGGCCACCGGCTCGGTGAAGCCGTAAGCGCGGAGATCATGGTGAAGGATCTGAGCCGCGCACATATGGAAGCCTTCCTGGAAATGATGAGCGCCGAACGCGGCGCGGCGGTCAACACGCTGCAATCTTATGAGCGCGACCTCGACGATCTTCATTCCTTTTTGTCCGGGCGCGATGTCCGCATGACGGAAGCGGGATCGAACGATCTCGGTGCCTATCTCTCCGGCCTATCGCGCCAGGGTTTCAAGCCGTCATCGCAGGCGCGCCGGCTGTCGGCCATGCGCCAGTTCTACAAATTCCTCTATGCTGAGGGTCTGCGCACGGATGATCCCACCGGCGTTCTCGACGCGCCGAAGAAGGGGCGCGCATTGCCTAAGACCATGGGGATGGAGGAGGTAACACGTCTTCTGGCCCAGGCCGAACAGGAAGCGGCCGTGGAAGGCCCCGATCAATTGCAGCACCTGCGCATGCTGGTCCTGCTGGAGCTGCTCTATGCCACCGGCATGCGCGTCAGCGAACTCGTTTCCCTGCCGGCCAAAGTGATGGACCAGGAAGGGCGTTTCCTGATGATCCGCGGCAAGGGCAACAAGGAGCGGCTGGTGCCACTGTCGCAGTCGGCCATCGCTGCACTGAAGACCTACGGCAGGCGCCAGGCGGAAATAGCGGCAGCTGCCGCGCAACCGGCCCCGGAGAGCCCGTGGCTCTTCCCCGCAGCGTCCAAGCAGGGCTATCTGCCGCGCCAGGTTTTTGCGCGGGACCTGAAGGATCTCGCCATTCGCGCCGGGCTGACGCCCTCGATGATCTCGCCACACGTCATGCGCCATGCCTTCGCGAGCCACCTGCTTGCCAATGGGGCGGACTTGCGTGTGGTGCAGGAACTTCTTGGCCATTCCGACATTTCGACCACACAAATCTACACGCATGTGTTGGAAGAACGGCTTCACCAACTGGTGCAAACGCATCACCCCCTTGCCAAACAGGCCAAAAAACAGGAATAGGACCGGCACACAGGCTATACGTGCCGTCTTTCGTCACGGGCAAAAGGATCGGAAACGCACCTCATGCACAATTATCTCGACTTCGAAAAACCAATCTCGGATCTCGAAGGCAAGATTCACGAGCTGAAGAAACTGGCAAGCGAAGACGAGAGCATCGACACGTCCGATGAAGTCGGCCGGCTCGAAATCCGCGTCCGCGAGGCCATGGCCGATATCTATTCCAAGCTCAACGCCTGGCAGAAGACGCAGGTCGCCCGCCATCCGCAACGCCCGCATTTCGTCGACTATGCCGGAGCGCTGTTTACGGAATTCACGCCGCTGGCCGGCGACCGCAAGTTTTCTGAGGATGCCGCCATCCAGGCCGGCTTCGCCCGCTTCCGCGGCCAGCCCATCGCCGTCATCGGCCAGGAAAAGGGTAACGACACCAAGACGCGCCTGAAGCACAATTTCGGCAGCGCCCGCCCTGAGGGTTACCGCAAGGCGATCCGTATGCTGGAAATGGCCGATCGCTTCGAACTGCCCGTCATCACCCTAGTCGACACGGCAGGCGCCTACCCCGGCGTCGGCGCCGAAGAGCGCGGCCAGGCGGAAGCGATTGCCCGTTCGACAGAAATGTGCCTGGGCGTGAAGGTACCGATCATCTCCGTCGTCATCGGCGAAGGCGGCTCGGGCGGCGCGATCGCGATCGCCACCGGCAATCGCGTCTATATGCTCGAACACTCGATCTACAGCGTGATTTCACCCGAAGGTGCAGCCTCGATCCTCTGGCGCGATTCCACCCGCGCGAAGGAAGCCGCCACCAACATGAAAATCACGGCCGACGACCTGAAGGGACTCGGCATCATCGACGGCATTATTCCCGAACCGCTCGGCGGCGCCCATCGCGATCCGCAGACGGTGATTGCGGCAACCGGCGACGTGATTTCCAACGCGCTCGGCGAACTTTCCAGCCGTTCGGGCGAACAATTGCGTAGCGACCGCCGTCAGAAATTCCTCAACATGGGTCGCAATCTCTAACTTAAGTTCGAGAATCGTGACCACACAAACGAGAATGAGGCCAAATCTTGGCCACATTCTTGTTATCGAAACAATTATGGCAAAGAAAAGCTTGCGGGTGCGCCGCGGGCGCGTCATAGGCTGGTAAGGAATTTTCAAGTATAAGCCGTCTATGATTCTGTTTCATGTTTCGATTGGGGCGGCGAAACAGATCGTGCGGCCGCTCTTCGCATCTATGGGCTAAGTCAGAATGCGCATCCGTCACCTCGCCTACATATCCCTGATGGCGCTGGCTCTCGCTGGCTGTAACGATACGCTGGAATCGGCGTCGATCGATCTGTCGACGGTGAAAAACAAGGTCGAGCAGCCGCTTCCCGCCCATATCGTCGCCGACATGGCGAAAAAGGGCATGGAGCGCAATTCGCCGATCATGATCCGCATCTTCAAGGAAGAAGGCGTGATGGAGATCCTCAAGGCGAACCAGAACAATCGCTTCGAGGTGATCGCCAGCTACAATATCTGCGCCTGGTCCGGCCGTCTCGGCCCGAAGGTGAAGGAAGGCGACCGGCAAGCGCCGGAAGGCTTCTACATGCTGACGCCTGCCAACCTCAACCCGAACTCCAAATACTACCTCGCCATCAACACCGGATTTCCGAACCGCTATGACGCGGCCAATGGCCGCACGGGTGCCAATCTGATGATCCATGGCGCCTGCTCGTCGTCGGGCTGCTATTCGATGACCGACCAGGAGGTGCTGGAAATCTATGCCTTCGCACGCGACGCCTTCAAGGGTGGCCAGAAGGCAGTCCAGCTTGAGGCCTTCCCTTTCCGCATGACGGCGGAAAACATGGTCAAGCATCGTCTGAGCCCCAACATCGAATTCTGGAGGATGCTGAAGGTCGGCTACGACAATTTCGAGGTGACGAAGCGTCCGCCGGAAGTCGAGGTCTGCGAAAAGAAATACGTCTTCAACCAGCAGGCCAGCGGCCCGTTCAACCCCGCTGGCAAATGCCCGGTCATGACCACGCCGCCGGCCCTACAGGTGGCGCTGGCGACCCATGACAAGCAGTACCAGTCAGATTATGCCGTGGCCTCGAAGAAGTTTGACGGCATGGCCTGGTACGATCCGACCGAAGCCGAACGCAAGGCCATTGTCGCCAAGCAGCGCAAGGGCCACGATATCGCCTACGCCCCGACCGGTACCGCGCTTGCTGCCGGCAAGATGATGAAGGTCGCCGATCTGGAGTCGATGATGGCGAACCAGTCCGGGCAGCAGCTTGCCCGCGGCGGCACCGTCGCCAATCCGACGACGGCAAGCGTCCGCATGGCGACGGCCACTCCGGGTCTCGCCGGACAGCAGGGAACTCAGCCCGCCGGCATCGCCGTGGCAGCCAACGTTCCCGCGAACGTGCCGATCCCGATGGCAAACCCCATGGTCAACCCGCTCGCCTATGCGGCGCCGCCTGTGGAAACAGCACAGACGGAGCCAGCCAAGAAACCGCCTTTCTGGAAGTTCTGGGCCAAGAGTGAATAGCCTGGACGACAGGGTTTACGATCTGCGCGGGTTGAAATGCCCGCTCCCCGTGCTGAAAACGGAAAAACGCCTGCGCGGCATGCCGTCAGGGGCGATCCTGACCGTCGAGACCAGCGATCCGCTGGCCATCATCGACATTCCGCATTTCTGCAGTAAAAATGGCCACACCCTGGTCGCAACCGAGAAGACGGAAAGCGGTCATCGCTTCATCATCCGCAAGCGATAGCGAGTATCGCCTAAAGCGTATCTTGCTCCACTTTCTCCCCGGCGGGGAGAAGGTAAAAGCCTCAGAACCTCATCCCCGGCACGGCCAGCGGATTGTCCTCAAGTGCTGCGCGATCCGGTGTATCGACGCGCGGCTTGCTGAGGAACGCGTCGAACATGCCCTTCACGAAATCTTCAGGTAGGTCCTTGGTGATGATCACCATGCGTGTGCGTCGGTCGTCAGGATTGGGCCAGGCGGGCAGGCGCATGGGCGGATGGAAAATATTCTGCACGCCATGCAGCACGACCGGACGCTCCGGCCTGTCGGACACAGCAACGATCGCTTTCATCCGCAGGAGTTTCTCGCCATGGGCGGAACGCAAGAGGTCGATGAACATTTCCAGCGCGATCGGATCGATCGGTTGGTTTTCGATAATCGAGAAGGAGCGGATCGACTCGTTGTGACGGGTCACGTCATGGGCGTGCTGATGCCGATGGCCATGATGATCGTGGCCGTGGCGGTGATGACCATGCCCGTCACGGTGATGACCATGGTCGTCATGATGATGATCATGCTCATCCGTTTCCAGCTCGTCCCGCAGCCAGCGGCCGACATCGGCGATCTTGGAGGCCGGATCGTAGAGGCCGTTGACCAGAATGGCGGCGCGGCCGGCCTCGTCGCTATCAGCGTTCAGCATCTGCGCCCGCGGATTGAGCGACCTCAGCCGGCTTTCCAGCATACCGTCAGACGCCGCTCCTTCCAGGCCGGTCTTGGAGACGATCAACCGGTCGGCGACCGCCACCTGCTTGCGCGCCTCTTCGTGGTTATCGAGCGTCTGCAAACCGTTCACCGCATCGACGACGGTGATCACGCCGTCGAGGTCAAAATTGGTGGCGATGATCGGATTGCCCATGATCGACTGCATCACCGGCGCCGGATCGGCGAGACCGGTCGTCTCGATGACGACGCGCTTCAGCGGCCGGATGCGGCCGGTCTGCATGGCATCCATCAGGTTCGCCAGCGTATCCACCAGCTCGCCGCGCACCGTGCAGCAGAGGCAGCCATCGGAGAGTTCGATGATGGAATCGCCGGAGCTTTCGACCAGCAGGTGGTCGATGCCGACATCGCCGAATTCGTTGATGATGACGGCCGCATCCCGCATCTCCGCATCCTTGAGGATGCGGTTCAGCAATGTCGATTTGCCAGCCCCGAGAAAGCCGGTCAGAATCGAAACCGGCACTCTCTGCTGCGGAAGGCTCATGGTTCAGATCCGATCAGAAAGTGGGACGCGGCATCGGGATGGGTATGCCGGTAGCATCGCGCGTCGCGACAATTTTATTGCCCTTCACAGCCTTGTCGCCTTTCGCGGTCGTATCTTCCTGATCGCCCTTGCTTGCGGTCGCGACGTCCTGGCCGCCGATGAGGCCGGCATAGACGAAATTTGGATCGTGATCCATTTCATGGATATAGGGCGACTGCACCTTCGTGCGGCCCGTAGGATCGCGCGTCTCGCTGCGGGCCTTTGCGCCCTTGGCGCTGCAGATGTCGGCGGTGACGTCGGCGACCTCATCCTGGCCCTGCTGCCCATAGGGCTGCAGGCTTGCCAGCGTGTCCCGCCCGGAAAACTGGTTCTCGAAGCCCTTTTCGAGGAAATTCGCGGAATCGTCGGCGCGTGCCGCAAGGCTGTCCGTGCCGAGAACGACGGAGATCAGCGTGCGGCCGTTGCGGGTGGCCGAGGCGATCTGATTGAAGCCGGAAGCGCAGATGAAGCCGGTCTTCATGCCGTCGGCGCCGTCGAAGCGGCCGATGAGCATGTTGATGTTCTGCACCTGCTTGACGCCGTTGGTGAAGCCTTCCAGCGAGAAATAGCTGGCATATTGCGGGAACTCGCGGCGCAGCGCGACGCTGACGACCGCTAGGTCTCGCGCCGTCGTGTACTGACCCTTGCCCGGCAGACCGTTGGGATTGATGTAATGCGTGTCGCGCATGCCGAGGCGAGCGGCTTCCGCGTTCATGCGCGCGACGAAGCCCTGCTCGGAGCCGCCGACGGTCTCGGCGATCGCCATGGCGAGGTCATTGGCGGATTTGACCAGCATCATCTTCAGGGCATTGTCGAGGGTCAATTTCTGGCCCGGCTTGAAGTACATCTTCGCCGGCGGCTGCGACGAGGAAAGCTTGGACATGACAACAGGCGTATCGAGCGAAATCTGGCCGGACTGGATGGCGCGGAAGGTAACATAGACCGTCATCAGCTTCGTCAGCGAGGCCGGATACCACTTGCGGAAGGCTTCTTCATGATCGAGCACGCGGCCGGTGCTGACATCGACGAGGATATGCGGATTGGCTTCGGCCACGTGCGCGGTCGACAGCAAAAGCATGGATGCGGCTGCGGCCATGGGAACAAGCCGCATGGCGGCATACAAACGATTTTGCTTCGTCGGCACGGTCTATCCTTCAGAAGTCCGGAATTTTCTCGAAAGCTCCGCCTATTTAACCTATATGGCTAGGAGAAGGCAAAGGCGATTGACGAGTTTATTACCAATGCATCACAGCCTTGTGATCGCGCGCACGACATCGAAAAGTGCGATGTGATGTCCGAGGTTGGTGCCAAACCAAATTGCTAGACCCGAATCCGATATTGAGCAGCAGGAAAAATCAGCATGCCGATTTTGAACAGAGCCGCCGAACTCCAGGACGAAGTGACCGAATGGCGCCGTTATATCCACACAAGGCCTGAGCTGTTGTATGCGGTGGAAAACACCGCCGCCTTCGTTGCCGAGAAGCTCAGGGCGTTCGGCGTCGACGAGGTCGTCACCGGCATCGGCCGCACCGGCGTCGTCGGCCTGATCCGCGGCAAGGGTGAAGGCCGCACGGTCGGCCTGCGCGCCGATATGGATGCTTTGCCACTCACCGAAATCACCGGCAAACCTTGGGCCTCCACCACGCCGGGCAAGATGCATGCCTGCGGCCATGACGGCCACACCGCCATGCTGCTCGGGGCTGCCAAATATCTGGCCGAGACCCGCAACTTCAACGGCAATATCGCCGTCATCTTCCAGCCCGCCGAAGAGGGCGGCGCCGGAGGCGATGCCATGGTCAAGGACGGCATGATGGAACGCTTCCAGATCGCCGAGGTCTACGGCATGCACAACCTGCCGGGCCTGCCAGTCGGCCAGTTCGCAATCCGCAAGGGCGCGATCATGGCCGCAACCGACGAATTCACCATTACCATCAAGGGCCGCGGCGGCCATGCCGCCATGCCGCACAAGACCATCGATCCCATCGCCATAGGTGCCCAGATTATCACCAACCTGCAGCTGATCGCCTCGCGCAGTGCCAACCCGCTAAAGTCGGTGGTTGTCTCGGTGACCAAGTTCAATGCCGGCAACGCGTATAATGTCATTCCGAACGACGCGAGCTTCGCCGGCACCGTGCGCACTCTCGACCCGGAGATCCGCGATCTCGCCGAACAGCGCTTCCGGCAGATCGTCAGCGGCATTGCCGCAAGCCACGACGCCGAAGCGGATATTCATTTCCACCGCAACTATCCGGTGACCGTCAACCATGCCGACGAGACCGATCACGCACTTGCCGCCGCGCGCGACATCGCCGGCCCGGCCAACGTTATCCCCGATGTCGATCCCATGATGGGGGGCGAGGATTTCTCCTACATGCTGAACGCTCGCCCCGGCGCCTTCATCTTCGTCGGCAACGGCGACACCGCCGGCCTGCACAACCCGGCCTACGACTTCAACGACGAAGCCATCGCCCACGGCATCTCCTACTGGGTGCGCCTCGCCGAGCAGCGCCTGGACGCCTGAGGGCATGACCATCTCTGCGTGCGCCCGATAATAGCGCACGCCCAGGCGAAAGCTGATCGTCTCCAGGACGTAAAAGGGCTTGGCTTCGGGCCCTTGCTTTTGTATGGATCAATCCCAGTGGTCCCGTAGCTCAGCAGGATAGAGTACATTTAAGGGTGCACAACTTTACCGATGCCGACTAAGTCACTGTAATAATAAGAAAAACGTCGACGGTAATCTTCCTGTTTTCGAATTAATCTGATGTTTCGACACTCGGGACGTGGTCGCGCTTGACTAGGTCCCCGCCTCGTCACCGGGAAACGGTTCACCCGCGAACCAATAACGGCGCTTCACCACCTGGAATTTTCCGCTTCGAGCCAAAGCTTTGCTGACTAGCCCCTCGATGTCAGTGGATGGAAGATCTACGTCGCATGCGAATACGCGCTCGACTATCTCCTGTCGACGAACCGGTCGCCGCCCCTGCTCCAACATGGCGGTGGCCAGCTGAACAATTAGCTGGGAACGGGAACTAGTTTGCCTGTTTGACGATAAGGTTTCCTGATGGAAGCTCGCAGGCTCGTCGATATGTGGTTGCCGCTTTATCTGTTGTCGTATGGCGTCCACCACGGCCTTCGTTGCTGCAGTTTCCGCCTCCACAACGCGTCTAAATCTCTCAATTTCTGCAACCGTTGCTGCTCGATAGGCTTCGATCTGTCGCTCTTTATCACGAATGAAAGACGCCAACACCGCTTCCTGTTCAGCCAGCTTTGACTCGCATTGCCGCAGCGTGTCTTCCAAAAAAACTCTTGAAGAGGACATCAGTTCATCGGCATCAATTTGCAAAACGGACAACCTCCGCACTTCTGAGACGGACATAATCTTTTCGAAAAAGGACAGATGCAGTATTGTCACAGCGAATCATGTCCAAGAAGATTGGGCGGACGCGTTGCAGCGCATCCGCCCTAACGATCAACCTGAGCTCTTACCCCCGGGGTCGACCTATGTCCTACAAATAGGCCAATTCACCAAGATTTTCCAGTAGCGCATCGTGTCCCTCATCAAAGCGGACACGTAACCCACAAGGATTCAGCTTTGTGGCAGCAAGGATTCTGTCCTTTAGAACGGAACTGAGTCCTTGCGCCCGTCTGCACAGCAAGGATCCGCTCTCAACGAGCATTATGAGGGCCTCATGAGTGTCATTGCTTCAGCGACGAAACCTTTGATCCACGCAATAGCGGCGGCCGACGCCTGGCTGTATTCGAAGCGTGCCGAACGAGGCAAGAACCACGTGATTGTGTTCCAGCAAGTACGACGCGCCGGGCTGAGCTATACCCTCCCCGTCCTGTATCTTATCCAACCTTTGAATGGTGGACGCGTTTCCTTGCACCGCGTCGACGGCCTCTTGGACCTTTTGATCGCAAACTCTTCAAAGTCGAACACATGGAAGCTCAACTATGCGCGAGCATTTGGGCTTATGGCAGATTGCGCGACTGCTCTGATGTCGAAAGGGAAATTAAAGTTTAGGACGTTCGGAAAGGACTTTGCGAACGCACTTCGTTCGGGAACCATACAAGTCCGCGCAGATGGAACGGTCATCGATGAGCTCGATCTGTTCTGGCACCCTCGTAGCAGGCGAACATGCAAGGAACTGCTTAAGGCACTCACCCGATATCTGGAGAAAGCTCCCAGAAGTGCTATCAAAAATAAGCTTCTCCAGTCCTTCCTGGGTCCCGAGGTGGTCGCTACCACTAATATGGCGCGAGAGGCATTGATACGGAGCCGGCAACGACTCTTGTCTCACTTGGACACGACTGAAAAAACTCCTCCCGATCGGGCTTCTGGAATAATTGGCCGGGCACCAAATTCGACGAACACCACACATCGTTTTCCAACCGCATATGTTTGGCCGATGCTTTTCGAAGGGTTTACTTCTCCAAGGGGCGGCACTGACGAGACGGCGCAACTATTGGCGCATTTCCAAATCTTAGGTGGATGTCGTTCGTGCGAGCCGTTCCACATTTGGGTGCAGGACGTGCAATTCATAGAGGGACGCCCGGTCGTCTTTCTTCACCATCCTGAAGAATCTGACGTAGAGGGACGCGATGGTAAGGTTGGAACTCGATCCACTTACCTGAAAATGCGACACACTCGGATGTCCCGAAACAGGCTTTTCAAAGGGAAAGAAGCCGTCGGTTGGAAAGGCTTGGAAGATGAGAAGATCGGGGCAGTAATCCAGTGGTTACCCATCCCGGGAGTTGAGGAACGCGTCGCTCGCTTGCTAGTTCATTATCTCAGCGTCACACGACCTCGTCTAATGAAACGACGCCGGGCCTTAGGTTTGCCCGATCATCCCTACCTGCTCGTTTCAAGCGGACAGTGGGACGACGATGATTCCCGAATTGGGGCGCCCTATACCCGGTCGGCATACTACGGGGCTTGGGGTCGCGCGGTTGGGCGCATAGCAAAAATATATAAAGACCCATCACTCAAGGTGGAGAAGAAACGGGGCACCACCACCCAAGCCGGCCGCCATTTTTACGGTTCTTTTCTGAAAACGATCGGTGCCGACAACGATCTTATACGTCGTTGCATGCGACATCTTAATGAGAGAAGCCAGATACCCTACACGAAGCTAACGCCCGCCGAAACCAACGAGATACTCCAAACGGCTGCTAAAAAGGGGCTTCCCGCGGGCTTTTCCTCCATTGCCGACGCAATCGCATCCATGAAACGAAAATTCACCGGAGATCCGGATTCCTGAAGCAAGTATCGCGACTGTAATCCGACGGCGGCTTATGGCTGACGAATTTCTCCTTCAACCGATGAGATCTGCTCATGGTCAGCGCTGCTCTCCTGACGTTTCCAGGCGAAAACGAACCAGTAAACGTAAACATAACGGACCAACATCTCAACGATCTTGGTCAGCCAGTTTCAATCCAAGTCCGCGACCTGTTGAACCAATTGCCCCGCTACCGGGGGCCGTTTCTTGAGCTTCCATCACGATTTCAGGACACCGCAGAGTTGGTCATCGCCGAGCAAGTCTATGTTGCTCCCGCATTCATAATGTCCCGCGAAAAAGACCGCGTGCTTGGCGCTGGGATCCTGAAAGCTATCGTAGACGGCACTGAGCTCGGTGCCGACATGCTTGAGAGCCTTGAAGAAGTTGGATTGATGGAATTCATCAACAGGCAGTCTCTCCACAACCGGGCAACATACCTCAGAGAGACCTACAAGATCATCGCCGTATTCGCATTGTGCACCATGGGCTGCAGTACTCTTGCGTCGATGCCACTAGGCGCGATCCATGCATTAGTTGGCTATTTTCGCACCAAGAATGGCCTCAGATGGAAACGTGACCTTTGGGGATCTAGCGAAGTCGGTATTCAGTGCGCGAGGGAGGTCATACTAGCTCTTGCGCGCTACACGGGCGACGACACCCTCTTCCCCTTGGCAGTTAATCATCGAATGTCGACCCATGGGGAAACGGTTCGCACGTGGAAGGCTCTTCAGGTAAGCGAGCATCGCATCGACAAGGAAGTGATTGCCGCGTACCGGGAGTTCGCCAAAGACTCTCTCACCAAGCCGTCCGAAGGGCGGAGAGACACAATGGACATGATCGGGTGGCTACGGTCGATCGTTCCGGACGGCAGTGTGCTGGAAGCCCTCAAAATGAGAGAGCGGCCATCAACGCTCGCGCAATTCCTAGGCGACCGGCTCGGGAAGGTTACACCAGATCTTGTTTCTCGATTGCGTCGTATGTTTCGATTCTCGAATTTCATGTTCGATTTGTATTCTGATCAGTCTCTCGACGTTCCATGTTGGCCACTAATCACCCTGGAAGAAATCGATTCAGTCGCGGATCGTTGCTCCTCTACCGCCTTCAAACCATCGCGAGCAAGGAGCAGAGCGCTACCTGAACGGCTGGCCACAATTGCAAGTGAAATTCTGGAGGAAGGCGAACGGGGATGGCCAGGCCAATCCGGCCTCTTTCGCGAACTGGTACGAAATCAATCGGGAAAGCTCGAGAGACGCTACTGCCCGACCATGGTGAACATCTACCGAATAATGTTCCGCCTCCCCTTAAGGAGGGCTCAGGTGAAGCGGTTAGATTCGGGAGAGGGGGACGCGCGCCGTTTCCATGGCCTGAAAAAGCGATGGGAAGACAACACTGGTCCTCACGCGGGTTGTTGGAAGCGGATAAATGCCGAGCTCCAACAGAGAGGTTATGCGTTTGAGTTCGACGAGTCGCTCGGTTCAAAATTTACGGGCATTTACGTAAATACCAACAAGACTGGAGAGCCTTATTACATTCCACGGGAGGACGACGAAATACACCGCATCCTGTTCGAGCAAAGAGAATGGGTCGAGAAGTATATACCTGTAGATTCCCCAACCATTCCTTTGCAATACGTAGACGGTGCGAGCGAGTACCCGCGAAAAACTATCGGTAAGCTGCCGGATATTTTTCCGCTATTCCGGCTTGGCAGCGGAAAACGCTGGGGGTCAGTTCTATAGCGCGGCGATCAGGATGAGACGCTAGCGACAATCTAGATGAGACTCTTAAGTCGCGGTCGGGGTGAAGGTATCATGTTGATTGTCGCTGGCAAGA
>NZ_JARFYM010000005.1 GCF_030272705.1 Rhizobium mayense | reverse complement strand
ACATTAAAATATAGATATATTCCCATGTAATTCCGGCGCTGAGCGATCTCAGACGCTTGGCGCCGCGAACACCTTATGCAAGCCACTGACGTCGAAACCGGACTTGTGCGCGAGGTAGATTTCCCACTCCAGCGACGAGCGTATGATCGTCTCCATGCAGTTGTATTTCGGCGCCCATCCCAGTTCGCGCTGGGCAAGGGTGGCGTCGGCGACAACGCTGGCTGCATCGCCGGGTCGACGCTGCGCCATATGAATGCGGAAAGCGCGGCCATAGACGCGCGTGACCATGTTCAGGACGTCCAACACCGAATAGCCCGTGCCATAACCGCAATTGGCGACAAGCGGCCGGCCGCCGTTTCTCAGGTGTTGCAGTGCCATCAGATGCGCCTCGACGAGATCGGAGACGTGGATGTAGTCGCGCACACCGGTGCCGTCATGTGTCGGATAGTCGGTGCCGTAGATATCCACCTGGCGGCGCCGGCCGAGGGCCGCCTCGCAGGCAACCTTGACTAGATGGGTTGCACCGTCGGTCGATTGACCGGCCCGACCCTTCGGATCGGCGCCGGCGACGTTGAAATAGCGCAGCGCCACATAGCGGAAATCATAAGCCGCGGCGGCATCGCGCAGCATCAATTCCGACATCAGCTTGGATTGCCCATAAGGTGTTTCCGGCCGCGGCGGCGCGCTTTCCCGCACCGGTTCGCTGGAGGGCTGAGGGCCGTAGACGGCGGCGGTGGAGGAGAAGACGAAGTGGCGAATGCCGGCCTTGATCGCGGCGCTCGCCAGGATGCGGGTTTTACCGGTGTTGTTATCGTAATAGGCAAGCGGATCTTCGATCGACATCGGCACAACGGCGGAGCCGGCAAAATGAATGATCGCGTCGATATCGTTTTCCGCGAAGATCTTCTGCAGCAACGCTTCATCGGCGACATCGCCGAGATAAAAGCGTGCCGCCGGCGCGACCGCCCAGCGAAAGCCGGTGGAGAGACGGTCGATGACGACCACATCCTCGCCGGCGTCCAGCAATTTCCAGACCATATGGCTGCCGATATATCCGGCGCCGCCCGTCACCAACACTGTCATTCTTCGCGCCCCTGCTAAGTAATCTGAGGAGCATATGAAGCCCGCTTTCTTACGGATTTGATTAAAAGCAGGGGTTGAGTGGGCCCACGCGAAGGGAAGATTGTTCCTATGGTTAGGCCGGGTTTTCGGGGATTGATCGAATTTTATCGATCTCGGTGGCGCGCAAGAAAAACCCGGCGCAACGGCCGGGTTCAGTCAATAGATCAGCAGGTAAACCCAGCCCTTACAAACCTAGAATATACCGGCTTAACCGTTCCGCGGCATCCGCCACCTGCGCGGGATCACGCAGAAAACACGCGCGCATGAAGAGTTCACCGCCCTTGCCGAAGGCCGTTCCAGGCGCCAGGCCGACGCCGGTCTTGTCGACGATATCGAGGGCGGCCTTGCGGCTGTCGGTGACGCCGTCGATCTTCAGGAACGAATAGAGCGCGCCGTCCGGCTTCAGCGTGTGGACGCGGTTGGTGGCGATCAGCGCATCGCAGAGGATGTCACGCGAACGGGCCGCCTTGGCGACGTTGGAGCGGACGAAATCATCGCCTTCGTTCAACGCGGCAACTGCACCCTTCTGCATGAACTGCGCTACACCGGAGGTGGAATATTGCACGAGGTTTTCGATAACCTGGCCAAGCTCGGCGGGCGCCACGATCCAGCCGACGCGCCAGCCGGTCATCGACCAGTTCTTCGAGAAGGAATTGACGAACAGGATTTTGTCGTCGGCTTCCTTGACGTCCAGGAAACTCGGTGCGCGGCCGCCGGCATAATAGTAAAGCGCATAGATTTCGTCGGCCATGATCCAGAGATCATGCTTGCGCGCGAGCGCCAGAATATCCCGAAGATTTTGGTGGGTCGCCGTCCAGCCCGTGGGATTGGAAGGGGTATTGATGAAGAGACCCTTGGTCTTCGGCGTGATCGCCGCCTCCAGGCGCCCGAGATCGAGCGACCATTTGCCGTGTTCGAATTGCAACGGCACGGGGACCGAACGGGCGCCTGCAATCTCCAGCGCCGCGGCGATATTCGGCCAGGCCGGGGAAAGATAGACCATCTCATCGCCGGGGGACGTGATCGCCTGCACGGAAAGCTGGATCGCCTGCATGCCGGAGCCGACGACGTAGAAATACTCCATCGGCAAGGAGGTGCCGAAGTGCCGGCCATAATAATCGGCAAGTGCCTGGCGCAGCTCCGGAATGCCGCGCTGCCACGTGTAGAAGGTTTCGCCGGCGTTAAGCGAGGCCATGGCGGCGTGATTGATGAAATCCGGCGTCGGCAGATCGCCCTCGCCAACCCATAGCGGCAGCAGGCCGTCGCGGCCACGGGCATAATTCACAACTTCCACGATCCCGCTTTCGGGTGCGGCAAGCGCACGCGGGCTAAGGCTATCCAAAATCGACATGCTAGGTCTCCGGTTTCCTGCTTCATAAAGCAGAAACGTGGCCAAATCCTATGACTTTGCCTTAGCGACCAATCGATTTTCGTGATGGATAGCGCCTCGGCCGTTGATCAGCCGAGGCTTGAAATCAGGGATTGCGAAAAAGTGCTTCAGGCGGCGGGGCGCTTTGCTAGGAGATCGCGAATTTCAGTCAGCAACTGGACATCGGCCGGCGGCGGCGCGGCTTCGGCGGCCTTTTCCTCTTTGCGCGCGACCTGCTTTTGCAACGCGTTCACGCCCTTGACCATCAGGAATATGATCCAGGCGAGGATGAGGAAATTGATGAGGACGGTGATGAAATTGCCATAGGCGAAAACCGCGCCCTGCGCACGGGCGCCGGCCAGCGTCGGCGCATTGACGGCAGACGACAGGGGCAGGAAATGATTCGAAAAGTCAAAACCGCCGAAAATCGCACCGACGATCGGCATGATGATATCCTCAACCAGCGACTTGACGATACCGCCGAACGCGCCGCCGATGATTACACCGACTGCGAGATCCATGACGTTGCCACGAGCAATGAAAGCCTTGAATTCATTAAGCATTGACCAGTCCCCTTCGCGTTGCCGTTGAATTCGCTAGTGATGATTAGCACCACCTTTTTCCTTATTTTTCAACAGCAAATTGGCCCGAAGCCCCGCTCAGGCGCTTGTATCCCAAGGGAATCACCTTTCTGACATCTTTTAAGTGCGTAAGTTACGAGCACCTCAACCAAAGCCGTGAAAAAGCACCGAGATCAACACCGGTTGTGTCGTCTTGCACCGAGTTTTCGGCCGCCACTCCCAATTTCAGTCTCGAATATCGCTAAGGCTGAAGATGGGGTCTAGTAGATCAGTACAATTTCAAGATGCATGTTTACGGTCTTTCCAAGTCCTTTAATCAGTATTCTCCGGCATCACCCGAGAGATCAGGCCGCGAACGCAATCATTGCTCGGCACCTGGTCGAAAAGGATGCGGTACATGATCGGCGAGACGACGTAGTCCATCAGTTCGGTGAGCGTCGGGAATGCCTCACCCCGCTCGTCCGCCCGGGCGACGAGGACGCGCAGTTGTTGCTGGGTATAGATGCAGCACTTCTCCGCATTTGCCGTGTCGGATACCGCCAGGACATCGCGGATCATTTGGCGGCCTGCGCCGGAGGACATTTCGTCGGCATATTGCTCGGCCCAGGCCTGCAGGTCATTCCTGGCGCTACCGGTTTTGGGCGGCTCCGTTTCCGGCTGCAGGCGTGAGGCCGCCACGTCGGCCAGGAGCTCCTGCAGGTCCCCCCAGCGGCGATAGATGGTCGATGGCGTCACATTGGCGCGCTGCGCGATGAGCGGGATCGTCACATCGGCGCGATTCATTCCGGCCAACATGTCTCGAACTGCCTGATGCACCGCGGCCTGAACCCTGGCGCTGCGCCCGCCGGGACGCGGATTTTCCTTTGAAACCATAAGTTTATCCCAATCTTTCCCTTTGTTGCCGATAGTGCATCAAACGCAATAGCGCGCGCTAACGCAAATTATTTGCTTTTAGTTGCGCGGCACGCTACATGTGCTTAACGCAATATTTTAGCTTTTAGCCAGGATGTAGCTGATGACCACGTTCGAATCCACCGCCAATTCGCCGCGGCCATTGGGCCGCCGGTTCGCACCGCTCTTTCATGCCGCCACCAGCGCCACTTTCTTCGCTGCCTCTTCCGCGCCGACGCCGCTCTATCGAATCTACCAGCAGGTATTCGCCTTCTCGCCGGTGCTGATCACGGTCATCTTTGCGGTCTATGCCTTCGCTCTCCTCATCTCGCTCCTGATCGTCGGTTCGATCTCCGATCACCTCGGGCGTCGGCCGGTGATCTTTGCTTCGCTCATCCTCAATATGGTGGCGATGGTGCTGTTTTTAACGGCCAACAGTCCGAATTGGCTGATTGCCGCACGCATCGTGCAAGGCTTCGCCACGGGCGCCGCGGCAGCCTCGATCGGCGCCGCGCTCGTCGATCTCGATCCGGCCAAGGGTTCGGTGACCAACAGCATCGCGCCGCTCATCGGCATGGCGATCGGCGCGCTTGGCACCAGCGCTCTGGTGCAATATGCGCCGGCGCCGACACTTCTCGTTTACGCCGTCGTGCTTGTCGTTCTGGTCCTGGAGGCCATGCTGATTTGGGCAACGCCCGAAACGACCCGCCGCAGAACCGGCCTCATCGCTTCACTGAAGCCCGAGGTGGCGATCCCGCCGCAGGTCCGCCGGACGCTGCTGGCGCTGACACCGATCAATGTCGCAGTCTGGGCGCTCGGCGGCTTCTATCTCTCGCTGGTCCCGTCGTTGATCAGCGCCACCACGGGCAGTGCCGCGCCCCTTGTCGGCGGCTCGGTCGTTGCCGCATTGACGATCAGCGGCTCCGCATCCGTGTTTTTGCTGCGCAAAAAGCCTGCTGCAACCGCGCTGACCTTCGGCATATCGACCATGACCTTCGGCATTCTCGCCGTGGTCGCCGGCGTGCATTCGGCCGAGGTGCCGATCCTCATCGCCGGCACGCTGATCGCGGGCTCCGGCTTCGGCGCCAATTTCCTGGGTGCCGTGCGCAGCATCATGCCATTGGCCAAGCCCGACGAGCGCGCAGGCCTGCTCTCGGCCTTCTACATCCAAAGCTATCTCGCCTTCAGCCTGCCCGCCATTTTGGCCGGGTTCCTGTCGAAGGCCGTTGGTTTTGCGGCAACGACAGATATCTATGCTGCAGCGATTCTGGTCTTGGTCGGCAGCGGCGTGATGGCGTTGAGGGCCGGGCGCGAGAAGGTGGTCGCGCCGGCTTGCGCCCGCAGTTAGGGCTTCAGCCCAAGCTCGGCCAATCCGCTGCCGTCCATGGCGAAGGGGACCGATGTGTGATCATGGGCGATCTTCCAGACACCGGCTTCCTTCAGGAGGCCGAGCGTCTGGCGAAACCAGAGATCGACCTTGTTGCCGTCGGTCTTGGTGCCCAGCATATGCGTCAGGCCGCTCCAGAATGCGATATCACCGCCGATCGTCAGCTTCTGGTCTTCGACATCGCCGGCGATCGGCCCCTGCCAGGTATCGAACCAGCCTTGCAGGCCAGCCTGATCCTTGCCTTTATATTGCAGCGGCGGCGCCAGGGTGAATTCCACGATGTCGTCGGTCACATGCGACAGGACGCCGGCGGCGTTCTTCTCTCCTATCGCCGTTGCCCACTCGACCAGCATGGCAAAGATCGCGTCGGCTTCTTCGCGGTTTCCGATAATTTTGGCCATCGTTTATCTCCTCAGTTTGATGGAACTAAGCAGAGGACGAATGAAATGGGCCGCCCCCGACAGGAGCGGCCCGTTATTTTACCAGCATTGACCGGCATGTTCTCGCGTGGAGAAAGCCTTTTATGCTGCCGTCTTCACACCATAGGGGTCAAACCGCCCATAGAATGTTTCGCCCTTCGCCGCCATGTCGTTCAGCAACGCTGTCGGATTGAAATGCGGTCCGCAAGTTACGGCCAACGTTTCACAGAGCTCCACGAAGGATTTGACGCCCATGCCGTCGATGTAGGAGAGCGCGCCGCCGGTGTAGGGGGCGAAACCGAAGCCTAGGATAGAGCCGACATCGGCTTCGCGTGGATCGGTAACGATGCCTTCTTCTATGGTGCGGGCGGCTTCCAGCGCGATGGTGACGAGGAAGCGTTGCTTGAGGACGTTGACGTCGATCTCATCGGCCTTCTTCTGCGGATACAAATCCTTCAAGCCCAGCCAAAGCGACTTCTTGGCTGGTTTCGGCGGATAGTCGTAAAAGCCCTTGGAGTTCTTGCGGCCGAAGCGGCCTTCGCCTTCGACGAGCCGTGTGATCAGCTGCAAATGTCCGATATCAACGGCCTTCTCGCCAAGGTCGGCGACGGCCGCCTTCAGGATCTTCAGCGACAGGTCGATCGCGACTTCGTCGTTCAGCGCCAACGGCCCGACCGGCATGCCGGCCATCTTCGCGGCGTTCTCGATCATTGCCGCAGGGACACCTTCGATCAGCATGTCGTAGGCTTCCGACATGTAGCGCAGGACGCAGCGATTGACGAAAAAGCCGCGGGTGTCGTTGACGACGATCGGCGTCTTCTTGATGGCAGCGACGTAATCGAGCGCGACGGCAAGGGCGCGGTCACCCGTTTCCTTGCCGAGAATGACTTCCGTCAGCATCATCTTCTCGACCGGCGAGAAGAAATGGATGCCGATGAAGTCGGCCGGACGCTTCGAATTCGTCGCAAGGCCAGTGATCGGCAGCGTCGAGGTGTTGGAGGCGAAGACGGCGCCTGCGGGCAGCACGGCTTCAACGGCCTCGATGACGGCCTTCTTCACCTCGCGATCCTCGAACACCGCCTCGATGACGAGATCGGCATCGCTGAGGTCGGCATAATCGGCCGAAGGCGTGATACGGGACAGCAGCGCCGCGCCTTCATCCTGCGTAAACCGTCCCTTACCGACGGAGTCCTTGACCAGACCTTCCGAAACCGTCTTGCCCTTGGTTGCGGCTTCAAGGTCGCGATCGATGAGCGTGACGGGGATGCCCGCGGCTGCGGTGACATAGGCGATCGAGGCACCCATGAAGCCGGCGCCCACGACACCGACTTTCTTGAGCTCGGTCTTCGGCTGTCCGGCCGGGCGGCGAGCACCCTTGCCAAGCTCCTGCATGGAGACGAACAGCGAGCGGATCATCGAATAGGCTTCGGTCGTCTGCAGCACCTGGGTGAAATAGCGCTGCTCGATCTTGAGGCCGGTGTCAAAAGGCACCTGCAGGCCTTCATAGACGCATTTGAGGATGGCGAGTGCGGCCGGATAGTTGCCGGATGTCTCACGGCGAAGGATTGCGGGTGCCGCCGGCCAGAGCTGCGCGGCGGCCGGCGTCCATATGCCGCCACCGGGCGCCTTGAAGCCCCTTTCGTCCCAGGGAGCGACGGGCTTCAGCCCATCCTTGATCATCTGCTTGGCGGCCGGGATCAGCTGATCCGGCTCGACGACCTGATGCACCAGGTTCATTGCCTTGGCGCGTGCAGCCGTCAGCGACTGGCCTGTCGTCATCATCTGCAGGGCCGATTGCGCATCGGTCAGCCGCGACACGCGCTGCGTACCGCCAGCGCCGGGGAAGATGCCGACCTTGACCTCGGGCAGCGCGATCTTGACGCTTTTCGCATTCGAGGCGACACGGCCATGGCAAGCAAGCGACATCTCGAAGGCGCCACCCATGCAGGTGCCGTTGATGGCGGACACCCAAGGCTTGCCGCAGGTCTCGAGCTTGCGGAACAGGCCGGTCATGCGGCCGACGAGATCGAAGAGCTTTTGCGCGGCCGTCGCCGGGTCCTTCGCCTTCTCATCCTGATAGAAGGAGAACATCGATTTGATCATCGACAGATCGGCGCCGCCGGAGAAGGAGGATTTGCCAGAAGTGATGACCACGCCCTTGATTGCCTTGTCGGCAACGGTTGCGTCGATGATGGCGTTCAGTTCGTCCATCACATCGACGGTGAAGACGTTCATCGATTTGCCCGGCATGTCCCAAGTGACGAGTGCGATGCCGTCCGCGTCGGTCTCGACGGTGAAATTGGTGTAAGCCATTGGTTTTCTCCTCCTTCAGACGCGTTCGACGATCGTGGCCGTCCCCATGCCGGCGCCGATGCAGAGTGTCACCAGTGCCGTGTTGAGATCGCGGCGCTCCAGTTCGTCCAGCACCGTGCCGAGGATCATCGCGCCGGTGGCGCCGAGCGGATGGCCCATGGCGATGGCACCGCCGTTGACGTTGATCTTGTCGTGCGGGATATCGAAAGCCTGCATGTAGCGCAGCACGACGGCGGCGAAGGCTTCATTGAGCTCGAAAAGATCGATGTCGGCCAGTGTCATGCCGGTGCGCTTCAACAGCTTTTCGGTAACGTCGACCGGGCCGGTCAGCATGAGGGCCGGGTCGGAGCCGATATTGGCGAAAGCCTTGATGCGGCCGCGCGGTTTCAGCCTCAAGCTTTCGCCGCCGGCTTTCGAGCCGAGCAGCACGGCGGCGGCGCCATCGACGATCCCCGAGGAATTGCCGGCATGGTGCACATAGTTGATGCGCTCGACTTCCGGATGCGCCTGGATGCCGACCGCTTCGAAGCCTCCCATCTCTCCCGGCATCTGAAAGGATGGATTGAGCGAGGCCAAGGCCTGCATATCGGTGCCGGGGCGCATATGCTCGTCCTTGGCGAGGATCGTCAGGCCGTTCACGTCCTTTACCGGAATCACGGACTTGCTGAAATAGCCCTTGTCCCAGGCGTTGGCCGCCCGCTTCTGGCTCTCGACCGCATAGGCGTCGACATCGTCGCGGGAGAAGCCGTATTTGGTGGCGATCAGATCGGCCGAGACGCCCTGCGGCATGAAATAGGCCGGGAAGTTCACCGAAGGGTCCATGAACCAGGCGCCGCCGGACATGCCGAGGCCGACGCGTGACATGCTTTCGACGCCGCCGGCGATGACGATATCGTCGGCGCCCTGCGCAATCTTGGCCGCGCCGAAATTCACCGCATCGAGGCCTGAGGCGCAGAAGCGGGAGATCTGCATGCCGGGCGCCGTAGTCGAATAGCCTGCCTCGAAGGCTGCGGCCTTCGGAATGACGGCGCCGGCATCCATGACCGGATCGACGCAGCCCATGATGATGTCGTCGACCATCCTCGTGTCGAGGCCGTTGCGGTCACGGATCGCCTCCAGCGTCTTGGCGGCAAGGCGGACGGACGGCACCTCATGCAGCGCGCCGTCCTTCTTGCCACGCCCGCGCGGCGTGCGCACATGGTCGTAAATGAAAACCTCGGTCATGTTTCATCTCCCTGCGGCGGCAAGCGCCGTTGTATTCAGAAGGCTTCCGCCGCCAGTTCCATCATCGTGTCCGCGCCGGTTTCGATGCGAGCCTTGCGCAGCGCCGTTTCCGGCATGATGCGCTCCATGTAGAACCGTGCCGTGACAAGCTTGTTCTTCAGATAGTCCTCGCGTGCGCTGTCGCCACCCGCGAGACCTGCCTGCGCCGCCTTCGCCATCTTCGCCCACATATAGCCGAGGATGACGAGGCCGAAGAGGTGCATATAGTCCGTCGAGCCGGCGCCGGCATTGTCGGGCTTGGCCATGGCATTCTGCATGAACCACATGGACGCGGCCTGGACGTCGTTCAAGCCCTTCTTCAGATGCTTGGTGAAGAAGGCCATTTGCTCGTCGTTGCGATGCTCCTCACAGAAGTCGCCGATCTCCTTGAACAAGGCCATGACGGCGCGGCCGCCGTTCTGTGCCAGCTTGCGGCCGACGAGGTCGAGCGCCTGAATGCCGTTGGCGCCTTCGTAGATCATGGTGATGCGGGCATCGCGGACATACTGGCTCATGCCATGCTCTTCGATATAGCCATGGCCGCCAAAGACCTGCTGCGCCATGACGGCGTGATCGAAGCCCTTATCGCTCATGACACCCTTCAGGATCGGCGTCGCCAGGCCGAGAATGTCGTCAGCTGCCTGCCGTTCCTTCTCATCCGGGGAGCGATGGGCGATATCGGATTTCAGCGCCGTCCACAGCAGGAAGGCACGACCGGCCTCGTTGAAGGCGCGGACGGTCATCAGCGAACGGCGGATGTCGGGGTGAACGATGATCGGGTCGGCTTGTCTTTCCGGCGCCTTCGGACCTGAGAGCGAGCGGCCCTGAATGCGCTCCCGGGCATAATTGGCGGCGTTCTGATAGGCGATCTCGGCAACGGCCAGTCCCTGTAAGCCGACGGCGAGGCGCGCCTCATTCATCATCACGAACATGGCGTTGAGACCCCTGTTCTGCTCGCCGATCAGGAAGCCCGTCGCTCCGTCGTAGTTCATGACGCAGGTGGCACTGCCGTGAATGCCCATCTTGTGCTCGATCGCGCCGCAGGAAACGGCGTTGCGCGAACCGAGCGAACCATCCTCCTTCACGAGGAACTTCGGCACGATGAACAGCGACAAACCCTTGGTACCATCGGGCGCACCTTCGATGCGGGCAAGAACTAGATGGACGATATTGTCCGTCATGTCATGCTCACCGGCGGAGATGAAGATCTTCTGGCCGGAAATCTTGTAGCTGCCATCGGCCTCAGGAACGGCCTTGGTGCGCAGCAGGCCGAGATCGGTGCCGCAATGCGGCTCGGTGAGGTTCATGGTGCCGGACCATGTGCCATCGATCATCTTCGGCAGGTAGGTCTGCTTCTGCGCTTCGGAGCCATGCACGAAGATCGCGGCGATGGCGCCCTGTGTCAGGCCGGGATACATCATCAGCGACATATTGGCGGCGGAGGTATATTCGCCGACGGCGCAATGCAGCGTGTAAGGCAGCCCCTGCCCGCCGAATTCCTCCGGGACCGCCAGCCCCAGCCAACCGCCTTCACGATAGGCCCGATAGGCCTCCTTGAAGCCCTTCGGCGTCGAGACCGACCCGTCGTCGCGGCGCACGCAGCCTTCCTGGTCGCCAGAGTAATTCAGCGGGAAAAGCACTTCTTCCGCCAACTTGGCCGCCTCGCCGACGATCGCCTCGATCATGTCGGGGCTGGTCTCGGCGAAACCCGGCAGCGTGTTGTAGCGTTCCAGCCCGAGCACGTCGTTCAGGACGAAAAGCGTATCGTTCACCGGGGCCTTGTAGACTGGCATCTCTCGAATTCCTCCAATTCGCTGCCGGAATCTCATTCCGGCCATTGATCGAGTCTTACAAAATATTGACGTTTGCGTAAACGTCAAATTTGCGTGACGCGTTGGTTTTTTGGGTAAGGTAACCGAACGGGCGCACGATGAAACTGATAGTGGCAGGCGGCGGAGACCGTAGCCCTACGGCTGCTGGCTTGCCAAATAATGACCGTCGATGTGACCAATATCAGCCGTTGGCGGCCTGGCCGCTTCCGCGCTCACCGTTATCCGGGCTGAGTTTGCCCGACAACCTGACGGCTGAATATGGCATTGAGCCTTGCGCGCATGGGGCGCTCGATGAGGTAATAACTTGCCACGCCGCAGGCGATACCCAGTATGAGCAGGAAAACTGGCGGTACGACACCCAGGCCCATCAGCTTGTAAAGCGGTTCCTGCCACAGATAGATCGAGAAGGAGCACAGCCCGAAAAAGCGGAGCACATTGCCTTCGAAATTCCGACGGAACCATGGTGCGGAATATTCGATCCCGATGACCGCCACCGCCAGCAGGATCGTCTTGGCGCCGAAGAAGGCTGCGGCATCCAGGCCGAACATCCGCGCCAAGATCGCGCTTGCCAAGGCGCATGGCGCGATCCATGTCCAGCTCTCCCGGTGCACCCACGGCCTGAGAAAAATGAAGAGGGCTGCGGAGATGAATATCCCGGCCATGGCGACATCGGTGCGCCACATGACCAATCTGGTGTCTCCCTCCGACATATCGAGCCTGATCACGCCGTTGATCAGGGCTATCAAACCCGCAGCAAGGATAAGGCCCGAGGTGATGAATTTGCTCCGCGAACGGGTGGCGAAGGCGATCAGACCGAGGAGAATATAGCTGTGCTCCTCGACGCAGAGCGACCAGATATGATCAAGCAAGGAAAAAGGCAGGCCGTAGACGAAGGCATAGTTCAAGGTGAACGTCAGCGCAAAAGCGGCGAGTTTCAAGCCATATTCGCCGACCGTGCCGTGGAACGCCAGGCCAGTGATCAATACGAAGACAAACAACGTCGGATAAACGCGCGCAAACCGTCGGGCGAAGAACATCGGTAGCCGCATCTGCCTGACAAACAAAATCTCCGCCATCAATCGGCCTGACAACACGAAGAACAGATCGACGCCGAAAGAGCTGAAGCCGGGCAGATATTGGTCGGCGCCAAAATGGCCCATCAACACCACGATGACCGCCAGCCCACGCCATCCATCCAAGGCCAGAACGTAATGTGTCCGATCCGGTTCACGAGCGATGGATGGCGGCACGAACTCGACTCCCGAAGATATTCAAGTCACTTCAGGATTTCACAACTCGATTGAGAAAAATATAACGCCGTTCAGTTTAAGGGATCTGCAATTCTGCCCGTCAAACCACGGCAAAAACAGAGGGGATGACGGACGTTCAATGCGCTCGCGCCAATGCCGCAGCGTCGATCACATCAATAAGAATATGAACATATTCAATAACAAGGCCAAAATAAAAGGTTAAGATTTCCGCAAAACTTAACGGGTTGTTTACCACGTTTCGTGAATTGTGCGGGATGAGCAGCGATGCTTCGCGTTTCTTTCATTTCTTAGCTTTGATGGAGCGCAGTTTTCGCGGTTCAGCCTGAGGAAAGCCTAATAAACTATCCCTTTCCGAACGGTGGGATGCGGTCTGCGCGCGAATGCCGCGAAGCCGCTTTTCCACAAGCAAGGTGGCTTTGAGTGACCCATATGTCGAAGCGAGCAAAAAGATGAGCGGATCGCGATCAAATCCTACCGGCACGGGCGACTGGACGTCGCTGGATGCGTTGAGCCGCACCATCGAAGGGCTGGAGGCACGCATCGAGGGCCTGATGGGCACCGCCGCCCAGGACACGCGCCAGCGCGTGGCAAACGGTTATGCCGCAGTGCCCGAGCCTACGCCGGTGCCGGAACGCCCTCCGCTTAGGGAACGTACACCGCGCACCGAGCGCGAAGGCTATGCCCCACGCCCTTATGAACGTCCGCTGCGCACCGAACGTGCGGAAACCGATCTGCGGCCCGACCCGCTTGCCGAAATCCGCCAACGCCAGCGTGCGCTCGAGGCGAGCCGCGAGCGGCTGCATATGCGCCGTGAGGAAGCCCTGGGTGTCGAGCAACCGCCTCTTGGCAGGCGCATCGGCGAAAATCCGGCTTCACGGCAACCGCTGCCTTCCGCACTGCGCCCAGCCGCTGAAAGCTCCGTCGATATCGCTCAGGCACTGGTCAATCTGCGACAAGACCTGAAACGCGACATTGCCGAGAGCGTTACCCGCGAAGTCAGTGCGTTGCGCGCCGAAATCCGCGACATCCGCAGCAATGCCGAGGACAAGCATTTCGCGGCCGATGTGCGCGAAGACATGGCGCGGCTCGCCGATAGCATCAGCCAGCTCGCCGGCCATCCCGGGCAGCCGGAAACGGCCGGCCTGAAGGCGGAGTTCGAAGAGTTGCGCTCGCTGATGGACGGGCTCGCCCGTGAGGATTCGCTGCGCCATGTCGAGCGCCAGGTCCAGGCGATCGACACGAACGGTCTTCAGGACGAGCTGGTATCGCTCGCTTACCGCCTCGACGACATCAAGCAGCATCTGGGCAGCATGAGCGACAGCCCCGCCGTGCATGCGCTGGAAAACAAGCTGCTGTCGATCGCCAACGCCATGGAAAGCCTCGGCGGCATGATTCAGCCGCAGGACCAGGCCATGCAGCGGCTCGAAGGCCGCATCAGCGGCCTTGCCGACCAGATCGACATGATGAGCCGCGACGCAGCCCGGCGCCAGCCGGCGGACGACCTTTCCGGACGCCTCGAGGCGCTGGCGATGCGCATCGACGAACTCGGCAATGCCAAGGCCGCGGCCCGGCTGGAAGAGCGCCTGGATCAGCTCTCCTATCTAATGGAGCGCTCGCAGAAGGCGGCACCGCAGCCGGAGCTTGTCAGCCACCTCGCTGATATCTCCCGCAAGATCGATGCACTGGAACAGGGCTCGGTCGACCATGCGCTGGCCGAACGGCTGGATTATCTGGCGCGGCGCATCGACGAAATCGACTTTCATCCGCCGCATCCGGCCACAAACGTAGACGATGGCGCGGTCCGTCGGCTGGAGGGCCGTCTTTCCGATATCGCCGCGCGGCTGGAGGCGAGCACGGCGGCCCCGCCGACCGATACACGGGCGCTGCGCCATCTCGAAGAACAGATCGCTCATCTCTCGACGCTGCTGATGAGCGAGCCGCGGGCCGCCGCCGACCACATTCCCGCCGATTTCGACCGTCGCATGAGCGCGATCGAAGATTACATGGCGACCAATGACGAATATATCATCGAGGCGGCCCGGCACGCTGCAGAAGCCGTGGTCGAAGCCTATTCGCGCGAAGGTATGCTTGGTCATGGCGTGCCTGCCGCCGACATGTCGGCGATGACCGCGCTCGCGGAAGACCTTCGCCATCTCGAAGACCTCAGCCGCAGCAGCGACGAGCGAACCCACCGCACATTCGAGGCTTTGCACGACACGCTGCTGCAGATCGCCGACCGGTTGGACCATATGGAACATCGCCAGCCGGCGCCGACGATGCCCGCCGCCAAATTCGACAGTGATGCTTTCGCTCACGCCGACACGTCGACGGTGAAACCGCCTTTGGCCGCACCACATAAGGCAGGACCGATCATCCGCACCGTCGCGCCCGCCGAAACCGTGGCATCACCGGAAACCGTCGTCGCGCAAGCGGTCGATGCCGTCACCAAGGCGGAAATCAAGGCCGCTGCGAAGAAGGACGGGGCGAAAACCAGCCTGCTCGCCAGCCTCGGCAGACGCTTTTTCATGCCCGAGAAGGCCGAACCGATCTTCCTGCCCGACCGGCCCGTCATCGAGCAGGCGCCGTCGATCGATCCGGTCGACATGATGCCAGCCGAGGAGGCGAATGAGCTGCTCGAGCCGGGCTCCGGCGCACCTGATATCAAGAAGATCCTGGAGCGCGTGCGTGCCAGCCAAAATGCGGCGCGCAACGGCACGGCCAAACAGCCGAACGAAAACGAGCGCGCCGACTATATTGCCGCCGCACGCCGGGCCGCCCAGGCGGCCGCAATGGAAGTGGACCAAACGCAGCGCTCGGCTCCTTCGGCTAAGAACGGCGAAAAGAAGCGCGGCGCATTCTCGCGCTTCCGCCGGCCAATCCTGCTTGCTGTCGGCGCAGCCCTGCTCGCGATCATGGCCTTCCCCTTGGTCAATACGCTGACGCGTGGCCAGAAGGCGCCACCGCCGGCCGAAATCTCGGTGCTGAGCTCGGCCGCCGACGCTGCCGCGACAAACGGTGCCTCCGCCAATGCAGCGCAGATGCCAGCACCGGCGGTTCAGGCGGCAAAGAACGCGCCAGCCAGCCAGGCATCGACGACTGAGGCGTCGAGCGCCGACAGCGGAGGAGCCGCGCAGTCTTCTCCCGCGCCAGCCAATCCGGCTGTCGCGCAGGCGAACGATCATCTGACGACCGCCGCGCCCCTAGACGGCAATCAGGCCAGCGAAACACTGACGCCGGCCGGCAGCGCCGCGCCCGTTCAGCAAACCGCAGCCTTCGTACCCGCCAATGCCACTACGACCGCCGCGCCCGCTGCCATGCCGGCATCCGCTCCAGCGGCTGCGATCACCGTGCCTGACGGCATCCAGCCACCGACGCTCGTTGCCGCCGCCAAGTCCGGCGATCCCGTCGCGCTGTTCGAAATCGGCGCGCGCTATACCGACGGCCGCGGCGTTACGGCCGACCTCAAGCAGGCGGCAAACTGGTATCAGCTTTCCGCCGACAAGGGGTTCGCGCCGGCCCAGTACCGGCTTGCCAGCATGTACGAAAAGGGCAATGGCCTCGACCGCGACCTCGCCAAGGCCAAAGACTATTACGAGCAGGCGGCTAGTCAGGGCAATGCCAGCGCCATGCACAACCTCGCCGTTCTCTACGCTTCCGGCGCTGCGGGTCCGCAGGACTATACGACGGCGGCGAACTGGTTCATCAAGGCGGCCAATCTCGGCGTGTCCGACAGCCAGTTCAACCTCGCCATCCTTTATGCGCGCGGCAACGGCGTGAAACAGGACCTGCAGGAGTCCTACAAATGGTTCGCGATTGCCGCCAAGGGTGGCGACAAGGACGCCGCGCAGAAGCGCGACGAAGTGGCGAACGCCATGAAGCAGGATGAGCTCGAAAGCGCCCGCGCCAAGGTCGATCTCTGGAAGGCGCAGCCGCTCGACGCCAAGGCGAACGGCACGACTATCCCCGAGGAATGGACAACCGGCAAAGGCGTCAACACCGCCTCGATCGACATGAAGAAAGCGATCCGCAACATCCAGGCGATCCTCAACAATAACGGTTTCGACGCCGGTACGCCTGATGGCAATATGGGCGAGAAGACCGTCGCCGCGTTGAAGAGCTTCCAGAAATCGGTCGGCCTGCCGCAGGACGGCAAGGTGACCGATCGGGTCGTCAAGGAACTTCTTGCCCGCAACAAATAACCCGAAGGCTTCATTTCCGATCGAGATGAAGCCTTCGAATCCGCTGCTGCAGCGATGCGCGATCTCGAGTCGCATCGTGCAGGCCGAGGCACGTTTTCTCTTTGTGCCTTTCCCCTTCGGTTGCCGATTGCATGATCAAATCGTCGGCATGTTTGAGCGCTTTCATCAACGGCAAGCTCCCGCCTCCCGCCGGCTTTGCCTTGTGACAAAATTCGTCACACAATCGTGGAAAATGCCGCGTTAGATTGGAACAAAGACTTCGACAGCTGAAGGGCGCCATGCTTTTTCATAAGGCTCTGGCAATCATTTCAGATTAGAATCGTCTGTTTAAAGGGGAAATTGTCCACAGGTACCCGGTCGTTTGCGTTCGGATACCTGCAACTGGGATCAGACCGTGACGATCTATCTGCCGATCGCAGAACTGTCGGTGAATATCTTCATTATTCTCGGCATGGGCGCAGCCGTTGGATTTCTCTCCGGCATGTTCGGTGTCGGCGGCGGCTTTCTGATCACGCCCCTCTTGATCTTCTACAACATCCCGCCCGTCGTCGCCGTCGCCACCGGCGCCAACCAGGTTGTCGCCTCGTCGATCTCGGGCGCCATTACGCATTTCCGCCGAGGCACGCTGGATATGAAGCTCGGAACGGTGCTGCTGATCGGCGGTCTCGCCGGCGCCACCCTCGGCATCTGGATCTTCTCGCTGCTCAGGCGCATCGGTCAGCTCGATCTCTTCATCTCGCTTCTCTACGTCGTCTTTCTCGGCACGATCGGCGGGTTGATGCTATGGGAAAGCCTGAATGCGATGCGCCGCGCCGCCCGCAACGAGCCGGCCATGCCCCGCAGGCCGGGCCATCACAGCTGGGTGCACCGCCTGCCGCTGAAGATGCGTTTCAAGAAATCGAAGATCTATCTGAGCGTCATTCCCGTGATCGTCCTCGGCTTCGCCATCGGCATCCTGACATCGGTCATGGGTGTCGGCGGCGGCTTTATCATGGTGCCGGCGATGATCTATCTGCTGCGCATCCCGACCAATGTCGTGGTCGGCACTTCGCTGTTCCAAATCATTTTCGTCACCGCCTATACGACCATCGTCCAGGCGGCTACCAACTATTCCGTCGATATCGTGCTGGCCTTCCTGCTGATGGTGGCAGGCGTCGTCGGCGCGCAATATGGCGTGCGCGTCGGCCAGAAGCTGCGCGGCGAACAGCTTCGCGCCCTGCTCGGCCTCCTCGTGCTTGCCGTCGGCCTTCGTCTGGCGATCGCGCTGGTAGTCACGCCGGCCGATATCTATTCAATCGTGCTCGAAGGAACGGGCCAATGAAACGTATCGGTCTGCTCCTTGCTGCCGGTCTCCTGCTTGCGCCATTGAGCGCGGAGGCGCAGGTGCTCCTGGATCAGCCGACCACGTCCACAACGGCGCGCGAGACGATGGAGATCGGCACTTCCACCAGCGAAATCGCCATCACCTCCGACTTCACCGGCGCCGACCTGACGATCTTCGGCGCGCTTTCCAATACCGACCAGCTGCTTCTGGCGATCGGCCAATATGACGTCGTCGTCGTGCTGGAAGGGCCGCGCCAAAATGCCACCGTGCGCAAGAAGGAACGCATCTTCGGCATCTGGGTCAACACCCGGTCAATGACCTTCGAACATGTGCCACAGGCCTATTCGCTGTCGAGCACGCGTGCCGTCGACTACATTACCGCACCGCTCGAACTGAACGACCGCGGCATCGGCATGGAACATATTCAGCTGACCCCGGTCGGTTTCGTCGGCAGCGGCGCCGATGTCCCGGAATTTCGACAGGCCTTCCGGCGGCTGCAGATGGTGCGCGGTCTTTATGAGAGCGATCCAGCCGGCGTGCGCTTCGTGAGTTCCAGCCTCTTCAGGGCAACACTCAGGCTTCCGGCCGACGTGCCGAACGGCGTGCATATAGTGCGCGCTTATCTCTTCAAGAGTGGCAAATTCCTGACGGAAAGGTCCTTGCCGCTGCGCGTCATCAAAACAGGCATCGAACAGACCATCACCGACGCCGCGCATGAGCGGCCGATCACTTACGGCGCGCTTTCCGTGCTTCTGGCGCTGATTACGGGATGGACGGCAAGCTTCGTGTTCCGGAAGAGCTGATCAGGCGCTCCTCTTGCGCTCGACCACATCCAGATAGGCTTGGGTCAGCCGGCCGAGCACCGAGGGTGTACCCGGTGGCAACACCTTGCCCAGATGCTTCGCCCTCAGCTCATCCATGAAATCCTCCCAGAGCTTCGGACCGCCATCTTCCAGCAGTTCCGCCCGGATCGACAGTTCTTCCGAAACCGGCAGATGCTTGCGGCCCCAGGCGCCTATATGGGCGAAGAGCGGCACGAGATCGATCGCCATCTCGGTGAGGCTGTAGACGGCTTTCTGTTTGTGGGTCGGATCGCCGTCGCGGGTCAAAAGTCCACGCTCGACCAGCCGCTTCAGCCGGTCGGCGAGGATATTGGAGGCGATACCTTCCTCCGAGTTCTGCAACAGCTCGCGAAAATGTCGGCGATTGCCGAACATAATGTCCCGTATGATGATCAGGCTCCAGCGGTCACCGAGGATTTCCAGGGTCAGATTGATCGGGCAGCCGGAGCGATTGAGCGCGTCCATAAGGATCTCCAAAAACTGCTTGCACTTTGCCACCAGTCACGCTAATTTTCAACTGCTTGCTTTTAGCAACCAGTTTTGACTATGATACGGTTATCACGAAGGAGGAGACCGATGAGGAAGCTTGTTGTCTGGAATCTCATGACACTCGATGGATATTTCGAGGGCACGAAGCCTTGGGACTTGGACTTCCACATGCTCGCCTGGGGCGACGAGCTGGAGCGTTACGCGAAGGACCTCGGCCAGGAAGGCGATCTTTTGATCTTTGGCCGCAAGACCTATGAAGGCATGGCCGCCTACTGGCCGACTGCGCCCGAAGCGCCCGAGATCGCCGCCTATATGAACGGCATCGCCAAGATCGCCGCCTCGCGGACGATGGACAAGGCGGAGTGGAACAATAGTCGCGTCGTTCGCGACATCGTCACCGAGGTCAGAAAACTGAAAGAAGAGCCGGGCAAGACCATATTCGTCTTCGGTAGCGCCGAAGTGGCGGATACGCTTTTGAAAGCGGCGTTAGTGGACGAAATCCGCATCTGCCTCGTCCCTGTCGTTCTCGGCAGCGGCAACCCGCATTTCAAGCCGGCGGCAGAACAGATTCCAATGAAGCTACTCGAATCCAAACCGCTTAAGACCGGCGCAGTGATCCTGCGTTACGAGCCTGCGAAGGCCGCCTAAGCTGAAAGATTGCCGAACCGCACCGAATAGATGCGGTCGCGGCCAAGCACGTGGGCGATGAGACTTTCCCGGTCGAACAGGCCGGCCATGGCCTTGTGACGCAAGTCCAGCCCGCCGGCCATGGTGCCGAAAGCCGGCATCAGCAGGCGGGCGCCGTCGGTGGCAAAACACGGGCGCCGGACGGATTTATCGCGACGACGGACAGTGGCGGACGGATGCAGATGGCCGGCGATCTCGCCGGCCTGCTGGCCGCCCCCCGGTTCGTGGCGGAAGGTCAATCCGCCATAATGCATCTCATCGACGGAGCGACCGGGCAGATCGACCGTACCATCCGGATCGTGGTTGCCGTTGATCCATATCCATTCGCGGCCGCGCGCCATGTTGACGATCAGGCTGCGGAACTCCTCCGGCAGGTGTTGCGAGCCGACGCGGTCGTGGAAATTGTCGCCGAGCGAGACGACGAGTTTCGGATCGTAGCGGGAAATGACGGCGGCAAGCACGGTCAGCGTCGCCAGCGTGTCGTAAGGCGGCAGCAGCATGCCACGGCGCGCGAAGGCTGCCCCCTTTTCCAGATGCAGATCGGAAACGACGAGGATGCCGGCATCCGGCAGATAGAGCGCGCCCAGCGGATCGCAGACGGCGGCGACGCCGTGAACGGCGGTCTCGACACCCGAGGCCGGGGTCAAGCCGTTCCGGAACGGGCCGTTCATCTCTCGCGCAAGCGCCAGGCGGTTCATCAATTTAGTCTACCTTCGTCGTTTGGCATGATCTTGTCCGAAAACCGCTTCACACTTTTCGGGACTATGCCTTATTCCATCGCCTCGCGGATCAGATCGTCAGCCGCTTCCGCCAGCACCACATCATGAGCCTCGCCCGGCACCGGCACTTTGCCGATCTCCAGCATCACCGGCACGGCGAGCGGCGAAATATGGTCCAGCGCGCGGTGGGTGATATGCCCCTTGATTCGCTTCAGCATATCCCCAAGACGGCCAATGTCCAAAAGGCCCGTGGCCGCATCCTGCCGGGTCGCCTGCATCAATATATGGTCCGGCTCATGGCTGCGCAGCACGTCATAGATCAGATCGGCCGACACGGTTACCTGCCGGCCGGTCTTTTCCTTGCCGGGATGGCGGCGCTCGATCAAGCCGGCAATAACGGCGCAATTGCGGAATGTGCGTTTCAGCAGGAAGGATTCATCGAGCCAGGCTTCGAGATCGTCGCCGAGCATGTCCTCGTCGAAGAGGTCTGAGAGGCTGAGACGGCCATTGGCGATCATCAGGCCCAAGTCTTCCAGCCCCCAAATGGCGAGCGAATAATCCGTCGCAACAAAGCCCAAGGGCTTTGCACCTGCCCGCTCCAGCCGCCGCGTCAGCAACATGCCGAGCGTCTGATGCGCCAGCCGCCCCTCGAAGGGATAGGCAACCAAATAGGCGCGGCTGCCGCGCGGAAACGTCTCTATCAGCAGCTCGTCGCGCTTGGGAAGCAACGACTTGTCCTTCTGCAGCTCGAGCCAGTCGCGCACCTGATCCGGTAAACGATGCCGGCGATCGGGATCGGCGATCATCGTGCGCACCTGATCGGCGAGATAGGTGGACAGCGGAAATTTGCCGCCGGCATAGGAGGGGATTTTCGGGTCCATGGAAAAGGCCTGCGAGGCCAGGCACTCATTCTCGCGGATGCCTTCGAAACGCAGCACCTTGCCGGAGAAGAGAAACGTATCCCCGGGCGAAAGCTGTTCGAGAAAATACTCCTCTACCTTGCCGAGGGGCGCACCGCCGCGACCGAGCGACCCCAGCGCATTGCGCTTCACCAGCCGGATGTTCAGCATTGCCTCTTCGACGATAGTGCCGAGATTCAGGCGATATTGCTGCGCCACCAGCGGATTGGAGACACGCCAGCGGCCCTCCGGCGTCTTGCGGATGCGGGCATAACGTTCATAGGTGCGCAAGGCATAGCCGCCGGTGGCGACGAAATCGACAATGCGCTCGAACGTCTCCCAGGATAGGTCGGCATAGGGTGAGGCACTGCGGATCTCATCATAGAGCTCCAGCATGTCGAAGGGTTCGGCGCAGGCCATGCCGAGGATATGTTGAGCAAGGGCGTCAAGGGCTCCGGCGCCAACCGGCGGCGTATCCTGCGCGCCAATATAATTGGCGTCGAGGGCCGCCTGACATTCCATCACTTCGAAACGATTGGCTGGCACAAGGATCGCTTTAGACGGCTCGTCCATGCGGTGATTGGCGCGGCCGATGCGCTGGGCGAGGCGCGAGGCGCCTTTCGGCGCGCCGACATGGATGACGAGATCGACATCGCCCCAATCTATGCCGAGATCGAGAGTCGAGGTGGCGACGACGGCACGCAGCTTGTTGGCGGCCATGGCGGCTTCGACCCGGCGGCGCTGTCCGACATCGAGCGAGCCATGATGCAGCGCGATCGGCAGATTGTCGTCGTTTGCCGACCACAGTTCCTGAAACAGCATTTCCGCCTGAGAACGCGTGTTGACGAAGAGAAGCGTCGTCCGATGCTCCTTCAACTCGCGATAGATATCGGGGACGGCATATTTGGCGGAGTGGCCGGACCAGGGGATGTGTTCGTCGGTCTTGAGGATTGAAATATCAGGTTTCGCACCACCGTCGACCATGACCAGGCCGGCATGCCGCTCCGCCCCCTCCTCCTGCGCCACCAACCATTTCTGCAGGTCCATCGGCTGGGCAACCGTTGCCGACAGACCGATGGTTTGCAGATTGGGCGCAAGCTTGCGGAGGCGCGCAAGGCCGAGCGAGAGCATATGGCCGCGTTTCGACGTCACAAGAGAATGCAGTTCGTCGAGGACGATGTATTTCAAATCCTTGAAGAAACGCTCCGCCTCGCTGTTGGCGAGCAGCAGCGCCACCTGCTCCGGCGTCGTCAGCAGAATGTCCGGCGGGTTGAGTTTCTGGCGTTGGCGCTTACCGCTGGGTGTATCGCCGGTGCGGTTTTCGACGGAGACCGGCAGGCCCATCTCCGTGACCGGCTTCATCAGGTTGCGCTCGATATCGACGGCCAGCGCCTTTAGCGGCGAGATGTAGAGTGTGTGAATGCCGGTGAAAGCCGAGCCGGGCGGAATCTTGCCGCGGCGGGTCAGATCGGTGAGCGAAGGCAGAAATCCGGCCAAGGTCTTGCCCGCCCCGGTCGGCGCAATCAGCAAGGTGCTCTCGCCGGCCTCGGCGCGAGCCAACAATTCGAGCTGATGGACACGCGGCTGCCACCCCTTCTCCGTAAACCAGCGGATGAAGGGGGCAGGCAAGGCAACGCGGCGCTCTGAATCGATTTTGTCCACGGAGCAAATGTAGTCAAAATGCGGAGAATGAGAAGCGGAGGGTGGTAGATCCGTAAACGCTCTCGCCGAATTCTACTTCGGGCCTTCAAGTAGGCGAAACCAATCTTTCACAGTCAATTTAAGCCGATCAACTTCATCCTCAGCCAGAAGACCGCAGTGAGCGATCGGACCGCGCAGATTGTTGAGCGAGTACATAACGCGACCTAAGGCCTTTTGATTGCTGAGAATTCCTCCAAAGAGATCCCAGTTGTTGCGAATGATGTCTCCCAGTTGGCCAAAGGAGATATAGTCCAACTCGTTATCCGAACGGCTTGTGAAACCAGCATCCTTCTCACGTTGCTGGTTAGCCTTGCATTCCTCTTTTGCACTGTTCGGTGAGTGCTTGTCCCACCAGTCCACGCCGTGCGCTTCTATAAGCGTATCGTCGATCAGTTTTCGTATATCATTCTCAAGCATGTAGAAGAGTTTATAATATTCTGCCATGCGGTTGGCATTCGTCCGAACCTCTTGAGAGAACTGTTCAAGAGACGAGTTAATCCCTGGCTGGTCAAGCACCACGCCTATGTTGTCGGCTGTTGCCCCGGGGCTAACGCCATCCACCGCAATCTTCAAGGATGCACATTTTAACACAAATAACTCTACCTGCTCCTCAGCGTTCATCGCATCAAGTTCTCCCTTATGCTCCGAAAAATGGCGTTGAGTACTTTTAAGTCAGAGGTTTCGGGTAGTACGATATTGATGTTGTATGCGAGGCGGATATCTCCGTTGGAGCTCGGCGCGACACCAACTACTGTGTTCACATTCTCCACGTCTTCAACCCCATTGATGGGCATTGCATCATCTCGTTCCAAGCCGGGAACCACGAAAGATCTTATGGCTTTAAACGTTGCTATTATGGCCTTCAGGACGGGGTCCGATGGGCCGAGGCCGGTTATTTCCACCACGATATCGCGCAACTTGGCATCATCCACCGTATGAGCCCATTCGCTGCGTCTGAATATTTCCTGAAATGCCGCACGAAGGCCTTGTGCGGCCGCCGAACTTCTGCCTCCCTCTGTTCGAAATTTTGCATACAGTTCAGTTGGCGCTCCATCACTTGTCAAAAAGCCCATCTTCTTGAGTATTGGAATACAGGCCCGAGCGCCCCCGCCGCTGAGTTTGAGTACATTCTCTAGAAAATCGGCATTGAATTTGTCCGGTCGTGACGCGGGTATGATGCCATCTAACGCCTTCTTTAAAGTTCCGCTTGCCGTTAAATAAGGTAAGTTGCCGGGAATCTTACGCTGCGCAGCACTTGCCGGGCTTTGCGAATTGTTGTTGGTTTCTACTTCCGCATTGACTTCAACTGCTGTGGGTTTTGGTGCCATGTTCTGTTTCTCCTAAGAGAAACATGCTCTTGCCGCTCGCTTTTTGCAAGGCATGGTTGATCAAACGCACTGGTCATCCGCAACAATAGTTGCCACCTCATGCACAGTGATCGTATGCGTCCGATGCAGTTCATTATTGGCGGCTTGGCTTGCACTCAAGTCTGCGCCTATTGCGTCGACATGCATGTCAAGGAGGCGCGGCATGACGGGCTCAGCGAGCAGTGGATCAACCTGATGTGCGTCTGGTGGGAATCGCCGGTTTACGATGCGCGCGAACGCGCCCTGCTCGGCTGGGTCGATGCCGTCACCAAGATTGCCGAAACGGGTATTCCGGATGCAGCATTCGATACGTTGAAGCCGCACTTCAGCGACGAGGAGATGGTCAAGATTACAGTCGCCATTGGTGCCATCAGCATCTGGAACCGGCTGGCTGTAGGCTTCCGGTCGCAGCACACGGTCGATAAGGACGCGAAGGCGGCGTAAGCACGTTTGCCTGAACAAAAAAAGCGCGGGACCGAAATCCCGCGCTTTTTATTGTGTCTTTGTCCCGGCGTGCCGGGACAAAGAGGGATCAGGCAGCGGCCGAAGCAGCCGCAGTCGGAACTTCCGAAATGGTCTTCAGAACCTGGGAAGCGATCTGGTAGGGGTCGCCTTGCGAGTTCGGACGACGATCTTCGAGGTAGCCGCGGTAGTCGTTCTTGACGAAGGAGTGCGGAACGCGGATCGACGCGCCGCGGTCGGCAACGCCATAGCTGAACTTGTTCCACGGAGCCGTTTCGTGCTTGCCGGTCAGACGCAGGTGGTTGTCCGGGCCGTAGACTGCAATATGGGCTTCGAGGTTCTTGTCGAACTGAGCCATGAGCGCTTCGAAGTAGGCCTTGCCCCCGATTTCGCGCATGAACTTGGTCGAGAAGTTGCAGTGCATGCCCGAACCGTTCCAGTCGGTGTCGCCGAGCGGCTTGCAGTGGAACTCGACGTCGATGCTGTACTTTTCGCAGAGACGCAGCAGCAGGTAACGGGCCATCCAGATCTGGTCGGCGGCGCGCTTGGAGCCCTTGCCGAAAATCTGGAATTCCCACTGGCCCTTCGCCACTTCGGCGTTGATGCCTTCATGGTTGATGCCGGCGGCCAGGCAGAGGTCGAGATGCTCTTCGACGAGCTGGCGGGCAATATTGCCGACGTTCTTGTAGCCGACGCCGGTGTAGTACGGGCCCTGCGGAGCCGGGTAGCCAGATTCCGGGAAGCCAAGCGGACGGCCGTCCTTGTAGAAGAAGTATTCCTGCTCGAAGCCGAACCATGCGTCCTCGTCGTCGAGGATAGTCGCGCGGCTGTTGGAAGCGTGCGGGGTAACGCCATCGGGCATCATGACTTCGCACATGACGAGAACGCCGTTGGTGCGAGCCGGGTCCGGATAAAGGGCAACAGGCTTCAGCACGCAATCCGAGCTACGGCCTTCGGCCTGCATCGTCGACGAACCATCGAAGCCCCAGAGCGGCAGCTCTTCAAGCTTCGGAAAATCAGCAAATTCCTTGATCTGCGTCTTGCCGCGCAGGTTCGGTACAGGGGTGTACCCGTCGAGCCAGATATACTCGAGCTTATATTTTGTCATTACGCACCTCATAAGGGTTAACTACCCGAAGCAGAGAAAACTCAAAGGCGCCCCGCCCGGAAATCTTCGCCACCCACGGCCGGCATGTGACATGCATTTGACATGCCAAACTGCGTAAGATGCGCGGCCACTCGACGAAAAATCTGCAAATCGGAGTCAATTTCGGCTGAATTGGGCTCGCTGGATGGCCGATTCTTTCAAAATCATGAGCAACTTGGCCGAAAGGTGCTGCCAAGTTGTCGCAGTGCGGCAGATTCGAAGCAGCGCAGCAATAAGGCAACCGAAAACCACGCTCCCCAGCAGCAAAACGTCGAAATTGCCCATAATTTCAACCTTTTGCATTTTTTTTGAGCAGATATCTCAAAAATGGGGAAGGACTCTGCTATATATGAGCAGTCTCTTGAAGCGCGCCCGCTTGAACACCAAAAAGGGAGAGACATTGCAATGGCAACCAGCCCTCATCGCGAAACGGCAAAGATATATCAGTTTCCCGTCACAGCTCGCCCGGTCCCTGCCGCCCGGCGCGAGAAAGTAAACCTTACTCCCGACATAGGCCCAAGCATCTGCACGGCTGCTTTCGATAGCTGGTATCACGAAGCCGCGATCGCAGAGTCCGACCAGACGCGCAAGCAGTAAGGCTTTCGCTCAGCTTAGAGCGCGATGTAACGATCCGACCGATGGTTGATCGCAACGAAGAGGTTGAGCGCGACTGCGCCCAACACGGAGCAGATGACCACGAAGGGTGTGGTCACCGCAAAGGCGACAGCGAGCACGCACATGTCGACCCCGAGCTGGACAAGCCCGGCACGTATCCCGAGACGTTCCTGCAGATAGATGCCCAAGATACCGACACCGCCGAGGCTGGCGCGGTGACGATAAAGCGCGAGCAGCCCATAACCCAGCAAAACGCCGCCAAGCAGCGCCGACCAGAAGGCATTGATATGGGCGATCTCCAGCAAACGCGGCTGCACGTTGGTCAGCAGCGAGGTGAGCGCGATGGCGATAAAGGTCTTGATGGTGAAGGCGCGGCCGAGTTGCTTCAGCGACAGATAGAAGAATGGCAGATTGACGAGGAAGAAGGCCAGGCCGAAATTCAGGCCAATCGCATAATGCAATAGGAATGCGACGCCGGCCGTGCTGCCGGTCAGGAGACCGGCGCTTGAAAGGCAAAAGAGCCCGAGCGACGATATCAGGCCGCCTGAGAATATGCCCTGGACATCCTCGACCAGCGAATGCCTGGTGGCGGAGGTGTTCCAGACGCCGAAAGCACTCTTCAGCTTCGTCATAACGTCATTCCCTTGTTTTCCGGCCCTTGTTTTCCGAGATTCTGCGGAACGCGCAGAGACAATCAAGGGAAATATGTCAGGAATGCTGACCTATTGAGATTTCGCAAGATTCGGTCGATCAGGCGGATTTTTGCGTAACGAACAAAATGCCGCGCACGGGTTTTCCGGCATCCATGCGAATGACGCTGCGGACCAGATTGTGGACGACGAAACCATGAGCGGCCAATATTGCCCCGACATAGGCTTCCGAATGCGCGAAGCGCAATGAGTCGCGCAAGAGATAACCTTCCCTCTCTTCCGCATCCTCGACCGAAAAGGCGAACACAGCCCCAGAAGCTGCCAGTTCCGCGGCGATCGTCATGACGCTCTCGAGGTTCCCGAGATACATCAGGACGTCGGCGGCGGTGATCAGATCGGCACGCCTTGGCGCCAATCCGCCGTAAAAAATGCCAGACAAAGGCGGAGGCAGCGATAGATCGGCTTGTCCCAGGTGATCATAGACACCCTTATCCGCTGCCTTGGCGAGCATGCCTTTCGACAGATCGAATCCTTCCAGCCGATCGACCCGCGCGCGGATTTCCGGGCCGAACAGACCCGTACCGCAGCCCAGATCGACGGCAAGACGGAAATGCCCGAGCATGGCAGCCGTACTGGCGATCAGAGCCGCGAGCTTCTGTGGCACGCTGTAGCCGAGTTTTTCGACCAGCGATGTCTCGAACCGGTCGGCATAGTCATCGAACAGCCGCTCGACATAGCGGCTCGGCGGCTGATCGGGCATATCGCCCGCCCCCAGAACCGCGAGTTTCAAGCGTGCGCCGAAGACATCGCCGGCATCGAGGACCAGGACCTGGTTTAGCGCCTCGATGGCACCCAGCGTATTCCCCGCCTTTTCACGATAGGTCGCGAGAGTGAACCAGCCGGCCGCCCAGCCGGGCGTCAGCTCCAGCGCCTGCTCCATCAACTCGGCAGCGCTTGCCTGCTCGCCGCTTTCGGCAAGCATCTTCGCATAGTCGGCGCGGCGGTCGGCGATGACGTCGCCGGAGGAAAGCTGGCTCGGCAGCATGATCTCGATCCTGTTGGCATCCGCCTTTTGACTCGGCCACAAAAAAACTCAAGTCCTATTTCAGGCAGACATCTGTTTCAGGTAAGCACGTGTTTCAGGTACTACTGGGCAAAAGCGCTTGCGAGTCGCGGGGCGCAGCCTTATCTCGAAATCGCTCGATAGGCATTATGGAGACAGCCGCATGTCGGATCAGGTGAACAGGTTTCTGGGCGACTCGCCCGGCCGCACGCTCGTGAAGCTTGTCATCGTGTCGCTGATCGTCGGTTTCGTGATGAAATTCTTCGGCTGGCGTCCGCTGGATTTTCTATATGGTCTGCGCCGCTTCGTTCTTGATCTCTGGCATAGCGGTTTTGCCGCGCTCGGCGAGTTCGGCGATTATCTGCTGCTCGGCGCCACGATCGTTATTCCACTTTTCATCATCCTCCGTCTTCTCAATTACCGCCGTTAAAATATGATCCCTGACGTTTCGCTTTCTACGCGGCGCCAAGCGCTGCGCCTCACCGGCCTTGCGCTCGTTGCCCTCGTCGCGAGTTGCGCCACGCCGCCCACCCATGTTTCCAACACGCCCGCTCACGACCAGACCGCTTCCGCGCTGCCGCTCGTCAACTCGCTGCGCGCCAAGAACGGGCTGCCGCCGCTCAAAATCGATCCGGCTGCCAGCACCGCGGCAATCTACCAGGCCAAACGGATGGCAGATGCCGGCAAGATGGAGCATCTGATCGGGATCGGCGACAACTTCGGCACCCGCGTCAAGGCAAGCGGCGTCAAGCTGCCGGCAGCCGAGAACATTGCCGAAGGTCAGCGCGACGTGAATGCCGCCGTGACGGCATGGATCAATTCGCCGAAGCATTTGCACAACATGCTCGGCAAATATAACGGTCTCGGCGTCGCTCTCGCCTACGCACCCTCTTCCAGTGACAAGCCCTATTGGTCCATGGTGCTCTCTTCCAATTGAGGGGGCTGAGGGGACATGGATCATCAAGAGCATAGCGGGCGGGTTCTGCCTTTCGAGGTGACGCACCGGCTGGTGCTGTCTATCGCCATTCCGATGACGCTCGGCTTCATGACCACACCGTTGCTCGGCCTTGCCGATACCGCCGTCGTCGGGCGCCTCGGCCAGCCCGATGCGCTGGCGGGGCTGGCGATCGGTGCGGTGCTCTTCGATCTCATTTTCGCGAGCTTCAACTTCTTGCGTTCTTCGACGACCGGCCTGACAGCGCAAGCCTACGGTCGCCACGACCGGCATGAGCAGCAGGCGGTTTTTTGGCGGGCGCTGCTGTCAGCGCTCGGATGCGGCCTACTGCTTCTCCTGCTGTCACCCCTGTTGCTCTGGCTGGGCATCAAGCTCATGGGACCCGAAGGCGGCATTGCCGACGCAACGCGCACCTATTTCTCGATCCGCATGCTCTCCGGCCCGGCAGCGCTTGCCAACTACGCCATCCTCGGCTTCGTGCTCGGGCGCGGCCAGGGCCGCATCGGGCTTCTGCTGCAGACAGTGATCAACGGCGTCAACATCATCCTCGCCGTGCTGCTCGGCCTGGGGCTCGGCTGGGGCGTCGCCGGTGTCGCCTGGGGCACATTGATTGGCGAAGCGGTCGGCGCGCTTACGGGTCTTGCCATCGTGCTGCGCAGCTTTGGTGGTGAAGCGCGGCCTGCCCAGGCCGAGCTTTTGTCACGCGCCAAGCTCACGCAACTCTTCGCACTCAACCGCGACATCCTTATCCGCACCTTCGTGCTGATCGGCGCCTTCACGCTGATGACGCGCATCGGCAACACATTCGGCGCGGTGACACTTGCCGCCAACGCGGTATTGATGAACTTCTTCCTGCTGTCCGGATATTACCTCGACGGGTTGGCGAATGCCGCCGAGCAGATCACTGGCCGCTCGATCGGCGCCAATTATCGCCCGGCCTTCGACCGTGGGTTGAAGCTGACCGGGCTTTGGTCCTTCGGACTGGCGCTTGCCGCTGCCGCGTTCTTCTTCACCATCGGCCCCGCGCTGATCCGCCTGCTGACGACCTCCGAAGAGGTGCGGGCCGCCGCCCACACCTATCTGCCTTGGGCCGCCGTCACCGGGCTCGCCGGTGCACTCGCCTTCCTGATGGACGGCGTCTTCATCGGCGCCACCTGGTCGCGCGACATGCGCAACCGAATGCTGATGTCGTTTGCCGGCTACCTATTGGCACTTGCACTCTTTGTGCCCACCCTCGGCAATCACGGCCTGTGGCTGGCCATGAACGCTTTCCTGCTGTTCCGTGGCATTTTCCTCCTCCTGGGGCTGAAAAAGCGGGCCGATCAGACGTTCCGGCTGGCCCAATGATCGAGCCTGGTGTCGCGCAGCTCGCGGATTGAGCCAGCACGCTCGCGGTCGAGCAGCTTCGACAGGCCGGCAACGATGCGGCCCGGCAGGCCGGGGCCTTCGTAGACCATGCACGAATAGAGCTGCACAAGATCGGCACCGGCCTTGATCTTCTCCAGTGCCGTTTCGGCCGATGAAACGCCGCCGACGCCGATGATCGGCAGAGCAGGCCCGACACGGCGGCGCATCTTTGCCAGTACCACCGTCGATTTTTCGAAGAGCGGCTTGCCCGAGAGGCCGCCGGCTTCTTTTGCCTGAACCTGATCCCGCAAGCCGTCGCGCGAAAGAGTGGTGTTGGAGACGATCAATCCGTCCAGCGCATGCGCCAAAACTTCGGCGGCGATGTCGTCCATGCCCTCCTCGGTCAGATCCGGCGCGATCTTCAGGAAGACCGGAATTTTTCTGCCGGCCTTCGCCGCCTCTTCGTCGCGGGCAGTAAGGACTGCCGACAACAGCGCTGCAAGGCTTTCGCGCGCCTGCAGGTCGCGCAGGCCCGGCGTGTTGGGTGAAGAGATATTGGCGGTGAAATAGCGCGCGACGGAATAGAAGCGGCGGATGCCGGCGACATAATCGGAGATGCGGTCGGCACTATCCTTATTGGCGCCGATGTTGACGCCGATGATGCCCTTGCCGCGGATCGGCTGAAGACGTCGGAAAGCCGCCTCGTGGCCTTCATTGTTGAAGCCGAGGCGATTGATGACGCCCTCATCCTCGACCAGGCGGAAGATGCGCGGACGCGGATTGCCGGATTGCGCCTTCGGGGTCACCGTGCCGATCTCGGTAAAGCCGAAGCCGAGCTTCAACAGCGCCTCCGGCACCTCGGCGTTCTTGTCATAACCCGCCGCCATGCCGAGCGGATTGGCGAAATCGAGCCCGGCCACGGTCTGACGCAGACGTGGATCGGCGTTGATCCGGCAGGCCGGAACGAGACCGGACTTCAGCGCCGCGATCGACATGCCATGCGCCGTCTCCGGATCGAACATGAACAGGCCGCGCCGGCCGAGATCGCGAAGGGCGCCGATCATTCGGACATCTCCGGGAACACATGCGCACCGTCCGGGCCGAGCGGCAACGGCTTTTCCCAGAGCACGACCGAGAGCTGCAGCGGCGCATAAAGATGCGGGAAGAGATCGCCGCCGCGCGAAGGCTCAAAGACCAGCTTGTCACCGAGCGCGTCGCCGTCGATCGCCACCAGCAGCAGGCCGGTCTGGCCGGCGAAATGCCGCGCCGCTGTTTCCCTGGCTTGCTTTGCCGTCGAGAAATGGATGAAACCATCAGTCAGGTCGATCGCTGCGCCATTAAAAACCCCGGTTTGTCTGGCTTGCTGCCACAGCGTATCCGGCACGATCTTGTAAACCACTGGCATCGCGGTCATCATTCCTGTGTAACTTTTATCCCTCATAGGGCTTTGCACGAAAACCGCTGCAGATGTCCACGGCCAACGCAGATTATTTGGCATCAAAACGCAGAAAATCCGGAGGATGACATGACGAAGGAAATGGTATCAGGCCTTGCGGCCCTCATCCTGCCTGCCGCTTTTCTTCTTGCCACGCCGGCCTTGGCCACGGAGCTGGATACGGCGCGCTTCCAGCTCGAGCGCAGCGGCGATCATTTCATCCGTCTGGACAAGCAGACTGGCGCCATATCGATCTGCCAGGATCAGAACGGCAATCTGGTCTGCCGCATGGCTGCCGATGAGCGCGCGGCCTATGATGCCGAACTCGACCGCCTCTCCGAGCGCGTGTCGAAGCTGGAAAAGGCTGTGGCCTCGAACGGCGGATCGAGCCTGCCGAGCGATGCCGACATCGACCGCACCCTTGGCATCATGCAGAAATTCATGCGGGGCTTCATGGGCATGGCCAAGGAATTCCAGAACGAGGCACCCGACAACAAGGCACAGCCGCAGAAAACCTGAGCCGGCTGGAATCAGGAATGAAAGCAAGGGGATAAAGGACCTTATTCCTAAGCCGCCCTTTACTCGCGAGAGGGCCTCGGTTAACGTTTCTTTAAGGGTCAAACGCCGAATATTCCGGCTTCCGAGTGCTGAACGGCGATGCTGTCACATGAGCAGATATGGAGCGCAATCGACAGGCTTGCCGAACGGCATGCCCTGACGGCGTCCGGTCTTGCCCGACGCGCCGGCCTCGACCCCACCTCATTCAACAAGTCGAAGCGGCTGAGCCAGGACGGGCGCCTGCGCTGGCCGTCGACGGAATCGATCGCCAAGGTGCTTGACGCGACCGGGGCCAGCATGGAGCAGTTTCTGAGCTTCATGCGCATGGTGGATGGCCCCAGCAGCACGTCCGATCGCGCTTTATCCCCGCCGGCAAGCTCTATCCCGCTTCTCGGCTTCGCGCAGGCCGGTGCCGGAGGCTTTTTCGACGACGGCGGCTTTCCGGTCGGCCAGGGCTGGGACATGGTGGAGTTTCCGGCGGCACCTGGGCAAAGGGGCGGTGTCTATGCGCTCGAGGTGCAGGGCGAAAGCATGTTGCCGCTTTATCGTGACGGCGACGTGCTGATCGTCGAGCCGGGCGCGCAGATCAGGCGCAATGATCGGGTTGTGGTCAAGACCCGCGAGGGTGAAGTCATGGCCAAGGTGCTGCTGCGACAGACTGCGCGGTCGATCGAATTGCTGTCGCTCAACCCGGAACATCCGAATCGCTGCTTCGACCTTGTGGATGTCGAGTGGATTGCGCGGATCATCTGGGCCAGCCAATAGGAAAGTTTTCTCGTTATGCGTCGTGATATTTGGCTGGCAAGTTTGGTGGGGGTGATCATCGGTTCATGGCTGACATTGATTGCCGTGCAGGTCGAGGAGCATGGCTTCGGGTTGCCGAATAGGGCCGAGGCCACGGCCGAAACAGAGAACCATGCAGCGGCGACCGCGCAAACGGAAACGGCCAAGGCTGACCCCGTCCCCGCAACAACCGCTCCAGCCCCGACGCCTGCAGAGACAGCCAAGCAGGAGATAGCGCCCACCGTCGAAGCACAGCCGGACGACAAAAACTCGGCACTGCCTGCCTCCGTTGCTGAGCAAACGACGCCGGCCGCAACCACCGCGGTAGGCGCCACGGCTCTGGCAACGATCGACAACGGCAATCAATCTCCAGCTGTGGCACTCTCCGCAACAGCATCCGTCTCGCCGCCTACTGTGGCCCCGACATCGACTCCGGAAGACACGGCGAAAACTCTTCTCGCCACTAGCGCGGATCAAATCGACAAGGGCAATGTCGGCGCTGTCGCCCAGCCGCCAAAGCAAGCTGACGGCAAGGCAACGACCGAATTGGCGCAGCGAAAGACGACCCCGACGAATCCGGGCGAAACGCAATCGGCGAAGGCGGCTCCAACGAACACGACACAGACCCCGACGCCGGAGTCGGGGAAAACACAGCCGGACAAGGTTGCTCCGAAACCCGCGCCTTCGGACCAAAGCAATGTGGGCCAAGTACCGGCGGGCCGGGGGCCGGCCGATCAAGCGGACCGGGAGCAGGCCGCTGCGGCCCATCGCACCGTGCCCAGCGAACCGCCGTCGCAGCAGGTGCAGGTGTCGCCCAGCACCGATCAAAAGCCGAGCGAGCAGGCAAAGCCGATGGAAAGCGAGCAGCCGAAACCGGTGGAACTGGTGCGGCCGTTTTCTGATCGCGCCGGCATACTGACCATCGCCGGCAAGAGCGTGCAGCTTCCCGGCATCATTCCGACCGATGTCGACCGCATGTGCACTGGGCCGAGCGGCAAGAGCTGGCCCTGCGGGGCCGCAGCGCGGACCGCCTTCCGCATGTATCTGCGCGGCCGTACCATCGATTGCGACCTGCCGAACCCGACCTGGCAAGGTACAGTGACCGCCGCCTGCCGCTATGTTCGCATAGATCTCAGCGAATGGCTGGTGCGCTTCGGCTGGGCTGAGCCTGAGGCCGGATCGCCGCTGGCCGTCCTCGCCGAACAGGCAAAGCAGCAGAAGCGCGGCATCTACGGCGACGATCCGCGCGTGGGCGGGAAATCAACACTCGGGCCAGAGCCGCGCAAAGAAAATCCGCTTAATCCAATCTGAGGTCACGCTTCCGACACCGCCTCTTGTCATGACGGGCCCGACTTTCTAGTCTGCTGCCAAAACTGGAGGACTACGCCTGCCATGAACAAGCCGCTTTCCGCCCATGAGGCCCTGATCTACGTCATGGTAATGGCGTCTGCCGTCGATCGGACGATGAACGACAAGGAAATGGGTCGGATCGGCGAACTGATCCACGCATTGCCGGTTTTCGATGGTTTCGATGACGAGAAACTGATCTCTGTCTCGCGCGATTGCGCCAAGCTTCTCGCTCGCAGCGAAGGGCTCGATATCGTTCTGGAAACAGTACGAGACACTTTGCCCGCGCGGCTCTATGACACCGCTTATGCGCTTGCTGTCGAAGTTGCGTCAGCCGATTTCTCGGTCAAGGCTGAGGAGCTGCGCTTGCTCAGCCTGCTGCGCGATCGGCTCGGCCTCGACAAACTCACCTGCGCCGCCATCGAGCGCAGCGCCATTGCCCGCTACCGCAAGGGCTGAGAACGTCATCAGTAGAGCCCGTAAGGGAAATACCGTAGATAGATTTCCTGCAGCCGGCCGTCGCGCGACAGTGTCGCCAGCGCATGATTGATCGCGGCCGTCAGATCGGCGTCCTGCTGGCGCAACATGATGGTCATGCCCTCGCCGAGGAATTGCTGCGAAAGATAGGGTCCGTCAAACAGCGCGCAGCATTTTTCGGCTGACGGTGAGGATACCCAGAAGGACAATTGCAGCCCATCGGCAAAAGCGGCGTCGACCTTGCCATCCTTAACTGCCGCGAGAAGCGCGTCCTTAGCGTCGAAGGGAACCTGCTTGATCGCCGGGAAAAAGGCGGCAAGCATCGCCTCATGTGCCGTGCCCTTGACCACACCAACCGGGTGGCCGGCGAGCGCGGCCGCCGTCGTGCCGTCGATCGACGCCTTAAGATTACGAACGAAGTGGGCGGGCAGCATCAGGAAGGGGCGCGAGAAGGCAAAGGTTTTGCGCAGCTCGGGCGTTACTGCGACGCCGGCTATCACCGCATCACCTTGCGAACTGGCAAGCGCGCCCTGCAGTTCATCGAACGGCAGCGCCTGAATCTGACATTTGTCCAATATACCAAGCTCGCCGCAGATCTCGCGGGCAAGATCGACATGGAAGCCGGCGAGCTTGCCGTTCTGGTCGGCGAAGTTGAAGGGCGGGAAATCGACGGACGTCAGGAACCGCAGCCGGACCAGCGAGGAAAGGTCCGGCTTCGGCAGGCGCTCGCGCGAATCGAACAGGATCGGCAGGCCGGGCGGTGGCTCCTGCGCCGCAAGTGGCATGGCACAGGACAGGGCGATCAGCACTGCGCCCGCCATCAGCCTTGGCACGGATCCCAACAACGAAAGGCAAACAGGCATGATGATGATCCGGCCTCCAGTCGAATGTGCGGATGTCTGTTGTCGAAACCGGTGTAGCAGAGTCGGGCCGAAGGGAGAATATCACGCCCTGGCCGACAGTCGCGAGCCTTCCTCGGGCTCAGAGCCGCATTCGTGATCGCATCAGGCGGTTGCAGTGCATCAAAAAAGCACGAGTGCGCGGTAGAATTCGGCCCTGAAAACCGTCGGCGTTAGCGGTCGATTAAGCTCTATCGATTCTATTTGTGGCATCGACGACGTCGGCTCCGAAAGCTGATCGCATGACGCAGGTCGTCCGAACCTTCTTCGCAAGGTATCCCACAAGAATTCGGCTTCACCTGCGTGCATCAGGCAGCAAGCGTTAAGTTCGCCGCCCCTCCCAGGCGAGCGGGCCATTGCGCGCTACCGCCCGATGCGGCGCGATATCCCTCGGGCGGATCGTCATGTTCAGGAACCTGAAAATCAAAACCAAGATGCTCGCCGTGATCCTGTTTCTCGGGATCATCTCCTTCGCCGGGCTGCTTTACATCGTCAGCGAATTCCGCAAGGCGGACCAGGCCTACAGCGCCTTCCTCGACAATGAGGCCGTCGCCGCGTACATGGGCACGCGCTCGAGCACATCCATTCTGAATTCGGTGCTGCAGGCGAGCCTCATGCTGAATTTCGATCCCGACAGCGAGGCCTTCAAGGCGCTTGCCGACGACAAGAGCCGCTTTGGCGAGGCCAAGGACCGATTGAAACAGGCCGAAAGCCTGGTTCCTTCGAAGAAGGCAGAAATGGATGAAATCCTCGTCGGCATGGACGAGCTGGAGGCGCTGACGAACAAGGTGATCAACCTGCGCAAGAGCGGCGACGTTGGAGGCGCAGAAGCGGGCATGGCCGACGTCAGCGACAAGTTGAGCGCACTCGTTGGCAAGATGCAGACGAACAACAATGGGTTGACCGACCGACTGAACAAGGGCGCCGATGCCCTGTCTGCCCACGTCAACACGGCAATCGACTACACGCTCGTCATTCTCGGCGCTCTGACGCTTCTCGGCATGGCCCTTGGCGTCTATGTCGCGCAGACGGGCATCGCCACGCCCTTGACGCGGCTGCATCGTCGCATGGTGACGCTCGCCAACGGCGATACGACGAGCGAGATCGACGGTCTCGACCGTCGTGACGAAATCGGCCAGATGGCTTCGGCAGTTTCCGTTTTCCGCGACAACGCCATTGAACGCAGCCGCCTGGAAGCGCAAGCGGAAGCCGATCGCAATCTCAGCGACAGCGAGCGCGCCGAACACGAAGCGCAGCGGGCGGCCGAAGCCGCGCATCTGCAGCAGGCAGTGCAGGTACTCGGCGATGGCCTGAAGCGCCTCGCGGAGGGTGATCTCGTCACCCAGATCAACACGCAGTTCGTTGCCCATCTCGACCAATTGCGGCAGGATTTCAACAACTCGCTCACCAAACTGAACGAGGCCATGCAGGCGGTCGGCTCCAATGCGCGCGCCATCAATGCCGGCGCCAACGAAATCCGCGGTTCCGCGGACGAACTTTCCAAGCGAACCGAACAGCAGGCCGCATCCGTCGAAGAGACGGCCGCCGCCCTCGAGCAGATCACCACGACGGTTAAGGACGCTGCCAAGCGGGCGGAGGAAGCCAGTCAGCTCGTCGCCCATACCCGTGCCGGCGCGGAACGGTCGGGTGAGATCGTCCGCAATGCCGTCAGCGCCATGCAACAGATCGAGAAATCCTCGTCCGAGATCGGCAACATCATCGGCGTGATCGACGACATCGCATTCCAGACCAACCTTCTGGCCCTGAACGCAGGTGTCGAAGCAGCGCGCGCCGGTGAAGCCGGCAAGGGCTTTGCGGTCGTTGCGCAGGAAGTGCGCGAACTGGCTCAGCGCTCGGCCAACGCCGCCAAGGAGATCAAATCGCTGATCACCGCATCCGGCACGCATGTGCAGACCGGCGTCAATCTGGTCGGCGAGACTGGCAAAGCGCTCGACGCCATCGTCTCCGAAGTTCAGGAGATCAACCGGCATGTGCATGCGATCGCCGAAGCCTCGCGCGAGCAATCGGCCGGCCTGCAGGAGATCAACACCGCCGTCAACGCCATGGATCATGGCACCCAGCAGAATGCCGCCATGGTAGAGGAAAGCACCGCCGCCAGCCATAGCTTGGCAGCGGAAGCCGCCTCGCTAACGGCCCTGCTCGGCCAGTTCCGCATGACCGGAACCGAAGGCGGCCATGTTTCGGCAGCTTCATCGAACTACGCACCGCGCACCTCCGCTCGCTCGGCGCCGCGGCCCGCCGCAGCACCGGTTCGCGCTGTCGAAGGAACGAAGGCACGCCCTGCTCCCTCGCCGGCCCGCGCGCTCGGCCAAAAGCTGATGAGCGCCTTCGGCGGCGGCAGCCAGGCAGCCGCCGCTCCGGCAAAGGATGCGGACTGGACGGAGTTCTGAGCCGCGCCACTGCTTGGTGCGATAACTCGACAAAAAAACAGGCGGGATGTGTTCAACGCATCCCGCCTGTTTGTTTGAGGGAGCCTACCGGTCCGCTTTTCTTTTGGGGACAGGCAGCGGTTGGACATTGGCGTGTCTGACTTTGCCCGTTTCGCCTCGCCGCCGGATCAGCCTTGCGGGAGCGCCGACATAGATGCCATGGGGCTCAGTCTTCCCCTTGACGACGGAATTTGCGCCGATGACGCATCCTTTAGATATATGGGAGCCGCCCAGGATTTTCGCTCCGGCGCCGATCCAGACATCGTCCTCAATGACGACCGGCTTCTTGGCCACGCCCTGCATACGAATGGGCTGGTTCGGATCTTCGAAATTATGGTCGAACGAAACCACCATGGCATGGGCGGCGATCCGCACGTCGTTGCCGATCGTGATGCCGCCGCGTCCGAGCAGAATGACATAGTCATTGAGGGAGACACTCCGGCCGAGATCGATGCTGCCGCGTTGGGCATCGATGACGATACCCTTGCGGAGAAAGGCCTTTGGCCCAATGCTGACTCTACCATCCTTCCAGATGATCATCGCGCTGAGCGGCACCTTCGTGTGGCGGGAAATCTTCAACGCACCGCGCGTGAAGATCGCCCTCAATTTGTAAAACCACGCAACGTTGAGCATTGGCTTCCATTCCAGTTTTGCGGATCTTCTGGCACGAATGTCTGGCAGCAACCTGAAGGAAGAAAGGTATTATTGAGGAATTCTCTGGCAAGCCGGCTACTCGGGCAAACCCAACATGCGCGCACCGTCCGCAAACCTGTCGGCGATTGCCCGCACCATCCCCAGTTCGAAGAACACGCGAAGCCGGAATCCCGGTTCCAGTTCGAGCAATCGCTGCACGACCGGCCGCGCTTCCTCCTGGCGGCCAGCGAGCGCCAATGAAGCGGCCTGAAAGAAATAAAGCGTACTGAATAGCGGATTTGCCTGAGCGGCCCTCGCGCAATGCGATACCGCCTCGTCGTATCGCTTCCGCTGGACGGCCGCTGCTCCCAGCGCCAAATGTGCTGCAAAAGCCATGGGGTCGAATGGGCTGAGCCTTAGCGCGCGTTCGGCATTGGAGGTCGCTTTAGCGTCTTGACCGGCGAAGGCGTAGATGAGGGAACCGAAGTAGAGTGCAGTAGCGCAGGAGGAATTCAGCGACAGCGCGCGCTCCACGGAGTTCAATGCCGCATCTTGCTCCTTGCCCAGCATAAAGATCACAAAGGCGGCGATGGCCAACGCCGATGCGTCGTCGGTGCCGCTCGCAATCACGGAGCGCGCGTGCCCGATCCCGGCGACCTTGTCGGCCTCGCTGAAGCCGCCCCGCGTGAAGAAAATCTCGTGGCACCAGGCAAGGCGCGCATGGGCAGCGGCGTAGTTTGGGTCCAGGCCCAGTGCATCCTGCAAAAGCCCGGCAGCGATCTTGGCGTCGGCGGGCATCACGGCTGCCATGTGGGGGACGGCACGCAGATAGAGGTCATAGGCGTCGAGGTTTTCGGGGCGCTTTTGCCGCGCACGTTCGATCTCCGATCGCTGCAGGCTCGGCTCGACGATGCCCACCACCTTTTCAGTGATCTGGTCCTGCAGGTCGAAGATATCCTCCCACGCGCCGTCGTACCGGTCTGCCCACAGATGCGTTCCAGTCTCGGCTTCGACAAGCTGGGCGGTAATGCGCAATCGGTTCCCCGCCTTGCGCACGCCTCCCTCCAAGACGTAGCGCACACCGAGCTCGCGTCCGACCTGCCGGACATCCACGGCTTTTCCCTTGTAGACAAAGCTCGAGTTTCGCGCGATCACGAACAGCCATTTGATCCGCGACAACCCGGTGATGATGTCTTCCACCATACCGTCGGCAAAATACTCCTGCTCCGGGTCACCGCTCATGTTCTGGAAGGGCAGGACCGCAATTGAGGGTTTGTCGGGCAGCGTAAGGCACGTTGAAGTCTTTTCCGGCCCTGCACTGCCCGCGGGAGTTGCGGGCTTTACCTGGGCAGGAATACCGACCAGCAGAGAATAGACGTGGACTGGCTCGATGATGTTCTTGAGCTGCAGGTCGCCACGATCGTTGATCGCGAGGTCAAGCCTTGCCTTGACCTGCCAGTACGCCTGTTCGGAGAGGCAGATGCCGCCGGGATCACAAATTCCTTGCAGGCGGGCAGCAATATTGACGCCATCACCCATAAGATCGCCGTCGCTTTCTTCGACGACGTCGCCTAGATGAATGCCGACGCGGAACTCGATCCGCCGCTCAGCAGGGAGGCCGGCATTGCGCTCGATCATGCTGTTCTGCACCTCAATGGCGCAACGCACGGCATCGACAACGCTGCGAAACTCTACAAGACTGCCGTCCCCGGTACGCTTGACCACGCGGCCGTGATACACGGCGATCGTGGGGTCGATAAGATCGCTGCGCAAAGCGCGCAGCCGCGCCAAGATGCGATCCTCGTCCGCGCCCGCGAGCCGGCTGTAACCAACCACATCCGAGACTAGGATCGCCGCTATCTTCCGGGCCTCGCTCATGGGCGCCTCCCGTATGTCAGTCTACCACCACAACCCGGACAGAGCCACTCCGACTAACGGACAAGCTCATCGTGTCACCCGTTACGAACATTCCGGCCGCAGGAAGGTCAGGTCCTTGTGGCAAGACCGCTGAGAAGTGCCGCAGCTCCGAAAACTGCGCCGGCGGCACAGACGGCGGTCCAGCCGCCCCAGCTCCAGGCCGTTCCCGCCAGGGCCGAGCCGACGGCGCCGCCCAAAAAGAAGATGCCGACGAACAGCCCGTTGATGCGGCCGCGCGCTTCCGGCCGCAGTAGATTGATCGCCCTGCGGCCCAATGTCTGATCGCCGGTAACACCGACATCGAGCATCACGGCACCGGCGCCGAGCAGCACCAGGCAAATCGCGGATTGGCTGGTCGTAGCCTCACCTGCCCATGCGGACAGCGCCATGGCGCCGATCAAGATCAGATGCGAGGCTGTGGTCGCCACCCGCGTCCATCCCCGATCGCCCATCCGCCCGAAGGGCGAGGTCGCCGCCGCGCCGCCGGCTCCGACAAGGGCGAACAGGGCGATGCCGGCTTGGCCTAAGGAGAATGGCGGCTGCGCCAGTCGCAGCGCGACCGCGGTCCAGAATAGGCTGAAACTCGCCATCACCAACGCGGCCGTGACGGCCCGTATCCGCAGCACCGGCTCATTGCGCAAGAGGTGCCAGAGCGAGGCGATCAAGCTGACGTAGCTGGAGCTTATCAATGGCCGCCGTTCCGGCAATCGGAGCGCAAGAACGGCCGTCAGCACGGCGAGTGCCGCGGCGCTGACCGCATAGAAGCTCCGCCAGCCCCAGAAGTCGGCGACCAGACTGGCCAGGGGCCGCGACAGCAAAATGCCGACCATCAGACCGCTCATGACGTTTCCGATCACCCGACCGCGATGTTCCGGCGGCGTCATGGCCGCAGCGATCGGCACCAGGATCTGAATGGCGGAACAGGCCGCACCGAGCAGGAAGAGAAAGACGAGCAGGCTCCAGCCGGTCGGCGCGAAGGCGGCGGCGACGGCTGCGACCAGGGCGGAGACGAGCATGCGCAGCACCAGCCGGCGGTTCTCGACGAGATCGGCAAGCGGCACGAGGAAGAAGAGGCCGGCGGCATAACCCAGCAACGATGCCATGGCGACGAGGCCGGCGCCGTTTTCAGAAAAGCCGAGCGATGGACCGATGACGCCGACAAGGGTCTGTGGTGAGAAAAGATTGATGATGATGACACCGGTGGCGATGGCAAAAAGCAAAGTCGAGGGACCGGCAGCGGTTTCCCGTATTTCCTCTTCAAGCTCATCAAACTTGTTCGCGATGCGTTCAGACGCGGGTGACATGGACTCTCCAATAATTTTTGCTAATATCGATAGCCATGTTTATCGTTTTCTTGCATAATGCAGCAAGTGAAATGAACTGATAATGATTATGCGGATTCCTTATGAACATCCATGATCTCGAAGCATTCGTCGCTGTGGTGGAAACAGGATCGATCGTCGCAGCCTCGGCGCGGATCAACCTGACCCAGCCGGGCATCACCCGTCGTGTGCAGAACCTTGAGGACAGTCTCGGCATTGCCCTCCTCGACCGGCAATCCAAGCCGCTCAAGCCGACGGCCGCCGGACGCGAGGCCTACGAGCACGGCCGTCGCGTGCTGCGCTCACTGGACGATCTGAAGGCCGGCGTCTCACCGGCCGGGACGATCGGCGGCGAGTTCCGTCTCGGCGTCATGCCCTATCTTTCGGAGGCGGCCCTCTCGCCGCCGCTCGATAGGCTACGCAGCCAATTCCCGCAATTGACGCTCCGCATTTTCTCCGGCTGGTCGCCGCAGCTTGTCGATCAGGTCGCTCATAGCCAGCTTGATGCGGTGGCGGTCTGCCTGCCGGAGGGCGTCCACCCGCCCGAGGATGTCGTCGGAAACAATCTTGGAACACATGGCGTGCTTCTGGTGGCGGCTCCATCGCTCGAGGTTCCCAAGACACCGAGGCTCCAAGAGCTTTCAAGATTTCCCTGGATCATGAACCAGACCGGCTGCGGCTTCCGCGCCTTCATCCATCACCGTTTCGAAATCGAACGCCTGCCGTTCAACGTCGGCGTCGAAGCCATGACCGCCGATCTCAGAATGTCGCTCGTCGCGCGCGGTCTCGGCATCGGTATCGTCACGCCGGCGGCGCTCGCCGGCAGCCCCTGGCGCGATGCAGTCGAGATCATCGACACGCCGGATTTCCGCCCGAAAGTAGTCTCCTGGGTCCTGCACCGTCCGCCCGCCGGCCGGCTGGCCCGTCCGATCGCGGCCTTCAGCGAAGCGCTGGCTGAAACGCTGAAAGCGGAGATGCCGTTTTTGACGACGTAGCGGATAGCTTATAGGAGGCGGCGACTACGACAGCGGCGCGGCGACGGGAAGCGAGTATAGAGCTAGCTCCACACGGCGGCTCGCTCCGGCGGCCTCCCAAAACGCTCTGCCGTTCGCGTTGTCCTCAAAGACGTACAGGTGGCACTTTTCGATCTGCGCTTCACGAAGAGCTGCGATCCCAGCGTCGAGGAGGCTCTTCGCGATCCCCTGCCGCCTGTGCGATGCCGCGACTGCAAGATGATGGATCAGCCCGCGACGGCCATCATGCCCCACAAGAATGGTGCCGACGATATTTCCTTTGTCTTCAGCGACAAAGCTTAGACCGGGATTGCGGGCCAGATAGGCGAGGATGGCATGTTCTTCGTCTGCCGAACTCAAGCCGACACCATCGGTTGTTTCCCACAGAGACCTGGCGCCCAAATAATCAGCCGGTGTGAAGCATCTTGTTACGAAGGACATGCACTTTAGCCTTTAACCTTTTTTCTGAAATGGGATGTCACGCTGAAGCCATATCCGCTGCGGCTCAGAGCGACCGTTTCTATCGCCGAAGCTCCTGGTCTTTGGCACCTTCGGCTGCGCGAGAGGTATTCTGGCGCGGTTCGAATGTCTCCTCTCGCCACCGCTGCCACCTTCGGCGAAGTTCGACCATGCGCAAGCCGATGGGTTCGTCGCACAGTTTTGCCGCCAGGATCCTGTCACAGCGGAAGTGCCGGAACTCCTGCCTCAGTTCGCACCAGGCCACAAGCAGCCGATGGCTCTCCGCGTAGCCCAGGATGACCGGCCACACAATGCGTTCCGTTGTCTCGCCATTCTCCGCCCGATAGCGCAGCGCCAATTTACGTCTCTGACGGATCGCTTCCCGGATGTCGGCAAGGTCAATGATTTCCGTTGGCGGGCGCGAACCCGGCCTCACGCCTATGCTCGGCTCGGCGATGAACGGCCGCAATTTTTCGGGAACGGCAGCTTCAATTTTGGTGATGACGTCGCGGGCGGCATTGGCAATGAGCGTATCGGAGTGATTGGCAACCCATTGTGCGCCCAATACCACGGCCTCAACTTCATCGGGGGTGAACATAAGCGGCGGCATGTCATAGGAGCGATCGAGCAGATAGCCGAAGCCCGCTTCGCCGGAGATCGGAACCCTTTGGCCGATCAGATCGCCAATGTCGCGGTAGACGGTTCGTTTGGAGACCTCAAGTTCCTCGGCAATGGCAGCGGCAGTCACTGGCCGGGTACTGCGACGCAGGACTTGAATGATCTGAAACAGGCGATCGGCTCGACGCATAAGTGCTGACTCCTGCTGCCATAATGGTGGCAACAGCCCTGTGTCACAAGCGCCTCCATTGTCATTGCCACAAAGGAATTCACAATGAAGCTCGCTTCAATCCGCATCATCACCGCAGACATCAAGCAACTGGTCGCTTTCTACGAGATGATCGCTAACGCAAAAGCGCAATGGCTGGCTCCGGTCTTTGCCGAAATAGTCCTGCCCGGCGCGGCACTGGCGATTGGCTCATTGGAAACGGTTGCACTCTGGAAGGAAGGCAGCGCCGGACCATGCGCCAATCGCAGTCTCGTTCTGGAGTTTCAGGTCGACGATATCGACGCCGAATATGCTCGTCTCAAAGACAGAGTGCCCTTGGTGCATGAACTGAAGACAATGCCCTGGGGCAACACGACGTTTCAGTTTCGGGACCCCGATGGCAATGCCGTTTCGCTTTATATGCCGAGTACCGACGAAGCAAAGAAGCGATTTGCCACGAGATAAGGTGACCATTGCGATCGCACATCTCCTGCCCGATTCTTGGATCGGTTTTGCCACTGATTTTTCTACGTCGTGAAGTCGGATGTTCTATACCCGGAGATTTTTGGAGCGGGTGAAGGGAATCGAACCCTCGTATTCAGCTTGGGAAGCTGCTGCTCTACCATTGAGCTACACCCGCCTGACATTCAGAGATGTCCAACAGTTGGCGGCCTCTGTCAAGGCCGCCAAATAGACGATCACAGCCGGAAGTGCTTCGACAGCTTCAGGCCCTGCGCCTGGTAGTTCGAGCCGAGGCCGGAGCCGTAGAGGCTTGAGGGCTGTTCCAGCATGTGCTCGTAGACCAGGCGGCCGACGATCTGGCCGTCTTCGAGGATGAAGGGAACTTCGTGGCTGCGCACTTCGAGCACGGCGCGGCTGCCGCGCCCGCCGGCGGGTGCATGGCCGAAGCCGGGGTCGAAGAAACCGGCGTAATGAACGCGGAATTCGCCGACCAGGGGATCGAAGGGCGTCATTTCGGCGGCATAATGCGGCGGCACATGGACCGCTTCGCGTGAGACGAGGATGTAGAACTCATCCGGATCGAGGATCAGTTCCGTGCGGCCTCGGCTGTAGAGCGGTTCCCAGAAATCGAAGATATCGTGCTGCGCCTTCTTGTCGACATCGACGACGGCCGTGTGATGCTTGCCGCGATAACCGATCAGGCCTTCCTTATCGCCGGCAAGATCGATCGAGAGCGCTATGCCGCCGCCGGTGACGTTCGGCTGCTTGCTGGCGACCAGCGTCTCGCTGGCATGCAGCGCCATCAGCTCCGGCTCACTCAGCAGTGCCTGGCCGACGCGGAAGCGGATCTGCGACAGGCGCGAACCGCGGCGTACGACGATCGGGAAGGTGCGAGGGCTGATTTCGAGGTAAAGCGGGCCGGAATAGCCGGCGGGAATCTTGTCGAACTCCTGCGCCCGGTCGGTAATCACGCGGGTGAAGATATCGAGGCGGCCCGTCGAGCTTTTTGGGTTGGCGGAGGCCGACATCTCGGCCGGCAGGTCGAGACGCTCCATCAGCGGCACGATATAGACACAGCCGGTTTCCAGCACTGCGCCTTCCGAGAGATCGACGACATGCAGCTTCAGCCGGTCGAGCTTGTCGGCGACCAGATGCGAAGGGCCTGGCATGAAACTGGCACGGACACGGAAAGCATGCGCGCCCAATCGAAGATCAAGGCTCGCCGGCTGGATCTGATCGACATCCAGCTCTTTTTCGCTCGTCAGCCGCCCTGCTTCGAAAAGCGCTGCAATGGCGCGATCGGCCAAAATTCCAGTATTGCGAGCCATCATGCCTCTTCCTCAGCGCATGACCCGGCAAGCCGAGAATGGACTTGCCGGGTCATGCGCCGATCTAAACTGTTACTGCGCCCTTTGCGCATCCTAACGGACGCGCGGGCGGTAATTTGCCGCCGACAAAACCAAACTCGGGGAATTGACGCAAGCGGTCAACGGAAGTATTGCAACTTATCCCGTGGTGATTTGGCCGGTCGGCTTGCAGCCACGTTAAACAAGTGGCTAAAAGGACCGGGGTTAAACCGGTCTGCTTTCGCGGCCGGTTTTTTTGTTTTGAAAGTGGTGATGGCATGAGCAAGACTTGGCGCCCTGCAACACAGCTCGTTCACGGCGGAACGCTCCGTTCGCAATTCGGCGAAACCTCCGAAGCGATCTATCTGACCCAGGGGTTCGTCTACGACACCTCGGAAGCCGCGGAAGCCCGCTTCAAGGGCGAGACGGACGGCTTCATCTACGCTCGCTACGGCAGCCCCACGAACGATATGTTCGAAAAGCGCATGTGTGCGCTGGAAGGCGCCGAAGATGCCCGCGCCACCGCATCCGGTATGGCCGCCGTTTCCGCCGCCATCCTCTGCCAGCTGAAGGCCGGCGATCACATCGTTGCCGCCCGCGCCCTCTTCGGCTCGTGCCGTTGGGTCGTCGAGACGCTGGCACCGAAATACGGTATCGAATGCACGCTGGTCGACGGACGTTTCGTTGAGAACTGGGAAAAGGCTGTTCGACCGAACACCAAGGTCTTCTTCCTGGAAAGCCCGACCAATCCAACGCTGGAAGTGGTCGATATCGCCGCCGTCGCCAAGCTCGCCAACCAGATCGGCGCCAAGGTCGTGGTCGACAACGTCTTCGCCACGCCCCTCTTCCAGAAGCCGCTGGAACTCGGCGCCCATATCGTCGTCTATTCCGCCACCAAGCACATCGACGGCCAGGGCCGCTCACTCGGCGGCGTCATCCTCTCCGACAAGCAGTGGATCACCGAGAACCTGCAGGACTATTTCCGCCATACCGGTCCGGCCATGTCGCCCTTTACGGCCTGGACATTGCTGAAGGGCATCGAGACGCTGCCGTTGCGCGTCACGCAGCAGACGGCGAACGCAGCGAAGGTTGCCGATTTCCTCGCCGAGCAGACCAATAAGGTCGCCCGCGTGATCTATCCCGGCCGCAAGGACCATCCGCAGGCCGATATCATCGCCAAGCAGATGAGCGGCGGCTCGACTCTTGTCGCCTTCGAGCTGAAGGGCGGCAAGGAGGCGGCGTTCAGGCTGCAGAACGCGCTGGAGATCGTGAAGATCTCCAACAACCTCGGCGACTCGAAGAGCCTAATTACGCATCCAGCCACTACCACGCACAAGAACCTCACCGACGAGGCTCGCGCCGAGCTTGGCATTTCGCCCGGAACGGTCCGCTTTTCCGCGGGCATCGAGGACAGCGAGGACCTGGTCGAGGATTTCGCCCGAGCGCTGGCACAGGTTTCAGCCTGACGTTTCTACTAGAGCCCGTCCGAATGTGGTTCGGGCGGGCTTACAGATCTTGAAAGCAGGCCATGCGCCTATACTTTCGGCGGCGGTCGATTAAGCTTTAGAATTAGGCCTAACATTTGAAAATCCGATTGGTTTAATTCGCTAAAGACGTTTTCACCCATCCGTTCCTTGACGGAAGAGGTCGCTTTATAGGATACCGCTAGGTATCCCGCTTTCCGTGGGATCATAGAAAGCGGATAAGATGCCCTAGATGTAAAATGCTGGAGCGTCCCTTGTGTGTTCGTTTGAACGCACGACGTTTCGGAGAGTGACCAAGGTATCAGGCATGTATCGCGCTCTGACACGCGACATCGAAGTTGTCGTCGAACCCTTTTATCTGGAGGAGCAATCCGATCCGGACGACGATCGTTATGTCTGGGGCTACCGCATCGTCATTTCCAACCACTCCACCATTTCCGTCCGGCTGGTGACGCGCTATTGGCACATCACCGATCAGAACGGCCTCGTTGACGAAGTGACCGGCCCCGGCGTGGTCGGCGAACAGCCGAGGCTGCGGCCGGGCGATACCTACGAATATTCCTCAGGCTGCCCGCTCGACACGCCATCCGGCATGATGTTCGGCCATTACCAGATGGAGACGGATGACGGGGAGCTCTTTCACGTCAAGATCCCCGCCTTTTCGCTGGATACGCCGAACCTGCTGCGGACGCTGAACTGACTCTGAGACGAATTGCTCAGGCGTCAGTCACCTCGGACACATCAAAGCGATAGGTGGTCGAGCAGAATTCGCAGGTAACGGCAATTTCGCCATTCTCTTGGCTCGCCTCGATCTCCTCGGCAGAAAACCCCTGCAACACACTCTTCAGCTTGTCGCGCGAACAGGTGCAGCAGTCGAAGACCGCCTTCGGCTCGTAGACGCGCACGCCGCGCTCGTGGAAGAGGCGGTACAGCAAACGCTCGGTGCCGACCTGCGGGTCCGTCAGTTCGTCCGCATCGATCGTCTCGACCAGCGTGCGCGCTTCCGCCCAGGCATCATCCTCGACATGTTCGCGGACGCTCGTGTCGCCGTCGCCGCCATGGAGGTCCGGCTGGCGCATGCGCTCCGGTGCTTCCGGCAGGAACTGCGCGACTAGGCCGCCCGCCCGCCAACGGTGGCGCGGCTTGCCGGCCTCGTCGCGGTCGAACAGTTCGGCCGCACCGAGACGAACACGCGTCGGGATCTGCTCCGACTGGCGGAAATAGGTACCGGCGATCTCCTCGAGAGAAGCGCCATCAAGGGCAACGATCCCCTGATAGGGCTGGCTGAAGCGGCCCTGATCGATGGTGAAGGCGAGGACGCCCTTGCCGAGCAGCTGTTCCGGCTCGGTCTTGCCGGCGGCCACGGCCTCTGCCAGTGCCTCGTCATCGAACCGGGCATAGGCACGGACGTTCTCCGGCGTCGAGAAATCGGCGACCAGAAGATCGACCGGCCCGTCGCTCTTCGTCTGCACGGTGAACTTGCCCTCGAACTTCAGCGAAGTGCCGAGCAATACGGTCAGCACCACGGCCTCGGCCAGCAGCCGGGCAACGGGGGCAGGATAATCGTGCCGGGCGAGAATTGCATCCAAGAGAGGCCCGAGCTGCACGGCGCGGCCGCGGACATCAAGACCTTCTACCTGGAAGGGAACGACATGATCGTCGCCGGCAAAATCGAATTGACCCAGCGAGGCTGCACTTTCCGCCATTGCTCTACTCCTACTGCGCCCGCGACTTTAGCGCGGTTCTATATCCTCAGATCGCGCCCAGGCACCAAGCAAGAATCGATTTTTGCGCATGAAGGCGGTTTTCCGCCTCATCGAAAACAACGGATTGCGGACCGTCGATCACCTCGTCCGTCACTTCCTCCCCGCGATGGGCGGGCAGGCAATGCATGAACAACGCGTCCTTGCCGGCCTGTGCCATCAAAGCCGCATTGACCTGATAGGGCTGGAAGACATTGTGACCGCGGGCCCGGTGCTCCTGATTCATGGAAACCCAGGTATCGGTTACCACACAATCGGCGCCGGCGACCGCACGGTCAGCATCATGCGAGAGCATGATTTCGGCGCCCTCGTTGCGGGCCCAGTTCAGATAGTGATCCTTCGGCTCGGAACCAAGGGGCACGGCCATGTTCATGCGATAGCCGAAACGGGCAGCCCCTTCGACCAGCGAATGAAGCACGTTGTTGCCGTCGCCGCTCCAGGCGATGGTCTTGCCCTTGATCGGTCCGCGATGCTCCTCGAAAGTCATGATATCGGCCATGATCTGGCAAGGATGCGTATCGTCGGTCAGCGCGTTGATAACCGGCACGGTCGCGTGTTCGGCGAGTTCCAGCATGCGCGAATGGTCGGTCGTGCGGATCATGATCGCGTCGACATAACGCGACAGCACCCTGGCGGTATCGCCGATCGTCTCGGCGCGGCCGAGCTGCATTTCCGTGCCCGAAAGGAACAGTGTCTCGCCACCGAGCTGGCGCATGCCGACGTCAAAGGAGACGCGTGTGCGCGTGGACGGCTTCTCGAAAATCATCGCCAGCATCCTGCCGGCCAACGGCTTGTCGACAGCGCCCGCCTTCAGCGCCTGCTTTCGCACGATGGCATCGTCGATGATGCTGCGCAGATCGGTCGCCGCGACGGCGGAGAGATCGAGAAAGTGTTTCGGTGAAGCCATGTCCTTACCTGTACTCCCAAAAAAGATTACGCCCGCTGGGGGCAACAACGCCCCGATCAGCGGGCGTTGAACTCAAGCCGACTTCTTGGTGCGGGCGGCGCGCAGGTTTTCGGCGGCGCGTTCGATGCGAGCAATGCCTTCGCGCGCTTCCTCGGCAGTGACCACCAGCGGCGGCAGCAGGCGGATGACGTTGTCGCCGGCCGGCACGCCCAGCAGATGTTCGGCGCGGATTGCCTGCAACAGTTCCGACGAGGGGATGGCAGCCTTCATGCCGAGCAGCAGCCCCTCACCGCGGATATCCTCGATGATATCCGGAAACCGATCCTTGAGCGAGGCGAGGCCTTGGCGGAAGACCAATGCGACATCGCGCACATGCTGAAGGAAACCCTCGGCCAGCACGACATCCAACACGGCATTGCCGACGGCCATGGCGAGCGGATTGCCGCCATAGGTCGAGCCATGCGTGCCGGCTTTCATACCCGATGCGGCCTCGGCCGTCGCAAGGCAGGCGCCGAGCGGAAAGCCGCCGCCGATACCCTTGGCGACCGCCATGATATCCGGCGTAATGCCGGCCCATTCGTGGGCGAAAAGCTTGCCAGTGCGGCCGACGCCGGTCTGAACTTCGTCGAGGACCAGAAGCAGACCATGCTCGTCACAGATCTGACGCAACCCGCGCATGAACTCGTTCGTCGCCGGGCGGATGCCACCCTCGCCCTGAACGGGCTCTATCAGGATGGCGGCTGTCGCATTGGTAATGGCGGCACGCACTGCATCGAGATCGCCGAACGGCACCTGGTCGAATCCAGGCGCCTTCGGGCCGAAACCTTCGAGATACTTCTCTTGGCCACCGGCGGCGATCGTCGCGATCGTGCGGCCATGGAAAGCGCCTTCGAAGGTGATGATATGATATCTCTCCGGATGCCCCTTGGCGAACTGGTAGCGCCGCGCCGTCTTGATGGCGCATTCCAGCGCCTCGGCACCGGAATTGGTGAAAAAAACCTTGTCGGCGAAGGTGGCTTCCGTCAGGCGCTTCGACAGCTTCTCCTGGCCGGGCACCTCATAGAGGTTGGATAGGTGCCAGACCTTGTCGACCTGCGACTTCAGCTCTGCAACCAGATGTGGATGCGCATGACCAAGCGCATTGACCGCGACGCCAGCGGCGAAATCGAGATAGCGCTCACCGCTTTCCGTGATCAGCCACACGCCTTCGCCTCGCTCGAACCGCAGCGGAGCACGCACATAGGTGTCATAAAGCGGCGCGGTTTCAGCCATGGCCCATATCTCCTCGATCACAACCTTTAGGGCCAACGTTTCCTTCGAGTGAAACGGGCCCGGAAAAATCAAAATGCCGCCTTGCGGCGGCCTGAGGCACTATTGATGTTTTGCACCGCGATGTCAACAAAACTGGCGATTTAGCAGGTGCGGCAGAGCGCCTCTGGATGCATGGCAGGTCTTCGACAACTTATATTGCATAAATGCCACTCACCTATAGCAAGTTGGGGAAAACCTCGAAATCGATTCTCCAAGATTCGTGCGACTCTTGTCACGGAGTCAGCCTCACACTAGGTTAAAAACCAATTACTAGACTGCATGCGGCGGAACTAGTCACCACAATTTTAAAGCGTTTCGCGCCTCGACCCAATGCGAGGCAATGGTGAGGGATTCTGCCATCAGAAACGCGATAGCGGAGACAGGGCATGAATTGGACAGACGAACGCGTCGAGAAGCTGAAGAAGCTGTGGTCCGAAGGTTTGAGCGCCAGCCAGATCGCGGCACAGCTCGGTGGTGTCAGTCGTAACGCCGTCATCGGCAAAGTGCATCGCTTGAGCCTGCCCGGCCGGGCCAAGGCCGGCGGCACGGCAACGACGGCCCGAGCGCCAAAACGCAATACCTCGGCACCACGCGCGCCGAATTACGCCTCGCGCGTTGCAACCCGCACGGTTACCCGCCAGCAGGGTGCGACGATGCTCAAGGAAGAGGTCGAGATCGATACCGTCAACGAGATCGAATATCGTCCGGCCGCCAATGTGGTCGTTCCGATTTCTCGCCGCCTCGGCCTGACGGAACTCACCGAACGCACCTGCAAGTGGCCGGTCGGCGACCCGCTAAAGGACGATTTTCACTTCTGCGGCAACGACAGCCCGGACTCTTCGCCCTACTGCACCTATCATCAGCGCCTGGCTTACCAGCCGGTGCATGATCGCCGCCGGGCGGCCCACTGAGCCACATCAGTCACATGAAAGAAACGGGCCGAAAGGCCCGTTTTCTGTTTCCGCCGCTCTGCAAAAACCTGTCGGATGATCCGATCAGGCCTCCATGGAATAACCCGCGCCGCGAACGGTACGGATGACGTCCTGCATATTGGAGAAGTTCAGCGCCTTGCGCAGGCGACCGACATGCACGTCGACGGTGCGTTCGTCGACGTAGATATCGTGTCCCCATACGCCGTCGAGCAACTGGGAGCGCGAGAAGACGCGGCCCGGCGAGGACATCAGGAATTCCAGCAGGCGGAATTCCGTCGGCCCCAACCGCACTTCGCGGCTCTTGCGATGAACGCGATGGGTTTCGCGGTCCAGCTCGATATCGCCACAGCGCAATACCGTGGAGAGTACTTCCGGGCGGGCTCGGCGCAGCATCGCCTTGACGCGAGCCATCAGCTCCGGCGTCGAGAACGGCTTGACGACATAGTCGTCCGCGCCGGTGGAAAGGCCGCGCACGCGCTCGCTTTCCTCACCGCGAGCGGTCAGCATGATGATCGGCAGGCGCTCCGTCTCCGGCCGCATGCGCAGCCGGCGGCAGAGCTCGATGCCGGATACACCAGGGAGCATCCAATCGAGGATCAGTAGATCGGGGATGCGCTCCTGGAGGCGCAACTCGGCTTCGTCGCCTCTCAGGATGGTGTCGACCTCGAAGCCCTCGGCTTCAAGATTATAGCGCAGCAGAACGCTTAGCGCTTCCTCGTCTTCTACAACAGCTACTCTCGGAACCATGCGCCTCTGGTCTCCCTCTCTCAGCGTCTACGTTATTCCGTCACTGCACCGACGGTGTTGGCGGTATCGTCTTTCGGGCGCTCGCCTTCGGGCTGGGCGCCGGTCGCCATGTAATAGATCGTCTCGGCGATGTTCGTCGCATGGTCGCCGATGCGCTCGATGTTCTTGGCGCAGAAGAGAAGATGCGTGCAGGTGGTGATGTTGCGCGGATCTTCCATCATGTAGGTCAGCATCTCGCGGAAGAGCGAGGTGTACATGGCGTCGATTTCCTCGTCGCGTTCGCGGATCGACACAGCCTTGTCGGGTGAACGGGTCGTGTAGACGTCGAGCACTTCCTTGAGCTGGACGAGCGCCAGTTCGGAGAGGTGTTCGATGCCGCGGGCGAGACGGCGCGGAACGCCGGTGCCCTGCACGGCGATGACGCGCTTGGCGGTGTTCTTGCCGAGATCGCCGACGCGCTCTAGGTCGGACGCGATACGGATGGAGCCCATGATTTCACGCAGGTCGGCAGCCATCGGCTGGCGGCGTGCAATGGTGACGATCGCCTTGTCGCCGACTTCGCGTTCGGCGTGGTCGAGAATGACGTCATCGGAGATGACCTTCTGCGCCAGGCCGGCGTCGCCATTGACCAGAGCGCGCACGCTGTCGCTGACCATTTGCTCTGCCAGGCCGCCCATTTCAGCAATACGGCGCGTCAGGAACTTCAGGTCTTCGTCATAGGCAGAGAGAATGTGTGTGGAGACCATTTTTCTATCCTCAAGGTGAACAATGTGAAGGGAACCGCGCGGGGAGCGTCATCAGCCAAAGCGGCCCATGATGTAATCCTGCGTGCGGAAATCATCGGGATTGGTGAACATCTTATCGGTATCGTTCTCCTCGACCAGATGGCCGAGGTGAAACATTGCGGTGCGTTGTGACACGCGGGCTGCTTGCTGCATGGAATGCGTCACGATGACGATCGTGAAGTTCTCCCGCAGCTCATGTATGAGTTCCTCGACTTTGGCGGTAGCGATCGGATCGAGCGCCGAGCACGGCTCGTCCATGAGAATGACCTCCGGACTGACGGCGACGGCTCGGGCTATGCAGAGGCGCTGCTGCTGGCCGCCGGACAGGCTGGTGCCGGCATCATACAGCCGATCCTTTACTTCTCCCCAAAGGCCGGCCTTCTGCAGGCTAGTTTCGACGATGTGATCCAGATCGGCCTTGGAACGGTGAAGGCCGTGGATACGGGGGCCGTAGGCCACATTCTCGTAGATCGACTTGGGGAACGGATTGGGCTTTTGGAACACCATGCCGACACGGGCACGCAGCTCCACGACATCGATGGCGTTGTCGTAGACATCCTGATCGTCGAGCGTGATCTTGCCGGTGATGCGGCAGGTGTCGATCGTATCGTTCATGCGATTGAGGCAACGCAGGAAGGTGGACTTGCCGCAGCCGGAAGGGCCGATCAGCGCGGTGACCGTATTGGCACGGATGTTCAGGTTCACGTCGAACAGGGCGCGCTTCTCGCCGTAGTAGACCGAGACGTCCTGGCCGATCATCTTGTAGGGGATCGTCATCATCTTCCTGGCCAGTATTTTTTCGCTCGCGGCTTCCGTTATCATGTTCATTCCATCTTCTCCTGTCACCAGCGCCGCTCAAAACGACGGCGCAGCAGGATTGCCCCGATGTTCATCGCAACAAGGAAGAAGAGCAGGACGATAATGGCCCCGGAGGTTCTTTCGACAAAGGCGCGCTCGGCTTCGCTCGCCCACATGTAAATCTGCACTGGCAGGGCCGTCGACGGATCGAGCGGCCCTGCCGGATAATTGGCGACGAAGGCGACCATGCCGATCAGGAGCAATGGCGCGGTTTCGCCGAGCGCATGCGCCAGCCCCAGGATCGTGCCCGTCAGGATGCCGGGCATGGCGAGCGGCAGGACGTGGTGGAACACCACCTGCATGCGCGAAGCGCCAAGGCCGAGGGCTGCGCTGCGGATCGAAGGCGGCACGGCCCGCAGGGCCGAGCGCGTGGCGATGATGATCATCGGCAGCGTCATCAGGCTGAGCACCAGCCCGCCGACCAGTGAAGCGGAGCGCGGCAAGCCCATGAAATTGATGAAGACCGAAAGGCCGAGCAGGCCATAGACGATCGACGGCACCGCGGCGAGATTGTTGATATTGACCTCGATCAGATCCGTCAGGCGGTTCTTCGGCGCAAACTCCTCCAGATAGATCGAGGCGGCCACGCCGACAGGCAATGCCAAGACCAGCACGGTCAGCATCAGGTAGAGCGAACCGATCAGCGCGACACCGAGGCCGGCCGCCTCCGGGCGGCTGGAATTGCCGGACAAGAACAGGCCCGTATTGAATGCCTTGTACAACGCACCGTTGGTGGCGAGTTGCCTCATCCATGTGAGCTGCTGGTCTGAGACCTTGCGGTCCTTTTCGGCGGCCGTCAGGTCGATCTGTCCCTTGTTGGCGGAGTCGATATTGGCGCTGGCGAGGAAAGTGACCTCTACAGTCTTCCCGATGATCGAGGGATCGGCCAGGACCTTGTCGCGCAATGCAATCCGCGCGCCGTCCGACACCATTTCCGTCGCTTCGCGGACGAGTACCCGATTGGAAGGATCGATGCTTAGCGCCTTCACCAGAGCATCGCGGATGAGAATCGGATAATTGGCCGCGATCAGCACCTTCGGATCGCTGCCGCGCTTGCCCGTGGGATCGATCACCTTCTCGGTAAATTCGATCGGCAAGGTGATCGAGGTCTGCACGAAGGCGGTGTAGCCGTGGCGCACCACTGTGGAGACCAGGATGACGAGGAAGACAAGGCCGAAGGTGACGGCGGCAAGGCCATAGGCGCGGAACCGCCGCTCAGCGGCGTAACGACGCTTAATGCCGATATCGCGCCGCGGCGGCGCGCCGGGCGTCAGCCCACGCGGAATCGGCGATGGTGCGGAAGAAGCGACCTCGCTCATTCGTATTGCTCCCTATACCGGCGGACGATGTAGAGCGCATAGACGTTCAGACAAAGGGTCAGGCCGAAGAGCGTGATGCCGAGCGCGAAGGCCACCAATGTCTGCGGCGAAGTGAATTCGAGGTCGCCGGTCAACTGGTTGACGATCTTCACGGTGACCGTTGTCATCGGCTCGAAGGGATCGAGCTGCATGCGGGCGGCAACGCCGGCGGCCAGCACGACGATCATCGTCTCGCCGATCGCCCGCGACGCGGTCATCAGCAGCGCGCCGACGATGCCGGGCAAAGCAGCCGGCAGCAGGACGCGCTTGACCGTTTCCGATCGCGTAGCGCCGAGGCCAAGCGAACCGTCGCGCAGCGAACGCGGCACGGCCATGATGATGTCGTCCGAAAGTGACGAGACGTAGGGAATGAGCATGACGCCCATGACAAAGCCGGCGGTCAAGACGCTCTGCGCCTCGATGAAGCTCGCATAATTGCCCGTCAGCAGGCCGTTGATATCAGCGGAAATGTCGCGCAGGAACGGCCCGACCGTCACCAGGGCGAAAAAGCCGTAGACGATGGTCGGAATGCCAGCCAGCACTTCGAGCATCGGTTTAGCGACGGAGCGCACGCGCGCCGAGGCATATTCGGCCATGTAGATGGCGGCAAACAGCCCCACCGGCACTGCAACCAACATGGCGACGAAGCCGATATAGAGCGTGCCGGCCAGTAACGGGATGAGCCCGAACGTGCCCGACGTTTGCGAGCCGGCTCCCGTGAAACGCGGATCCCAGACGGTGCCGAAGAAGAATTCGGCGGCTGGAACCATGTTGAAGAAGCGGGCGGCTTCCGACAGCATCGAAGCGACAATACCGATCGTCGTCAGCACGGCGATGGAGGAAGCGACGATCAGACCGCCGAGAATGACCTGCTCCACTCGATTGCGGGCACGAAAGCGCAAGTCGATGGCACGCAGGCCATGAATGGCGCAGACCACCGAAAGAATGATGGCCGCCACCGACATGACGATGCGGCTCACATATCGCATACTGTTATATTTGTCGGACGCCTCGATCATATATCCGGTCGGCCGGACCGCGAGCGGGACACCCTTCTGCGCCAGGAGCAATTGAAGATCCGCGGAGCCGCCGGCGACGGTGGCCAGTTCCTGGTCATCGAGCAGGCGCATGCCGTGGGCGATGCTGCGCACCATGCCGTAGCTGAGGTTGAGTTCGGCTTGCGGCAGGGATTGCACCTCCTCCGGAAAGGATTTGATCACGAAATGGTCGATCACCTCCGGGCTGATGGTCAGCCACACGCAGATCAACGCCAACGCCGGCAACACCGCCCATATGGCGGCATAGGCGCCGTGATAGCCGAGCCGCGAATGCATGGCCGAGGACCTGCCGCCGGAAAGCGCAGCCGCTCTCGTCCGCCCCAGCACGAAGGCGGAGGCGCCGATGATCGACAGGCACAACAGCAGCAATGACAAACTCATTCCCATTCCCCGGCAAACGCCGGCGCGGGCAAGCCCCGCCGGCGGCAGTCCTTAAGCACTCACATGATCTTCCCGTCCGCGAAATCCTTGCGGATCTGGTCCCGTTCAGCATCAGGCGCCGGCACCAGGCCGTATTCGGCCAGCGGGCTGTCCGGTCCAATCATCTGATCGCTCGTGAAGAAGTCGACATATTCCTTCAGGCCCGGAATGACGCCCAGATGCGCCTTCTTGACGTAGAAGAACAGCGGCCGCGACACCGGATAGGTGCCGTCGGCGATGGTCTGGCCCGACGGCACGATGCCGCTTACGGTCGCAACCTTCAGCTTGTCGGCATTGTTCTGATAGAAATAGAGGCCGAAGACGCCGACTCCATGCTTGTTGGCGTCGATGCGGGCCAGCGTCTCGGGATAATCACCGTCGATATCGACTGCCGCACCGTCCTTGCGCACTGCGATGCACTTCGCGGTCTGCTGATCGGGATCGGAAACGGTCGTCTTGATGACGTCGAGCGCACCGGAATCCTTGCAGCCGGCGGCCAGCACCTTCTCTTCGAAGACCTCGCGCGTGCCATGCTTCTCGCCCGGAATATAGGCTGCGATCTCGAAGTCCGGCAGGGCCGGATTGATCTCGGACCATTTCTTGTAAGGATTGGGAACCAGCTTGCCCTTCACCACAACCTCGGCAGCGAGCGCCTTATAGAGATCGGCGGGCACGAATTTTATGTCGGGATTACTCTTGTCGAACGCGAAGACGATGCCATCGTAACCGATCTTGACCTGTTGGATATCGGCAACGCCGGCCGCCTTGCAGGCCTCGACTTCGCTGTCCTTGATCGGGCGCGAAGAATTGGCGATATCGATGGAATCCGGGCCGACGCCCTTGCAGAATTCCTTCAGGCCGGCGCCGGAGCCGCCGGATTCGACGACCGGCGTTTTGAAATTCGTGAAGGTTTCCCCGAAAGTCTCGGCAACGATCTTGGCATAGGGGAATACGGTGGAAGAACCGGAAATCTGAATCTGATCGCGGGCCACGGCGACGCCAGAAAAAGCGGCGGATGCGACCAACGCAATGATAGACAGTTTCAACGTGTTCATGGTGAACCCTCCCTGACGGGCTTTGAAGAGCGTGGCGGCGAACGGAGCGTCCGCCTTTCAACAACTCTTTTTAGCGGTCAAAGCACCGCCCTTTTATGTCAGGCGAGTGAAACAATTATGACAGTCCAACCAATTGAAATCTATGGATTAAGTCACGCCCAAAATGAACGATTCACAGAGCCGTTCAGAACCGCACGGTAAAGTCCGTTCCTTTTCCGACTTCCGACTTGACGATCAGCCTTGCGCGGTGGCGGGTGAGAATGTGCTTGACGATGGCGAGCCCCAGGCCGGTGCCTTTTTTCGAGCGGCTGTCTTCGACATTGACGCGATAGAAACGCTCAGTCAGGCGCGGCACATGCTCCGCTGGAATACCCGGCCCCCGGTCGGAAACGACGACTTCGACGGCTTGACCGGGCTCGTTCAAGAGCGAAACCTCGACGACCTTGCCTTCCTGACCGTATTTGCAGGCATTTTCGATGAGGTTTTCGAAGACCTGCACCAGCTCGTCACGATCACCCAGCACCTCCACCTTTCCGGGGGGCAGATGCAGATTGATGGTCACGTCGAGATCGCTGGCCAGCGGCAGCAACGCGTCGCGGACATGGCCGAGCAACGGCACGAGATCAACCTTCTGATCCGGCGCGATGTGCGACTTCAACTCCAGCCGCGACAGCGATAGGAGATCGTCGACCAGCCGGCTCATGCGTGTCGTCTGGTCGAACATGATGCCGAGAAAGCGCTGCTGCGCCTTCGGGTCTGCCTTGGCCGGCCCCTGGATGGTTTCGATGAACCCGCGCAGCGAGGCGAGCGGCGTGCGCAGCTCGTGGCTGGCATTGGCGACGAAATCGGAGCGCATACGATCGATATGGCGAAGTTCAGAAATGTCGCGGAAGGAGAGCACGAAGAAGGTCCCGGGCTCGATGTCTGATTCAGGCAAATCGATCGGCGCGATGCGGACGATATAGACGCGCTCCGACGGCAGACGCTCGGAATGTTCGATCTGGTTCGGCGTGTTGGTGGTGATCGTCTCGCGCACCATGTCGAGGACGCCGGGGGAGCGCAGCTTGGCGGAGATATGGGCGCCGGACGGAAAAGCGCCGAACGCCTTGTCGGCGGCGGCATTCTGCACCAGGACAGACGCCTCGCGATCGATGATGAGAACCGGCACGTCAAGTGCTGCTAAGCCGGAGAAGACCGTGCGCAACAGGACCTCCGGATCGGCCTGAGCGGGCTCGACGGGCGCCGGCGGGACTGCCTTTTCGACCAACGGCCGGCGGATGAGCGCCACGATCATCACGACGACCCAAATCCAGAAGACGACGCCGGTATTGATACCCTCGACGAGCGCCAGAATGGCAATCAGCGTCGCCAGAATCAGGATGGCGGTCTCCTGCCGCAGCCGTGCAGCCAGCTTCCTGAGGAATGACCATTCGTCTTCCACGTGCACCCGTCCCTTCGCCTGCCATTACGGAATCCAAGACTCCGCGTATTAGCGGGGATTCATGACAGAATTTTCGGCTCTATCCACAGAAGCCGACGACTTACAATAATAAATGTAGCCGGCAAAGGGAGCGGCTGGCAAAGAGATTGAAAATACTGGATAAATATCCCAACTTGCTTCAAAGCTTTTTTGCCACACCCAGCGGATATCGTTAGAACAACGTGAATTGCAAAGGAACAGAACACATGGGAGAGAACGTGGAAAGCCGCGCGGTGGAGTTGCATATCGGTGGCAAGACCCGCGTATTCGATGTCGACGACCCCGTCCTGCCGGACTGGATCAACGACGAGGCGCTTGCCTCCGGCGGCTATCCCTACAAGAAGAAGCTGAAGGATGAAGAGTATCTGCTGGAACTGGAAAAGCTGCAGATCGAACTCATTAAAGTACAATTCTGGCTGCAGGCGACCGGCAAGCGGGTGATGGCGCTCTTCGAGGGACGGGACGCCGCCGGCAAGGGCGGTTCCATTGCCGCAACTTCAGCGCATATGAACCCCCGCATCGCGCGCGCCGTGGCGCTGACCAAACCGACCGACCGCGAAGCGGGGCAATGGTATTTCCAGCGCTATGTCGCCCAGTTTCCGACGGCGGGCGAATTCGTGCTGTTCGATCGTTCATGGTACAACCGAGCCGGCGTCGAACCGGTCATGGGCTTCTGCACGCCGGAGCAATACGAGCAATTCCTGAAACAGACTCCGCATCTGGAAAAGCTCATCGTCCAGGACGGCATCTTCTTTTTCAAATTCTATCTCGACATCGGCAGGGAAATGCAGCTCAAGCGCTTTCACGACCGGCGCCACGATCCGCGCGCCGTCTGGAAGCTTTCCTCCATGGACATCGCGGCGCTGAGCAAGTGGAAAGACTACAGTGAAAAACGCGACCGCATGTTGAAGGAGACGCATACGGACTACGCGCCATGGACAGTGCTCCATGCCAACGACAAACGCCGCGCGCGCCTCAACCTCATCCGTCACATGCTGCTGACGCTCGACTATGACCGCAAGGACGAGAAGGCGATCGGCGAAATCGACGACAAGATTCTGGGCAAGGGGCCGCATGTCCTCAAATGAGGGGCCGCGGCCCGGCCTCATTGCCCGGGCAGGACACGGATGGCGTAGATGTTGATGCCCCTCGCCTTACCATCGACATCGCTGTTGATGATCAGACGGCCGGGCGCGTTTGGCGCCAGCGAACGGTCGAAATGGACCTCGAACAGGGCGTCGCCCTTCTGGCGAGTAACGTTAAAGCGGTGACGGCCGCAGCTGCCGAGCGAGCCGAAATCGCATTCCACGGTGATCTGCGTCGGCGTGTCGGAAGTGGATTGCAGCGTGAGCGCGACTGCTGACGATTTGCCGGCCAATTGCTGCAGCACGCTGACCGGCACTTCAACCGACGCATTGCCGTCCGGGGCGTTTGTCTGAGAGGTCAGCCGCACCGCCGGACCTTCGTTTTCCGAAACGTTCTCGGCCTTGGCCTGCGCACCGCTCACAATATTCGCCAGGTCGGTCGGCTTGAAAATCTCGATCCATTCGTCGGAGAAGCGGTTTTGTGGATCAATCGTTGCCAATCCCGGATTGGCGGGACTGCTGTTGTCATCATCATTGGAGGTGTCGTCGTCGCTGTTGTTACCCTTGAAATCCTGGGAATCAACATGCGCCGGCGGATTGGGCACGCTGGTGTCGCGCTGCGCTGCCGTCATGAACACACCCGAACTCTTGATCCACCAGGCGCCGACGCCGAGGAAGGCGAGCAGGATGCAGAAGACCAGCAGGCGCGAGAAGAACTTGCGCGGTTTGCGGCGAACGGCGGCGCGTTCCGGTTTGAAATTCATCGACCGCGTTGCGGCCGGTGCGGCCGACTGCGGCTGATCGCTGTCGGCGCCGAGATGATCGGTCGGGCCGGCGCGCATGTCGCCAAAATCGCTTTCCGGCGCAGGGGATTCGGCGGGAACGGGGGCTTGAGCGGCTATTGGGCGGTCGCGCGTCTCGCCGCGCACGCTCATGACAGGCTCCTGCGCCTGTCGTTGCCCAGCAGGCTCAGGCGCCTGCCGGGACGGCGCAGAGGGTATATGGGGCGCCTCCACCTCGGGCGTCACGGGTGTTTCCGGCGGGCGGACGCGCTCCTCGCCCTCAATCGTCCGGATGGTCGCCTCCAGGCGCTGGCGCTGAGCTGCAATGATGCCGACGTCGGTAATGTCCTGCTTGCGAAGTCCCGATTCGAGCGCCTGTCGCGCCGACTGATAGATACGGGCCCGGATTTCCGGATTGGCACGGTCGGATCGCTCCAGGGCGTTTCTGATAGCCGTTTCTAATCCGCTCACTTCAGGTCCTTTACTCTCACTCGCGATGCGCCCGCATACTCTACCGCCAAGACGACTATTTCTTTACCATTCGCTAACCGAATTGGGTAACGCCCCGCCCGGCAATGTGCAAGTCTCTCCAAATGACCCGCGGGCACTCCGGCGGGGATAAATGGCAAAGACGACACAAATGGGGTGCAGTTGCGAGGCAGTAGGCAAAGGGCAGCAGGGAAAGCGCCAGGCGCGCGGATATGGTCAATCACTATTACCTATTTGCCTGCTTCTTCCCCCATCTTTCCCTCCCCGCCCACATCTGCTATCCCTTTGACGTTTTCGTAAACGTCAAATACGGATGATGTTCATGGCCCTTCCCCCTGTCCTGACCGAGCGCCTGCGGCTGCCGGTCGTGGCCTCGCCCCTCTTCATCGTCTCGCATCCGGCATTGACGCTGGCGCAGTGCAAGGCCGGCGTCGTCGGTTCGTTTCCGGCGCTGAACGCCCGGCCGGAAAGCCAATTGGACGAATGGCTGGCAATGATCACCGAGGATCTCGCCGCACACGACGCCGCGCATCCGAAACGACCCTCCGCCCCTTTCGCCGTCAACCAGATCGTCCATACGTCGAACAAGCGGCTGGAGCACGATCTGATGCTCTGCGTGAAATACAAGGTGCCGATCGTCATCTCATCGCTCGGCGCCGTGCCGGAGGTCAATGCGGCCGTGCACTCCTATGGCGGCCTCGTGCTCCACGACATCATCAACAATCGTCATGCCAATTCGGCGATCCGCAAGGGTGCGGACGGGCTGATTGCTGTGGCGGCGGGCGCCGGCGGCCATGCCGGCCAACTCTCACCCTTCGCGCTCGTCCAGGAAATCCGCGAATGGTTCGACGGGCCTTTGCTGCTTGCCGGCGCGATTGCCAATGGCCGCGCAATCCTGGCTGCTCAGGCGATGGGCGCGGACATGGCTTATATCGGCTCGCCCTTCATCGCCACCGAAGAGGCGCGCGCAACGGAAGCCTATAAGCAGGCGATCGTCGACGGGGCGGCGGCCGATATCGTCTATTCCAACTTCTTCACCGGCGTGCATGGCAACTATCTGAAACCCTCGATCCGCGCCGCCGGCATGGATCCGGACAACCTGCCCGAAGCTGATCCTTCGAAAATGGATTTCGAAACCGAGACGGCCGGCGCCAAGGCCTGGAAGGACATCTGGGGCTCCGGACAGGGAATCAGCGCCGTCAAAGCCATCGAACCGGTGGCCAAACTCGTCGATCGGCTGGAAGCGGAATACCACCAGGCACGCGCCCGGCTGGCACTCTGAGAACGCTCATGCGCATGGCCGGTTTTTCACAAGCCTCTCGCTTTTTTGCCATTCGGCAATTTGAACGCTTGAAATCTCGCCGCATTGACTGTATCAGCGCCATGCAAATCGCGGGGCAGCACCGAACGCCCTGAAATGCCGCTTTAGCTCAGTCGGTAGAGCACATCATTCGTAATGATGGGGTCACGTGTTCGAGTCACGTAAGCGGCACCATATTTCTCCAATAAAAATAAGATAGTTATATCGTTAGAAGTTCTTGAGTTTTTCTGTGCTGACGCCTCGTGTCGCGACGGATGCGAACGAGCATTGTCTATAGGCCATAAGCAAGCCTCTCTAACGTCGTACCACTCGCTGACACCTTGAATGCTATCGCGGAGAATATCATGACCCCAGAACGCTTTTCCGAATGCCTTTTGCATATCCGTTGGACGCCGATCAATTTGGCGAGCGCCCTGCAATGTGACCTGTCATGGGTGGAGGCATTGGAAGCGGGGAATGCCAAAGTGCCGGATGGGCTGGCAACATGGCTGGAAACTCTCGCGCAATGCCATGAAGCGGCCGGCGTTCCGACGACATATCGTGGGCGCGGGCACGATTGACCAGGCTTGGTCTTGATGTGAGGTTCGCGCGGTTCTGATGGTGGGAAAGAAAGCCCAAAATAGTAGTTGACTTATAATAAGTTCAACTTAGTGATTTATCATCTGGTTGGATTTGACCCCTGATCGGATCGTAGAGCAGCTCGACCGTCTGATCGGTCGGGCTGCTTGGCTTCGGAACCGGGAAACTGTGGTTCATGCGGCGACGATGGCTGCTATGCCCTGATGAACAGGGCGCCTACCAAGCCAAAAACCACGATCGACTGCAGTATGAACATTGGCCATTCAGATGACATTGGCTCCCTCCCGTTTTTTTATGAACATAGGGAAGCACTAATGTTTGTCGATTGTCATGTAATCACTTTGAATGCCGCGGCGATTTTGCTTCATTGGTCGTGCGAATTGCGACTGCACCAATTTTTTGTCTTACCTCAGCATCATCCGATCCATTCAAAGGAAACCTCATGATCCACGTTCTCGCCATCCTGACCGCCCTGCCCGGCAAGCGTGCCGCGGTGCTCGAAGCCTTCCAGGCGAATGTTCCGGCTGTGCACGCCGAGGACGGCTGCATCGAATATACCGCCGTGGTGGATGTCGAGGGCGCCAACCCGGCGTTCGGTCCCGATACGTTCGTAGTGGTCGAAAAATGGGAAAGCATGGCGGCGCTTACGGCACATGCCGCCTCGGCCCATATGGCGGCCTATGGGGAAAAGGTGAAGGACCTGATGGCCGCGCATGCCGTGCATGTGCTCAGCCCGGTCTGATCGCACCCAACGGGAGCTGAACAACTATGCCCACGGCCCCTGTCGGCGCCGTTCTTCATCTATCCTGCCTGCCGGAATCTATCCTGCCTGCCGGAGCGGAATGTCCGCCTGCTCAGTACCATGGGTCGTAATAGCGATCGCGCCAATAGGGGCGATACCCATAACGATAGTGCCCATAGTACGGTCCGCCCCAATAGCGGTCACGATAATAATCGCGATAGTAGTAGTGGCGATAGCCGTAGCTCGGACCGACATAGACGCCGAAGCCCGGTGAGATCACCACGCTGGGGCCGCCGTAATGGTGGTGGTAATGATGATAGTGATAATAATGGTAAGCCTCAGCATTGGTCACTGGCAACGCGAGGATACCCAGCGCCACTAACGCTGTTGCGATGATCCTCATTTCTCTTCTCCTTGAACGCATCCGCAAGGCCGGCGACATCGGCGCCGGCCCGGTGGCACCGTCCCCGCACAAATGGGGACAGTGAGATAACGCTCAAGGGGAAGGCATGGTTCCGGATGGCCGGACGCTATCAGTTATGCGAGAAATGCTGCCTGTGGCTATAACCCCGATCCCAGTGGTGATGGACTGGCCGATGGTGATGCCATCCATAGGCATGGTGATAACCGCGATGATAATAATGGCGATAATAATAATGATGATAATAATGAGGGTGATGAACGAAGTGATGCGGATGGTGGTATTCGCGGGCTTCGGTATAGGTTGCGGGCAAAACGATAACGCCCAGCGCAACGAGCGCTGTTGCCAGAATTTTCATTTCTTTTCGTCTCCTTGATTGCCGGACAAAACATCCAGCCAGGATGGGATCAATATGCGCACGTCCGAACGGACGTGACGTTAGGTAACGCGATTGGGGCCGGCTGGTTCCAGATCACCTCGATATGAACCGCGTCTTCAGGCGGCTTCCAACCTGCCCACCAGTTCCCGCACCGCCTCCTGGATCAGTCGGCAGGCATCGATCGAAGCGCGGCGGCCGTTGTGGGCCAAGTGATAGGACAGCGGCAGCACGTGGTCCGGATTGACGATCCGGACCTTGTCAGCGATTGGGGCGGCACTGACCCGGCCGAGAAACGAAACATAGCCGTGATTGGCGACAAGATCGACGATGACGGGCAGCGAGTCGGCCGAGGTGATGTCGCGACCACGAAACCGGCGGCGGTCGCCGCTGTCAAAGCCGAAAGCCATGGCAGCGTTGCCGATGCCGGTGCGTGGGCTAGGTACGCAGAGCGGATGGTTTTCGACCAATGCTGTCACGGTCTGCTCGGTGCTGCCGGGCGGTGCGATCGCCACCATGTCGGTCGCCACCAGTTCCATATGCTCGAAGGCATCCAGGCCGAAGACGGAATCGACGATGGCGACATCGATCCGGCCGGACCTCAGCGCCTCGCGCAGATCGTCGGCGGTCATCAGCATCAAGGACAACGTGTTGCGGTTGCCGCTGATGTTCCAGCGTGCCACGAGGCTGGCAAGCGAGCGAGCCACCCAGCTTTCCGAACCCGTCGGGATGATCGACCCTATGCGCACGGCGCGCGCGGTCCGCTGAAATCGCTCGTCCGCTGCCGCCTTCATCTCATCCCATGCCTGGGCGATACTGGCGAGGATGGCGTAGACGTCGCGTCCCGCATCGGTCAGCACCGAACCCTGCGCCTGACGTTCGAACAGGCGACAGCCAAAGAATTCTTCCAGATTGGCGATCTGCAGCGAAAGCTGCGGCTGACCGAGACGCAGGCGGCGAGCTGCGCGGTTGATGCTGCCCTGATCGGCGACCTCAAGGAAGCGCTCGATGGTGGCGATCTTCAGCGGCAGGCGAGCCGCCCATTGCGCATAGTTCTCCGGCGCGGGCGGTTCCTTCGTCAGCGCCGAGAGCTGCCGCATGGCCGACAGGATCGGCTGCAGGCTCTTCTGCACCTTCGAGCTCGCGAGCAGAGTGGCAAGTTCTCCGGACGCTCGTTCGACGAGCTTCATTGCCAGCTCCGTCTCCAGCCGCCGCAGTGCGCTCGACACGGTCGAGGCCGAAAAAGACAGCCTGCGCGCGGTCTCCCTGACGGAGCCGATCGAGAAAACCGTATCGGCGATGAACAGTGCCCCGAGATACAAACCAGTCTACCTTTCAAGCGTGCTGCATACGTCCTCCTTCGCGTGCGTGCCAACTCAGACGCCGTGACGATATGATGTGTTCTCAAAAAAAGATATCCCAAACCTGAAAGCCAATGACTATCGTTCGATCGCCACCTAACCGATCCAGCCGTCAACAAGAGATCGGAACGGCGGCGAAACGGGTAAGGGGAACAAAAACAAACGCACTTGCCCCCGAAAAAAGAAATCTATTTTCGCGCTTATGCCGCGCGCCCTCGTCATAATTGTGCTGCGACTGCAGGTGGCTGATTGGCGTGTCATCGATTTTTTGATGACGAGCACTATCTCCAAGACGCAGACAGGACTTCGCATGCGGGTTCTTCGGCCCGCAGTTATACATGGCGTGTCCGGGGACCGGATTTGAACCGAACGGATACGCGAGACAAACGGTTCAACGGGGTACAAAGGGTAACACCATGTTCAAGAAGCTCGCACTCGCCGCCGCGCTGGCGGCTTTCGTGGCCAACGGCGCCAGCGCCGCCGACGTCGTAGTCTCCTCGAAGATCGACACGGAAGGCACGCTGCTCGGCAATATCATCTTCGCCGCGCTCAATGCCAACGGCATCAAGGCGAAGGACCGCATCGCGCTCGGCACGACGCCGGTTCTGCGCAAGGCGATCACGGCCGGCGAAATCGACATCTATGCCGAATATACGGGCAATGCCGGCTTCTTCTTCAACAAGGCCGACGATCCGGCCTGGAAGAACCTGCAGCAGGGCTATGACCAGGCGAAAAAACTCGACTACGACGCCAACAAGATTGTCTGGCTGACGCCCTCGCCCGCCAACAACACCTGGGCGATTGCCGTTCGCAACGACGTTGCCGGTCCGGCCAAGCTCAAGACCATGTCCGATTTCGGCAAATGGGTTGCCGGCGGCGGCCCGGTAAAGCTTGCGGCCTCTTCCGAGTTCGTCAACTCGCCGGCTGCTCTGCCGGCCTTCCAGGCGACCTACAGCTTCCAGATCAAGCCCGACCAGGAAGTCGTGCTCTCCGGCGGCGACACCGCGGCGACGATCAAGGCTGCGGCCGACCAGACCAACGGCGTCAACACCGCCATGGTTTACGGCACGGACGGCGCCATCGAGGCGGCTGAACTGACGGTTCTCGAAGACGACAAGAGCGTGCAGCCGGTTTATGCACCGACGCCGATCATCCGCGAAGCTGTGCTGAAGGCCAATCCGAAGATCGAAGAGGTTTTGGCCCCGATCTTCAAGGGCCTGACCGCCGACGTGCTGCGCAAGCTGAACGGCCGTATCCAGGTCGATGGCGAGCCGGCCAAGTCGGTTGCCGAATCCTACCTCAAGGAAAACGGCTTCCTGAAGTAAGACTTTACCAACTACCCTCGCGGCTCCGCTTTGATAAGGTGGAGCCGCAGTCATATTTGATGAGGCGTGATCTTGGCCAAAAACCGCTTTGCGCGTTTTGAGATCATGCGCTGACGGAGCTTGCTTGATGGAAGATGCACTTGCGGTCCGCAGGGTGGACCGTCTTGGAATGGTGCTGGTGGCCGGTGGCCTCCTGGCGGCGGCATCGATGCCGTTCGTCATCGTCAAGGCAAACCGTATTGCCGCCGGCAAGCCGCAATTGCTGACGCAGCTCCTCGCTCAGCCGGTCGCGCTGGCGCTGCTTATTCTTCTCGTCGCCACGGCGCTTGCCGCTCTTTTCCTGCGTAACCAGCTCGTCCGCCTCGGCATCGCGACACTCGCCATCGCCCTTCTGATCGTCACGCTCGGCCTCGTCTCGACCGCGGCCACGCCGGCCGGCAGCGCTGTGGCGCGCATCACGCCCGGTGGTTGCTTCTGGGTGCTGCTCGCCGTCATCGGCCTGGTGATTTCCGATGCGCTGGTGAAGCTGCAGCTGACGCCATGGCTTCGGGTCGCATCGCTCGCCCTCTACACGGCGATCCTCGGCGTCATCCTCAGATCGGGCCTGCTCGACAATCTGTCGATCATGAAGGAGTACGGCAACAATGCCGACAAATTCTGGAACGAGGCGCTGGGCCACGTGTTCCTGTCGCTCGGCTCGGTCGCCATCGCCATCGTGCTCGCCCTGCCGCTCGGCATCTTCTGCTATTGGCAGCCGAGACTTCGCGCCGTCGTGCTGCGCGGCTTGAGCCTGGTGCAGACCATTCCGAGCCTGGCCCTGTTCGGCATTTTGATGCTGCCGCTCGGCTATATCGCCACCCATGTCCCTTTCGCAGCCGCGATCGGCGTTCAAGGCATCGGCACTGCGCCGGCGCTGGTGGCGCTGGTGATCTATTCGCTGCTGCCGATCGTCGCCAATACCGTCGTCGGGCTCGCCGGCGTCGATCCCTCAGTGCGTGATGCCGCCGCCGGCATGGGACTGACGCGCCGGCAGATACTAACCGGCATCGATTTGCCGCTCGCCTTCCCGGTCATCCTGACCGGCATTCGCATCGTGCTGGTGCAGGCGATCGGCCTCGTCACCGTCGCGGCGCTGATTGGCGGCGGCGGTTTCGGTCTCTTCATCTTCCAGGGCATCGGCCAGACAGCCAATGACCTGGTGCTGCTCGGCGCCGTGCCGACGGTCTTTCTTGCCTTCTCATCGGCCGTCATCCTCGATGCGGTCATCGACAGCATCCGAGGACAAAGCGCATGACCACCATGATCGAGCTGAAAGGCGTGACCAAGCGCTACGGCAGTGTCGCCGTGGTCGACAATGTCAGCATGAGCATGGAAAAGGGCACGATCACCGTCATCGTCGGCACCTCCGGCTCCGGTAAGTCGACGCTGATGCGCATGATCAACCGGTTGGTGCCGATCTCTGCCGGCCGGATTTTACTCCGCGGCCAGGATGTCACGACCGTGCCGGCGACCGAGCTGCGCCGCGGCATCGGCTATGCCATTCAGGGCCACGGCCTGTTTCCGCACCGCACCGTGGCGCAGAACATCGCCACCGTGCCGCAACTGCTCGGCTGGGAGAAGGCACGCATCGACCAGCGTGTCGAGGAACTGCTCAATCTCTTCCATCTGGATCCCGGCACCTTCGCGTCGAAATATCCGAGCCAGCTTTCCGGCGGCCAGCAGCAGCGCGTTGGCGTCGCCCGTGCGCTTGCGGCCGAGCCGGAAGTGCTGCTGATGGACGAGCCCTTCGGTGCCCTCGATCCTGTCATCCGCGGCAAGGCGCAGGACGATCTTCTGGCCATCCAGAAGCAGTTCGGCACGACCATCGTTCTCGTCACCCATGACATGGACGAAGCCTTCCATCTCGGCGACAAGATCGCCGTCATGAGCGAAGGCAAGCTGCTGCAATGTTCGGAACCGGGGAAGATCCTGACCGAACCGGCGGATCCCTTCGTGCAGCAACTGACCGGCACCTCCGACCGGGCGCTGAAGCTGATGTCGCTGCTGCCGCTCAGGGAAAGCATGCAGCCGCCGCGACCGGGGCTCAACTACCGCCTGCCGCAGACACTCAATCTGCGCGATGCGCTGGCGGAGATGATCTGGCAGGGTGCCGACGAGGCGGTGGTCGAAGACGACAGCAACGTGCCGGTCGGCTCGATCTCCATGCGGCATTTGATCGAGCTGGGCCGCAAAGCATGAAATTTCTGACCGCCAACATCTTCCGCTTCCTGGCGCTGGCGCTGCTGCTGGTGCTGCTGTTCCGGCCGGAATGGCTGATACCGATTCTGGCACCGCTCACCAAATTCGGGGCATCGCCGATCTATACGCAGAACAGCCTGGTCGGCCTCGCGATCAGCCATATGGAGCTGATCCTCGTCTCGATCGCCGCCAGCGGTATTCTCGCCGTGCTCGGCGGCATCTTCGTCACCCGCAAGAGCGGCGCCGATTTCCTGCCCTTGTCGCGGGCGATCGCCAATGCCGGGCAGACCTTTCCCCCGGTCGCGGTGCTGGCTCTCGCTATCTCCACCACCGGTTTCGGCGCGGTGCCGACGCTGATTGCGCTTTTTCTATACGCGCTTCTGCCAATTTTCGAAAATACCGTCGCCGGCCTGCAGCAGGTGCCCGCTTCCGTGCTCGACGCCGCCGACGGCATGGGCATGAACGGCTGGCAGCGGCTGTTTCAGGTCGAACTGCCGCTCGCTCTGCCGCTGATCATCGAAGGCCTGAAGATCGCCACCGTCATCAATATCGGTACGGCGACGATCGGTTCGACCGTTGCGGCGAAGGGGCTCGGCGAAGTCATCATCGCCGGCCTGATCAACGACAACACTGCCTTCATCCTGCAGGGCGGCTTGATCGTCGGCCTGATGGCGGTGTTGATCTATGACGGCATGGAGATGATCGAACATGCCGTTACTCGCAAAATCGGCTTGCAGCCGCTGCCCTGATGCCGCGGCTAGAGCATCCCGCGGGTACCACCCACAAGCGGATAAGATGCTCTAGTTTCAAAAGACTAGAACAACCTTTGTGCGTTCAAGTGAAGCAAGGCGTTCTAGGCGGCATGGCTCTGACGGCTTGCGTGCGCGATCTTGTCCGAAAATCGCTTCGCAGTTTTTTTGGGGTTCATGCTTCACATCGGAGACCACACTTGGCGCCAGGGAGGTGCGTATATGGCGAAAATGATCCATTCGATGATCCGAGTCCTCGATGAAGCGCGCTCGGTCGATTTCTACAGCAAGGCTTTCGGGCTAACGGTCGCCGACCGCATCGCCTTCCCGACATTTACGCTGATCTATCTCAGCAATCCCGAGACCGGTTTTGAACTGGAACTGACCGTCAATCAGGACCGAATCGAGCCCTATGCGCTCGGTGACGGCTATGGCCACCTCGCTGTATCCGTCAACGAACTTCGGGACGAGCACGCGCGCTTCACCGAGCTCGGTCTGAATCCCGGCAAGGTCATCGAGCTCAATCGCGATGGAAGATTGTTCGCCCTCTTCTTCTTCGTCACCGATCCTGATGGCTACAAGATCGAAGTGGTGCAAAGGAACGGACGGTTTCAATAAAAGCAGCACAACCAAAGCCCCGCGCAAGCGGGGCAGTCCGGCTGACTATTTTTGTGCCTACATCCAGTAGGGTGGCACGCCGAAATAGTCGTGGCTCTTGTGGCCATGATCCTTATGGACGAGGGTGTCGTCCTTGCCAGCGAAACGACAAGCCTTTTCGACGTCGTTCTTGGTCATGTTGATGCGGTAGCCATCGATGCGGGCGTCATAGCGCAGCTTCTCCCACGGCAACCGGTAGTGATCCTGCCCGATGCCGAAAAAGCCGCCGAAGCTCAGGATAATGAAGGCGATGCGTCCATCGCTTTTTTCCATCATCAGGCGCTCGATATGACCGATCTGCTTGCCGTCGCACCCAAAGACCTTCGATCCCTCGACTCGATCGCAGGCAACCAACATCGACATGTCCTTGACATAGAGATCGCGGCTCATCGTATCGGCACTCTCTTTATGCATGTGCGCACCTCCTTTTGGATACGCTTCACATAAACTTTTGGAGCCTCCGATCCGCCTGGTACTTGAGCAGGCAGCACGATGCTCCGACGGGGTTTTCGCCCACGGCTTCATTAACGCGCTGTCGTCACAAAAGTTCCAGTACTTTTTTCAAACTTATTAAAAATTGGTTAACGCCCATGGATTATTGACGTTTACGTCAAAGTTATTATAGCTTCGTTGTTGCCATAAGTCTTTAGGTGAGGGCAAAGCGGCAGGGCGTTCGAAAAACGGGAGACTTTTCAGCCAAGCAGTGCCACGCTACAGAGCCGCGCGCCGAAGGCTGGGCGTGACGATGCGTCAAGGAGGAAGTACGCATGAATTCAGTTTCCGCTCCTTCGGATGGATCGGCGGTCAAGAAGATCTGGCTCGCCTCCTATCCGGATGGCGTGCCGGCCGAGTTGCCGCAGCTGGAGCACACATCGCTTGCCGAATTGCTGGAGGAAAGCTGCGCGCGTTATGCCGATCGGCTCGCTTTCACCAGCATGGGCAAATCGATCACCTATCGCGACCTCGATGCACAAACGCGCAAGATCGGTGCCTGGCTGCAGAGTCTCGGCCTGAAAAAAGGCGACCGCGTTGCCGTCATGATGCCGAATGTGCTGCAGAACCCGATCGCCGTTTACGGCATCCTTCGCGCCGGCTTCGTCGTCGTCAACGTCAATCCGCTTTACACCCCGCGCGAGCTCGAACATCAGTTGCGCGATTGCGGCGCCAAGGCGATCTTCGTGCTGGAAAACTTCGCCCACACGGTCGAGCAAGTGCTGGCGCATACCGATGTGCGCCATGTCATCGTCACCTCGCTCGGGGACATGCTGGGGCTGAAGGGCCATATCGTCAACTTCATCGTCCGCAAGGTGAAGAAGCTGGTACCGGCCTGGTCCATCCCCGGACATCGGCGTTTCATGGCCGTACTGGACGAAGGGGCAAGGCTGCCGCTGAAGCCGGTTGATCTCACCGGCAGCGACATCGCATTCCTGCAATATACCGGCGGCACGACCGGTATTGCCAAGGGCGCGATCCTCACTCATGCCAACCTGCTCGCCAATCAGTTGCAGTTGCTGCTGTGGTTATCAGCCGCTTACGGCGACAAGGCGCGGCCCGACAGGCTGACCTTTGTCTGCGCATTGCCGCTCTACCATATTTTCGCGCTGACGGTGAATTCGCTGATGGGCATGTCGCTCGGCGGACATAATGTGCTGATCGCCAATCCGCGCGATATTCCGGCCTTCGTCAAAGAGCTCGGCAAATACAAATTCGACCTGTTTCCCGGTCTCAACACTCTGTTCAACGCGCTGATGAACAATGCGGAATTCGCCAAGCTCGACCTGTCCCGCACCTGGACGCTGGCTGGCGGCATGGCCGTGCAGCGGCCGGTCGCCGAGCGCTGGCAGAAGATGACAGGTTCGTGGATCACCGAGGGTTATGGCCTTTCGGAAACCTCGCCGGTGGCCAGCGCCAACCGATTCGACAGTGCGGATTTCACTGGCACGATCGGCCTGCCGATCACGGGCACCGATTTCGACATTCGCGACGAGGACGGCAATTCGCTGCCGCTCGGCGAGGTCGGCGAAATCTGCGTTCGCGGGCCGCAGGTCATGGCCGGCTATTGGAAGCAACCGGCGGAAACCGCCAGGGTGATGACCGCCGATGGCTTTTTCCGAACCGGCGACATGGGGTTCATGAACGAGCGCGGCTACACCAAGATCGTCGACCGCAAGAAGGACATGATCCTGGTCTCCGGCTTCAACGTCTATCCGAACGAGATCGAGGAAGTCGCCGCCATGCATCCGGGTATTCTCGAAGCTGCGGCAATCGGCGTGCCGGACGTGCATTCGGGCGAAGCCGTCAAGCTTTTCATCGTCAAGAAGGATCAGGCGTTGACCGAAGCTGAGGTCAAGGCCCATTGCATCGCAAACCTCACCAATTACAAGCGGCCACGCTTCATCGAATTCCGCACTGAACTGCCGAAATCGAATGTTGGCAAAATCCTGCGCAAGGAATTGCGCAACTGACATAATTCCATGCGATTCAGAAGACCGCTCGCTCTTTTTCGCGAGCGGCTTTTTTCGTTTTGGATGACACGTGAACTTGATTTACGCCCTACAAAGCGACTAGTTTCCGCGACTAACTCAGATTGCCCCGCCCTCGCCAGCCGGCCAGTGGCGCGAACCGCAAGGAGCCCCCCATGAACGCCCTCGTCGAACAACTGAAGAGCACCGCAGCGGCCACAAAGGCCACCGATATCCGCGCCGCTTTCGCCGCCGACTCCAACCGTTTTTCACGCTTCAGCACCTCGCTTGACGACCTGCTGATGGACTATTCCAAGACTGCGGTGAACGACGAGATCTTTGCTCTTCTTGAGAAGCTCGCAACCGAAGGCGGCATCGCGGCCAAGCGCGACGAGATGTTCTCGGGCGTTGCCATCAACTTCACCGAAAACCGCGCCGTCCTGCACACTGCGCTACGCAACCGTTCCAACACGCCTGTCCTCGTCGACGGCAAGGATGTGATGCCCGACGTCAACGGCGTGTTGGCCGCCATGGGCAAATTTGCCGACGGCATCCGCTCGGGTACGCTGAAAGGCGCGACCGGCAAGGCGATCACTGACGTCATCAATATCGGCATCGGTGGCTCGGACCTCGGCCCGGTTATGGCGACGCTGGCGCTTGCGCCCTTCCATGATGGCCCGCGCGCGCATTTTGTCTCCAATATCGACGGCGCCCATATCGCCGACATCTTGAAGCTCGTCTCGCCGGAAACGACGCTGTTCATCGTCGCGTCCAAGACCTTCACCACCATCGAGACGATGACCAACGCCCAGACGGCGCGCAACTTCATCGCCAAGGCGCTCGGCGAAGCTGCCGTTCAGCATCACTTCGCCGCCGTTTCGACAGCGCTCGACAAAGTCGCCGCCTTCGGCATCGATAGCGAGCGCGTCTTCGGCTTCTGGGATTGGGTCGGCGGCCGCTACTCGATCTGGTCGGCCATCGGCCTGCCGCTGATGATCGCCGTGGGTCCGGAGAATTTCGGCAAATTCCTCGATGGCGCGCATGCGATGGACAACCATTTCCGCAAGGCGCCGTTCAAAGAAAACTTGCCGATGCTGCTCGGCCTCATCGGCTTCTATCACCGCAACGTGCTGGGCTACACGACCCGCGCCATCCTGCCCTATGACCAGCGCCTGTCGCGCTTCCCGGCCTATCTGCAGCAGCTCGACATGGAATCGAACGGCAAGGGCGTCACCATCGACGGCACGCCGGTCGAGGGCAATTCCGGCCCGGTCGTCTGGGGCGAACCCGGCACCAACGGCCAGCACGCCTTCTACCAGCTGATCCACCAGGGCACGAGCATCATCCCGGCCGAATTCATGATCGCCGCCAATGCCTTCGAGCCGGACCTGCGCCACCAGCATCAGTTGCTGATGGCCAACTGCGTGGCACAGTCGGAAGCCCTGATGAAAGGCCGCACCTTCGCGGAGGCCAAGGGTCAGCTCACCGCCAAGGGCATGGACGACAAGAAGGCCGATTTCATCGCGCCACATCGCGTCTTCACCGGCAACCGCCCGTCGATCACCTTCGTCTACGACAAGCTGACGCCCTATGCGCTCGGCCGCCTGATCGCTCTCTATGAGCACCGCGTCTTCGTCGAGGGCGTGCTATTCCGCATCAACTCCTTCGACCAGTGGGGCGTCGAGCTCGGCAAGGAACTGGCAACCGGCCTGCTGCCGGTCATCGAAGGCAAGGAAAGCGCTGCCAGCCACGATTCCTCGACGCAGGGCCTGGTGGCTGCGCTGGCAAGTCGGGCGAAGTAAGGCGCATTCACCTCCCCTTGAGGCGGGAGGTCGCCGCAAAGCGGCGGGAGGGGGTGACGAGGCTCTCCGCGTCTGAACGCCTAAAGGATCACCCACCCCGGCACTGGGTACCGACCCTCCCCTCAAGGGGAGGGTTAAATTACAGCCCGATCTCGTGCGCCCAGGGCGGGTTGGCACCTGCGCGGGAAACCGTAACAGCCGCGGCCTTGGCGCCCAAAGCCAGCGCATCCCGCAGCGCCTTCTCGTCCAGCGAAGCCACCTGCGCCTTGGTGAGCAGATCGTTCATCTTCAGTGACGCCAGGATACCGGCGTCAAAAGTGTCGCCTGCCCCTACGGTATCGATGACGGTAACGCGTTCGCTCGGGACCGTGACTTTCAACGACTTAGTATAACCCGTCGCGCCCTCGGCGCCCTTGGTGACAACGATCAGCTTGGCGCCCTGGTTCAGCCAGTGGGCAGCGAGTTCATCATGGTTTCCGGGGATGCCGAACCATTCCAGGTCTTCGTCCGAGAATTTCAGGATATCGGACATGGCAGCCATGCGGCTGATGCGGCCCATATGCGCGGCCTTGTCCTTGATGAAGCCGGGCCGGATGTTCGGATCGAGCGAGATGACGCGGCTTTGGTGCTCGCGCTTCATCAGCGCTTCGTAGGTCGCGCCGCAAGGGTCCGGGATGAGGCTGATGGCGCCAAAATGCAAGGCTTCGCAGTCGTCCCCCAATGTCGGGAGATCGGCCTCGGTGATCATGCGGCCGGCGGAGCCTTCGTCATAGAAGGCATAGGTCGCCTGACCATTGACGAGCTTGACGAAAGCGATCGTGCTCGGACGGGGAGCGATGGCACAATAGCTGTAATCCACCTTGGCGGCCGACAGCGTCTCGCGCAGGATATCGCCCATCATGTCGTCGGCAATGCCGGTGAAGAAGCCAGTGGGAACGCCGAGGCGGCCAAGCGCGATCGCGGTGTTGAAGATCGCGCCGCCGGCATAGGGCGCAAAGGCCTTTTCGCCCAGCGTCGTATCCCGAGGCAGCATGTCGATCAAAGCTTCGCCACAGCACAATATCATTCCGGCCTCCTGGAGAGCGTCTGTCGGTCTAGTTCTATAAATCGATTAGATAAATTTGCGGCAAAAGCAAAGCGTCACTTTGTTGCCAGTTCCGATACGCCGCCGTTCCGGCCGGACCAGGCGAGCGGCGCATTGAGGAATGCCTCGACTTCCTCGAGCGTCTTGTCGTCGAACAGCTTCTGCGTCTTGGCAACAGCGAGCACGTCGCGCCACGTGGCTATATGATGCAGCCGAACCTTGCCGTTGGCAAACCGTTCCTCCGCCTCGGGGAAGATGCCATAGTAAAACAGCGCGATGCCGTGCTCGACGATGCCGCCGGCGGCCCGGACGGCATCGATGAAGGTGAACATGCTGCCGCCTGCCGTCGTCAGATCCTCGATGACCAGCACGCGGGCACCATCGGGCATATGACCCTCGATCTGCGCGTTGCGGCCATGGCCCTTCGGCTGCTTGCGAACATAGATCATCGGCAGGTCGAGCCGCTCGGCGAGGAAGGCGGCGAAGGGGATGCCCGCCGTCTCGCCGCCGGCGATGCAATCGAACTGCTCGAAACCGGCATCGCGCATCACGATGCTGGCGGCGAAATCCATTACCGTCGACCGGACGCGCGGGTAGGAAATCAGCTTGCGGCAGTCGATATAGACCGGGCTCGCCATGCCCGAGGCGAACTTGTAGGGCTTATCGGCGCTGAAATGTACCGCCTTGATCTCCCAAAGCATCTTCGCCACCAGTTCGGCCATGACGGCGCGATCGGAAAATGTCATTTGGGTGGTCATGCGGAGCCTCCTTCGCTCTTAGGACATTCCTGCGGCAATAGCAGCAAGCGGCCGAGGTTTCCAGACGGATCGAGGGTTTTATGCGCCCTACACGAGGCTTCTATTTCATCAATCGCGGCTTCTCTGAAACAGAGCCTATATCGGCGGGCAGCATTGCCTTGAACAGGGCGATAGCCTTGTCGCCCTCCCCCTTCTCAATCGAAATCGCGTAGCGGACGGCGGCTGCGACCAGTTGCATGGTCAAACGTGCGATCCGCGCCAGGTCTGCGGAATCTCGCTCCGGCCAGAGACGATGGAGTACTGCCAGAAATGCCTGGGAATGCCATTCCATATCCTCGGCATCGATCTCCTGAAGAAGCTTGTCCGCCTGCGTCGCGTGCCAGATATCGCGCATGACCGGCTCTTCGCAAAACATCGCATAGTAACCATCGATGATGCTGCCGAGCACGCCGTGGAGATCAGCGGCGCTTTTCACACGCGCCAGTTCGCTTTCCACACATTGCCGCCCTTGCTCGTTGAAGCGTTCGGCCAGGACGCGGATGATGGCGGTCTTGTCGGGAAAATATTGATAGAGCGAACCGAAGGATACGCCGGCCTTTTCGACGATCTCGCCCATTCGCAACGCATCGCTGCCGTTCTTTTCGATCAATTCCATCGCAACGGACAATATCCGCTCGACGCGCTCGCGGCCGCGCTGCTGGCTCGGGATCCGGCGGGGTGTGCCTGCCTCCTCCTTGCTGCGCCGGCGTTTCACAATCGGTTCCTGCGCCATGTCGCGACTCGTCCCACATTCTTGACAGACGATATAAGAGAGTTTATCACATTTCGCAAATGAGAGTATTTATCACATTTTGAGCAGGAGGAGCTGACATGCAGATCTCGAGTGTCGCCATCATCGGGGGATTGGGGAAAACCGGCGGCCGTGTCGCCAGGCGCCTGAAAGATCGCGGCATCGACGTCCGCGCCGCTTCGCGCTCGACGGCACCCAGCTTCGATTGGCAGGACCGCGGCACATGGCATGCAGCGCTGACGGGCGTTGCCGTCGCCTATGTCGCCTTCCAGCCGGATCTTGCGGTCGCCTGGGCAGCCGAAGCGATTTCGGCTCTCGCGAAGACGGCAGCTGATGCGGGTGTCGGGCACATCGTGCTGCTCTCCGGCCGCGGCGAAAATGGTGCTGTTCGCAGCGAGAACGAACTCAAGGCGGTGGGCGTGGACTACACCGTGCTGCGCGCCAGTTGGTTCAATCAAAATTTCAGCGAAGGCGCCTTTTTAGACCAGCTCCACCAAGGAAAGCTGGCGTTGCCGGTCGGCGATGTGCCGGAGCCCTTCGTCGATGCCGACGACCTTGCAGATGTGGCCGTCGAAGTTCTCACCAATCCTCGGCATCGCAACCAAACCTATGAGCTGACGGGACCTCGTGCTCTGACGTTTCGTGAGGCGGTCTCGGAAATCGCGGCGGCTTCCGGCCGAACCATGGAGTATGAGACGGTCCCGGTAGATGCCTTCATCGCCGGGCTGACGGCAGCGGGTCTGCCGCTGGAGACGATCGATATCTTGCACGAGCTTTTCACGCAGGTCCTCGATGGCCGCAATTCGAACGTCACGGATGGCGTTCGACAGGTCCTCAGCAGGAGGCCTAAGGATTTTGCCGACTATGCCCGTGAAACCGCGGCAACCGGCATCTGGAGTATCCAGCAATGACCTACCCGATCACAAATATCGCCCTCATCGCCGCCGCACTCGGCAGCAGTCTCATCGCCGGCATCTTTTTTGCCTTCTCGACGTTCATCATCCAGGCCTTCGCCAGGCTTCCCGCCGATCAGGGCATCGCAGCCATGCAGTCGATCAATACGACGATCCTACGCTCGCCGTTCATGGCGGTGTTTCTCCTGACCCTCATGCTGTCGGTGTTCATTGCGGTGATGGCCATCGTCTATTGGCGGGGCGGCGTCAGCATCCTGATGATTGCCGGCGCGGCGCTCTATATCGTCACCAGCTTCCTTTCGACGATCGTCTTCAATGTTCCTCTGAACGATGCCTTGGATAAGGTCGATGGCCGCACGGCGGAGGCGGCACAATTATGGACCACCTATCTCAGCGATTGGACGAGATGGAACCATGTGCGCACGGTGGCGTCCCTGCTGGCTGCCTGCGCTTTCGTCCGGGCTCTCTTTTAGACGATGTCTTTAGTTGACCGTCGCGGACGGGTCAGGACGCCGTGCGGGAAACGTCCGGCGAGACTGCATGCAGATGAACCGCGACTTCGACGCGGTTGCGACCATTGCGCTTGGCGGAATAAAGCGCCTTGTCGGCAGCGCTGAGAACGCCGTCGAAACCGATACCCTCTGCGGTGCCGAAGGCGATGCCGGCGCTGACCGTGCAGGCGAAAGACTTACCTTCCACGGCGATTTCGCGAGCAGAAAAAGCGGTCCGCACCAGCTCGGCGATCTGCTCTACCCGGCCCGGCAAAGCGTTATCGAGCACAAGCGCGAATTCCTCGCCGCCAAGGCGGGCCACCGTATCGGAGGCCCGCAGCCCACTCGACAACTCCTGGGCAAAAAACTTCAGCACGCGGTCGCCGGCGGCATGGCCATGCTGGTCGTTGACGGATTTGAAGCGGTCGATATCGAAGACGACCACCGCCATCGACGGACCGAAGGAGCGTTGACCATAAAGATCGAACAGAGCGCGGCGATTAAGCAAGCCGGTCAGCGGATCGGTGATCGCCTCAAGCCGGTGATGCGCCGCCTGACGCCATTGATGCAGCGCGAGCGACAAGGCGCCGATGCCGGTCATGCCGGCGATGCAGATCGCAAGGCTGACATCCTCGGCCCAATTGTCCGGCGCGTGGCCGAGCACGAGCTTGCCGTCCCAGATCAGGACTCCCGCGCACATCGCAAAGGAAATGGCGGTCAGAGTATAAAGCACGGTAATCCCATAGAGCGGCGTGGGCGCCTCTTGGCGGCTCAGCCAATATTCGCGCGCCGTCAGCACGAGCAGCACTGCGATGACGGAGTTTTCGCCGATGAAAGCAAGACCATCATAACCGGCGAGCATGGCGAGCACGGAGGCGGCAATGCCGATCAAGCTTCCCAACAGGACACGGGCCTTGGAGAACCGGCGCATGCGGAACTGGTATCCCGCAGCCCAGATGGTCGAAAAGCCGATGAAAAACAGGACGAAAGTCAGGATCGCGAGGCTCAACCGCGGCTTGTCGACATAGGCGCCATAAGCGAAAATGCCTGCAACGATGGGCGCAAGGCCAGCCGAACAGGTCAGCAGGAACGTCTCCGGCCGGCGGGAAAACCAACTGCCGATCAGCGTCACCGCAAGACAGGATGCAGAAACGCCCAACGCCAGCAGAAGAGAATTATAGTCAAGCTCCATGCTCTTCCTTCGACGGTTTCATTCCGCACCGTTGGGGATCAGCATCAAGCTATCCTTCAAGGGGTATCAAATTGGTTACAGGGTCCGATAAAGATCATGTATTTCAATGAAATATGACCCCAACATTACTCCCCGGAATTTTCAAACAAAAAGGCTATTTATTGAAGTACTAATTCGCTTGGCTCAGATCTCGACGTCCCAATGCAAGGGGAACATCGGGTCGAATACGGTAACGGAGCCTGCCCCGGTTTCGATCTTGTCGGGAAAGGTCACCGATTCAGCGCGGCGAAGCAGCGTAATCCGGTCCTCATTCGCCGGCAGGCCATACCAGGCTGGGCCGTTCAGCGAGGCGAAGGCTTCGAGCTTGTCGAGAGCGCCTTCCTGTTCGAAGACGTGCGCCAGGCAGCTCATGGTATTGATCGATGTGTAGATGCCGGCGCAGCCGCAGGCGCATTCCTTCAGCGGATCGACATGCGGCGCGGAATCCGTGCCGAGGAAAAACCTGGCGTCGCCGCTGGTGGCGGCAGCGCGCAGCGCCAGGCGATGGCTTTCGCGCTTGGCGACCGGCAGGCAGTAATAATGGGGCCGAATACCGCCGACGAGGATAGCATTGCGGTTAATGATCAGATGATGCGTGGTGATCGAACCGGCGAGATTGGCGTTTGCCGACTTGATGTAATCGATACCGTCCGAGGTCGTCACATGCTCCATGGTGACTTTCAGTTCCGGCAGGCGCCGACGTAGCGGATCGAGCACGCTTTCAATGAAAACGGCCTCGCGGTCGAAAATATCCACATCCGGCGTCGTCACCTCGCCATGCACGCAGAGCGGCAGGCCGATCTTGGCCATGCGCTCCAGCACCGGCATCGCCTTCTCCATGTGCCGCACGCCGCCATGGGAATTGGTCGTCGCACCGGCGGGATAGAGCTTGACGGCGGTGATGAGGCCGCTTCTCTTGCCCTCCTCGACATCGTCGGGATCGGTATGCTCAGTAAGATAAAGCGTCATTAGCGGCTGGAAACGGTCGCCAGCCGGCAATGCCTTCAGGATACGTTCGCGATAGGCGGTCGCATCCGCCGCGGTGACGACCGGCGGCACCAGGTTCGGCATGATGATGGCCCGGGCGAAATGCCTGGAGGTATCGCCAATCACGCCTTCCAGCATGGCGCCGTCGCGCAGATGCAGATGCCAATCGTCAGGGCGGCGGATGGTGAGCTTTTGCATGGCAGCGACCTCTGGACTCGTCTTGTATCGTCGAGCCTCGATAGCACCATCCTATGCCGCAAAACAATCGAAGATGGGGCGGAAATGATAGCTGGATGTCAGTCCTGGAGGATATCGATGGTCGTATCGGCCCTGCGACGGTTTTCAAGGACGCGGCGACCGTTGGGCAAATCATTGCCGTAAACCTTGGCGCTCGCCGCCTCCTCAGTGAGATTATAGCCACGCCAACGCTGCCACAGCCGCTCCTCCAGCACCTCAATCGGCGGCGCCAGCATGATCGTATAATCGAAAATGCCCTCTAGCTCCGCCCACTTGCCTTCGCTGAACAGCAGGTAGAGTCCCTCGACGATAATGAAGCGATGATCGGGCGACACAATGCGGGCCGATGCGATGGCGATCTCGCGCGAACGATCGAAGACCGGCACCAATACCTCTTGATCGGCTGCACGCACCGCCTTGACGATATCGATGAACGCCCGAACGTCGAAACTTTCCGGCACGCCCTTGCGTGCCAGCAGTCCCTTTTCGATCAGCACGGCATTGTCCATGTGGAAGCCGTCCATCGGCAGAACCTCGACGCTCTCGCCTTTGGCATGCAATACCTTGGCCAAATTTTCGGCCAAGGTTGATTTTCCAGCGCCGGGCGGACCGGCGATCGCGACCAGGAACCGTTTGGCATTGCCGGCACGCGCAACAATATCATTGGCAAGTGCCTCAGTCGCAGATGTCATGCGGCGACAGTCTCCGCCGGTGGTGCCTTGGCGCCGGTCATGAAGGCAACGGCATCGGACATAGAATATTCCTTGGGGTTGATTACGGTCAGACGACGCCCGAGGCGATGGATATGAATGCGGTCCGCCACCTCGAAGACATGCGGCATATTGTGCGAAATCAACACGATCGGCAAGCCGCGGGTGCGCACGTCAAGGATGAGCTCCAGCACCTTGCGGCTTTCTTTGACGCCGAGGGCTGCCGTCGGCTCGTCCATGATGACAACCTTGGAACCGAAGGCGGCGGCGCGCGCCACCGCCACGCCCTGGCGCTGGCCGCCCGAAAGCGTTTCCACCGCCTGGTTGATGTTCTGGATCGTCATTAGGCCAAGTTCGGTGAGCTTGTCGCGGGCGCGCTTTTCCATCGCCGGCCGGTCCAGCATGCGGAACCACGAGCCAAGGATGCCGGGTTTCCGGATCTCGCGGCCGAGGAACATATTGTCCGCGATCGAGAGCGCCGGCGACAGCGCGAGGTTTTGATAGACCGTCTCGATGCCGGCCTCGCGCGCTTCCATAGGCGACCTGAAGTGGACAGGTTTTCCCTCCAGCCTGATCTCGCCTTCATCGGGCGTGGTCGCACCGGAAATCGCCTTGATCAGCGAGGATTTGCCGGCGCCGTTGTCACCGATGACGGCAAGGATTTCACCGGGGTAAAGGTCGAAATCGGCATTGTCGAGGGCGGTCACGCGTCCGTAACGCTTGACGAGGCCGCGCGCCGTGAGAAGAGGTTCGCCAGTCGTGGTCATGCCGACACCTTTCTGATCCATTGATCGATCGCGACGGCGCCGATGATCAGCACGCCCGTCAAAAGAACCTTCCACTGCGGATCGGCTCCGAGCATGTTGAGACCCATGGACACCACGCCGACGATCATCGCGCCGAACAGCGTACCGAGGATCGAGCCGCGGCCGCCGAAGAGCGAGATGCCGCCGATCACAGTCGCGGTAATCGCCTGAAGATTGAAATCAGTTACAGCCGAGGATGGCGAGATCGAGCCGTTGCGGCCGATCGAGACCCAAGCGGCAAACGCCGCGATCAGTCCCGAAACGCCGTAGACGGCGAGCAGCACCTTCTTGGTCTGGATACCAGACAATTTTGCCGCTTCCGGATCGTCGCCGACAGCATAAACATGCCGGCCCCAGGCCGTGTGATTGAGAACATACCATAGACCAACCACCAGGAGCACCATGGCGATGACACCAAGCGTCAGCACCGCGCCGCCAAGCCGGAAGCTGATTGCGAAGAAATGCAGGAGCGGCGCCTGTTCGTCGACATCGGTGTCGCGGATGGTTTCATTGGCGGAATAGATGAAATTCGTCGCCATGACGATGTTCCAGGTGCCAAGCGTCACGATGAACGGCGGTAGCTTCATGTTGGCGACGAGGAAACCGTTGAGCAGCCCGCAAACACCGCCCGCAGCCATGCCGGCAAGAATGGCAATCGGCGTCGGCATGCCATAGGTTATGGCGCAATTGCCCATGATGACGGCGGAAATGACCATGATCACACCGATCGACAGATCGATGCCGGCGGTCAGGATGACCAGAGTCTGCGCCGCGCCGAGAATACCGACGATGGCAATCTGCTGCAGGACGAGCGTCAGCGTATAGGCGGAGAAGAAGCGCCCGCCAATGGCAATGCCGAAGATGATGATTGCCATCACCAATACGATCAATGGCACCGCGGCCGGCGTCGAATGCAAGAAATGCTGTGTGCGTTTGAGAAGAGTGACATCCTGGTGCTCAAACGAGGCGACGTTCTTGTCGCTGCCGTCGAGAACACGCTCGAATTCCTGTGCTCCGGTCATTGTTTTCCTCCGTAACCGCGCCGAACTTCGCGGAAACCGCCGGGGTTGAAAACCGGCCGGGGCTCGAACCCGGCCGGCATTGGTGTGGCGACGGCATTATCGCAGATCGAAGAACCGCATCAGTGGATGTGAAACGGCCTTCGGACAGGATCACGCCGAACCCAGGATGGGGCTTGGGCTTAGCCCCAGCACTTCGCGGTGCCTTCCTTGGTATCGATCGACTTCAGGCCGGAAACCGGCTTGTCCGTCACCAGCGAGACGCCGGTATCGAAGAAGGACTTGCCTTCGGTCGGCTTCGGCTTTTCGCCGGTGTCGGCGAACTTCTTGATTGCCTCGACGCCGAGAGCAGCCATCATCAGCGGATATTGCTGCGAGGTTGCGCCGATGACGCCATCCTTTACCGATTTAACGCCGGGGCAACCGCCGTCAACCGAGACGATCAGGACTTGCTTTTCCAGCCCGACGGCCTTCAGCGCCTGATAAGCACCGATAGCGGCCGGCTCGTTGATCGTGTGGATAACGTTGATGCTGGAGTCCTTCTGCAGAAGGTTTTCCATGGCCTTGCGGCCGCCTTCCTCGTTGCCGTTGGTCACGTCATGACCGACGATGCGCGGATCGGTCTCGTCGCCGATCTTGTTCGGATCCTTGGGGTCGATACCGAAGCCGATCATGAAGCCCTGGTCACGCAGGACATCGACGGTCGGCTGCGACGGCGTCAGGTCGAGGAAGCCGATCTTGGCGTCCTTCGCCTTGGCGCCAAGCGTCTTGTTGGCCCACTCACCGATCAGCTTACCGGCGAGCAGATTGTCTGTCGCGAAGGTCGCATCGGCGGCGTTGGCCGGATCCAGCGGCGTGTCGAGCGCGATGACCAGGAGGCCCGCGTCACGCGCCTTCTTGATCGTCGGAACGATGCCCTTGGTATCGGAGGCGGCGATCAGAATGCCCTTGGCGCCCTCGGCGATGCAGCTTTCAACGGCAGCAACCTGGCTTTCGCTGTCACCATCGATCTTGCCGGCATAGGCCTTCAGCGTGACGCCGAGTTCCTTGGCTTTGGCGGTAGCACCTTCCTTCATCTTGACGAAGAAGGGGTTCGTGTCCGTCTTGGTAATCAGGCAAGCGGAAACGTCGGCAGCCTTGGCCGGCGCCGCAAAGACGACGCCGATCGCCAGAGCGGCGAGTGCCGCGGAAACAACAGATTTCTTCATTCAATCCTCCCAAAATTTGAATTGGCGGGAACTTCCCGGCTGCCCCGGACCCCCACTGAGTCCGGATTTTAGACGCGCCATGTCTGCTTGGATTTTTTTCGCCGAATGAGCCGCCTCCAAGGCCATATGCACGTCCTCCAACGCCTACATCTGAGCCTAAAGATTTCGTCCTGTCAATAAATAAATCTGATTGAATTATTAATTGGATGTGGCATTTTGCTGGAAAATAGGGCATGGCCATGATGGAAGGAGCGGGCCAATGTCTCCCCTGCAAGACCCGGCGGAAACGCCAACATCACCCTTGATTCTCGACCCCAGTGGCGGTGCGAACCAGGTGCGCGTGCGCGCTCATAACGAACGGCTGGTGCTCTCGCTCGTACGCCGCCACGGCGCCCTATCGAAGGCGGAAATCGCTCGGCGCAGCGGTCTGTCGGCGCAGACCGTCTCCGTCATCATGCGGGCGCTGGAGAAGGATGGCCTGCTGTCGCGCGGCGAACCCGTGCGCGGGCGCGTGGGGCAGCCTTCCATTCCGATGCGACTTAATCCGGATGCGGTGCTCTCCTTCGGCGTCAAGATCGGCCGGCGAAGTGCGGATCTCGTGCTGATGGATTTCGTCGGGAGCATACGGATGCAGCTTCACCAAATCTACCCTTACCCGCTGCCGCAGGACATCATGTCCTTCGTCACATCCGGCATTCAAGAGCTTGAAACACGCCTCAGCAGTGAGGAGCGCCGCAAGCTTGCCGGGGTCGGCATCGCCGCCCCCTTCGAGCTCTGGAATTGGGCGGAGGAAGTCGGCGCGCCTGAGGGAGCCATGGAGGCTTGGCGCGGCTTCGACTTGCAGGCGGAAGTTGCTGCCCACGTGCCCTATCTCGTCTATCTGCAGAACGACGCGACTAGCGCCTGCGGGGCCGAGCTCGTTTTCGGCGTCGGCCCGCGCTATCCGGATTTCGTTTATCTTTTCATCGGTTCCTTCCTCGGCGGCGGCATCGTTCTGAACTCGTCGATCTTCGTCGGGCGGACCGGAACGGCAGGCGCGCTCGGCCCCTTGCCCGTGCGCGGGCGCAACGGCGAAACCCGGCAGCTGCTCGACATCGCTTCGATCTACGTTCTGGAAAATTACTTGCGCGAAGCCGGCTTCGATCCTCGGCCGCTCTGGTATTCCGCTGACAACTGGATCGATTTCGGCGCGCCCCTCGAAACCTGGATCCAGGATACGGCCAAGGCGCTGGCGCAGGCGATCGTTGCCGCCGCCTCCATCATCGATTTCAGTGCCGCGATCATCGACGGCGGCTTTCCGGGCTGGGTGCGCGAACGGGTCGTTCGCGCCACCATCAAAGCGGCCTCGGAACTCGACCTTCAGGGCGTCGTGATGCCCGAGATTATCGAAGGCGCGGTGGGGCCGCAGGCGCGTGCCATCGGCGGTGCCAGCCTGCCGATCTTCGCGCGTTACCTGATCGACCAGAACATACTCTTCAAGGAGATAGACCATGCTGAAGGGCATTGACCCGCTGTTGAGCCCCGACTTGCTGGCGACGTTGCGCGCCATGGGCCACGGCGATGAAATCGCCCTCGTCGACGGCAATTATCCAGGTCTCGAACATGCGCGCCGCCTGATCCGCCTCGATGGCCACGGCGTCGTCCGTGTGCTCGATGCCGTACTCAGCGTGTTGCCGATCGACGATTTCGTACCGCAGGCGATTTTGCGCGCGACGGTGAAGCAGGACCGCGACGCTGTCGATCCGGTGCATGCGGAGATGATCGACGTTTGTGCCCGGCATGCTCGCGACATCAAGGTCGTGCCGTTACTGCCGGCGGAATTCTACGAGCGGGTGAAGCACGCACATGCGCTAGTGCAGACCGGCGAGCCACGGCTTTATGGGAACATTATTTTGCGCAAGGGCGTGATCTATCCGAAGGGATAAAGAGGGCGCTGGGTAGAAAGCCCCTCATCCGGCCTTGGGCCACCTTCTCCCCGCCTGCGGGGAGAAGGTGATAGACGCGACCGCAGCCTCCCATCCCCAGCCACTTGCTCAGACGAGGGTCGAAGGTCGTCCCCTCTCCCCGTCACAACGGGGAGAGGGTTAGCGTGAGGGGCCGAACTCTCTATACGACGTCAAGAAGCCGCTCCCTGTCTGCCCTCAGATATCCCCAGCCGACGGCCCCCAGACATCCGTCATGGCAAAGCCATTGGCCATCGGATCGAAGGGATCGAGCGCCACCTGCGACAGACCGAAGGTGAAGCCACGGCCGGTGATGGTGGGGATGATGGCGGGCTTTCCGGCAACTTCCGTCACCGCCTGCAGGCCGACCTCGAATTCCGAGCCGATGATCGAGCGGGACTTGAAGACATCGCCGACCTTGGCCTTGCCGCGGGCGTGCAGCGTCGCCAGATTGGCGGAGTTGCCGGTGCCGCAGGGCGAGCGGTCGGCGCGGCCGGGCCACATCGTCGTGCAGGTGCGGATGGCGCCGTCGGCATCGATGTCGCGGAACATCACATAGGCGACGCCTGAGATTGCCGGGATCTCCGGGTGAACCACGGACATCGTCCGATTGATCGCATCCTTGAGAACCATGCCAGCCTGAACGAGGGCTGCCGCATTGGACTTTTCGATCGTCAAACCGATCTGGCCGACATCGACGAGCGCATAGAAGATGCCGCCATAGCAGAGATCGAGCTTGATCCGGCCCCACTGCGGCGTGTCGAGCTCGACATCCAGCTCATGCACGAAGGACGGAACCATGGTGAGCCGGACCTTCTCGCAGCGGCCGTCGCGGCAGGTCGCGGTCGCCCGCACCAGACCGGCAGCCGTGTCGAGCGTGACGACCGTTTCCGGCTCCTTCATCTCGACGACGCCGGATTCGAGCAAGGCTGTCGTCACGCAGATCGAATTGGAGCCAGAGCTCGCATGCGCCTGATCCGGCTGCAGGATGATGAAGCCGGCATCGGCTTCGGGATGTTTTGCGGGCAGCAACAAGTTGACGGAGCCGATCGGCGCGCCGCGCGGCTCGAGCACCAGGAAACGACGCAGCTCCTGGCCCTTCGGATCGGTGTTTAACCAATGCAACTGCTCGGCAATGCTATTGCCCGGGATCTTCGGCACGCCGCCGATGGCAACCTTGCCGATTTCCCCTTCGCAATGAACATCCAGCAACTGGATCGTGCGCTTCCATCTCATCTCATATGCTCCAATCAAACCTGGCGGGCGATGCCGCCGTCGATGCGAATATTCTATCCTGTGATATGTCCGGCACCATCGGAGCGCAGGAACGCTCCTAGTAGCGATTGATGCGGAACGGGGCCATATCGACCTCGGGCGTGACGCCGGCCATCATATCGGCCATCAACCTTGCTGTCGTCGCCGAAAAAGTCAGCCCCAGATGGCCGTGGCCGGTGGCATACCAGACGCCGGGAATGCGCGAGGATGGCGAGATGATCGGGATCGTGTCGGGCAGCGCCGGGCGATGGCCCATCCAGTCCTTGGCGTCTTCAACCTGCAGACCGGGCAGCGCCCGCTGGGCGTGACGGACGAGGATGCGCGGGCGACGAAAATCCGGGGGCGCATCGAGGCCCGCCAATTCGACGTTGCCGCCGACGCGAATGCCACCGGCCGTTGGGGTCACCATGAAGGCACGATGCGGCCAGATGATCGAATAGCGCATGGCGATGCCGGGCTTCATGATCTGCGTATGATAGCCGCGCTCGGTCTCGAGCGGGATCGGCTCGCCAAGCGCGGAGGCAATGAAGCGCGTGCGGACGCCGGCGGCGAGCACGACATCGTTGGCCTCCAGCCGCCTTCCGTCTTCGAAAAGCAAGGCCGTGGCGCCATTGGCCTGACGTTCCACCGTCTTGACCGCGCCGGAGACGAAGGTAGCGCCGAGAGCCTTTGCCGCGTCCACCAGCTCGAGGACAAGCTGATAGGGATTGCGGATCGACTTATTGTCCGGCAGCAGCACCGCCTTGGCAATTTTCGGCGACAGCGCCGGCTCGTAATCGCGGATTTCCGCGCCGGAGAGAACCTTGTGCTCGAAACCGTAGCGCCGCATCAGCTTGATATGACCGCGATCGCCGGAAAACTCCGACTCGGTCTCGTAGATAGCCAGGCAGCCTTCTTCCGTCATCAGATCCGGCGCGCCGATGGCATCCAGCATCCTCCTGAAATCGCCGAGCGCAGGACGGGACAGGCTCATGCCTGCATCTTCGATCTCCCTTACGCGGGAGGGCCGGCCGGCAGAGACGAAACGCAGGAACCAGGGCAGCATCTTCGGCGCATAGGAGGGCCTGAGCCAAACCGGACCTTCCGGGTCCAGCAGCCAGCCGGGAATTTTCGCCCAGGTGGACGGGCCGGAATTGGCTGCGAAATCGAGTGCGATGCTCGCCATATTGCCGAAGGAAGCGCCCTGCCCTGGCTCGCCCTTGTCCACCAGCGTCACCTGCCGTCCGCGCCGCTGCAATTCAAAGGCGATCGCCGCGCCAATAACGCCGGCGCCGACAACAATGACTGTCCGCTTACTCTCGTTCATCCGCAAATCCACCTGCAGAATGTCGTAGGGCTGCGGGCCGCTCTCAAGCGGCCTGGTCCGACATTCCGACTCTGTGATATATCAGATCGATTCGACTGGCTACGATCTTTTTGCGGCTCTCCGGCGGCGATCTATTGGCCGACTGCAGCCCCGACGTTGCTGCCGGTCGTCTGGACGCTATCGCCAACGGAGCCGACGGTATTGCCGGCAGACGCACCGAGACGGCGGATCTGCTCCCCATAGTTCTGGCGCGTGCGCGGATCGAAGATTGCGATCGGCGCGCTAACGGCCACACTGGCCGCGCTGCCGACCGTCTGAGCCGCGCCGATGGCGACCGCGCCGACCGCTTCGCCAATGCCGACATCGGAATCGGTGATCGTCTGGCCCTCGATCAAACGGTCGCCGATCAGCTTGACCACCTCCGGGCTCTCGGCGAATTTGCCGTGGTTCAGACTGTCGCCGGTCTTGAGCTTGGTGAGATCGAGCACGGTGATGCCGTGCTTTTCCAGCGCGCTGCGATAGGGCTCGACGGTCGGGTCGATCTGGCCAAGGCGGTCGACATTGCCGGAGATGCGGCGCGACAGCGATAGCGCGCGGTCGTCTCGCGAGACGAACAGGGTGAAATGCGGCGGGTCCTTACCGAGCGCTGTAAATTGCTGACCGAAGACATTCACGTCGAGGTCAGGAGACGCGAGGATAACGTTCTTGATCTTCGGTGCGACACGGCCGTCGCGGATTGCCATCTGCCTCAGAGCTTCGACAGCAAGCCAGGTGCCCATGGAGTGGGCCATGACGGTGACATCGCCGACAGACGGGTTGGAGGCAGCGCGATGTAGTAGCTCCTCCAGCGCATCGCGGGAATAGTTGGCGCTTTCCTTGTCGTAGGCATAGTCGAAAATGCTGGCGCGCGACGGCCAGGTGAAAACGACCTGCGCGACATCGGCATGGGAATCATGGACGATCTGTGCGAAGCGATAGACCGAATCCTCATAGCGATTGTTGAAGCCGTGCACAAAAATCAGCACGCGCTTGCTCTTCGGCAGATGCGTGCGCAGCCAGGCATGATCGTCGGCCACACTCATCATCGGCTGTACCGAGGTCGTGACGAAATTCTTTAGGGGATCGCCGGGCAGCCGGCTCGGCCATTGCACTTGGCCGACCTTGCGATTGGCCTCCGGCGGGATCGAGACGGTGATGGCATCCACCTTCAGATCAGGACCGCGTTCTCCGGAAAACAGGATCGCCGGATTCTTGTCCGGCAGACGGGTGGTGGCGACCAGCAGATCGACCTTGGAGGTGCCCGGAACATTTTCGACTACCGGCTTCATGACACCGATGGGACGGCCGCCACAGGCGGTCAAGGACAGCGCTGCGACGACTACGATAGCCCGGAAGAAGGTCTTTCCCCATTTGCCAGCATCTTCCATGCGCCGCATCGCGCAGACCCTCTTCATCACAGCTTCGATGTCGCGGCACTCTAAGCATGGAAGGTCATGGCGCAAGCCGCGTTCGCCGTCTTCGCAACGTGATGTAATGCTAATTCGTCGCGGCGAGGCAAAGGCGCAACGGTGGGTTGGAAGAAAGTGGCCGGGGAGAATTTGGACAAACAGGAGAAATAAAAAGAGCCCGATGCGGGAGGAGGATGCATCGGGCTCTTGATCCGGATTGGCAACTGGGAGGAGGAGGAGTGTTGCCAATCTATGAAGGAGCGCTGGGAGGAGGAGATGCGCTGCCTTCGAGGGGGTAGATATAACTGCCGGGCAGGCATTAACAGACCGGCTTTCGCAATGCAGCAATGCACGAAATGCAAAGCTTCTATCCTCATGGACCGCAAATGCCGCATATCACCTGCAATTCGAGCATTTCAGCGCCTATTTTACAGCCGCAAAATACGAACGCATGAATTTCACATAGTCGTGATCCGTCATTTCGCGGCGTGCCCTGATGAATCCGCGGGCATCATCGCCGATGAGATAACGCAGGCGATCACTCCCATCCGTCACTGATTCGTAGATGACATCGGCGACATCGGCGGACGTGATCTTGCGGGCTGCGGTCATATTGGTGAAGGCCTTTGCCATATTGGCGACGAACGGCGCATAATCGGCAGGCATGTCGGCAAGGGCATTGTCCTCGGCGGAGCGCTGGCTGAACCTGGTTTCGCTGACACCGCCATGCGGAATGACCAGCTTGACGCCGATATTGAGGTCGAGCAGCTCATAGGCCAGCGCCTCGGTAAATCCTTCCAGCGCAAACTTGCTGGCGCAATAGAGCGAGATCATCGGCAGGGTGAAGAGGCCGGCGCCGGAGCTGACATTTACGATCGTGCCCGCTCTGTTGGCACGCAAGTGCGGCAGGATGGCACGCGTGACGTCCATGACGCCGAAGACATTGACGTCGAACTGCTGCCTGATCTTTTCCGGCGGCACGCCTTCGAAGACGCCGTATTGACCATAGCCGGCATTATTGACCAGCGCGTCGATTCTGTCGAAACGGTCGATGCCGGCGCTGACTGCGGCTGCGATGCTTTGCTGATCGGAGACGTCGAGCCAGGTGACTAGCACATCGTCGAGCGCTGTCAGCTCGGTCTCCTTATCAGGCGATCGCATGGTGGCGACGACGTTCCAGCCCTTGCCGTGGAAGAGTTTGGCTGACGCCTTGCCGATTCCGGAGGACGCGCCGGTGATTAGAACTGTTTTTTGCATCGTCTTGCCTTTCTCGCTCGAAGGATTCGCTTTCGGGCAAGAGATAATGCGTTAGAACTATGCGAATAAGCGGCATATTGTGGCATGCGGTGATGAGAGAAATCGTACAATGAGCAAAACTGGGCAGAAGACCGGCCTTGTGGAATTGAACGCCGTGGCTGCCGTTGCCGCGGCGCGGAATTTTCGCGTAGCCGCCCGCGAACTCGGCATGTCGGCCTCCGCACTTAGCCACGCGATCGCGACGCTGGAGGCGCGAATGGGCGTAAAGCTCTTCAATCGCACCACCCGCAGTGTCTCGCTGACGGAGGCGGGCGAGGAGTTTCTGAGCCGGGTGGGCCCGGCGCTCAGGGAGATTTCGGATGCGATGGAAGCGGTCAACCAATTCCGCGCCACGCCGACAGGAACACTGCGCATCAACACCGCCGAGGGCGCGGCGCGCGGACTGCTGATGCCCTTCGTGTTGGAATTTCATCGGCGCTTTCCCGACGTGCATGTCGACATCGTCACCGAGGGCAAGATGATCGACATCGTTGCCGATGGCTTCGATGCGGGCATCCGCATTGCCGAAACCGTGCCGCAGGACATGGTTGCCGTGATGCTGAAAGCCGAGGAGCGGCTGATCGTCACCGCCGCCCGTTCTTATATCGAAAAACGCGGGCGGCCGGAGACGCCGCAGGATCTGCTGGCGCATGACTGTATCCGCCTGCGCCTGCCGAGCGGCACGGTCTATCGCTGGGAATTCGAACGCCATGGCCAGGAAATCCGTCTCGACGTTCAAGGGCCGATGACACTGCAGAGTGCCGAGCTGATGCTGGAAGCCGTGCTCGGCGGCGCCGGCATCGGTTACATGACCGAACGCACCGCGGCACTCGGTCTCGCCGAGGGCAAGCTCGTCCACCTGCTGGAAGACTGGACGCCGCCGTTTCCGGGAATATGCCTGTACTACCCGAGACATCGCCATGTGCCGGCAGGGCTCAAGGCGTTTGTCGGCGTCATCCGGGAGATGACCAAAGCATAAGCGGCGGCCGCTTCGTCAGCGACCGCCCCTTCACTCATTTATTTATTTAAGGCAGCCGTCAACTAGCGGCAAATGCCTTGTTGCCTTCGGCATCGAGCGCGGAGAACTCTTCATCGGACAGCGTGATGTTTACCGCCGCAGTGTTCTCTTCGAGATGCTTGACCTTGCCGGTGCCGGGGATCGGCAGCATGACGGGGCTGCGCTTCAGAACCCAGGCGAGGGCGATCTGGCTCGGAGCAGCGCCGTGCTTCTTCGCGATGATATCGAGCAACGAGCCCTCCTTGGCGAGATCGCCGGCAGCAAGCGGGAACCAGGGGATGAAGCCGATATTGTGCTTTGCGCAATAATCGAGCACGTCTTCGCTGGTGCGGTCGACGAGATTATAGCGGTTCTGCACCGTCACCACCTTGAAGTACTTCGAAGCGGCTTCGATGTCGGAGACTGACACTTCGCTGACGCCTGCATGGCGGATAATCTTGGCATCGAGCAGCGACTTGACCGCATCGAACTGTTCGGCTGCCGGCACCTTGGGGTCGATGCGGTGAAGTTGCCAGAGATCGATCTGTTCGACACCGAGATTGCGCAGGCTCTTATGCGCCTGCTGGATCAGATACTCCGGGCGGCCGACGGGAACCCAGAGGTTAGGCCCAGTGCGGGTCAGCCCTCCCTTGGTGGCGATCACAACCTTGTTGTCGTAAGGGTGCAGCGCTTCCTTGATCAGACGTTCGGAAACGTCGGGACCGTAGGAATCGGCCGTATCGATAAAGTCGATGCCGAGATCCGGGAGGCGCTTGAGAGTGCGGACGGCTTCGTCGTGATCCTCCGGCTCGCCCCAGATGCCGGAGCCGGTGATGCGCATTGCGCCGAAGCCCAGGCGATTGACGGTGAGATCCCCGCCGATCTTGAATTGACCGGACTTGGCTGCGTTGAAATCTGACATGGTTTTCGTCCCTGTAGTTTGGTTGACGTTATTCAAAATCCGTAGAAGCCGAGACTTGTTCCCAGGCGTCGAACTCGCTTTTCAGCAGGCCAAGCTTTTCGCGAACGAGACTGATGGCGTCGCGGCCTAACAGGAGATGGGTCGGCGGTTTGTCGGATGCAATGAGCTGCAGCATAACTTGCGCAGCCTTCTTCGGGTCGCCGGGCTGTTTGCCGCTGCGTTCGAGGCGGCGCTGACGAAGCGGTTCGAAGACTTCGTCATAATCGGGGATCGAGCGCTCGGCGCGCACCATCGAACGGCCGGCCCAATCGGTGCGGAAGCCGCCGGGCTCGATGGCGGTCACATGAATGCCGAAGCTCTTGACCTCTTTCCCGAGGCTTTCGGAAATCCCCTCCAGCGCGAACTTGCTGCCGTGATAGAAGGAAATGCCGGGAAGCGTGATGAGGCCGCCCATCGATGTGATGTTGAGGATGTGGCCGGCCCGGCGCTTGCGCATATAGGGCAATACCGCCTGGATGACGGCAACAGGCCCGAAGACATTGACTTCGAACTGGCGGCGCAACTCGTCGATCGTCGATTCCTCGACCAGACCTTCATGCCCATAGCCGGCATTGTTGACGAGAACGTCGATCGGGCCGATCTCGTTTTCGACCGCAGCGACGGCGGGCGCGATGGCGGCGGTGTCGGTGACGTCGAGCAGCTTGCCGAAGGCAAAGCCCGGTTTCAGCGCTTCGAACGCGGCGCGGTCGGCTTCCTTGCGCAGTGTGCCGACAACCTTATGGCCCGCGGCAAGAGCGGCCTCGGCAAGCGCCCGCCCGAAGCCCGAGGAAACGCCGGTGATGAAAAAGGTCTTGGTATCGGATTTTGTGTCGGACATGGCGATATCTCCCTGTTGAATGAGGTCAACATAGGCCAAGGCGACATTTTCGATAATCTCATCAATCGGAGATGACCTTTTTAGAAAAACTGATTAATTTCCAGCAAAAGTGAATCGTTCGGAGAGCATACATGCGGCAGGACGTGTTGGACGGGCTGGTGACCTTCGTCATCGTCGCAGAGGAAAAGAGCTTTTCAGCGGCGGCCGTGCGTCTCGGCGTGTCGCCCTCGGCGGTCAGCCAGTCGATCAGCAAGCTGGAGGGCCGGATGCGGCTGGCGCTCTTCAACCGCACCACCCGCAGCGTCAGCCTGACCGAGGCTGGCTTGCGCTATCTCGAACGCGTCGTTCCCGCCGTGCATGATCTCACCGCCGCTGCCCAGGAGCTTGGCGAGTCCGTCGACAGGCCGGCCGGACTGCTGCGCATCAACGTGGCGCGCGCCGGCTATATGATCGCGCTTCAACCGATCCTGCGCGATTTCCTCGATGCCTATCCGGAAATCGAGTTGGAGGTGCGCATCGAGGGGTCGTTGGTCGATATCGTCGGCCAAGGCTTCGATGCCGGCATCCGCTTTGGCGATCTGGTGCAGCGCGACATGGTGGCGGTGAAGATCGGCCCGGCGATATCGGCCCATATCATTGCCGCGCCCAGCTATCTCGGCCGACACGGAATTCCGAAACATCCGCGCGATCTCCTCAACCACAATTGCATCGGCTTTCGCCATTCATCCAGCGGCCAAGTCGAGCGATGGGAATTCGAAAAGGGTGGCGAGAAGATCGAGCTTGCCGTCAACGGCCGGCTGATCCTCAACGATTCCGCGGCGCTGACGCAGGCAGCACTCGACGGCATCGGCATCGCCTACATGATCAACGGCTATATCGACCGCTTTCTCGACGACGGGCGGCTGGTACGCATCCTCTCCGACTGGAGTCCGGCGCTCGCCGGCCTGACGCTATATTACCCCGACCGGCGCCGCGTGCCGGCGAAACTCCGGGCGTTGATCGACTTCCTGCGCCAGCGGCGGCACGTCGAACCTCCGCAAACGGCAGGTGCCCTGACCTAAAATCAACGATTGGGTTTGCGTTGCCGCAACAAACTGCCGAGATCGGCAAGTGCGGTCCAGAGCTGTTCGAGCACGTGACGGGCGAAATCCTGTAGCGACAGCTCCCGCGGCCCTTCGTTCCAGCGCTCCCCACCGATGCGCAGCGCGCTGACGACGATCGTCGACAGCAGGCGCAGGCGGAACCGCTCCTCTTCGCCGCCACCGGAGCGAGCGAAAAGCGCATCCGTCAGCTTTCGTTCCAGTTTGGCATATTTCAACTGATCGCGGGCGCAAAGCGCCGGCGTATCGCGGATCAAGGCTGCCAAGGCGAGGCGCTGCGGATCCGACGTGGCGGCAAGCAGCGCCGAGCTTAGAGCGCCCTCAATGACTTCGACGATCGATGCATCCTTGGGCTGCGCAGCGATGGCATCGGCCAGATCGCCGGAGAAGCTGTCTTGCCAGGCGAAAACCACCTCTTCCTTGCTCGGAAAATAATCGAAGAAGCTGCGCTTGGAGACATCGGCGGCCTCGGTGATGTCCTCGATCGTCGTGCCGTCGAAGCCGCGTTCAAGGAACAGCGTCAGGGCCACCGCCTCGATGCGCTCGCGCGTCTGGCGGCGCTTGCGTTCGCGCCGACCTTCCTTCACTTCGCCGTCGATCTCTTTCACATCCGCCATGAACTCCCCCCACTCTACGCACCCGCTTCCGGCCGTTCCATGTCGGCCGCACCGGTCTCCGCAGCAGGAACCGCGATTCCGGCATTCTCTTCCCTGCTAGGATATTTGGAGCGATCGATCGAGATCTCTAACGATTTTCTGCGCGAAATCCGGTAGACGCCAGCCGGCGGAATGTTGCGTACCGTGCTGCCGACGCGCGCCGCTTTCAGGCCGAGACGATCGAGGATCGGCCGCGGCACCGGACAGCGTGGGCCGTAAGTGAACTGATAGAAGACAGCGCCGGACCTCATCGTCGCAAAGGCACCGCCGATGATCGCGGCGATCTTGTCCGGAGACATAGAGAGCAACGGGAGGCCGCTGACGACGGCGCCGAAGGGTGCATCGGCAAACAGGCCGCATTGTGCGAGCTGAGCCGCATCCATTTGCACCACGCGCGCCTCGGGAAAGCGGCCGCGCAGCCGGACGGCAAATTCCTCGCCGAATTCGATCAACGTCAGGTCAGTTTCAGGGATGCCGCGGGCGAGCAGCGCACGCGTGAAGACGCCGGTGCCGGGGCCGAGCTCAAGGATCGGGCCATTGAGCGGCTCGATCTCCTGCGTCATCAGCCGGGCCAACCGCTCGCCGGACGGCGCGATCGCCGCGACACGCATCGGATCGCTCACCCAGGAGCGGAAGAACTGAACGAAATCGGCACATGTCGTCTTTGTCGTCATTCCAGGAATCCAATCTGCAGCAAAGATATCGAATATGGACGCGATTCACGTCCGAGCAGCGTGGCAATTCGAAGGCACGGCGGGCAATTGCGCGGCCAATATTGCTGATATGCAAGCCATAATCGCGAGCTGTGCTTTATCTATTGTATTTTTGCATTAAATGCAATAATGTACCAGATACAGAATATCTGAAATTGCTCTCCGGAGATCCTCATGCCGAATTGGACCGTGAAAGACATTCCCTCGCAGGTTGGCCGCATCGCCCTCGTCACCGGTGCCACCAGCGGCATCGGCTACGAAACCGCCAAAGCACTGGCGGGTGCCGGCGCCAAGGTGATCATAGCCTCGCGCAACGAACGCAAAGGTGCCGAAGTGCTGGCCGAAATCCGCGCGGCAACGGCTGGCGCAGACGTCACCTTCGAGCCGCTCGATCTCGCCAGCCTCGATTCCGTTGCCCGCGCCGCCAAGCGCATCAGTGCTTCCGTGCCGCAGATCGACCTGCTCATCAACAATGCCGGCGTCATGGCCATTCCGGACAGGCATGAAACGGAAGATGGTTTCGAGATGCAGATGGGAGCCAATTATTTCGGTCATTTCGCCCTGAACATGAGGCTGCTGCCGAAAGTCCTCGCCGCTGCGAACCCGCGTGTGGTTACCGTCAGCAGCCTGGCGCACCGCAGCGGCAAGATCAATTTCGACGATCTGCAATGGAAGAAGAGCTACAGTTCCTGGCGCGCCTATTGCCAGTCGAAGCTGGCGACGCTGATGTTCAGCCTCGAATTCGACCGGATCGCCTGCGCCGAGGGCTGGAGCCTGATGAGCACGGCCGCCCATCCTGGTTTCGCCGTTACCGGCCTGCAAAGCACCGGCCCGCGCATGGGTCGCGATAGGCCGGGCCTTCTTGAACGGTTCGGCAAATTGATGGAACCGGTCCTGTCGCAGTCCGCCGCGGCAGGTGCGTTACCGACGCTTTTCGCCGCGACGTCGCCCGACGCAGAGGGCGGCGTCATGTACGGTCCCGATGGCTTTTATGAATTGAAGGGGCCGCCTGTGCGAGCCAAGATCGTGCCGTATGCACAAAATAAAGCCATCTGGCGGCGTCTTTGGCAGGTGTCTGAGCAGCTGACCGGGCTGAGGATGCCGGCACCTGTCATGGCGTAGCGGTCATCTCTTCCCCACCGGAGCGGAATCCTTCCAAGGCTTCGATCGCTTGCGCAATGCGGAATCGTGAGTTATGTAGATAGATAGGAAGCCTATCTATCTTTTTTGACCATGCGCGAAACCGGACATCTCCAGGACCTAGAAGAGGCCATGGCGCTTGCTGAAGCATTGCGCCCCGCCCTGCATCGCCTCTATCGGCAGTTGCGGCGCGAGGTCGAAGACCCCGGCATTTCGCCGCTGCAGGCTCTTCTCCTCGTCGCCATCCTGCGGCAGCCGGGCATTGGCGTCGCGGAGCTGGCGCGGCTGGAGAAACTGCGCGGGCCGACAATATCGGGACACATCAAGGCGATGGAGCGCGAAGGCCTCGTCGCCCGCGCCGCTCCCGATCCCGAAGACAGGCGGCGCAGCGGTCTCGTCGCCACGGACAAGGGACGGGCTCTGATTAAAGGCATAAAACAGCGGCGAACCGACTGGCTCGCCTTCGAACTCGCCAAATTATCGCCTGAGGCGCGCGCCGCCATCTGCGCCGCCATCGGCCCGCTCGGGGACATCGGACAGTGACCGCACAAATTCAAAAAGCCGCTCCGAAACCGGAGCCAACCGAAGGCGATGCACCCGATCGCCGCGAAATCCGCGCCGTCATTCTCGGCCTGATGATTGTTCTCGGCCTCGGTGCCATCGACCAGAGCATCGTCGCGACCGCCCTGCCGCGCATCGTCAGCGATCTCGGCGGTGTCACACATCTGTCCTGGGTGGTCAGTGCCTATGTGCTGGCCTCGACCAGCACCATGCCGCTTTATGGCAAGCTCAGCGACCAATATGGCCGCAAGCCCATGATCTATGCTGCGATCCTGATCTTTCTCCTCGGCTCGGTGTTGAGCGGCATGGCGCAGACGCTGCTACAGCTCATCATCTTCCGCGCCATTCAGGGACTTGGTGCCGGCGGGCTGATGCCCCTGGCGCAGATCATCATCGGCGACCTCGTGCCGCCGGCCAAACGCGGCCGCAATCAGGGCTCGATCGTCGCCGTCTTTGCCGTTTGCAGCATCCTCGGACCGATCGTCGGCGGCATCATCACCGATCTCCTCTCCTGGCATTGGATCTTCTACGTCAACCTGCCGATCGGCGCGGTGGCGCTCGTCATGATCGGCCGGGCCCTGAAACGGCCGCATCAGGCGCGCAGCCGCCGCATCGATTATCTCGGCGCGGTGCTGCTGACCGCATGCACGACGGGCTTCCTGCTGGCACTCGCACTCGGCGGCAATGAATGGGCCTGGAATTCACCGCAGATTATCGGTCTTGCGACCGGTGCCCTGGTCCTCGGCATCCTCTTTGTCCTTCATATCCGTCACGAGCCGGAGCCGGTATTGCCGCTTGACCTTTTCCGCAACAGACTGTTCGTCGTCGCCTGCGTCGTGCTGGCGCTAACCTTCATGGGCATGCTTGGGGCGACGCTGTTCTTCCCGCTGTTCTTCCAGATGGTGATGGGCGTCAGCCCCTCGCGTTCCGGCCTCCTGACCGGGCCGCTGATGATCGGCGTGGTCATCTCCTCGATCGTCAACGGTCGCGTGCTGCTGCAACGCTCCGGTCGCTACAAGCCGGCCCAGCTTTTCGGCCTCACCCTCGCCACGGTGGCTTTCGCGGTGCTCGCCTGGGCAGCCGCCACCAGCCAAGGCTTTGGCATCATCGAACCCTCGGTCTTCGCGCTTGGTCTCGGACTTGGCCTGGTGATGCCGAACATGACGATCGCGGTGCAGAACGCCCTGCCCTATGCTCATCGCGGCGTTGGCACGGCAACGCTTGCCTTCTTCCGCTCGCTCGGCGGTCTCATCGGCGTCACCGGCTCCGGCGCGATCCTGGCGTATCGCGTGCGGCAGGCGACGGGGCCGTCCGGCAGCCTCGACATGTCGTCGCTGACCGAAAGCGGCCTCCGGCAACTCGCCACCGCGTCGCCGGAAGCCCATGCCGCGGCAATAGCGCTTTACCGCCACGCCATCGCCATGACTTTCGCCACCGGAACCGCCATCGTGGCGGTGGCATTGGTCGTGCTGCTGTTCCTGCCCGAATTGCCGCTAAGGACTCATCATGGCGATGGCGCTCAGCCTGCGCGCTGAGGCCATCACAAGCCCCAGGTAAGTCCTTCATCTTACAATCGACGGCATCATGTGATGAGCACCGCCCGCTCACCAGCCACATTGGGAAGGAACGACCTATGGTCTCCGCACTGACCACCACCCGATTGCTCGCATCGCAAATGGCGCTGCAGCTGCTGCAGACGCCTGATCCGTCGCAGGATTCGAGCAGCGACCCTCTGTTGGGCAGCAGCAGCGGCAGCGATCTCTCCAACCTGCCGTCGCAGTCACAGGCATCGCTCACGAACATGCTCAACGGCCTGTCGGCAAATCAGACCGACAATACGGCAGCCCAGCCCGATCCGGATTTGACCAGCAGTTCGTTCATGGATCTTCTGAAACAGAACCTGCAGGACGCGGTCAAAAGCGAAGGTACGGGAGGCCAGGCACAGGCGATGCTCGATGCCCTCGACAACGGTACGCTGACGGTTTCCGACCCGACGAAGGGCGCTTCGATCAAGGCTTGGGACGTCAATGCCGCCAGCGAGCAGGGCATGACCAGCAAGACCGCCGACACCATCCCCACCAGCGATTGGAACGACTTCCTGAAAGCTCATCTCGAACGCGGCTCCGATGGAACCTTCGTCAAGAACACGGACGGCAGCTTCGTCGACAAGACCACCGGCAGCGAAGCCTATTTCGGCCAGGTCGGATCGCAGTATTACTACATCACCTGGCCGTCGGCATCGGCTACCTCAGATACAAATGCATCGAGTTCAGATGCATCCGCGGCAGCCGACAAGGCGAGCGCCTGATCGTGGCAGGTGACATCTAGGCCGCCGAGAAATCCTAGATTCGACAACCTCTCACAGTTCATTTTTCGGCGACCTCCTTGCCCTACCTGCTTTGGCCGTGCCTTACTGATCGCTACCAAACGGCTTGCAGACAGGGAGGCATGGCATGGGCAGGTTGGACGGCAAGGTTGCGCTGATTTCCGGCGCGGCGCGGGGGATGGGCGCGGAAGAGGCCCGCCTCTTCGCAGCAGAGGGCGCCAAGGTCGTCTTGGCCGACGTGATCCATGACCAGGGCCGCAAGCTCGCTAAAGAGATTGGCGGCCTATACGTACCGCTCAACGTGGCAAGCGAAGCGGATTGGAACGACGCCATCGCCGCCATCGAAAGGAATTTCGGGGCCTTGCAAATCCTCGTGAACAACGCAGCCATCCTGCGGCGCGCACCGATCGAGGCATGCTCGCTCGACATGTACGAAGAGGTGATCGCGGTCAATCAGACCGGCGTGTTCCTCGGCATGAAAACCGCCGTCAGGCTGATGAAGAATACCGGCGGCAGCATCGTCAACATATCGTCCACGGCCGGCATCCGCGGCCCGGCCAACAATGTCGCCTATGTCGCCTCGAAATTCGCCGTGCGCGGCATGACAAAGGTCGCCGCCAACGAATTCGCCCGATACGGCATCCGTGTCAATTCCGTGCATCCCGGCCTGATCGAAACGCCGATGATCGACCCGTTTCTCGACCAGGAGGGCATCGACGCCTTTGCGGCACGCCAGCTGATCAACCGTCTCGGCACTGCGCGCGAGGTCGCGGAAATGGTCCTCTTTCTCGCTTCGGATGCGTCCGCTTACTCCACCGGCGCGGAGTTCATCTGCGACGGTGGTGTGACGACGGGGAACAGGCAGTAGAGATCAACCAAGCCCCAAATGGGTCGTCGAGCCATCAAGCGCGCCGACAACGGTGCCGCCGGACGGTGATGGCATCGGGAAGAAATGATCCCTCGCCGCGCCCGCGGAACCGCCCCCGCCATCCTTCCTGAGACCGCATGCTGGCGTCAGCACAACCCTACATCCGAATGAAGAATGAGGTAACCAATCGTAGGATGTTCCTCCCCTTTTGGACGAGATGACAAAAGTGTGAACGGGGATCACATTTTCGTGAAATTCCCTGACGCCTCTGTCATTCCAAAGGATTTCAATCATGCCTACAGCGGTCGTGACGAAAACAGTTCCCCAGCAAAAGCGTAGTATCGAGGTGGGACCGAATGCTTTCAGAAATGACTTCAATAAAAGGTCATTTCAGTTCAGTCACAACTTGGTCGGGCATCGACTGTTCTCGCTTCCGCGCCTTGCTGAACTTGCGAAATCCTTGCTTGCGGACACGAGCACGAGAAGCGTGCGCTGGCAGGCGGGCGGAGCACCCGTAGACGCCGGCTGGGCCGTGCCGCTGCACGACAAGGTGGAAAGCGTCAACGAAGCGATCTCGAATCTGGCGGAATCAGGATCGTGGGTGCTGCTCTACAGCGTTCAGCGCGATCCGGAATATCGCGCATTGCTCGATCAGCTCATGACCGAAATCCTTGCCGACACCGGTTGCTCGCGGGACGAAGTCACGTGGGAAGACGCCTACATATTCCTGGCCTCCCCTGAGGCCGTAACGCCCTATCACATCGACCATGAAGCAACATTTCTGTTCCAGATCCACGGCAACCGAACCGCCAACATATGGGACGCAAACGATCGTTCCGTCTTGCCCGACAAGGAAATCGAGAAATACTACATCGGCGATCTCAACGCCGCCAAATATACCATCGAAAAACAAAGCAAGGCGGCGGTCTATGCCCTGAACCAGGGGACGGGCGTTCACCACCCGTCGAAAGCGCCACATGCTTTCAAGAACGGCGATGTCTATTCGATCGCTCTTGGCATTCATTTCTGTGTGCGCGATTGCGACCGGCAGGCCTCCGTCTACCAGATGAACTATCTCCTGCGGCGCTGCGGCCTGAAGCCGACATCGCCCGGCAAGTCCCAATGGCGCGACAATTTGAAGACCTCGATCATCGGAATGTTTGCCGACAAGAAACCTAAGACCAAGCACGACATGCTACGCTCCGGCTTCAAAAGGCTGACCGCGCCGTTACGCGTCGTTTGGAAGTAAAGGCACGAGCGGTCGGGGTGTAAAAGCAGCATAATCTAACCGAAACGTGTAATTTCATCGACAGGTGGCATCGGTGAAAGCGGCGGATTGCTTTTGCTAATATATTGGTTCAATCTTCGTCACTGACGACGCACCAAGCGTCGTCACACCCAGCGGAGGAATGACCATGAGAATTGTTGCAATTTTCGCAGCTACTGCGGTTATCGCTCTCATCGGCACCGGCGCCATGGCGCAAACGACGACGACCCCGTCGACAACGACAACGACGCCGATGACCACAAACAAGCCGGCGGCCACCATGAAAACGCCCGCAACCACGGCCAAGCCAAAGGCAACAACGACTGCGCAAACGGACATTTCAAAGGCTTGCTCAGCGCAGGCGGACGCAAAGGGGCTTCATGGCAAAGAACGCTCCAAGTTCCGCGCCCAGTGCAAGAAAAGCGGAGGTAAGATGTAAGCAGATCGAGTGCGGCCCTACGGTCGTCTCGGCGGCATACATTTAAAATATACTGCGTAAGGTCGTCACCACCGACTTCATGAGCGCCTGCCTCAGCAGGCGCGACAGCTATATCATGAGCGATATCTACACTCTCCAGTGGCCTCGCGAGGTGCCCCATGAACACGGATTCGGCTCGTTTCGTCGGTGATATTCCGCAGCACTACGACACCGGCATGGGGCCGATCATCTTTGCCGACTATGCGGCCGAAACCGCACGGCGCGCGGCCGCTTTCAGGCCCGGGCGGGTTCTTGAAATTGCCGCCGGCACCGGAATCGTCACGCGCCGTCTGCGCGATGCCTTGCCCTCCGGCGTGTCCCTGACAGCCACCGATTTCAACGCACCGATGCTGGAGATCGCCCGCAAGAAATTCGGCTCCGCCGATCAGATCGATTTCCAAACCGCCGACGCGACGCAACTGCCTTTTGCAGCCGACAGCTTCGATGCCGTCGTATGCCAATTCGGCCTGATGTTTTTTCCCGATAAGGACAAGGCCCATCGCGAAGCGTATCGCGTCCTTGCCCACGGCGGTGCCTATCTGCTCAGCGTCTGGGACCGGATGGACTACAATCCGTATTCCCTCATCGCCCACGAGGTCGTCGGACGTCTTTTCCCCGCCGATCCGCCACAGTTCTACACCGTGCCGTTTTCCTGCGCCCCAATCGACCCGATCAAGGAATCGCTCATCGATGCTGGCTTCTCCGACATCACGATCTCAGTCCTGAGATTGGAAAAGGAAATCTACGACACCGCAGCCTTTGCCCGCGGCCTCGTCTACGGCAATCCTGCTGCGGAACAGATCCGCTCGCGACAGGGCGCGGAACCCCAACAGGTCCTTGAGGCGATCTTGCAGGAGATTCGCCGCGCATTCGGCGACAAACCGGCACGCATGCCTCTGCAGGCGATTATTTTTTCCGCAAGGAAGCTATGATTTTACCGGTGCAGGCCGGTGCCTCCACCGAAAGTGGTAGCAGCGTTCTCCGAGACCACGATCGTGGGAACTGGTATGATTGGCGTTGCGGCTCGCATTCTCCCGTAAACCTTCGCCGGAGTTACCCAATGTCGCTTGTCTACAGACCTGCTCGGGCTGACGATTTGGCTTCGACCGATGCCTTGGTGGTTGCCACCATCAACGACCTTACCGTTCGGCATGGCTTCGGCCAGATGGCGAGCGCAAGCCCTCCCAACTTTCAGCTGTTTTCGCTCAACGACGACCCTGATGGCCTGTGGGTTGCGGAGGACGGTGGAGACATTCTCGGCTTTGCCTGGAGCTGGGTTTGCGGCGATGCTTGGTTCCTCGCCCAGTTGTTCGTCGACCCCACCCGACAGGGCCAGGGTATCGGGACTGAACTCTTGGGGCGAACCATGGAGCACGCCCGGAGATCGGGAGCGGCCCACAAGGCACTTATTACCTTCACCTTCAATCGCGTCTCGCAGGGACTTTACATGCGGCATGGCCTCTTTCCCAAGATGCCGATCTACGCGTTCAGTGCCGCGCGCGAACGGGTAGTGCAGGATTTGCCGGCGCCGCCACTAGAGACCATCGCGATCGACGACAGCGCCGCGACCATGGAAAAACTTGTCGAGATCGACTCCCGCGCCATAGGCGCCTCGCGTGCGAAACATCACCGCTATTTGCTCGACGACGCAGCAAACACAGGAGTACTGCTCTGCGCCGGCAGCGACTGTGTCGGCTACAGCTATGTCAGCTCCGGCGGGCACATCGGCCCACTGGCGGTCAAGCGGCCCAACCTTCTTCGCGACGCTTTTGCGACTGCTTTGAAGCTGGCGGTAGATCGCTCCGCAGAGAAGGTGTCGGCGTTCCTGCCGGGCACATGCGACAGCGCCTTGAGCCTTGCGGTCCAGCAAGGCATGCGGATCACCTTTCCAATGCTGTTGATGGCATCGCCTGGCTATGGCGACTGGACTCAGTATCTGCCGCGAAATCCAGGCTTTATGTGATCCGTCATTTGCTGGTGGCGATATTCCACAGCATTACCCCCGCCGATCCGCCGCAGTTCTACACCGCGCCGCTTTCCTGCGCGCAAATGGCCCAATCAGCGAATTGCCAGTGGGTGCGCCGGAGCTAATAAAACCGGGAACTGCGTTGCGCGGAACACTATGATTTCGCATCGGAAGCCAGCTGATAATTTCCAATATCGAGACAAAGTAGCATTCGCTCTGCGGCGATCGAGACCAGCCGATAATCGCGGGGATAACTCTCATGAAAACTACGCCCAAATTTCGCGCCGTTTGACGTGGCGTGAATTCAATGTGCAATTTATTGGGGAAGTCGAGCAACGCTGAATCGCCCGGCATGCGGTCTCAAAAACCAACAACGCCAAGCGATCGAGGCAAACGGAGATGATCTTGAAAGAATATGAGACCAGTGCAAACAGCAGCGGCATCCGCCAACCAACTGTCGCGCAGGAACAGCGAGGCATGGGCCCACGCCAGCCGTTGAAATCACCGGCAAATCCTGGAGCTGGCCATGGGCCGAGACAACCAGCTGCTCCTGCACCGTCTGCCCCTCCGGCGCCTCCGCCAAGCAAGGAGTGATCACAGCGATGGATCGCGACCAGATCCGATTCAACGTACTTCGAAATGCGCTGTATCACACGTCCCGAAGACTTACATTTGATCGCTGGAATCGCTGGTTCAACTTCGCCGTTATTCTTCTAGGGGCAACGGCTATGAGCAATCTTTTGCAGCGCTTTGGAATTGATGTCTCTCAAGGCGCCGTTGGGGCCGCAGTAGCAGCTGTGGGCGCCGCTCAGCTTGTATTTGACTTTGGCGGCAAATCCCGTGACCACCAAAGTCTGCAGCGCGACTACTATCATCTTCTGGCAGACATCGAAGAGAAGATAGATCCCACACAGGCGGAGCTCGCATTGTGGTTCGGTAAAATGACGCGGATTGCAGGTGATGAACCGCCAACGCTTCGCGCTCTTGACGCCAAAGCCTATAACGATGCAATCGGCGCTACCGAATACTACTCGCCCGATCAACGCATCCATATCCCATGGCATCACCGTTTCCTTGGCTTGGTCTGGGCATTCGAGGGCTACGATTATAAAAAGCTGTGCGAGATTCGGGGGGCAAATAAACAATCCCTCTGAAGTTGGCTCTGAACGACAGGCGACTAGCCTTTGCTCTCAAAGATTTGAGGCGGCAGCTTATGCGCCGCCAACACATGCAAGAGACAACAACCCAACAGCCAAATAACTGAAAGAAATGGCGCACCCGAAGAGATTCGAACTCCTGACCCCCAGATTCGTAGTCTGGTGCTCTATCCAGCTGAGCTACGGGTGCGTGGCCGAAACGGAAGAAACCGTTGGCGTGGGCGGTTCTCTAAAGGGTCCCTCCGGGGAATGCAAGTGGATTTGTGAAAAAGATCACGATTTTTGCAAACAGTATCGCGAAGAGGCTGAAAACTCTCAGTTTTCGTGGAGGCTGCGGCTGCGGTAATCGTCGAGCGAGACCGGACGGTCGGGAATTTCGATGCGGAACTGGGTGCCGGCGGCGGGTTTTTCCACCAGCGCGATGGTGCCGCCATGGGCAAGCACCAGTTCGCGGGCGATCGCCAGGCCCAAGCCCGTGCCCCCGGAGCGGGCGGAGCCGCGAAAGGCGGTGAAGAGGTTTTCCCGCGCCTTCTGCGGCATGCCGGGGCCGGTATCGTCGACGGTGATGCTGACGACGCTGCCGATGCGGCGCGCCGAAACCGTGATGCGGCGGATGCTGTCGGGCGCGGTCTCGGCAAAGGCCACCAGCGCCTGGTGAGCGTTGCGGCAGAGATTGTGGATGATGCGGAACAATTGTTCGCCGTCGGCGTCGACTTCCAGGTCGGGGCTCATCTGCGCGAAGAATTCGATGCCGCTTTCGGGATCGATCGCCAGGATATCGCGCACCTCGTCGATGAGCTCGAGCAGATGCATCCGGCGGCGGCGCGGCGCGGATTCGGAAGTCTGGCCGAAGGACAGGACCTCGGTCGTATAGCCGACGGCCCGGTCGATGGTACGCAGAAGCTTTGGCGCGAAGCGCTTGACCATGGGATCATCGACGTCGACCAGGCGGTCGGACATCAATTGCGCAGCCGACAGGATGTTGCGCATGTCGTGGTTGATCTTCGACACGGCGAGACCGAGAGCGGCAAGATTCTTCTGCTGCTTGAGCGTCTTCTGCAGTTGCGACTGCATGGAGGCGAGATGGTGTCCGGCCACGGCGAGCTCGTCCCGCCCCTCGTCCGGCACCAAGACACGGTTCGGATCCTCCGGATCATCGGAATAGGCCTGCATGCTGTCGGTCAGACGGCGGATCGGGCGAATCATCATGCGATTGATGGCGAAGAAGATCAGGGTCGCGGTGAAGAGCGAAATCAGGATCGAGACGAAAAAGACGCTGGCTGAATAAGCAAGCATGGCGCTGCGTAACCGAGTGTCCTTCAACACCACCTCGATGCCTGTGCTGGCATCGCCGCCGACCGGGCCGAAGACGCGGATGATGCGGTTGCCCCCGAACAGCAGCGTGTCCAGGGCATCGCGGATCGCCGTCAGCTGCGAAACATCGCTCAGATCATATTGTTCATCGACGGAGGCCGGCATCTCGGCGGTCGCCAGCAGCCGCGACGTGCCTTCCTTGCGCAACACGATGGCGCGCGTGCCCGTCGCCATCAACGTCTCCTTCTGAAGCGCGCGCGGCAGCTCGACCGGCTGCAGACCGTCGATGACGATTGCCGCCGCAGCGGCCGTGTTCAACCGGTCTTGCAACCAGCGCAGCCGCATATTGGCAACGGAAGGAACGAAGATCAGCACTTCGGCGAGCAGGATGAAAATGACGGTGAGCATCAGAAGCTTGCCGGAAAGGCCACCGAAAATCCCGGTGGGGCGGTAGAAACGCAGGTGCGTCCGAGCCTCGGCCTTGCCGCCTTCGCCGACGTTCCTGTCTTGCTCACTATCCATTTCGGCTGTCCCGCTTTGTTGCAAAGCGATCTGATGACGACATATCGAACGTAGATAATAAGAGATTGTGACGGTTTTTCCAATCGCTTCTGTCACAATGGGGCGGATGGATCATGCCGGCGGCGGGAAAGGCGCGTCTGCACGCGCTTCCCGCTGCTGCCCAGGGATCAGAATTCCTCCCAACTCTGCGCAGCGGCAGCACCGCCGCCCGCAAAGGCGCCGGCGACCTTGCCGATCATGCGGCGCGCGGGCGAAGCCACGGGGCGATGCGTTTCGGCGCGCGCCGGCGCCGGGGCGGATGCCGCACCCGTGTCGACCTTGAAGCGGGCGACGAGACGGACGAGACCATCGGCTTCAGCCGAGAGGCGATGGGTGGCGGCGGAGGTTTCCTCGACCATGGCGGCGTTGCGCTGCGTCACCTCGTCCATCTGGTTGACGGCTTTGTTGACCTCGGTGAGACCCGTCGATTGTTCACGGGCGGCCGTCGCGATCGAATGGATATGATCGTTGATCTTCAGCACCCGCGCTTCGATCGCTGCCAGCGCCTCGCCGGTTGCCTGCACCAGCTTGACGCCGACCTGAACCTGATCGCCGGATTTGCCGATCAGCGCCTTGATGTCCTTGGCCGCAGTCGCGGAACGCTGCGCCAGTTCGCGCACTTCCTGAGCGACGACGGCAAAGCCCTTGCCCGCCTCGCCCGCACGGGCCGCCTCGACCCCGGCATTCAGCGCCAGTAGGTTGGTCTGGAAGGCGATTTCGTCGATGACGCCGATGATCTGGCTGATTTCGCCCGAAGCTTGCTCGATGCGGCCCATGGCGTCGACGGCGTTGCGAACCACCGTGCCGGAGCGAGCCGCGTTTTCCTTGGCTTCCGTCACCATGACGCTTGCCTCCTGCGCGCGCTCGGTCGAGCTTTGCACGACGGCGGTGATCTGATCGAGCGCCGCCGAGGTCTCTTCCAGGGCAGCGGCCTGCTGCTCGGTGCGCTTCGACAGATCGTCGCTGGCGTGGCGCAGCTCATAGGTGTTGGAATTGATCGAACCGGTCGTCTCGCGCACTTCGCGCATGGTGCTCTTGAGAGTCGCAAGGGTCGCGTTGACGTTCTGCTGCAATTCGGCGAAGGCGCCCTGGAACTCGCCGCGCATGGTCTGGGTCAGATCGCCCTCCGCAAGGCTGGCAATGACGCGACGGAACTCGCCGACGCCTGTATCCACGCTCGCAAGCAGTTCGTTGATGTTGCCGGCGAAGCGATTGAGGTTGACGTCGCCATAATCCTTGTCGATGCGGCGGCTAAAATCGCCGGAAGCGGCGGCGGCAACGACGCGCGACATGCTGGACTGCAAGTCGTCGCTCTTGGCGCGCATCGCCGTTTCCTCGGCGTTCATGCGGCGCACGGCATTGCCGTTCTGCTTGAATACATCGACGGCGGCCGCCATCTCGCCGATTTCGTCGGCGCGTCCAGCAAAGGGAACCTCGATATCGAAGTTGCCGTCAGCCACCCGCTTGATCGTCTCCGTCACCTTGCGGATCGGCCGGCTCAGATGTGCTGTCCCGATATACATGCCGAGGCCGACGCCGGCACCGATACCGGCCACCATGATGCCGAGTACGGCCCACATGATCGTTTGGCGAAAAGCCGTGATATCGGCATTGACGGCGGCAAGTGCTGCCTTGTCGGCCTGGACGACAGCATCGATCTCAGCCTGGAAGGCCTTGCGGTTGGCGCGGTTGGCGTCGTTGTTGCCTTGTTTGTTGGCGGCATCCGGACCCTCGGTCACACCAAGGCGGGCGGTCTCGGTCCGGAACGTGCGGAAATCCCTTGCGCGGTCCTGCAATTTTGCGAATTCGGCTTTCTGCACGTCGGGGACAGATGGCGACCAGGCGGCCAGCACCTTGTCGATTTCGTCGAGGTCACTCATCAACCCATCGGCGAAGCTCTTGGCATCCTTGGCGGAAGCGGACGCATAGATGCCGCGCGATTCCATCACGACCGCGGTCACGTAGCGGTTCAGATGCTCGCCCATATAGGCGCGGTTCGCTGCCAGCTCATAGGCCTGAAGCTGCCGGTCATATTGATTGACCGCATAAAGAGCGGTTGCGCCGATCAAAAGCGCTGCACCGGCCATCACGGACACGAGCAGATTAATTTTACCACGAATTTTCAAGGGTGTGCCCTCTAGCAACCGAAGACCTCAGAAAGCCAGGGTTTCCCGGCATATCCTTAAATATCGACTAAAATTATTAATGCTATCTTGCGCTATTTCGAATATAAATTCAGAAGCACTTTCGCTAGTCTGACGGCCGCGAACAATAGTCTTATCTAATATTATTAATTCTGAATATTTATAATTTGTCGTGCTGCCCGAGACGGGCATCGCCGGGACGCATCGGCAGACCGGAGCTCATATCGGTGAGGGACGCCGGGTTCCAGGAATCTTTGGCGGGCATAATTGACTTCCGGGGGCTTGATCCTTATAAGCCCGCGCACGTCCGGCCATGGAGCCTGCCTTTGCGGGCCAAGTCCGTTCGCCATAATCAACAACGCTCCTTGCTTTTAAAGCAAAGCTCAAGAAGGGCCGCACTCCGCGGTGTTTAAATAAATGAAGCGTACCTATCAACCATCCAAGCTTGTCCGCAAGCGTCGTCACGGTTTCCGTGCGCGCATGGCCACCAAGGGCGGTCGCGCGGTTCTTGCCGCTCGCCGTAACCGCGGTCGCAAGCGTCTTTCGGCCTAAGAGCCGGAATGCCCGATAAGATGGCGGGCGAACGACCCAAAAAGACTGTCGGGCGGCTGAAAAGCCGGCCGCAGTTTCTTGCAGTCCGCGAAGGCGAAAAGCGCAGGGGAAGTCTCTTCCTTATCGAAGTGCTGGACCGCAAGCTCCCCGACGCCGAACCCCGCGTTGGCTTTACCGTCACCAAAAAACATGGCAACGCGGTGGAACGCAACCGTATGCGGCGCAGGCTGAAAGAAGCGGTGCGGCGTCATGCGGGATTTGCAATGCAGCCCGGACACGACTATGTGGTTGTCGCGCGGCGCGATGTGCTGACCGCACCCTTCGAAAAACTGGCGAGCGAACTCGTCGGCCGCATCGAAGCCAGGCCGAAACACCGGCGGCCGGAAACGGACCGCTCCAGGAAAGTATGATGGAAAACAACCGCAATTACTTCATAGCAATTGCCCTGTCTGTGCTGATTGTCCTCGCCTGGCAGTTTTTCTATATGAATCCGCGCCTCGATGCGCAGCGCAAGGCCGAACAGGCCGCAAAGCTGCAGCAGCAGACGCAGCAGGCTCAGACGACCCAGACCCCGGCCGCAGGCGGAGCCGTGACCGGCGCGCCGCCGGCGAATGGCCAGACGGCGCCGACGCCTGTCAATCGCGATCAGGCGCTTGCCGAGACGCCCCGTGTGACGATCGACACCCCGGCACTCGTAGGCTCCATCAACTTGGAAGGTGCTCGCCTCGACGACCTCAGACTCAAGGAATACCGCGAGACCGTCGACAAGAGCAGCCCGATCATCACGCTGTTCAGCCCGGCCAACACGAAAGACGGTTACTTCACGGAACTCGGCTATGTCGGCAACGACGCCACCGGTACGGTTCCCGGTCCCTCGACGATCTGGAAGCTCGCGAGCGGCGACAAGCTGACCGACAAGACCCCGGTGACGCTGAGCTACACCAACGAGAAGGGCCTTACCTTCACGCGGACGATTTCGCTCGACGACCGCTATATGTTCACGATCACCGACAAGGTCGCCAATGCCGGCCAGGCACCGGTGTCACTGTCGAACTACGGTCGCGTCACCCGCTACAACAAGCCGCTGACGCCCAGCACCTATGTGCTGCACGAGGGCTTCCTCGGCGTTTTCGGCGCGCATAGCGGCATTTCGGAAAGCAAGTACGCCGCCGTCGAAAAGGAAAACGTCAGGAACGAGCAAGCGACCGGCGGCTGGCTCGGCATCACCGACAAATACTGGGCGGCCGCCATGGTGCCGCCACAGACGGTGCCGTTCGATTCCAACTTCTCGCATTTCACCGATGGCCAGGCGCGTTTCCAGGCTGACTTCAAGAACACCCCCGTCACCATCGCGCCCGGCCAATCGACCGAGATCAAGACCCTCGTCTTCGCCGGCGCCAAGGAAGTTCCTGTCATCAACGGCTACGAGCGGACCTACTCGATCCCGCTCTTCAACCGCCTGATCGATTGGGGCTGGTTCTGGTTCCTGACGCAGCCGATGTTCCAGCTGATGGACTTCTTCTTCCGCTTCTTCGGCAATTTCGGCGTCGCCATTCTCTGCACCACGATCTTCGTCAAGGCGCTGTTCTTCCCGCTCGCCAGCAAGCAATACGCCTCGATGGCGAACATGAAGCGCATGCAGCCGAAGATGGAAGAGCTGAAGGCCAAGTTCGGCGACGACCGCATGGGCCTGCAGCAGGCGACGATGCAGCTCTACAAGGAAGAGAAGATCAACCCGATCGCCGGCTGCTGGCCGGTGCTCCTGCAGATCCCGATCTTCTTCTCGCTCTACAAGGTGATCTACATCACCATCGAGATGCGCCATGCGCCGTTCTTCGGCTGGATCCAGGACCTTTCCGCTCCCGATCCGACCTCGATCGTCAATCTCTTCGGTCTGCTGCCGTTTACGGCTCCGGCCGTCCTGCATCTCGGCGTCTGGCCGTTGATCATGGGCGTGACCATGTTCCTGCAGATGCGCATGAACCCGACGCCGCCGGACCCGACCCAGGCGATGATCTTCAACTGGATGCCGCTGGTGTTCATGTTCATGCTCTCCAGCTTCCCGGCGGGTCTCGTGATCTACTGGGCCTGGAACAACACGCTGTCGGTCATCCAGCAGTCCATCATCATGAAGCGCCACGGCGTGAAGGTGGAGCTCTTCGACAATCTGAAGGGCCTCTTCAAACGAAAACCGGCGCCATCGAAATGACGATAAAAGCCTCGCTCCGGCGGGGCTTTTCTTTATTCGGCAGCAAGTGCGGCCAATGGGAACTGCCCGCATCGAAGAGGCGTGTAGCACTCCCCAATAGCGGTCATCACAGCGTTGCAATCGAAGCTAAAGCAATGATGGAAAGACCACCCAGAGCAGCCGTGATGCCAAGGGACAATGTGATACCGATATTCTCCATCGCGAAGGCAAGCACGAACGGTGCAAGGGCGGAGAGGACCAACCGCGCCGCGATCATCTTCCCTTGTAGCTTCCCGTAACCCTCGCTCCCGAAGAGATGCAGAGGCAGGGTCCCGGCGACGATGCTCAGGAGGCCGTTACCCATCCCGAAGATCATGGCGAAGATCATGGCACCCGGTATGGATGGAGCCGAAAGGAGAAGCACCAGGACACCGCTCGGAATCAGTGCCGCCGCGATCAGGGCCAGATGGAGTGCCGGCAGGTTCTTGCCGAATACCATGTTGATCAGGCGGCTGCTAACCTGTGACGGACCAAATAGCGCCCCAACAAGGGTGGCGGTTGCGCCAAGCCCAAGGCCTGACAGCAGCGGCACCAGATGCACCAAAACGGCCGAACTGACGAGCGACATCAACGAAAAACCCGTGACCATGATGGCGAAGCCAAGGCGCCGGCGAGCAGGTGATAATATCCCTTCGACGCGCGGAACCGCCGTCGACGCCTTCGCACTGTGGGTGGTTCCTTGACAGGACAGCCACCAATGGATTGGAAGGCAAATAGTAAGGTTGAGCAGTGCGAATACCAGATAGACGTGTTGCCACGTAAGGTGAGCATGCAGCACCGTAGTGATTGGCCAAAAGATCGTCGAGGCAAACCCTGCGATCAGCGTCAGATAAGTGATGCTTCGGGAAGCGACCAGTGGCCGGATTTGTACGAGCAATGCGAAGGCCGCGCCATACTGGACCAGATTGGCCGAAACCTCGACCGCGATGAGTGCGGCGACATAGACTGTCTTGTTCGGCGCAAAGGCGCAGGCGGCCAGTGCGGCAGCCGCTACGAACGAGCCGATCGTCATCACCCGGGCGGCGCCGACCCTATCGAACAGCATACCCAGCCACGGAGCCGTGAGTCCGCCTACCAGAAGCGCGACCGACAGCGCACCGAAGACCCATTCGCTTGACCACGCAAGCTGCGCGGCCATGTCTGGCGCAAGAATGCTGAAGCTGTAGTAGAGGGTGCCGTAACCGATTATCTGTGTCACGCCGAGCGCAACCACCGCAGGAATCGGCACGCGTTCAGACAAGGCGCTTGCCTTCAGCGTCGAGAACCTGCTCGCCGTCTTCCTTGGTAAAGGGGCCCTTGTACGTGTCGGGCAGGATGTCCAAAACGACTTCTGAAGGGCGGGCAAGACGTGTGCCCATGGACGTTATGACGAACGGGCGATTGATTAGAATCGGATCCTTCAGCATGGCATCGAGCAACTGTGCGTCGGTCAGGTCCGGACTATCGAGACCGAGCTCGGCGTATGGCGTGCCCTTCTCGCGGATGGCCTCGCGGACGCTCAAGCCTGCATCCGAAATCATCTTGACCAGCTCATCGCGGGTCGGCGGATTTTTCAGATATTCGATGATCGTCGGCTCGACGCCTGCGTTGCGGATCATCGCTAGCGTGTTGCGAGAAGTGCCGCAGTCGGGATTGTGGTAAATAGTAACGTCAGTGGTCATGGGGCGGGTTCCGTTTCGGTGAGAGTTTGAGCGTTGTGGGCGTCCGTCAGAAGCCAGCTCACAAGCAGCACCGCCAGCAATCCACCCAGGATTTCCGCGATGATAAACCCGGGAAGGTCGATCGGGCGGATGCCTGCAAAGGTATTCGTCAGCGCGCGAGCAATGGCGACGGCCGGATTGGCAAATGAGGTGGAGGCAGTGAACCAGTACGCAGCAGTGATGTAGAGACCGACAAGCCACGCCACGGCTTCGGATCGAAACCGCAGGCCTGCGAGAATGACAAAAACGAGGCCGAAGGTGGCCGTCACTTCGGCCAGCCATTGCGCGCCGCCACTGCGAATGGTTGTCGAAGTCTGCAACAACGACAATTCGAACATGGCATGCACGAGAATCGTCCCGGCAGTACCGCCGACAATCTGGACGACGATATAGGCTAGAGCCGACGTCGCATTTAGTTTGCGGCGTAGAGCGAAGACCAGCGATACGACGGGATTGAAGTGTGCGCCGGAAATCGGCCCGAGAATGGTGATCAGCACAACCAGGATCGCGCCGGTTGCCAGCGTGTTGGCGAGAAGTGCGACCGCCGTATCGCTCGTCAGCTTGCTCGCCATGATGCCTGAACCGACCACCGTCGCGACCAGTACGGCAGTGCCAAGGGCCTCCGCAACGAGGCGCCGTGAGAGCGGAAAGGAATTCATCAGCGAGGGTCCCGGATCGTCATTGATTTTTTTCCGCCCCAGGAGCGCAGCAGGCGGCAGCCTTCGCCGCCGGCGCACAGACTTCTGGATGGCCAGCGCAGCAGTCTTCCATCAAAAACCTCACGAGACCGCCCAAGGCATCGAAATTGGCGGTGTAGATGATCGAACGGGCTTCACGCTGCTGGCTGACAAGACCTGCGCGGTCCAGCTCTTTCAGATGGAAGGAAATATTCGAGGGCGATACTTCAAGCTTTTCCGCAATCGTTCCTGCTGCCATGCCGTCGGGCCCGGCGACAACGAGCATGCGGACGATCTGAAGGCGTGTTTCTTGAGAAAGAGCGCCGAACGAGGCCAGGGCTTGACGTTCATCCATATTTCAATAATCCTTGAAATGTTGAAACAAGGAGTACCTCGGATGAATGCGATCGACAAGACCCTATCTTCAGATATCAGCCTCGGTGTTCTGCTTGAGGCCTTGGCCGCATCACCTACCCTGCCTCTGGCATTTCGCTACGACACTCGGTTGGTAAAGCCGGGCTATCACGTCACCGAAGTTAAGACCGGGCAGTTTTCGGCGCTGGATTGCGGAGCCAACCCAGAAGCGTGGGCGGAAATTTTCGTCCAGCTCTGGGACATCGAAGAGTGCGACCGCACGCACATGCCAGCCGGAAAGTTCGCTGCCATCATCCGTAAAGTTTCCGAGCATGTGCAGCTCGACGGTTCCGCCAAGCTGACCTTCGAAGTAAGCGACGGGGTGCAGCCAATGCAGCTCTACTGCGCATCAACGCCTTTAGTCACCGATGGTGCAGTTTATGTCGAACTCTTTCCCCGCGCGGCTAGCTGCAAGCCGCGTGACCGCTGGCTGGCGGAGCAAGCGCAAGCAGTGGCCTGCTGCGGATCAGCGAATACTGCCAAGTGCTGCGGTTAGCCACTGCGTGACCGCGGGGCTGGCAGCGGTCAACATAGGGTTGGCGTTTGCGCACTAATTCCTGAGGGAAGTGATAGGCCGGGGTGAGCGGAGCGCAACTTCCTACGCCAAGCCCGCATTGAGCCAACGGTGGAATAGGAAGCTCGGAAGACTGAGCCGCACGCGGATCAAAACTTGACTTTCGCGGGTAAAACCCCGAATCCAGTCAGCCAATTGAACCGGAAGACCGCGAGCGCATGGCAGAACAGACGATAAAAGACGAAAAGCCGCTTTTCGGGCGTCCGTGGATATTCATCCGCGGCGTGCCCGCGATGAAATTCCTGCCACCGGAAGGGCCGCTGGAAGTGGCTTTCGCCGGACGCTCGAATGTCGGCAAATCGTCGCTCATCAATGCCCTGGTCGGCCAGAAGGGTTTGGCGCGCACCTCGAATACGCCGGGCCGCACGCAGGAACTCAACTACTTCGTTCCCGACGGCTTTTCCGGCGAGGGTGCCGACCTGCCGCCGATGGCTTTGGTGGACATGCCCGGCTACGGCTATGCCGAGGCGCCGAAGGAGCAGGTGGATGCCTGGACGAAACTGGTTTTCGACTATCTGCGCGGCAGGTCGACGCTGAAGCGCGTCTATGTGCTGATCGACAGCCGTCATGGCATCAAGAAAAACGACGACGAGGTTCTGTCGCTGCTCGACAAGGCGGCTGTTTCCTACCAGATCGTGCTGACCAAGACCGACAAGATCAAGCCGGCGGGCCTGCCGAAGCTGATGGCCGATACGGCTGAAAAGATCCGTAAGCGCCCCGCCGCCTATCCTGGCATTCTCGCCACCTCCTCCGAAAAGAGCGAGGGCCTTGACGAACTGCGTCAGGCGATCGGCCTGACGGTGGGCATCGCCGCCTAAAAATCGCAGACAAAGGGCCCCCGTCCCTGCGCCCAAGGACGGCGGCCATCTTGCCAATGTTCGTTACATTTTCGGCAATAACACCTTGTCTACGACGTGGATCACGCCGTTCGACTGTTTTACGTCGGCAATGGTGATGTGGGCGGTGCCGCCTGCCTCGTCGGTCAGCGTCAGCTTGCCGCCCATCTCCGTGGCCTTGATCGTGCAGCCGCCGACCGTCTTCAGATCGTATTCGCCGCCATTGCCCATCGACATCTTCTTGATGGCGGCGGCCATGTCATCGCCGGCGACGACGTGGCAGGTCAGTATCTTCGCCAGTGTCGCCTTGTTCTCCGGCTTCAGCAGCGTCTCGACGGTGCCGGGCGGCAGCTTCTTGAAGGCTTCGTTGGTGGGCGCGAAGACGGTGAAGGGGCCTTTCCCCTCCAGTGTATCGACGAGGCCGGCCGCCTTGACGGCGGCGACCAGCGTCGTGTGGTCCTTCGAATTTACGGCATTTTCGATGATGTTCTTGTTGGCAAACATCGGCGCGCCGCCAACGGTCGGGTTCTTCGCATAAGCGATGCCGGTCGCGGCCGAAAGCGCTACGGCCACCGCAGCAATGCGGATCACAGTCTTGATCATAGGCTTATCCTCTTCCTCTCTTACCCCGCTCAGGCGGGGTCAGAGCAAGGTACGGCGCTGCGGGAAGAAGAGTTTCAGTCTCGGTTCTTTTTCGAAGGCAAGGTGTCTTCAGGGCTGATGGATCGTGCCGGAGGCTATGACATCGCCGGTGGGCTTGCCGGTCGGCGAACCACCGAAGGGTTCGGCGCTGACGGCGATGATGGCGCCTTCCGTCAGCTTGCCATGAACCTCCGGCGGCAGGACGATCTCGCCCTCGCCGGTCTGCGGCAAGACGCCGAGCGCCTCGGCCGGTTCACTGCCACGGATCAGCCAGAGTTCCAATGACTTTTCCTGGGGCTGGCCGGCCGCGACCGGCGTAACCTTCAGTCGCCCACTGGCAACGTCATAGTCAGCCAACAAATTGATGGCGCTGTTTTGCCCGGCCAGCGAAGCCGTGAGCTGCTTGCCCGGCGACGGTCGCGAAGTATTGTTCGTGATGGTGAAGACCAGAACGCCGGCCGCAAGAAACAATGAACCGAAGGCAACCGAACGCCAGAGCAGCAGCGAATTCCAGAGATTGGCGCCGAAAGCGGCTTCTCCGAAAATGCGCCGCTCGATCTTGGGGAAAACCGAGGCGGCCGGCGCGACTGCATCATAATCATCGTTGAATCCCGAAAGATTCTGCTCCCAACGGCTGACAATGGCGGCGAACTGTCGATCGCTGCGCATGCGCCGCTCCACCTTCTGCCGATCCTCCAATGACAGCACGCCGAGCACATATTCACCAGCTAGGACTTCATCGCGGGAGCGGCCTCCCTTGCTTTGATCGGGCGTACTCATCGGTCCATGCACTCTCTCAGTCTAATCAGGCTTCGGCGCAGCCAGGTACGCATGGTATTCAAAGGCACCGCATATTGCTCGGCGAGTTCCTGGTAGCTCAGGCCCTCGACATAAGCGCTGCGAACAGCCTGAGCTCGATCAGCTTCCAACTCTTCCATGCACCTGTCAATCCGCCTTCCCTCACCCTTCACCATCGCCTGCTCTTCGGGGCCTGGTTCGGTATCGGCAAGATCATAGGCCGTATCAATTTCGTCGGCGACAGGTTTTCGGGCGCGAATGGCGTCGATCGATTGATTGCGCGCAATTGTCGTCAACCATGGCATGGCCGGCCCCTCCGAGGCGATAAAACGCTCGGCCCGCTGCCAGATTTTCACGTAGACTTCCTGCAAAATTTCCTCAGCATCCGTTCTGTTGCCGAGGATACGCAGGCAGACGGCATAGAGTTTCGGACTGGTCTTTTTGTAGAGCGTTCCAAAGGCTTTCTGGTCACGCATCGCGACCCTGCCGATGAGCGCCTCTATCTCCTCACTCGCCATCCGATCCCCCGATCGCGGCTTTCCTATGGTTAACTTAAGGGAAAAGCGTCCGACGGCAAGTTCACTCAATGGACGAAACATGGCGGAGGCGATGTGACGCAGGAAAAACTAATCCAGTCATCATTATTCCCTCCGTCAAAAACTTGCGATAAAAGGCCGCGAACAATTCCACGGGGTGCCCCATGTCCGAATCCCAAAGCGAACTCCAAGCCAGCCTGCTGGCTCAGGCCCTGCCCTACATGCAGCGTTATGAAAACAAGACCATCGTGGTGAAATACGGTGGCCATGCGATGGGCAATGCCGAGCTTGGCAGGGCGTTTGCGGCCGATATCGCTCTATTGAAGCAGTCCGGCGTCAACCCGATCGTTGTCCATGGCGGCGGGCCGCAGATCGGCTCCATGCTGACGAAGATGGGCATCGAATCGAAATTCGAAGGCGGCCTGCGCGTGACCGACGCCAAGACCGTCGAGATCGTCGAAATGGTGCTTGCCGGCTCGATCAACAAGGAAATCGTCGCGCTGATCAACCAGACCGGCGAATGGGCGATCGGCCTTTGTGGCAAGGACGGTAACATGGTCTTCGCCGAAAAGGCGCATAAGACCATCAAGGACCCGGATTCCAACATCGAGCGCGTGCTCGATCTCGGTTTCGTCGGTGAAGTGGTAGAGGTCGACCGTACGCTGCTCGACCTTCTGGCAAAGTCGGAAATGATCCCGGTCATCGCTCCGGTCGCTCCCGGCCGCGATGGCGCCACCTATAATATCAATGCCGACACCTTCGCCGGCGCTATCGCCGGCGCACTCAGCGCCACTCGCCTGCTCTTCCTCACCGACGTTCCGGGCGTGCTCGACAAGCAGGGCCAGTTGATCAAGGAACTCTCCGTTGCCCAGGCGCACGCGCTGATCGCGGACGGCACGATTTCCGGCGGCATGATCCCGAAGGTCGAGACCTGCATCGATGCCATCAGGGCCGGTGTCCAGGGCGTGGTCATCCTCAACGGCAAGACCGCGCATTCCGTGCTGCTCGAAATCTTCACCGAACACGGCGCCGGCACGCTGATCGTCCCTTAAGAAAAACACGCCCTCTCCAAGCCGGGAAAGGGCGCGGTTCTCTCATTTGTCGGCAATTGCGCGTTCAACCGAAATCGGTCGAACGCGTGAGGCTTTCCCAAGCGGTGATCTCCTCGCCGAGCGCTGCGATTTTTCCACGCACCAGATTCAGGGCGTCCGTTCCGAGCAAGAGATGGACCGGCGGCTCGTCTGACGCCACCAACGCCAATATGGCCGCAGCAGCCTTACGGGGGTCGCCGGCCTGGTTGCCGCTCTTTTCTTCCCGTGCCTTGCGGATGGGGTCGAACAGCGCGTCATAGTCGGCAATGCTGCGGCCGGTGCGAACCATGGAGCGACCGGCCCAGTCGGTGCGGAATGAGCCCGGCGCAACGGCTGTGACCTTGATGCCGAAATCCTTCACTTCCTTTGCCAATACTTCGCTGATGCCTTCGAGGGCGAATTTGCTGCCGCAGTAATAGGCGATGCCGGGCATGGTGATGAAACCGCCCATCGACGTGATGTTGATGATGTGGCCGGCGCGGCGGCGGCGCATGAAGGGCAGCACTGCCTTGGTCATCGCCACGGCACCGAAGACGTTGACATCGAATTGGCGGCGCATCTCGTCGAACGGCGACTCCTCCAATGTGCCTTCGTGACCATAGCCGGCATTGTTGATCAACACGTCGATTGGGCCAAGGACCGCTTCGATGCGCGCAACGGCAGGCTCGATGGCGGCAAAATCGGTCACATCCAGAAGGACCGCCTTGGCGCGGCCCGGCGCCATGGCATCGAACTGCTCTTGGCCGGAAGCAATGCGGACCGTGCCGACAACACGGTGTCCTTCGGCAAGGGCGGCCTCGGCGAAGGCGCGACCGAAGCCGGAACTGACGCCGGTGATCAAGAAAAGTTTGCTGTCTTTCGAATTCATGGGGAAGCTCCTTGCTGTCAGCGGGCTCGACGCTCGGTCAAGCGGCCGCTTGCTGCCTATGTGGATGCGGCAGGACTGACAGTCCAATATATTGCAGTGGCTTTGTTCATATCCTAAAGGTATCTCTTGCCAATCAGTTTGGGGGGAAGAGATGGAGCTGCGCCATATCAAATATTTCCTCGCAGTCGCCGAAGAACTGAATTTCACCCGCGCGGCCCGACGCGTCGGCATCGGCCAGCCACCGCTCAGCAATCAGATCCGCGATCTGGAAGAGGAGATCGGCGCGCGGTTGTTTCGCCGTCTGTCGCACGGCGCCGAATTGACCGAGGCGGGGCAGGTTTTCCTGCCGGAAGCGCGCGCGATCATGGCTAGGGCCGAGCACGCGAAAGCCTTGGCGTTGCGGGCGGCGCGCGGAGAACTCGGGCGGCTACGGCTGGGCTTTACTGGTTCGGCCGCTTTCAGCCCGATCGTGCCGTCGGCGGTGCGCAGCTTCCGCCGCGCCTACCCGGAAATCGATCTGACGTTGCAGGAAGCCTATACGACCCTGCTGCTGGAACGGCTTGATGCCGAGGAACTGGATGCGGTCTTCATCCGGCCCGGTCGGGCTGACCCGCCCGGTTTCCGAACGCATTCGCTCGGTGAAGAAGCCATGGTCATCGCGCTTCCCTCCGGCCATCCTCTTGCCGATGCCGCCGCCTTGCCTCTGTCGGCTCTTTCGGCCGAACCTTTCGTGCTCTTTCCGCGCGAGGCCGGTCCCAGCCTGTTCGATGGAATCATCGCTGCCTGCCGGCATGCGGGTTTCGAACCAATCCTCGGGCAGATCGCACCACAGATCACCTCGCTCGCCAATCTCGTCGCGGTCGAGCTCGGCGTTTCGGTCGTACCATCAGCGGTCGCGCAAATCCGAGTGCCGGGTGTCACCTACATACCGATCAGCGGCGACGGCCCGGTGGCGCGGTTGGCGCTCGCAACGCGCCGTGACGAGCGCTCCGCCGTCGTTCAGAATTTTGTCGCGCGCGTGCTTGCAGACAAAAACAGCCAGGGATGATCAGGTCTGTTGATAAAGTCCCTCAGCCTCGCTCTTCAGCATTCCCATCACTGTCCTATAGGGCGCAGGGCCATAGCTGATACGGCTGACGCCGAGCCTCGCCATCGTGACATTGTCGGGCGTCGTCGGACGCACCATGATGTTGACCGGCAAAGAAGAGCGATCGCAGACGGCTTCGATCAGCTCCGCATCGACAAGGCCCGGTGCGAAAAAGCCGCTGGCGCCGGCTTCGGCAAAGGCATCGGCGCGGCGGTAGGCCTCGTCCAGCAGGATCTGATGATGGGCCGTATCGCTTTCCTGAAGGAAAAGATCGGTGCGGGCATTGATGAACAGCGGCATTTCCCGGCGCTCGGCCATCTCCCGGATGGCGCGAATGCGGGCTGCTTGCGTCTCAATCGGGTGAACGCCACGGCCGCCAACCACCTGATCCTCGAAGTTGATGCCGATGGCACCGTGGTCCATGATCTTTTCCACATTGGCGGCGACGGCATCCGGCTCTACCGCATAGCCGCCTTCGAAATCGACGGAGACCGGCAGATGGCTCGTCACTGAAATCAGACGCGTGATGACCGCCAGCAACGACAGCGGTATCGCCTCACCATCGCTGAAACCATTGGCCGCGGCGACCGACCAGCTTCCGGTAGCCAGCGCTTTGGCCCCGGCTTCAGTGACCACCTTGGCCGAGCCGGCGTCCCAGATATTGAAGAGGATGAGCGGGTCGCCCTTCCGATGCAACTTGGCGAACGCCTCTGCCTTTTCCACCTGACTCATCTTATCCCCCTCCGCAAACCCGACCGTTCTGGCCCTTGCATTCGAAGAGGCTCGGGCTCCTCCTCCATCGGGCAAATAGCGCGCAACCCCAGAAATCAATCAGTAAAACCATAGCCTGCGTTGGAATTCCCGGCAATATCTGCGACATTTCTCACATGCGCCGCTAGCATATTTCCCTTTTCTTCGCGTGAGGCTGCATGTCATAAGAGCGCCATGACCCAGACAAAAACGCTGCCTCGCCCTGCCGATTTTTCCGATATCCGCGACTGGGTGTTCGATCTCGACAATACGCTCTATCCGCATCACATCGATCTCTTCTCGCAGATCGACAAGAACATGACGGCCTATGTTTCGGCCCTTCTGCAAATGGAGCGGGACGAGGCGCGGAAGCTGCAGAAACAATACTATCTAAACCACGGCACGACATTGCAGGGGCTGATGCTTCATCATCACATCGACCCCAACGATTTCCTGGAGAAGGCGCATGCGATCGATTATTCGGTGCTGACGCCGCAGCCGGAGCTCGCCGCCGCCATCGAGGCGCTGCCGGGACGCAAGTTCATCTTCACCAACGGCAGCGTCAAGCATGCACAGGCCGCCGCCGGTGCGCTCGGTATCCTCAATAACTTCGACGATATCTTCGACATCGTCGCGGCCGATTACGTGCCGAAGCCGGCAGGCAGCACCTACGACAAATTCATGAGCCTCAACCGGGTGGACACAAGGCGAGCGGCGATGTTCGAGGATCTGCCGCGCAATCTCTCCGTGCCGAAAGCACTTGGCATGAAGACCGTCCTTCTCGTGCCGCAGAATCTCGAAGGCATCGTCGTCGAATGGTGGGAAAGGGTGAGCGGCAAGGACGATCATATCGACTACGTGACCGACGATCTCACGGCCTTTCTCGAAGCCCTGATTTAACCGTTTCTTAAGGTCGGATTACCAAAGTTTCATCCGCCTTACGGATGTTTAATTGGTCGTTTTTTCCCTTCAGCCGTATCGTTTGACCATCCTTCAGCACGAAAGGAAATACAAACGATGTACACGAAAAAACTTCTTCTAGCAGCACTTTCAGCAACTCTTTTGGTCGGCGCTGCCGCCCAGGCAAGCTTTGCCGCCCCGCAGGGCAACGATGGCATGGGTGGCCCCGGCGGCCGTTGGCATCGCCCTCACTTTTCACCCGAAGTCGCCTATGTGCGGATGCTCAAGCAATTCGACACCAATGGCGACATGAAGATTACCAAGGACGAGCTCAAGGCCGGCGTCGACAAAATCTTTGACCAGATCGACACCAACAAGGACGGCCAGATCACCCCGGCTGAAATCAAGGCCTATCGCCAGGAGCGCATCAAGGAATGGCGTGCGGAACGCGCCAAGGCCAAGGGCGACGACAATAAAACCGATCAGGCCCAGGCCGGTGACAACAAGGGTGACAATAACGACGACAGGAGCGAGCATCGCCGCCACGATCCCCGCACCCACTTTGTCCGCGAGGCTGCCCTGATCCGTGGCATGCTCATGTTCCATCGCATCGACACCGACGGCAATGGGCAGATCAGCAAGCAGGAAGCCGAGGACGCCGCCAACAAGTTCTTCGACCGCATGGATCGCAACCATGACGGCGTGATCTCGCTGGACGACATGCCGAACCGCCCGCTGCTCTAAATTCGATTGCGCAGGATCTTGTCCGAAAGCGCATCACGCCTTGGGGGATCACGCCGCCCTAGATGATCCTCCCAAGACGAAAAGGCCCGCCTCACAGATGCGGGCCTTTTCACCTTCAGTGCCCGTTATCGTGCTCGTAGAAATCCGCGACGATCTTCCAGGCTTCGTCAGCGGTATCGACGAAGCTGATCAGCTTGACGTCATCGGGCGCAATGGTGCCGAATTCGGCGAGCGCATCGAAATTGATGATATCGCGCCAGAATTTTTCGCCGAACAGGATCAGCGGCAAGCGTTCCATGCGGCCGGTCTGGATCAAAGTCAGGCATTCGAACAGCTCGTCGAGCGTGCCGAAACCACCCGGAAATACCGCGATTGCCTTGGCGCGCACCATGAAATGCATCTTGCGGATCGCGAAATAATGGAAATTGAAGCTGAGCTCCGGCGTAACGTAGACATTCGGTGCCTGCTCGTGCGGCAGTACGATGTTGAGGCCGATGGAGGGAGCGCCCTCTTCCGAGGCACCGCGATTGCCCGCTTCCATGACGCCGGGGCCGCCGCCGGTGACCACGACATATTCATGGAAATCGAAGCCGGCGGAATAGCGCGCGCAAAGCCGGGCGAACTTGCGGGCTTCCTCGTAATAGACGGATGCCGCCTCGAGATTTGCGCGCTGCACGTCGTTGCGCGCCGCCCAGGCGCTGGTACCGGGCGCGGGAATACGCGCGCCGCCGAACATGACCACCGTCGATTTGATGCCGCGTTCGGTGAGCGACATCTCGGTTTTCAACAATTCGAGCTGCAGCCGGATCGGCCGCAGTTCCTCGCGGCAGAGAAACTCCTCGTCGGCATAGGCGAGCCGATAGGAAGGCGACATGGATTGCGGCGTCTTCGGTACGGATTCGGCCCGCTTCTTGTCGGCTGAGCTCGTCTTCAAGGGATCCCATACGCCATCCTTGCGCCTCAACCTGCCGTTCTTCGCCTTGCTCATCTACTCAAGCCTTTCAAATCGATCATGACTGGTTATTCCCGCCCTCTGACAGGAATGACCAAGCTTTTGCATATGCACTACAACGCCTTGAATCCAAGCTCAATCGGCGCGGAAAAGACATTCCATTTTCGAACTCCATGCTATAGGACCAATCGACTGCTTCCGGACCCCTTTCCGGAAATCACGATAGGCACTGACGTTTTAAGGAATTCTCATGAGCGCTACCGATCTCGTCTCTCTCGAAAAGACCCTTGAGGCTGCCTTCGAAAATCGCGATAACGTGAACACATCGACGCGAGGCGAAGTTCGCGACGCCGTCGAGATGGCGCTGGAGCTGCTCGATAGCGGCAAGGTCCGTGTTGCCGAACGTGGTTCCGACGGCAATTGGACGGTCAATCAGTGGCTCAAGAAAGCGGTGCTGCTCTCTTTCCGGCTGAACGACATGCAGGTCGTCGACGGCGGCCCGGGCGGCTCGGCCTGGTGGGACAAGGTACCGTCGAAATTCGAAGGCTGGGGCGAGAACCGCTTCCGCGAGGCTGGTTTCCGCGCCGTACCGAATGCCGTCGTCCGCCGCTCGGCCTATATCGCGCCAAACGCCATCCTGATGCCCTCTTTCGTCAATCTTGGCGCCTATGTCGGCGAAGGCACCATGGTCGACACCTGGGCGACCGTCGGCTCCTGCGCACAGATCGGTAAGCATGTTCATCTGTCGGGTGGCGTCGGCATCGGCGGCGTTCTGGAGCCGATGCAGGCCGGTCCGACCATCATCGAGGATAACTGCTTCATCGGCGCGCGCTCGGAGGTGGTCGAAGGCTGCATCGTCCGCGAAGGCTCCGTGCTCGGCATGGGCGTCTTCATCGGCAAGTCGACCAAGATTGTCGATCGCGCCACCGGCGAGATTACCTATGGCGAAGTGCCGCCCTACTCCGTCGTCGTCGCCGGCGCTCTGCCGAGCGGCAACACGATGGCGAACGGGCAGCCGGCCCCCAGCCTTTATTGCGCGGTGATCGTGAAGCGCGTCGACGAAAAGACCCGCTCGAAGACCGGCATCAACGAGTTGCTGCGCGACTGATTGCAATTTTTGGAAGCGCGGTTCCCATATCGCGCTTCCCTCATGCTTGCCGGGTGAGCATGCGTGTGCGATTGCTGAATCGCCGCAAAGATTTTCGACTCATCGCCGATCCTTTGCCATCGCTTTGCCATTTCCCGCCGGATAAGTTGCCTCCGATGACCGTTACCGATCCCGTCACCAATCTGCAGACCCTCATTCGCTGCGCGTCTGTCACACCTGCTGAAGGCGGTGCACTGACCGCGCTTGCCGACATGTTGTTGCCGCTGGGCTTCAAGGTCGAGCGCATGACGGCAAGCGAGCTGGGCACACCCGATATCGAGAACCTTTATGCCCGCCTCGGCACCGACGGGCCGCATCTGATGTTTGCCGGCCACACGGACGTCGTTCCGGTTGGTGATGCGGCCTCCTGGAGCCATCCACCCTTTGCCGCCGAGATCGCCGGTGGGAAGCTCTTCGGCCGCGGCGCGGTCGACATGAAGGGTGGCATCGCCTGTTTTGCCGCCGCAGTCGCCCGCCATATCGAGAAGCATGGTGCTCCTGCCGGCTCCATCTCCTTCCTGATCACTGGCGACGAAGAAGGCCCGGCCATTAACGGCACGGTCAAACTGCTGCAATGGGCGGCCGAGCGGGGCGAGCGATGGGATGCCTCGGTCGTCGGCGAGCCGACCAATCCGGACCAACTCGGCGACATGATCAAGATCGGCCGGCGCGGCTCGATATCCGGTTTCATCACGGTTCATGGCGTGCAGGGTCATGCCGCCTATCCGCATCTCGCCGACAATCCGGTGCGCAGCATCGTCAAGCTCACCGAGGCTTTGCTCGATCCGCCTTTCGACACTGGCACCGACAACTTCCAGCCGTCGAACCTCGAAGTGACGACGATCGATGTCGGCAACGCAGCGACAAACGTCATTCCGGCCAAGGCGACGGCCGCCTTCAACATTCGTTTCAACGACACGTGGACCGCCGAGACGCTGAAGGCGGAAATTCTCGCCCGCCTCGATGGCGCTGCCGCGGACCAAACGCTTCGACTAGGTCGTGAGCCGACTAAATATGACATTGTCTGGTCAGAACGCCCGAGCCAGGTCTTCCTGACGCGCAACAACGCGCTGATCGCCTCCCTATCCTCGGCGATCGAAAACGTCACCGGCCGCATGCCGAAACTTTCGACCACCGGCGGCACCTCTGATGCACGCTACATCAAGGATTATTGCCCTGTCGTGGAGTTCGGCCTTGTCGGCCAGACCATGCACATGGTGGACGAGCGGGTGGCGCTATCGGATCTCGAAACCCTGACCGAGATCTACGAGACCTTCATCCAGCGCTGGTTTACGAATGCCGACCTTTAGGGAAGTCCAATATTATCTGGCGGGTTTATGGCTGCTGATCCGCATGGATGCGCGCGGCTTCCAATATCTCGACATATCAGATCGTGGCATGCTGCGATCCTTCTGGGCGATACTCTGGAGTCTGCCATCGATCGGCATTTCGTGGCTCTGGTGGCAGCAGGCCTATCTCACCGCCATGCCGCCGGAAACCTCGACAGGCATGGCCTTTTTCTTTCGCCTCGCATTGGTCGAGGCGGCAAGCTGGCTCGTGCCGCTGATACTTGCCGGCGTGTTGCTAATGATCTTTCGCTTCGGCGACAAATTCGCGCCTATCGTTGTGGTAGTCAACTGGCTCGGCCTGCCGACCTCCTATCTCAACTCCTTGCTGATCGCATTGCTCGCCTTCGTTCCCGGCTCCAGCGGGCTGGCGGCCATCCTGTGGCTAGCATTGATGATGGCGATCATCTTCTCGCTGGCGCGCATTCTCAGGATGATCTGCGGTACGCATCCGCTTTTTGTCGGCGCACTGACGCTGGTGCTGCTGATCCCGACCATGCTGCTGACGGATTTTCTGCAACGCTTCCTCGGCGTCTATCCGCCCGGCTAAGGCATGTCCGCAACTGCTTGAGAACCGCGATGCGATTCAGGAATCGTCGGACTCTTCGTCGAGAAGCGGCGGCACCGAGCCGGACGGATCGCGATAATCCACCTGCATGAAATAAAGCCCATCCGGCGGCGCGACCGGGCCGCAAGCCTTGCGGTCTCGTGCTTCCAATGCGGCACGCACATCGTCCACGGTCCACTTGCCCTCGCCCGCAAGCTTCAGTGTGCCGGCGAAGGAGCGAATCTGGTTGTGTAGGAAGCTTTGTGCCGTGGCGCGGATTTCGATCAGCTCGCCATTGCGGGTCACATCCAGCCGGTCGAGCGTGCGGACCGGGCTGTTTGCCTGGCAATGCGCCGAGCGGAAGGTGGTGAAATCATGCCGCCCGACCAGCGTCTGCGCCGCCGCATGCATGACCTCGTGGTCCATATCCTTCGGCACCCACCAGGCACGCCCGGCCTCGAGCGCCAGCGGCGCCCGGCGCGCGATGATCCGGTAGAGATAATACCGGCGGATCGCCGAGAAACGGGCGTCGAAGCTCCCATCGACCTGCTCGACATCGAGAATGGCGACACGCTCGCCGGCCATCCTCAGATGAGCATTCAGCGCATTGCGCAGCGTATGCAGCTTCCATTCCTTGGAAAGATCGGCATGCGCAACCTGGCCCATGGCATGTACGCCGGAATCGGTGCGTCCCGCGCCACGAATGGAGACCTTCTCGCCCGTCAGAGACAGGATGGCGCCTTCGATCGCGCCCTGTACCGACGGACCGTTGTCCTGACGCTGCCAACCGACATAGGGGATGCCGTCATATTCGACGGTCATGCGGTAACGCGGCATCAGGCTGGTCCCGTCCCCAACATCGTGCCCGGTGCAATCGGCGTGCCGCGCAAGAAATCGGCCGCAGCCAGCGGCTTGCCGCCGGCCTTCTGCAGCTTCGTCAGCCGGACCGCACCGGTGCCGCAGGCAATGACCAGATCATCCGCCAGCACACGGCCGGCAGGGCCATCGCCTTCGGCCACTTCAGAGCCCAGCACCTTGATACGTTCAGGCCGGCCGGCGACCTCGGCCTCGAACCAAGCACCGGGGAACGAGGAGAGGCCGCGAATATGATTGTGAACATCGGCAGCCGGCTGCCTGAAATCGATGCGCGTCTCGCCCTTATCGATCTTGGCGGCATAGAGGACACCCTCGGCAGGCTGTTCGGTCAGCGGCAGTTCGTCATGCTCCAGCTTGTTCATCGCCTCGACCATCGCCTTGGCGCCAACCAGCATCAGCCTGTCGTGCAGCTCGCCAGCGGTCATCGTGTCACCGATCTCGACTTCCCGCGCCAGTGCGACCGGGCCGGTATCGAGACCCTTGTCCATCTTCATCACCATCATGCCGGTTTTCTTGTCGCCCGCCATGATCGCCCGCTGAATGGGCGCGGCACCCCGCCAGCGTGGCAGCAGCGAGGCATGGCCGTTATAGCAGCCGAACCGGGTGCCCGTGAGGATCGCCTCCGGCAGCAGCAGGCCATAGGCGACAACGACGGCGACATCGGCATCCAACTCGCGAAAACGATGACGCTCTTCCGGATCCTTGAAATTGACCGGTGTGAAGACCGGCAGGCCGAGCAACTCCGCTGCCTGATGCACCGGTGATTTCTGCAGGTCGAGCCCACGCCGACCACCTGGGCGCGGCGGCTGCGTATAAACGGCGCGAATCCTGTGCCCGGCATCGACCAGCGACCGCAAAGTCGGAACAGAAAATTCAGGCGTTCCCATGAAAATGATGCTTAGCGACATGCGATCCGTCCGGCTAAGAGATATCTATTTTGGCATCATCATGTCCAAAAACCGCTTCGCAGTTTTTGGGATCATGCACTAGCCGCCTTCAAACGGGTTTACGAGCTTAAGATCAACCCCCTCGAAATCTTTTGTGTTCCGCGTCGCCAACGTCGCGCCGTGTCCGAGGCAGATGGCGGCGATCATGGCGTCCTGGACGGAAATCTGGTGCCCGGTTCTCTCGCGTCGCGCCCGGATGCGGCCGGTTTCGATGGCCGATTGATGATCGAAGCGCAGTATCCTGCCGCGGAAAGAAACGAGTTGCTCGTTGAACATTTGAATGTAGCGGTATGATCTCGTCCGCAGGAAGAAACGCTCCGCCCCGTAAGATTGCTCCATCACCACGATATCACAGAGATAGAGGTTCATGATCGGCTGCGTCTGAAACCATGCTTCGACCTTGCGGTCGGCAACAGGCTTCGTCAATTCGGATAGGATATTCGTATCGAGGAGAATCACTCGAAATCCTCAACCGGTCGGCCGAAATCCTTTTTCCGCTCCACTTCAATTTCGTCCATGATGCGCCGATATTCTTCAGCAGCAGTGGCGTCCCCAGTATAGAGGATGGGACGCAAAACATCCCAAGCGGACAATCCGCTCCGGCCGGCGTTAACATCCTCCGCCACTAGCGCCGCCCGCAAAAGCTCCTTTGCTTCGTCGGAGAGGCTGCGGCCAGACTGTTTTGCCCGCTCTGCGAGATCTTGCTTCATGGCATCTGGAATATCGCGAATCAAAAGGTCGCTCATTCAGCACCTCCAATTGATATCACTGATATCATAGGTTTGCCGAGTTGGTTTTTCAACCTTCCCTCAGAGCGCCTTTGCCCTCGCCGCCTTGGTGAACTTCTTGATCACCATGTCGCGTTTCAGACGCGAGATATGGTCGATGAACAGCACGCCGTTCAGGTGGTCGATCTCGTGTTGCAGGCAGGTGGCGAGCAAACCGTCGGCTTCAACGATCTGTTCCTTACCGTCGCGATCGATATGCCTGACGGTGACGCGGGCCGGACGCTCGACTTCGGCATAGTAGTCCGGAATGGAGAGGCAGCCTTCTTCATAAACCGAACGATCGTCCGACGAGGTGACGATTTCGGGATTGATGAAGACCAGCGGCTGCTTATCCTCGCCTTCGCGCGACACATCGATCACCAGCATACGGCGGGGAACGCCGATCTGAATGGCGGCGAGACCGATGCCCGGCGCGTCATACATGGTTGCCAGCATATCTTCGGCAAGGCGTTGAACTTCGGTATCGACGCGCTCGATCGGCGCGGAGGCCTGGCGGAGCAGCGGATCGGGCAAAATGATGAGTGGCTTGATCGTCATGAAGTTTCCCATAACGCATCTTGTTGTGCGATGGAATTATTTAGATGGCGGTTGAAGGGTGTTTTTTCAACGCTTGCGACTTCAGGTCGGCAAAGGCTTCGTGAAATTTTGTTCACGTTTTGATCTAGATATTCTCCGCTTTTTTGTTATGGTGCGACACGAGTTTCACGAGTATCCGATATCATGACCTTTATCCTCTTGGGCCAAGAGATTCCTGTAGTCCCGGTTCTGGCCGGCCTTGTCATCGTGCTTCTGATCGCCGTCATCGTCCTTGTCATCAACGGCAGAGGGCGGCGGTCGGAGGAGGATTTGCTGCGGGCCGAGGATGCCGAACAAAGCATGGCGGCGCTCCTCAGGGCGCAGGCCGAGATGCAGGGCCGGCTTTCCACCATAGCCGAGGTGTTCGGCTCGCGGCAGGCGGAGTTCAACCATGCCATCAACCAGCGGCTCGACGGCATGTCGCAGCGGGTGACGGCGACGATCGGCGAGCAGACGCGTTCGACCCATGAGAACCTGCGCCGCCTGCAAGAGCGGCTTGCCGTGATCGACGCCGCGCAGACCAATATCCAGTCGCTGGCAAAGGACGTCGTCGGTCTGCAGGCGATTCTCTCCAACAAGCAGACGCGCGGTGCCTTCGGTCAGGCGCGCATGGAGACGATCATCGCCGATGGATTGCCTATGGGCGCCTATGCCTTCCAGACGACACTGTCCAATGGTTCGCGGCCCGACTGCACCGTGCGTATGCCGAACGGCTCGCCGCCGCTTGTTATCGATGCCAAATTTCCGTTGGAAGCCTGGAACGCTATCCGCAAGGCCGCGGCAGCAAACCCGGAGCAGGGCAAGCTCGCCGCGCAGCAGTTCCGCCGGGATCTCGAAGTGCATATCCGTGATGTCGCAGAGAAATATCTCCTTCAGGGAGAGACGCAGGATACGGCGTTCCTATTCGTCCCCTCCGAATCGATTTTTGCGGAAATCCACGAGAATTTCGAAGCGATCGTGCAGAAAGCGCAGCGTTCACGCGTCGTCATTGTCTCGCCATCACTGCTGATGCTGTCGATCCAGGTAATCCAGGCGGTATTGAAGGACCAACGCATGCGCGAGCAAGCGCATGTGATCCAGGGTGAAGTCGCGCATCTGATGGACGATCTGTCCCGCCTCGACGAGCGGGTGCGAAAGCTGCAGGGGCATTTCGCCCTGGCGCAGAAGGATGTCGACATGATCGTCACTTCCGCCGACAAGCTGGCACGTCGCGGCGAGAGGATAGAAGCACTGGAATTCGAAGCCGCCGGCGAGCCGGCGAAGGCGATCACCGAGGACCGGCCGAAACCGATCGACAACCGCACCGGCCAGCTCAAGCTCAGGGTGGTTGACGAGGACTGATCGCTTCGGGCAGTGTCGCGCCAAATCAATGCATGATCTTAAGACCCGCAAAGTGCCTTTGCGTCGGATCACATGAGATCAACAAGCAGGGCGGGACATCTCATGATTACCATTTTCGGCTCCATCAATATGGACCTCATCGCCACCACCGACCGTCTGCCGAAGCCGGGCGAGACGGTAGCTGGCAACGGTTTTTCCACTGCCGCCGGCGGCAAGGGCGCCAATCAGGCATTGGCAGCGCGGCGCGCGGGCTCGACGGTGCGCTTGACCGGCGCTGTCGGCAATGACGGTTTCGCCGAGCCTGCGCTTGCCCTGCTCGATGCGGCCGGCACGGATCTCTCCACCGTCAGCCATGTTTCCGAACCGACCGGTACGGCGCTCATCCTCGTCGGAGGCGACGGCGAGAACATGATTGCCGTCGTGCCCGGCGCCAACGGCACGATGACGGCCAAGGACGCAACGGCCGCGGTCGACGCGCTGAGCCCAAACGATACGCTCATGCTGCAATTCGAAATTCCGGTTGCGGCCGTCGAGACGGCGCTTGCGGCGGCAAAGGCCAAGGGCGTTCGCACAATCCTCAATCTCGCGCCGCTCATTCCCGATGCCGCGCGGCTCGGCCGCCTTGCCGATATCGTCATCGCCAACGAGACGGAATTCGAGAGGCTGGCGGGTCAGGACAATATGTCGGCCAGTGATCGCGAGGCGGCGCTCGTCCGCCTGCATGCGGAAACGGGGCAGACGCTGATCGTCACGCTTGGCGGCGATGGTGTCGTCGCCATCCGCAATGGTGAATTGTCGCGCGCCAAGGGCCTTGTCATCGAACCGGTCGATACCGTCGGCGCCGGCGATACCTTCTGCGGCTATCTGGCCGCCAGCCTCGACCAGGGTCTCGACTTTCACGCAGCGCTGCGCCGTGCCGCCGTCGCCGGTTCGCTGGCTTGCCTAAAGCCAGGCGCGCAACCGTCTATCCCAGTCGCGAGCGATGTCGCTGCGCATCTTTGAGACTGCCATTCCTAGCCGTGGAAATTTAATTAAATTTTTCCGCTTCATGATCATTCTCCTCAAGTCTGCCGTAGTTTGCGGTCTCGCGGCGGCAGGCGCTTTCGCGGCGGCCCCATGACGGTGCCATCCTGTGCCGACCTTGCATCCGGATAATGTGCATCCGACGCATCGTTCTCTCGAGGAAATGATGTCCATCTTTCGTATGAAGTCGCTTGCGGCCAAGCTCATCGTGGTCACTGGGCTGGCGATCGCGCTCGTCCTGTTCGTGTCCAACTTCCTGCTGATCGCCCAGACCCGTGATCGCGTGCAGACGTTGACGATGGATCAGGCCAATAGCGAGGCCAAATCCATCTCCAACGAAGTCGCCGCCAATATCGGCGAGCTCGCCAGCGCTGCCCGCTCCATGGCCGCCATCATCGGCCGCGGCCACGAGGGCCACACCTTCGATCGCAAGGGCATCATCAATATCCTCAAGGCCAATGTCGAGCAGAACGCCTTCGCCTTCGGCAGCTGGTTCTGCGAACAACTCGGCACCTTCGACGGCAAGACGACCGAACTTGCCAACAACAAGGACCAAGGCGTCAACGATAAGGGCGCGTTTACACCCTATTGGTCAAAGACCAAGGATGGCGGCATTCAGTTCTCCACCTTCGATAACGACTACACCGCCGCATGGTGGAAGCTTGCAGCCACCAGCGGCAAGGGCTCCATCACACCGCCATACATGGCCGAAGGTACCGATGTTCCGACAACCATGAGCTCGATTGCCTATCCGGTCATGTCCGGCGGCAAATTGATCGGTGTATCCGGCGTCGACATCTCGCTCGCCTCGCTTTCCGTCAAGTTGCAAAATCTGCATCCTTTCGGCTCCGGCCGCGTCCTCCTGCTTTCCCAGGACAACAAGTGGCTGGTGGCGCCGAACAAGGACCTGCTGATGAAGGACTATAGCGGCGACGGCGCCGACGTCATCAAGGCAGCATTGACCTCGTCGACGGCGGGGCTGGTGAAGAACATTACCGATGGCGGCCAGGAAGAATTCGACCGCGTGGTCTATCCCTTCGCCGTCCCGGGGCTGAACGCCACCTGGGTCGTCCTCGTCGACGTGCCGCATAGCGCCATTGCAGCGCCGGTGCGCGACCAGACCTACATGATGATCATCGGCGGCATCCTCGTGCTCGCTGCCGTCATGCTGGCGCTCTATGCCGCGGTACGCACTTTCGTGCAGAAGCCGCTCGGCGGATTGGTCGCCAGCGTCAATGGTCTCAGCGCCGGCAACTATGCTGAGCCCGTCGAAGGCCAGGCGCGCGCCGACGAAATCGGCTCGGTCGCCAAGGCACTCGAAGGCTTCCGCTTCGCCCTTGCCGACACCAAGAGATTGGAAGTCGAAGCCAACGACCAGCGCCGTGCCGCCGAAGGCGAGCGCTCCCGCTCGGAAGCGGAGCGCGGCGAAACCGTGGCCCTGCAGCGGCGCATCGTCACCATTCTCGGCCAGAGCCTGGCCGAGCTTTCCAGGGGCAATCTCGGACACCGCATCGCGGAGGAGTTCCCCGGCGAATACGCCCAGCTGAAGCAGGACTTCAATGCGGCGCTCGTCAGCCTGGAAGAGACGGTTCACACGATGAACCTCAGTGTCGGCAATATCGGCAGCGGCACCAGCGAGATCAGCAATAGTGCTTCCGACCTTGCCCGCCGCACCGAGCAGCAGGCGGCAAGCCTGGAAGAAACCGCGGCTGCGCTCAACCAGCTGACGGCTCAGGTCAACTCCAGCGCCGAAAACGCCCGCACGGCCGCTAGCAGCGTCAGCGCGGCGTCCGAGGACGCCGGGCGCTCCGGTGAGATCGTGCAGAAGGCGATCGCCTCCATGCATGGCATCGAGCAATCCTCGCAGGAGGTTTCGCGCATCATCGGCGTCATCGATGAGATCGCCTTCCAGACCAACCTTCTCGCCCTGAACGCCGGCGTCGAAGCGGCCCGCGCCGGTGAAGCCGGCAAGGGCTTTGCCGTCGTGGCGCAGGAAGTGCGTGAGTTGGCTCAGCGTTCCGCCAATGCCGCCAAGGAGATCAAGACCCTGATCAACACCTCGGCCGGCCAGGTCAAGGAAGGCGTCGATCTCGTCGGCCGCACCGGCAATGCACTGCACAAAATCGCCGAGCAGGTGATGGAGATCAACGGCCTCATCCGCCAGATCTCGGCTTCCGCCAGCGAACAGGCGATCGGCCTGAAGGAAATCAACTCGGCCATGAACCAGATGGATCAGGTGACGCAGCAGAACGCCGCAATGGTGGAAGAGACCACCGCCGCCAGCGTGACGCTGAACGACGAGGCCCAGACGCTGAAGGCTCTTGTCTCTCGCTTCCGTACATCGCATGGCGGCCAGGACAGTGTCTCGGCATTGCGCGCCGCCGCCCAGCAAATGCGCGCGCCGGTGCCCGCTCGCCGCGCCGCGCCTGCCGCCGCACCGGTTCGCAAACCGCGGCCGCAAACGCAGGGCGCGAATGCGCTGGCGCAGGATGAATGGGAAGAATTCTGAGCGGCGTATTGCAGACGCAAAGGCCGCCGGAGCGATCCGGCGGCCTTTTCATTTTTAGGCTATAGGCAAATGTCAGATGCGCGCAAAACGCTCTGTCAGCAGCGAGAAGAAGCCGTCGGCGTCGACGAAGCGCATGACCTTGGCGTTGTGCTTGCGGTCGGTGACATGCCACCAGTCGACGACGGTCATGCCAACGGTCAGTTCCGACGTGACCTCAATCTCGACATTGCAATCGCGGCCCTTGAACAGTTCCGGCTTCAGCAGATAGGCAATGACGGTCGGGTCGTGCAGCGGGCCGCCATCTGAGCCGTATTTTTCGATGTCGAAGCGCTCGAAGAATTCCAGCATCTCGACCATGGCTTTGGCCGGAGCGGTGCCTACGGATGCGATGCGCGCCACGCGATCCTTGCGAGTCAAAAGCTGATGGGTCACGTCGAGCGGCATCATGACGATGGGCACGCCGGAGCGGAAGACGATATCGGCAGCCTCTGGGTCGACATAGATGTTGAACTCGGCGGCCGGCGTGATGTTGCCCCCCTCGAAAAAGCCGCCGCCCATCATCACCAGCTCGCGGACGCGAGCGACGATGTCGGGCGCCTTCTGGAAGGCGAGCGCGATATTGGTGAGCGGGCCGAGCGTGCAGAGCGTGACCGCGCCTGCCGGCTCGTTGCGCAGGGTCTCGATGATGAAGTCGACGGCATGGCCGGGCTGAAGCTCCATGGTCGGCTCCGGCAGGTCAGGGCCGTCGAGGCCGGTCTTGCCGTGGACATGTTCGGCGGTAACCAGCTTGCGCTTGAGCGGTGCGTCGGCGCCGGCGAAGACCTTCACATCACGGCGATTGCAGAGCTCGCAGACGATGCGCGCATTGCGGCTCGTCAGCCGCAGGGGCACATTGCCGGCAACCGCTGTGATGCCGAGCACGTCGATCTCCTCGCGGCTCCCGAAGGCGAGCAAAATCGCGGCGGCGTCGTCCTGGCCGGGATCGGTATCAATGATAATTTTTCTGGGCTCTGTCATGTCAGTGGCTTTCCTCCGGTGCAGATCCGCAGTCTTGATGCGAGCCCGATTGAGCTTTGTCAAGCAGCCGCATGGGATGCAACAATTGACACTTTCGCATGACATCGATCTCGCAAATGCGAAAGGCTTGCTCCTTGCACTCCCCTGCCTCTGCTCCCATATTATAGGTAACCGGATGCTGAAAGATCAGGTCCGGAAAGGTCGCTTGCTACCAAGGACTTGAGACGATGAGCCGGACGACTCCCTTTGCGAGCCCACTGCTTCTGGGCTTTGATACCATGGAAAAAACGCTGGAGCGGATTTCCAAGGCCAGTGACGGCTATCCCCCTTACAATATCGAACGCATGCGCGCCGACCGGGTATCTGGCGAGCCCGAGCGCCTGCGCATTACGCTTGCCGTTGCCGGCTTCTCAGAAGACGAACTCGATATCACCACGGAAGAAAACCAGCTTTTGATCCGCGGGCGACAGGTGGAGCATGAGGAACGCGATTATCTCTATCGCGGCATTGCGGCCCGCCAATTTCAGCGCGTCTTCGTTTTGGCCGACGGCATGCAAGTGCTTGGCGCCGTGTTGAAGAACGGCCTGCTCTCGGTCGATCTCATTCGGCCCGAACCGGACCGCATGGTAAAGAAAATTAACATTTCGGTCTCACAGTAAGACAACGGCAGATTGCCGCTGGTCCCTCATACTGGAGGTACGAATATGCTATTGAGAGAAGCCACTGCCCGCCTGACCCAATCCGAACTCGCCGACATTGGTTCTGGCGAGGTTGCCTATGTCAGGAAAATGCATTCGGACGAAGTTTCCCGTTGCTTCCCGGAGGCCCCTGAAATCGATCCGAACGTCGACCTCTGGGCCCTCTTCGGCGCCGATGGCACCCCGATCCTACTGACCGACAATCGGTCCAGCACCTTCTACAAGGCCGCCGAGGACGAGCTGAAGACAGTCAGCTTGCATTGAGGCTCGTGGACGCAGCGATTAAGCGGCCGACCGTGCCAGGCTGTGGTTTTTCCGGCCTAAGCGCCTCGCAGCGTTCTCACGCTCCATAAACGTCGAACGCCAGCGCGATCCCCAGCCTTGATGCTTGCCCCAGAAGCTCGGGTGGAAATGTATCTCCGCCATTGCCGTCGATGAACCAGCCGATGAAAAGCTCCAATTCGCCGCCGCTCTCCTTGAGTGCCGCCAACCCTTCCGCGCGACTTTCCAGCTTGGCGAGGATGCCAGAAAGCGTTTCCGCCAACGAAACGCGCTCGCCGGCGGCAAGTTCGAAGGTGCAATAATTGGCTTCCGATACCATGTTCAGAAGCTGCCCATCGCTTCCGCGCATGGGTTCTCCGGCTTGATAGGCCGCTACCGGCCGTAATCCGACGGCTGCGGCGATAGATGCCGGATCAAACTCCGGATGCCATATGCGTAGAGAAATTCGAAACTGATAGTCGCTCATTCCGGCAGCCTATGGCATCAAAAGTCGATTGCAATGCAGGATGATCCAACGATATCAGGTCAAACGCGACAGAACGTCAGATAGGCCGAAGACCGGCCTTCGCGCCGTGCCTTGGCTTCATAGCGCGTGCTCGGCCAGCCCTCGTAGGGCGTCAGCCAGTCGGCGGCGTTTCGCGCCGTCCATTCGAAACCGCCATGGGCCTGGCAATGCTGCAGCGTCCAGTTCACATAGGTATCGATGTCGGAGGCGAAGCAGAATAGGGCGTCGGGTTTCAGAACGCGGTGGAACCGGTTGAGATTCACCTGCGAGACGAAGCGGCGCTTCCAGTGCTTTTTCTTCGGCCATGGATCGGGATAGAGCAGATCGATCTGGTCGAGGCAGGCGTCCGGCAGCCAATCCAGCAATTGCGTGGCATCGTCGTTATAGACGCGGATGTTGCGCGCGCCGGTCTCCTCGACGCGGGCGAGCAGTTTCTGCATGGAATTGATGAAAGGCTCGACGCCGATAAAGCCGGTCGCCGGATGTTCCAGCGCCCGGTGGATCAGGTGCTCGCCGCCGCCGAAGCCTATTTCCAGGCGCAGACGTTCGGTCGACGCCGGAAATAGCTCATTCAGCGGTCGAGGCGCCGGTGCGGAAAGGTCGAGGAGATATCGCGGCAGCAGCGCTTCCAGCCTTTCGGCCTGCTGGCCGCGCAGGGCTTTTCCCTTGCGCCGGCCGAAAAATGCTTCCGTCGCCCGCGACCGGCGCTCCGTATCGGTCATGCAGCTTCCCGGGTCTTTACGGCTTCCTTGAGCGCCTTGACGAGGTCCGTGCGCTCCCAGGAGAACGAGCCGTCACGGCCCGCCTTGCGGCCGAAATGGCCGTAAGCCGAGGTCTTGGCGTAGATCGGCTTATTGAGGTCGAGATGGCGGCGGATGCCGGTCGGCGACAGGTCCATATTCTTGCGGATAGCCGCTTCGATCTGGTCCTCGCTGACGCCCTTGCCGGTGCCATGGAGGTCGACATAGATCGACAGCGGCTGAGCAACGCCGATGGCGTAGGAGAGCTGGATCGTGCAACGGTCGGCAAGAGCGGCGGCAACGACGTTCTTGGCGAGGTAGCGCGCAGCATAGGCCGCGGATCGGTCGACCTTGGTCGTGTCCTTGCCGGAAAAGGCGCCGCCGCCGTGCGGAGCAGCACCGCCGTAGGTATCGACGATGATCTTGCGACCGGTCAGGCCAGCATCACCATCCGGACCGCCGATGACGAACTTGCCGGTCGGGTTGATGTACCAGTTGCAGTCGGCCGCGATCTTCAGGTCGCCGAGAGCTTCGCGGATATAGGGTTCGACAACGGCGCGAACCTTCTTCGAATCCCAGCTGTCATCGAGATGCTGGGTGGAAAGCACGATCGAGGTCACCTCGTGCGGCTTACCGTCGACGTAGCGAACGGTCACCTGGCTCTTGGCGTCCGGACCAAGCTTGGCGACTTCACCGTCGCCCTTCTTGCGGGCGGTTGCGAGCAACTGCAGGATCTTGTGCGAGTAATAGATCGGCGCCGGCATAAGGTCCGGCGTTTCGCGGCAGGCATAGCCGAACATGATGCCCTGGTCGCCGGCACCCTCGTCACCCTGCTGGTCGGCGGCGTTGTCAACGCCCTGGGCAATGTCGGCGGACTGCGAATGCAGCAGCACGTCGATGCGCGCCTTCTTCCAGTGGAAGCCGTCCTGCTCGTAACCGATATCCTTGATGGCGCGGCGGGCGGCGGCCTTGAACTTCGAGGGATTGATGACGTCTTTGCCGTCCTTGTCCTTCTTCATCAGGCTCGGCGGCAGACGAACTTCGCCGGCAATGACGACGCGGTTGGTGGTGGCAAGGGTCTCGCAGGCAATGCGCACGCCCCAGGGGTTAATGCCGGTCTTTGCGGCTTCGCGGTAGACCAGATCGACGATTTCGTCGGAGATACGGTCACAGACTTTATCCGGGTGACCTTCGGCAACAGACTCACTGGTAAACAGATAATTCGCGCGCATGTGGGATTCCCCTCAAAGAACAAACTCCGCTTTTGATATTCGCGTCGAGCCCGAAAAACAAGTCGCAGAAGGACATAAATATATCTTTATATCTCATCGGAAGTGATAAAATTTTGCCATAAACATGCAAAAGGCGGCCAAAATGACCGCCTTTCAACTTTGCCGGTGCAGGGCAGTTTCGAAACGCTTATTCCGCGTCTGCCTCGGCTGCGAGCGCCTTGACGAGTTCCACCACCTTGCGGCGGACCTTGCCGTCGGAGATCTTCACGAAAGCGCGATTGAGCTGCAGGCCTTCGGAGGAGGAGAGAAAGTCGACAACGTAATTGGAGCTGGAGGCTTCGGCCATGCCGCCGGCGGTGGTCGCGTGTTCGCCGGGAGCATCCTCGAAGAAGAAGGAAACGGGAACGTTAAGAATGCTGGAAATATTCTGAAGACGGCTGGCGCCAACGCGGTTGGTGCCCTTCTCATATTTTTGAATCTGCTGGAAAGTGATTCCGAGACTCTCACCGAGTTTCTCCTGGCTCATGCCCAGCATGGTGCGGCGGAGGCGGATACGGCTACCGACGTGGATGTCGATAGGGTTCGGCTTTTTTTTGTTCTCAATCATCATATAGCCCTAACATAGGTTGAATTCAGGTCCTGCCATCCGGTGCCCTTAACCACCCCTATAACGCCACGTTGCAGCCGACGCCCACTCGGTATCTAGTTTACGTTCAAAAGGCGGACAGCAACCACTATGCAATTTTAGGGTTTTTTGGTCAATTCGCCCTTGAAATAAAACCCATGCGTGAAATCACAGCGATTATACCGACCACCCCTACGATCAACCAGAAGTATGCTTTTCGTACGCTATCGTCGATACGCGATACGGTTGCGCCACTCAAAGTGGCGTCTACGAATCCTTGCTGACTAAAGTCAATTCCGGAAATCAAACGTCCGTGAGCGTCGACATAGGCGGAGATCCCCGTATTCGCGCTGCGAATCAGCGGCAGCCCCTGTTCGACAGCCCTCACCCGCGCCTGCAGGAAATGCTGATAGGGCCCTGGCGTATCGCCGAACCAGGCATCGTTCGTAACGTTTAGAATGGCATCGGCCTGCCGGATTTCCGGTGTCATTTCGTTCGGAAAGATGATCTCGTAACAAATCAGCGGATAGAGTTTGATGCCGCTTGGCAGCGTCAGCAATTGCCGGCTGGCGGCCGCTGAAAAGCCGCCGGGCAGCTCGATGACATTCTGAATTCCGAGATAGCCGAGGATGTTTTCGAAGGGCACGTACTCGCCGAAAGGCACTAGATGGGTCTTGTCGGTGGCGCCGATAATTTGGCCTCGCCCGTCGATGACATAGATTGAATTATAATAACGCGGCTCGAGACCGGGACCCATGTCCTCGACGCGCACAGCACCGGTGATCAGGATCTGGTCGTCGTCGAGCTGATCGGCAATGCGGGTCAGCGCGTCCTGATTATCCGTCAAAATGAAGGGGATAGCGGTTTCCGGCCAGACGATGATGTCGGGCCGCTTGCCGCCATTGACCGGCGGCTGGACCGAGAGCGAGAGATGCTTGTCGAAGATGGCGGCGCGATCGGCATCCGTATCCATCTTGGCTTCCTGATCGATCGCCGGCTGGACGATGCGCACCACCGGCGCCGTCTTGCTGCCCGCCGATGGTTCCGGCAGGTGGAGCGCGTAATAGCCATAACCGAAATGCGCGGCGGCGATGAGCACGGCGAGCCCGATCCCCGGCACCCGACCTTGACGTGTTCCAAGCAATGCCGGGGCTGCGAAAACGAAGACTGCAAGCACGGTGACGCCGAGTACGCCGATCACATGTGCGGACTGCATCATCAGCGGTGTGGGCATGGCGCCATAGCCGATGGCATTCCAGGGAAAGCCTGTAAACAGGAAGCTGCGCAGCCATTCCAGTAGCCCAAAGGCGAAGGCGAGTGCGGCAATACGCCCCACGCCATCGGACCAGAGCAGGCGGGCCAGCACTGCCGCCACACCGTAAAAGATCGCCAGAAAGGCCGGCAGGCCGAGAATCGCCAGCGGCAGCGCCCAGGCAAATTGATCGGCGTCGATCAGAAGCGCATGGCCGAGCCACCAGAGACCGGCGACGAAATAACCGAAGCCGAACAGCCAGCCGATGGCAAAAGCCGGCCAGAGACGGCCAAGAAAACCGCTATCGGGACCGGCGGCAGTACCATCCAGCAACCAGACAAGCAGCGTGAAGGAGACGAACATCGCCGCGAAGAAGCCGAAAGGCGGCAGCGCGAGGACACCGATGGCTCCGGCCAGGATGGCAAGAAAAGCGCGCTTGAAACCCCAGACGAGGATTACCCTGCCCGAAAGCCGTTCCATGCGCGCGCTCCGTCCAAACTGCGAATCAATTGGCCGCAGTCTTTCAAAAAAGCAGCGATTTGTCCTGTTGAAGCGCCAATCATGGGGTCGCGGTGTTCTGTTCTGCCGCGGGCTCGTCCGGCAGCGCATCCGGTGAAGGCAGGTCGCGCTCTAGCGCGCCAGCCTCGCCTTCCGCCTTTGTCGGACGGCGGCGCAAGGCATGACGCTTGCGGGTGATGCGCACCCGTTTGATGCGGCGCGGATCGGCATCGAGAATATGGAATTCGAAGCCGGGCAGCGCCTGGACGAGCTCGCCGCGCACCGGGATACGGCCGAGCGCCGAGAAGATCAGGCCGCCGAGCGTATCCACTTCGTCCACCTGCTCGCTGATGTCGAAATCCGGGCCGATGGCGGCCGCGATCTCCTCCAGCTCAACGCGGGCATCGGCGACGAAAACGTCTTCGGAGACGCGCTTGAACATGACTTCTTCGTCGTCATGTTCGTCGTCGATGTCGCCGACGACCATTTCGACGATATCCTCGTGCGAGGCGAGGCCGTCGGTGCCGCCATATTCGTCGATGACGAGCGCCATCTGGGTGCGGTTGACCTGCATGCGGCGGAGCAGATCGGACGCCAGCATGGAAGGTGGCACGAACAGGATTTTTCGAATGATGCCGGCTTCGGCCAATGTCTTCTGCAGGTCGACGCGCGAAAGGTCGAAATTCGGCTTGGCCGAGCGCGGCGGCTTTTCAGCCGGGCTCGCAGCCGACGCGGACGCCGCAGCGGCGGCCGTCTTGCCATTGCTGCCGCGGCGCTTGTTGCGCGCCTGCTTGGCGACATAGGACAGGAGATCGCGGATATGCACCATGCCGCGCGGATCATCGAGCGTATCGGCATAGACCGGCATGCGTGAGCGGCCGCTTTCTTCGAACAGGATCATCAATTCGCCGATGGTAATGTTCTGGTCGACCGCCTCGATATCGGCGCGCGGCACCATGACGTCCTCGACACGCACCTCGCGGAAGCGGAGGATATTGTGCAGCATCGCCCGCTCGTCCGGCGAGAAGGCATCGTCATCGGTGGCGCCGGTCATCAACGCGTCGGCGAGATCCTCGCGCAGCCGCGACGATCCTTGAGCTGGGCGCAGAATGCGCGCAGCACGGGCCCAGAAGGAAGAATGTGATCGTTTGCCGCTACTACTGCCCGCCTCATCAGAGGAGGAGGCGGTTTCAGCACCGTCTTTGGCCTCGGCGGCCGGTCTTGTCGTAAAGTCGCTCATTGTTCCTGATCAGACAGGGTTCAAGTCAAATGGGGTCCTGCCCCGCATAGGGATCAGATAGGCCAAGCCCCGCCAAAATGCGAGTCTCCAGCCCCTCCATTCTTTCGGCTTCGCTATTATTCATATGGTCGTAGCCGAAGAGATGCAAGAAACCATGCACCATCAAGTGGGTCAGATGGTCATCAAAACTCTTTTCCAGCTCGACGGCTTCCCGCTCCACCGTCTCTTTGGCGATGATGATGTCGCCGAGCATCGGGCCGGGTTTACCGCCGGGCACCAGCGGAAAAGCGGGGAAAGACAGGACGTTGGTCGCCTTGTCCTGTTCACGCCATTCCGCATTGATCTCACGGATCGAGGCATCATCGGTAAAGACCAGCGACAATTCCGGCGCCATTTGCGGAAAAGGCTGCTTCTCATTTTTCTCAAGATAAATCGCAGCCGCGCCCAGCACGCGCTCGGCCAGAACCTGCAACTCTTCCTCGGAGGGCCAAACGCCCGCCTCGACGCTGATTTGTATATCGAGTTCGGCCATCAGATCTGCGGATCGGCCTCGCTGCCCTCAACGGGGGCGGCATAGTTCGAGTCGTAAGCTCTGACGATGCGCGCCACCAGCGGATGTCGGACGACGTCCGTGTCCTTGAAGCGGACGATGGTGATCCCTTCAACGCCGTTGAGGAGCTGCAAGGCTTCCACCAGCCCGGATTTGACACCGCGCGGCAGGTCGATCTGGCTCGGATCGCCGGTAATGATCATGCGCGAATTTTCGCCAAGACGCGTCAGGAACATCTTCATCTGCATCGACGTTGTGTTCTGCGCCTCGTCGAGGATGACGGCGGCGTTGGGAAGCGTGCGGCCGCGCATGAAGGCGAGCGGGGCGATCTCGATGACGCCGGCGGCGATGGCGCGTTCGACCTTGTCGCCCGGCATCATATCGTAGAGCGCGTCATAAAGCGGACGGAGATAGGGATCGACCTTCTCCTTCATGTCGCCGGGCAGGAAGCCGAGACGTTCACCGGCTTCGACGGCCGGGCGCGACAGGATGATCTTCTCGACCGCGCCGCGCTCCAGAAGCTGGGCGGCATGGGCGACGGCGAGATAGGTCTTGCCGGTACCGGCCGGACCGACGCCGAAAACCATTTCGGAACGGTCCATCGCCCTGATATAGGCGTCCTGAGTCGGCGTGCGCGCGATGATCGTCTTCTTGCGCGTCGAAATCTGCGCCATCGTCAGCTTGGCTTTTTTCTCCATCGTCGGCAGCGTCAGTTGGTCATCGGCGGCAACCGCCATGCGAATTGCACCTTCCACGTCGGAGCGCTCCACATGCCCACCTTTCTGCAGCTTATCATATAGATAGTCGAGGGTGCGGCGCGCCTGGTTGGTGGCCAGCACATCGCCGGTGATGATAACGGAATTGCCGCGGGCACGCGCGTCGATACCAAGGCGCTCCTCGAGCAGCTTCAAGTTCTGATCGAACTGTCCGAAAAGTTCGCTGGCGAACCGATTGTTCTCGAACGTCAGGATGAAGTGATTGGCGTCGCTCGCGGTGCGTGGCTGGCGCGATGAAGAAGAAACCAATTCCTGTCCGTTCAAGCGGTCCGGCTCCTTTGCCTCGTCCGGAACCTAAAGCAACTCAGCAAAAAGGCTGTTCGTGCTGGTTCCGATGATTCGTACGTTGATAATGTCACCGATTTGCGATGCTTTTGCATCAACATTCACAGATTGCAGCCAGAGGGACCGGCCAATCAACTGACCCGGCATGCGGCCCGGCTTTTCCAGTAGGATATCGACCACTTTGCCGACACAGGCGTCAGCGAAAGCGTGCTGCTGCTTCAAAAGCAGCGCCTGCAACCGTTCCAGCCGTTCCGCCTTGATCTCTTCCGGCACTTGGCCCTTCAATTCCGCGCCCGGTGTTCCAGGGCGCGTCGAATATTTGAACGAGAAGGCTTGCGCATAGTTCACCTCCTCTACCAGGCGAAGTGTATCCGCAAAATCCTCCTCTGTCTCCCCCGGGAAACCCACAATGAAATCACCCGAAAGGGCGATATCTGGGCGTGCCGTGCGGATTTTTTCGATCAGAGCAAGATATTCCGCAGCCGTATGCCGCCGATTCATCGCCTTGAGGATGCGATCGGAACCGGACTGAACCGGCAGATGCAGATAGGGCATCAGCGTGCGCAGGTCGCGATGGGCCGCTATCAGCCGGTCGTCCATGTCGCGCGGGTGGCTGGTGGTGTAACGCAGCCGGGCGAGGCCCGGAATTTCAGCCAGCCTATAGAGCAAATCGCCGAGGCTCCAGGCTTCGCCCGTCGGTCCGGTTCCGTGCCAGGCGTTGACATTCTGGCCGAGCAGGGTGATTTCGCGTACGCCGCCATCCACAAGTTTCTGAGCTTCTTCCACGATCTGGGCGACCGGGCGGGAGACTTCGGAACCGCGCGTATAGGGCACGACACAGAAAGTGCAGAACTTGTCGCAACCCTCCTGCACCGTCAGGAAGGCCGTGACGCCGCGGGCGCGGATCTTCGTCGCCTCGGCGATCGGCAAATGTTCGAACTTATCCTCGATCGCATATTCCGTATCGACGACACGCTGGCCTTCCTTGGCCCGGCGCAGCGCGTCCGGCAGGCGGTGATAGGTCTGCGGGCCAATGACCACATCGACGGCGGGCGCGCGACGGAGGATTTCCTCGCCCTCCGCCTGGGCGACGCAGCCGGTGACGCCGATCATCATGTCGCGGCCATCGGCGGCCTTGCGCTTCTTCATCTCGCGCAGGCGCCCGAGCGCGGAATAGACCTTCTCGGCCGCCTTCTCGCGGATATGGCAGGTGTTCAGGAGGACGAGATCGGCTTCTTCCATGTCCTCGGTCGGCTCATAGCCATCGCGGGCAAGCGCATCGCTCATCCGCGTCGAGTCGTAGACATTCATCTGGCAGCCATAGGTCTTGATGAAGACCTTACGGCTGTTGGAGCCATCGCGGAGACCAATCTCTAAAGCATTGGGCTGCGGGGCATCGAGAAGTGCACTATCCTTGTTCATGGCCGCTATGTAGTGACTTTTGCTTCCGGAGAAAATGGAAAAGTTAAAATCGCTTGAATATCAGGCGATCTCGCGGCCAAGCAACCGGCTTGCCAGCATTGTGCGAATGCGTCGCGCGACGGTGGCGCTGACCTCCTTGCGGTTGGTATCGGCACGATAATCCACCGCCTCGCCGAAGCAGACATCGACATCGATCGCCCCGCAGCCGAAAATGCCCTTGAGATGCGGCATCAACTCTATGTCGCCTGGCCAGGCCGCCAGGGGACGATAATAGCGGCCCATGGCGATACCGTGGACGCGCGTATACGCGACAGCGACCGGCTGGACATGAACGACCGCATCAGGCGCTTTCGGCAGGGCGGCCGCTGCGGCGCCGAACAACGAGGATTTGACCTCCAGCAGTCGGTTGCCATCCGATGTCGTGCCTTCTGGAAACAAGACCATGATTTCGCCGTCGGCCATGCGCTCGGCGATCTCGCTCACCTGATCGCCCGTCTTGCGCTTCTGCTCGCGAACGACGAACACGCTCTTTTGCCATTGGGCGAGGAGACCGAAGATCGGCCAATCGCGCACTTCCGCCTTGGCGATGAAGGCAACGTCGGCGATGGAGGACAGCACGAGAATATCAAGCCAGGAGGCGTGGTTCACGGCCAGCATCAATGGTCGACGCTGTTCGACCTTTCCGATGACATTGACACGAATGCCGAGGCAATAGCAGATGATGCGATGCCAATAACGCGGCAGATAGCGCCTGAGCTTCCAATCGAAGCGCAGGCAGAGAATCTGCAGCGGCAGCATGACGAGGCTGACGGCGCAGATGACGAGGAGGGCACAGGCCACTCGCAGCCAGGTCACCAAGTCATTCGCTCCCGCACGACCGCCGCCACCTCAGCGTTCGTCCTTCTTCACGGGCTCATCCTTTTTCAGCGGGATGCCGTAGAGCTCCAGCCGATGGTCGACGAGCTTGAAACCGTATTCGCGGGCGATGCGCTCCTGCAGCGCCTCGATCTCCGGCGAGCGAAATTCGATCACTTCGCCGCTCTTCAGATCGATCAGGTGATCGTGATGCTCTTCCGGCACGGTCTCGTAACGCGAACGTCCGTCACGGAAGTCATGGCGGGCGATGATGCCGGCATCCTCGAAAAGCTTTACGGTGCGGTAGACGGTCGAAATCGAGATTTTCGTATCGACCTTGATGGAGCGGCGGTGCAGCTCCTCGACATCCGGATGATCCTCGGAACTCTCGATAATGCGCGCAATGACTCTCCGCTGCTCCGTCATGCGCATGCCGCGCTCGGCGCAAAGCTCCTCGAGGGATTTTACGGGATCGTTCATCGCATTCGGTCTTCGGTCTATTCGTCTAGGACAACGGACTAGCGAAGAACACGGCGCATGACAAGCGCCGTCGATTTCGCGCCGCTTTCATCGACATAATAGGCCTTGCGCTCGCCGACCTTCTCGAAACCAAGCTTGCGGTAGAGACCGAGGGCAGGCTGGTTGGCACCGTCGACCTCCAGAAACATGGTTTCGCCGCCGCGGTTGCGCGCCTCGCGCAACGCCGCCTGCATCAGCCGCCAGCCGAGACCGGTGCGGCCAAGCTTGGCATTGACGGCAACCGTCAGGATTTCCGCCTCGCCCGCGGCATGCCGTGCCAGCACGAAGCCTGGAAGCGGCTTTTTCAAAATGGCGTTGGTCTGGCGGGCGACGAAGCCGAAGGTCGTGTCCTGCGATAAAAGATTTTGAAACTCGCTATCGTCCCAAACGCGCGAAAAACGTTCACCGTGCAGCGCCGCCACCTCGACGCAATCCCGCAACTGCATCGGAACGATCTCGTATTCGGCTTTCAGGGTGAGATAGGATTCGAGCATGGTCATACCCTGGCGACTGCGTACCCTGCCTGTGGTCTGGCGTCAGGCCCGCGAAGATAAAGCGGCTTCGGCTTTTCGCTGACAGGCTTGGCAGCGCCCAGCCGGGCGACGGTGGCAATCGGAAAGGCATCAGGCCGCGCCGCGGGCGGCAAGCCGCCGAGCCGGGCAACAGCCGAGCCGGTAACGACGCCGTCGAAAGCATCGGCGATCGCACGCGCTTCATCGATCGCTACGGCGCGCGCCTCATCCAGCGGATGGCCATCGGCATCGAACGACTGGAGATAGATCTCCTCGCGCTTGGCGTCGATGGCGGCCAGAACCGACTTACCCGGATTCGTCTCCCGCACGGCAGCCGCCATAACTTCAAGGGTCGTGACGCCGACAGCGGGAACGTTCAGGGAGAGCGCGAAACCACGGGCAGCGGCAACGCCGATGCGGATGCCGGTGAAGGAGCCCGGACCGACGGTCACGACCACACGTTCCACTGCAGCGAGCGCTATACCGGCTTCAGCCAGCGCCCGGTCGACAACATCCATCAAATGTTCGGCATGTCCTCGCCCAATCGTTTCCGTGACCTCCCCAATCACAGAATCACTGCCGCTATCATACACAGCGGCAGCGCAATCCACACCTGCCGTGTCGAGCGCCAGTACGATCATCACAACTTTTCCGAAAAGCCGCGCTCAAAGCGCGGTTGACTTGTCTTCGAATGTCCCAACGCGCCAGCGTCTCGTTCTTGCATAATCCTATCCAAAAACCGCTCTGCACTTTTGGGATCATGCTCAAACGGCTTCGACTTCCTGCACTTCCGGAACGAAATGGCGCAGCAGATTCTGTATGCCGTGCTTCAGCGTCGCCGTCGACGACGGGCAGCCGGAGCACGATCCCTTCATATTGAGGTAGACCTTGCCGTCACGAAAGCCGCGGAAGGTGATGTCGCCGCCATCCTGGGCAACAGCCGGACGAACGCGGGTTTCGAGCAATTCCTTGATGGTCAGCACAATCGATTCGTCATCCGCATCGAAGAACTCACCGCCGGCATCCTGCACTTCGGAGAGGACCGAGCTTTCGCCCATGACCGGCTTGCCGGACATGAAATGCTCCATGATCGAACCGAGGATGGCGGGCTTCAGATGCTGCCACTCCTGACCTTCCTTGGAGACAGAGATGAAGTCGTAACCGAAATAGACGCCGCTAACACCGGGGATCTCGAAGATGCGGGCGGCGAGCGGCGAGACTTCCGCTTCCTCGGCGCTGCGGAATTCGGCGGTGCCGCTTTCCATGACCACCTTGCCCGGCAGGAACTTCAGGGTTGCGGGGTTTGGCGTCGCTTCGGTTTGAATGAACATCTTGATCTCCATGCGGCAGACCGAAGCCCATGCCGCTTCAGTGCTATCCGACTTTAGAATATTTCAAAGGAAAATAGGCTTTTTGGCTGCTCTATTCAAGAGACTGATTCTCAAGAAATAGCCCAAAAGAACTCAGCTGAGGGCGTCGATTTCCTCATTCGTCAGCGTATCCGGCAGCACCGTCACGGGGATCGGAAAGGCTGCGGCACGTCCCGCAATCGAAGACACCAGCGGCCCTGGTCCTTCCTTGGCCGAACCGGCGGCAAGAACGAGAAGCGCAATATCCCGGTCTTCCTCGATCACTGCATTGATCTGCTCGGCAGCCGCGCCTTCGCGAATGACGACCTCCGGATCGATGCCGATATTCTCACGCACGATCTGCGCCGCCTTGGCCGTCGCCGCCTCGGCCTCCTCGCGCGCTTCAGCCCGCATGATCTCTTCGACACCCAGCCATTGCTGGAAATCGCCTTCAGGGATCACAAAGAGGAGCACCAGGCCGCCATTGGAATTCTTGGCGCGCCGACCAGCATAGTGGACGGCACGCTGGCATTCAGGAGTGCCGTCGATGACCGCCATGAACTTGCGGCGATGACCTTCGAGGCGTGAGAGACGTTTTGATACCATGGCTCAAGTCTGACACTTGACCGGGGCGTTTTGCAAGCCCCCGTTTCATACGGGGGCTGCCTTCACGAGATAATCAATAGATAAAGCCAATAATATCGCGGACTTGCTTCATCGTCACTTCGGCACGGGCACGGGCACGGGCGCTGCCATCGCGCAGAACGTTGTCGATGTGGCCGGGATCGGCCATCAGGCGGCGCATTTCGCCGGTGATCGGCGAGAGCACATGCACGGCCAGATCGACTAGTGCCGGCTTGAAGACCGAGAACTGCTGGCCGCCGAATGCCGCAAGAACGTCCGCCTTCGACTTGTCGGCAAGCGCAGCATAGATACCGACAAGGTTATCGGCCTCCGGGCGGCCGGCAAGGCCGGCGATCTCGCTCGGCAAGCCGTCCGGATCGGTCTTGGCCTTGCGGATCTTCTTCGAAATATTTTCTTCGTCGTCGAGCAAGTTGATGCGCGACAGATCCGAAGCATCCGATTTCGACATCTTCTTGGTGCCGTCGCGGAGCGACATGACGCGCGGTGCCGGACCGTCGATCAGCGGCTCGACCATCGGGAAATAGGCATGCACCGGCTCGTCGCCGACGGTGATGTCGATGCCATAGCCCGAACGACGAATGTGCTCCATGTAGTCCAGATTGAACTTCATGGCGATGTCGCGGGTCAGCTCCAGATGCTGCTTCTGGTCGTCGCCGACGGGCACGTGGGTAGCACGATAGACGAGAATGTCGGCCGCCATCAGGCTAGGATAAGCGTAGAGGCCGAGGGAGGCTTGCTCCCGGTCCTTGCCAGCCTTGTCCTTGAACTGCGTCATACGGTTCATCCAGCCGATGCGGGCGACGCAGTTGAATATCCAGGCAAGCTCGGCATGCTGCGGCACGGCCGACTGGTTGAAGACGATATGCTTTTCCGGATCGATGCCGGCGGCGAGGAATGCGGCAGTGATCGAACGGATCTGGCCTGGCATGTCCTCATGCACGAGCTGAGCCGTCAGCGCATGCATGTCGACCACGCAATAGATGCAGTCGTTGTTTGCCTGCAGCGCCACGAACTTGCGGATCGCGCCGAGATAATTGCCAAGATGGAGATTGCCGGTCGGCTGAACGCCGGAGAATACGAGCGGCTTGAATTCGGTCATGTCGTCCTCAAAAGGCTTGTGGAGGGCCCGGGCGAGCTTGCGCTCGACCCCTGGTGTTCGGCCGGCTTATGCACGGCAGACAGCTAGGGATCAAGAGGATATCCATCGCCTCTCAAGAAGAATGCTGGATCAAATCCCAGGTGTTGCCGTAAAGGTCGGCAAACACGGCTACCGTACCGTAAACTTCATGGCGCGGCTCCTCCAAAAATCGCACGCCCTTAGCAAGCATTGCCGCATGGTCGCGAGCAAAATAGTCGGTCTTGAGAAAGAAGCCGACGCGGCCGCCAGTCTGATGGCCGATGGCAGCGCGCTGGCTTTCGCTGGCAGCCTGGGCCAGAAGTAATGCTGCCCCCTCTTCACCCTTCGGCTTCACCATCACCCACCGCTTGCCCTCTGGCTGCACTTGGTCAGACAAGCACTCGAAGCCGAGACAATCGCAATAGAAGGCCTTGGCGCGGTCGTAGTCGTCCACGACGAGGGTTACGAGGAACAGGGATTGGGGCATAGGAGCTCCGGGATCGAATTGATTGCGAGTTTGCGGAGAGTGTACACCCCCTCTGTCGCTTCGTGACATCTCCCCACAAGGGTGGAGATCGGTAACGCGTGGCGCCCTCTACGCTTGAAACAAATATCGCATCCGCAGAAGCTGAGTCTATTGCTTTCCCGCGACGCGCCAGACTCCCAACGATCCCCCTTGTGGGGGAGATGTCACGACAGTGACAGAGCGGCGCCAAAGGCCCAACGTATACCTTCCTCTAATTTGGCCGCTTACTCCCCGTTCACAACCTTCGCATCCGGCGCGGGAGTTGGCGGCTTGCGCTTCAAATTGCGGCGTACCATGCCCAAATCCACGCCGCCGATCAGGAAGGCGACAACGAAATACACCACCATCGCAATCAATATGAGCAAGCCCAGGACGCCGGCCTTGGTGAGCAGCGTCGAGCTGGACGCCAGAAGCGGCTCCCAGCGATGTGACAAATATACGATGACGCCGCCCATGACGGCGGAGGAGACGAGCAGCATGACGGTGCGGCGCGCCAGCGACCATTCCCAGGCGAGATGTCCGCGGCGATAGAGCGTGACGAAGAGCTGCACAGCGTTCAGCCATCCGGCAACCGCCTCGGCGAGCGCAATGCCGCGTTCGGCCAGCACCGGGAAAAGCAGGATGGACAGCGCCGAATTGACGAAGACGGCGACCGCCGTGTAGCGCATCGGCGATTTCGTATCTTCGCGGGCATAAAAGCCGGGCTGCAGCGCCTTGATCAGCACGAAAGCCGGCAGGCCGAGGCCGAAGATGGCGAGGATGGAGCCGACCAGCGTTGTATTGTTCGGATTAAAGGCGCCGCGCTCGTAAAGCACGCGGATGATATCGTCGGAGAGAAGCCAGAGGGCGACAGCGGCCGGCAGGGTCAGGAACAGCACGAATTCGATCGAGCGGTTCTGGATATTGGCGGCTTCCTTGATATGGCCTGACTTCAGCGAACGGGCCAGTTCCGGCAGAAGCACGATTCCGACCGCGACGCCGACGACGCCGAGCGGCAGCTGGTAGATGCGGTCTGCATATTGCAGGGCGGCGATCGCGCCTTCCTTGCCCGAGGCGATCGCCTGGCCGATCACCAGATTGATCTGGGTGACACCGCCGGTGATGGCCGCCGGGATGGCAAGAAACAGGAGCCGCTTGACATTGGGCGTGAAGCGCGGAAAGCGCAGGCCGATATTGATGCCGGCATGACGCACGCCGATATAGACGACGGCCAGCTGCAGCACGCCCGCCACCAGCACCGACCAGGACAGGTACCAGGCGGTGCTCAGCGGATCGGCGCCGTAATAGATCGCGTAGAACAGCGCGCTGATCATCACCAGGTTGAGGAAGATCGGAGCCACGGCGGCGGCGAAGAAACGATGCAGCGAATTCAGCATGCCGCTCATCATCGCCGTCAGCGACATCGACATGAGATAGGGGAACATCAAGGCGGCCAACCGGACCGTCAGGTCGAATTTCTCGGCATCATCGGCGAAACCAGGCGCGATGACCCAACGCACCAGGAGCGGCATGGCCAGTTCCATGACGATGGTGATCAGCAGCAGGACCGAGAAGAGAACGCCAAAGACTTCCTCGGAAAACCGCTTGGCGCCCTCGATGCCATGCGCCTCGATCTCCTTGGCGAAGAGCGGCACGAAAGCAGCGTTGAAGGCACCTTCGGCAAACAGGCGGCGGAACAGGTTCGGGAAGCGGAAGGCGGCATAAAAGACGTCGGCCATCGGCCCCGTGCCGAGGGCAGCGGCCATCAGGGTTTCGCGGGCAAACCCGAAGATGCGGCTTCCAAGCGTCGCGCCGCCGACGGTGATGAATTTCTTGACCAGACTCATGCGGCTGAACCGGCTTTCTTTTCAGTATTGAGCTTTTCAACGGCAGGCGACCGCGTAACAGCGGGCGCGATGATACCGGACGGCATGCGCTCGCGCATCTCGTCCTCTTCGCCGGCCATCACCGCCTTCAGGCGAGCGGTGATATTGGCTCGCTTGTTTTCGTTGGAGATTTTCTGCCCGACGAGATCGGTCACATAGAAGGTGTCGATGACCTTTTCACCGAAGGTGGTGATGCGTGCCGACTGGATATCGAGCGACAGATCCGAGAGAACCGCGGTGATTTCCGAGAGAAGGCCGGGGCGGTCGAGGCATTCGACTTCGATGACGGTGAACTTGTTCGACAAGCTGTTGGAGATCGTCACCGATGGCGGAATGACGAAGGCCTTGTTCTTGCGGCGGTTCTTGGTACGGGTGGCAATGACTTCCGGCAGGCGCTTGCGGCCGGCAAGCACATCCTCGATCATCTTGCCGATGGTAGCGGCGCGCCGCAGCTCGTCCGCGTCGTCGGCGAACTCGCGGCTGACATGGATGGTGTCCAGCGCACGACCGTCCGACGTCGTAAAAATCTGCGCATCGGCGATATTGGCGCCCGCGGCAGCGCAGGCGCCGGCTATGACGGTCAAGAGGCGCGGGTGGTCAGGCGACAACACGGTGATTTCCGTGATGGCGTGGAAACTGTCGGTTCGCACCATGGTCGCCAGAACCTGACCCGATTTGTCGGTCTGGCGAATGAATTGCGTATGGCGGATCTGATCTTCCAGCGGCACGGACAGGAGATAGGGCTGGTAGTGCAGCTTGACATAGGCCTTGCGCTCCTTCTGGCTCCAGTCCCCCAGTGCCTTTTCGAGCGCCTTGGCTGCTTCTTCCGCCCGCTCCTTGCGCGACACTTCCGAAAAACCGCCGGCAAGCAGCAATTCGGTCTCGTAGTAGAGCGTACGCAGAAGCTGGCCCTTCCAGCCGTTCCAAACCCCGGGACCGACGGCGCGAATGTCGCACACGGTCAGGATCAGCAACATCTTCAACCGGTCGAGCGACTGCACGCGATCGGCAAAATCGATGATGGTCTTGCGGTCGGTAAGGTCGCGGGTCTGAGCGACCATCGACATCGTCAGGTGCTCCTGGATCAGCCAGACGACCAGCTCTGTCTGCTTCGGCGACAGGCCGAAACGGGGGCCAAGCTTGCGCGCCACCTTGGCACCGGCGTCCGAGTGATCTTCTTCCCGGCCCTTGGCGATATCATGCAACAGCACGGCGACATAGAGCGCATCGCGGTCTTCGATACCGGGCATCAGCTTGTTGACCAGCGGATGGATCTCCTCGGCCTTGCCCTTGTCGATCTCCGAGAGCACGTCGACAGTGCGGATCAGATGCTCGTCGACCGTATAGTGATGATACATATTGAACTGCATCATCGAGACGATCTTGCCGAATTCCGGAATGAAGCGGCCGAGCACGCCGGCCTCATTCATGCGGCGAAGGATCAGCTCCGGGTCGCGCTTCGAGGTGAGGATGGCAAGGAACAGACGGTTTGCCTCTTCGTTCTCGCGCAGGTCGTTGTCGATCAGCCCCAGCGAGCGGGTGACCCGCTTCAGGGCGTCAGGATGAAATTCCAGCCCGTTGATGTCGGCGACGAAAAACAGCCTGATGAGGTTCACCGGGTCGCGCTTGAAAACATCGGGATTGGCGAGTGCGATGCGGCCGCGATCCTCGACGAACTCGAGCGTGCCGGGGATCTTGCGCGAGCGATGGGCGAAGCGGCTGATGACGCCGGTCAGGCCCGGCGTCGCCTTGGCCTGCTGGTCCTCAAGCGCCGCGCAGAGGATGCGGGTGAGATCCCCCACATCCTTGGCGACGAGGAAGTAGTGCTTCATGAAGCGCTCGACGGCGGACAGGCCAGGGCGGGCATGATAACCAAGCGCCTCGGCAATCTCACGCTGGATGTCGAAGGAGAGCCGCTCCTCCGCCTTGCCGGTCAGGAAATGCATGTGGCAGCGCACGGCCCAGAGGAAATCCTCGGCCTTCTGGAAGAGACGGTATTCCTGCTTCGACAGCACGCCGAGCTTTACCAGATCGGCAGCATCGCGGACGTGGTAGTAATATTTCGAGATCCAGAACAGCGTATGCAGGTCGCGCAGGCCGCCTTTGCCTTCCTTGACGTTCGGCTCGACCAGATAGCGGGTGTCGCCGGCCTTGCGATGGCGCTCGTCGCGCTCGGCGAGCTTGGCGGCGATGAATTCCGGGCCGGTATTGGTCACGATTTCCTTGTCGAAACGCGATTCTAGCTCGCGCGCCAAGGGCTCATTGCCGCAGATATAGCGCGTTTCGAGAACGGCGGTGCGCACCGTCATGTCGGACTTTGCCTGGCGGATACATTCTTCAAGGGTGCGCGTGGCGTGGCCGACCTTGAGCCCCATGTCCCAGAGCATGTAGAGAATGAACTCCACCGCCTTGTGCGTCTCCTCCGCAGGCTTCGGCTTGAAGAGGAACAGAAGGTCGATATCCGAGCCGGGGGCGAGCGTGTCGCGCCCATAGCCGCCAACGGCAGTTATGGCGAAGTTGCCCTTCTGCTTCGGATAGACGTCGCGGACCGTGAAGTCGTAGAGGACGGTGATGATCTGATCCTGCAGCCAGGAAATGCGGTAGGCGCAATCGAGCCCGCTGCCATCTTCGGAAAGCAGGCGGCGCGCGTTTTCGCGGCCTTCCTGGCTTGCCTTCTTCAGCAATGCAAGAAGAGCGGAGCGCTGGTCCTTTTGGTCCTCATGGCGCTTGGCGAGGGTCTCGCAGTCCGCCCTCAGCGCGGGGACGTCGAGAATGACGGAAAAATCGATGTCATGCGTCACCATGCTCTGCCGACCGGGATCCTGTTCATTGACCGCGGCCCATTTCCGGCGCGCCTGTCTTTTCGTCTGCATGCGCTATAGCCTCTTTGCCCGGCGATTGACACAGGCATTCTACGCCCGAATCCTCATAATTCAGCCCTAGAGCATCCCGCTTTCAGGTGGCATCACCTGCAGGCGGATAAGATGCTCTAGATTCAAAAGACTAGAGCGACCTTTGTGCGTTCAAATGAACGCACGGCGCTCTAGGCCAAATTCCCGAATCAGCGGCTTCGGGAGTTCCATCGGGCCAAAGTAGACGAAGAATGACGGCTCTTAATGCAGAAATCGGCCGTTTTAGGGCTGCGGCACCTCAAGCGACCGTCTGAGTTCGTTTATGCTATACAATATGTTTCGCGATTGGGCGCCGATCTGCATCAGCATTTCCCGTTCACATTCCCAATAGCCGGCTTTGGCTATGTTTGAGCTGATGTCGGAAATCCGGCTGCAGGACAGGGCGATATTGAGGAGCCCGCGATCGGATTCGCAATCCGGCGGATCGCCCTCGCCGCAGATCTTGCCACGGGCCGCTATCGGAGAAAAACGCTCGGCAAGGATGCGGACCTCGGCGAGAAGATGTTCGATATGCATCGGATTATCCTTGGAAATCGCCTGTTGTCAGCCGGCCTTGGTCAGGGTCTTTTTCAGTTCGTAAAGCGCATCGAGTGCGGCGCGCGGCGTCAGATCGTCAAGATCGAGCGCCTTCAGCGCCTCCTCGACCTTGGACGGCCCTCGCCGGCCGGCCGCCTCCTCACGGCGGACCGCGACCTGGAAAAGTGGCAGGTCGTCGATCAGCTGGCTCGCGGGATTCTTGCGGTCGGCATCCTCCAGACGCGTCAGAACGTCGCGGGCGCGCGCCACCACCGAAGCCGGCAGACCGGCGAGCCGCGCCACCTGGATGCCATAGGAACGGTCGGCAGCACCCGGCCCGACCTCGTGCAGGAAGATCACGTCGCCGTCCCATTCCTTGACGCGCATCGTGGCATTCGAGAGCCGGCCGAGCTTTTCCGACAACACCGTCAGCTCGTGAAAGTGGGTGGCAAAGAGACCCCGGCATCGATTGGCCTCGTGCAAATGCTCGACCGCCGCCCAGGCGATGGAGAGACCGTCGAACGTCGCGGTGCCACGGCCAATTTCATCGAGGATGACCAGCGACCGGGCGGTCGCCTGGTTGAGGATCGCCGCCGTCTCGACCATCTCGACCATGAACGTGGAGCGGCCACGCGCCAAATCGTCCGAGGCACCGACGCGCGAGAACAGCCGGTCGACAATACCGATATGGGCAGAAGTCGCTGGTACGAAGGACCCCATCTGCGCGAGGATGGCAATCAGCGCGTTTTGGCGCAGAAAAGTCGATTTACCGCCCATATTCGGCCCGGTCAGCAGCCAGATCGCGCCGTCCTTGCCATCCGCCGTCGGCGACAGGTCGCAATTATTGGCGACGAAGGGACCGCCCGCCTGGCGGCGCAGTGCCTGCTCGACCACAGGATGGCGGCCACCGCCGATCGCAAACATCCTGGAGTCGTCGACTACCGGCCGGCAATAGCCCTGTTCTTCGGCAAGCAAGGCCAGCCCGGCCGCGACGTCGATCACCGATAGTGCCCGCGCGCCCGCCTTGATCGCCTCGGCCTCGGCCACAACGGCCGCGACCATGCGGTCGAAGGCTTCCAGCTCGATCGCCAGCGCCTTGTCCGCTGCGTTGGCGATGCGGCTTTCGAGATCGGCAAGCTCGGTCGTGGTGAAGCGCATGGCGTTAGCCATGGTCTGGCGATGGATGAAGCGTGCCTTCGCCTCGGCAGTATCGGTCATCGGACCGGCATTGCCGGCCGTGACCTCGATAAAGTAGCCGAGCACGTTGTTGTGCTTGATCTTCAGCGATTTGATGCCGGTTTCGTCGGCATATTGCAGCTGCAGTCCGGCGATGACGCGACGTGACTGGTCGCGCAGCGCACGGACTTCGTCGAGCTCGGCATTCGCCCCTTCCCGCAGGAACCCGCCATCGCGCTTCAAGAGCGGCAATTCATCGGAAAGCATGCCGGCAAGCAGCGCTTCGAGATCGGCGGGCAATGCACGGAGCCCGGCAAGTGCTGCTTTCAGCTCCTCGGGCAGCAGTGCGGCGCCAAGCAGATCGGCAACACCGGCAGCCGCGCCGAGCCCCTGACGGATCGCCCAGAGATCGCGCGGGCCACCACGGTCGAGCGCCAGGCGCGACAGCGCACGAGGCATGTCCGGCACATGTTTCAGCGCTGTCCTGAGATCGTTGCAAAGCGAGGGCTCTTCGGCAAGGAAGCCGATTGAATCCAACCGTTCGTTGATGCGCGCAGGATCGGTCAGCGGCGACATCAGGCGTTCGGCAAGCAGACGCGCACCGCCACCAGTCACAGTACGGTCGATCGCTTTCAAGAGCGAGCCGTTACGGTCGCCGGAAAGCGTGCGCACCAGTTCGAGATTGGCGCGGGTGGCGGGATCGATGAATAGCGTCGATGCGCCGCTTTCGCGCTCCGGCAGCCCGAGCGGCGGCCGCTCGGAGATCTGGGTCTTTTCGACATAGGCGGTGGCGGCCGCCGCGGCGGCAAGCTCGGCGCGGGTAAAAGAGCCGAAACCATCCAGCGTCGAAACACCGAAATATCTGGTAATGCGGCCTTCGGCGCTGGCGCTGTCGAAGAGGACGGCCGGCTGCGGCACTGCCGTGCGGCCGAGTATGTCGAAGACCGGCTTCAGCTCGGGATCGTGGAACATGGTGTCCGGCAGGATCAGTTCGCGCGGATCGATGCGCAGTATATCGGCGAGCAGCCGGGAGACTTCGGTTTCCGCCAGCCGGAAAACGCCGGTCGAAATATCGATCCAGGCGAGCGCCAGTTGCGGCGCCGAGCCGCCGCGAATGCGGGCGAGCGCCATCAGATAGTTGGATTCCGAGGGCGACAGCAGCTTTTCCTCGGTGATCGTGCCCGGCGTCACCAGGCGAACGACATCGCGCCGGACCACCGACTTGCCGCCGCGCTTCTTCGCCTCTGCCGGGTCCTCCACCTGTTCGCAAACGGCGACACGAAAACCCAGCGAAATCAGCTTCTGCAGATAGTCGTCAGCGGCATGCACCGGCACGCCGCACATCGGAATATCCTGCCCCATATGCTGACCGCGTTTGGTGAGCGTGATGCCGAGTGCGCGCGACGCATCGACGGCATCCTCGAAGAACAGTTCGTAGAAATCGCCCATGCGATAGAACAGCAGCGAACCGGGATTGTTCGCCTTGATCTCGATATATTGCTCCATCATCGGCGTGGCCGAGGCACGGCTTTCCTCCGAGGCAAGCTCGGCGGCCGAGAAAGCATCGATGCTGGCAATTATTCGTTCGTTCACGGAGGTGCAGTTTTTCCCAAAAAATGAGGTGCCACCCTACCCGCGCGCCGCTATAGAAGACAACAGCTATCGGGCAAGAGGGACCGGTCGCCCACAGGAGGTTTGGAGGATATATGTCTGACACCAGCAGCATGCCGCGTCCGGGAACGGGGGTCACCGATCAGGAAGCGCTCGACTTTCACAAGCAGGGCCGCCCCGGTAAAATTGAAATCAATCCGACCAAACCGATGGCGACCCAGCGCGATCTTTCGCTAGCCTATTCGCCCGGCGTCGCCGTACCGGTGAAGGCGATCGCCGCCGACCCGGGCACGGCTTATGACTATACGTCTCGCGGCAACATGGTAGCCGTCATCTCCAACGGCACGGCCATTCTCGGCCTCGGCAATCTCGGAGCACTGGCCTCCAAGCCGGTCATGGAAGGCAAGGCCGTTCTCTTCAAGCGCTTTGCTGATGTCGATTCGATCGACCTCGAGATCGACACCGAAAATGTCGACGAGTTCATCAACTGCGTCCGCTACCTCGGGCCTTCCTTCGGCGGCATCAATCTCGAGGACATCAAGGCGCCGGACTGTTTCATCATCGAGCAGCGCCTGCGCGAGCTGATGGATATCCCCGTCTTCCACGACGACCAGCACGGCACCGCGATCATCGCCGCCGCCGGCCTGATCAACGCCCTGGAGCTGACCGGCCGCGACCTCAAGACCACCAAGCTCGTCTGCAACGGCGCGGGTGCTGCCGCGATTGCCTGCGTCGAACTGATCAAGGCGATGGGCTTCAACCCTGACAACATCGTGCTCTGCGACACCAAGGGCGTGATCTACCAGGGCCGCAGCGAAGGCATGAACCAGTGGAAATCGGCGCATGCGGTAAAAACCGACAACCGTACGCTGGCGGATGCGATGAAAGGCGCCGATGTGGTTTTCGGCCTGTCGCAGAAGGGTGCCTTTTCCGCCGAGATGATCCGCTCCATGGCCGACAGGCCGATCATCTTCGCAATGGCCAATCCCGATCCGGAAATCACGCCGGAGGAAGTCGCCCGCATCCGCGACGACGCCATCATGGCGACCGGGCGCTCCGACTATCCGAACCAGGTCAACAACGTCCTCGGCTTCCCCTACATCTTCCGCGGTGCGCTCGATGTGCGCGCTTCGACGATCAACGATGAGATGAAGATCGCCGCCGTGAAGGCCCTGGCGAACCTGGCACGTGAAGATGTGCCGGATGATGTGGTCGCCGCCTATCAGGGCGCGAGACCACGTTTCGGGGCGCAATACATCATCCCCGTGCCCTTTGATCCGCGCCTGATTTCGGCGATCCCGGTCGCCGTCGCGCAAGCCGCGATCGAGAGCGGTGTCGCTCGCCGGGCAATACCGGACATGGCTGCCTATGCTCGCGAACTCTCTGCCCGACGCGACCCGATCGCTTCGACGCTGGCGCAGCTCTACGAGCGCGTGCGCCGGCATCCAAAGCGCATCGTGTTCGCCGAGGCCGAGGAAGAGCAGGTCATGCGCGCCGCTTTGTCCTATGCCAACCAAGGGCTCGGCACCGCTATCCTGCTCGGCCGCGAGGATCTGCTCCACGCCACCGCCGAACGCGCTGGGATCGACCTCAACCGGCCAGGCCTCGAGATCGTCAACGCCCGCATTTCCAAGCGTGTAGAGGCCTATATCGATTATCTCTATGCCCGGCTGCAGCGCAAAGGCTACCTGCACCGCGATGTGACGCGCCTGATCCACAACGACCGCAACCATTTCGCCGCATGCATGGTAGCGCTCGGCGACGCCGATGGCATGGTGACGGGCGTGACCCGCAACTATTCGACCGCGCTCGGCGACGTGCGCCGTTGCATCGACGCCAAGCCGGGACACCGGGTTATCGGCGCCTCGTTGGTGCTTGCCCGCGGCCGTACCGTCATCGTCGCCGACACTGCTGTGCATGACATGCCGACGTCTGAGGAACTGGCCGATATAGCCGAGGAGGCCGCCGGCTTCGCACGGCGCATGGGCTATGAGCCACGCGTCGCCATGCTAGCCTACTCCACCTTCGGCCATCCTCCGGGCGAACGCTCCGAACGGGTGCGCGAAGCGGTGAACATTCTCGACAAGCGCTATGTCAATTTCGAATTCGACGGCGAAATGGCCGCCGACGTGGCGCTGAATCGCAAGATCATCGAGACCCAGTATCCCTTCTCGCGCCTCTCCGGTCCTGCCAACGTGCTTGTGATGCCGGCCTTCCACTCGGCCTCGATCTCCACGAAGATGCTGCAGGAACTCGGCGGTTCCACCGTTATCGGTCCGCTTCTCATCGGCCTCGACAAGCCGGTGCAGATCACCTCGATGGGGGCCAAGGATTCCGACATCGTCAACATGGCGGCAATTGCCGCCTATGGGGCGGGGTCTTAAAAGCGGTCACTTTTGCTAGAGCCCCTCACCCTGGCCTCTCTCCGAGGGTAGACGGTGAGATCGAGTTCTGCCGCTAATTCTTGCTCAAGCATCGCATTGGATAACGCGAAAGCTTGCCGCACCCACTGAAACCACCCTCCCCGAGAGGGAAGGGTGAGGGGCGCCCCTACAACCTCGGCTGCATGCAGAGGCTCGAAGAAGACAATGGCTGCGGTTTCGATTTGGTGTAAGATGCGCCAATGAGTGAAGCCCAGCCCCTATTCGCAGTGCTGCGCCATTCAGCGCGGCCAGATATTGTGGATGCTATCGAGCGGCTCGTCCTTGACGCACCCGACCGCAAGCTCAACCGCGTGAACGCGCTTGCCTTTGCAGCCGACCACGGCTTCGATGAAGAGCAGACCATCAACGCTTTCCTGCATGCATCTCGCCTCGGCCTCTTCGAGATATCCTGGAATGTTCTTTGCCCCGGCTGCGGTGGGGTGCTGGATGCCAACACCTCGCTGAAGACAGTTCAGAGCGACAGTTATAGTTGCGCGCTCTGTGCCGCCGGTTATGAGCCGACCCTCGATGAGATGGTCGAAGTCACCTTCACCGTCAGCGCCCGCGCACGCCACATCGAGGCTCACAATCCGCATGAATTGTCGCCGCTCGAATATTTTCGCCAGATCTATTGGGGCTCGGGCGTCGATCTTCCCGATGCGGGTTACGAGGAGACGGTCGACCAATTCATTCTGGAGGCGCTGGAGCTGCCTGCGGGAGAAAAAGCGGTAGTATCGCTTCAGTTGCCAGCGGAATACGTCATCATCTTCGAGCCGGTCACGCACGCTGCACAATTCGTTGACGTGAAAGGCGAACCGTCGAAGGAACGGCAGACCCTCTCACTCGTGTTCGATCGCGTGCATCGGCACAGCGAGGCCATCACCCTGCGACCGGGCCCTTTGCGCATTCAGATGGAAAATCATACGGACGTCCGCACATTGCCATCCATCTGCGTGGCCAACGACGTCCTTCACGGCCTGCTGGGCAAGCGACGTCCATTCCTGACTGCCAAGCGACTGCTCTCCAACCAAACCTTCCGCGACATCCACCGCACCGACACGATCGACGTGGACCAGCGGCTAAAGATCACCAGCCTCACCTTTCTTTTTACGGATTTGCGCGGATCGACCGCCCTATACGAAAGGGTCGGCGACCTTGCCGCTTTCGATCTGGTCAGGACGCATTTCAGCATCCTGCAAGAGATCGTCGGCGCCGAGGCCGGTGCTGTCGTCAAAACCATCGGCGATGCGGTCATGGCGACGTTCCCAACTCCGGACCGGGCATTGGTCGCAGCAACACGGATGCGCGAAGCAATGCTCAGCCTCAACAAGGAGCGCGGTAACGACGATCTTCTTCTAAAGATCGGCATCCACGAGGGACCGTGCATCGCGGTCAGCCTGAATGAGCGGCAGGACTACTTCGGACAGACCGTCAACATCGCCTCTCGCGTGCAGCATCTCGCTACTTCGCACGAAATATTCGCCACCGGCTCCGTACTCGACAACCCCAGTGCGGCGAAATTTCTGACGACACGCGGCCTGAAGCCACAATCGCATCACGTCTCGCTCCGCGGCATTACCGATGAGATCGATATTTTTGCGATTCCCTGATGGTCCGTTGCCTGGCCAGTCCTGTCCGCGACGATCAGCTCGCGAACCGACCGGCGTCGGCGCCGTAATAGTTGACGTAGCGGTCCGAAATGCTGGCGATCGGCAGGACGATCAAGACGTCTGTCGTGTTGAAGGCATGATCGACGACGGCGGTGGAGCCGACCATCGCGCCAAGGCGAAGATAGCCCTTGATCAGCGGCGGCAGTGCCATCAGCGCCTTCTTGGAATTGACGGCTTCGACCGGCATCAGGTCCATGGTGCGGGCGAGCGAGGGTAGCGCGCCAACAGCCCATTCGTCCTTCGCACTAACGTTATGGTAGAGGAAGGACAGAGCCAGCGCATGTTGTTCCGGGCGAATGCCGGGGAATGAGGCGCAGCCGAACATGGCGTTCATGCCGTGCTTCAGCGAATAGGCCCAATTGCCCTGCCACAGCAGTTCGACCGTGCGCTTGGTGCGGTATTCCGGCAGTACGCAGGAGCGGCCAAGTTCCATGAAACGCTTGTCGGGGTGACGGGCGAGCAGGGCGTCAATGTCGAATTCCGAAGAAGAATAGAATCCGCCATTTGCCATCGCCACGTCCTGACGCAGCAAGCGATAGGTGCCGACGATCTGATCTTCCGAATCACCTTCCAGCGAGCGGTCGAGCACCAAGAGATGATCGCAGATCGCGTCCCAGCTATCGACATCGCGTTGGCGGCGCATTGCGTCGGCCGGCAGTTGGGCGTTCATCTCCTCGACAAACACGCGATAGCGCACGGCCTGAGCCGAATCGATCTCGCGCGCCGTGCGAGCAAGGCGCGTTTCTAGATTTCCGATGCGTCCGAACACATCGCTGGCAACCGGCGTAACCGTTGCCTGTGAAGACTGAACCATTTCGCCCTGAGCTTCGCGATTCAAAATTTCGATGGACATGGCGATTCCCCCCGTGCGGGTTGATATAGCGCCATAAAGCAAATTCGTGCGACAGGAAAGTGACATGGTGCTTTGCGAAAAGCAAGAACCGTGCCTGTTTCAAATGTCATACCGGAGCGAAGTCCTGGGGTTCCAGGGGGTGCGTTCAAAAAGTGCGCGGCTGCTTCCGGACAAGACCGCCGTCGGGCAAATAAACGATACGAAACAGTGATTCGAAGGCCGATTATTTGCCCTAAGCACGTCCGAGAGCCTGCTTCGACAGGCCTTGGACCTCGGCAATCAGTCGCCCCGGATCGACCGGCTTTACGATCACGGCATCGGCTCCGGCCAGCAGGGCCTGGCGGCGGATAGCGTCACGGCTGTCGGCGGTCAGCACGATCACAGGCAGGGGCGAAAGGCCGTATCGGCGCTCCAGCGCCCTCAGTTGGGCGAGCATTGCCGCCCCCTCGCCGCCGGGCATGGTGAGATCGGTGACAACGACATCCGGACGATTCTCGCTATTTTCAGCGCGGGCGAGCAGGCCGCCGAAATCCTCGACAAGGCGAACCCTGTGGCCGGCCTTGGCGAGCATGGCGCGCACCAGCATGGCATTGACGGGATCATCTTCCCCGAGCAGGACATTGAGGGTGGTATCCGTCGCTTCCGGCGTTACAAGACCGAATTCGGGTGGGCTGTCGATCAACACATCACGCTTCTCCATGCCGCGCATGCGGCCGCTCAGCACATCGATCAGCGATTGTTCGCGCAGGGGCCGAATCAGCCAGGCATCGAAAAGATCGAGCGGATGGGTGTTGCGCTCCTCGGGATTGACCAGAAAGATTTTTCTGAGGCCGGAGGCGGCCAGTTCGGCTCCCTCCCGGAAATACCAGGGCGCCATGCGATGATCGACGATGAGGTCCGTCAGCGGCCTGTCTTCACCGCGGGCGGCGGAATGAACCAGATTTTTCACATCGCCGGGACCGATCAGGCGGCAGCGGCCGCCAAGTGTGCGGATAGTCTCGGCGATTGCGGTGCTTGCGGCCCCTTCTGGCGCCAATAGCAAGACGTGGGACGCTTCGAGCAGGTCACTGCGCCTGCCCTGCTCGTTTTCTCCGGCGATGATGGAAACGGGAAAGCGGATTGTGAACTCGCTGCCCTTGCCTCGCTCGCTGGCGACGCTCAATGCGCCGCCGAACTCGCGCAGGATGCGGGCGGAGATCGCGAGCCCCAGGCCGGTGCCGGCACTTCTGTCCAGTACATTGCCGGCCTGTTCGAACTCGCCGAAGATACGAGCCTGCTCTTCTTCGGTCATTCCCGGGCCGCTATCTCGCACCGATATCACCAAATTATCGCCATCGAGACCGGCGCGGATCAGGACGCCGCCGCTCTGCGTAAATTTCACCGCATTGCCGATCACATTGAACAATACCTGGCGCAGCCGGGCGGGATCGAACTCCATGGTTTCGGGAACGTCTGCCGCAACGGTCGCGGCGATCTCGATGCCTTTTTCATGGGCGCGATGCGCGAGCATCTCGACGACGCCTTCCAGCAGCGGCCGCAGATGTTCCATGCGCGGGCGGAGCTGGAAGCGGCCGACTTCGATCGTCGAGAAATCTAGCAGGTCTTCGACGAGTTGCGCGAGGGCATTGCCGGACTGGCGGATGCCGGTCAGGTAGTTAGCCTGCTCCGGCGTCAGCGGCGTCTGGGCGAGCAAATGGTTCATGCCGAGAATGCCCGACAGCGGCGTACGAACCTCGTGGCTGACGGTGGCGAGCAGCCGCGATTTGGCGGCGCTGTTATATTCCGCCTTCAGCCGTGCCTCCTCGCGAAGGCGAGCGGCCTGCCGCTCCTCGGTCACGTCGCGGGCGACGCTCTGGATTTTCAACTGTCCAGTGGCGGGGTCGCGGAACATGACATCGTGCCACGCGAAAATGCGAGGGCCTTCCGCCGTGGAAATCTCGGCGTCCTGACGCTGAGAAGCTGTCGCGGCGCGGAAGACAAGCCCCGCCTCTTCCAGCGTCAGGCCTTCCGGGTTCGCTTTGCCGGTCAGTTTGCGGAAGGTGGCGTTGGCGTGGACGATGCGGCGTTCGATGTCACGCGTCACCGTGATATCGCCAAGCGCATCGTGGATGGTGGCGAGCAGACTTGTGCTTTCGTTGCTTTCCCAGAGACGATCATGCTCGTGTTCGCTCAGCGACAGCGCATCCGTCAAGATCTTGCGGGCAGCATTCCGCCTGCGGACGATACCGGCAATAACGATCGTCAGGGCTATCAGGCCAAGCAGCGCGGCGAGCGCCAGCGGGCCACCTGCATAGCCGACCGACATGAGCGCCACGCCGGCGACCAAGCCGCCGCCGTTCAGCCAATGGCGTTGCAGCCATTGAGGAAGCGCGGATTCTGATGCAGTCAGCATATTAGCCGGCGAAATAACAATCGGATCAACGGCTATGAGAGGCGCGTCTTTGGCCGGCCGTTCGCGCGGCTCGGTGTGGTCGTCGGCAATGGCGGCGACAAGCTTTTCCTGCAGGTTTGCCAGAGTGCTCATATAGGCTTGCTAACATGGGCACTCTTCCCGATGCCTTCAGGGATTCGGTAGAATTTTACGCTTTCGCCTTTTTCGGCAGAAGCAGCTCGTCCAGAATGACGCAACCGGCGCCTACGGTGATAAAGCTGTCGGCAAGATTGAAGACGGCGAACGACCACGTCTGCGTGTGGAACAGAATATAGTCGATCACGTGGCCATAGAGGAACCGGTCGATCAGGTTGCCGAGCGCGCCAGCGATAATCAACGCAAAGCCCAGATGAGCGAGCCAGCGATGATTGGGCGTACGCCGCCAGAGCCAGAGCACGAAAACGACGATGACGAGCCGCATGCCGACGATGAACCAGCCGTCCATGCCCGACAGCATCGAGAAGGCGACACCGAGATTATAGGTGCGATAGAGCGCCAGCATTGGAATCACCGGCACCATCTCCTGCAAGGGCAGCCAATTATCGACCATGATCTTCACGACCTGGTCAAGGACGACAGCGGCCACGATGAAAATCAGGATCGGCAAGGGCCGGGAAAACAGCGCGGGTTTTGCGGGCGTCTGTTCGTTCATCTCACTGTCGGTCATCGCGTCTCACTGAGGGTCAGAAGATGACGGCGGGCTTCGAACAGCATCACTGCAGTCGCCACCGCCAGGTTGAGGCTGTCGGCGCGGCCGGCCTGCGGAATGCGGGCAAGCGCATCGGCCTCCTTCGCCAAGGCGTCCGGCAAGCCGGACTGTTCGTTGCCCATCAGCAGCACGACGGGCTTTTTCTTGTAATCGATCGTGCGGTAGTCGACGGCGCCAGCCAGATGAGTGGCGACGACGGAAACGCCCGCAGTCTTCTTCCAGGCCAGAAATTCCTCCGGAGTCGCCTTGACGACGGGAACGGCGAAGACCGAACCCATGGTCGCCCTGACCGTTTCCAACGAAAAGGGGTCCGTCGTCTCGCCAACGAGGATGACGCCAGAGGCGCCTGCGGCATCCGAAGTGCGGATGATGGTGCCGAGATTGCCGGGATCACGCACGCGGTCGAGCGCCACCCAGGTCTCGCCGGCCTTCGGCTTGACGTCCCGGAGCGGCCGCCAGCGCTGATCGAATATGCCGACCACCATCTGCGGATTATCGCGGCGGGTGATCGAGGCAATGACCTTCTCACTGACTTCGAGCACGAGCCCGCCGGCAGCGACGGTCTTGGCAGCCACCTGCTCGACTAGCGGCTTGCCCTTGGCGGCCTTGGCATAGACCAGCGTGCGAATGGTCCAGCCGAGCTCCAGGGCGTCGATGACCAGCTTCAGGCCTTCCGCCAGGAAAGCGCCGCTCTCCTCGCGCGACTTCTTGTTGGTGAGCGCCTTGATGTCCTTGATGATCGGATTGGCAAGCGAGGTGACCTCCTTGACATGTCCGACCTTGCGAGGGCCGTCATTGCGGAAATCGTGGTTCATTTCGGCACCCAACGACTGAAGAGGGATGTGGAGAGCGCCCGGCCCCGCGTTTTGCCGTCAAAGCCCGCCTCGCGGATGACCAGCTCGCCGGATTCGACGGCGCCACCGGCGCCACGCATGGTTTCGCGCATCAGCTCATGGATCGAATAGAAGCTGGCACGGATCGAATAGGCTGTCAGGACCAGACCAAGCGCCTTGGGCGACAGGATCTCGCGGCAGATGTCGAGCATCGACGGCAGATGTTCGAAGAGATGCCAGACCTCACCGTTCGGGCCGCGTCCGAATTTCGGCGGGTCGGTCAGGATGATGTCGTATTTGCTGCCGCGCCGTTCTTCGCGCAGGATGAATTTCATGGCGTCTTCGCAGATCCAGCGGATCGGCAGCTTTTCCATGCGGCCGAGCGACTGGTTTTCCCGCGCCCAGCCGATCGCCTTCTTCGAGGCGTCGACATGGGTCACCTCGGCGCCAGCAGCGGCGGCCACAAGCGAGGCGACACCGGTATAGCCGAAGAGGTTCAGCACCTTCAGCGGCCGTTTTGCGGCTTCGACCTGCTCCTTCATCCAGGCCCAGTGGACGATCTGCTCCGGGAACACGCCGACATGGCGGAAGGCGGTGAAGCGGCCGAGGAAATCGATGCCGAGCAATTGCAGCGGCCAGGTCTCGCCCAGCGCTTCGCGTGGAAACCGCCAGCGGCCCATGCCGTCCTCATCGGTATCGCCGGTGAAGATCGCATCGGCATTGTCCCAGACTTGGGCGGCGAGCGAGGGCTGCCACAGCGCCTGCGCCTCCGGTCTGACGATGCGATAGGGGCCGTATTGCTCGAACTTCAACCCGTTGCCGCTATCGATCAGGTGAAAATCGCCAGCACCCAAGGATTCGAGGATAACAGGCACGCGCTCAGCCGGACGCTCGCCGCTTCGCACGATCAACGGGCGTTCGGGCGTTGCCGAAACCGAGGCAGCAGCCCGCGGCTCCGCCGTCCGGTCGTTGCGGTCGCGCGCGGCCGGCGCGGTCCTCGGGCCGGTATCCCGTGCGGGCTTTGCCGGTGGCTTGCCGGTCTTGAGGGGCGCGTCACGCCTGACATCCCTTTGTGGCTTTGCGCCGGGGCCGCCCGCGGTTTTCGAACCGGGTCGGCGTTCCTTCTGTTTCACCATGCTTGTCTCAAAATTGATATGTGCGTGCAAATAGCACCTGGCTGCCACTTGGCAAAGCGCTTTCCGATCTGCGATTATCCCCGGACAAGATGCCAGATCGGGAGGATTGCCATGGATATGACCGGTGAAGAACGGATTGCCGCGCCGAGGGACGTCGTATGGGCCGCGTTGAACGACCCCGATATCCTCAAGCAGTGCATCCCCGGCTGTCAGAGCCTGGAAAAGATCTCACCGACCGAACTCACGGCAACGGTGAAATTGAAGATCGGCCCGGTCTCCGCTTCCTTCAACGGTGAGGTGACGCTGTCCAATATCAACGCGCCGGAGAGCTATACGATCTCCGGCGAAGGAAAGGGCGGTATTGCCGGCTTTGCCAAGGGCGGGGCCGATGTCACCCTGGAAGAGGAAGGCGGCGAGACGATCCTGCGCTATGAGGCCAAGGCCCAGGTCGGCGGCAAGATCGCCCAGCTCGGGTCGCGGCTGGTCGATTCCAGCGCCAAGAAACTGGCTCAGCAGTTCTTCGCGGATTTCACCTCGGCCCTCAACGGCCAAGCTAGCGCCTGATTGCGATCGTCACCTGACGCCCCATATAGGCCGATCATGACGTCGAAATCAGATCTTTGGACCATCCGGCCGGCATGCGAGCGGGACATGGATGTTCTCGCCGATATTTATCTCCGCGTGCGCCGCCTCACCTTTCTCTGGGTCGATCCGGGCGAATTTCACGCTACGGATTTCGTTATTCATACGCAGGGCGAGCGCATCTTCGTCTGCGAGGACCGGAACGCGACCATCGCCGGCTTTCTGACGCTGTGGGAGCCGGATGATTTCATCCATATGCTCTATATCCTGCCCGAATTTCAGGGCTGTGGCGCCGGCAAGGCGCTCCTCGCCGCGCTGCCGGAATGGCCCAAGCGGCGCTACCGGCTGAAATGCCTGGTGAAGAATACGCGGGCGATCGCCTTTTACCGCACGCTCGGTTTCAGGATCATCGGCGACGGTTCATCGCCGGAGGGCGATTACAAGGACATGCGGCTCAGCGGCGAATAGAGCGTTCAAATGAGCGCCCACGCTCCAGTCACTTAGACGGAAGCTGGCCGGCGATCTGTTCAGCGCGGCTGCGATGCTTGTCGGCTTCCGCCTGCCAGCGGACGGCTTCGCGTGATTGGGCGCGGGCGAGCTTGCGGTGTTTGCCCTGATTGAACCAGGTGACGGCTGCGCCGACCAGCATGCCGATGATGAGCGCTACAAACAGCAGCACGAACAGCGGCGCGTTCAGCGACAGCACCTGATCTTCGGGTCTGAACGGATTGAGCGCGAGCGTGACGGACTGCCGGTTGGCCACGCAGAAGACGATGAGGATGATACCGAGCGGCAGCAATATCAGCAGGTTGATGATCTTCTTGGCCATTGAGCGCTCCTTTGTCCAGGCGCATCCGTGCCATGCACCCCTGACGCCTATAGCCGCAGAATAAGAAAGACCGGGCCGAGTTCAAGTGCCATCCGGTCGCGGCACAATCATGTCCACCGGGGACATTCGCAAGGAGTATCGGTCAAAAACGACTGTTAATTGTCGTCTTCTTCGTCGCCGGCGCCGGGATTGAGGCGCTCGCGCAGCTCTTTGCCCGTCTTGAAGAAGGGAACCCATTTTTCTTCGACGAACACCGTATCGCCCGTACGCGGGTTGCGACCGGAGCGCGAGGGCCTGTTTTTGACGGAAAAAGCGCCGAAACCGCGCAATTCCACCCGATTTCCGCCAGCAAGCGCATCTGTGATCTCGTCGAGGACAGCGTTGACGATATTTTCGACGTCCCGGTGGTAGAGATGCGGGTTACGTGCCGCAACAATCTGCACCAATTCCGACTTAATCACGGTTGCCCCCTTAAATCATTGATTTATCAATTGGCTGCACCCTGCCAAACAGAAAGCAGGCCGTCAAGAAACAACTTCTCGGTCATAAATTTCTGGAGATCCTCTCCCTTCATAAAATCATCATAACCGAAGAGATTTAGCAACCGGGAAGCGGCGCCCGACCATGAGAAGAATGAGGTTTTGTCCTCCGCCTTCCAGTCGACGATCGGCAAGTCCTTTTTGACCTTGCGCGTAGCGAGATAAGCGCGAATTTCGTCCTCGCCGCCGATCGTGTCGATCAGCTTGTTCTGCAATGCCTGCCGGCCCGTGAAGATGCTGCCGTCTGCGAGCTTCAGCACGTCCTCCCGCGGCAATTTGCGGCGGTCGGCGACGAGATCGACGAACCAGGCATAGCTGTCCATGACCATGTTGCGGATCATGCTCTTGGCTTCCTCACTCGCCGGATGGAAAGGCGACGGCTCCGCCTTCAGCGGTGCCGATTTGATGTCTTCCAACGACACGCCAAGCTTGTCGAGCAGGTCCTTCGCCTGCGGATACTGAAAGATGACACCGATCGATCCGGTGATCGAGGTGTCGCCGGCAACGATGTCATCACCGGCCGTGGCGATCATATAGCCCGCAGACGCGGCCACGGTGCGGATATCGGAGACGACGGGCTTCTTCGCGGCAACGGCGCGAATGGCCTTGAAGATGCGTTCACCGCCATAGGTGGTGCCGCCGGTCGATGAAATCGACACGATCAGCGCCTTGACCTGATCGTTGTCCTGAATCCTCTTCAGCCGCTCCAAAAGCTCTTTGTCGTCCAGGATAAGCCCGCTGACCTCGACGCGCGCGATCTGCGGTCCGCGTAGCAGATCACCCGCGACGAAACGGAAGAGCGCAAAGCCAAGCGCCACCAGGAGAAGAACCGCGATGACGCGCCAGAAGCCAAGCTTGCGGCGCAATTGCCGCCGATCTGCGATTGCAGAACTGTCCATGACGCCTTATCTCTCCCCTAGTCATAAATCGGATACACGACGAACCGGATATACAACACCTTGAAACGGGCATAATCCTTAGCAAAAATCCACCCTAATTTTTCAGGATTATGCTGCCGGCGTTTCGTCAGATAGGGCGACACTCGATCGGGCGAAACGGCCACGCATTATATTTTTTTGCTAAAATTGCTTGTCGCAGACAAAAAATCCATATTGGCAAGCCAATGCAATAATGCGAAACGATCTGGCAGGCTTGTTGGCACAGTCTGTGCATGACTCGAACGTGTTTTTCCGGAACAGAGAAGACGGACCTGTTGCATGCTCAATACACTCGAGACCTCCGGCCAGCCGATCAGCGCCGACCTGGGAAGAAATGCGTATAAGGACGCGATCTTTCATTCTGCGCGCGTCAGAAGACTGAGGATCCTGCTTCCGGTGGCTGCGTTGATCATCTCGCTGATCTTCATCGCGGTGTCAGTCGTGCGCGCATATCTGCCGGAGAACATTCAGATCGAGGGCGCGAAGATCGAGGACGGCAAGGTGGTGATGGAGCGTCCGGCCATCGCAGGCCGCAACAAGGACGGCATCAACTATTCACTGCTCGCAGAAAAGGCGCTGCAGGACATCAAGAATCCCAATATGATCACGCTCAAGACCATCAAGGCCTCGATGCCGGTCAACAACCAGGTGATTGCGCATGTGACGGCCCAGAGCGCGGATTTCGACCGGCAGGGCGACACGCTGAAGCTGACCGCGCCCTTTACCATCCTGATGGACAACGGCTTGCGTGCCGAATTCAAGACCGCGTTCCTCGATGTGAAGAAGGGCGACCTCTCCAGTCAGGATCAGGTTGCAATATACCGCGGAGGCATGTCGGTTGTTGCAGAGTCGCTCAAGATGACGGATAAGGGAAGCGTAATCGAATTCGACGGCCAGGTTCAGATGCATATCGAGCCAGCCGCACTCCACAATTCAGCTAGCGAGCAACAGCCGGGCGGTTCATGACAAACGATTGGCGACATTCCCTTTTCAATTCTGGTCTGCGCAAGGCAGGCCTTTTCTGCGCGCTTAGCGCACTTGCAATTTTTGTGGCAACTGAGGCCGGCGCCCAGGCGACGACGAGCAATATGCCCGGCTTGAAGCTTTCCAAGGATCAGCCGATCCAGATCGAAAGCGACAAGCTGGAAATCCACGATGCGCAAAGCCAGGCGGTATTCACCGGCAACGTCAAGGTCGTCCAGGGCACCACGACGATGCAGGCCGGCAAGATGACTGTTTTCTACAAGAAAAAGCAGCCTGCCGACGCCAACGCCAAGTCGACAACCGATAATCCGGTCGCAAATGCTGCCAAGCAGCAGAACCAGTCGCTGGTCTCCGGCGATGCCGACATCGATCACATTCTGGTCACCGACAAGGTCTACCTAGTCTCCGGCACGCAGACGGCAACGGCTGATGACGGCTCTTTCGACATGGCCAACCAGCTCGCCATTCTGAACGGCCAGAAAGTCGTGCTGACGGACGGGCCGAACGTGTTTACCGGCTGTAAGCTTACCGTGCATATGGCTACGGGCGAGGCGCAACTGGATGCCTGCGGGGGCCGCGTCCAGATTCAGCTCGATCCGAAGTCGCAGCAAGTGCAACAGCAACAGCAAAAAAAGAACTGATCCCGGTCTCCTCGTGACGATATCGACCACACCCACCTTGCCCGGCACGCCGGGATCGCCCCCTGCGACATCCGGCACGCCGACGGCGGACAAAGCGCGCTATCAGGGCACCCTGATCGCGCGTGGCCTCACCAAGACCTACCGCACACGGCGCGTCGTCAACGGCGTCTCGCTTGTCGTGCGGCGTGGCGAGGCTGTGGGCCTGCTTGGGCCGAACGGCGCGGGCAAGACGACCTGCTTCTACATGATCACCGGGCTGGTGCCGGTCGATGAAGGCACGATCGAGATCGACGGCAACAATGTCACGTCGATGCCGATGTATCGTCGCGCTCGTCTTGGGGTCGGTTATCTGCCGCAGGAAGCTTCGATCTTCCGTGGTCTGACGGTGGAGGAGAACATCCGCGCCGTGCTTGAAGTCCACGAAAAGGACAAGAACAAGCGAGAGCGGAAGATCGACGAACTGCTGGAAGAATTCCACATCCGCAATCTGCGCACGGTGCCGGCGATCGCTCTTTCGGGCGGCGAGCGGCGACGTCTGGAAATCGCCCGCGCCTTGGCTACCGATCCGACCTTCATGCTGCTCGACGAACCCTTTGCCGGCGTCGACCCGATCTCGGTCGCCGATATCCAAAACCTCGTGCATCATCTGACGGCCCGCGGCATCGGCGTGCTGATCACCGACCATAACGTCCGTGAGACGCTTGGTCTGATCGACCGGGCCTATATCATCCATGCCGGCGAAGTCCTGACCCACGGCAGGGCCAACGACATCGTCAGCAATCCGGAAGTGCGCAAACTCTATCTCGGCGACAATTTCAGCCTTTGATGAGCTTAGGTTGAACGGCGGCGTCCTCGTGCCTTACCAGAAGGCGCGATGCGCCGGAAATTCATGGTCCCGTCACAGTTCCGCTTGACCAAACCCAATAAAAAAGCAATTTTTGGGCCAGTTGGAATTTTGCGGATATTTCTTAGCGGAAAACGCGGATTCCCGAAGAGATCAAGGGGAGTCTCGCGTCCGCCATGGCATTATCGGCCAATCTTTTCCTGCGCCAAAGCCAAAGCCTGGTGATGACACCGCAACTGATGCAATCCATCCAGTTGCTGCAAATGACGCATTTTGAACTCACCCAATTCATCGCTCAGGAAGTCGAAAAAAATCCGCTGCTCGAATTTACGTCAAATGACGAGGATATGGGCAGCAGTGGCGATCGCGAGGCGAAGGATGAAAGATTCGATGCTTCGGAGGAGAGCGGCGACGATGGCTTCGACCGCAACAGCGGCGACCTGACGAGCGACTGGTACGAGAGCGAGAATACCGGTCATGCCGATCGGCTTAACGACGAGCTCGATACCAATTTCAGCAATGTCTTTCCCGACGACGGCAGCCCGCAGCGCGCGGATGCGCCCGAGCTACTGAGCCAATGGAAATCCATGCCGGGCGGCGAAGCCGGTGAAAGCTACGATCTCGATGATTTCGTCGCCGGCCAGATTTCTCTCCGCGACCACCTGAACGAACAGATCCCCTTTTCCCTGCCGAACATGGCCGACCGGCTGATCGCTCAACATCTCGTCGACCAGCTCGACGATGCCGGCTATCTGCAGGCCGATTTGGGCGAAACCGCAGAGCGCCTCGGCACCACCCCTGCGGATGTCGAGCGTGTGCTCGGCGCACTGCAATTGCTCGACCCTCCCGGCATCTTTGCGCGTTCCCTCAGCGAGTGCCTTGCGATCCAGCTTCGGCAGAAAGATCGGTTCGATCCGGCCATGGAACGGCTGATCCAGAACCTCGAACTTCTCGCCCGGCGCGATTTTGCGACCTTGAAGCGGCTCTGCGGCGTCGATGAGGAAGATCTGCTCGACATGATGGCGGAGATCCGCCAGTTGAACCCGAAACCCGGCAGCGGCTTCGAGACCGGCATGTCCGAGGCAATCATGCCCGATATCGTCGTGCGCGCATCCGCCGACGGAGGCTGGCTGGTGGAGCTCAATCCCGATACACTGCCGCGCGTCCTCGTGAGCCAGTCCTATTTCGCCTCCGTCTCCAAGACCAGCCAGGACCACGCCTTTCTCTCGGAATGCCTGCAGAATGCCAATTGGCTGACGCGCAGCCTCGATCAGCGCGCCAAGACGATCATGAAAGTGGCGAGCGAGATCGTCCGGCAGCAGGATGCCTTCCTGATGTACGGCGTCGATCATCTGCGCCCGCTCAACCTGAAGACCGTGGCGGACGCCATCAAGATGCATGAGTCGACGGTCAGCCGCGTGACCTCGAACAAATACATGCTGACGCCGCGCGGACTGTTCGAACTCAAATATTTCTTCACTGTCTCGATCGGCGCCGTCGAGGGCGGCGACAGCCATTCAGCCGAAGCGGTGCGTCACAAGATCCGCCTGCTGATCTCGCATGAGAGTCCTGACGCCGTGCTCTCCGACGACGATATCGTCGATACGCTGAAGAAGGGCGGTATCGAGCTAGCTCGCCGCACGGTTGCAAAGTACCGCGAAGCGATGAATATCCCTTCCTCTGTACAGCGCCGTCGTGAGAAGCGTGCATTGGCAAAAGTCGCCAGCTTTTAGCAATTGCCCAATCTCTACCCTGACCTGCAAATCCCCTAACGGATCGTTAAGATACAGTTGACTTTCCAATGTGGCGGAGCTAGAAGCCCGCCGCAATCGATGCAGGACATCACTGCCATGAACTTATCCCCATCATCCCCAGGGCGCCCTAAAAAACGCAATTTGTCTTTGACCGCGTGAAGTGCTTGGATGAGCTTGAGGCTTGGCGTAAACTGGTACGCGCAATAACCACGACAAGAAGGGAAACTCCATGAGTGTGCGTGTCTCCGGTAAACATATGGAAATTGGTGACTCCTTCCGCCAAAGGATTGAAGACCAGATCGGAACGGCCGTGACGAAATACTTCGACGGGGGGTATTCAGGCCAGGTGACGGTTCAGAAATCCAGTTCCCGCTTCGCAGCCGATTGCAAACTTCATCTCGACAGTGGCGTCGTCCTGCATGCCGCCGGAGAGGCGATGGATCCGCAATTGGCCTTTGATGCGGCGTCCGAGCGCATCGAAAAGCGCTTGCGCCGCTACAAACGCAAGCTCAAGGATCACCAGGCCGGCAACCACACGAACGGCCTTGCCGAAGTCTCCTACACCGTCATGGACGGCGTACCGGATGACGACGACGAGGTCCCTGCCGATTTCGCGCCGGCGATCGTCGCTGAAAGCACGAAACAGCTAAAGACCATGTCGGTCGCGACCGCCGTGATGGCGCTTGACATGACCGATGAGCCACTGCTGCTCTTCCGCAGCCCTGGCAAGGAACATTTGAACATCGTTTACCGTCGTCAGGACGGCAACATTGGCTGGATCGACGCAGCCAATATCAAAGGCTGAGAAAAGAAGATGAGCGGCGGCTCCGCACAATCAACTGGCCGCCGCTCCTCCGTCATCGGATCTCGGCGACACGAAGGATAAAGAGAATGGCATTGGCAGATTTGCTGCACCAAGATGCGATCATCCCCGCCTTGAGGGCAAATTCCAAAAAACAACTGCTTCAGGAGCTGGCAGCCAAAGCCTCCAAATTGACCGGACTGCCCGAGCGCGAGATTTTCGACGTCGTTCTGCAGCGCGAACGCCTCGGCTCCACCGGAGTCGGCAACGGCATCGCCATTCCGCACGGCAAGCTCACCAGCATCAAATCCATCATCGGTATTTTCGCACGCCTGGAAGTGCCGGTTGATTTCGAGGCGCTGGACGACCAGCCGGTCGACCTCGTCTTTCTGCTGCTCGCTCCCGAGGGCGCCGGCGCCGACCACCTGAAGGCGCTGTCACGCATTGCCCGCGTGCTGCGCGACCAGGATCTTGTTGCCAAACTGCGCGCCACCGAATCCGCCTCGGCAATCTACGCTTTCCTCAACGAAGAGCAGGCGTCCAACGCCGCCTGACCGATCGACCCGGATTTAAACTCGGATAAAATAAGAGCCGGACGACGATGTCATCCGGCTCTTATTTTTTTGTGTACGGCTTGGGGCCTAGGCGTCTTTTTCGTCGAACGGGCTATTGGCGCCCGGTTCGGAAATCTCGGCCACCTTCGGGCCGCCCTTGGCGACACCAACCATGGCCGGACGCAGAACGCGCTCGCCGATGACGAAGCCGGCCTGCACCACTTGCACAACCGTATTGTTCGGCACTTCAGTGTTCGGAACCTCGAACATTGCCTGATGGAAGTTAGGATCGAACTTCTGGCCGACAGGCTCGAGCTGACGGACACCATGGCGCTCCAGCGCCGACAGCATGGAACGCTCGGTCATCTCGACGCCCTCGATCAGCGTCTTCAGGCCGGCATCTGCCTCGGCGCGGGCTTCGGCCGGAATGGCTTCCAGCGTGCGGTGCAGATTGTCCGACACCGCGAGCATATCGCGGGCGAAGCTGGCGACGGAATAGGACTTGGCGTCCTTGACGTCGCGCTCGGTGCGACGGCGCAAATTGTCCATCTCGGCGGCAAGGCGCAAATAGCGGTCGCGGAGGTCGCTATTCTCGGCCTTAAGCAGCTCGACCGGATCCGGCTGCGAGGACTGTGCCGTTTCCACGGTTTCAGCATCCTCTTGCGCGAAGCCCGCGGGATTGTCAGTCGCCGTGGCGTCAGGTCCGGTCTTCGTTGTTTCGTCGGTCATGACGGTCTCCGAATTGCTTTGTCTTTTGAATGTGCCCGATATCGAGGTTTGGCCGGAAAAAATCAAGGCTTTGTCGCGAAGATCAGGCGATTCCCGGCAATCCCTTCGCTTTTGCGCGAATACCAATCGGGTGAGTGCACCTCCCCCGTTGGGGCTTCTACTATCGAAAAGCCTTTCCCGGTATAGTCGGCGCCGTTTCAACACGGGGTGAGGTGTGATCCATGTCCAGCAACAAGTCCTATTCAGGCAAATGTTTCTGCGGCGCGGTGGAGATCGCGGTCAGTGGCGAGCCGGCCGCGATGGGCTATTGCCATTGCGATTCCTGTCGAGAATGGTCGGCGGGACCGGTCAACGCCTTCTCGCTCTGGCCGCCTGAAGCCGTTCGCGTGACCAAGGGTGCCGAACACATCCGCAGCTATCAAAGAAGCGAAAAGAGCGTGCGCAAATGGTGCGAGATTTGCGGCGGCCATCTGTTGACCGAGCATCCCTTATGGGGCGTGACCGATGTCTACGCCGCCATCATCCCGACCCTCGACTTTCAGCCCATGCTTCATGTCAACTACGGGAACACCGTGCTGCACATGACGGACGGCCTACCGAAGCAAAAAGACATGCCGGCAGAGATGGGCGGATCGGGGGTCCTGCTTCCGGACTAAGGCCATCTTCGCACATTTAGAGCGCGCAAGGGCTCCAGCCGCTTTTCGTCAGATCCCGGTCCGCGACAGCCTGGAAATCAGTTGGGCGGTATAATCCACCATCGGCACGATGCGCGCGTAATTCAGCCTTGTCGGGCCGATGACGCCGACGGCGCCGATGATCCGGTCATCGTCATCACGATAGGGCGCGACGATCAGCGAGGAGCCGGAGAGCGAAAAGAGCTTGTTTTCCGAGCCGATGAAGATGCGCACGCCCGGCCCGCTTTCGGCGAGATTCAGGATCTCGATCAGGCTGTCCTTCTTTTCCAGATCGTCGAACAACAGGCGTAGCCGGTCCAGGTCCTCGGCGCCCCCAACTTCGGCCAGCAGATTGGCGCGGCCGCGCACGATGAGCTGCGTCGGCTTACCCTCATCTCCATCGCCCGACCAGACGGCGATCCCGCGTTCGACGAGCGCGTGCGACAGCGTATCCAGTTCCTGGCGAACACTCTCCTTCAGCGTCTGCAGCTGGCGGCGCAGCTCCGGCAGGGTCTGGCCTGTCATGTGGGCGTTGAGGAAATTCGCCGCTTCCGTGAGCTGCGAAGAGGTAACCCCGGCCGGCAATTCGATGATGCGGTTTTCCACCTGATCATGGTCGCCGACGAGCACGGCAAGCGCCTTGGTCGGCTCCAGCCGGATGAATTCGACGTGCTTCAGTATCGGATCACTCTTCGAGGTGATCACCAGTCCGGCGCCGCGCGAAATACCCGAAAGCATACGGCTCGCCTCGGTCATGACCGATTCTATCGGCTGATCGCGATTGCTGCCGCGCACCTGACGATCGATGGTGGCACGGTCTTCCGCCGAGAGATCGCCGACCTGCATGAAGGCGTCCACGAAGAAACGCAGGCCGACCTGCGTCGGCAGGCGCCCGGCGCTGATATGCGGCGAATAGATCAGACCAAGCTCTTCCAGGTCGCTCATGACATTGCGCACGGAGGCCGGCGACAAGGACATGGGCAGCAGGCGCGAGAGATTGCGCGAGCCGAGCGGTTCGCCGTTCTCAAGATAACTTTCGACGATACGGCGGAAGATTTCCTTCGAGCGTTCGTCCAGCGCGGCAATGGCATCCGAAACCGACGATGTCGTGAACCCCATTTCGCTGTCAAACCCGTTCTGTTGAGCCTTAGTCAAAATATAATCATTCAGTTAGCAATGGCAAAAGGGAAAAATGCCAAGGCTGCCCCTACGAGACCCTCCATCCTGCTTTTCCTTTGCAAAAGCCGCCGCTGGATCGTAGAAGCGGTCGATAAACGTTCAGGAGAGTAGAATGCGGCCTTCAGGCAGAAAAACCGACCAGATGCGCAAGGTGTCATTCGAGCGCAATTTTTCCAAGCATGCCGAAGGCTCGTGCCTGGTCAAGTTCGGTGACACGCATGTGCTTTGCACGGCGAGCCTGGAAGAAAAGACGCCGCCATGGCTGCGCAATAGCGGCAAGGGCTGGATCACGGCCGAATACGGCATGCTGCCGCGCGCCACCGGCGAACGCATGAAGCGCGAAGCCGCCGCCGGCAAGCAGGGCGGCCGCACGCAGGAGATCCAGCGCCTCATCGGCCGGTCGCTGCGCGCCGTCGTCGACCTGCAGGCGCTCGGCGAACGCCAGATCACGCTCGACTGCGACGTCATCCAGGCCGATGGCGGCACCCGCACGGCCTCGATCACCGGCGGCTGGATTGCGCTTTACGACTGCCTGAAGTGGATGGAAAGCCGCAACATGACCAAGACGGACCGTGTCCTGAAGGACCATATCGCGGCCATTTCCTGTGGCATCTTCGCGGGCCAGCCGGTGATCGACCTCGATTATCTCGAGGACTCGTCCGCCGAGACCGACGCCAACTTCGTCATGACCGGCGCCGGCGGCATCGTCGAAATCCAGGGCACGGCGGAAGGTACGCCCTTCAGCGAAGAGGAATTTACCACCCTGATGCATCTCGCCAAGAACGGCATCGCCGAGCTGGTGGGGCTGCAGAAACAGGCGATTGCCTGAGGATATCGGAAAATGCACGTCGTGCGGGCTTGCCCCTCATCCGGCCTATTGGCCACCTTCTCCCCGTCTCGACGGGGAGAAGGGGCAAGACGCACCTACGGTCATCTCTCCGCTACGGGCAATCGGAGGACGATCGAGATTGAGGTCGTCCCCTCTCCCCGCCTGCGGGGAGAGGGCTAGGGTGAGGGGCTAACCGATGAGCAATGTGACAATCGAAAGCGTTCTCGAAACCGCGCTCTATGCCGATGATCTCGATGCGGCCGAAGCCTTTTATGGCGACGTTCTCGGCCTGGAGAAGATCACGCGGGCCGGTAACCGCCATGTCTTCTATCGCTGCGGGCCAGGTGTGCTGTTGATCTTCAACGGCAATGAAACCGTGAAGCCGCCGGAATCGAGTTCCTTGCCGGTACCGCCGCATGGCACGAAGGGCCACGGCCACGTCTGCTTCCGGGTCGGCGGCAACGATATCGAAGCAATGGCTCGGAAGCTGAGAGCTGCCGGCGTCGCCATCGAGGCCGATTTTCACTGGCCGAACGGCGGCCGTTCAATTTATTTCCGCGATCCGGCCGGCAACAGCCTGGAATGCGCCGAACCCCGCATCTGGGGCCTATGACAGGACAGGATATGCGCAAGCTCGATACCAAGACCATCGTTGTCGCCAGCCACAATGCCGGGAAGATCCGTGAAATTCAGGATTTGATCGGCCCGTTCGGCTTTACCGCCAAGTCTGCCGCCGATCTCAATTTCATCGAGCCGGACGAGACCGGCACCACCTTCGAGGAAAACGCTACGATCAAGGCGCTGGCCTCTGCTATAGCCTCCGGCATGCCGGCATTGTCCGACGACTCCGGCCTGGTGGTCGACGCGCTTGGCGGCGATCCCGGCGTCTATACCGCCAATTGGGCGGAAAAGCAGGACGGCACCCGCGATTTCGCCATGGCGATGCAGAAGGTCGAGACCGCGCTGGAAAAAGCCGGCGCCACATCGCCGGAAAGCCGCACGGCGCGCTTCGTCAGCGTGCTTTGCCTTGCCTGGCCGGATGGGCACACCGAGCTTTTCCGCGGCGAAGTCGAGGGCCATGTCGTCTGGCCGCCGCGCGGCACGCAGGGCTTCGGCTACGATCCGGTGTTCCAGCCCGAGGGTTACGATGTGACCTTCGGCGAGATGAGTGCCGAGCAGAAGCACGGCTGGAAGCCCGGTGAGACGCAGGCACTGTCGCACCGGGCTCGCGCCTTCAAGATCTTTGTCGAAACCTGCCTGGAGGCGTAAGCTCAAGCCCGTGGACATCATGGATTCGCAAAACCTGACACGTGAAGGGCTGTTGCTGCCCGATACCGGTGAACCCGGTTTCGGCGTCTATGTGCATTGGCCCTTCTGCGCGGCCAAATGCCCCTATTGCGATTTCAACAGCCATGTCCGCCACCAGCCGGTCGACCAGGAGCGTTTCGCCGCCGCCTTCCTCAAGGAAATGGCGTCTATGCGAGCGATCAGCGGCCCGAAGACGGTGACCAGCGTCTTCCTCGGCGGCGGCACGCCTTCGCTGATGAAGCCGGAGACCGTCGCCGCGGTTCTCGACGGCATTTCCAGGTATTGGCATGTGCCTGAAGGAATCGAGATCACGATGGAGGCCAACCCCTCCAGCGTCGAAGCCGAGCGTTTCCGCGGCTATCGCGCCGCCGGCGTCAACCGTGTGTCGATGGGCGTGCAGGCGCTGAACGACCGCGATCTCAAATTCCTGGGTCGTCTTCATGACGTCGCCGATGCGTTGAAGGCGATCAAGCTGGCGCGCGAGATATTCCCGCGCATGTCCTTCGACTTGATTTATGCCCGCCCGAACCAGACGGTCGAGGAATGGGAGCGCGAGCTGAAGGAGGCGATCTCCTATGCCGTCGATCATCTGTCGCTCTACCAGCTCACCATCGAGGAAGGCACGCCTTTCTATGGCCTCCACAAGGCGGGCAAGCTGATCGTGCCGGATGGCGACCAGTCGGCGCTGCTCTATGAGGCGACGCAGGAGATCACTGAGCGCGAGGGCATGCCGGCCTACGAGGTCTCCAATCATGCGCGCCCGGGCGCGGAGAGCCGCCACAATCTCACCTATTGGCGCTATGGCGACTATGCCGGCATCGGCCCCGGCGCCCACGGCCGGCTGACCCACGGCCCGAAGAAACTGGCGACCTCCACCGAGCGGAAGCCGGAAAGCTGGCTGGAGCTGGTCGAGCGCGACGGCCACGGCATGGTCGAACAGGAGATGCTCGGCTTCGAAGAGCAGGCCGACGAGCTGCTGCTGATGGGCCTGCGCCTGAAAGAAGGTATCGATCTCGTGCGCTGGCAACAGCTCTCCGGCCGGGAGCCGGATCCGAATCGCGAACAGCTCCTGCTGGAGCACGGCTTCATCGAACGCCTCGGCAACTCCCGCCTGCGCTGCACGCCGGCGGGAATGCTGATCCTCGATTCCGTCGTTGCTGATCTGGCCTGCTGATCAACCTCCCCCGAGGGGAGGTCGCAGCAAAGCGGCGGGTCACCCCACCCCGGCACTATGTGCCGACCCTCCCCCTCAAGGGGAGGGTGAGTAGGCGTCCATCGATTGCCGCGAGGCCGACGGCGATCATCGCCATGCCGATGAAGTGTTTCGGCTGCAATTGTTCACCGAGGATCAGCGCGCCGAGCAGGATGGCGCTGACGGGAATGAGGAAGGTGACCAGCATCAGGTTCGTGGCGCCTGCCGTTGCCAGGATGCGAAAGAACAGGACGTAGGCGATCGCGGTCGAGAGGATCGCCAGGCCGGCCAGCGCTATCCATGTTTCCGTCGAAGGCATGTTGAGCGTCCAAGGATGGTCGACAACGAGGGCGACCGGCAGCAACAGGACGCTCGAGGCCGTCACTTGCCCGGCCGCCGGGATGATGGGAGCAAGCCCCATGCGGCGAAAGCGGCGGCCGAAGATACCGGCGAGCGAATAGGAGAAGGCAGCACCCAGCACGGCGAGCTGTGCCAGCACATTCGAGCCGAGACTACTCAACACCGACGGGCCGATCATCAGCGCGACGCCGGCAAAGCCGACGACAACGCCGATCAGGCGATTGCCGGTCATTTTTTCATCCGCCGTCAGGAAATGCGCCACCACGACGGCGAAAAGCGGCGTCGTCGCATTAAGAATTGAAGCCAGGCCGCTCGCGATATGCGTCTGGCCCCAGACGATCAGCAGGAAGGGAATAGCATTGTTGAGGACACCCATGCCGAAGAAGGCGGCCCAGGTCTGACCATCGCGAGGCATCGCCTGCCCGGTCATTCGGACGATGACATGCAAGGCGATCGCCGCCAGTGCGACGCGCGCGGCGACGATGGTGAAGAGCGGCAGTTCATGTACCAGGATGCCGTTAAAGAAAAACGAGCCGCCCCAGAGGATCGACAATCCGAACAGCATGCCCCATTCCGCCGCGCCCATTGATTTCTGCGCCATGGCGATTTCTCCTGTATTCCGATCTATTAGTTGGACTCGATGGCGATGGGTATGCGCCTTCTTGTCAACCATCGAGATTGATGGAATTATCTCGCCATTATGGGACTCTTGCAAACGAGTCTTTTTCGCTCAATCGTTTAGCTGAACTCAATCATCATGGATCAATTTCCTTCCCTTTCGGCGCTGCGCGCCTTCGAAGCCTCGGCGCGGCATCTAAGCATGACGACCGCCGCCAGGGAGCTACATGTGACCCCCGGTGCGGTCAGCCTGCAGGTGCGCGATCTCGAGACCGCGCTCGGTGTGCGGCTTTTCGACCGCCGTGCGCGGGGCCTCACCTTGACGGCTGCCGGTGCTGATTATTTCGCGACGCTGCGCACCGCCTTCCGCCTGGTGCGAGAGGCGACGGCGGCACTGACGATGCGGGCGCGGGACACGGTGCTGACCGTCACCTGCACCGCCGGCTTTGCCACGCACTGGCTGGTGCCGCGCCTAATGCGTTTCGAGCAGGCGCATCCCGAGATCGATCTGCGGATCAGCGCTTCGCATCGGGTGATGGATTTCCAGCGCGATGGCATCGACATCGCCATTCGACATGGCCTTGGCGGCTATGAAGGGCTGGCAAGCGAGCGGTTGCTTGACGACGAATATGTCCCGGTCTGCACGCCCGAAATCGCCGCCACTCTCGGCCCCTCACCCACGGCAGACGCGCTGGCCGGCCTGATCCTGATCCACGATGTCTATCGGCGCGACTGGCAACTCTGGCTGGAGGCGGCAGGCGCGACCAAGGTCGACGCGACGCGGGGACCGATCTTCACTGACGGTACCGGCGCCTATCATGCGATGAAGGCGGGACTCGGCATTGCGCTGATGCGGCGCTCGTTCATCGAGAAGGAATTGGCTGAGGGCACGATTGTCGCGCCCTTCCCGTTGGGCCTTGCCAGCGCGCTGGCCTACCATCTGGTCTACCCCACGACGGCGCTGGAGCGGCCTGCCGTCGCCGCCTTTCGTGCCTGGCTGCTTTCCGAGGCCCCGCAGGCGACGCCTTCGGCATAGGGACGCGCATCATCCGTGATAGGTGATGCCGCCCTTGAACAGGCTGCCGGTCCGCGTTTCCAGGAAGGTGTCGAGCGAAATATGCTCCTGATGCAAAAAGCCGGTCGAAGGCAGGCGGCCGGCACGCACCATCTCGATAACGGCGACGACCGAGGCCGACGTAGTCCAGGAAATGGCTGTGCGGCTCTCGCCGGCAATCTCGATCGGATAATAGGCCCGTACGAATTCCCGCCGGCGCATATTGCCGTTGATCGTCCCTTCAGCCGAGACATGGACATAGACGACGTCGTCATCGACCGGCGGCTTCGCGTCGGTCAAGATCTCGCCGGCAAGCTGGCGTCGGTCGCGCATCAGCAACTCATGGAAGAAGAAATTCATGAGCTCCATGTGGCCGGGATAGCGCATGGTTTTGTAATCGAGGTTTTCCACCCGGCCGAGCATGGTACTACACATGGTTCCAAGACCGCCCGAGGTGGTGAAGGCCTCAAGCTTGACGCCGTTCACATAGAGCGTCTCGTGCCATTCCATGGGCGAGACCAGCTTGCGCACACCGCCCTCGATGACTTCGCAGTCGTTCAGATATTCGTTGACCACGCCCTCCGGCGACCAATTGAAGGCATAACCCAACAGTCCGGTCGGATTCTGCGGCAAAGCACCAACGCGCATGCGGATCGAGCGGCAGCGATCGAAGACGTCGGCAAGGCTCGCACCGACAATACCGACGAAACCGGGCGCCAGGCCGCATTGCGGCGCCATCAGGCCATGCGCGCTCTTTGCAAGCTCGATAATGCCGTTCGTGGTCGGCACATCCTCGGTCAAGTCGAAATAATGAATGCCGGCGCCATGGGCCAGGCGCGCCAGTTCGGCGTTTAAGTGAAATGGCAGGCAGGAGAGCACGGCATCGACGCGAGAAAAGAGATGGCCGATCAGCTCCGGATCGCAGACATTGCCCGCCTCGCAGGTGAAAGGCATGGCCTCCGCTGGCAAACGCGCATCGACGCCGGTGACGGCAAAACCGCTTTCATGCAGCAATGTGGCGGCGAGCCGCCCGACCTTACCGAGGCCGAGAACGGCAATCCTGTCAAAACTCATAGGCATCTTCTCCCTTCGGTGCCCGACCTCCTCCGGCCGGTATCCGATTCAGTATTTCAGACACCTATAGAATAAAAACCGCATAAATGAAAACGGCCGGCGATATAGCCGGCCGTTGATAACTTGCAGATCGGGTGCATCTACCCGCTTACAGATGATCCCACCCGTAAGCGGGACGGTCTGACGTCGCAGGTTATTCGTTGATCAGACGCTTCAGCAGCTCGATTTCGTGCGACAGCTTGCTGTCGCCGGCAATCAGCTCCTCGATCTTGCGCACCGCATGCAGCACGGTCGTGTGGTCACGACCACCGAAGCGACGGCCGATCTCCGGGAAGGAGCGCGGCGTCAGCGTCTTCGACAGATACATGGCGATCTGGCGCGGCTTGACGATGACGCGGGTACGGCGGTTGGAGACCAGCTCCTGGCGCGAGACATTATAATGACGCGCCACGATGCGCTGGATGTCCTCGATGCGCACACGGCGCGGCTCGCCGGAGCCGACCAGATGGGCAAGCAATTCGTCGACGCGCTCAACCGTCAGGTTGGGCTCGAAAGAGCGGCGGAAGATGAGCTGATTGAAAGCGCCCTCGAGCTCGCGGCCGCTTGCCGTCACATTGCGAGCGACATGCGAGAGAAGTTCGGTCGGAATGTCCAGCGACGGATCATCCTGACGGGCGGCATCCAGCCGGCGCTTGAGGATTTCGAGACGCATCTCGTAGTCCGGCGCCTCGACTTCGATGGCGACACCGCCCTGAAGACGCGAGCGCACGCGCGGATCCAGCGATTCCAGTTCCCAAGGCGCGCGGTCGGCCGCAACGACGACCTGTTTGGCGCTGTCGAGCAGCATGTTCAGCAGGTGGCAGAACTCGTGCTGGATCATCTTGCCCTGCAGGAACTGCATATCGTCAATGATCAGAAGATCGATGTTGCGCAGCGAGTCCTTCAGGGTCAGCGCATCATTGTCACGAATGGCGGTGGCGAAGCGCCACATGAAATATTCTGCCGTCAGATAGACGACGCGCAGGGCGCGCGGGTTCTGCACGGCGGCATTGGCGATCGCCTGCAGGAGGTGCGTCTTGCCGAGACCGACCGTGGCGTGGACGAAGAGCGGATTGAACCGCACGGCGCCGGAGCCGGCTTCGGCAATAGTCTTGGCAGCGGCGAGACCGACGCGGTTCGAGCTGCCTTCCACGAAGGTATCGAAAGTGAAGCGGGAATCGAGCGGCGAGCCGAACAGCGGCGCGCCCGCAGCCGCCGGTCGCGCAGCAGCTGCCGCACTGACCGTCTGGGCAACGACCTGACCAGCCGGCTGGGCGACAGGGCGGCGGATCGGAGCCACCGAAGCCGCGTCGGGAACAGCCACCTGTTCATCCGCGCAGGGCTTTGCACCGGGCCGGGTCGCGGTGCGCACCAGAATTTCAACCTTCAGGATTTCAGCATCTTCTGCCTGGAACAGGCTGGTGATCAGATCGAGATAACGGTTGTTGATCCAGGATTTCAGAAAGGTCGTCGGAACAGTCAGACGTACGACGCTTTTCGATACCGAGTGCAGCTTAAGCCGTGCAAACCAGCTGGCATATACATCCGGACCGACCTGGGCCTTCAAGCGCGCGCTAACACGCTCGAACAACACGTTATGCTTCATGTCTCCCTTTTCCCCCGCCGCTTCAAGGCAAACCGTACTGAACGCCTGCTGTGCATTGTCCCCATTTTCAAATGCACCCGTCGTTCTCGTAATCATCTGCATAATGCCGCCTTCCACAGTCTCTTTTTATAGGACGGAAATTAGATATTGCCGCCGCCCTTAGGTCTACGCCATGGCGTAACGGTCGCGCTCGTTGCTGGGAGCTCGCCGCACACCGGTTCATCAGCCTGGTCCAGCCAAACGGACCTTATGCAAAACACCTCGGCGAAAACTGCTCATCGAGCGGCTGTCTCCTTGGCGCTTGCATCTGGAGCAGTCGCTCGGTCCTCGTACTCCGACCGACTGCGCCAAACGGCTGTCAATTTTTCTCCCCTCCCCGCAGCCACGCTTGGGACTTAGGCTGCAAAGAGCAGACAAGTTTCCTCGTTCCGCAGGCGTTACCGCTTGCGGCCTTAACTCGTCAACTGTTTGAAAAAACGGAACTGAACCGCTCCGTCACAAGGAACAAAAACCACCCTCACTGCCGTTAGTGACAGTGCTTGCAAAAGCCGTTTCAGATGATGTCCGCGCCCCTTGTTGAAAGCCATTTAGGCAGGATCGCAGGCAGAGATCAACGATGAATTTTACACAAAATTAAGAGGCGGTCCTTGACTCTGGAAGCCGTTTTTGAGTGTCACAACCCCGTCAAAAAAGAATCGCTTTTGAATCAAGGAGATTCGCGTTCAGCGCGATTCACACAGGTTTGAAAACAAAAAAAATAAAAAATCCCTTGACTCACTTGGGAGCCTGCAGCACGTCACGCAGATCACCCAACATTATGGCATCCTGCCATAACTATTTGTTTTTAAACAAATTTTTCTGTCACTTCAGTGACATGATCAGCCGGCTACATTTTAACGATACGGGTCGATTTTGACCGAATCCAAAAAGCCCGGCACAAGGGCCGGGCTCAAGTTTAACGATCAAATCGTTAAGGAAAAATTACGCGGTCGGAGCCGAAAGCGCCTTCACACGCTTGGCAAGACGCGAGACCTTGCGCGAAGCGGTGTTGGCATGCAGGACGCCCTTGGTGGCAGCGCGAGCCAGTTCCGGCTGCGCAACCAGGAAGGCTTCCTTCGCACGATCCGCATCACCCGATGCGATGGCTTCTTCAACCTGGCGGACGAAGGTGCGAACGCGCGAGCGACGAGCCTTGTTGACTTCGGTGCGGCGGGCGATCTTGCGGGTCGCTTTTTTCGCCGAGCTGGTATTGGCCATGTATGCCTCTCTTAGAATTCGAACATAACTCCGTCAATGCAGCGCGGGCCTTGCGGCCTCTTCATCCAGCAATGCGGGAGCAATTGCGGAAAACCAGATCGGCTTTCCAAACTGTGGCGGGCATATAACCGGAATGAGCGGCGGCGTCAACGCGGATTCTCACGGAACCCGCGCAATTCCGGAATCGCGCTTTCACCGGTTCTTGAAGACAGGTTTGCGCTTCTCGATGAAGGCGGCCATACCTTCCTTCTGATCCTCGGTGGCAAACAGGCTATGGAAAAGCCGGCGCTCGAAACGCAGCCCCTCTTCCAGCGTCGTTTCCAGCGCCCGGCTGACCGCCTCCTTCGCCATCAGGACCGAGGGACGCGACAGCGAGGCGATCTTGGCCGCGGCGGCCAGCGCCTCCTCGATCAGCTTATCGGCCGGCACGACACGTGACACCAGGCCGGAACGCTCCGCTTCGTCGGCATCCATCATCCGGCCCGTCAACACCAGATCCATCGCCTTCGCCTTGCCGACGGCGCGCGTCAGGCGTTGCGAGCCGCCCATGCCAGGGATGATGCCGAGCGTGATCTCGGGCTGACCGAATTTTGCCGTATCGGCGGCAATGATGAAATCGCACATCATGGCAAGCTCGCAACCACCACCAAGGGCAAAGCCGCTGACGGCGGCAATGACGGGCTTGCGTGCCTTGGCGATTTCGTCCCAGCCGCTGATGAAATCGCTTTTGTAGACATCGGCGAAATCGAGCGGCTGCATCTCCTTGATGTCGGCGCCGGCGGCAAAGGCCTTTTCCGAGCCGGTCAGCACGATTGCGCCGATCGCCTCGTCGACATGAAAGGCGCCGTAGGCCTGCTTCAATTCGGCGAGCACAGTCGAATTCAGCGCATTCAGCGCCTGGGGCCGGTTGAGCCTGATGAGACCGACGGGACCATGCGTTTCGACAATCAAGGTTTCATAAGCCATTTGTCTCTCCCTTCACATTAGTTCTGGCAGGAGGCGCAGAAAAAGGACGAGCGCCCCGCCTGGACGATGCGGGCGACCGTACCGCCGCAGCCGGGCGTGCTGCAAGGCTCTGTCTCGCGGTCGTAGACCGAAAAGGAATGCTGGAAATAGCCGAGCGAACCATCCGCCTGGATATGGTCACGCAATGACGAACCGCCGGCGGCGATCGCATCGGCGATGACCTCGCGGATCGCGTCGACCAGCCTGGGCAATTCCTCTTTCGGCTTACCGGCTTCGCTCACCAAACTCCCGGCTGCGCGTAGCGGCGACAGATGCGAACGCCACAGCGCCTCGCACACATATATATTGCCGAGCCCAGCGATATTCTTCTGGTCGAGCAATGCACTCTTCAGCGGCTGTGCCTTGCCAGCGAAGCGTTCAGCCAGATAGTCGGCGCTCAATTCATTGCCGGTCGGCTCAGGGCCGAGATCGCGGAAGGACGGGTGACTGGCGAGATCCGCACGCCGGGCGATGTCCATGAACCCGAAACGGCGCGGATCATTGTAAATGACGCGCGCATTTCCGTTGACGCCCTTCAAGTGGAAGACGACGTGATCATGCTTCTCGTCCTTGGAGCGAGGATGGTGAAATTCACCGGGCGCATCGGCAACCGTTCCATTCTCGACGCGGAACGACCCGGACATGCCGAGATGCGATATGATCGTCATGCCGTCATCGAGATCGATCAGGAGATATTTCGCGCGTCGCGACAGCGACTTGATGCCGCGGCCGGAGACCAGGCGCGAAAACTCAAGCGGAAAGGGAAAGCGCAAGTCGTTGCGACGCAACTCCAGTTCGGCAAGCAGCGCGCCTTCCATCGAGGGCGCAAGCCCGCGCCTGACGGTTTCGACCTCTGGTAATTCCGGCATTGCTATCCATCTTTATGTTTCAACCGCTTATGATCTGGGCTATAGCCCAAGGCATTGCGGCTGGTGACCTAGCTCATGAGATAGCGTGGCAAACGCGATTTCGCTATGGTCCGCGGCTTATTACTGCATAATTCCTTAAGTCGGAATCGATTTAAGGATAAAATTATGCAGCAGATTTAAAGTGCTACAGCGACCTTTGCACGTCACGTGCGACGCGCGGCGCTGTAGTGTAACGGAGTTGAGCTGATGGCAGAAAGCCGCACCTCCGCCGATGGCGGCATGGAAACATCCTATGGCTTCCGCGAAGTGGCGGATGGCGAGAAGCAAGGCCTCGTCAACGAGGTGTTCCACAAGGTCGCCAAGCGCTACGACATCATGAACGACGTCATGTCCATGGGCCTGCACCGGGCCTGGAAGGATGCGATGATCGCCGCGCTCAATCCGCGCAAGGACCCGGCCTACAAGGTTCTCGACGTCGCCGGCGGTACAGGCGACATCGCCTTCCGTATCGTCGAGGCCTCGAACCGGCTGGCACATGCGACCGTGCTCGACATCAACGGCTCGATGCTTGCCGTCGGCGCCGAACGCGCGGCGAAGAAGAAGCTCAGCGACAATCTCACCTTCGTCGAGGCCAACGCCGAGGAACTGCCCTTCGAGCCCAATTCCTTCGACGCCTACACGATCGCCTTCGGCATCCGTAACGTGCCGCATATCGATGTGGCGCTGAAGGAAGCCTATCGCGTGCTGAGGCGCGGCGGCCGGCTGCTGGTGCTGGAATTTTCCGAAGTCGACCTGCCGCTGCTCGATCGTGTCTACGATGCGTGGTCCTTCAACGCCATTCCGCAGTTCGGCAAGGCGATCACAGGCGATGCCGAACCCTATCAGTATCTGGTGGAATCGATCCGCAAATTCCCGAACCAGCAGGATTTCGCGACGATGATCCGCGAGGCCGGCTTTTCGCGCGTGAGCTTTACCAACTATACGGGCGGTATCGCCGCCCTGCACTCGGGATGGAAGCTCTGACGCATGATACCGAAAAATGTGACGCGGTTTTCGGCTGGCATCAAGCGAGACCTTGAGACCCGATGAGTGCTTTCAACGCATATTTCGGCCTTATCAGGGTCGGTTGGGTGCTGGTGCGCGAAGGCGTGGTCATCGCACTTCCCTCCGAGGGATTGCCGCCCTCCGTCAGCCTTGCGAAATCCTTCGTCAGCATTTTTGCCCGCAAACGCGCCAAGACCCAGGCGCGCAGCGATCGTCTGGCCAAGGCCGTGGAGCGCCTCGGGCCTTCCTATGTGAAGATCGGCCAATTCCTGGCGACGCGACCCGATGTCGTCGGCGTCGACATGGCCAACGACCTGTCGCAATTGCAGGACCGCATGGCTTTCTTTCCACATGCGGCTGCAAAGGCTGCGATCGAGGGTTCGCTCGGTCGCTCGCTCGCCGATCTCTATGTAAGCTTTGACGAACCCTTTGCGGCTGCGTCGATTGCGCAGGTGCATCCGGCCGAAGTGCAGACGGCGGAAGGCCGCAAGCGCGTTGCCGTCAAGGTGATCCGGCCCGGCGTTCGCCAACGTTTCGTCAACGATATCAAGGCGATGTATCTTGTGGCCCATCTGCAGGAACGCTTCATGCCGTCGAGCCGCCGCCTGAGGCCCGTCGAAGTGACGCGGACGCTGGAGCAGACGACCAAGGTCGAGATGGATCTGCGCCTCGAGGCTGCAGCACTGTCCGAGATCGCGGAAAACACCGGCAAGGATCCCGGCTTCCGCGTCCCCAAGGTCGATTGGGAGCGCACCGGCCGCGACGTCATTACCATGGAGTGGATCGACGGCGTCAAGATGTCCGACGTCGAGGGGCTGAAGGCGGCCGGCCACGATCTCAACGTGCTCGCCGATACGCTGATTCAGTCCTTCCTGCGGCATACGCTGCGTGACGGCTTCTTCCATGCCGACATGCATCCCGGCAATCTCTTCGTCGATGCCGAAGGAGAGATCGTGGCCGTCGACATGGGCATCGTCGGGCGGCTCGGCAAAAAGGAGCGGCGCTTCCTTGCCGAAATTCTCTTCGGCTTCATCACCCGCGACTATGTCCGCGTTGCCGAGGTGCATTTCGAAGCCGGCTATGTACCGGCACATCATAATACCGAGAGTTTCGCGCAGGCGATCCGCGCCATCGGCGAGCCTATTCACGGCCAGCCGGCCGAAACGATCTCCATGGGCAAGCTGCTGACGCTGCTCTTCGAAGTGACCGAACTTTTCGATATGGAAACGCGCCCGGAGCTGGTCATGCTGCAGAAGACCATGGTCGTGGTCGAGGGCGTGTCGCGCATGCTCAATCCGCGCTTCAATATGTGGAAGGCTTCGGAGCCCGTCGTCGGTGACTGGATCCGCACCAATCTCGGACCCAAGCGCATCGTTACCGACCTGCGCGACGGTTTGAAAGCTGCCGTGAAACTCGCCGAAGCTGCGCCGGAAATCGCTGCCAAGACCGAAAAATTCCATCACGAACTCCTCGCCATGAGCGAAACCGGCCTGCGCTTCGATCCGCAGACGGCGGAAGCGATCGGCAAGGCGGAAGCGAAACACAGCCGTTCGGGACGCCTGGCGCTCTGGATCATCGCGCTCACCCTGCTTTATATTGCATGGCATTTGAGCTGACCTATTTCTACGGCTATGCCGTTTAATGGAAATGTATATCTCCCCCTTTCGGTTGTAGTGCGTCATTGAACGCGCTGCGGCAGGTTTTGCGTGTGCTTTTGCATATGTGTGCGGCAGGTGTTCGTCATTTGGGATATCCCAAAATCAATGGCGCTCGCATAGCCTTGCGGGAAAGGAGAACAGCAAAATGGAGCGTCAGAAGGCCGGCATCGAACTCACCGGACAGCCCTTGGGGTTCAGCGATCTGGTGCGGATCGGCGCTGGCGTCGTGATGCCCACGGCATCGGAAACCGGCCTGGCACGCGTGCGCGCGGCGCGCGAGGTTCTCGAAAGCACGATCGAGTCCGGTATGCCCGTCTACGGCTCGACCACCGGTGTCGGGGCGATGAAGGATGTGGAGTGGTCACCCGAGGATCTCGACACTTTTAATCTCGGTCTGGTGCGTGCGCATCATTTCGGCACCGGCGCTCCCTTTTCCATGTCCGTCGTGCGCAATGCCATGGCGATCCGCGTCAATACGGCGCTGACCGGCCGGGTCGGCTGCTCGCCGGAGCTGATCGACGCCTATCTGCAGCTTCTGCATGCGGACGTTATTCCCGTCGTTCGTCGTACCGGCTCGATCGGCTGTGCCGATATCGGCCTGATGGGCCAGATCGGCGCCGTGCTGACCGGGGTCGGCGAGGCCGTCTATCACGGCCGGCGCATGCAGGCGGCCGATGCGTTCGCCGCCGCCGGCATCAGTCCGGTGAGAATGCTGCCGCGCGACAGCCTGGCTTCGCTCAGCGTCAATGCCGTCAGTTTCGCAGCAGCGGCCGAGACGACCCGCAACGCCGCCTCCTCGATCCGCGTGCTGCTCGCGACCGGCATGATGGCGGCCGGCGCGCTTGGTGCCTCGCGTGATCCCTGGCATGCGGTGCGCCATGTCGGCACTGCGCGCGAAGCGCTGATCGGCTCATGGCTCTGCAATGCCTCCGAAGAATGGCCTTGGCCCGTCGCGACGCATGTGCAGGATCCCTTGAGTTTGCGCATGATCGGCCAGGTTTTCGGCGCGGTGATCGAAAATCTGCTGACTGCCGGCCACAAGATCCTGGCCGCGACCGGCCGCTCTGACGATAACCCCGTCATCGTCGACGGTCGGGTCATGACGTCGGGCGGTTCGCTGCCGCTCGATGTGACGATCCTGCTCGAGTCTGCGGTCATCTGCATGGCGCATGCAGCGCGCAATGCCTTCAATCGCTGCGTCCTGCTCGGCAATGGCCAGCGACGCGGCCTGCCGGTCAATCTGGTGCCCGAAGGCAAGATCGCTACCGGCTTCGGCCCGATCATCAAGCTTGCCGGCGAAATCTTCTCGCGGGTGCTCTCCATGTCCAATCCGGTCTCGGCGCAGTCGCTGGTGGTCGCCGCCGGCATGGAGGACGAAGCCGCCTTCCTGCCGCTGGTCATCGAACGTTTCGAGCGGCAAATGCGCGCCTTGAAACGCCTTGCGGCGCTGGAAGCGCTGCTCTCGGCACAGGCAATCGACATTCTCGGCGACAAGCCGGAGGGTGTGGCCCGCATGCTTTACGATGTCGTGCGCAAACATGCCGAGTTCTACGTCGTCGACCGGCCGCTTTCGGCCGAGGTCGAAGCGATCGAAGAAGAACTGGGTTCAGAGGCCTTCGTGTCCGAAATGATCGCCCACGCACCGATCCTCGCCTATGATGATTTCTTCGCCCTCGGCTCGCTGGAGCGGGTTGAAGAGCGACTTTATCGCGACGCTGTCGCGATCTGAACAAACGGGTGAACGGAGAGACTGGATATGGCTGACTTCGATCTCGTTTTGCAGGGCACCGTGGTTCTGCCGGAACGCGTCGTGGAGGAGGGTTATGTCGCCGTTCGTGACGGCAAGATTGCCCAGATCGGCGTCGGCATCCCACCCGCGGCGCGCGCACGGCATCTCCTCGGAAAAGCGCTGATCCTGCCCGGTGCGATCGATGCGCAGGTGCATTCCCTCTCTCAGAAGGATCAGGAAGACTTCATCTGGTCGACGCGCTCGGCAGCGGCCGGCGGCGTCACTACCATCGTCGACATGCCCTATGACGAGGGCAATCTCGTCTGTTCGGCGGCAGCGGTGAAGAGGAAGATCGACCATGCCTCTCCGCAGGCGCGCGTCGACTTCGCGCTTTACGGCACGGTCGACCCGGAGGAAGGCCCCGCACGTATTCGCGAAATGGTCGAGGCCGGCGTCGCCGCCTTCAAATTTTCGACATTCGGCACGGACCCGAAGCGCTTCCCGCGTATCCCGCCTGCCTTGCTCGACGCCTGCTTCGCAGCGATCGCACCGACGGGTTTGACGGCCGGCGTGCATAACGAGGACGATGAAGCGGTTCGGACCTATATGGAGCAGGTGAAGGCCAGCGGCATCACCGACTATCGTGCACATGGCATGTCACGACCGCCGATCACCGAGCTTCTTGCCATGCACACGATCTTCGAGACCGGTGCTGGCACCGGCTGCCCGGCGCATGTGGTTCATTGCTCGCTCGGCCGCGGCTACGATATTGCCCGCGCCTACCGCCGCGACGGCTTCGAGGCAACGGTCGAGTGCTGCATCCACTATTTGACGCTGGACGAGGAAAACGACGTGAAGCGCCTCGGTGGCAAGGCGAAGATCAACCCGCCGATCCGGCCGCGCGCCGAAGTGGAGACGCTGTGGCGCAAGGTGGCGGAAGGCAATGTCTGGCTGGTCTCGACCGACCATGTCAGCTGGTCGGAAAATCGCAAGACCAATCCGGACATGCTGGCGAATGCATCGGGTGTGCCGGGCCTCGAAGTCATGGTGCCGCTCTTCGTTAAAGGCGCGCTGGAGCGAGGCGTGCCGCTCACCTGGGCAGCGAAGCTGATGGCGGAGAATCCCGCCAAACATTTCCGCCTCGACCATATCAAGGGCGCGCTGACTCCGGGCAAGGATGCCGACATCGTCGTGCTGGAGCCACGCGAAACCGTCTACACCGCCGCTTCTAGCGGCAATAATGTCGTCGGCTGGAGCCCCTATAACGGCATCCGCCTGCCTTGGACGGTATCCGCCGCCTATCTCAGAGGCAAGCAAATTGCCGACGGAAACAAAGTGCTGGCCGAACCGGGCAGCGGCAGATTCGTTCGCCCGCTTCCCCACCAGATCATCGCCGGAGAGGCCCTACAATGAACCAATCAAAACGCCACAATCTACCCGTCAACGCCGATCGCATTGCCGAAGATATCGACGCGCTTGCCGGGATCACCGAGCCCGACCACCCCTGGACGCGCCGCGCTTTCTCGCCGCTGTTTCTGGAAGGTCGTGCCTATATCGAGGCGCGGATGAAGGCGGCGGGCCTGGAAACACGCATCGATGCCGGCGGCAACCTGATCGGCCGTCGCGCCGGCGCGAAACCCGGCCTCGGCACGATCATGGTCGGCTCGCATTCCGACACCGTGCCTGATGGCGGCCGCTTCGATGGTATTGCCGGCACGATCTCGGCGCTGGAAATCGCCCGCTCCCTCAGAGATCGCGGCATCGAGCTCGACCATGACCTAGAGATCGTCGATTTCCTGGCCGAGGAAGTCAGCATCTTCGGTGTCTCCTGCATCGGCAGCCGCGGCATGACTGGGCAGATTCCCGAGGCGTGGCTTGGTCGCACCAGCGGCGACCGCACGCTTTCGCAGGGTATCGCCGAAGTCGGCGGCAACCCGTCAGTGTTGCTTGCCCAGAAGCGCCCAGATCTTGCCGGCTTCCTGGAACTGCATATCGAGCAGGGTCCGGTGCTGGAAGCAGAGAATAAGGATATCGGCATCGTCACCGCAATCGCCGGCATCACCCGCATCGAGATCACCGTGGAAGGTCGCGCCGACCATGCAGGCACGACGCCGATGGACCGACGTGCGGATGCGCTGGTCGCGGCCTCGCAGCTCGTGCTCGACATTCGGAGCCGAGCCGCCGACCAGGCCAAAACACCGGGCCATTTCGCCGCAACGGTTGGCGAATTCCGCATCGAGCCGAATGCCGCTAATGTCGTGCCATCGAAAGTCGTGCTGTTGATCGACGGCCGTGCCGAAATCCGTAGCGACATGGAAGATTTCCTGGCCTGGATCGATAATGCCGTGCAAAAGATCGCCGCGGATCATGGTGTCACCATCAAACCGCCCCTCCGCGTCTCCGATAACATGCCGACGCCGGGTGCTCCCGTGCTGCTCGAGACGCTGGAACGGGCCTGCGATACGGTTGGCGCAAAGCATCGCCGCATGGCCTCCGGTGCTGGTCACGACACCGCCTGGATCGCCAAGGTCGCGCCGGCAGCAATGATCTTCGTGCCCTGCAAGGAAGGCCGCAGCCATTGCGCTGAGGAATGGGCGGAGAATGACGACATCGCCATGGGTGCCGCCGTTCTTTTCGAAGCGGTGCGTGACATGGATAAGAACCTCAAACAGAACCGGGAGTAGCCAATGGGACGCGTGCTCGTTGCCAAGGATGTGGAAGCGGCCGTCAAGGGCGGCTCCGTTTATGCGGCCGGCGGCGGCGGTTGGGCCGATCACGGCCGCATGCTCGGCTATGCGGCAGTCAATGTCGGCAAGCCGGAGTTGGTATCGATCGAAGAACTCGGTGACAACGACTGGATCGCAACGGCCGCCGCCATCGGTGCGCCGGCGTCGACCACGCCTTGGGAGATGCAGGGCATCGACTATGTGAAGGCGGTACAGCTGCTGCAGGACGAACTCGGCGAGACGCTTTCCGGCCTGATCATCGGCCAGAACGGCCGCTCTTCGACGCTGAACGGCTGGCTGCCGTCGGCCGTTCTCGGTACAAAGGTTGTCGACGCCGTCGGCGACATCCGCGCGCATCCGACCGGCGACATGGGCTCGATCGGCATGGCGGGCTCGCCCGAGCAGATGATCCAGACGGCGGTCGGCGGCAATCGCGCCGAAAACCGCTATATCGAGCTGGTGGTCAAAGGTGCGACGGCGAAGATATCGCCGATCCTGCGCGCGGCATCCGACCAGTCCGGCGGCTTCATCGCCTCCTGCCGCAATCCGCTGCGCGCTTCCTATGTCCGCACGCATGCGGCACTTGGCGGCATCTCCATGGCGCTATCGCTCGGAGAAGCGATCATCGAGGCGGAAAAGAAGGGCGGCAGCGCCGTCATTGACGCCATCTGCAAGACAACCGGCGGCCACATTCTTGCCGAAGGCACGATTGGCAAGAAGGATGTGGTCTATACCAAGGAAGCCTTCGACATCGGCACCATCACGGTCGGGTCCGGCGAGAAGGCCGTCACCATGCATGTGATGAACGAGTACATGGCCGTCGAGGATGCCGGCGGCAAGCGTCTGGCGACCTTCCCCTCGGTCATCACCACGCTATCGCCGGAGGGTGAACCCTTGAGCGTCGGCCAACTGCATGAGGGCATGCACGTCTTCATTCTGCATGTGCCGATGGATATTATTCCGCTTTCCGCCAGCGTGCTTGATCCGACCGTATACCCCTCTGTCGAAAAGGCGATGGGTATCGAGATCGCAAAATACGCCCTCGCTGGCAAGAAAGGCTGACAGCAACGGGAGGAGACGATGGCCCGCGACGCAGGTCTTGAGGAATTGCTGAGGGAGGAGCTCGGGCAACGGCCGGGGCTCAGCGAAAAAGCGATGTTCGGCGGCTGGGCCCTTCTGCTCAACGGCAACTTGCTTTGCGGCGCCCGCGAGGACGGGATGCTGGTGCGCCTTGGCAAGGGCAACGACGCTTGGGCGCTGGAGCAGGCCGATATCAATCCGATGCTGCATGGCAGCCGCGAGATACAGGGATGGGTGCGCGCGGGGCCCAAGGCCTATGGCAATGACATGCTGCGCAAACGGCTGCTTTTGGCCGCGCTGAATTTCGTCGAAGGCCTGCCGGCGAAGTAGCGGCCGCCGAAACAACGATCAATGAGGGAAGGGAATTCCATGCCGAAAGCCAATCCACGTCACCCGAGATTTCCCATTCCGGGCGGCCCGGAGCTGCGCGCCAAGGGTTGGCGGCAGGAAGCGCTGCTGCGCCTGCTCGAAAACGTGCTCTCGGTTGGCGAGGACCCGGACAACCTTGTTGTCTACGCCGCCCTCGGCAAAGCGGCCCGCAACTGGGCGGCGCATAAGGGCATCGTGAAGGCGCTGACCGAGATGGATGAGAACCAGACCCTCCTCATCCAGTCCGGCAAGCCGATCGGGCTGGTGCGCACGCACGACAAAGCGCCGCTCGTCATCATGGCAAACTGCAACATCGTCGGGCAATGGGCGAAGGCCGAGGTCTTCTATGAGCTACAGCGCAAGGGGCTGATCTGCTGGGGCGGGCTGACGGCAGGCGCATGGCAATATATCGGAAGCCAGGGCGTGATCCAGGGCACCTACGAAATCTTCATGCGCATCGCGGAACGCCGCTTCGGCGGCGATCTCTTCGGCCGTTTCGTGCTCACCGCCGGCCTCGGCGGCATGGGCGGTGCACAGCCGCTGGCCGGACGCATGGCGGGTGCTGCGATCCTCTGCGTTGACATCGATGCCAAGCGGGCGAAAAAGCGCCAGCAGATCGGCTATCTTCAGGAGATCGCGCCGGATCTGGATTCGGCCCTTGCGATGATCGATGCCGCAGTAAAGGATAAGCGGGCGCTTTCCGTCGGCCTGGTTGGGAATGCGGCCGAGGTCTATCCCGAGATCGCCCGGCGCGGCATCGTGCCCGATATCGTCACCGACCAGACCTCGGCGCACGATCTCGTCTATGGCTATGTGCCGAAGGGCATGAGCCTGCAGCAGGTCAAGGATTTGCGCGATGACGGCCAGGGCCAGCTCATGGCGGCAAGCCGCGCCTCGATCGTCGAGCATGTGAAGGCCATGCTGGACTTCCAGAAAAAGGGCTCCGAAGTCTTCGACAACGGCAATCTGATCCGCACCCAGGCGAAGGAAGGCGGCGTCGCCAACGCCTTCGACATCCCAATCTTCACCGAAGCCTATCTGCGGCCGCTCTTCTGCCGCGCCATCGGTCCGTTCCGTTGGATGGCGCTCTCGGGTGAGGAGAGCGATATCGCCCGCATCGACGATCTGCTCCTGGAAATGTTCCCCGACAATAAGATCATCACCAACTGGATCCGTCTTGCCCGCCAGCATGTGCCGTTCGAAGGGCTGCCGGCGCGCATCGCCTGGCTTGGCCACGGCGAGCGCACGGCACTTGCCGGCCGCGTCAACGAACTTGTCGCGGGCGGTGAGCTGAAGGGACCGATCGCCTTCTCGCGTGACCACCTCGATGCCGGCGCCATGGCCCATCCCAACATCATGACCGAGCGCATGAAAGATGGCTCCGACGCCATCGCCGACTGGCCGCTGATCGACGCCATGATGCTCTGCTCGTCCATGGCCGATCTCGTCGTCGTCCATTCCGGCGGCGGAGGCTATGCCGGCTACATGACGAGCTGCGGCGTTACCGTGGTCGCCGACGGCACGCCTGCCGCCGACGAACGGCTTGATCACGCTCTGACCAACGACACAGCGCTCGGCGTCATGCGCTATGCCGATGCCGGCTACGAGGAAGCGCTGGACGAAGTTGCGAAAAAGGATGTGCCCTATATCCGCCTCGGATAAGCACGTCTGTTCTTAGCGACTCTGACGGACTATGGTCCGCGCAATTCGAAACGACCTATTTTAGACGCAATTCCGGGCGGAAAACGGCTCACGCACTTTTCCCGGAATTGCTTTGGAGAGTTGCCCGTGATCCCCTGGACCTTGCTCGATACTGCGAAAATCCCTGGTGGAGGCGAGCTACGGCTCAAACAGCGTGGCCAGGAATTTTCCATCATGCTCGGCACCAACGAGCTGATGAACAGCCGCTTGAGCGGCTCCGAACGCGCGCTTGCCACGCTTTCCTGCGAGAAGATCAAGGGCCGGAAGGCGCCGCACATACTGATCGGCGGCCTCGGCATGGGATTCACCTTGCGTGCGGCACTCGGCGAACTCGGCGCGGACGCCAAAGTTGCGGTCGCTGAACTGGTTCCGGCTGTCGTTTCATGGGCGCGCGGGCCGATGGCGACGGTCTTCGACGGCTGCCTCGACGACCCGCGCGTTACCATTCATGAGGGCGATGTGCGCCCGCTCATCCGCGCAAGCAAGGCGACTTACGACGCAATCCTGCTCGATGTCGACAACGGCCCCGATGGCATCACCTCCGAAGCCAACGATGGTCTTTACGATTACCGAGGCCTGAAGGCGGCGCGGGACGCCCTGCGTCCCGGCGGCGTACTAGCGGTCTGGTCTTCCGGTCCCGACCGGGACTTCACGAGACGGCTCAACGACAGCGGTTTCTCCGCCGAGGCGGTCAACACCCGCGCCAATGGCAAGACAGGCGCGCGTCATGTCATCTGGCTGGCGACAAAAAGCTAAGCCTGCGCTTTAGAGATAACGCGTTTCCTCCGGTGCACGATCGAAGCGATCATCGCGGCCGTCGAAATAGCCGACGGGAAGGGCAGCGAGTTCCTCGTCGGTGGCATCGTCCAGACAGCTGATGCTGATTGCATAGAACTTGCCGCCGAGCGCCGGATTCTCACCCCAGTTGAAGGAGCTGATGCCGCAAGTCTTGCAGAACAGATGATGCAGGATGCGCGGGCCGAATTGATATTCGCCGATGTTGTCTTCGCCCGAAGTCAGCCGGAAATCGGCGGGCTTGGCGACGGCTAGCCAGTTGCGCTTCTTCTTACAGATCGAGCAATTGCATTTGAAGGTGCCGCCTTGCAGGTCCAGATCGGCTTCGTAGCTGACTGCGCCGCAATGGCAGCTTCCATGATAGGTCTTCTTCATCACGCTCATCCTTCCCTTGAGGTGGCTTCCGCATAGGCGACATATTTGTCGAGGGCCTGCTCCCAGCCGCCGGTCTGCAGCTTCAGCTCGGTATCGTCGGGCAGTTCGCTCTTGCGGAAGACCAGGCGCGTCTTCTCGCCAAGCTCATGGAATTCCAAGGTAACCTGCATCGGGTGGCCGGGTTTGCCGTCCTGACTTTCCCAGGAGAACGTGAAGACGAGGCGTTCGGGCGGGACGATTTCGAGATAGCGCCCATGGCTCCAATATTCCTTGCCCTCTGGTGTGAGGATGCAGTGCCGCCAGGAGCCCCCTTCCTTGAGGTCGACGGAGACGGACGGCGCCGTCATGTTTTGCGGACCCCACCAACGCACCAGATGCTCTGGCTCGGTCCAGAGGCGGAACAGCAATGTGCGAGGTGCCGCAATGTCGCGCGTCAGCACAATTTCGCGCAGTGGATGCGGTCTCCTGATCTCATTTGCTGCGGTCATCAGCTCCTCCTTCCTGTTGCAAGGCTGCGGCGTATGCTTCCAGACGATCCAGATTTTCGTTCCAGAACTGGCGATAGCCTTCCAACCAATCATCCACTTGCATGAGCGGTTTGGTTTCCAGCCGACAGGGACGCCATTGCGCTTCCCTGCCCTTTGAGATCAGGCCGGCTTTCTCCAGCACCTTCAGATGTTTGGAAACGGCAACCAGCGACATGTCGAAAGGTTCCGCCAGCTCGGAAACGGACGCTTCGCCGGTTGCGAGCCGCGCCAGAATCGCCCGACGGGTCGGATCTGCAAGAGCGGACAGGGTCATGCTCAACGTGTCCATGGCTAATCGTAAACCATCTAGTTAATTAACTTATTGGTTTAATAACGCTGACAGCGCTGCATGTCAAGCGGCTCGAAAGTGGGCTGAGCTAGCTTTGCAAGGGAATGCCGATGATGCGGCGCGCCAAATTTCAGGAAATGGCATTGGAGACTTCGATCAGGTTATCGTCCGGATCGCGGAAATAGACTGAGAGAATTGCGCCAGCGGCACCCGTGCGGCGAACGGGGCCCTCCTCCACTGCAACACCCTCGGCCCTCAAGTGAGCAATCACGTCGTCGATCGGTGTCTGGCTAATGAAGCAGAGATCGGCGGAACCTGGCGTCGGGCGCTTGGCCTTTGGCTCGAATTCGTGTCCCGCCTGATGCAGGTTGATCTTCTGATTGCCGAAGGTCAGGGCCTTGCGGCCCGCGCCAAAGGTTTCCACGCCCATGCCGAGGACACGGGCGTAGAATGCACAGCTCTCCTCAATGCTGGCGACCGTCAGCACCAGATGGTCGAGATGGTCGATGCGGATCATCGTGAACCTCGAATATCATTGCTCAGTGGCGCGCCAGCCTGGCGACACCAAACGCGGCAACAAGGCAGGCGGTCAGCATGGCGAGAATGAAGGTAACCACGGCGGACCAGCCGTCGGCAAGCCAGAAAGAGCCGCCGACGGAGCCGGCAATGCTGGAGCCGAGATAATAGGCGAGCAGGTAGAGCGAGGAGGCATGGCCTTTGGCTCCCCGGGCAAGGCGCCCGACCAGGGCGCTGGCGACGGAATGGGTGACGAAGAAGCCGATCGTCACCAGAACGATGCCGAGGATGACCAATGGCAGCGGCGTCGCGAGCGTAATAGCGGCACCGAGTGCGGCAACCAGCACACCTGCAGGCAGCACGACGAAATGACCGATGCGATCGCCGAGGAGACCCGCCGCCCAGGAGGCGACGATGCCGAAGAGATAGGCGGTGAAGATCAGGCCAAGTTCGGTCTGGCTGAGGTCGTAGGGATCGGCGACGAGGCGGAAACCGGCATAGTTATAGACCGTGACGAAGGAGCCCATGACGAGAAAGCCGATGGCAAATAGCGGAGGCAGCGCCGGATTGCCGAAATGACCACCCCAGGCCTTCAGGTGAAAGGCGGCATCGAAGCCGTTGCGCGGGATAAAATTGCGCGACGGCGGCAGAAGACAAAGGAAGCCGACAGCGGCGATCAAGCCGAGAACGCCGACGGCGGCCAGTGCTGGCCGCCAGCTCAGGAATTCCGCGATCGTACCCGTCACCACGCGGCCGGCCATGCCACCGAAGGCGTTGCCGGCGATATAGAGGCCCATTGCGCCGCCAAGACCGCGCGGCTCGATCTCCTCGGCCAGATAGGTCATAGCGACGGCCGGCACGCCACCTAGCAGGAAGCCCTCGAGCGCGCGGGCGACCAGCAGCATGTGCCAGCTCGGCGACACCGCGCAGACTATCGTACAGATTGCCGCGCCCAGCAGCGATATGAACATCAGGCTGCGGCGGCCGAGGCTTTCGGAAACGGCAGCGGCACCGAAAATCGCAAAGGCCAGGAAGCCGGTCGAAAGCGATAGCGACAACGAGCTTGCAGCGGGTGTGACACCAAAATCCTCGGAGAAGATCGGCATCAGGGGTTGCACGCAATAGAGCAGCGAGAAGGTGGCAAAGCCCGAGAGAAACAGCGCGATGGTCGCCCGGCGGAAGGCAGGCGTGCCGCGTACAAGGAATTGGCGAGATTCAGCCGGCGGCTCGTTCTTGACGAGCATCAGTTCAGCACGGGAGGCGACTTCGGAAGCAGTGGTTTCCTGCTTGTTAGCGGCGCGGGACATGGACACACAACCTTTCTTGCCGACAAATCTAGTCAGGCGCGCTCTATTAGTCCAATATATGGAACAGGCGATCTTGATAGGTTTTGGAGATAGCGATGGAGCTACGACATATCCGCTATTTTCTGGCGCTCGCGGAAGCGGGAAACTTCACCCGTGCGGCCGCCAAGCTTGGCATCGGCCAGCCGCCGCTGAGCCAACAGATTCGCGACCTGGAAAACGAGGTGGGAGCACAACTGTTCCACCGTGTGCCGCATGGTGCGGAGCTCACGGCAGCGGGCGTGGCCTTTCTGGCTGAGGCAAGAACGGCGGTCGATGCAGCGGAAAAGGCAAAGCTTGCCGCCCAGCGTGCCAATCGCGGCGAGATCGGCCGCTTGGCGCTCGGCTTCACCGCATCCTCGGCCTTCAACACGATCGTCACCGCCACCATTCGCGAATTCCGCAGTCGCTGGCCAGGGGTGCGCCTGTCGCTGACCGAGATGAACACCAATGCGCTGATGGAACGGCTGATGCGTGGCGAGATCGACGCCGCCTTCATTCGCCCCGGCCTCGAAGACCCACGCGACGTGCGGCTCAAGCGCTTTGCCGACGAGCCGATGCTGATCGCGCTGCCCGCCCACCATCCGCTTGCAGGCAAGGACCGCGTTCCGGTCGCCGCGCTCGCGAGCGAGCCCTTCATCCTCTTCCCGCGCATGGTGGGTTTAAGTCTCTATGACGATATCGTCGCTGCCTGCCGCGAAGCCGGCTTCGAATTGGTGGTGACACAGGAGGCGCCGCAGATCCCTTCCGTCGTCAATCTCGTCGCCGCCAATCTCGGGGTCTCCATCGTTCCCGCTTCGGTCGCCCAGATCAATCTTGACGGCGTCGCCTATCGCCCGATCGACGGACCGCCACTGGTGGCGCGACTGGGGCTCGCCATCCTCAAGGCGCAGCGTTCGCCGGTCGCGGCCAATCTGATGAGCCTGATCGCCTGACTATGCAGCCGGGTCCCAATAGGGAGGGTCGCCGAATGTCTTCTTCAGGTGATCGGCGATGGCGCGCAGCTTTGCCGAGGGATTGCGCCCCTCGGGATGCGCCATGAAGATGAATTCGGCTTCCGGCCGGTAGCCAACATCGATTTCGACGAGCAGCCCTTCGTTGATCGCCGGACCGACAATGAAGGCGGGCAGCAGCGCAATGCCCAGCCCGGCGATTGCCGCATCACGGCACACGTCGCCATTGTTGATGCCGAGCGCCAGTTTTCCCCTGATGACTACGGGACCTTCCGGCCCCTGGAACCGCCAATCGGCAACACCGCGGTTGGTATAGAATATCCCTCGATGATCCCCAAGGTCCTCCAGCGACGCCGGCATGCCGTTGCTCTTGAGATAGTCCGGCGATGCGATGAGAAGCCGGCGGCTGGGTGCGAGCTTCCAGGCAACGAGGCGTGAATCCGCAATCGGCCCATGGCGGACGATGGCGTCATAGCCGTCCGAGGACGCGTCGACACGCCGGTCGTCGAGATCGAGCGTCAGCTCGATTTCTGGATGATCGGCCAGGAAAGGATAGAGCGCCGGGCCGAGATGCATGCGGCCGAAGGTGACGGGGGCGGCAATGCGCAGGGGGCCCGTCAGCGTGCCCCGCCGCTCTGCCAGATCGGCCGCCGCCTCCCGCACCTCATGCACGATGCGCGATGCACGCTCCAGGAAAGCGAGACCATCTTCGGTCAAGGTCAGCTTACGCGTCGTGCGATGCAGCAATGTAGCGCCGAGTGTTTTCTCCATCTCCGCCAACCGCTCGCTGACGACGGATTTCGACAGACGCAGCCGCCGCGCGGCTTCGCTGATCGATCCCGCTTCGGCAACGGCCACAAAAGCAGCGATTCCTTCAATCTTGAGCATTGTTCGGCAATTCCGAATTCGAGTTCCATGATTTAAAGACTAATCCGAACGATCGAAAAACACCATTCTCTGCAAATCGGACGGAACAACAAACACGTCCCCCACTTAGGAGATGGAACAATGAATCGCTTGAATGGAAAAGTCGCAATCGTCACCGGCGCCAGCTCCGGCATCGGCCGTGCCACAGCCAAACTCTTCGCTGCCGAAGGTGCCAAGGTCATCGTCGGCGCCCGTCGCGCACCGGAATTGCAGAGTCTGGTCGCTGAGATCAAGGACGCAGGCGGCGAGGCCGCAGCGCTTGCCGGCGATGTGCGTTCGGAGGACTATCACAAGGCGCTGGTCGCCCTCGCCGTCGAGCGCTACGGCAAACTCGACATCGCCTTCAACAATGCTGGCATAATCGGGGAAGCAGGCCCGAGCACCGAGGTTTCGGAGGCAGGTTTTGCCGAAGCGCTGACGATCAATCTCACCGCTTCCTTCCTTGCCGCAAAGCATCAGATTGGCGAAATGGTCAAGCATGGCGGCGGTTCGGTGATCTTTACGTCGACCTTTGTAGGCTACAGCTTCGCCTTCCCGGGCGTCGCCGCCTATGCCGCCAGCAAGTCCGGCCTGATCGGCCTGACGCAGGCGCTCGCAGCCGAATTCGGCCCGCAGAATGTACGTGTCAATGCCGTGCTGCCGGGCGCTGTCGATACCGACATGTATCGCGAGATGAATGATACGCCCGACAAGCAGGGCTTTGTCACCAATCTGCATGCGCTGAAGCGTGTCGCTGGTCCTGACGAGGTTGCCCGCTCCGTGCTCTATCTCGCTTCCGACGATGCGAGCTTCGTCAGCGGCACTGCATCGTTGGTCGATGGCGGCGCCTCGATCACTCGCACGTAATCGATGGCTGCATGAGCAATCTCCGGGGCCCAAACCCGAAGTATCTCAAGCAAGGCCGCGGGATACTCCCCTCCGCGGCCTTTTCGTGTTCGAAAGACTTTGACTGAAATGCGCCGCCTCGCCATGATTGCTGACAGAAAATCATGGATGGGACAATGTTCGACGGACGATTGCTGAATGGCGTCAGCGTATTGACGGCCGTGGTGGAGGGCGGCAGTTTCGTGCGGGCCGCAGAGGTGCTCGGTCTGACGCCATCGGGGGTCAGCCGAGCGGTCTCGCGGCTGGAGACCCGCATCGGCGTGCGCCTGCTGGACCGCACGACGCGGGCATTAAGGCTGACGGATGACGGCGCGCGGTTTTACGAGCAGGTTGTGCCGCTTCTCAGCGGCATCGAGGAGGCCGCGACGACGGTGGCCGGCGTCGCCCAGTCCGTGCGCGGCCGCTTGCGCATCAATGTCGACCCCTATTTTTCCCGCCTTGTTTTGGCGCCGCGCCTCGGCTCCTTCCTCGACCTCTATCCCGACCTGCAGATCGAGATCCTTACCCGAAACGAGATCGGCGACCTGGTGGCCGACGGCATGGATGTGGCTTTGCGCTTCGGCGAACCGCCGCAGACATCGCTGATTGCCCGGTTGCTTCTCGAAACCCGTGTGGTCACCGTCGCGGCTCCTGCCTATATCGAGCGGCATGGCCGGCCGAAAACGCCGGCCGACGTCGCGAACCATCTCTGCATCCACTATCAGGATCCGATCACTGGGCGTGCATTCGAATGGGAATTCCGGCGCGGGCGCAAGGTCATCCCCGTCGAGACGCGTGGCCGCATCCTGGTCAATGATGCCGGAACGACGTTGGGAACCTGCCTTGCCGGTCTCGGTATCGCCCAGGTCTTCACGCTCGGCATTACCGATTTTCTGGATCGTGGAGAGCTTGTCGACCTCTTTCCGGACTGGAAGGACGAGCTTTACCCGCTTTACGCCTTTTACCCGTCCCGCCATCATGTGCCGGCAAAAGTGCGCGCCTTCATCGACTTCTGCGTCGACATTCTCGGCTGACCATCAGAGCCGATTGCCTATTGTGTGCCAAAGGCTTAGGTTCATGAGCACAAAAACAGGCGACGGGTTCGGGCCATGGTTCTCGCGGGAAAACGCATCCTTCTTATCATTTCCGGTGGCATCGCGGCCTATAAGAGCCTCGACCTTATCCGGCGGTTGCGCGAGCGCGGCGCTTCCGTCCGCCCGATCATGACATCGGGCGCACAGCAATTCATCACACCGCTTGCCGTCGGCGCGCTGGCCGCAGACCATGTCTTCACCGACCTGTTTTCCCGGCAGGACGAACAGGATGTCGGCCATATCAGGCTGGCGCGCGATTGCGACCTCGTTCTGATTGCGCCGGCGACCGCCGATCTCCTGGCCAAGATGGCGAACGGCCTTGCAGACGATCTTGCATCGACCGTGCTGCTCGCAACCGACCGACCCGTGCTTGCAGCGCCCGCGATGAATCCGAAGATGTGGGCGCATCCGGCGACGAAGCGTAATATCGAGACACTGAGGGGCGACGGCATCCGTTTCGTCGGCCCGATGTCAGGCGAAATGGCCGAGAGCAAGGAGGCCGGCACCGGCCGCATGGCCGAACCGCTGGAGATCGTCGCTGCCGCCGAGATGCGGCTGGATGACGGCGCAAGGCCGCTCGCAGGCAGAAAGGCCGTCGTCACGTCAGGCCCGACGCATGAGCCAATCGACCCGGTGCGCTATATCGCCAACCGCTCCTCCGGCAGGCAAGGCCATGCCATCGCCTCGGCGCTCGCGGCCCTCGGCGCCGATGTCACGCTGGTATCCGGGCCTGTTTCCATTCCCGATCCGATGGGCGTGCACGTTGTCCATGTCGAGCGGGCGGAGGAGATGCGGGATGCCGTGCTTTGCGCTCTTCCTGCCGACATCGCCGTGATGGTCGCGGCCGTCGCCGACTGGCGCGTCGCTTCCGCTGCCGATCAAAAGATCAAGAAGCATCCGGGCGAATCCATTCCGACGCTAGCGCTCACCGAAAATCCCGACATCCTGAAAACCGTTGGCCATCACACGCAGCGACCGAAGCTCGTCATCGGCTTTGCCGCCGAAACGCAGGATGTTGAGGCAAATGCCAAGGCGAAACTGGAGCGTAAGGGCGCGGACATGATCGTCGCCAACGACGTCTCGCCGGCAACCGGCATCATGGGCGGCACGCGCAACAGCGTGAAAATCATCCGCCATGACGCCGTGGAACAATGGCCCGACCTTGAGAAGGATGAAGTGGCGGCGCGTCTGGCGAATCTAATCGCTGAGCAATTCAAGCCGGAATAGCGGCTGCTGTCTCAGGCTCGGCGGATGCACGCTTTTCCGGGTGGAAGGGCGTGACGTGGACGCCCATACCGTCGATCAACACGCTGCTGCCGTCCGGAATTTCCGTCCAGGCGTCAACATCATCATTTAGCGGCTCGGAGACCAGGCAATAGCCGATACCGACAGGCGAGGCATAGAGCGTCGGCGCCTTACGGTCGGTGGCGTAGCGCACCGCATACAGCGACTTTCCATCCGAAAAAGCGGCGGTGAAACGCACCAGCGCCGAACCGGTCAGATGGACGGATAAGCCTTCGACAAAGCTGATGGCCTCCGCGATCGCGGCAACCGGATTGGTCGCAAGACCGAACTGAAGTGCCAGCAGGAACAGAAGCTCGGAATCCGTCGTACCGCTGCGTGCCTGGAACAACTGATCATCAAGCATGGCTTCCATCGGCCGGCGCAGGCGGTCGAAATTGGAGATCTGTCCGTTGTGCTGGAAGGACCAGTTCTCATGTACGAAGGGATGGCAATTATCGCGCCGCGTGCCGCCACCGGTAGCAGCGCGGACATGGGCCAGGAAGAGTGGCGAGCGGATCTGCCGCGCCAGGCTCTTGAGATTGCAGTCGGACCAGGCCGGGAGGATATCGCGATAGCGGCCCGGCTCCGGCCGGTCGCCATACCAGGCGATGCCAAATCCGTCGCCATTCGTCGCGGTCTTGGCGCGTGTGGCGCAGTGCGATTGTTCGATCAGGGAGTGGGCGGGTGAAGACACCAACTCCTCCAGATAGAGGGGGTCTCCACGATAGGCTGCCCAGCGACACATGCGTCTTTCGCTCCAATTCCCGCTTGCTTCCTGTCTCGCGGGAGAATGTCAAAATCAAGGACGATTGTTCGTGCGGAATAGGTAATAAACTCTTAATTTACCGGCAATTGAGAGGGGAAGGTGACAGTTATTTGACACGCCGTCCGATCACATTTGGGCGTCGTAGCATTATTCTTTTGTGAACATGCGTGCTTTGAAAGGGTTTTTTGGCTTCTCGCTGCGTAGCTTGATGAAGATGTCGGCTTCGCCTATATTGCTGGAGTGAGGGGCGGGTTGCAGCCCACCCCTCGTTTGCTTTAATGCAAGAAGTTGACCCGGACACGCACTTGCCAGCTAGTCCGGGTTTTTCTTACCCAAAGCGTGATGCTAAGTGGAAACCACATAGCTCACCTCCGTGTTGACGGCGAGGCCGATCGCCACGGTCGAGGTTGCCCATCTTCCCCGATCGTGTCCGCTGGCACAGATAGGCGCTGCTTTCGCTGCCAACTGCCGCGGCCGATATCACGTTAAAGTTGAACGAACCATTGCGTTTCAATGTGACACAGTGCGACACGAAGAGTGAAGCAGCCCGCCCCTATGCACTCTTGCATCCGGTGAAATTTGAGCTACGTTAGGCATATCGACAACGTAACGAAAGGAAGGTGATCCAATGTCTAGTGAGATTTCGGTTCTCGTACCAGGCATGGAAATGGTAGTGAGCGTTGCGAGGCAGCCCTCGCTCTGATCAAGCCTTCCGGAAGCGTCCTGCGCTTCAGGCCAGTTACGGGCCAAAACTCATGGAAGGGTCGCTTCGGGCGGCCCTTTTTTGCATCTATCAGTTGCTGATATTGCAATAGTTCGGGCTATCGTTCCCGGAATAAACTTTGTTGTGATCGTTTTTCTCTTGCCGAACGAAAAGCGCGCCATAGCTAACCCTCCATGACTTACGAGGAACAGCCCGAGCAGGGTGAAGCCCAACCGGCGCCGCCAAATGAGCCCGCGCTTTCTGCACTCTCATTGTATCCCCAGGAATGGGCGTTGTTCCTCGATATCGACGGAACGCTGCTCGATCTTGCCGAGACACCGGAGGCCATCGTCGTGCCTCCGTCCCTGCCCTTCGCGCTTCAAGCGCTTTCCCGCCAGCTCGACGGCGCGCTGGCGCTGGTGACCGGCCGCGCGGTTGCCTTTGTCGACCCTCTGTTTGCTCCGTTCCACTTCCCGGTCGCCGGCCTGCATGGCGCCGAACGGCGCGATGCGGCCGGGCGATTGCGGCGCGCGCTGATTCCGCCCGCCTTCCAGGAGATGAAGCGGGTGATCGCGCAGGAGGTTGGAGCCTGGCCGGGTGTTCTCGTTGAAGACAAGGGGGCTGCGGTCGCGGTTCACTACCGGCTGGCACCCGAGCGCGAAGGCGACGTCGCCGAAGCGATGCAGCGCTATCTGCAGGAAGCGGGCCCGGATTGGATCCTGCAGCACGGCAAGCTTGTGGTCGAGATTTGCCCCGCACACGCGAGCAAAGGGCATGCCGTCGAAGCCTTTCTCGGTGAGCCCCCCTTCAGCGGGCGTCGGCCGCTCGCAATCGGCGACGACGTCACCGACGAGACCATGTTCGGCGTCGCGAACCGCCTCGGCGGTCAGTCTGTGCGCGTCGGCACGCCCAGCGGCAAGACGCTGGCGCGTGCATCCATTCCTTCGCCCGCGCGTTTAAGAGAGATACTCGCAGCGCTCGCCAAATAATCATCTTTGGTCATTTCGGCCCACCGCCGCGGCCCTCTTGAAAGGAGCATTCCGTGAGTCGTCTCATCATTGTTTCCAACCGTGTTTCCGTCCCCGATAACCAAGGGGCGGCGGCGGCGGGCGGGCTTGCTGTGGCGTTGCAGGCTGCCCTTGCAGAGCGTGGCGGCGTCTGGATGGGCTGGTCCGGCAAATCGAGCGGCGACATCGAGCCCGAACCGTTGGTGTTGACCGAAGATGGCAACATCACCTACGCACTGACCGATCTCACCCAGACTGATGTCGAGGAATATTACCAAGGCTTCGCCAACCGGGTGCTCTGGCCGATCTGCCACTACCGGCTGGACCTCGCCGAATACGGCCGCAAGGAAATGGCCAGCTATTTCCGCGTCAATCGCTTCTTCGCCCACCGGCTGGCGCCGCTGGTCGAGCCCGACGACATCATCTGGGTACATGACTATCATCTCATTCCTCTGGCGGCTGAACTCCGGCAAATGGGGTTCAAGAATCGAATCGGGTTTTTCCTGCACATTCCCTGGCCGCCGGCCGATGTGCTCTTCACGATGCCTGTGCACGAAGAAATCATGCGAGGCCTCTCTTCCTATGATCTGCTCGGTTTCCAGACCAAATACGATCTGGAAAATTTCGCCGGCTGCCTGAAGCGCGAGGGCATGGGCGTCGAGAACAGTCCCGGCCATTTCAGCGCTCACGGCCACAACTTCCGCGGCGGCGCCTATTCGATCGGCATCGAGACGGCGGCCTTTGCCGAATTTGCCCGCAAAGCCGCGGCCCACAGCATGGTGCGCAAGGCGCGGCAAAGCGTCGAGGGCCGCGACCTGATCATCGGCGTCGACCGGCTCGACTACTCCAAGGGGATCACGCAACGCATCGATGCGTTCGAACGCTTCATCACCAACAATCCAGCGCATCAGCGCCGAGTCACCTATCTGCAGATCACGCCGAAATCACGCTCGGAGGTACCGGAATACGAGGCGATGCAACATGCTGTCGCCGAGCAGGCGGGCCGGGTCAACGGCGCGATCGGCACTGTCGATTGGGTGCCGATCCGCTATATCAACCGCTCGATCAGCCGCCCGGTGCTGGCGGGCCTCTACCGGCTGGCGAAAGTCGGCCTGGTGACGCCGCTGCGCGACGGCATGAACCTCGTCGCCAAGGAATACGTCGCCGCGCAGGACCCGGACGATCCCGGCGTGCTGGTGCTCTCGCGTTTCGCCGGTGCTGCGCGAGAATTGAGAGGCGCGCTGCTCGTCAATCCCTATGACGTGGACGGCACGGCAAATGCCCTGGCGCGCGGGATCAATATGCCGCTGGAAGAACGGCGCGAGCGTTGGCGCGGCATGATGGACCATCTGCTGGAAAACGATGTTTCGCGCTGGTGCGAGAACTTCCTGACCGACCTAAGGGCGGAGTGACGAATGACCGCTACATCGCCGCTGCTTCCCTGACCAGCCATTCCGTCAGCCATTCAGCATGCACGCTCTGCGACTTGGGCGGCAGAAGCCAGTAACCGCGGTTCGGCGCGCTCAGCACCGGACCGGCCGTCACCAGCATGCGCCCGGCCAGCAGCGAATCCACCAGCCCCATCCAGCCGAGCGCCAGCCCCTGCTCGCCGATCGCCGCCTGAACGACCAGCGAATAGGTGTTGAACCGCAGATCGCCATGGCCGGCATAGCTGTCACGGCTAATGCCAAACTCAGCGAAATAGCTCTTCCAATCGAACCAGGGTGATGGCGTTTCCGTATCGAGATGCACGAGCGTCGCACGCGCCAGCCGGCTTGGATCACTGAAAGGACCATATCTATCGACAAAGCCCTGCGCACAGATCGGCGCTACTTTCTCCGGCAATAACAGCGCCGCTTCCGGCCCAAACTCATTCCGCGCGCCGAAGACGACGGCGACATCGCCGCTTTCCGAATGGCCGCGCTCCTGTCGCTGCGTGGCGACGATCTGGATATCCAACTCCGGATGAAGCAGACGAAAGCGGTGCATGCGCGGGATCAGCCAAAGCGCCGAAAAGGCATAGTCGGTCCTAAGTCGCACCGCCGGGCGCTCCGCCTCGGCGCGGAAGCTGCGCACCAGCGAATCGACGCCGCCGACTGCCTTCTCCGCGATCTCGAACAGCCGGCGGCCTTCCGGGGACAGTTCGACACCGCGATGCTGGCGGTGAAAAAGAACGACGCCCATCTGCTCCTCGATCCGGCGGATCTGATAGCTGACCGCCGGCTGGGTCAGCCCGAGGCTCGCGGCCGCAGACGACAGGCTCCCTGTGCGCCCCACCTCGACGAAAATTCGCAGCCAACCGAGGTCCACCGACCGTTCAGCCATAGAATTTCCTTATGTCATCCATTGAAAAAAGCCTGCTTCACAGGCCGAATGCTACTGATGTTCAATAAAAACATCAAATACTAAGAGGGAACTGTCATTATGCGAATTTCTGTCATGGGCCGGCTTGCCATCGGCGTGCTCCTTTGCGCGTTTTCCTTCGCCGGCGTTGCAAAAGCGGATGGTGATTCCTGCCGCACCATTCATATGTCCGATCCGGGCTGGACCGACATTACCTCGACCAACGGCGTGACGGGTGTGCTGCTCAGCGCGCTCGGCTACGAGCCGGACATCAAGACGCTCTCGGTGCCCATCGGCTATCAATCGATGAAGACGGGCGAAATCGACGTCTTCCTCGGCAACTGGATGCCGGCGCAGAAAGCCTTCGTCGACGACCTCAACAAGGCCAAGGCCATCGAGGTGCTGAACCGCAACCTTCAGGGCGCGAAATTCACCCTCGCTGTGCCGACCTATGTCGCCGACAAGGGCGTCAAGGACTTCGCCGACCTGCAGAAACATGCCGACGACTTCGATCATAAGATCTACGGCATAGAGCCCGGCGCACCGGCTAACGCCAATATCCAGAAGATGATCGACGCCAACGATTTCGGCCTAAAGGGCTGGGAACTGGTGGAATCGAGCGAGCAGGCGATGCTGTCGCAAGTCGAACGCGCCGGCAAGGACAAGCAAGCGATCGTCTTCCTCGCCTGGGCGCCGCATCCGATGAACGAGCGTTTCCAGATTGCCTATCTCGCGGGCGGCGACGCCTATTTCGGCCCGGACTACGGCGGCGCAGAAGTCTACACCGTGGCGCGCACCGGCTGGCCGGCCGCCTGCCCGAACGCGGCGAAACTGTTCCACAACCTGACCTTCAACATCGGCATGGAGAATTCGCTGATGGGCTCGATCCTCGGCGGCCAGGATGCGAAAACGGCGGCCACTGCTTGGCTGAAGGCGCATCCTGAGGCTCTGACGCCCTGGCTCGCCGGCGTGACGACGATCGACGGCAAACCGGGCCTCGATGCCGTCAAGGCCGCAGTCGGCCTCTAATCCAGCCAAGGACATTCAACATGGCTCGCCCGAATATCCTTATCCTCATGGTCGATCAGTTGAACGGGACGTTGTTTCCGAACGGCCCGGCCGATTTTCTCCACGCACCCGCGCTGAAGGCACTGGCGAAACGCTCCGTGCGCTTCGCCAACAGCTATACGGCAAGCCCGCTCTGCGCACCGGCGCGGGCCTCCTTCATGTCCGGGCAGTTGCCGAGCCGAACCCGCGTCTATGACAACGCCGCGGAATTTGCCTCCGATATTCCGACTTTTGCGCATCATCTGCGGGCGGCGGGGTACCAGACGGCGCTCTCCGGCAAGATGCATTTCGTCGGGCCGGACCAGATGCACGGCTTCGAGGAGCGGCTGACCACGGATATCTATCCCGCCGATTTTGGCTGGACGCCTGATTATACCAAGCCGGGCGAGCGCATCGACTGGTGGTATCATAATCTCGGCTCGGTGACCGGCGCAGGCATTGCCGAGATCACCAATCAGATGGAATATGACGACGAGGTTGCCTATCACGCGACTCGCAAACTGCTCGACCTATCGCGCGGACACGACGAGCGGCCCTGGTGCCTGACCGTCAGCTTCACCCATCCGCACGACCCTTACGTCGCCCGCCGCCGCTTCTGGGACCTCTACGAAGATTGCCCGGCGCTAGATCCCGAGGTTGCGGAAATCCCCTTCGACAAGCAGGACCAGCATTCGCAGCGACTGATGAAGGCGAGCGATCATACCGCCTTCGATATCACGCCCGAACAGGTGCGCCGGGCGCGGCGCGGATATTTCGCCAATATTTCCTATGTCGATGAAAAGATCGGCGAAATTCTCGATGCGCTGGAGCGCGGCCGGATGGCCGACAACACGATCGTGCTCTTCGTCTCCGACCATGGCGATATGCTCGGCGAACGTGGCCTGTGGTTCAAGATGAATTTCTTCGAAGGCTCGGCCCGTGTGCCGCTGATGATCGCCGCCCCCGGGTGGAGAGCCCAGCGCATCGATCAGCCAGTGTCGACGCTGGACGTGACGCCGACGCTTGCCGGCCTTGCCGGGCTCGATATCGCCTCACTGAAGCAATGGACCGATGGCGAGGACCTAGCTCCCCTCGCCCAAGGCACCGGGAGCCGCAGTCCAGTACCGATGGAATATGCCGCGGAAGGGTCCGAAGCGCCGCTCGTCGGCCTGCGCGACGGTCGCTACAAAGTGATGCTCTGCGAGAAGGATGGGCCCCTGCTCTTCGATCTCGATGCCGACCCTAAAGAGCTGACCAATCTTGCCGACGATCCTGCCTACGCCGAAATCCTGGCGCGGCTGACCGCGAAGGCGAGCGAGCGCTGGAATCTCGCCTCCTTCGACGCCGCCGTGCGCGAAAGCCAGGCGCGGCGATGGGTGGTCTATGCGGCGCTGCGCAACGGCGCCTATTATCCCTGGGATTACCAGCCGCTGCAGAAGGCGTCCGAGCGCTATATGCGCAACCACATGGACCTGAACGTGTTGGAGGAGAACCAGCGTTTTCCACGCGGAGAATGAGGTTTTTGTGGCGAGATTTTCCGACCGCGATATAGTCGCGCCGACATATCGGAGAAACGTCCATGAAAATCAGCGCACGCAACCGTCTCAAGGGCAAAGTTGTCGAGATCACCAAGGGTGCTACGACCGCGCATGTCCGCATCGATATCGGCAACGGCTCGATCGTCACTTCGTCAATCACCAATGAGGCGGTCGACGAACTGGGTCTGACGGTCGGCGCTGACGCCTATGCCGTCATCAAGGCATCTGATGTCATGGTTGCTGTCGACTGACACCCAAAGTGAGCATGATCTCGTCCGAAAACCACTTCGCAATTTTCGGGATCATGCTTCACGCCTTCTGACAATAATGCGCCGTCTCGCCGTCGCCGGTCTGGAAATCGCCGGGCTGCGGCGGCGCGATCGGTTTGAAAAGGCTGCGATCGGGCTTGAGGTCGAGCAGCGGCGTGCCGTCGAGGCAATCGAGCCCGCGTACGAGCAGGACGGCGCCTTCGACCGCCTCCAGCTTGACGATGGACGTGCCGATCGGGTTTGGGCGCACCGGCGAGCGCAACGAAAATGTGCCGTGCACCTTGCCGTTACTGGCCGGGCTTTGCAAAACGAGATCACGGCGCGAGCGGTCCAGCCAATAGAGGATCTCCAGCCGCTCAAAGGTCTCTACGCCCTTGAGCGCTGGCACCCAGGGTTCGAAAATCTCGATGCGGCAAAGCGGCCCGTCGTGCCGTCCCTGGCGCGGCGTCTCCATCCGCGAGGTCCATGGCGTCGAGATGCGGCCGACGAAGACAAGACCGGCATCAGCGGGAGCCGGCGGTTCGATCGCCACTTCATTTTCTCGAATCTCGTTTTCGCGGACCATGATTTTTCCCTTTCGAGCAAATGCGCCAGGCGATCATTCAGCGCTTTTCAGAAGCGCCGCCACCTGATCATCCGTCAAATCCACCTGATAGAACAGCTTATAAAATCCTCTGACATCGGCGGAGAGATCATTCTTGAAGAGCTGCGGATAGAGCAATGTCTCCAGCCAACGGATGCCGATCAGCCTGTTGACGCCAGGTGGTGAATCGAACCAGCCGAAGGGCAGCGACGGCGGCACGAACAGCTTGCCGTCCTTGACTGCCTTGACACCGGCCCATTGCGGATCGCTTTTGACGGCGGCGGCGAATTTGCCGTCCTCGGCGAGAATCATATCCGGATTCCAGTCCACGATCTGCTGTGGCGTCACCTGCGTCAGCCCGCCCTTGCCGGCGGCGGCCGCTACATTGACGGCGCCGGCTGCATTGAGGATTTCAAGATTGATCGAACCCGCCAGCCCTGTCTCCAAACCGTTTGCGCCGCGGCCATAATAGACCCGCGGCCGCTGAGCATCGGTCAAGGTCGCCAGTTTGTCGTTGAGGTCCTTGATCGCGGCGTCGGCATAATCGGCCAGCGTCTTGGCCCGACCCGTTACCCCGAGGATATCGCCGACTTCGCGCAGTGTATCGCCGGTGCGCGCAAAACTACCGTCGAATAGCACATAGGGTATGTGGGTCTCGCCCTGCACCTTGTCGGCCAGCGCGCTATAGGTGGGATCGACCGTGCCGACATCGAGAATGATATCTGGATTCGCAGCCGTCACCGCTTGCATACTGATGGTTCCGCCCTTGACGGTCAGCCGGCCTATGGTCGGCAGGTTGCGGACCGAAGGCGCAAGATAGGCTTTAGCCGCATCGCTCGGCGCGCTTACCCAGCCGGCAAGCTTATCCGGCGCCAATACATAAACGAGAGCAGCGGCGGGTGGGCCTGCGACGAGAATGCGGTTGATCGTATCTGGGATCTCGACCTTGCGCCCGGCCGCGTCCGTGATCAGCCGTGCCTCGACGGTCGCCGGCAGGACGCCCAGGAAAATGAACGCTAAGGCCGCCAAAAATTTCGCCATGACAAACCGCCAGCCGTAATGAAGGATGCCGGACTATGACATAGCGCTATATTCTATGGAATATCACGGATGCGCGATTTCCGGCTTTCGTCACTGAGTCCTGTGCCTGGCCGCAAACACGGAGACGCTGGCTCCGCCGTCCCTCTGGTCTTCCTGGAACGGCGCGCTACCGCTGCCATCGAACATCGAAACGGTGTTCCGGCCGTTCCGCTTCGCCTCGTAGAGTGCTGCGTCCGCACCTCTAAGCAGATCTTCCAGCGACCATTCCGACAGCTTGCCGTAGGCCAAGCCGAGGCTGGCTGTGACAACATGTCCACCGCCGAGCCCGCGGTGCTGGATACCGAGGGATTCTATCGCCGCTCTCGTCCTTTCCGCTATCGCATGGGCCTCGTCGCGATCGATATTGGCCATCAACACGAGGATTTCCTCGCCACCGAAGCGGAACGTTTCGCCCACGCCGACAACTTCGCGCAAAATGCATTGGGAGACGGCGCGGATGCAGTCGTCGCCTTCGATATGGCCGTGAACATCGTTGAAGAGCTTGAATCGATCGATATCGAGCATGATCACCGTGACCGCAGCGGTCGTACTTTTCTCGCGCCAGATGGAATCGCGGATCCGCGCCAACGAATGGCGATTGAGAAGACCGGTGAGCTCGTCGCGCTCTGATTTGCGTTCCAGCTGCGCATGCAGCAATCCGCCACGCAGTTGGTGCAGGAAATTCAGCCGGTCCGTGCGCTCCATGAAATAGGCGCTCATCGCCAGAAAGATGGCGAGGGTAACGTAGAAGGTGATGATCCCGGTGTAGACGACGTCGTCAAACGAGCCATTCAACTTCGTCGTGGTGAATTGCACGGCGCACATCAGCACAAGGCCGGCCACAATGGTCGGAAAACGCGGTCGTAGCGCAATTACGAAGAACAAAAACGCTGCGACATTGCCGTTCTGGTAGACGAACAGGTAAGGGCTAAGACTATAGACCGCGACCGACATCGGTAGGAGAACACCGAGCACCGCAACGGCAATGGCCAGCAGATCGTAATTTCGCGCAGTCGGCCAGCGCCTCAACGCCAGCACACTGAACAGGGCAAATGGCGTGAAGATTCCAAACCGCACGGCAACAAGTTCGGAGAACACATCCGACATCATGGTGGCGTCGCCGAAATACACCATATCGTAGATCAGCGTGCCGATCAGGGCCCAAATGGCGGCGAGCTTGACCCGGTTTGCGGCATAGTCGCGAAGGAAGGCCGCCTCTATGGCGGGCGTAAAGCGCAACCGGCGAAATCCATTGCCGATTTGACGATTGACGTCCTCCAGCGTCACGACGTCCATCATCGACTCTCCGGGTTATGCAACAGACTTACGTTATCTTTGACTAACAAAAAAGTCTGAATGCGCCCTAAAGAGCTATTTTCGCGGTCAGGTTCGTGCCGGAATATCACGCCGCCTTGACGGCGTGATATTCCTTGATGGCAACCATTTTGATAGCCGGGTAACGTTCGGCCTCGTAGCGCAGCGAAAAACCATCCTGGGCGAGGAAGACCGGATCGCCGTCGAGGTCGCGGGCGATATCGCCGCGGCGCGCGGTAACGAACTTGTCAAGGTCAATAACCTGATCGGCGGAGATCCAGCGGCAGACGGAGAAGCGCGACATTTCGAAGGAAACCGGCAGACCATATTCGGCCATCAGCCGCTCCTTCAGCACGTCGAGCTGAAGCGCGCCGACGACTCCGACGATGGCCGGTGAGCCGTCTTCCGGCGAGAACAGCTGCACGACGCCCTCCTCCGCCATCTGCTGCAGCGCCTCCTTCAGCTTCTTTGCTTTCATCGCGTCTTCGAGACGAACGCGGCGCAGGATTTCCGGCGAGAAGTTCGGCACGCCCTGGAAAACCAGAGATTCGCCTTCCGTCAGCGTATCGCCGATGCGCAGCGTTCCATGGTTCGGAATGCCGACGACGTCGCCGGCGTAGGCGGTATCGGCAAGCTGGCGCTGCGAGGCGAAAAAGAATTGCGGCGCGGTCAAGCCAAGCTGCTTGCCGGTGCGTGACAGCCGGGCTTTCATGCCGCGTTCCAGCTTGCCGGAGCAGATGCGCGCAAAGGCGATGCGGTCGCGGTGGTTCGGGTCCATGTTGGCCTGGATCTTGAAGACGAAGGCCGTCATCTTGTCGTCGGTCGCCTGCACCGTCCTGATATCGGCGACCTGATCGCGCGGCGGCGGCGCGAAATCGCCGAGCGCGTCGATGAGATCGCGGACACCGAAATTACGAAGGGCCGAGCCGAAGAATACCGGCGTCATATGGCCTTCCAGGAACGATTCCCGGTCGAAGGGACGGCAAGCCTCGATGGCGAGCTCCGTCTCGTCGACGAAGGCTTGCCGCTCGTTTTCCGGCAGACGGTCGGCGACGGCCTGCGGGCCGTTGACGCGCGTCGCCTCGACTTCGGTATCGGAGCCGCGCACCGTATTGTCGGCGAGGTGATAGGAGCCGCAGAAGGTCTTGGAGCGGCCGACCGGCCAGGTGACCGGAGCCGTATCCAGCGCCAGCTTCTCTTCCACCTCATCGAGAATCTCGAAGGGGTCGCGGCTTTCGCGATCCATCTTGTTGATGAAGGTGATGATCGGGATGTCGCGCATGCGGCAGACTTCGAACAGCTTCAGCGTCCGCGGCTCGATACCCTTGGCGGCGTCGATAACCATGACGGCGGCATCGACCGCCGTCAGCGTGCGATAGGTGTCGTCGGCGAAGTCTTCGTGACCGGGCGTATCGAGGATGTTGAAGACGTTGCCGTCATATTCGAAGGTCATGACCGAGGTCACGACCGAGATGCCGCGCTCGCGCTCGATCTTCATCCAGTCGGAACGCGTCTGCATGCGATCCTTCTTCGCCTTGACCTCGCCGGCAAGCTGAATGGCGCCGCCGAACAGCAGCAGCTTTTCGGTGAGCGTCGTCTTGCCCGCGTCCGGGTGGGCGATAATAGCGAATGTGCGGCGGCGGGATACCGCCTCGGCGAGACTTTCGGCCATGCTTGTGAAATCCTGTGAATTGCGGCTGTATCTAGCGACTCAAAGGCGCAATTGCAATTGACCTCGGCGATTCCAGCACAAACTAATGCCGCATGACCATTCACCCCGATACGCGCCCGACGCTGAACCTCATCCGCCTGGCGCACGGCCAAGGCCTCGATCTGCCCGCCTACGAGACCAAGGGTGCGGCCGGCATGGACCTGCGTGCAGCCGTCGAGGCGGGCGCGACGCTGACGATCGCGCCCGGCAAGCGAGCGCTGGTACCGACCGGTTTCATCATCGAGATCCCGGAGGGTTTCGAAGCCCAGATCCGCCCCCGCTCCGGCCTCGCCTTCAAGCACGGCATAACCTGCCTCAACACCCCTGGCACGATCGACAGCGACTACCGCGGCGAAGTGAAGGTGCTGCTGGTCAATCTTGGTGAAGAGCCGTTCGACATCACGCGCGGCATGCGTATCGCGCAGATGGTGATTGCGCCGGTAACGCAGGCGCGTGTCATGGAAATCGCTATCGTCAGCGAAACGACGCGCGGCGCCGGCGGCTTCGGCTCGACCGGGGTGTGATGACGGGCACGCCGGGTAGCGAAGGCCTGATCCTGCGCCAGGACTATTTTAACGATCCTCCGGCCTGGTCAGCGCTTGTGGACCTGCTTCAGGACACGTTTTCCATCGACATCAGCCTGCAGGATCAATTCGGCGGCCCCGACCCTAGCAGCATGCCGTTTGGCTATTTCGATGAGACAGGCCGGTGCGTCGCAAATTTCAGCGCCTTTTCCATGCCGCTGGTCATCAACGGCCGGTTTTTCAAAGCAGCGGGCTATCAGTCGGGCGCCGTGCGGCCTGATTGGCGTGGGCGAGGACTTTATCGCGACCTTATGCAGCGCGCCTTCGCACGGACCAAGGCCGAGGGTTTCGAGCTCGACATTCTGCTGACGGACAAACCCGCTCTTTACGAGCGCTATGGCTTCCGGACTTTCCCGCAACACGTCTTCGCTGGGCCGCCGCCGGAAACAGCTGAACCGCCCCCGCCCGCAAGGGGTCTGTCCCTACAGGATCGCGACGATCTTCGCCTGATGAAGACGCTGCTGCAAAATCGCGCTCCCGTATCCCGACGCTTCGCCGTTGTCGGGCAAATGGAGATGTTTCATCTCAATGCTTGCTTCGATCGCGACATCCGCCTGACTCTGGTTACCGATGCGACCATTGTTGCCTGGAAGTTCCATGGCCATACTCTTCGGCTTCTCGATGTGGCCGGTCCGGCCATTCCGCCTTTAGCTACCATCTCGTCCGCTCTCGACCTTCGCACCGAACGGATCGAGGTTTGCTTCCCGCCGGATCGGCTCGATTGGGACGGCACTCCGGCGCCTTACCAAGGCTACACGTCGCTGATGATGCGCGGCGACGCTGCCGACAATATCGATGGTCCGATCATGTTATCACCGATGGCGGAATTTTAACGAGAAAGGGGCGGCAGTCGCCTCTTGACCGGGGTCGCCTTGATCATCGATGTATTCGTTTCGGCGCGCTCGGCGATCTTATCCAGGATGCCGTCGAGTTCGCCCATCGAGCGGACCACAAGGCGGCCGATGAAACAGTCGTCTCCGGTGACCTTGTCGCATTCGATGAATTCCGGTGTCTCCTGGATGATGCGCTCGACCACGTGCAATTGGCCGGGCAGCGGCCGGACGCGGACGATAGCCTGCAGGGAATAACCGATCGCCTCCGGCGCGATATCCACGGTGAAGGCCGCGATGACACCACGCTCCTCAAGCCGGCGCAGCCGCTCGGCCGCGCTCGGCGAGGACAGGCCGGCCACTTCGGCCAATTCCTTCAGCGAAATCCGCGCATTGCGCGCCAAGGCCTCCAGCATGCGCTGGTCGATCGTGTCGAGTTCCATAGTTGCATTAGGTGCACTCATACTTTCGCCTCGTTTAATTAGGCAACACGACCATAATTCCTTACCCAGACTATATCATCTGCCCGCTCGCCGCAATATTATCAGGCTCTCGAAAAAGGGGGGCACTGGCAATGAACGAGATCAAGCGCGGCACAGCGGAAATGACAGCGGCAATGCTGATTTCGGGGACGATCGGCTGGTTCGTCCTGATGTCGGGACAGCCGGTCATCGGCGTCGTCTTCTGGCGTTGCGTGTTTGGTGCGCTTACGCTCCTTATCATCTGCGGGGCCATGGGCCTGTTGCGCCCGGGTATTCTCAACCTCAGGACCTTTGTGATCGCCGTCGCTGGCGGCGTTGCCATCGTCCTCAATTGGCTGCTGCTTTTCGCCGCCTATTCGCATGCCTCCATCTCGATCGCGACGACAGTCTACAATACGCAACCCTTCATGCTGCTTGGGCTCGGCGCGCTATTTCTCGGCGAAAAGATCACGCTCAGCAAGCTTTTCTGGCTGGGCTTCGCCTTTGCCGGCATGGCCGTCATCGTCGAGGGCAAGCCGGCGGAGGCTGGCAGCGGCGGCAGCTATGCTGTGGGCATCCTGCTCTCGCTCGGCGCCGCCTTCTTTTATGCCATTGCCGCCCTCGCCGCCAAATGGCTGAAGGGCACGCCGCCGCATTTGATTGCGTTGATCCAGGTCTCGACCGGCATTCTGATGCTTGCGCCCCTTACCGATTTCTCGACCTCGCCGCGGGATGCGGGCGGATGGTCTATTCTGGCGACGATGGGTATTGTCCACACCGGCTTGATGTATGTGCTGCTCTATGGCGCGATCCAGAAGCTGCCGACCCATCTGATCGGGACGCTGTCGTTCATTTATCCGATCGCCGCCATCGTCGTCGATCGCTTCGCCTTCGGCCATGTGCTCGGCATCGCGCAGATCATCGGCGCGGTGATCATTTTGGCCGCGGCGGCAGGCATGAACCTCGGCTGGACGATCACTTTGCCGCGCCATAAAAGCGGTAATCTTTCAAAGGAAGCCGCCGAATGATCACCTGCTATCTTCGTTATACGATCGATCCCTACAAACTCGCGGAATTCGAACATTACGCAAAGCTCTGGATTCCGCTCGTCAACCGGCTCGGCGGCACGCATCACGGCTATTTCCTGCCGCATGAAGGCGCCAACAACATTGCGCTGGCGCTCTTCAGCTTCCCGAGCCTCGCCGCTTACGAGGGCTATCGGCAGGCGATGGCCGAGGATGCCGAATGCCGCGCCGCCTTTGCCTATGCGGAGGAGACGCGTTGCATTGTCAGCTATGAGCGCAGCTTCATGCGGCCTGTTTTCTAATTTAGCGCTGCGCCTCAAAGGCCATGCGCATCGCAAGCCCCGCCAGTACCGTACCCATCAGCCAACGCTGCACCAGCATGAAGGACGGGCGGCTTGAGAAGAACAGCGCGACGGAGCCAGCCGTCAATGCAAAGATCGCGTTGAAGGTCAGGCTGACGGCGATGTGAGTAAAGCCGAAGATGACGGACTGGGCAAAGACGCCGCCGGCCGTGGGATCGATGAACTGCGGCAGCAACGAGAGATATAGCACCGCGACCTTCGGATTCAGCAGGCTGGTCACCAGGCCCATGACGAAGAGCTTGCGCGGCCTGTCCTTCGGGAGATCGCGAACCTGGAAGGCCGAACGGCCGCCTGGCCTTAAAGCATTCCAGGCAAGCCAGGCGAGATAGACTGCACCGGCAAGTCGCAGTGCATCATAGGCAAAGGGCACGGCGAACAGGAAGGCCGTGATGCCGAGCGCGGCCGAAAACATGTAGAAGACGAAGCCCAGCACCACGCCGCCGAGCGAAATCAGCCCGGCCGCCGGCCCCTGCGAGATCGATCGCGACACCAGATAAATCATGTTCGGCCCGGGCGTCAGCACCATGCCGAGACAGATCAGGGCAAAGGTGATCACACTGGTGAAGTGCGGCATGGAGTCTCCGGCGGGGAATGAAGTCAGAAGGAGATTTGGAGTGTCGAGGCAAGCTTGATGTCATGCGGGCCGGCATCGAAGCCGTCGAGCAGCATATTGTGATGAGCGATGATCGCGTCGAATGTCAGCTTGCCCATATCGGCGGTGGTATGACCATCCGAGAGCAAGGTCACATCGAAGCCGAGCGAAACGGCGCGCCGCGCGGTGGTGTCGACGCAGAATTGCGTCATGCAGCCGCCGATAATGAGATGCGTGATATCGCGTGCACGCAGGCGCGCCTCGAGATCGGTCTCGAAGAAGGAATCGCAGCTGGTCTTGTGGACCACGACATCGCCGGCCTCCGGCGCGATCTCGCGACGCAACTGCCAGCCCTCGCCGCGTTTCGCCAGACGATGCGTCCCCTGGCCGTCATGCTGGACGATAAAGGAAGGAATTCCGGCGGCGCGAGCCTTTCGCTTCAATTCCGCAAGTCTGGCCACGACCGCCTCGAGGGCGGCGGCGATCGCCGGCTGGCGCTCTGGCGTGCCGAGACCGGTCAAAATGGCATTCTGAAGGTCGATCAGGAGCAATGCGGACGACATGGGAGCCTTATGCAACACAGTTTCGACGGCCTGTTAAGCCTTTGGTAGTATGTTCGCGTCGTTTGCGCAATCGCTTGAAAACGCAAGAGTGGTGCGATAGAGCATCCGCCTATACTTGGAGGAACGCACCATGACGCTTGCAGCCCTGCTCGCCTATAGCGGCGCGCTCTTCATCGCGGCGGCAATTCCCGGTCCGGGCATCACCGCAATCGTTGCCCGCGCGCTTGGTTCCGGCTTCCGTGTCACCTTTTTCATGGGCCTTGGCCTCGTGCTCGGTGACATGACCTACCTGACCGCGGTCATTCTCGGCCTCGCCTTCGTGGCACAGACCTTCACCGAGGTCTTCATCGTCATCAAGATCGCCGGTGCGCTCTATCTCGTCTATATCGCCTGGAAACTCTGGACCGCCGGGCTGCTCTCCACGAATGTCGCGGCGAAAAAATCGGCCAGCGTCGGTATGTCCTTCCTGTCCGGGCTGCTGGTAACGCTCGGCAACCCGAAAACCATGCTGTTCTATGTGGCGCTGGTTCCGACGCTGATCGATATCCGCGGTATTGGGCTTCGCGAATATGCCATGTTGCTCGCGACGACGTTCGTGGTGCTCCTGGTGGTGCTGGTCCCCTATATGCTGCTTGCTTCCCGCGCCCGGACCTTCCTCAAGCGACCGAAAGCGCTACAGATTCTGAACCGGGTCGCCGCCAGCATTCTCGCGGGAACAGCCGCCTTCATCGCCACCCGCGCCTGAAAAAACCTTTCCCGGGGAAGTCTCGCAGAAGATTCTTTTCCCGCGGTATGGGATCGGCAGAGTGATCGCATTCTGGTTTCCGCTGACGTTTGATCCTATTGTGCCTCTACAATTCCAATGAAGGAGAGCTACCCATGTCCGACACCCGCAAACCAGGTCGCGGCCGCGTCTATGCCTCGATCACCGACACCATCGGTGATACGCCGATCGTGCGTCTCGACAAGCTGGCCAAGGAAAAGGGCGTCAAGGCCAATCTGTTGGCGAAGCTCGAGTTCTTCAACCCGATCGCCTCCGTCAAGGACCGTATCGGCGTCGCGATGATCGAGAGCCTGGAAGCCCAGGGCAAAATCACTCCCGGCAAGAGCGTCCTGATCGAGCCGACGTCCGGCAATACTGGCATCGCGCTCGCCTTCGCCGCCGCCGCCAAGGGTTACAGGCTGATCCTGACCATGCCGGAAACCATGTCGATCGAGCGCCGCAAAATGCTGCTCCTGCTCGGCGCTGAGCTGGTGCTGACCGAGGGTCCGAAGGGCATGAAGGGCGCGATCGCCAAGGCCGAGGAACTGGCCTCGTCGCTGCCCGACGCCATCATCCCGCAGCAGTTCGAAAACCCGGCCAACCCGGAAATCCATCGCAAGACGACAGCCGAGGAAATCTGGAACGATACGGACGGGACGGTCGATATCCTAGTGTCCGGCATCGGTACCGGCGGTACGATCACCGGTGTCGGCCAGGTGCTGAAAGCGCGCAATTCGAATATCAAGGTTGTTGCCGTCGAGCCGGCCGACTCGGCGATCCTGTCCGGCGGCAATCCCGGCCCGCATAAGATCCAGGGCATCGGTGCCGGTTTCGCCCCGAAAATTCTCGACACGCACATCTATGACGAGGTCGTCACCATCACCAATGACGAAGCTTTCCAGCATGCACGTCTCGTGGCCAGGCTCGAAGGCGTGCCGGTCGGCATCTCCTCCGGTGCGGCCATCGCGGCTGCCATCAAGATCGGCCAGCGTCCGGAAAACGAAGGCAAGAATATCGTCATCATCATCCCCTCCTTCGCCGAGCGCTATCTCTCGACGGCGCTGTTCGAAGGGCTTGGCGGCTAATACGGCCTGCTTCGAACGCCAGGGATTCAAAGGGCGCGACAGCGCCCTTTGTCATTTTCAGCCGCTTGCGCTCACGCGGCAGCGGTCAGCCGTTCCCCTGCAATGCGGTAGGAAATGGCTTCCGCGAGATGGATGCGCCCGACCGTTTGCTTGTCGTCGAGATCGGCGAGCGTTCGGGCCACTTTCAAGACGCGATGATAGCCGCGGGCGGAAAACTTCATCTTCTCCGCCGCGTCGCGTAGCAATTGCAGGCCGGCGGCGTCAGGCTCCGCGATAGTTTCGATCATCGATGTCGAGCAGCGGGCATTGGTGGCAATTCCCTTCATCCCGGCAGCCTCGAAACGTTCGCGCTGCCGCTCGCGGGCTCGAGCGACGCGAAGGGCGACATCGGCGCTCTTTTCGGCTGTCGTCGGGCGGATGAGATCAGCAGCGGAAACGGCGGGCACGTCGAGACGGATATCGATGCGGTCCAGCAGCGGCCCGGAAATGCGGCCTTGATAATCCGTCATGCAACGCGGACCGCGGGCGCAAGTGTGACCCGGCTCGCCGGCCATGCCGCAACGGCAGGGATTCATGGCAGCGACGAGCTGGATGCTGGCCGGATAGGAAACGCGATGATTGGCCCTGGCGATAACGCATTCGCCCGATTCCAGCGGCTGGCGCAGCGCGTCCAGCGCCTGCGGCGAAAACTCGGGCAATTCATCGAGAAAAAGAACGCCGTGATGGGCAAGCGATACCTCGCCGGGGCGGGCGCGCAGGCCGCCGCCGACCAGCGCCGCCATGGTGGCGGAATGATGCGGCGTGCGGTAAGGCCGGCGGTCGGAGAGTTTCCCGCCCGAAAGCTGACCCGCGACGGAATGGATCATCGACACTTCCAATAGCTCCGCCGTCGACAGTGGCGGTAGAATGGACGGCAGGCGGGACGCCAGCATCGACTTGCCGGAACCGGGCGGACCGACAAAAAGCAGATTATGACCACCAGCCGCGGCTACTTCCAGCGCCCGCTTGGCGCTCTCTTGGCCCTTGATATCGGCGAGGTCGGGGACGTTGGCGGCATTGGCGCGGATCGCCGGTTCGGGCCGCGACAGAACCTGGGTGCCGCGGAAGTGATTGGCGAGCGCGATCAAGCTGCGCGGCGCGAGAATATCGATTTCAGCGCCCGCCCATGCAGCCTCCGGGCCGCTTTCGGCGGGACATATCAGGCCCTTGCCGATGGCATTGGCGGCGATCGCGGCCGGCAGCGCGCCGGCAACGGGCGCAATCGTGCCATCGAGATTGAGTTCGCCGATGACGCTATAGGCGGCAAGCGCATCCGCCGGAATGGCGCCCAGCGCCGCCATCAACCCGAGCGCGATCGGAAGATCGAAATGGCTGCCCTCCTTGGGCAGGTCCGCCGGTGCTAGATTGACCGTCACCTTCTTCGGCGGCAGCGACAGGCCGGAGGCATGAAGGGCGGCCTGCACCCGTTCACGGCTTTCGGCCACCGCCTTGTCCGGCAGACCGACAATATGCATCAGCACCTTGCCGGGCGAGATCATCACCTGAACTTCGACGGGAACGCCCTCAATGCCCTGAAACGCCACCGTGCTGACGCGCGCTACCATCCTCAGCCCTCTTTTAACCCGTTTACCGCTATCAATTTTTCATAACAGACTATGGGTTGCATAGTGGCAGAAATTATGGAATGAAACAAGAACAATAAAAGAACGAAGGGACGATTTCTACGATCGGGGGCAAATATGAGACTTGTGGTATCGCTATCCCTTCTGCGGGTCGCTGTTCTGGCCGGCTGCCTGTCGATCGATGGCGGGGATAATCTGGAAAAGGCGTTCCCTATCAATTGAGCGCCAAGGAAACCGCCGCGGTGGAAAAAGGTTTGCGCGAAGAGCTTCCCTATGAGGGCGTACTGATCTTCGGACCGATGGCCGCTTCCAGGATAGTAAGGGCTATGTCAGCGTCAGCGGCACCGTCAGCTCCATCGGCGGCCTGAGCGGGCGTCATGGACAAGCGGTCTTACGTTGGGATGACGGTCGATGTGAAACCGCATTTCGGCTTCGTACCGGCCGTCATCTCGAACGAGGATTCTACCAACCAGTCAGCGGTGATCCTGACCTGCCGCCGGTTGGCCATCGCGATATAGCTCACCTCGCGGCGAGAGGAGAGACGGCGCTTGCCCCCTGTAAGGCAGGCGCCCCTCAGGCTCGCTTGGATTCAATCGCATCCCACAATAGGCTGGCGATATCGGCGCCGCCGAAGCGCTTGACTTCGCGCAGGCCGGTCGGCGAGGTGACATTGATCTCGGTCATGTAGTCGCCGATGACGTCGATGCCCACGAGCAGGAAGCCGCGCGCTTTCAGCGCCGGGCCGATGCGCTCGCAGATTTCCTTTTCGCGCGGCGTCAGTTCGGTCGCCTCGGCGCGGCCGCCGACATGCATGTTGGAGCGGCTATCATGCTCGGCCGGCACGCGGTTGATCGCGCCGACTGCTTCGCCGTCCACGAGAATGATGCGCTTGTCGCCCTTGCGGACGTCGGGCAGATATTGCTGGGCGATGATAGGCTCACGGAACATCTGGCCAAACATTTCGAGCAGCGAAGACAGATTGCGGTCGTCGCGGGTCGAATGGAAGACGCCGGCGCCGCCATTGCCGTAAAGCGGCTTCAGGATGATGTCGCCCATCTCCTCGCGGAAGCGGCGGATTTCACCGGCATCGCGGGTGATCAGCGTCCTCGGCATCAGGTCGGCGAATTCGGTGACGAAGATCTTTTCCGGCGAATTGCGCACCCAGCCCGGATCGTTGACGACCAGCGTCTTGGGGTGGATGCGCTCGAGCAGGTGCGTCGAGGTGATGTAGGCCATGTCAAAAGGCGGGTCCTGGCGCAGCAGCACGACATCCATGGTCGAAAGATCCACGCGTTCCGGCTCGCCGAGCTCGAAGTGATCGCCCTTGACGTCGCGCAGGATCATCGGCTCGACCGTAGCGTGGATCTTGCCATCGAGCATGCTCAGACGCTCGGGTGTGTAGTGAAAGAGCTTATAGCCGCGGCTCTGGGCCTCGAGGCTCATGGCGAAGGTCGAGTCGCCAGCGATATTGATGCTCTTCACGTGGTCCATCTGGACCGCAACATTCTTGATACCAGCCATAGTCTGCCCTCGCTCGAATTCGCCGACAGATTTAGGTCGCCCGGCTTTCAAACGCAACGGCTATTCAAGTGCTTCGCGAAGGCGCAGGTCCGCGCGATCAGGCAGCGATGCCCTGTGCGCCGCCCTGTCTAACGAAGTCACGCAGGCGATAGGCCATGGCCAGCGGTTTCGGGAAGGGTTTGCGGCAGAAGGCAACCTTCCTCACATAGCGATCGATGCGCCATGTGGCCCAAGTGCCGCCGGCAAAATAGGCGACGTCGCCGGCGCCGAGCAAGCGTTCGACGCCGTCCTCCGTGGTAATATGCACCTCGCCTTCGAGGATCATCACGGTTTCATCCCAGCCGAAATGCCAGCGGAACTCGCCCGCCGTACAATCCCACACCGCCGTCAGCGCAGCATCGTCCAGCCCGCGCGAATGTTCGGCCAAACGGGCGGTGGGCGCACCGGCAATGATCCAGGACGGTTCGATCGGCGACGGCTTCAATTCCATTTCGCTGGCAGCGCCCGCCACGAAGTTCCTTGCCGGCGGCAACGCCACCGCAACCGGCATTGCACGAGCGGCAAAGGCCGCCACACTCGCAAACATCAACTTCCAGACCATAAAAATCCCCGATGCCACCTGTGTTTGCACCTTGATGGCATGAAAGGGGTAACGGCAGGGTTCAGAAAAAGCGGCACATTTTAACGGTTGCAAGAATCAGGATGCAAAACCCTCGATGGTGCAGACGACCATATCATGATCGGAAAGCAGCTTGCCTTCCTCGTTGAGCGAAGAGATCAGATGGCTTTCGCTGATCTTCAGACCGCGGCTCAGGAACCAGTCGAGCTTCATGGCGCGCTCGGGAAAGCGGGTGATCAGGCTGGGGCGCGTGCTCGTCTGATCGAGCGGGCCGCCGTGGCGCTCGAAGCCGCGGGCCGCCGCCATGGCGAAAAGCGTATCCGTCTCAAAATCGCCACCGCTGTGATTGCCGGTGTTGAGATCGCCGCCGATCAGGATCGGCAGACCGGGCGCATAAGCCTCCACGGCATCGATCAGCGCCGCTGTCTGGCGTTCGCGGTAAAGGCCGTTGGCGGCACTTTCGAGATGCACGGAAACGGCGACGAAAGACCCCTCTTCGGTTTCGACGATGGCGCCTATGGCGCAGCGCTCGCCAACGCGCGGCTGCTCATTACTGTCCTTGAACCAGACGGCCTCGCCCGGCAGGCGGAACAGGAAGACATCCTTCAGCGCGGTCGAAGCCATCAGCGCGTTGCCATGAAAACCCTTCTCATTGAAATCCTGCTTGCAGAAGGAATGCTCGATCTCGGAGCCTAGGCTGAGTTCGAGGAATTCGACGCCGTAGGCATAGGTCATGCCGAGGTCGCCTGCGACGATGGCGGTCGGATCGCTCTGCTGAGTACGGGCCATGCCCTCGTCCATTTCAGACAGCAGCACCAGCGGCGCACCGGTCGCCTTCAGCTTGGCGGCGGATTCGATGGGGAAAAGGCAGCGCTCCAAGTTCCACGCAGCGACAGCGAAAGGGAAAGCGAGCGGCCGCACATCGCCGGTCGCGCCACCGGCGCGCACCGTGTTCATGCATGCGAGGGAAGCCAGCGTTGCGGCGTGAATGTCGGGAGTCTTTTCCAAAGAAATGAAACCTTTGCGTTCCTCGTGCGAGGGAACGGAAAAGGCGGAAACGGTGCTGCGGATCATCGTGAGCCCTGTCGAGGTGGGATAAAGCGCAATGCCTGGAGGCGGCGTAAGCGCGGTCATCCCGGCAATAGGCGCGTTTTATGACGCCCCCATGAACTCAGCCTCAAAAGGCATCCGGAAAATGCCGAGGCCAGCGGCCGGGCAGGATGGCGACGATATCGTAGCGCTGGGACAGGCGTGCGTAGTCCGGTTGCCGCGCCAGCCAGAGGTCGCTGGCGGCGCGAATGCGTTTTTGCGCGGAAAAGGAGACGGCATCGATCGCCTCCTGCTCGTCGCGCCTGGCTTTGACCTCGACGAAGACGGCGAGATCGCCTTTGCGGGCGATGATGTCGATTTCGCCGAGCTTGGTGCGGTGGCGGATGGCGAGGACCCGGTAGCCCTTGAAAAACAGGAGAAGCGCCGCGGCATATTCCGAGACACGGCCGCGCCGCCAGGCCTTCCGCCGCTTCAATCTTTCGCCGGTCTCAGCCATCGCGCTCTTTCATATCGAGCAGGCGCTGATAGAGATCCTTGCGCGGCAGGCCAGTCAAGCGTGCCGCCTCTCCAGCGGCCTTGGCAGTCGGCATTGTCCGCGCGAGTTCGGTGAGAATGGCCTCGACATCCGCCTCTGCCGCTATGCTTTCCGCCGGCGGACCGACGAGCAGCACGATCTCGCCTTTCACATGCTCGACGGCCCCATAGAACACGGCAAGCTCGGTGAGCGTGCCGCGACGGAATTCCTCAAAGGTTTTGGTGAGTTCGCGGCAGACGGCCGCCTTGCGCTCGCCGCCGAGCACATCGGCGGCGGCGGCGAGCGTCGCGGCGATGCGATGCGGTGATTCAAAGAAGATCAGGGTCGCCGGAACGGCGGCGAGCTCGGCAAGCCGGTCGCGGCGGCCCTTGTCCTTGGCGGGTAGGAAGCCGGCGAAGAAAAAGGCATCGTTGGGCAGGCCGGAGCCGACCAGCGCGGCGAGCGGCGCGGACGCCCCCGGGATCGGCACCACACGGTAACCCGCGTCAATCGCCTGCTGCGCCAGACGATAGCCGGGATCGGAGACCAGCGGCGTGCCGGCATCGGACACCAATGCCACCGAGCGACCAGCTTCCAGCGCCTGCAGCAGCCGCGGCCCGGCCTCGTCGGCATTGTGCTCATGATAGGCGAAGGGCCTATTCTGGATGCCGTAACGGTCGAGCAGTACGCGGGTGACGCGCGTATCCTCGCAGGCAAGAACATCGGCGCCGGCCAGCGTCTCCAGTGCCCTAAGCGTGATATCACCGAGATTGCCGATCGGCGTGGCGACGAGATAAAGCGCCGGCTCAAGCGGCCGCGCAGGAACTGTGGTATTATGCAGGCGGAAGCTGCGCGCCCCGCTGTTTGTGTGTTCGTCGCTCATACCGACCCTGAATTCGCCTCGGAATCATCGTCTTTATGGGCGAGGTATGGCCTGACGGCAAGAGCGGCGCAAATCCTGTGAGCATTGTCGGGCAAATGCCGAAATGACGCGCAGCAAACCCCGATGCCTCTTGCATTCTCGTGCTGAGTTCTGTCATTTTGCCCGTCCAATCTCGGGCCTTGTCCGAAACGCATCCTTCGGGCGCCTGTGGCCGCCCGGGCAGTAACGGTCGAAAGCGGTAGCATCATGCGTATTACAATTGAGCGGTCGAACCTCCTGAAATCGCTGAACCACGTGCATCGCGTGGTCGAGCGTCGCAACACGATCCCGATCCTGTCCAACGTATTGCTCAAGGCCGAGGGTACGAGCCTCGATATGAAGGCGACGGACCTCGATCTTGAAATCACTGAGGCGACGCCCGCCAATGTGGAGAAGGCCGGCGCCACCACCGTGCCGGCGCATCTGCTCTACGACATCGTGCGCAAGCTGCCGGACGGTTCGGAAGTGCTTCTCGCCACCAACCCCGACGGCAGCTCGATGACGGTTGCCTCGGGCCGCTCGAAATTCTCGCTGCAATGCTTGCCGGAATCCGATTTTCCGGACTTGACCGCCGGCAGCTTCAGCCATTCCTTCAAGCTGAAGGCCGCGGACCTGAAGATGCTGATCGACCGGACGCAGTTTGCGATTTCCACCGAAGAGACGCGTTATTATCTGAATGGCATCTTCTTCCACACGATCGAAAGCAAGGGCGAGCTGAAGCTGAGGGCCGTGGCCACCGATGGTCACCGTCTCGCCCGCGCCGATGTCGACGCTCCTTCGGGCTCGGAAGGTATGCCGGGCATCATCATTCCGCGCAAAACGGTCGGCGAATTGCAGAAGCTGGTCGACAGTCCCGATGTCGTCGTGACTGTCGAAGTGTCCGACGCAAAGATCCGTCTGACGATCGGCTCGATCGTCATGACCTCGAAGCTGATCGACGGTACCTTCCCTGATTATCAGCGCGTCATCCCGACCGGCAATGACAAGGAAATGCGGGTCGATTGCCAGACCTTCGCCCAGGCTGTCGACCGCGTCTCGACCATTTCATCCGAGCGCGGTCGCGCCGTGAAGCTGGCGCTGTCGGACGGTCAGCTACTGCTGACGGTCAACAATCCGGACTCCGGAAGCGCTACGGAAGAAGTTGCCGTCGGCTACGACATGGATGCGATGGAGATCGGCTTCAATGCCAAATATCTGCTCGACATCACCGCGCAATTGTCCGGCGATGCGGCGATCTTCCTGCTTGCCGATGCCGGCTCGCCGACGCTGATCCGCGACACTGCCGGGATGCCGAAAAGTGTGCGCGGTTTTCGGGCGACATCCCGCTCTAACTTTTTGATTTAGAGACGGATTCAGATTTCAGGTCGATTCGACCTGAAATCTGAATCCGTCTCTAGCGAAACCGAAGCGCCCTTCATGCGTTCTCATGAGCGAAAGAGGGCGCTTTTATTTTGGCCTTTGTTGATTGCGACATTTTCTCTTGTTATTGCGTCACGGCATTGCAAGATAAGATATAAGAGATATGTGAGTCGCAACTGTACGAATCTGGTGGGGGAGAGCATGGCGCTGCGTCTCAAGGAACGGCTTGGCAAAAAATTCGACGAAGAAATCCGTTTCTTCAAAGGCATGATGCAAGGCCCGAAAACGGTCGGTTCGATCGTTCCGACATCCTCGATCACCGCCCGCAAGATGGCGAGCGTCGTCAACACCCATTCGGGCCTCCCGGTGCTGGAGCTCGGCCCCGGAACCGGCGCGATCACCAAGGCGATCCTGGCGCGTGGCCTCGAACCGGAAAATCTCGTCGCCATCGAATATTCCACCGATTTCTACAATCATCTCCTCCGTCTCTATCCCGGCGTGCACTTCATCAATGGCGACGCCTTCGATCTTGACAAGACGCTTGGAGTCTTGCGCGGCCAGACGTTCGATTCCGTCGTCTCCGGCATTCCGCTGCTGAATTTCCCGATGAAGGCGCGCGTCGCACTGCTTGAAAGTCTGCTGGACCGCATGCCGCGCGGCCGGCCTGTAGTGCAGATATCCTACGGGCCCGTATCGCCGATCATCGCCCGGCCGGACCGCTACCATATCCAGCACTTCGACTTTATCGTCCGCAACATCCCGCCGGCTCAACTCTGGATCTATCGCCGGGGTTAACGCTATCCAAGAAGAATTGCCTTGCCACTGTGTTTCGGCTGGACATATTCCTGCTCAGAAACCAGTCAGCATGGAATCCTCCTTCGATGTTCGCTCTCTATATCACTCACCCGCAGGTGCGCATCGATCCCTCGGTGCCGGTTCCGGAATGGGGTCTTTCCGATATCGGCGCGGCGCGGGCGAAAACAGCGGCGACACGTCCATGGGCAAGCACGCTTGGCCTGATCGTCTCCAGCGGCGAGCGCAAGGCGATCGAAACTGCCGGGATCCTGGTGACTGCTAGCGGCGCGAAGCTCGAGATCATCGAAGCCATGCATGAGAACGACCGCAGCGCCACGGGCTTTCTGGCTCCGCCCGAATTCGAGAAGGCGGCGGACTGGTTCTTTGCCCATCCGCACGAAAGCTTTAGAGGCTGGGAGCGCGCGATCGATGCGCAGGCGCGAATAGTCTCCCATGTGGAAGCCGTTCTTTCGCGGCACAACCCGCGCAAGCCGATCGCCTTTGTCGGCCACGGTGGCGTCGGGACACTGCTGAAGTGCCACGTCGAGGGAAAGCCGATCGCGCGGCAGGGCGATCAACCCGCCGGTGGCGGCAATCTTTTCTGTTTCGATCTTGCGAAGCGCGTCATCTCATGCGACTGGACGCCTATGGAAGATTGGCAGGGATGGGCTTGAGATGACCGCACGCGACCGCTTGATCGTCGGACTGGATGTTCCAAACCTTCAGGAAGCCGAAAAGGTCGTCACGGCGCTCGGCGACGATATTCTCTACTACAAGATCGGCTATCAGCTCGCCTTTGCCGGCGGCCTGGAATTTGCCCGTGATCTCGCCGCCAGCGGCAAGAAGATCTTTCTCGACATGAAGCTGCTCGACATCGACAATACGGTGGCATCCGGTGTCGAAAACATCGTCAAGATGGGCATGTCTATGCTGACGCTGCATGCCTATCCGAAGGCGATGCAGGCAGCCGTCGCCGCGGCCAAGGGTTCCGATCTCTGCCTGCTCGGCGTCACCGTGCTGACCTCCATGGATGAGCAGGACCTGGTCGCCGCCGGATATGAATATGACCCGCATACGCTGGTGCTTCGCCGCGCCGAACAGGCGCTCCTTGCCGGCATGGGCGGCATCGTCTGCTCAGCTGAAGAATCCGCCGCCGTGCGCAAGATCATCGGTCCGAACATGGCGCTGGTGACCCCCGGCATTCGTCCTGCCGGCAGCGACAAGGGCGACCAGAAGCGCGTGATGACGCCGACCGAGGCCATCAAGGCTGGGTCGAGCCATCTCGTCGTCGCGCGGCCCATCGTCAAAGCGCCCGATCCGAAGGAAGCCGCCCGTGCTATCCTCGCGGAGATGGACGCCGCGCTCTAAATCGCAGGAAAAAGGGAGACCGGACATGGCAAAGGGATATTGGATCGCACGCGTGGATGTGCGCGACCCCGAGCGCTACAAGGATTACGTTGCCGCCGCCAAGCCGGCGTTCGAGAGATACGGCGCGGTTTTCCTCGCTCGCGGCGGCGCCTTCACGCCGCTCGAAGGCCAGGCGCGCGGCCGCAACGTCGTCATCGAATTCCCGTCGCTGCGGCATGCTGTCGACTGTTACAACTCGCCCGAATACCAGATCGCTGCTAAAATCCGTCAGGAAGTGGCCGATGCCGAAATGCTGGTCGTCGAAGGCGTCTAAGGCTCTTAAAAAGCAGCCGGAATATGCGGCGCGATGGCACTTCACCTCGGCCTCCGGATCGGTTAAGACGAAGCCAGATCAGCCCTATCTAAGCCTTTCGAGGAGCCTGCCATGACCCTGTCCAACCTTCCGCCGCTCGTCACCGTGTTCGGGGGATCGGGCTTCATCGGACGGCATGTCGTCCGCGTGCTTGCCAAGCGCGGCTATCGCATCCGCGTCGCCGTGCGCCGTCCCGATCTCGCCGGCTTTCTGCAGCCGCAGGGCAATCTCGGCCAGATTTCGATCGTCCAGGCGAACCTGCGCTACCGCAACTCGATCGACCGCGCCGTCGAAGGCGCACAGCATGTGGTCAATTGCGTCGGCATTCTCGCCGAAAGCGGCCGCAACACATTCGATGCCGTGCAGGAATTCGGCGCCAAGGCCATCGCGGAAGCCGCCCGCGGGGTCGGCGCTTCGCTGACCCATATCTCGGCCATCGGCGCCAACGCCAATTCGCCTTCGGCTTATGCCCGCACCAAGGGCCGCGCCGAAGCCGCCATCCTATCGATCAAGCCGGATGCGGTGATCCTGCGCCCGTCGATCGTTTTCGGTCCGGAAGACGGCTTCTTCAACAAGTTCGCCGATATGGCGCGCACCGCGCCCTTCCTGCCGCTGATCGGCGGCGGCAACACGAAGTTCCAGCCGGTTTATGTCGAGGATGTCGCAGAGGCAGTCGCCCGCGGCGTCGACGGCAAGCTCAAGGCCGGCGCGATCTATGAACTCGGCGGTCCGGAGGTGCTTTCTTTCCGCGAATGCCTCGAAACGACGCTCTCCGTCATCAACCGGAAGAAGTCGCTGGTTTCGTTGCCGTTTGGCCTTGCTTCCTTCATCGGCGGCATCGCTTCGGCCATACCGCTCGTCACCCCGCCGATCACGCCTGACCAGGTTCGCCTGCTGAAGAGCGACAATGTCGTTTCCAAGGAAGCCGAGGCGGAGGGCCGCACGTTGAAGGGCATAGGCGTGCTGCCGACCCTGCTCATCTCGGTACTGCCGTCCTATCTGGTGCGCTATCGCCCGCAAGGCCAGTTCACCGGTTCCGGCAAGGCCGCCTGACACATCGCCTATTCGAAAATTGAAGCGCCGTCTGTTTCCCCCAGGCGGCGCGTTTTCATGTCTTCAGGCCGCCGTACTCTTCCGCCCTCCGAGGGGCGCCTTTCCACCTTGGTCCACAGCTTAGCGTTGCCGAAAAGACGCACTGTGAAAATAGTAGCATTAACGTCAAATTTAACATGAACATTTATTGCTATTAGTCGTTTCACTGACTAACACAGCCGCGCGTCGCCCGGTCCGGCAAAGGACCGATTTGGGACGCGCTTCACTTCTGCGGAAAGGCATTCTTCGATGGGTAAGTCTATCGCGCTTTTGTTTGCGTGCGCGGCACTGGTGATACTCGCTGGCTCTTTCGTGGCCCGCGGCAGCATCGCTTCGGTGAAGGGCGAATGCACTCCGACCTATGGCGTCGACCCCTGCACGACAGGCTCCATCGAGCCCTCTTCCTCGAACTGATCGAGCACGAAAAAGGCCGGTTTTCACCGGCCTTCGTTTTTCCCGAAATTGCGACTTAGAGCATCCGCCTCAGCCGATCGTGTAAAGCCCGATCAGGCCAAGAACGCCGATGGCGATACGCCACCAAGCGAAGGGGGCGAAGCCACGACGCGAGACGAAGTCGAGCAGCGCCCGGACCACGAACAGCGCCGATATGAAAGCGGTGACGAAGCCGATGACGATCAGCAGGCCCTGGTCCATGCTGAGGTCATGACGGCTTTTCCACAAGTCAAGCGCGAAGGCACCGGCCATGGTCGGCATGGCGAGGAAGAAGGAAAATTCGGCTGCCGAACGCTTGTCGGCGCCGAGCAGCAGAGCGCCGACAATGGTCGAGCCGGAACGCGAAGTGCCAGGGATCATTGCCAGACACTGGAAGAAACCGATCTTGATCGCCATCGGCCAGGTAAATTCGTAGGCACTAGTATATCTGGGCTTGAACGGGATCTTGTCGATGACGAGCAGGACAACGCCGCCGAGGATCAGCGAGATACATATAATCATGGGCGAATCGAACAGCACCGTCTTGATGAAATCATGTGCGATCGCTCCGATGACCGCGGCCGGCAGAAAGCCGAAGAGAACGGCAAGCACGAAATGCCGCGCTTTCACGCTGACCGGCAGCGCTTTGGCGATTTGAACGAGACGATTGAAATAGACGAGCAAGATGGCGAGGATCGCGCCGAGCTGGATTAGAACGTCGAAAGTGGCAGCTGATTGAAAACCGAGGAAATGTCCGATTAATATCAAATGACCCGTGGAGGATACCGGAATGAACTCCGTCAGGCCTTCCACGAGGCCCAAAAACAACGCGATAACAATTTGTTCAGCCATATTGTGTCCTTAGTTAAAGGGCGGGTTGGCCCGATTCGCTTGTATTAGCTAGGCCAAACTCCTATAGCTTCAACCGATGACAAATGACTAGGGCCACAAAAAGATCGGCCCGAGACTTCCATAAGCACAACCGCAAAAGCCTGAGTATCAATGCCGACGCTGTATCATCATTCCATGTCATCTCCGTCACGGTTCGTCCGTCTGATCCTGACCGAATACGGTTATCAGACGGAGCTGATCGAGGAACAGACATGGGAAAAGCGACGTGACTTTTTGGCGCTCAATCCGGCCGGCACCCTGCCCGTCTATGTCGACGACAGCATGCGGGCACTCTGCGGCGCGACCGTCATTTCCGAATATCTCGACGAGACGCATGGCGTCCTGAAGCGAGACCGCCGGCTTCTGGCCGAAGACCCCTTCCAGCGCGCCGAGATCCGCCGGCTGACGGAATGGTTCATGCAGAAGATGGAGCAGGACGTAACGCGGCCCTTGGTGCGCGAACGGGTGTATAAATTGCAGATGACGGCGGATCAGGGTGGCGGCGCCCCTGATTCCAAGGTGATGCGCATGGCTCGGGGCAACATTCGCCAGCACATGAAGTATCTCTCCTGGCTCGCGGGTTCTCGCCAATGGCTCGCTGGCGACCGGCTGAGCTATGCGGATCTCGCGGCGGCGGCCTCAATTTCCGTTCTCGATTATCTCGGCGAGATCGACTGGATGGAATCGCCTGTTGCCAAGGAGTGGTATCAACGGCTGAAATCGCGCCCGTCTTTCCGGCCGATGCTGGCGGAACGCGTACGCGGCATCACCCCTGTATCGCACTACGCCGATCTGGATTTCTGACGAGGGCTGGATATGCCCGAAGACCGTGCAACGGAAAAAGAAAGCAAGCGACGGCAGACGCTGACCGCCTTTCTTCGCGAGGAATCCCGAAGGCAGGGTTTCGATCTCTGCCGCATCACGCGCTCGAACGCCATTCCCGAGGCAGGGATCAGGCTCAATCAATTCATCGAGCAAGGCTTCCACGGCACCATGGCGTGGATGGAAGAGACGCGCGAACGCCGGGGCGATCCGCATATGCTATGGAGCGATGTGCGCTCTATCGCCGTCTTCGGTCTCAACTACGGCCCCGAGGAAGACCCACGGGGCATTCTGCAGAAGCCCGATAAGGCGGCCATTTCCGTCTATGCCCGCAACCGCGACTACCACGACATCATCAAGGGTCGGCTGAAAGAGATCGCCACACGCTTCGCCGCCAGGTCGCAGGAAGACGTCAAGGTCTTCGTCGACACGGCACCGGTCATGGAAAAGCCGCTGGCTGCCGCCGCCGGGCTCGGCTGGCAAGGCAAGCACACCAATCTTGTCAGCCGCACGCATGGCTCCTGGCTGTTTCTCGGCTCGATGTTCACCACAGCCGATCTTGATCCAGATGAGGCGGAGATCGACCGCTGCGGGTCCTGCCGCGCCTGTCTCGACGCCTGCCCAACGGCCGCCTTCCCGGCGCCATATCAGCTCGACGCGCGCCGCTGCATCTCCTATCTCACCATCGAGCATAAGGGACCCATCGATCCGCAGCTCCGGCCGCTGATCGGCAATCGAATCTATGGCTGCGACGACTGTCTCGCGGCCTGCCCCTGGAACAAGTTCGCCAGCGCCGCGTCGGAGATGAAGTTGGCCGCCCGCGACGACCTCAAGGAGCCATCGATCAGCTTTCTGCTGACGCTCGACGATGCCGCCTTTCGCAGCTTCTTCAGCGGCTCGCCCGTGAAGCGCATCGGCCGCGGTCGCTTCATTCGCAATGTGCTGATCGCCGCCGGCAATTCCGAAGAACGCGGGTTGATTGAGGCATGCCGTATGCTAGCGGGCGATCCCTCACCTGCGGTGCGCGGCATGGCGGTCTGGGCGCTGGCGCGGTTGATGACGGCTGGCGAGTTCCGCACTTTTGCGGCAGAAAGAGGCGACGAGCCGGACGCGGATGTCCGCGCCGAATGGACCATGGCAGGAGTTGCGTGATGCATGTGATGATTTTCGGCTGCGGCTATTCGGGAACGGCCATCGCCAAGGCTTTCGCCGGCCCCGGTATTCGGGTCACCGGCACGACCCGTTCGGCCGACAAGACCGATCTCCTCGCCAAAGAAGGCATCGAGGCCTTCGTCTTCGACGGCGAGACGCTCGAGCCGGCACTGAGCGAAGCGATGAAATCCGCGACCCATCTCATCCAGTCGATCGCGCCCGGCAAGGCGGGTGACCCGCTGCTGCGGCTGGCGCATCTGAATATCCGCGCATTCATGCCGAAGCTCGAGTGGATTTGCTATCTTTCCACGGTCGGCGTCTATGGCGACCACAAGGGCGCATGGGTCAACGAGGATACGCCGCTGCATCCGGTCGCCGACCGCTCTGTCGAACGGGTCGAAGCGGAGGACGGCTGGCATCGCGTTGGCATCAGGCTAGGCATCCCGGTTTCCGTGCTCAGGCTTGCCGGCATCTACGGCCCCGGCCGCAATGCCTTTTGCAATCTGGAAAAGGGCACGGCGCGGCGGCTGATCAAGGCGAACCAGGTGTTCAACCGCATCCGCGTCGAAGACATCGGTGCCTGCGCCAACTTCCTCTCCGTTCGTCAGCTGGGCGGTATATATAATGTCACCGACAATGAGCCCGCTCCGCCGCAGGATGTCATCGTCGAGGCAGCCCGTTTGATGGCGATCGAGCCGCCGCCGGAGCAGCCCTTCGAAACGGCGGAACTGACGCCCATGGCGCGTTCGTTCTATGGTGAGAACAAGCGGGTTTCGAACGCAAAACTGCGCTCCCTCGGCTTTCCATTCCGCTATCCGGAATACCGCATGTCGCTTGCCGAGCTCTGGTCCTCGGGGCGCTGGCGGGGCTAAGCGAAAGCGAAAATAGCCCCAAAGAATCGCACGAAAATTCCTACTAACCCATATTGGCTAGTTCAATTTTCTCCGCAATTATGGTTAATGATCTCTGAAATTGCACAAATGCGGCAGCAAATAAGGCGAAGTCGGAAAATTATTTTTTCAAATTTCGTGATCTCTCGCGTTGCAATGGGTACTTGGGAAAATTCGTTCGGTTTTTAACTGATTCCATTAGGTTTTTTCCACCAAACCTTAATTTTAGCTATTTATAATATAATATGCGGTAA
>NZ_JARFYM010000040.1 GCF_030272705.1 Rhizobium mayense | reverse complement strand
CAACGCGCTACGACAAGCTCCTCGCAAACTTCAGAGGCTTCGTCATCATCGCGGCCATTACCATGTGGCTCAAATAGTTAAATCGTCACCACAGCCTAGAGCAATTCATGGAAAAGGCGAACTGAAGCGGTTCGAGCTTCCGTAAGACGCTGAACCGCTTTAATGCGTATCTGTCTTGGTGGCCGTCCTCAGGGGCTCCACCGATACGTCCTCTACGGCCTCCGGCTGCCGACGCCGCCTGCGCAGCACGACGTAGAAGACCGGGGTCAGGAACAAGCCGAACAGCGTTACGCCGAGCATGCCCGAAAAGACCGCAGTGCCGAGCGACTGACGCATTTCCGCACCGGGGCCGGTGGCGATCATCAGCGGCACGACGCCGAAGATGAAGGCGAAGGCGGTCATCAGGATTGGCCGCAAACGCAGATGGCTAGCCTCGATCGCCGCTTCGACGGCGCTCTTGCCCTCCAACTGCGCCTGTCGGGCGAATTCCACGATCAGGATCGCGTTTTTCGCCGCGAGGCCGATCAGCACGATGAGGCCGATCTGCGTCAGGATATTGTTGTCCATGCCCCGCAAGTGCACGCCGATCAGAGCAGCCAGCACCGCCAGCGGCACGATCAAGATGATGGCAAGCGGCAGGATCCAGCTTTCATATTGGGCCGAAAGCGCCAGGAAGACGAAGATAACCGACAGCGCGAAGATGTAGACCGCCGTGTTGCCGGTATTCCGTTCCTGATAAGCAAGCTCCGTCCATTCGAAGGTCGTGCCCGGCGGCAGCAGATTCTTCGCTAGTCCTTCCATCGTATCGAGCGCGGTGCCGGTCGAAACCCCCTGCCCCGGATTGCCCTGAAGAGGAACCGAGACATACATGTTGTAGCGTTGAACGAGCGTCGGCCCGGTCGTATCGCGAATGTCGACCAGCGTACCGAGCGGTACGAGCGCACCGGTGGCGGAGCGAACCTTCAGCGCGAGAATATCGTCGCGGTCCATGCGGTATTGCTGGTCCGCCTGCGCCCGCACCTGGTAGACGCGACCAAAGGCGTTGAAGTCGTTGACATAGGACGTGCCGAGATTGATCGACAACGTCTCGAAGATATTCGGGATCGGCACGTTCAGCGCCCGCGCCTTGTCGCGATCGATCGCCAGAAAATATTGCGGGCTGTTGGCCGAGAAAGTGGTGAAGACGCCACTGACGCCCTTGTTCTGTGCGGCCACACCCATGAGCTGATAGGCAATCGGCAGAATGCGGCGCATATCGGGGTTTTCCCGATCCATGATCTGCATCTTGAAGCCGCCGGAATTGCCGACGCCGCGGATAGAAGGCGGCGGGATGGCAATGATGAAGGCTTCCTGGATGCCTTGCAGACTGCCGTAGAGCTGGCCGATGATCTTGCTGGCCGAATCTCCGCTCTTCAGCCTTTCCTCGAACGGCTTGAAGGGCGTGAAGATGACGCCGGAATTCGAGGCATTCGTGAAGGTTGCGCCGTTGAAACCAGCGAAGGCGACAGCGTTTTCAACACCCGGCGTTTTCCTGATGATATCAGTCGCCTTCTGGATGACCGCGTTGGTACGCGCGAGCGACGCGCCATCCGGCAACTGCACGACGACGATGGCATAGCCCTGGTCCATGGTCGGGATGAAGCCTTGCGGCACGATCTTGCCCATGTACAACGTCGCACCAAGCAGCCCGATGAAAACGAGAAGTGCACAGCCGCGCGCGACCCAGGTGGTGACCAGATGGCGGATGATCCAGGAATAGCCCCTGCTCATCCGATCGAAACCCTGGTTGAACCCGTTACCCAGAGCGCGGCCGAAGCGTGAGAAGATGTTGTTCGATTTCTGATGGTCGTGCGGACGCAGGACGATCGACGCAAGCGCCGGCGACAGCGTCAGCGAATTCAGGCAGGAGATCGCCGTCGCAACGGAAATAGTGACGGCGAACTGCCGGTAGAATTGCCCCGTTATGCCCGGAATGAAAGCCGTCGGCAGGAAGACGGCAATCAGGACCAGCGAGATTGCCAGCACGGCAGTGCCGACCTCGTTCATGGTCACATGCGCGGCCTCTCTCGGCGTCATTCCGAGTGCGAGATTGCGCTCGACATTTTCGACGACGACGATCGCATCGTCGACGACGATGCCGATGGCCAGCACCAGGCCGAACAGCGTCAGCATGTTCAGCGAAAAACCGAGCGCAAGCAGAAAGGCGAAGGTGCCGATCAGCGATACCGGAATTGCCACGATCGGAATGATCGCCGTTCGCCAGGATTGCAGGAAGACCAGTACGACGATGGCGACGAGGATCGCGGCCTCGAAGATCGTCTTGTACACCTCGTTGATCGATTCCGAGATGAAGTCGGTCGGATTATAGACGATGCGATATTCGAGGCCCTGGGGGAAATCCTGCGCCAGATCCTTCATCGTCTTCTGGATGGCGGCTGCGGCGTCGAGCGCATTGGTGCCAGGCCGCGCAAAGATGCCGAGCGCAACGGCGGGGGCGCCATTCAGATAACTGTTGGTGACGTAGTCCTGGGCACCGAGCTCTATGCGCGCCACGTCCTGCAACTGCACGAGCCGGCCGCTATCAGTCGCCTTGACGATCACATAGCGGAATTGCCGCGGATCGGAAAAACGTCCCTGGGTCGTCACTGTATACTGAAAGGCGTTGGTGCCCGAAATCGGCGGACCGCCGATCGCGCCGCCCGATACCTGCACGTTCTGATCTCGCAGCGCCTGGACGATGTCGCCGGCCGTCATGCCGTAGGCGGAGAGCTTTTCCGGGTCGAGCCAGATGCGCAGCGAATACTGCCGCTCGCCGAAGAGCTGCACGTCGCCGACACCGTCGAGCCGGACGAGAAGGTCGCGGATACGCGTGCGGGCGTAGTTGGAAATATAGAGCTGATCATAGCGGTTGCTGGGCGAAAGCAGATGCACGACCATCATCAGATCGGGCGAGCTTTTGACCGTGGTGATGCCGATACGGCGGACATCGTCCGGCAGGCGGGGTTCGGCGATGGCGACGCGGTTCTGGACCAGCACCTGCGCCTTGTCGAGATCGGTGCCGAGCTTGAAGGTGATGGTCAGCGACATCGAACCGTCGGCACTGGAATAAGAGGACATGTAAAGCATGTCCTCGACGCCGTTGACTTCCTGCTCGATCGGCGTCGCCACCGTATCGGCAATCGTCTGCGAATCCGCGCCGGGATAGGACGTTCGCACCACGATGGTCGGCGGCGCGACCTCCGGATATTGCGCGACTGGCAGCTGGAAATAGGCGATGCCGCCGACGATCAGCAGCACGATGGAAAGGACCGACGCGAAAATCGGACGGTCGACGAAGAAATGGGAGAATCTCATTGGTCCGACCCCTGAACCGCTGCCTGGGCCGGCGCCTCTTCGTTCGACGCCTCCTGCGGAAGCTGGATCAATTGTGGAGCGACCTTTACGCCGGGCCGGATGCGCATCAGCCCGTTGACGACGATGGTCTCGTCACCGGTCATGCCGCTGCGGATGACGCGATAGCCGTAAAGCTTCGGACCAAGCCGCACGGACTTCGGTGTAATGCCACCATCGGCACCGACGACGTAGACGACGCGCTGATCCTGATCGGCGCCGATGGCTTCATCGGGAACGAGGATTGCCTTATAGCTGTTGGAACCCGCGACCTGGATGCGCCCGAACAGGCCGGGCTGCAGGACGAAATTCGGATTGGGGAAACGAGCGCGCACGCGGATCGTACCGCTCTCGTTGTCGACGCGGTTCTCTGCGAAATCGAGCTTGCCCTTGAACGGCTGCTGGCGCGGGTCGGCGATCGTCACGGTGACGTCGAGGCCACCGCCACCCTGCTGCAGGGCGCTGCCATTCTTGCGCGCCTCATCGGCATAGGAAAGCAGGCGCCGCTCATCGACGTCGAAATAGAAATCGATCGGATCGAGCGCCACGATTGACGTCAATACGGTCTGATCGGCCTGGACGAGGTTGCCGACCGAAATCAGGCGCCGGTCGATACGACCGCTGAGCGGTGCGGTGATCCGGGTATATTCCATGTCGAGCGAGGCGCGATCGACGGCCGCCTGCGCTCCGCGGACATTTGCCTGCGCCGAGATCAGGTCGCGACGGCGATCGTCGAGATTGGAGGCGGACAGACTGCCGGTACCCGCCAATGCCTGTGTCCGCTGAAATTGCGCATCGGCGTTCGTGAGCGTCGACTTCGCGACTTCCAGGGAAGCTGTGGCTTCATTCAGCGCATTGATGTAGGGCCGCTGGTCGATGACGAAGAGCAGGTCTCCCTGCTTGACCATGGTGCCGTCCTGAAAATGCACTTCCTGAAGATAGCCGCCGATACGCGAGCGGACGGAAACCTCGTCGACCGCCTGGAAGCGCCCGATGAATTCATCGCTATCGATCACGTCCCGGACGATGGGCTTGGCGACCGTCACCGGTGCTGCGGGCGGTGCACTCTGCGCCAGCGCCTGAGACCCGGTGAGAACAGCAATTGCACAGCTGAATAAAGCGACACGCGCCAGCGTCATCGGCATGAAGGACCCCCTAAACAATAGATCACCCACGGCAAAACTGCCGCGTCAAGCGTTCGTCATGTCTGCCTGCAGCCTTCTGCGAAGAACCTGCCTTTGCCCATAGCGGCTCCCGGCTAGGTCTCTTCGGACTTCCCAATGCGTCGCGGATGATTGATGATCCGCATGCTGTCCGGCTCAAGGGCCGGCACTTTTAACATAATGTATAAACAGTTTATCGATTTCGACAACAGAGAATTGCTACGGCGCATCGGCCGCAACTATTTGTTTTCTTTATTATACCGATAGCGATGAAAGGTTGATGACACGGTATTGACCGGTCCTCACCCTTCCAGCTCTTCCCGCAGCATCTCGAGTTGCAGCCATTCCTCTTCCATTTTTGTCAGGCTGTCGCGCAGCTTTTCCATTTCCGCGGCAAGGCGGTTGAAGCTGGCCGGATCCTTGGCGAAGAGGTTGGGATCGGCCATTTTCTTTTCGCGGGCGGCGATCTCAGCCTCGGCCTTCGCCATCTCCTTCGGCAGGTTTTCTAGGGCGAATTTCTGCTTGTAGGAGAGCTTGCCCCTGCCCTTCGAAGGCTCGGCGGCGGCTGCCGAGGTTTCAGCGGCTCGCGGTTTCTCGGCCGTCTTTTCGGCTCGCCGGCGCTCCTCGATCGCGCCCTTGCGCTGGGCAAGCATGTCGGAATAGCCGCCGGCATATTCGATCCAACGACCATCCGGCTCCTCGGGATTGGCGGGAGCTATGGTCGAGGTCACGGTGCGGTCGAGGAAATCACGATCGTGGCTGACGAGGATAACGGTGCCGTTGAAGCCCGCAACGATCTCCTGCAGCAGATCCAGCGTCTCGATATCGAGATCGTTGGTCGGTTCGTCGAGGATCAGGAGATTGGTCGGCCGCGACAGGATGCGGGCCAGCATCAGCCGGGCGCGCTCGCCGCCGGAAAGATTCTTGATCGGCGTGCGCGCCTGCTCCGGCTGGAAAAGGAACTCCTTCATATAGCCTGTGACATGCCGTTGCTCGCCGTTGACCAGCAAGTTCTCACCGCGGCCGTCCGTCAGATAATTGGCGAGCGTATCCTCCGGATTAAGGTCTTCCCGCTTCTGGTCGAGTGTCGCGATCTCCAGATTTGTGCCGAGCTTGACTGTGCCGTTATCCGGCGCCAATTGGCCGGTCAGCATCTTCAGCAGCGTCGTCTTGCCGGCGCCGTTCGGACCAACGAGACCGATGCAGTCGCCGCGATGCACCCGGATCGAAAACGGCGCGACGATGAGGCGCTCGTCATAGGTCTTGATGATCTTGTCAGCCTCGATCACCAGCTTGCCACTCTCCTGCGCGTCGGCGGCCGCCGCCTGCACGGCTCCCTGCGGCCCCTTGTGGCCGCGATGACGCGCGCGCATGTCCTGCAATTCGCCCAGGCGGCGCATATTGCGCTTGCGCCGCGCGGTCACGCCATAACGCAGCCAATGTTCCTCGCGCTCGATCGCCTTGCCGAGCTTATGCTGTTCCAGCTCCTCAGCTTCCAGCACCTGGTCGCGCCAGGCTTCAAAAAACGCAAAACCGCGATCGAGCCGCCGCGACGTGCCGCGGTCGAGCCAGACGGTCGCCGTCGATACCTTTTCCAGGAAGCGACGGTCGTGGGAGATGAGCACCAGGGCGCTGCGACTCTTCTGCAGCTCGCCTTCCAGCCACTCGATGGTTGGCAGGTCCAGATGGTTGGTCGGCTCGTCGAGCAGCAGGATATCAGGCTCCGGCGCAAGAACGCGGGCCAGAGCCGCGCGGCGCGCCTCGCCGCCCGAGAGATTTTTCGGGTCTTCCTCGCCGGTCAGGCCAAGATGTGACAGCAGATAGGTGACGCGATAGGGATCGTCGCCCGGTCCAAGACCGGCTTCGGCATAGGCGGCGACGGTCTTGTAATCGGCAAAGTCCGGCGCCTGCTCGAGATAGCGCACCGTCGACGACGGATGGCGGAAGACTTCTCCGGACTGCGCCTCGACGAGGCCGGCGGCGATCTTCAGGAGTGTCGACTTGCCGGAGCCGTTGCGGCCGACAAGACAGATCTTGTCACCGGGCTCCACCTGCAGCCCGGCACCGGCGAGCAGCGGCGCGCCGCCGAAGCTCAGGAAGATGTCGTCAAGTTTCAGGATGGGAGGGGCCAAGATCAGACTCCACTGAGATCATAGGGGCGGGCGAGGACAATGGCCCTGCCGCTGCCGAGCGAAAGGCGCACGACGCCCTCCGCTACATTGGAAATGGTGCGCGATGCGCCGAAGGGCAGATGGAAATCGCGCAGGGGATAGCGAGCATTGTGAATGAAGAGACTCGTCAGATCGCTGAAGCCGAGAATGGAAAACAGCGAGCCGGCCGGCAACGCCAGTTCCAGATCGCCCGGCAGCAGCGGCACGGCCTCTTCATCGCCGGAGGTCAGCAGGACGTCGAAACCTTTTTCGGCGAGCTGAACGCCATAGAGCAGATGCTGGATGGCGTGATCCGAACGCTCTCCACCCATGGCACCGGCAAGGATCAACCGTTTCGCGCCGCGGTCGATCGCTTCCGATATGGCAATCTCGCCATCCGTCGCCGCCTTTGCCGCCGGATAGGGCTGTTTGGGCACATGCGGGAATGCGCCGCGCAACTCCGCCGGCGTCGAGTCGAAATCGCCGACCCAGAGTTCGGGCGTCGTATTGAGCGTCACGGCATGACGCATGCCGCCATCCGCCGCGATGAAACGGCTGCCGGCCGTGGCCGCACGCAGCCGGTCCGTCAGGCGAAGCTCGCCGCCGAGGAGAATGGTGAAGGTGGTGGATTGGCTCATGTGCCAAGCCCATAGCGCAAAGACGTGTCTCTAGGGAAGAGCGCTGTTTAGTGCCCAGCCGGCATTCAGCCGTCCGTGTCCTTGAGACGCGTCTGAAAAGCATGTTCATAGCCGCCGATAAAACGGTCGAACAAACGCGAGAACGCCTCGATATCCTCAGCCGGCCAATCAGCCACGATGCCCTCGATCAGAGCGAATTTCTGCGCCTGGATCTCGGCGAGCAACCTTTGGCCGAGCGCGGTGAGCACGACGACGATGCGGCGCGCATCTGCCTGCGACGCCTTGCGGCGCAGCACGCCTCGGGCGACCATCTCGGCGACGATACGGCTTGCCCGCGACGGATCGATGCGCAAGATCTCGGCAATTGCCCCGACTGTGACTTCGCCGGACCCTTCCGCGCGCCTCACGGCATCGATGACGTCGAGATGCGAAAGTTCAAGGCCCGGCGCGACATTCTGGATGGCAAGCCGGCCGATCATGCGGCGGCCCGTCATCACGCGCATGCGCGTCATCACTTGCCCGATACGCAACAGGTTTTCATCTTCGGGCAATGGCGAGGCTTCAACTTCTCGTGTGGTTGTTGCTGTTGTCATCAATCCAACATATCAGAGACGGACAAGAATTAAAATATGCAAACAGCATTCACTTGTCATTGACAATTATATGCTGATAGCACATATGTTGTTTCGGGACATCCGTTTTCGGATATTAGCACGAAAGCGCCATGTTCCGCATTCAGGAACCGGGGCGTTCCTATGCGTTCGGTCGAGCGCATAGCGTTCCGGGCAAGCTCGGATTTCTCGTTCCATGGATATGCAAACTACGCCCGCGCCACTCGTGGCGGATCACCGTCGCCGGCTTATTCTCTTCTTTTTCCTGATGACCGCCATGTTCATGGCAACCCTGGACAACCAGATCGTATCGACGGCGTTGCCAACCATCGTCGGGGAATTTGGGCACCTGGAACGTTTCGGCTGGATCGGCTCGGCCTATCTGCTCGCTCTTTCGGCCTCCATGCCGGTCTACGGCAAGCTCGGCGACCTCTTTGGCCGTAAATATGTGATGATGGCCGCAATCGCCATCTTCACCATTGGTTCGGCCGTCTGCGGCCTTGCGGTATCGATGAACACGCTGATTGCCGCCCGCGTCCTGCAGGGCCTTGGCGGCGGCGGCATCCTGGTGTCGATCTTCGCCGTCAATGCCGATCTGTTCGAGCCTCGGGAGCGCGCCCGTTACCAGAGCTATTCCAGCCTGGTACTGATGGCCTCCGGCGCCATCGGCCCCGTTCTCGGCGGCACGATGAGCGACCTCTTCGGCTGGCGCTCGATCTTCCTCGTCAACGTACCGATCGGCTTCGTCGTCCTTGCCGGCCTCGCCTTCATGCTGCCTTACCGCAAGCCGGCCCGCCGCCCGAAGATCGACTATGCGGGCGCGATCCTCCTTGCGCTGACCACCACCAGCATCGTGCTCGCCGCAGATGGCACCGAGCTCTTCGGTTCGCTGCTTGCGCCACAATGCCTCGGCATCATCGCTTTTGGCGTCTTGTGTGCGCTGGCCTGGGTTTTCGTCGAACGCCGCGCGTCGGAGCCGATCGTCCCGCTGACGCTGTTCAGCAACCCGACCTTCGGCCTGCTCCTGATCATTTCGGTCACGAGTGGCGCGGTCGCCATCGGCATGGTCAATTATTTCGCGCTCTTCCTGCAGACGACGACCGGCCTGTCGCCGTCGATGGCCGGCCTGCTGTTCATCCTGTTGACCGGTGGCATCGTCTGCGGCTCGCTCTCGGCCGGCCGGCTGATTTCGATGAGAGGTCGCTACAAGCCCTTCGCCATCGCCAGCGCGGCCTGCAGCACCATTGCTTTCGTCACGCTGGCGCAGGTTCATGCCGGCACGCCGATCGTGTTCATCGGCGCCCTGATGCTGCTGCACGGCATTGGCATCGGTCTGGCGCAGCAGGTCCCGGTCATCGGTGTGCAGAATGCCGCCGCCAGCCGTGACGTTGGTGCCGCCACCGGCGCCGTGACGCTCTCGCGCATGGGCGGCGCATCGATCGCCATCTCCATCTACGGCGCCATCATCGCCGCCAAGCTCAGCGACGTCGGCGTCTCCATTCCCGGCGTTGCCAACATCGAGGAACTGACACCGAAGATGATGGCTGCCTTGCCGGAAGCCACACGCGAAGGTGTTGCCAATGCCTATGCGAGCGCTTTCAGCCCGCTGTTCATGACGGCCGCCGGCTTCTGCTTTATTGGCCTGCTGACCTCCATTGCGCTCAGGAATGTGCAGCTGCCCAACGCCGCCAAGAAGCTCGACAGCTCGGCTGCCGCCCACGCCGCCGAGTAAGACATCAGGCCTGCAATCGACAGGGGAATCATTCCCCTTGTCATCCCTTCGTCACAGGACTAAACCTGCCAACGCTCTAACGGGGTGCCTTATGTCTTTTAGAAGACATCTGGCTGAGAGGCTTTCACCGGCCAACCCGCGGAACCTGATCCGGCTAACACCGGCGGAGGGATTAGACGCGTGACGAAATCATGGCGCCCTTTTCCCGTTCGAGACGAAACCAACGAGGAGGCGCTGTCATGCCCAACCGATCGCTGCTGTCACTGTTCACCGGCCTGGCTCTCGCCGCCGGCGCAACGCTTTTTGCCGCCCAGGGCGCGGAAGCCGCCGACAAGACGCTTACCATCTACACCTATGAAAGTTTCACCGCCGACTGGGGTCCGGGCGCCAAGGTCAAGGCCGCCTTCGAGAAGACCTGCGGTTGCACGGTCAATTACGTCAGCGTTACCGACGGCGTGGCCCTGCTCTCCCGCCTGAAGTTAGAGGGACCCGGCACCAAGGCCGATGTCGTTCTCGGCCTCGACACCAATCTCGTCGACGAGGCCAAGGACACCGGCTTGTTCGATGCCAGCAGCGTCGACACATCTGGCCTGAAGGTTCCCGGCGGTTTCAAGGACGACGTCTTCGTTCCCTACGACTACGGCCATTTTGCCGTCGTCTACGACACGCAGACGATTAAGAACCCGCCGAAGAGCATGAAGGATCTGGTCGAGGGTGATCCTTCACAGAAGATCGTCATCGAGGACCCGCGCACCTCGACGCCGGGCCTCGGGCTGCTGCTCTGGGTCAAGTCGGTCTATGGCGACAAGGCGGCGGATGCCTGGACGAAGCTGAAGGGCCGCATCCTGACGGTGACGCCGGGCTGGTCGGAAGCCTATGACCTCTTTACCAAGGGCGAGGCACCGATGGTGCTCTCCTATACGACGTCGCCGGCCTATCACATGATCGAGGACAAGACCGACCGCTATCAGGCGGCTGCCTTCTCCGAAGGCCACTACATCCAGATCGAAGTGGCCGGCCTGATCAAATCCTCGCCGAACAAGGAGCTTGCCCGTGACTTCCTGAAGTTCATGGTCTCACCCGGCTTCCAGGACACGATCCCGACCAACAACTGGATGATGCCGGTCTCGGCCACCTCCGAGCCCCTGCCGGATGCTTTCAGCAAGCTGGTCGTACCGTCCAAGACCTTCCTGATGGCTCCCGACGTGGTCGAGAAGAACCGCAAGGCCTGGATCGACGAATGGCTGGCGGCCACCAGCACGAACTGACATCGAGATGATACTGACGGCATCCGAGAGAAGACGTGCCATTGCCGGCGGAGCGCTCGGTCTCGCCGGCATCGCGCTTTTCATCGGCCTTGCCATCGTGACCTTGCTGGCTGCCGGCATCCAATCCGCCGGCGGCAATCCGCTCACCGAGCCCTACCTTCTGCGCGTGCTGCGCTTCACGCTGCTGCAGGCGACGCTGTCCACCCTTATTTCCGTTGCCCTGGCAATTCCGGTCGCCCGCGCGCTCGCGCGGCAGCCCCGCTTTCCTGGTCGGCTCTGGCTGATCCGGCTGATGGCCGTCCCCATGGGCCTGCCGGTGCTGATCGGCGCTCTCGGCCTGCTCGGCATCTGGGGACGCCAAGGCGTGCTCAATCAGGCGCTGACCGGGCTCGGCCTGTCGCAGCCGGTCAGCATCTATGGGCTGACAGGCATCCTGCTGGCGCACGTCTTCTTCAACCTGCCGCTGGGGGCTCGCCTGATGCTTGCCGGGCTGGAACGCGTGCCGGCGGAGTATTGGCTGATGGCCGGCGGGCTCGGCATGCGCCCGACCTCCGTTTTCCGCTTCATCGAATGGCCGATGCTGCGCGGCCTCATCCCCGGCATATCGGGCCTGATCTTCATGCTCTGCGCCACCAGTTTCACACTGGTGCTGATCCTCGGTGGCGGCCCGGCAGCGACTACGCTCGAGGTGGCAATCTACCAGGCGCTTCGCTTCGATTTCGACCCCGGCCGCGCGGTGGCCCTGTCCCTTCTGCAAATCATGGTGACCGCCGCCATTCTCGGCGCGATGGCTCTGCTTCCGGCACCGGACGATCACGGGCTGACGGCAGGCCGTGCGGTACGGCGGATCGACGGAGCATTGCCCGGCCCCAAATTGATCGACGGTGCATCGCTCCTGCTTGCCACCCTGTTCATCGGCCTGCCGCTTGCCTCTGTGGTCGTCACCGGCTTCAAGGCCGATCTTCTCAGGCTTCTCGGCCAGACGATCTTCCTGCAGGCGATCTTGACTAGCCTCATGATCGCGCTCGGCGCCGGCAGTCTGGCGATCCTCGCCGCCTTCGCCATTATTCGCGCCCGCTCGGTCATATCCGCCGAACGCCGCAAAGTGCCTGGCCTGCGCGGCCTGGCGATCGCCTTGAGCGGCACCTCCTCTCTGGTCCTGCTGGTGCCGCCGATCGTGCTGGCGACCGGATGGTTCCTGGCGCTCAGGCCGTTTGCCGACCCCACGCGCTTCGCCGCCCTTCTCATTAGCGTCATCAACGCCCTCATGGCGCTGCCCTTCGTCATCCGCGTCCTCGAGCCGGCCTATGCCGTCCATCGTCGCCGCACCGAACGTCTGGCGGCAAGCCTCGGCCTTCAAGGATTGTCGCGACTGCACCTGATCGACTGGCCCGGCCTGCGCAAGCCGTTCTTCACCGCCCTCTCCTTCGCCATGGCGCTTTCGCTCGGCGATCTCGGCGCCATCGCCCTCTTCGGCTCCGACAGCCTGATGACGCTGCCCTGGCTGGTCTACAGCAAGCTCGGCAGCTACCGCACCAATGACGCGGATGGGCTTGCATTCATCCTGGGGCTGGTATGTCTTCTCCTGACCATCGCCGGCACTGCCGGTCAAGGCAGGCATGAGGACGAAGGCAGGCGGAATGACCGATAATCAGGGCACGGCGGATCGGGGCATCGCGATGGCCGGCGTCGAACTGCAGCTCGGCACGCATGATTTCCGCTTCGATTGCGACCTGCCCCAGGGCAAGATCATCGCTATCACCGGTCCCTCCGGATCGGGAAAGTCCACCTTCCTCAATCTGCTCGCCGGCTTCGAGACGCCGGATCGTGGCCGCATCATGCTCGCCGGGCGGGACGCGACCCGGCTGCATCCTTCGGAACGGCCTGTGTCCCTGGTCTTCCAGGATAACAATCTTTTTGCCCATCTCGATCTCTTCACCAATGTCGGATTAGGCATCAGCCCGTCGCTGAAGCTCACCGCGGACGATCGGCAAAGGATTTCGGGGGCCTTGGCGCGAGTGGGGCTTGCCGGTTTCGACGGACGTAAACCAGGCACCCTTTCCGGTGGCGAGCGGCAACGCGCCGCCTTCGCCCGGGCGCTGGTGCGCGACAAGCCGATCCTTTTGCTCGACGAGCCCTTCGCAGCCCTTGATCCCGGCCTGCGCTCCGGCATGGCGGAGCTGTTGACGGCGCTTCACCGCGAGACCGGCAATACGGCACTGATCGTCTCGCATGATCCAGCCGAAGTCCGCCGCCTTGCCGATCATGCGATCTTTATCGACGGCGGAACAATTCGGCTTTCAGCTTCTATCGAGCATTTCCTGAAGCAGGAGGGTATTCCGGCACTGACCACATTTTTGCAGCATTGAATGCGCTGCCGCGTTTTGATGGCAGTTTTGCCTTAATTTCGTCGCTGCGGGCGGCTGAAAGTCCAGGGAAATGCTTGCTAAAATACAACGCTGCTACAATTAAACGGAGTCTCGCTATGCAACTGCTGCCGAAATCGGCTACAGCAAAAGGCGGAGACCACTCGGGTGAACTCAGGTCCGATCGGGGTGGATGCAACCTTTGACGAAACGCGGCGATGATCGGCCTAGCCATGATCAACCGAGTTCGGCGGCCGGCCGGCGTGGCAGCGAAATGAGTGGGACACGAGCACTGAAGCAGAGCAAGCACGCAGGACGAAGGATCGGCGCGACAGTCGTGGCGCGTATGCGCCCTTTAACCCCCGTCCTCATTGCCGCGATGGTGCTCAACGGCTGTCAGTCGGTGCTGGATCAATCCTATCAGCCGAATGTTTCGCCCTCCGCCAATCCGCAGATCGTTGCCGAAGTACAGAAGAACGATCCGCGTGCGCAGATGGGCGCCCGCGAGCATCCGCGCATTCTTGCCAGCTATGGCGGCGAGTATAAGGACGCCAGGACCGAGCGCTTGGTCGCCCGCATCGCCGGCGCGCTGACCAGCGTGTCGGAAAATCCGCAGCAATCCTATCGTATCACCATTCTGAATTCGCCGTCGATCAACGCCTTCGCGCTGCCGGGCGGCTATCTCTACGTCACCCGCGGTCTGTTGGCACTCGCCAACGACGCCTCGGAAGTCGCCGCCGTGCTGTCGCACGAGATGGCGCACGTCACCGCCAATCACGGCATCGAGCGCCAGAAGCGCGAAGAGGCGGAGGTCATTGCCAGCCGCGTGGTCGCCGAAGTCCTGTCGAGCGATCTTGCCGGCAAGCAGGCGCTCGCCCGCGGCAAGCTGCGCCTTGCCGCCTTTTCCCGCCAACAGGAGCTGCAGGCCGACGAGATCGGCATCCGCACACTCGGCCAGGCCGGCTATGACCCCTATGCCGCCGCCCGCTTCCTCAACGCGATGGAAGACTACAGCCACTTCATGTCGGCCAATTCCGACGCCGACCAGAGCCTCGACTTCTTGTCGAGCCATCCGAGCACGCCGCAGCGCATCGATCTCGCCAAGGCGCATGCCCGCGAATTCGGCGAGGAAGGCAAGGTCGGCGATACCGGCCGCGACTACTACCTCAACGGCATCGACGGCCTGCTTTATGGCGACAGCCCCGAGGAAGGCTATGTGCGTGGCCAGACCTTCCTGCACGGCGGGCTCGGCATCCGCTTCGACGTGCCGCCCGACTTCCACATCGACAACAAGGTCGAGGCGGTCATGGCAACTGGACCCGGCGACATTGCCGTCCGCTTCGATGGCGTTGCCGACAGCCAGAACCAGAACCTGACAAATTACATTTCCAGCGGCTGGGTTACCGGTCTCGATCCCTCGACCATCAAGGCGATCACCGTCAATGGTATGGAGGCGGCAACCGCGCGTGCCTCGGCTGATCGCTGGGATTTCGACGTCACCGTTATCCGCGACCGCGCCCAGATATTCCGCTTCCTGACGGCTGTGCCGAAAGGCAATATTGCCGCACTGGAGCAGACCGCCGATGTGCTGCGCTCAAGTTTCAGGCATATGACGCCGGAGGAAGCCTCGTCGCTGAAGCCGCTACGCGTACGCGTCGTCATCGTCAAGCCGGGCGACAACATCACAACGCTCGCCGCCCGTATGATGGGCACCGACCGCAAGCTCGACCTGTTCAAGCTGATCAATGCCCTGCCGACGGGCGCAACGGTTGCACCCGGCGACAAGGTAAAAATTATTTCGGAATAGACGAAAGGTTCCTCCTTCTTTCCTCGGGGAGAAGGTGCCGAAGGGCGGATGAGGGGGCCGAGGAGCAAAGCGACGAGCGCTTTGAGCACCAGCTTCCCGGTAACGCCCTTCAACCCGCGCGTACAGCGCGACCTTCTCTCCGTCGAGGAGAAGGTATTTTACGCATAGCTCGCCATGCGCGGATCGGCGTCAACCAGGGCGCTGCGGAGCTTCTCCATGGCGCGGCTTTCGATCTGGCGCACGCGTTCCTTGGAAATGCCGAGATCGGCGCCCAGCTCCTCCAGAGTAGCACCGTCCTCCACCAGGCGGCGCGCCCGGATGATCTTCATCTCGCGCTCGTTCAGGTGCTTCAACGCCGAGGCCAGCCAGACGCGACGGCGCTCGCCATCGATCATGTTGGAGACCTGTTCGTCCGGCAGCGGCTCGTCGCTGATCAGGAAATCCATGCGTTCGGCGCTTTCGGCATCGCCGGAAATCGAGGGTGCCTGCAAGGACGCGTCATTGCTGGAAAGGCGCGCATCCATGGTCTGCACGTCGGCAAGGCTGACGCCAAGGGCGACGGCGATTTCCTCATGGATTGACTGCACGGTGACGCCGGTATTGCCCCTTGCGAGCTTGGCACGCAGGCGGCGGAGATTGAAAAACAGCGCCTTCTGCGCCGAACTCGTGCCGCCGCGCACGATCGACCAGTTGCGTAGGATGAAGTCCTGGATCGACGCCCGGATCCACCAGCTGGCGTAGGTCGAGAATCGCACTTCCCGTTCGGGTTCAAACCTTGCCGCCGCCTCTAGGAGACCTACATAGCCTTCCTGTACCAGATCGCTCATCGGCAAGCCGAAATTGCGGAATTTGCCCGCCATCGAGATAACGAGGCGCATATGGGCCGTAGCGATCTTGTTGCGAGCGCCGCGGTCGTCGTGATCCTTCCAGCGGATGGCGAGGTCGTGCTCTTCGTCGCGGTCGAGATAGGGGGCGGCCATCGCGATCTTAATCATACGCCGATCTGCAGACATATTTTTCATATACATATCCCCTAAATCCTACCCCAAAATCGTCTCTGTGCCGCGGTCAACGGAAAGGCAGCAAACATCGTTTCCGGACATTGCTGCGCGGATGAAAATCTATGAATTGAATGCGATGGAGACCGGCCCGATGTCCGGACGGTCGGTTACGGGTCTATTTCGGCTTCACCGAAATGACCTAGCGAACGAAATGGCTTCAGATCGCCGGGAAATTTCCAATCAAAACGCATGGGGTCCGGTCCTCGTGAACGTTAAGGGAAACGGCTGGTCGAGAAACTCATATCACGAGAGATTCACACCAGCCGCAAATACGGGAGATAAACGCAGCAGACCGAAAAAGGTTCCAAAGAAAAAACCCGGCACGATGGCCGGGTTTTTTGGATGTGGTGTCTTGGCCTGTGGCCTTATGCGGCTTCGTCCTGGGAATCGTCTTCTTCGACGACCTTGCCGCGCTTCGGGCCTTTGTTCAGGTTGACCTCGACGAGGCGGACAGCCTCGGTCTCGGACATCTTGTTGACAGCAGCGATTTCGCGCGCCATGCGATCGAGCGCAGCTTCATAGAGCTGGCGTTCGGAATAGGACTGCTCAGGCTGGTTTTCAGCGCGATAAAGATCGCGAACCACCTCGGCGATGGAGATCAGATCGCCGGAATTGATCTTGGCATCATATTCCTGGGCACGGCGCGACCACATGGTGCGCTTGACGCGGGCCTTGCCCTGAACGACCTTAAGCGCCCGGTCGACGAAATCCGTCTCGGAAAGCTTACGCATTCCAATGCTCATGGCCTTGGCCACGGGCACCTTCAGACGCATCTTGTCTTTTTCGAAGTCGATTACAAAAAGCTCAAGCTTCATGCCGGCGACTTCTTGCTCTTCAATCGCGGTGATCGTACCCACACCATGAGCGGGGTATACGATCGATTCACCAGTCTTGAAGCCATGGCGTGCTGCTGAAGGTTTTTTCTGCTGGATCGTCATTCTTTTCAAAAACTCCCTGTTACGCACCCGGCGCGAACCGGGGCCGGGTCAGTCAGGCCCGGATGAGACGGAAGCACCGTCGGGGTGACTTCATCCTGGTCCAGCCAGACGCATGCAAAAAGAAATCCGTTCATCGCGATCCCAGACCCGACAACTCAAAATGTTGATATGTCAAGGAAACCGCGCGCGGATTGCTTATTTGCTTTCGTGATGGTTTGGGGCACACATAATGCCGCAGTGGATCAGTGTGAGGAAGCTATCACAAAAATCTGAGGAAATCAATATTTTGCTTTACGCACACCAAGCAGCCACATTGACCGCACGTGCGGCCAACGGCATTGATTCGTGTTCACTCGTTACCGAGTACACCTTTATCGACGGCCTGTCACGGCCTTCGATCAGTCGCCGGAACCGGGGTTGGCCGAGAAATACTTCTCGAACTTGCCTTGTTCGCCGTCCATTTCCTTGGCGTCCGGCAACGGATCGCGCTTGACCGTTATGTTCGGCCAGATCGATGCATAATCCGCGTTGATTTTCAGCCACTTGTCGAGACCCGGCTCCGTATCGGGCTTGATCGCCTCGGCAGGACATTCCGGCTCGCATACGCCACAATCGATGCATTCATCGGGATGGATGACGAGAAAGTTCTCGCCTTCGTAGAAGCAGTCGACGGGGCAGACTTCCACGCAATCTGTGTATTTGCAGCGAACGCAATTATCGGTCACGACGTATGTCATGAAGCACTCCAGGGATTTCTCTCGTTTCCGTGGATGCGCAACCTGGAACGTCGCGCCTTTCCCTCGGAAGCCGGCGGCAAACGAATGCGCTATGCGCAGGTAGGCCGACCGACTGGTTACCAGCGGGTTGACCGTGAGGTACCGGCTTTGCTGGCCAATTTCAAGGACAAACAATCCCGAAAATCACGGAGACCGGATAGAGTTTTCTAATCATCCTCAGACGTCAGCCTGTCGATCGCGCGCCGATCGCGTTTCGTCGGCCGTCCGCTGCCCGGCACGCGGCTTGCCTGCTCGAACGGAGTGAGACGTTTTGTCTCATCTGGCGGCGGCGTCAGGTCCTCATAGAGCAACTTCGCCTCTTCGAAAGGACCTCTCCGCTCGCCCGGAAGACGCACGATCAGGATGACGTCGCGACGCTCCAGCGCGAGTTCGACCCGGTCGCCAGCCTTGACGCCATAGCTCGGCTGCACGACCCGCTCGCCATTCACCCGCACGCTGCCGTTTTGGACATAGACCTGCGCCAACGAGCGGGATTTTACCATACGGGCAAAGAACAGCCACTTGTCGATGCGCTGGCGCGAACCGGAAGATGGCTGTCTCTCGTCCGTCATGGCCTATTTCTTCATCTGCTCCTTGAGCGCTGCGAGCTTGGCGAAAGGAGAATCCGGATCGATCGGCTTTTCCTTGCGCGGCGGCTTGGCTTCGAAACGCAGCGGCTGCGACACGCCGCGATTGTTGCGGTCGTTCCGGTCATTGCGATCGTTACGCTCTTTCCGTTCGCCGCGATCCTGGCGGTCGTTACGCTCGGAACGATTGCCCTGATGTTGCGGGCGACCGCCGTCGCGATTGCCGCGCGGACCTCCGTTGTCACCTCGGGCCTCGCGCCCTTCGCGATTATCCCGGCCTTCGCGATTGCCTTCGCCGCCCGCCTGCTGCTCACCGCCGCCATTGCGGCGATTGCCCTGATGACCGCGTCCCTCGCCCTGACCGTGCTGGCCGCGGCGATGATCGCCATGGCCGCGTCCGCCCTGGCGCTGCTGGTTGTCGCTGCGTCCGCCAAGACGCCAAAGCAGAACCGGCTTCGGCTCGACCGGTTCGGCGGCAACGACATCGGCACCAGGCAGCTCGGCTACCGCCGCGGCGGCTTCGGCAGGCTCGGCGGCGGCGGCAGCCGGCTCAGCCGGCGCTTCCGCTGCAGGGGCTGCATCCTGTGCGACGGCTTCACCTTCCGTAGCCGGCTCATCGCTGTGGCTATCGGCATCGTCATGATCGGCCTTTTCGGCGGCTACTTCCGCAGCCGGCGCTGCCGCAGCGGGCGCAGAAGCGACATCCTGCTGCGCGAGGAAGGCCGTGGCATCTTCCGCCTTCACGGCGTCGGCGCGATAGCCAAGACCCTTCAGGATCTCTTCCATATCCTCCAGCGTCGCGCCGAGGATGGAGAGCATAGACGTCGTCGTCGTGAAACGGCGGCCGTCATAGGCACCTTCCGGGCGCGAGGCCTGACCGGGCTTCCACTGCAGCAGCGGACGGATGATATCCGCCAGCCGTTCGAGAATGTCGATGCGCACCGCACGCTTTCCGAGAAAACGGAAGCCGGCGAGCTTGTAGAACATGCGCTCGAAGCTCGGATCCGTGACGACGGATGTACGGCCGGCGGCCAGAACCGGGATCAGGTCGCCATAGCCCGGCTTGTCGAGGCCGTCGTTCTTCAACGCCCAAAGCAGGGTGATGAGCTCGGCCGGAGCCGGCTTCAACAGGGCGGGCACAAAAATGTGGTAGGCACCGAAGCGGACGCCATAGCGGCGCATCGAGGCGCGCGCATCCTGATCGAGCGACTTCACCTCTTCGGTGACGTCGCGGCGGAAGAGCACGCCTAGGCTTTCGACGAGCTGGAAGGCCAGCCCCTTGGCGAGACCCTGCAGGTCCTCGGCGCGCGACAGGTCGTCGAGCGGCTTCAAGACCGTGCTGATATGATGATTCACGAAGCGCTCGATGCGCGCCGCCACATGGTCGCGCGCATTGCCCGTCAACTGCTCGTCCGCGAGCAGGATGACGCGCGGACGCATGACGTGATCGCTGCCCGAAAGCCGCGCCACGGGATCGCCGAGCCAACGGACGAGGCCATCCGCGCTGATCGCCAGATCGCTGTTGCCGGCCGCGTGGATACGGGCGGCGCGCGCCTCGAACTCCAGCGCGAGCGCCTTCTGCGAGGCCGTCTGGACAGCCTTGGCGTCCGGCCCCTCGGTTCCCGCGATAGGCGTGAACCGGAATCCGGTCAACTGTCCCACATGATGCCCCTCAACGAAGACATCCCCATTCACACTGATTTCAGCTTCCAGCATCGCATTCTCTCTCAGGCGCTTCATGAGCACAGATGTCCTGCGATCAACAAAGCGTTTCGTCAACCTTTCATGTAACGCATCGGACAATCGATCTTCGATTTCCCGCGTCTTTTCTTGCCAGTGTGTCGGATCGGCAAGCCAACCGGGCCGATTCGATACATAGGTCCAAGTCCTTATCTGCGCTATTCGCGCCGAAAGCGTGTCAATCTCGCCATCAGTCCGATCGGCACGATGCACTTGTTCGGCAAGGAAGTCTTCCTTTACCGTGCCATAGCGCACGAGGTCGGAAAAGAGGGTGGCTATAAGATCGGCATGCTGGGCGGGTGTAATCCGCCGATAATCCGGAAGCGCGCAGGCTTCCCATAATTTTTCGACCCGCGCCGAATTGCTGGCGAGATCGGAAATCTCCAGATCGCGCGACAGATATTCCAGCGCCTGCTGATCGACCGCCGGCAGCGCGCGCGTCAGGCCCTGTACGCGCGGCGCGCTCTCAAGGCTCGCGCGCAGCGAAGCGATCGAGGAAAAATCGAATTCCTTGGTGCGCCATTGTAGCACCTTGACCGTATCGAACTCATGACCCTCGATGCGCCGTACCAACTCGTCGTCGAAGGGATCGACCTGACCGGTCACGCCAAAAGTGCCGTCCTTCAGGTGACGGCCAGCGCGGCCGGCGATTTGGCCGAGCTCGCCCGGATTGAGATTGCGGAATTGATAGCCGTCGAACTTGCGATCCTGGGCGAAAGCGACGTGATCGACATCGAGATTGAGACCCATGCCGATCGCATCGGTCGCCACCAGATATTCGACATCGCCGGCCTGATAGAGAGCAACCTGTGCATTGCGGGTACGCGGGCTGAGCGCCCCGAGGACGACAGCCGCGCCGCCGCGCTGGCGGCGGATGAGCTCGGCGATGGCATAGACCTCGTCGGCGGAGAAGGCGACGATCGCCGTGCGTTGCGGCAGGCGGGTGATCTTCTTCTGCCCGGCATAAAAGAGATGCGACAGGCGGGGCCGCTCGACGACCGTGATCCCCGGCAACAACTGCTCGAGAATCGGCCGCATCGTACCCGCGCCAAGCAGCAGCGTCTCGTCACGCCCGCGCAGATGCAGAATGCGGTCGGTGAAGATGTGGCCGCGTTCGAGATCGCCTGCGAGCTGTACTTCATCGATCGCGACAAAGGACGCGCGCGTCTCCCGCGGCATGGCCTCGACAGTGCAGACGGAGTAACGCGCATTCGGCGGCGAAATCTTCTCTTCCCCGGTGACCAGCGCCACATATTGCGCCCCGACCTTTTCAACAACGCGGGTGTAAACCTCGCGCGCGAGCAGGCGCAGCGGCAGGCCGATGACGCCGTTGCCGTGCGCCACCATGCGCTCGATGGCATAATGGGTTTTGCCGGTATTGGTCGGTCCGAGCACCGCGGTCACGCCGCGTCCGCTCAGGATCATTGGCTGCGAAGTCAGAGTCATAGGTCCATGCATGGGCGAGAAACCGCTGTCTTTCCGATCAACAAGCTCCCCAGGGAAGAGAAGAAGAGATGACGACCATATGTGACAAAGGCAAGACCCGAATGAAAAAACAGCGGTCGCGGCATGCGATTTCATTGCTGGCGGGCTCAACCGAAAGCTACATTGTCCTTGCACCCCAGGCGAGTCCTGAGGAGTCCGGAACAGCTTGAGAACGAATCAGCGACGAATCGCTGACTCACCACGGTTCTCGTTCTGTTCACTACTATATATGGATTTTGATTCACAGAATCCCACCAAATACTGAATCGCACACAGACCCACTTTTCACGTGAATCAAGAGTCAAGAGGCAAATCCGGCAGAACGATAGCCGCGCTCGAAAACATGGTTAACCGCTTGTTAAGCCGGTAAATTCCCCTGAGAATCCGGCCCTGAAACTTCCGAATTAAGATTCGGGCCAAAGCCGGAACGAATCGGCGACGAATCACTGACATCGGCCGATTCTGCATTTGTTCCACACAACATCTAGGGTTATTCCGAACGAAACGCACAGGACTCTGATTGGTTGAAACATAGAATCCTGCCGAATCGTGGATTGCGATTAACTTTTAAGCGAAACCATATATGACAAATTCATAAATTCGCGCATAAATTGAATCCGTTAACACGTCGACCAAAGCCGGAACGAATCAGCGACGAATCGCTGATTCGCTCATGTACTCGATTTGTTCACAGCTAGATATAGCGTTCGGATAGGGCAACTCATCCAAATGGAGAACGGGGAGGCGACACGATTAGCCTCAAAAATCGCTGGTATTAACCATTTCGCTGGCGAAGTACCACTTTTCGGCGATCAGGTTTAAGTCCACCTCTTCGAAAGAGGTAGATCTTTGGATGAACCAGTCGTCCCAGCATTAACCAAAGCCCAAATGCAGAACGAATCGCTGACGAATCGCGGACAGGTCCAGTTTCCTGTTTCGTTCACCGCAACATATTGTATTTAAATCAATTTTTAACCATATGCAGAGGTCGTCGGTGGACATTTTCCGCAGGTGTTCGAGCGCGTGTGTTAACACTTTTGGCCAGCCCGCCAGCTTACTTCCATGACTTGTTATTTCTGAGCCGGAACAATTTCTCGCGAAACAAGTTTCTATTCACGGCGACAGTGGTGCGCTACTCATTAGAGGGGGACGATAAAGGACGCATCGGGACTTTGAATCTAGCGCATCTTATCTGCCTGGGTGACGTAACGTCACTCCGGCGGGGGTGCTCTAGGCGCCAGACTCGGAGGAAATTTGTCATGCTTGGTACAATATTACTCGTGATTTTGATTCTGTTGCTGATCGGTGCACTTCCGAACTGGGGTTACAGCCGGGGTTGGGGTTACGGTCCATCAGGTGGTCTCGGACTTGTTCTTGTCATCCTCCTCATCCTGCTACTGATGGGCCGGATCTGATCCGGCCGATATTGTTGAAGACCTCAACCACTAGGGAGCATTATCATGAAGAAAATCATCGTCGCGATCGCCCTTGTCGGCGCACTTGCCTCATGCACCGCGACCGAAAGGGGAACAGCCATCGGCGCCGGAACGGGCGCGATCATAGGCGGTGTTGCCAGCAATAGCTGGGGTGGTGCCGCAATTGGCGCCGTCGCCGGCGGTGCCGTCGGCTATCTCATCGGCCGGTCCCATGAGCACCCGGGCTATTGCATTTACCGTGACCGCAACGGCCGCCGCTATGAGGCTCGCTGCCGCTAAGGCGGTTACCGGCTAAGATCGATTTCTTTTGGCCGATCGTCGACGCTCTGTCGGCGATCGGTCGTAAAAGCGAAATCATCCGCGCCGACAATATTGGACCGATATTTTTCTTGAGACGAACACACCCACGCCGGTCTCGCGGGGATCGGGTCAGCGTTTTTGGAAAGGAACGGCACCATGGCCGAGATCATTGCAAGCATCGCAGGGCTCGCTCTTGTCGGCACCACGTTTATTGTGCTGGGTTATGCCGCGCGGATGCGGGAGAAGGAAATGCGGCGTATAACCTTTGAGCCCGTCGTTTTGGAATTCAAACGCCGGCAGCGGCGATCCGCGAATTCAAGCCAGCGATGATTGCCGGGCATCCCGGCAATCATCTGGCACTTGCGCTTCCAGATCAAACGACGAATTGACCGCCATTGGCGCTGATCGTCGACCCCGTGATGAAGCCGGCGTCATCGCCGACGAGGAAGACGACGATGCGGGCAATTTCCTCTGGATCGCCCAGACGGCCGACGGGGATCTGCGGGATGATCCGCTCGTTCAAGACCTTTTCCGGCACCGCAAGCACCATCTCAGTGCCAATATAGCCAGGGCAGATGGCATTGACGGTGATATTCTTGGCGGCACCCTCCTGCGCAAGCGCCTTGGTGAAGCCGAGGTCGCCGGCTTTGGCGGCGGAATAGTTCGCCTGACCCATCTGGCCCTTCTGCCCGTTGATCGACGAAATATTGACGACGCGGCCAAAGCTGCGGTCGCGCATGCCCTGCCAGACATGATGCGTCATGTTGAACAGGCCTGTGAGGTTGGTGTTGACGACCTCGTGCCATTGCTGCGGCGTCATTTTGTGGAACATGGCATCTCGGGTGATCCCGGCATTGTTGACGAGAATCTCGATCGGACCGAGTTCGCCCTGAATCTCGGCGATGCCCTTACCGCAGGCTTCATAGTCGGACACGTCCCACTTATGGACGGAAATGCCCGTCACTTCATGGAAAGCCCGTGCCTTCTCGTCATTGCCGGCATAGGTTGCCGCAACCCGATAGCCCGCATTGCGCAACGCCATTGAAATGGCCGCCCCGATGCCGCGGGTACCACCTGTCACCAACGCCACTCTGCTCATATTCCACTCCCCTCTGTTGTCGCCAAAGCGGATCAGCGTTCTCGAATCGCTTAATCCCTCTCTCGCTATTTACTTTAGCACGATCTTATTCAAAACCATCTCGCACTGTTTGGGGACCGAGCGAAGCGCCCTGGAGCGCTGTGCGTTCATGCGAACGCACAAAGATCGCTCTAGCCTTTTGAATCCAGAGCATCTTTTCCGCTTTCAGGTGAGATCACCTGAAAGCGGAATGCTCTCTAGAGCGCTTCGAAGCACATGGCGACGCCCATGCCGCCGCCGATGCAGAGCGTGGCGAGGCCCTTCTTGGCGCCGCGACGCTTCATTTCGAAGAGAAGCGTGTTGAGGATGCGGGCGCCGGAAGCACCGATCGGATGGCCGATGGCGATGGCGCCGCCATTGACGTTGACGATGGACGTATCCCAGCCGAGATCCTTGTTGACGGCGCAGGCTTGCGCGGCAAAGGCCTCGTTGGCCTCGATGAGGTCGAGGTCGCCGACAGACCAGCCCGCCTTTTCCAGCGCCTTGCGCGAGGCTGGGATCGGACCGGTGCCCATGATCTGCGGGTCGACGCCGGCAGTTGCCCAGGAAACGATGCGGGCGAGCGGCTGGATGCCGCGGCGCGAGGCTTCCGCCTCGGTCATCAGCACGGCAGCGGCCGCTCCGTCATTGATGCCTGATGCATTGCCGGCCGTTACCGTGCCTTCCTTGTCGAAGGCAGGGCGCAGCTTGGTCATGTTGTCCAGCGTCGCACCGTGACGGATAAATTCGTCGGCATCGACGCTGACGTCGCCCTTACGGCTCTTGACGATGAAGGGCACGATCTCGTCCTTGAAACGGCCGGCGAGCTGCGCGGCTTCGGCCTTGTTCTGCGAGGAAACCGCGAACTGATCCTGGTCGTCGCGCGAAAGCTGCCACTGACGGGCGATGTTTTCCGCCGTGATGCCCATATGATAGCCGTAGAAGGCATCCGTCAGGCCGTCCTTGATCATCGTATCGATCATCTTCATGTCACCCATCTTGGTGCCGCCGCGAAGATGGGCGGCATGAGGGGCCATGGACATGGATTCCTGGCCGCCGGCGACGATGATCTTGGCGTCGCCAGAAGCGATCTGCTGCATGCCAAGTGCTACGGCGCGCAAACCGGAGCCACAGAGCTGATTAACGCCCCAGGCGGTCGCTTCCTGCGGAACGCCGGCCTTCATGGCGGCCTGGCGAGCCGGGTTCTGGCCTTCGCCGGCCTGCAGCACCTGACCGAGGATCACCTCGTCGACTTCCTTGGCATCGACACCGGAGCGCTCCAATGCGCCCTTGATCGCAGCTGCGCCGAGCTCATGAGCCGGGATGGTCGCAAAGGCGCCGTTGAAGGAACCGACAGCAGTGCGAGCTGCACTGGCGACGACGATGGATGGATTGCTCATGGAAGCCTCCTCACAGGTTGGACATATATAAGGCGAAACTGTCAAAGCTTTGCGCCCGAGTCAAACGACAAGAATTTTGGTCTTCCAGATTTCATGAAGTCGTCATCACCCGGCAAAAAATACAATTAAAGGAAAGGGCTTGCCGCATCGCACAAACCGATTGTCACCAAGCTTCTTTTGCGTCTACACTTGGCGGTGGAGGAGTTTCCATACAATCAGACGGGGCCAGGAGACTGATAATGGCAAAAAATGAGGGCCAGATCGTTATCAAGAAATATGCCAATCGCCGCTTATACAATACCGGCACCAGCACATACGTGACGTTGGATGACCTAGCGGAGATGGTGAAAAAGGGAGAGGAATTTATCGTCCAGGATGCAAAAAGCGGCGAGGAGATCACGCATTCGGTTCTAACGCAGATCATTTTCGAACAGGAATCGAAGACCGGAAATACGCTGTTGCCGATTTCGTTCCTCAGGCAATTGATCACCTATTACGGCGATCAGATGCAGATGGTCGTGCCGAGCTTTCTCGAACATTCCATGCGCGCCTTTACCGAGCAGCAGACACAGATGCGCGAGCAGATCAACCGCGCCTTCGGCGAAACGCCGCTCGGCAAGAACCTGCAACTGCCGATCCAGATGGTCGAGGAGCAGGTCCGCCGCAACACAGAAATGTTCCAGCAGGCCATGCAGATGTTTTCGCCCTTCATGAAACCGCCGGCGAAAGAAAGCCGCAAGGCGGAGGCAAAGGACATCGACGAGCTGAAAGAACAGCTCCGCGCTATGCAGAACAAGCTGGACAGTTTGTGAGCATCCTACCCTCGCCCCATCGGGGAGAGGGTAAAAACCCTTACAGCCCGATCGAAACATCCCGTCCGGCCGAGCGGATCGAAATGGTGAATCCCCCGATGACGTCGATGAAGGCGATGGTCATCAGGACGAAGAAAGTTTGCGTCGCCGCGTCCTTGACCAGCAGGAATTCGACGAGATAGGCGATGAACACCAGCATCGACAGCATGTGATTGAGCAGCGAGCCGGAACCGTTGCGCGTCGCCTTCAGAATTTCGAAAAACAGCATGATCAGCGCGATGACGATGAAGAAATCACCAAGCTGCAGCGTCCATGTCGCGCTCGAAAGCATGGCGAGGGTAAGCATCACATCGTTGAGGGACGCGATACCGCCAGCGCCCATCAAACCCAGCATCGCCAGATTGTAAAGCACGAGGGGAACGATCATCAGCGGGAAGGCAACAATCATAACCAGAAAAATCTCTTCGGAATTGAAGTCGCCGCCAGTCTTAAAGCAATTCCAGGAGAAGTGCGAAGCGATTTTCAGGCGCGAAGTCCGAACCGAATTCGCAAACAGAAAAAGGCCGGCGAAACGCCAGCCTTTGAATCTCAACCCTAAGGGCGCGCTTGAATTATGCGCTTTCCTTCGGCGTCAGAACCTGGCGACCGCGATACATGCCGGTCTTCAGATCGATATGATGCGGGCGACGCAGTTCGCCGGAGTTCTTGTCTTCGACATAGGTCGGAGCCTTGAGCGCATCAGCCGAGCGGCGCATACCGCGCTTGGACGGGCTCGTTTTTCTCTTCGGTACAGCCATTCTCGTTACTCCACTTTGCGGACGAAACATATCAGCGGCCAGCCAGGCGGCCGAAACAGATATGCATCAATTTCGGAAATTGGGCGGGCTTATACATGGCTAAAGGGACTTTGACCAGTCCCTTCCCGCATTTTTTGCCCGCACCGTCGGATTCGGACCGATGGAAGCCGAATCAGCGATCAGGCCTCGTCTTCCGGCACGATCCACGGCTCTTCACGCGCCGCTTTTTCCCATTTCTGCCAGGCGGGCAGGGCTTTCATCGCAGCCATATAGTCCAGCGTGTCGGCGGCGCTGACGAGATCATAAACCTCGAGGCGGTTGACGACCGGCGCAAACATCGCATCGGCGCCGGAGAAAGCGCCGAACAGGAAGGGGCCGCCGGAAAGGGCGCGCATGTCGCGCCAGATCGTCTCGATGCGCGCAACATCGTCCATGACACCCTCGGGCAGATCGAGCCGGCTGACGGGACGACGGATGTTCATCGGGCAGGCATTGCGCAGCGCGCGGAAGCCCGCCAGCATCTCCATGGAGATCGAGCGCGCCAAGGCGCGCGCCTGCCGATCTTTAGGCCAGAGCCCGGCATCCGGGAAAAGCTCGGCCACATATTCGATGATGGCGAGCGATTCCCAGACTTTGAATTCACCATGGACCAGCATCGGCACCTTGCCTGTCGGCGAAACCTCGCGAATGCGCGGATTGCCGGCTGGAAAATCGAAGGGGATCAGCACCTCTTCGAAAAAGATGCGGCAACCCTCCAACGCGATCCATGGCCGAAAGGACCAGGAGGAATAGTTCTTGTTTCCGATGTAGAGGGTCAGCTTGTCCATGATTTGTCCCTTTTTATTTCCGGAACTCCAATACCAGAAGTTCCTCGAAATGATTCATGTTATCGAACGAACAAAAGGCCGGCGGGCGCAGCTCGATGATCGGCGCCGCAGCGCGGACATCGGCGGCAACCTGGTCCAGCATCGCCTGCCAGCGCGGCAGCGCCTCGTCAGCCAGGCGCTCGATGACATAGGCGAAGGTAATGTGGAACGGATAGACGTCATGGTCGGGGTGGCGATAGCCGAGGAGATCGGCAAGGGCATTGCGCCACTCCCGCATCAGCCTCCGATCCGTCTCGGTCGCGCCGTCCACGAGCAGGCCACTCGGGCGCGCATGCGTCACCGCCACCTTGAACGGATCGCGCGTGGAAAAGGCCTTCAATCGCTCGCCCATGATCTCCGTCATCTCATCGATCGGTGCATCGAGCGCTATATCCGCCGGCCAGTAAGGCCGCGTGCGGCGATATTCGATGATACCTTGAAACAGCGTCATATGCAGGCTGGAAATCGGCGTGAAGGTGAACTGCGAGGCTTCAGGCATGACCAGAAATTTCTCCCGCGCCGCAACGACGGCGCGCTGCGTTTCGGAACCTTCCACTACATGGCAGACAATCGTATTGCCCGGCTCGTACTGAAAATTCCCCGAGAGATCGTAGCGCCGACCGAGATGAGGAGGCGGTTCCGGATGACGGCTCTTGGAATATTTCAGCAGTTCAGGCGAGAAGGCATCGATGCTCATGGGGCAGGTCCGGTGTTGGTGGCAGATCACCCGCCCTTACGTCACATGCAAGAATGCCAGATGACGGTTGCCCGATCGAACGACAAGTTCTGATATCAGTTATAAAGGCATTTGATGTAGTCGGCGGAATTCTTCGCCCGACGCTGGATCAGCGACGCGAGCTGGCGCAGTCCGCGCCCCGGCCTGCTCGCAACCCGGTCGATCGGATTGGGCAAGGAGACGGCGAGAAGCGCGGCCTGGCGGGCGGTCAATTTCGAGGCCGGCACCTTGAAATGATATTGTGCCGCCGCCTCTATGCCGTAAATCCCCGGCCCCCATTCGGCGATGTTCAGATAGATTTCCATCATCCGCCGCTTCGGCCAGACAAACGAGGAGGTAACGGCAAGCGGCAGCTCCAGCGCCTTGCGCACGAAGGAGCGGCTATTCCAGAGGAAAAGATTCTTCACGGTCTGCATCGGGATCGTGCTGCCACCCCGGGTGGACTCGCCCCGTAGCGTCTCCTGTACGAGCATGCGCATCTCGCCCCAGTCGACACCGCCGTGAAAACAGAACTGCCCGTCCTCCGAAACCAGGACCGACCGCACCAGCACCGGTGCGATGTCATCGAAGGAAACCCATCGGCGATCATATCCCTGAAGCAGGACGGCATCGCGCAGCATCAGGGTTGAAATTGGATGAATGAACGGCAGGGCGTAGAGGGGGATAAGGAAATAGGGCAGCAGCAACAAAGCGATGGGGGCAAGGATGATACGCTGCCAGAGCGGACGGCTCCTCAAGCGCGCAAACCAACCCGACCGTCGCGGCATCTCAGCTTCTTCCTCGCTGTCCGTCGGAATATCCAATTGTTGAAGGCCCACCGTTTCTCCACCCCGGAACACTCTTCGCGTGTCCGGCAGACACGCCAAGAATGCTGCAAGTGTCATACCGTCTACACAGAGGGATGACCAGAGTGCGGCGAGATTCCCTCCCCGGCGGTTGACAATTCTCGTTGCCAGCAACCCGCACTCATGCCAAACAGCGGCCATGGACAGCACCACTTCTTCCTTCGAACATCGCCTCAAGGACAACGCCGGCAAAGTTGAGGCTGTCCTGGGCAGGCTTCTCGCGGACGCCTGCCTGAACGGCGAAATCGTTCGCCCCACGCGGTTGCTCGAAGCGATGCGTCATGGCGTGCTGAACGGCGGCAAGCGGCTGAGGCCGTTTCTCGTGATGGAGACTGCCGCACTTCTCGATGGCAACGGCGATGCCGCACTCCGTATCGGTGCGGCGCTCGAATGCGTGCATTGCTATTCGCTGGTGCATGACGACCTGCCGGCCATGGATGATGACGACCTGCGCCGCGGGCAGCCGACCGTGCACATCGCCTTTGACTATGCGACAGCGATTCTGGCCGGCGACAGCCTGCTGACCTACGCCTTCGACATCATCGCAGCGCCGGAAACCGATCTGCCGGCGGGTCGAAAGATCGAACTTGTCCTGGCGCTGTCTCGCGCGGCCGGCATCGGCGGCATGGCCGGCGGCCAGGCCCTTGATCTTGCTGCCGAAAAAGAAACCCCGGACGAGCGCGGCATCACCATGCTGCAGGCGATGAAGACCGGTGCACTGATCCGCTTTGCCTGCGAAGCCGGTGCCATCATTGCCGGCGCCCCGGCTGAGGACCGTCAGCGGCTGCGCCTCTTCGGTGAAAAGATCGGCCTCGCCTTCCAGCTCGCCGACGATCTTCTCGACCTGACTGCCGACGCCGCGACCATGGGCAAGGCTACCGGCAAGGACGCCGCCCGCGGCAAAGGAACATTGGTCGCGCTGCACGGCCAGGCCTGGGCCGAAACCACCCTTGCCCGCCTGGTAACCGAAGCCTCCGAGTTACTGTCTCCCTATGGAGAGAAAGCAACCGTCCTGATCGAAACAGCCCGCTTCGTGGCAAACCGCAAGAGCTGAAAAGCCCTCAGCACAAAATGTCACCATGACAAGATATTTTCGCGCCAAGAGTGACGTCTTGGCAATTCCATGGCAATTCTGGCGCCCAATGCACTATCAATCACGCGGAATCTGCCGCGCCGTCTGACCCCTCCCCCCGGAGCTATCCCATGCATGAGGCGCTCGCCTATCTGCCGCAGATCCTGCCGGCCTATATCGCCTATATCATCGCCGTCGTCAGTCCGGGACCGGCGATCATGGCCATCATCGGAACATCGATGACCCACGGACGCAAGGCAGGCATGACGATTTCGCTCGGCATCTTCGGCGGCTCGCTGACCTGGGCAACCGCTGCCGCGGCCGGGCTGGCCACTCTGCTGCAGACCTATGCGATGGCCCTGGAGATCCTGAAGGTTTTTGGCGGGCTCTATCTCCTCTACCTCGCCTACAAGGCGTTTCGTGCCGTGCGGGCAAGCGGCGACTTGCCGGCCGCGAGCCAAGAATCGAGAAGCCCCGGCTTCAAGTCGCTGATCCTGCGTGGCTACGGCATCCACGTCACCAATCCGAAAGCGATCTTCGCCTGGCTCGCCATCATCGCGCTCGGCATGCCGCGGGGCGCACCAGCCTCCGTAGCCGTGCTGATCATCACGATCTGCTGCGCAACCGGTTTTGTCGTGTTCATGGGATACGCGACGCTGTTCTCCACGGCGCACGCCTTGAAAATCTACAGGAATGCGCGCCGGTGGATCGAAGGCGCCATGGCCGGCTTCTATTGCTTCGCCGGCATCAAGCTGCTCACCAGCAACATCTGAGGCCAAGTATCTGAGACAAGTCCGGCGGCGGATCACTCGGCCGCGACGCTCTTCTGGCCGAAACGCTTCTCGATGTAATCCGCAACCAGCGCTTCGAACTCCGAAGCGATATTTGCGCCGCGCAGCGTCATCGCCTTCTTGCCGTCGATGAAGACGGGGGCGGCAGGCGTTTCGCCGGTGCCGGGCAGCGAGATGCCGATATCGGCGTGCTTGCTCTCGCCGGGACCATTGACGATGCAGCCCATGACGGCAACATTCAGCGCCTCGACGCCCGGATATTTCTCGCGCCAGACCGGCATGTTCTTGCGGATATCGTTCTGGATGTTCTGCGCCAGTTCCTGGAACACGGTCGAGGTCGTGCGGCCGCAGCCGGGACAAGCGGCGACAACAGGCACGAACTGGCGGAAACCCATCACCTGCAGCAGTTCCTGCGCCACCTGCACTTCGCGGGTGCGGTCGCCGTTCGGCTCCGGCGTCAACGAGACGCGGATGGTATCGCCGATGCCGTGCTGCAGTACATAGCCCATGGCCGCCGACGAGGCGACGATACCCTTCGAGCCCATGCCGGCCTCGGTAAGGCCGAGATGCAGCGCATGATCGGAACGGGCGGCGAGCATGGAATAGACGGCGATCAGGTCCTGCACCTGGCTGACCTTGGCCGAGAGAATGATGCGATTGCGCGGCAGACCGATTTCCTCGGCGAGATCAGCCGATATCAGCGCCGATTGCACGATCGTCTCGCGCGTGACCTCGCGGGCCGAGAGCGGTGAGCCCTCGGCGGCGTTCCTGTCCATCAGCGCGGTCAGCAGGTCCTGGTCGAGCGAGCCCCAGTTGACGCCGATGCGCACGGGCTTGTCATAGCGGATCGCCATTTCGATGATTTCGGCGAACTGCTTGTCCTTCTTATCCTTGAAGCCGACATTGCCGGGATTGATGCGGTATTTCGCCAGCGCCTCGGCGCAGGCCGGATGGTCGGCGAGCAGCTTGTGGCCGATATAATGGAAATCGCCGATCAGCGGCACGTCCATGCCGAGGCGCAGCAGCCGTTCGCGGATCTTCGGCACGGCGGCGGCACTTTCGTCGCGATCGACCGTGATGCGCACCAGCTCAGAGCCAGCCCTGAAGAGAGCCGCAACCTGCGCCACCGTCGAATCGACATCGGCGGTATCGGTATTGGTCATGGACTGCACGACCACGGGCGCGCCGCCGCCCACGATGACGCCGCCGACATCGACGGCAACGGAAGAACGGCGCGGCTTCGGATCAAAATCGGTGGCGGACGACATGGAGATCTCTCGTTAGCCTCGGGAAATTGGTTGCTTTCAGGTGGATCACGAAGCGGTCGTTGTCAACCGCTTCGAGCATCACTTTTGCTCGGGCAGGAGAGCTGCGATAGCACGTGAAAGCGACGAAATTAATGCGCGCTGCGGCCGATGCCGTCGGCGTAACGCGCCAGCGACGATAGCGCCAGCACAACGAGCAGCAGAACCGGCAACGCCATCAGGACTGGCGAGAAACCAACATGTTCGGCAGCGAAACCGATCGCGGAAGGGGCAACCAGCATACCGGAATAGCCCATGGTGGTGACGACGGAGATGCCGATACCCGGCTGCAGCCCCGGGATATTGCCGGCGGCCGAAAAGGCGATCGGCACCATGTTGGAAATGCCGATGCCGCACAGCGCGAAACCGACAATGGCAAGCTCCGCATTCGGGGCCAGCGCTGCGAGCAGCATGCCGACGATCGCAAAGACCGTGCAGACACGCAGCGTCTTGACAGCGCCCAACCGGTCGCGGACGAAATCGCCTGCAAAGCGCATCGTCGCCATCGTGAGCGAGAAGGCGGCAAAGCCGAAGCCCGACAGGGTCACCGATGCTGCCTTTTCCTGGCTGAGATAGAGCGCGCTCCAGTCGAGCACGGCACCTTCCGGGATCATGCAGAACAACGCCATCATGCCGAGCAGCCAGGGCAGCGGGATCAAAGGCAAGCGCGCCTTCGGCTTTACCTCGTCCGGATGCGGCTGGTCGCCGAGGATCATCGGCCAGGCAACGGCCAGGAAGAGGACGGAAATTGCGGTCGCGACCTCGGCATGTCCGAGCACGCCCCAATGCGAGATCAGAAAACCGCCGATCGCCGAACCGATGAGGCCGCCAAGGCTCCAGAAAGCGTGGCAGGACGACATGATCGCCCGATGCATGGATTTCTCCACCGACACAGCATTGGCGTTCATCGCCACATCCATGGCGCCGATGAAGCCGCCGAACAGGAAGATGGCGATCGCGGCGGTCCAGACACTCTGTGTGACGGTCAAGGCGAGCAGCATCGGCAGCAGCAACACGGCGAAGGCCTTGACGACGATCTTCGAGCCGCGCCCGGCAATCTGCGCGCCGGCCATCGGCATCATCACCAGCGAACCCAGACCGAAAACCAGAATCATCAGGCCGAGTTCGAATTTGGTCAGTTGCAGCCGTTCGGCGAATTCCGGAATCTTTGGCGCCCAGCAGCCGACGGTGAAGCCGTTCATCAAAAACAGCAGGGAAACGGCTGCGCGTGATTTTGTGAAGAATCCGCTTCTGCGAGCCTGAAAACGCCCGGATCGCGTCATATCATCCATAATTAATCCCCCAAATCGGTGTGGGCAGAATATTTAAATCGATTGAAATCTCAATGTCCGAGATCAGCTGCATCGGTCACATTTCGTCTCCGTCTGTTAAAACGGAGGCTGCAAAGCCACAACCGCAAATAATCTTTTCCTTCCAATGTACCTTGCCCATGTGGCCTATTGACGGCGAAAAAACAGCCTCCTATCGCTTGAGCCTTAAAGAGTTTTCGATCGGCCGCCTCAAGCCATTCCCCATGGTGCTTTTGTGAAAAATCCCATCAGCTACGGCATCCTGCTTACGGTGCTTGCCTATATGCTGTTCACTGCCCACGACTCGGTGGTGAAATTGCTCGTCGTCAGCATTCCGGTCTGGCAGATCCTGTTCTGGCGAAGCTGCACCATCCTCATCGGCTGCTTCCTCTTCGAAGGCCCCTCGTTGGCGCGGAAAGTGGTGCGCTCGCCGATCATCAAGCCGATGATCGTGCGCAGCATTCTGCTCGTGATCGCCTGGACCTCCTACTATTCCGCCGCCCGTTACCTGCAGCTTGCGGAAGTGACGACACTCTATTACGCCGCTCCGGTCGTCGGCACGATCCTGGCAACCATAGTCCTGCGCGAAAAGGTCACTTTGGTCCGCTGGACAGCCGTCGGCCTCGGCTTCTGCGGCGTCCTGATCGCCTCCAATCCCGTCGGACTGTCGATCTCCTGGCCCGTTTATCTGGCGCTGCAGGCCGCCGTGCTCTGGGCAACCGGCATGGTGCTCCTGCGCAAGACCGCGCTGCACGAGAAGAGCCATATCCAAATGGCCGTCTCGAACATCATCTTCATTGTGCTGACCGCCACCATGGCCATCCTGCATTGGCAGACGCCAACTGCCTATCAGGTGTTGCTGCTTTTCGGCACCGGCGTCATTGCCGGCGCGGGACAGCTTGCCCTGTTCGAAGGCATGCGGCAGGCGCCGGTCTCGGTTCTGGCGCCGTTCGAATATACTTCGCTCATCTGGGCCTTCCTGCTTGGCTTCCTGATCTGGGGCGACATTCCGAAGGCCAACACCTTTCTCGGCGCAGCCTTCATCCTCAGCGCCGGCGTGATCATCATCGTCAGCGAGCGGTTGCGGCGGGTGCCCGCGGTTGAACAAAGCGAAGCATAGTCCGCTTGAGACGACTGATACACCGTCCACCACAAGCGTCATTTTTGCAGACGGCAACTTTGCGGCAAATGCGTCCTCCGGGCCTTGTCGGCCGCCAACGTCGGCCTGCAATCTAGAGATGCATTTTGTCGACTCATCTATTATCACGCATTGAGTTGTCCCGTTCGCTTATGACGGCGGATTTCCGGCAACATCGCGGGGTTGATGACTGGACAAGCCCACTCTCTTGAGTCACGCTGTCCGCAGCGATTTCGTGTGAACAGAATTTGGCATAACGAATACCTTCAGTAAATCTATTACCAGCCTTGGTAATTATTATGAGGGAATCGGCTCCGAATGAAGTATCGACCCGAAATAGATGGCCTCAGAACGATGGCCGTCTTGCCCGTAGTGTTTTTTCACTCTGGATTGTCCGGATTTTCAGGAGGATTCATTGGTGTTGATATATTCTTTGTCATATCAGGTTTTTTGATTACGACTCTACTTGAGGAAGAGCTCCGCGAAGGGCGTTTTTCCATCGTTGGGTTCTACGAAAGAAGAGCGAGACGCATTCTTCCCGCCATTTTCTTCTATCTCATTTTGACAACGATATTCGCAGCGCTCTTGTTTTTACCGTCATTTTTTATCGATTATGCTAAGAGCATGGTCAGCGTTGCATTATTTATTTCCAATTTCTACTTCTGGAAATTTTCAGGATACTTTGAGGACAGCGCTCTGCTTCGCCCGCTGTTGCACACGTGGTCGCTTTCGGTCGAAGAACAGTTTTACATCTTTATGCCGCTCGCGATGTGGCTCCTTAACCGGTGGACCGGCGGACTCCGTCTTGCGGTTTTCGCCGCAGTTGCGGCCGCGTCATTTGCCCTCAGCGTCTATGCAACCGACGTTGCTCCAACGGCTAATTTCTTTCTCCTCCCAACGAGATGCTGGGAGCTTTTGCTCGGCGCGCTCCTGGCGATCTGGGGCAGACAGAGCACTCTGCCTAATCCGGCAAACAACCTGCTGGCAATAGCCGGACTTTCGGCAATTCTGTTTGCGGTCTTTACCTATTCGGCCGCCACGCCGTTTCCGGGTCTCTCAGCAGCTCTGCCCTGCATGGGCGCGGTCATTTTGATTTACACCGGCGGGGAACAGCATTCGATCGTTGCCAGGCTGTTATCGACAAGACCGTTCGTGTTCACCGGCAGGATATCCTATTCCCTATATCTATCGCATTGGCCCATCGCGGTCTTCCTGCGCTATGTCACACTGCGGGAACCGGGAGTGCTCGACGCAATTTTTATCATTGTTTCGAGTTACATCTTGGCCAGTTTTTCATGGTGGTTCGTGGAAGGACCTTTCCGTGGGAAGGCAATTATTTCGTCTCGCGGCGGAGTGTTTGCATCGGCCGCGCTCGGGCTTTTTGCCGCGTTCACGGTTGCCTACGGAACGATCGCCGCGAACGGTTTCCCCAATCGCTTTCCGGCCTTCGAAGCACAGACGGAGATGCTGCACCTAAAGAAACAGCAAACCGCGGCGGCCGGCGATGTCCAGACTTGGCGAAATGACAAATGCTTCTTCGAGAACGGCGACGAGTTTAAGAACTGGAAGCCGGAAAACTGTCAATTGACGAAAACCTCAGGCGACGCCGCCCTTCTGTGGGGCGACTCCTACGCCGCGCATTATGTCCCGGGAATTGTCGCGAACGCCGAGCAAACGTCTCTTCAAATCTACGAATATACCTATGCGGGTTGCCCGCCGATACTTGCCTACTATTCCTATGCCAGGCCGAGTTGCCAGCAATTTAACCGCAACGTGCTGAACCTCATCAAGACCCTCAATGTGAAACACGTCATCCTTTCCGGCAGGTGGGTGGATCTCCGCCTCAGGGGACTGGATTTGCTTCAAGATACCATATCGACCCTCAAGGCTATGGGGGTGGACGTGACCGTCATAGGTCAATCGCCGATGTTCGTTACCGACGTTAGGGTCATCGGATTTGAGAAAGCTACGCTGGGAGAAACCTCCTCTTCATGGCCGACAATAATAGAGCCGAATTTCAATGAACAATTGAAGGCGGCCGCAAAAGGGGCAGATTTCATCGATCCAATCATAAATCTGTGTCCGGGTGGAACCTGTAATTATATTATTGATGGTCAATTTTTATATTTTGATTCCGGTCATTTTTCGGATTTCGGCAGCGATATTGTAGTAAAGCAATATTTTCCATTTGGTCATAAATCGCCTATGGAAACCGAGGGTATTCAAAACGTTGCTAATTGATTCAAGACGTTTACGCGGCCCGAGGCTGTTCTCACTGTGCTCGTAAGACGATCGACCACGGAGCGGGAAATGGCAGCAAAAGCCGGCCCCACCGACACGGTCGCCAATTGCGAAATTAAGTGCCACGCCGTCCTTTCCACGCTATAATTTTCGGCTGCGATGTTGACGGAAAGGTGAAGACAATGAAGAGGCTAGCAATCGTTGCCTTGTCGCTCGCGACGGCGCTGACGAGCGTCGCGCCGGCCATGGCGTTTCCCACCGTTGTCACCCCGAAAGTCGAGGCACCACAGGTGCAGCTAGTGGATTACCATGGCGGATATCACGGCGGGTATTATCATGATGGCGGATACTATCACCACCATGGCGACGAGTGGGGTTGGGCGCTCGGCGGCCTCGCCGCAGGTGCGCTAATCGGCGGGCTCCTGGCGCAGCCGAATTATTATGACTCTGGCTACTACGATCCGGGCTATTACGGCCCGACCTATTACGGTCCGCGCTACTACGCGCCACGGTATTACCGCCCGGCTTACTATGGTGGCAGTGCTCATGTGCGCTGGTGCTATGCGCGTTATCGGTCCTACAGGGCTTACGACAATACATTCCAGCCCAACTACGGTCCACGACAGGCGTGCGTCTCGCCCTATTACTGATGGCGCCAAAGCATTCATCGGCGACGATAAAGCTGGAACTTGCGAGGAGCATGATGTCTCCTCGGCGGCCGACGGCAATTATCACTCGAAAACAAGGTTGCTGACAACGACGCGCGCCCTTGCCCGGTTGTCTCCAATCTGCGCGGTGGCAAGATCACGAAATCTCAACCTTTTGAGAAAAATATTCGCACTTGCCCATTTCTTTTGCAGTTTTCTACGCTTCCCTGCGCTAGTTTTTCTGCAATGTATTCGGCATCGATTGGTGCCGCTCAAGAAACGGAAGAAAACAATGAACTGGTTGAAGACTGTCGCCGCCGCCGCCCTCGTGCAGGCTGCTTTTCTGCTCCCCGCCCACGCCGGCGATAACTTGAAGGCGATCCAGTCCGCTGGCGCCCTGAAGATCGGCACGGAAGGCACCTATGCCCCCTTCACCTATCACGACGAAAGCGGCAAGCTCGTCGGCTTCGACGTCGAGATCGCCGAAGCCATCGCTGGCAAGCTCGGCGTCAAGGCGCAGTTTCTGGAAGGCAAATGGGACGGCCTGATCGCCGGCCTCGACGCCAACCGCTACGACACCGTCATCAACGAAGTCGGCGTCACCGATGCTCGCAAGCAGAAGTACGATTTCTCCGATCCTTACATCGCCTCCAAGGCCGTGCTGATCGTCAAGGACAGCAACAGCGATATCAAGGACTTCCCCGATCTGAAGGGCAAGAAGGCCGCACAGTCGCTGACCAGTAATTTCGGCAAGCTCGCCGAACAGTCCGGCGCCACGCTTGTCGGCACCGATGGCTTCGACCAGTCGATCCAGCTCGTCTTGACCGGCCGCGCCGACGCAACCATCAACGACAGCCTGTCCTTCTTCGATTTCAAAAAGCACAAGCCGGATGCGCCCGTGAAGATCGTCGCCCAGCAGGCCAATGCCGACTATTCCGCCGCCATCATCCGCAAGGGTGAGCCGGAGCTGCAGGCCGCCATCAACAAGGCGCTGGCCGACATCAAGGCTGACGGCACCTATGCCAAGATTTCCCAGAAATACTTCGGCCAGGATGTTTCGAAGTAATAGGCATCGCCGTCAAACTGTGAAAAAGATGCGTCCGGAATCCTTTCCGGACGCATTCTCTTATCGAAAGGCCGCTTCTCCGTGCAGCACTGGTTGCAATTGATGTGGGACTCACTGGGCTCGCTGTTATGGGCGGGACTCGTCTTCACCATCCCGCTCACCTTGATCACTTTCGTTCTCGGCTTGCTGCTCGGCCTGCTCACCGCCGTTACGCGGCTTTTCGGCCCGCGGCCGCTCGCTGCCATCGCGCGCTTCTATGTCTGGGTGATCCGCGGTACGCCGCTTCTGGTGCAGCTTTTCGTCATCTTCTACGGTCTGCCGAGCCTCGGCATCCTGCTCGACGCCTTTCCCGCCGCCGTCATCGGTTTCACGCTGAGCGTCGGCGCCTATACCTCCGAGATCATCCGCGCCGTTATCTCCTCGGTTCCGAAGGGCCAATGGGAAGCGGCCTACTCCATCGGCATGAGCTGGCGACAGGCGATGAACCGCACCATTCTGCCGCAGGCCGCGCGCGTCGCCGTGCCGCCGCTGTCGAACACCTTCATCTCGCTCGTCAAGGACACCTCGCTTGCTGCGGCAATCACAGTGCCGGAACTGTTCCAGGCCGCGCAGCGCATCGTGGCGACGACCTATGAGCCGCTGATCCTTTATATCCAAGCAGCCCTGATCTATCTGGTCATGAGTTCCTTCCTGTCGTCTCTGCAGGTCTCTCTCGAACGCCGTTTCGCCCGCTATGGCGGCGCGCTGGAGGAGGCACGGACATGATCGAGCTCTCGCATATCGAAAAACGCTTCGGCGACAACGTCATCCTGAAAGACATCAGCCTGCTGATCCCCGAAGGCACTGTGACCGCGCTCGTCGGCCCGTCCGGCGGCGGCAAGAGCACGTTGCTGCGCTGTATCAACCTTCTGGAAATCCCGACAGCAGGCATGATCCGTATCGGCGGCGAGACGATCACTTTCGCGCCAGGCAAGAAGACCGGCTGGCGGGACATCCAGAAGATCCGCCGGCAGACCGGCATGGTCTTCCAGAATTTCCAGCTCTTTCCGCACCAGACGGCAATTCAGAACGTTATGGAAGGCCTGGTGACCGTACTGCGCTGGCCAGCCGAAAGGGCCCGTAACCGCGCAGTCGAGCTTTTGACCAAGGTCGGCATGGCGCACAAGATGGACGCCTGGCCCTCGACGCTGTCAGGCGGACAGCAGCAGCGAGTGGCGATCGCTCGCGCGCTTGCCCCCTCGCCTCGTGTTCTTCTCTGTGACGAGCCGACCTCGGCACTCGATCCGGAACTCGCCGCTGAAGTCGTCGACGTTCTCGGAAAGCTCGCCAATGAAGGCACGACCATGGTGATGGCAACCCATGACCTGCGCCTCGCCTCGAAGATCGCCACCAGCGTCGTCTTCCTCGAGGCCGGTAACATCGTCGAAACCGGCCCCTCCCGCAGCATCTTCGGCGCGCCGACGCAGGAGCGGACGAAGCAGTTCATCTCGACGCTGAATGCGGGGCACAGCTACGATATCTGATTGCGGCACTTCTGGCCGGAGATAGGTGGGGATCGATAGAATGAGCCAACCCTTCTTGCTGCGGACGGCAACCATGGAAGACGTCCAAGCCATTCGCTCCCTGACACGGGAAGCCTATTCGAAATGGGTGCCCTTAATCGGGCGCGAGCCGCTTCCGATGACCGCCGACTATGCCGAGGCCGTCCGCAGCCACCGCATCGACCTACTCGATATCGACGGCGCTCTCGCCGCGCTGATTGAAATGATCCCGCAAGCCGACCATCTGCTGATCGAGAACGTGGCCGTGTTACCCGCCTATCAAGGCCGGGGCCTTGGCCGAAAGCTGCTCGCCCATGCCGAGGACGTCGCGACCTCGCTGGGACACAGGGAAATCCGCCTCTACACCAACAAGCGCTTTGCCGAAAACGTCCAACTTTACCTGAAGACCGGCTACGAGATTGACCGCGAGGAGCCGTTCAAGGGCAGCTTTATTGTTCACATGCGCAAATCGGTCGGATAGCGCACGACGCGCCGGCGCAAAATTTCACGCAAGGAAGGGGCGGGCCGCAAGAGCCGCCCCTCCTTGTTTCTCAATGGGTGCTCAAGCCCCGTAAACCACCAGCAGATCCTTGGCGTCGATCTGATCGCCGGCGCGGACCAGGACTTCGGCGATTGTCCCGTCCTTTTCCGCATGCAGCGCCGTTTCCATCTTCATCGCTTCGATGGACACCAGCACGTCGCCGGCCTTGATCGCCTGGCCGGGCGAGACGAAGACCGTGGAGATGACACCCGGCATCGGCGCGCCGACATGGGCGGTATTGCCCGCCTCGGCCTTGCGGCGGATGGCGCTGCCGGTGGCGCCATGGGCGCGATCCGGCACCTTGATGCGGCGCGGCTGGCCGTTGAGCTCGAAGAACACCGTTACCATGCCCTTGTCGTCGGTCGCCGTCATCGCCTGGTTGACGACGACGAGCGTCTTGCCCTTCTCGATCTCGGCAAAGAGCTCGCCGCCTTCCTTCAGACCGTAGAAATAGGCGGGCGTCGGCAGCACAGAGACGGGGCCGTACGTATCGGCGACCAGGGCATAGTCGGTGAAGACCTTCGGATACATTAGGTAGGAGGCGAACTCGAAGTCGTCGACCTTCCGCTCCAGCTTGGTCTCGATCGCCTTGCGCTCGGCATCGAGATCGGCTTCGGCCAGCAGCGAGCCCGGGCGCACCGTATAGGGCTTGTCGCCCTTCAGCGCCTTCTTCTGCAACGCCTGCGGCCATCCGGACGGCGGCTGACCGAGATCGCCCTTGAGCATCGAGACGACAGAGTCGGGGAAGGCGATATCCCTAGCCGGGTTCTCAACATCGGCAACGGTCAGGTCCTGGCTCACCATCATCAGCGCCATGTCGCCGACCACCTTGGAAGACGGCGTCACCTTGACGATATCGCCGAACATCTGATTGGCGTCGGCATACGCTTGCGCCACCTGATGCCAGCGGGTCTCGAGGCCAAGCGAGCGGGCCTGTTCCTTGAGGTTGGTGAACTGGCCGCCCGGCATTTCGTGCAGGTAGACTTCCGAGGCTGGTCCCTTGAGATCGCTTTCGAAGGCGGCATACTGATGGCGCACCGCTTCCCAATAGAAGGAGATGCGGCGGATCCATTCGGGATCGAGGCCCGGATCACGCTCCGTGCCCTTCAGCGCCTCGACGATCGAGCCGAGGCAAGGCTGCGACGTGTTGCCTGACAGCGCATCCATCGCCGCATCGACGGCGTCGACGCCGGCGTCCACGGCAGCCAGGACCGTTGCGGCTGCGATGCCCGAGGTGTCATGCGTGTGGAAATGGATCGGCAAGCCGGTCGCCTCGCGCAGCGCCTTGAAAAGCACCTTGGCCGCAGCCGGCTTCAAGAGGCCGGCCATGTCCTTCAGCGCGATGATATGAGCGCCCGCCTTTTCAAGCTCGACGGCCAGATCGGTATAATATTTCAGGTCATATTTCGGACGGGCGGAATTGAGGATATCGCCTGTATAGCAGATCGCGGCTTCGCAGAGCTTGTTCTCCTCGGCAACCGCGTCCATCGACACGCGCATGTTCTCGACCCAGTTCAGGCAGTCGAAAACGCGGAACAGGTCGATGCCGCCCTTGGCCGCCTGCCGGACGAAGTATTTGACGACATTGTCGGGATAATTGGTGTAGCCGACGCCATTGGCGCCGCGCAGCAGCATCTGCAGGAGCAGGTTCGGCGCGCCCTCGCGGATCAGCGACAGGCGTTCCCACGGGTCCTCGGTGAGGAAGCGCATGGAGACGTCGAAGGTGGCGCCGCCCCAGCATTCCAGCGACAGCAATTGCGGCAGAGCGCGCGCATAGGTGCCGGCAACCCGGGCAATATCGAAGGTGCGCATGCGGGTGGCGAGCAGCGATTGATGGCCGTCGCGCATCGTCGTGTCGGTCATCAGCACGCGCTTTTCATCGCGCATCCACTCGGCGAATTTCTGCGGACCGAGCTTGTCGAGCCGCTGCTTGCTGCCATCCGGAACCTTGCCGTCGATATAGGGCAATACCGGCTCGGCCGCCTTCGGCGACGGCGCCGGCCGGCCGCGGGCCTCCGGATGGCCGTTGACGGTGACATCGGCAAGGTAGGTCAGCAGTTTGGTGGCGCGGTCCTGGCGCTTGACCTGCTGGAACAGCTCCGGCGTCGTATCGATGAAGCGGGTCGTATAGCTGTTATCGCGGAATTTCGGATGGGTGATGATCGCTTCGAGGAAGGTGAGGTTCGTCGCCACGCCGCGGATGCGGAATTCGCGCAGCGCGCGGTCCATGCGAGCGATCGCCTCCGAAGGCGTCGAGGCCCAGGCCGTCACCTTGACCAGCAGCGGATCGTAAAAGCGGGTGATGATCGCTCCGGTATAGGCCGTGCCGCCATCGAGACGAATGCCGAAACCGGCGGCCGAACGGTAAGCGGTGATGCGACCATAATCGGGAATGAAATTATGTTCCGGGTCTTCGGTGGTGACGCGGCATTGCAGGGCATGGCCGTTGAGGTGGATATCCTCCTGCTTCGGCACGCCCGATTCCGGCGTGCCAATGGCGAAACCGTCGAGGATATGGATCTGCGCCTTGACGATGTCGATGCCGGTCACGACTTCCGTCACGGTATGCTCGACCTGGATGCGCGGGTTGACTTCGATGAAGTAGAATTTGCCGGTATCGGCATCCATCAGATATTCGACGGTGCCGGCGCCGACATAGTTGGTTGCGCCCGCGATCTTCAGTGAATAAGCGGCCAGTTCCTGCCGCTGCGCTTCGGTGAGATAAGGCGCCGGTGCGCGCTCGACAACCTTCTGGTTGCGGCGCTGGACAGAACAGTCGCGCTCGAAGAGATGCACAACATTGCCGTGCGTATCGCCGAGGATCTGGCTTTCCACGTGGCGGGCGCGCTCGACCAGCTTTTCGAGATAGACCTCGTCCTTGCCGAAGGCGGCCTTCGCCTCGCGCTTGGCTTCCGTCACTTCCTTGGCGAGATCGGCCTCGGAGCGGATGGCGCGCATGCCGCGACCGCCGCCGCCCCAGGAGGCTTTGAGCATGACCGGATAGCCGATCTCCTCGGCCATCCGCGCAACTTCCTTCATGTCATCCGGCAAGGGCTCGGTGGCCGGCACGACCGGAACACCGACGGAAATCGCCAGATTGCGGGCCGCGACCTTGTTGCCAAGCTGGCGCATCGTATCGGCCCTGGGGCCGATAAAGGTGATGCCCGCGGCATCGCAGGCATCGACGAATTCCGGGCTTTCCGACAAAAGGCCATAGCCAGGATGGATGGCGTCGGCGCCGGACAGCTTGGCGACGCGGATAATTTCGTCGATCGACAGATAACTCTCGATCGGCCCGAGATCACGGGCAAGATGCGGGCCGCGACCGACCTGATAGCTTTCGTCGGCCTTGAAGCGATGCAGCGCGAGTTTGTCTTCCTCGGCCCAGATGGCGACTGTTTTTATGCCGAGCTCATTGGCCGCGCGAAAAACGCGGATAGCAATCTCGGAACGGTTGGCAACCAGGATTTTGGAAATAGGCAATGCGCTCTCCTCACGGCATTGAAACGGGCAATGCTGCACCCGCGAAGAGAATTCTTAACTTCTTGTCACAAGAAGTTCAATTTCCTACGGCGCCGGAAACCAAAATTGTTGCCGTTACGGAATAAGTCCATTTCTAAAAGCTATAGCAACGATGTGCTGCCGGTTCTTTGCATTCAGTTTATCCTGAATGCTGTTCATGTACCAATCGACGGTGTGATTTGAGATTTTGAGCGTCCGGCTGATCTCGATTGAGGTCATGCCTTCTGCCAGATGGTTCAGCACCTCCATCTCGCGCTTGGTCAGCTTGAGGTCGGTTTTGGAGGCCTCTTCCAGAGATCGCGCTTCATCGCGCAGCTCCAGAAGCCGCCAGAAGGCTTTCTTCGCCACGGCATCAAAGAGAGAGATTTCGACTGGCGACAGATCGATCACATTGCCGCCGATCGTCATATTGCCGAGCAGACCGCTGCGCCCGTGGATGGGAAAGATATAGCCGTCGATCAGTCCGTTGGCACGCGCATCGGCCATCATCTGTTCCATACGCCGGCGGAGCGGATCGCCCTTCATTGCCACCACGGCATCCCGCCAGCGGAAAGGTCGCTGCGCGCGGCCGAGATAGCGGATGGTGGGATCGATCAGGATGTATTTCTTGGCAACATAGGTGACCGGCCATTTGTCCGGCCAGCGTCCGGCAAGCACGAGATTCATAGGCTCGATATTCGGTCGCGGCGCCCTTATCAGCCCATAATAATCGAAGCGATAGGACCGGAGCACCTGTTCCAGCTCCGCGACAACATTCTTGGCAAGCTTGCATTCTTCAATAACCACAAGCAATTGTATTAAGGAATGAATATTCACATGCACCCCCTGGCTTGGAAGCCTGGTTGTTCGTCAGCTGATGCCTCTATCATGATCCGCTTTGCCTCCGACGCGGCTTGATGCGGGCAAACATGCTTGGATCGAAATCAAATTGAGCGTTTTTGGCGAAAATTTTGTATATCAACCCTAAATAGCAATCGCATCGGCGCGCGACAATGCCAATGCATCAACTATTCGCAAACTGTCACAGTTCTCGGACGGCCGCTTGAACGCCGTTGCTGATTTGGGCGAAACGCATAAAAATTCGCCTGAAAAAACAGTGTCAGAATCCGTTAATCGCCGGTTCAGGTAGCAATCTGTAGCATCCAGCATTCCTAATTTTGCGAATGCACAGAGGGTGCCCGACGTGTCGCTGTTCAAAGTCTATGCAAGAGCCCTGAAGTACCTTGGCGCGTATCGATATCGCGTGTGGATGGTTGTCATCGCAAACATCGCACTGGCGATGACCACCATTTACGAACCGGTCCTGTTCGGCCGCATCTTCGACGCCATCGCCAAACAACAGGCCGTGGCACCGACCATGATGCTGTGGGCAGGTTTCGCGGTCTTCAGCGCGGTGGCGTTCATCGTGGTTTCCCGCGAGGCGGACCGTCTCGCCCATGGGCGTCGCGCATCTCTGCTGACCGAAGCGTTCAGCCGCATCATCTCCATGCCGCTCTCCTGGCACAGCCAGCGCGGCACGGCGAGCGCGCTGAACACGCTGCTGCGCGCCTGTGAAGCCCTGTTCGGCCTGTGGCTCGAATTCATGCGCAATCATCTGTCGACGGCAGTCGCGCTTGTCGTGATGATCCCGACGGCCATGTCCATGGACCTGCGCCTGTCCGCCGTTCTCATTCTGCTCGGCGTCTTCTACTGGATCATCGGCCGCCTCGTCATGAGCCGGACGAAGGATGGCCAGACCTCGGTCGAAAGCCATTATAACACCGTGTTCTCGCATGTCAGCGACAGCATCAGCAACGTTTCCGTGCTGCATAGCTATAACCGCATCGAAGCCGAAACCAAGGCGCTGAAGTCCTTCACCGAACGACTGCTCGCCGCACAGTATCCGGTTCTCGACTGGTGGGCGCTCGCTGGCGCGTTGAACCGCACGGCCTCGACCGTCGCGATGATGGCAATCCTGATGATCGGTACGCTGCTCGTTCAAAACGGCAGCTTGAGCCTCGGCGCGCTGATCACCTTCATCGCCTTCGCCAACGTGCTGATCGGCCGCCTGGAACAGCTGCGCAACTTCGCCAACCAGATTTTCGAAGCGCGCGCCAAGCTGGAAGATTTCTACACCCTGGAAGATTCCGTCCGCGACCGTGAAGAACCGGCGGGCCTTGCCGAGATCAAGGACGTCAAGGGCGAGGTCGAGTTCCGCAACGTGTCCTTCGGCTTCGGCAACACGTCGCAGGGCCTGCACAACATCAACTTCACGGTGAAGGCCGGCCAGACGGTCGCCATCGTCGGCCCGACCGGTGCCGGCAAGACGACGCTGGTCAACCTGCTGCAGCGTGTCTTCGATCCGCAGGAGGGCCAGATCCTCGTCGACGGCAACGACATCACCAAGGTGACGCGTAAGTCGCTGCGCCGCTACATCGCCACCGTCTTCCAGGATGCCGGGCTGCTCAACCGTTCGATCAGCGACAACATCCGTCTCGGCCGCGAGGGTGCGACCGAAGAGGAGATGGTCCGCGCCGCCGAAGCCGCTGCCGCCAGCGACTTCATCGAGAATCGCGAAAGCGGCTACGAGACCCGGGTCGGTGAACGCGGCAACAAGCTCTCCGGCGGTGAGCGTCAGCGTATCGCCATCGCCCGCGCCATCCTGAAGGATGCGCCGATCCTCGTACTCGACGAGGCGACCAGCGCGCTCGACGTGGAGACCGAAAACCGGGTGAAGGCGGCGATCGACAACCTGCGACAGAACCGCACGACCTTCATCATCGCCCACCGTCTGTCGACGGTCCGCGAGGCCGATATCGTCCTCTTCCTCGACAACGGCCGCGTGATCGAAAACGGCAGCTTCAGCGAGCTCAGCCAGAGCAACGGCCGTTTCGCCGCCCTGCTGCGCGCCAGCGGTATCCTGACGGACGAAGAAGTCCGCAAGGCACACGCCACGGAAAACGAAGCCGCCTGATACTTCACAAGGGCCCCAAAGATCGAAGCCGGGAGAGCGATGCTTTCCCGGCTTTTTTGTTGCCCACAGTGCAGTGTTTGTCGGGCAAGTACGATGCCGAAGCAGCCCTGTGCCTCGCCCCTCACCCTGGCCCTTGTAACTTAGGCCTGTCCGTGTGTGCTACTAGTGGCAGCGCGGTGGTTGATGGAAGACCGCCGGACCCAAGGGACACCAAGCCCGTGGGAGAGCCCGGGTCTCCATCTACCGTTCCATCGAACCCGAACAGTCGCCAGGGCCGCAGA
>NZ_JARFYM010000039.1 GCF_030272705.1 Rhizobium mayense | reverse complement strand
CCTGCCGAAGCCGAAGAACGTTACTATGCCATGCTGGACGCGCCAGCCATGGCCGCATAACTTAAACCAAACGGCCTCCGGCAAACCCGGCGCGGTTCATAATCTTTTAGTCAGAAGGTTTTGAATGCACGAGAGAGGTGAATAGATGTTTGCGCTGACGGCCGCAGATCTGTATCACCGCTCGAAGGAGCGGGGGCCTTCACTTCAAAAGAAAGGAGACAGGTCTGTGGATCCAGCCTTAAGCGCTCTCATCGACATGGTTGAAGCCTCATATGATGAACGGATGATAAAACGCGGGCTCAAAGGTTTCGTTCATTCGTGTGGATTTGAATTCTTTGCGTACCTGCAAACGGAAGGCCTCGAAGCCCGCGTACTCAGTTCTTATCCCGAGAAATGGCAGAAAATTTACCTACGCAACCAATATTCTCGGGTTGATCCGGTAGTTACGGAAGCCAAACGCCGGATGGAGATGTTTTCCTGGACGATCGATGACTGGCCGTCTCGTGGAACCTCTGAGTTCAAGCGTTTTCGGGATGAAGCGGTAGAACATGGTATTCGCAGTGGTGTGACAGTTCCCGTTCAGGGCAGTTTCGGCTCAACCATTATGCTGACATTTGCTTCCTCGGGGAACAAATCTGATATTTCAAAATGTCAGAAGCAACTAAGCCCGCTGCAGGCGGTCTTGGCAATTCACTATCGCCTGAAGATCATAGCTGCGTCGACGATCGTCGCACCTAGCCGGCTCCTTTCACCAAGGGAGGCCATGTGTCTTACGTGGGCGGCAAAGGGCAAGAAAGCGTGGGAGATTGCTGTTTTAATGGGAATTACCCCAAGAACAGTGCAGCACTATTTCGATAGCGCACGCAAGAAGCTGAATGCCGCGACGATCCCGCAACTCGTGGCAATCGCGAAGGACCGCGGTCTGGTCTAACCATCATTCGTCGTCCTCTGAGGGCACATCAGGAACATAGCCAAGCGCATCGATGATTTCCGAGAGTTCTTCCTGCTGCGCTTCTGACTTCTTTTGACGTTCGACATACTCATCCTGCAGGCTTTTGAGCACATCGCTGGAAATTGAGGCGTTGGCGGCTGCAAGGGTCCACTCTTCGTAGACAGCTTCATCGGCGGCTAGAAGTCGGCGGTGTTCGCGGATCGCGGAAACTGCTAACGCCTTCAAATCGGATTCTCGCATCGCTCTATAACGAGACGCTCTTTCGCCACCAGTCTCGAATGAGACCTCGTTGTCCATCCACTCCTCCTCTGACCTTATTCACGACCCGCCGAGGACCGAGACCTTTCGGCATCGTATACGCTTTGCAAAATAGATCCCATAGCTCAGCAAGATGGGACCTAAAATCGTCGACACTTCGTTGCTCACACGAAGAAGGCACCAGCAAACACGGCATCCCGCTGATTCTATATGTAGAATCCATATCCGGATTACATTGTCGAGAATACTCCGTGGTGAAATACTCTGCAAGCCGCTGCTCTCTCCGCCATGGAGATTCGAGAGGTGTTTGCACGAAATCTGAAAGCTGCGCGTCAAGCCAAAGGCCTGTCGCAAGAAGAGCTTGCGTTTCGGGCAGGTATCGATCGTACTTATATCAGTTCTCTGGAGCGCAGTGTCTATAATGCAAGCATCGATGTTGTCGATCGCCTGGCGACAGTTTTAGATGTTGAGGCGTCAGAATTGCTAAAACGGCGGCCTGACACGAAAATTAAACCGCTTTGCTAGCTGACGAATACTGAGCTGGGAACCGGAAAACTAAGGCGAACAAGGACGCATGCTCAGCGCATCGTCAACCACGAATACCCAAGCAGCCTCAGGGAATTGGCTCTTGTCCGCCGTACCACAATTGGGTCGTTCGCGAATCGAAGGTGTTTTTGATCGCCGGCAGCCCGAATTTCAGTTGAATCAAACCCGAGAGCCGCAGTCTCCAGGACCGGCACCACATCCCATTCTGGTCTTCTCGCGTCCGTCGGGACGTCTCTCTCGACCGCCTACGGCAGAAGGCGGCAATTTGGACCGTGCTGGAGACTTTCGTCTTGCCGAGGTTCTTGAATTCGCGAGTGACGGGGACGAGCGCTTCGAATTCTCGCATTTTCGGCGGCAAGCAGCAGAATGAAGTCGATATCGTCATCGAAGATAGAAGATGACGGATTGTTGGCATCGAAGTAGGAAGCGGTAGCGTCCGTCTCGAACTCCGACTTCTCTGGATTGCGAATCTTGGCAGAAGCATATCGAGAGAAATTTGTTTCAGGCCTTGTATTGTGCGACCATCAAAAGGTGATCCCATTCGGGGGACGTTTGTACGCCGTATCCTTTTCCGCGCTGTAGCGTTAGCGCTTTGGAACTACCCCTTAAACTGATCCTGGAGGATGGCCGTGCAATCTGACGATGGTCCACGCGTCGTACCGATCGACGTGAGAAACTCGAGCGCTTATTTGCCCCCGATCCTCGAAAGATCGATGCGAATTCCCACTTGGCCAATATCCTCATTCGTCTGCGCCTGCTTCTCGGGCGTGCTCACTGCGGCCGGCTCTTCATCGACTGAATGCGCTTCGTGTTGCTGAGGCAATTCGATAGATGCTCCTGGATCCTGCGCTTGAAACACACTCACTCCTTCGAATTCCCCGGTCTTCCAGGCATAAAGCGCATCCTCGAAAATCTGGCGGAAGACGTCGTCGCTCTTCGGATTGCCGTACCATTTTGCGACGATGTGCAGCACCTTGGCGAACATCGTCGTACCCTTGCGGAGGTTCTCGCAGGCATCGACCAAGTCCGGCTTCAGATCGGCCGCCTCCTTCACGCCGACACCGGCCGGAAATTGCGTCAGACCGACACGAACCACAGCTTGGCCAACATACTGCCGAACGATCGCTAGGGCTTCGTCGGCCGACGTAGGCTTCGGAATGAGAATCAACCGGCCATCTGATATGACGGTAACGGCAAGGGGATCGGACGACCCTGCGGCAGTCACGAACTGCTCGACGATCGCCGGCCTCAATGAGGGGTCGGCGCATTGTTTGATCAGGGCAGCGTCAAGCATGACCTCTCCTTGTAAGTTAGCTGTTGAAGGAAAAGACGAGGGGTTTGTCGAATAGGCGCGCCCAGGCTTCCGTGCTGGCGCGCTGGATGGCGACAATAGGGGTCCCTTTGGTCCACCACCCATTGCCAGCGGCGACGATGACATCCGGATCGTACAGCATGGATTGGATGACGGGCCAGATGATCAGTTGCTCATAGCAGATCAGTGGCGCTACCCGATGGTCCGCAATGGTCACGATCGGATTTGCGAAGAAATGCGCGCGCGCCCCGCCGCTCTGAGCGAGCATGGGGCGCCAGGGTTGCCACATCGAACCTGGGACCGGCATGCGCTCTCGATAGAAGAGTTGTGCACCACCGCCGGAGATGGCGATCATAACATTGTCGTATCCGCCTGAATCGACAACTGCGGCGCCGGCGATAACGGAGATGTCCGTTCCCTGTAGAGCTTTTATCCACAGCCGCTCCGCCGTCGGCGTCCAAGAGCCGAGCGCGCTTTCGGGCAGCACGATCCAGCGGCTGCCACCAGATACTCGACCCTTCACCGTGGCAATCAGATCACGGTGGCGCTGCAGACTGATGTCGCGGCCGAGCGAAACGCCCAATTCGAGGTCGACGCCCTGCCACGCTTCCGGTAGCGTCGGCTCGGTCCAGATTGCGGCGGACCAAAGCCAAAAGCCTGCAAGGGCGATTATGACAGCCGGCCAGGCACGGGTTACGAGGCCCATGAGGCCGGCTGTCGCGGCGACCAATCCCCACCATCCCCATCCTGGAAACAGCACACCCGTGGCTGTGATCGGATGGGCCCAACCGGTGATGCCGAATGGTGGAATGGTCATAAGTACGGCTGCCGCGAGATAGCGAAACGGTCGCGTACAGCTGCGTCTCGTCCAGAGTATCGTGTGGACGCCGACAAAGCTCAGCGATGCGCATAGCCAGAGCAACAGGCCCGGCCAGAGATCGGAGAAGTAGAAGGTTGCGACGCCTTGGGGTAATCCCCAAGAAGCAGCCAGGAAATAGCCAGCCGCGACAAACGCGGCAATCAATCGCGTGCGCGCAAGCATCCAAAGGATCGGAAACGCAAGAGCGACTGGAAGAAGCAGAACATGGCCACTCCACCCAACCATTCCGACGAAGATTGAAGCGGCAATCGACAGGGCGGACTGAAGGTGCTCAAGGCGCATAGGTGAGCACCTCTTGCGCCAGGCCGATGATGCCGGAAGCTGCTAGGGGGCCGAAATAGCGGGAGTCATAAGAGCTCCTGAACGCTGAATAGAGAAAGACGCTTCCCGCCGGCACGACGCCGCCCGGAAATGCTGTTATCGGTCGACCCTCGCCGTCGCGCTCAGCTAGATCGGAAAATGGGATCGGGCGCCCGTCGATCGTCACGTGCGCACCGATTTCGACACGCTGCCCGGCTGTGGCGATGATCGTCTTGATGAGCGGCGCGACATCGCCCGGGCAGGATCCCACGCGGAGATACCCACGCGCGCGCGCCTCCCGCATTGACGCAGTTTGCGGAGGGCAAATGAAGACGAGATCCCCAACGGATGCTGGACGGTCGAGAGATACAATACGCCAAAGCCCGAGGGGCTCGCTCGGTGTGAGGTTGATGCGATAACCGTAATAAAAGACAGCCATCACGAGCACGGTCGCGACCATCGAGATAATCGCTATGCTCAGGACCGGCAGCCGTTTATGAACGGGAGACGGCAGGCTCACTTCACTTCGGTTTATCATTTGAGAGAGAGCCCCTGGCTCTTTGATTGGCGGAGGGTTTCGGTCTGCGTCAGCGACTCAGCCGCGCGCTCATGCGCAGAAAGTCGCTGCACTGTCCGCATCGAACTCCACGCCGATCCCACTTCCGCCTTCTGTCCCGCCGTCATCCCCGTGGTGACGGCATTGAATGTCTGTCCATTGGGGGACTTCGCAGTAAGGGACAGGAAGGTTCGTTCGCCAAAACGTTCCGATACGGCTCTTGCAAACCCTTCGAGTTCGGCTTTCACCATCTTGTCCGCGAGCGCGTATTCGAGGCCTGCGGGAAGATCGTTGCGATCGATGGCGTCACGGACGCGTTCGAGTGTCTGCTTTGCTACCGGCGTCAGCGCTGGGATGTCGAGGGAGACCTTCAGGCGGAGGGCGCGCTCCTCGACTTCATATTTGCATTCGGCTTCCGTCCGCTGGCGCAGATAGCGTTCCAGGTTGCGCGCCAGCGCAGGCGCATTGGTGACGGCCCTTTCTCGGTTCTGCTTGTCGGCGCGGCTCGCCAGGATCCCGGTTTTGCCTTTCAGCGCACCGAAGCCTTCCGGCTCGGAGCCGATCCTGGCTATGGTCGATTTCGCCGCGGCTTCGTCTTTCAGCATCGTATCGACTTTGGCGGCCTTGAACGCCGCTTCCGGCTGAGCGTAGACGATGTGGAACCGGTTCGACACTTCCTCCCATTGCTTCTTCAAGCCGGGGTCGGCGGCAAGCCGGTCTTCGACAGCCTGTTCCAGCGATCTTGGGAACGTGGTAATGCCCGATACCATGGGTTTCGACTCCTTGATGGTGTGCGATTGAGAGGTCCTGACGGCAGCGGCGGAGAGACCTAGCTTGCCGGCGAGCGCCGCCAGACGTGCGCCAAGCTCGGCGAGCTTCGACTTCTGGCGGACGGTCCATTCGAGATGGTCACGAACGACCGTGCGCGCGACGTTGACGAGGTTAAGGCCACGGGCCTCGGCGAAACGAAGGGCTTGGCCATAGAAGCGGCCGCTCGCATAATCGAGCGTCGTTTCCTTGGCTTGTCTCCGCGACAGGATCGGGATCAAGCCGCCTGCCTTCGCGAAGGATCGACGGCCGTAATAGAGGCCAAGGTCGTCGCGATGACGGGTCATGGCAACGTAGGTGAGATGACGGTCGAGCGACAAGGACGCCAGCACCTTCACCCGGTCGACGGTCGCGCCCTGGCTCTTGTGGATCGTGGTGGCATAGCCGTGATCGACATTGGCGTAGAAGCGTTGCTCGACCGTGACCTGGCGGCGGTGTTCGCCTTCGCCGACTTCCGCAACGATACGCCCGGGGGCGGCGTCCACGACCTTCGCCAACATGCCGTTCTTGACGCGGAGCGAACCCTCGTTCCTGAGGAACACTACCTGATCGCCAGCCGCGAATTTCCGGTGCCCATCCTCGGTCCGAAACACAAAACCCTCGGCGACGAGGCCACGTTCGACGAGCTTTGACCGTGCCATCTCATTGAGCATGCGGACGTCGCGACGCAGATGGGCGAGGATCAGCGATGTCTTGGCTGGATCGTAATCGCGATTCCAATCGGCAATCAGCGCCTGCACCGCATCGGCCTTGAAGTCGGCTCCATTGACGTGGCCCGGCGCGCGATAGGCTTCGACGGCTTTGCCTATATTGCCGCGGGCGAGATCGAGCGAGGCGTCGCGCATCCACTGTTCGCGCTGGCGATAGATGGTCTCGAGTTCGGTATAGCCAACGCGATCGGCAATGGCCCGAAACGCTGCACCCGCTTCGATCGGCTGGAGCTGTTCCGGGTCTCCTACAAGCACGAGTTTGGCGCCGGCCTTGGTCGCAGCTTCAACGAAGAGCGCCATCTGCCGCGATGACACCATGCCCGCTTCGTCGAGGACGAACACCGTCTTGTCGTCGAGCTGATTGCGGCCTTGGTTCCACCGCAGCTCCCAGGATGACAGCGTGCGGGAGAGAATGCCGGCTTCCTTTTCCAGGCCCTCGGCGGCCTTGCCGGCAAGCGCTCCGCCGACGACGCGGTACCCTGCGGTCTCCCAAGCCTCCCGCGCGGCCTTCATTGTCGTCGTCTTGCCGGCGCCGGCGCGGCCGATCACCGCAGCAATGCGCGCGCCGCCGGTAGCGTATGCGATAGCCGTCTTTTGCTCGTCGGAGAGGTGCAAGTGACGGGCAAACGTCGCTTGGCGTACCGGGCCCGCTACGCTGTGGGAGGATCGTTGAGACAGCCAGATTGCTCGGTTGGCCATCTCCGCTTCGAGCCGGATGAGGTCCCGCGTCGTGAACTTGGCGGGCACTCGGGCGCCGCTTGAAAATTCGATCCGCTCGCGCTCGAGGCGGAGTGTATCCGGGCTCTGGAGGATCCTTGCCATCAAGCCTTGGAAAAGGCCGGCATCATCAATATAGCGATGCAGGATTTTGGCGACGTCGCGTTCGTCGAAGACGCTCTTCTCCCTCGTAATCAGGTCGAGCACGAGCTCCGGACGGCGCTGGATGCGGCGGGCGTTTTCGGCTCTGCGCTCGTCCTGCAGTTCCAGCCGTTCCAGTGAAATGTCCCAGTCTGTCTCCACCGACTTCCGTTCAATCGCCTTGGCGCCGACGCCAAGGTGAATGGTCGGGGTGAGCCCAATCCCCTGTTTCTCGAAGGACCGGCCGTCGACACGGATATCGAGGCCGGCGAGCGCCAGATGCCTGTTCTGGCAGGCGAACCAGCCGTCGCGAAAGGCGTTGAAGTCGTCGAGGCTGCCCGCCCAAAGTTCGTACACAATCTTGCCTGCGTCATTACGGATCGGCTTGCCGTCCGGCCCTGTCAGCGCGACCTTCTTGGCGCCGAAACCATCTTCGGCAAGTGGCCGAAGCGTGGTCATCAGATGCACATGCGGGTTGCCCGGCGCGTCGTGATAGACCCAGTCCGCCACCATACCTGCCGAGGTGATGTGCCGCTCGACGAAATCCCGCACCAGTTCGATGTTCTGCTCGGTTGAGAGTTCCATCGGCAACGCAATGGTCATATCCTTGGCAAGCTGGGCATCGACACGCTTCTCGAAAACTTCGACGCTGTTCCAGAAGGCTTCGGATGCGTCAGAGACCGAGCGATCGGCCACCATTTCCCGTAGCCACTGCGGCGCATCGGCGGGGATAACGAACTCTTCGTGCAGCAAGCCCTCCTTACGGGTGTAGTCGATTGTCCTCGCCTCTCGCTCGTACTCCATCTTCGCGCAATGCCGATAGGCCGCCGACAGGACGGCGCTGCGGCCGGAGCCGCGGGCGACGATGCTGACGGAGAAATGAGGGACGGCCACGGCGGAGTTCTTTCTCTATTGAGAGCAAATCAATGTGTTCGGCAGCAAGATCGACCCCCCGGCGCTCGTCAGAAGAACGTCGCGACAGCGACGTATAATTGCGCCCTTCGGATGCCGCTCTTGTCGAGCGGCCGGGATCATCCACGAAAGCATCGCCCTTGGCGATTGTAGGATTCACAGTAGTGCGTTTCGCACCGACATCCGGAAGATGGAGTCCGAAAGACAAGCTTTCGCACCCAAGGAGACGTCAGGACGTGAAGAAACCATCCTCGAAAATTCGTGGCGAAATCGCCAAGCTCCAGGAGCAGCTCAAGCTCGCTGAGACCCGCGAGGCCGAGCGCATCGGCCGGATCGCGCTCAAGGCCGGACTCAGCGAGATCGTAATCGAGGAAGGGGAACTGCAGGTAGCGTTCGAGGATCTGGCGAAACGCTTTCGCGGAGGAAAGACGGGTTCGACTGGAGGGAAAAGAGCGCCTGGCGCCGGCGAGAGCAGCACGCCCCCCGCGCAAAACCCGTCTGGCGCGGCTCAGAGCGGCACTGGCGAGGCTTGAGCGGATGCGAAGAATCACCATTTCCGACGCCCGCAAGAAGGACACCCGCGAAAAGATCGAGCTCGGCGGCCTGATCGTGAAGGCGGGGCTGCGCTACGAGAAGCGGGCTCTGCTGCTCGGGCTCCTCATCGATGCCGCCGGGCGGCTGAAGGGAGACGAGCAAGAGCGCTCACGGCTCACCATAATTGGTGCTGAGGCGTTCGGAGAGATTGATGACTAGAATCCTGTTGTTCGTTGTACCCTGCGCATTGATGATCTCCACGGCGATCGGCATGACCGGGATCGAAAAATGGCTTTCCGCTTTCGGCAAGACGGATACCGCACGGCAGATACTAGGCCGCGTTGGCATCGCTTTGCCCTATATCGTCGCGTCCTTCGAAGGCATCGTCCTCCTGTTTGCGAGCGCCGGATCCGTGCGGATCAGGACAGCAGGATGGGGCGTCGTCGCCGGAGCGATAGCGACGGTCCTCGTTGCGGTCCTACGCGAGGCAATGAGGCTCTCTGCGTTTCGGGAACAGGTTCCGGCCGGCAGGTTCCTCTTCAATTACCTCGATCCCGCGACAGCAATCGGGGCGGCAGTCGTGCTGATGTCGGCGTTGTTCGGCATGCGGGTGGTGATCGCCGGCAACGCCGCCTTCGCCAAGGCCGAGCCGAAACGCATCTATGGCAAGCGCGCTCTGCACGGCGAGGCCGATTGGATGAAACTGTCGCAAGCCGAGCAGCTGTTTCCCGAGGACGGCGGCATCGTCATCGGCGAACGCTACCGCGTCGACACGGACAGCGTCGCCGCACAATCGTTTCGAGCCGACCGCGCCGAGACGTGGGGCGCAGGCGGCACCTCGCCGCTCCTTTGCTTCGACGGCTCATTCGGCTCGTCGCACGGCATAGTCTTTGCCGGCTCCGGCGGCTTCAAGACGACGTCGGTCACGATCCCGACAGCGCTTAAATGGGGCGGCGCACTCATCATCCTCGATCCGTCGAACGAGGTGGCGCCGATGGCGTCGAAACACCGAGGCGGCAACCGCGACGTCTTCATCCTCGATCCGAAACACTCGGAGATCGGCTTCAACGCTCTCGACTGGATCGGCCGTTTCGGCGGAACGAAAGAGGAGGACATCGCGTCCGTTGCATCGTGGGTTGTGAGCGACAGTGGCGCGCGCGGTCTCCGCGACGACTTCTTCCGTGCCTCGGCCTTGCAATTGCTGACGGCGCTCATCGCCGACGTTTGCCTCTCCGGCCACACGATAGAAAACGACCAGACCCTCCGTCAGGTGCGCAAGAATCTCTCAGAGCCGGAGCCCAAGTTGCGTGAACGTTTGCAATCGATCTACGACAATTCGGAGTCGGATTTCGTCAAGGAAAATGTGGCGGCCTTCGTCAACATGACGCCGGAAACTTTCTCCGGCGTCTACGCCAATGCTGTGAAGGAAACGCATTGGCTGTCCTACCCGAACTACGCCGCCCTAGTCTCGGGAACGACCTTCACGACGGGCGATCTCGCCGGAGGAAAGACGGACGTCTTCATCAACATCGACCTCAAGACGCTGGAGATGCATTCAGGTCTGGCGCGTGTCATCATCGGGTCGTTTCTGAACGCGATGTGCAACCTGAACGGCGAGATACAGGGCAGGACGCTCTTCCTTCTCGATGAGGTGGCGCGCCTCGGCTACATGCGTATCCTCGAGACCGCGCGTGACGCCGGCCGCAAGTATGGGATCACGCTCACCATGATCTACCAGTCGATCGGACAGATGCGCGAGACTTATGGTGGACGGGACGCGACAAGCAAATGGTTCGAAAGCGCAAGCTGGATATCCTTTGCCGCGATCAATGATCCTGAGACCGCCGATTACATCTCCCGCCGCTCCGGCATGACGACGGTCGAGATAGATCAGGTCAGTCGCAGTTTCCAATCCAGGGGATCGTCGCGAACGCGATCGAAACAACTCGCCGCACGCCCGCTGATCCAGCCGCATGAAGTGTTGCGCATGCGCGCGGACGAGCAAATCGTATTCACAGCAGGAAACCCCGCACTCCGGTGTGGACGTGCGATTTGGTTTCGCCGCCGCGACATGAAGGACTGCATCAATGGGAAGTCGTTTCAGTGGGGGCGGAAGTCGATAACCTTGTGATCGTAGCATCGGCTGCCACCCGCCTTAATCTGATGGGAAATTACTTCGAAAGACAATGGATAGAGATACACGAGGTAACCGAAATGGAATTTGTTTTGCTCTTTGGCGCTCTGGTGATCGCATGCATTGCAGTCCTCCTATTCCAGTGCATTGACGTGATTAATGCCTACGAGGATTTGATAAGAGAGCGCGTTCGCCAGCTGCGCTTGCGAAACGACAAGCTCGAAGCCGAGTTCAAGCCGGACGGCGCCACGAATAGGGAATGAGCGCACCGCCTGTTTGAGCAAAGGATCCCGCCGCGAGGATCATGTTAACCGGGATGGGCGGCAGTCGTATGGGCTTCGTGAGCGCAGCGGGCAAGCATGTGCCGAAAGCATCCCCTCCATGCCCGATGTCTCGCATATCATCACCGATATGAATCGATCCCTGCCGACCGATTCATAAGTGTCGTTGGACGTGGGTACCGAGATCAGCGATCCTGATCTCATGATATCGCAACCCTATAACCTGTATGTCGAACGCTTGGACGCCACGAGAAACATGGCGCGCTATTATGCGATGTCCATCGAACCGAACCTGTTCGGAGACATCTGCCTGTTGCGCAGGTGGGGTCGGATCGGCTCGAAGGGACAGATGATGGTGCATCATTTCGGCCGGGAGAACGAAGCGGTCCGGCTGTTTCTCGATCTGCTCCGTCAGAAGCGAAAACGCGGTTATCGGCCGCGTCCTTCGACGCCGACTTAAGAAAGGACTCGACCAAGAGGGCATTTTGATCGCGAGCTTCTCCGATTTTTCGGAGCAGGGCAGGAGTGGAAAATTGGGGAAGCGCCGTCCGCCGCTGGGGTAAGTTGGTAATAGAGAGAACCGCGGCCCCTGAAGGAAACGCGACCATATCGAGTGCCAAGCCGAGGGTGAAATCCCTGACAGCCGGAGGCCAGTCGAGCGGGCGAACCGGCGCGTGGAACAACCCAAAAGAGCCGCCTCAAATGAAGATCTCAGATCAGGCTTCAGGATTGGCGCCGCAATCGAAGGCGGAGAATTGACCGGACTTGACCTCGGTGACGCGGTAGCCGGGCTTATGCCGCGCGCCCTTCGTCATGGTTCTGATGATGCGAGCGCAGATCGATCTTCGACAGGAGCCCGGCTTCCTCCCCCGTGAGCTTGATGTGGTGCCTCTCCATCGGAGCCCTGGCTGATTCTCGAATCCCGACATCAAGAGGATCACTCGAAACCGCAGGCGAAGATAGACGTCCTGCCGGGTAACCGTGGATATCCACCGAAGCTTCATAGAGGGAGGTAATGTCCCTCCCTCAGATACTGACCTCACTCGAGGTCGGCTAGAAATGTTTTGATGTCACGTTCAAACTGCTCTTCCTCGGCCCGAGCCTGTGCAACAAGGACAGCCAGTTCGGCTTCGGCCGCGGCGCGTTCTTCCGGGGCGAAGAGGCAGCTGCGAAGCTCAGCACGCAGCTCGTTGATCTGATCGATAGTGGTCATGTTGATCGTCTCCTTTTGATGACGTCAATGGGACCACGTGCACCCGAAGTCCGGGTCAGGGATCGCGGGACGCGACCGGCGGAGCCGGCGATCGGGGGAGCCGATTTTTGCCGGACGTAGTGCAACGAAGGGTGACCAAAATTGGGGCTACCGCGCATGGTTGAGGCCGGATATCCTACCGGCCCTATAGCGGCATTTGCGCAAACAATATTCCGGTTCCGTATTCCACCGGCTCGTCTCTGTCGACGGTTGGCCCCGCCGCAGGGGCGGGGCCTGTCCGGGTCTCAGTCGCGGTTGGGGCGGGACCAGATCAGCTGGTAGCCTTCCTCGCCGTCGACCTCGGTGAGCGTTGCGTAGATCGGGGCGGGGAAGCTCGGGTCGTCGAGCTTGACCGAGAGGTAGTCGCGATCCGTCTGCTCGGAGCGCTTCTGCCAGGCGGCGCCGAGCTCGACATTGCCTGCGTAGATGCGGAAGTGCGGGCCCTTGTCGGAGGGGTTCTCGATCCGGGCGATGCGGGCCTTGACGTTGAGGGCGAGGGTGCGGATCGAGCCGTTGAAGCCGGATTCGGAAGTGGTAAAGGTGCCGATGGTTGCCATTGTCGTATTCCTTTCGCTGTTTCGGGCCGCGCCCATCGCGGCCTCGATGGCTGTCACAAGGATCGGGGACGATCTGTCCGCACCCGGAGGGCCGGAACAAGGTGGAGGGCGGCCAGGAGAAACTTTGTTGTTCCGCGAGGAATGAGCGCATAGCGCTCAGGGGAAGAAAGTTTTGGAAGGCCGTTGCGGGAAGACGATCGAGGCGAAGCCGTTCTTCGATCAGACATGCCACATCGAGCCCGCGAAGGACGTGGCTTGCCGCAGAGGTCCGAGGAATATGGCAATGGCGGCTCATCCCCGACTGCCTGCCCGAACCCCGCGACATTTGGTCCGTTTGCCATGCCCGCATGTCGAACCAAAGAACGCCGTAGACAGCTTACCACGGGGCGTTGCGTTGCCCATTCTTCGCGCTGTCCTCGCGCCTTGCGATTCGTCGCCTAGAGGATCTATGCCTCAGCAGACAAAGCCCTTTTTCGTCGAGATCAAGCCGCCCCGGAAGCTCAAGCCGATCGACCGGAAAACCTCGATCTAGGGCAAACTGGACCTCGCGGCTGAGCCTGACGCGCTCACTGCGATGAAGCAGGAAAAGTTGCCGGGCGCTGGCGAGATCAGCGACCGACCCTGAAGAGCCTCACGCAGCTAGCGGCTCGCCAGCGTTTTCGGGCTGCAGGGAATGCAGGAAAGTTACAGCCCGCTGCGCATGTGCCGCTCCCGGAATATCGCCCTTCTGTCGTTGGCCAGGACCTTGAGCCAGGAGCTAAGGTAAGAGGCGTGATCAGGGCAGGGTTTGAGCTCGGGAGCGATGCCGAGATCGGCGCAAAGGAAGCAACTGCCCAGTTCGGCAATATATCCTGACAGTCCAGTCCCAACCTGAAATTTTTCCGCAGTGAAGACGGTGCTGATCATGCCGCCATCTCCTCTGTCTGGGGCTGCTGGGCGTGCATCCAGTCGGCCGCCTGCTGCGCCTTGCTCGCTGCGGTGAAGATGGCCCTGGGATCGTCCTTCAGGACTTTGAGCCACGAGGCGACATAGGCAGCATGATCGGGCCGTGGACGGTGAGCGATGCCGAGATCAGCCAGGACGAGCCCGCTGAGAATTTCCACGCAGCATTCTTCGGCGGCATAGGCCGCTGATCCGAAGCGCCCGGAAAGATCGCGGTCGAGCCTGTGCTTTGCACCACTGGCATGGCCGGTCTCGTGCAGCCAGACACCGTAGAATGACGCGGCGTCGCGGAATGAAGTGAACGGCGGCATGAACACGGTGTCGGCCGACGGGCGGTAATAGGCTTCCGACCCGCCGAACTCAGACTTGACGTCCAAGTTCGCGATGAACGCTTCCGCATGGGCGAGACGCTCAGCCTCGGACAGCACGGTCGTATCCGGCCGCTCGTAGCCGTCAACCTGCGCGATGTTGAAGACGGAAAATGCGCGGGCGAACATCCGCCGATACTCGTCATCATCGTCTTCATTGTCGGCCTGCCGGGAAAACTGAATCTCCCTCCACAAAACGACTGTGGTGGATCGTTCCCCTTCACGCACCTGCGCGCCGACATCCTGCCATTGCTTGTAGGTGCCCCAGAGGCCATCGCCATATCCGGCTGCGAAGCCTGCGGTCCAGAGGGCCAGCGTATTGATGCCGCGGTATCGCTTGCCGGATGAAACGTTGGTCGGACGCGCGACGCCCGTGCCGTTGTGGAACCAAGGTGCACGCCATTCGCCGGCACCTTGCTCGATCGCGGCAATGATCTCGGCCGTGACGCGCGAATAGACATCGGCACGCTTGGCCGAAGTGGGAGACCTGGACATTGGGGAATCTCCGCGGCCGGCGGCGCGAGCCTCTGTCGCCCCTTCAACCGACCGCCCGACTCCGGCCCTCCTCTTCCTCTCCAGGCGCCCGCTCGGGCGGCTGTTTCTGATTTTTTGTCTTGTCATAGTCATTGCTCCTTCTCCGCCGGGGCCTGTCCCGGCGTCGGAGCAGCGGATTGCGATACCTCAGGTGCAGTCGCGCACTCGCAGAGCCGAAGCGTAAGCGGAGGACGGCGATCAGCCGTTGCGCGGGTGCGCCGAGCATCGCGCGCTCCGACCACGCCGGGCCGGCTGCGGGCGGCAAGGCAAAGCCCTGCGCCTCAGCCCCATCAGCCGGCTGAGAGGATTAGATATATCGAGGAGGGTTGAGAGCCGGAGCAATCCCTCAGGATCATCGCAGCAGCAATCGGATGCCGACAAATAGCAAGATAGATGCTAGCACCCATTTGGTTGCGCGTTCCGACATGAACCTTAGGCCGATCCACGTCCCTGCGACCGCGCCAATGAGTGCTAGAACTGCAAAAAGACCGGCCAATGGCGTCAGTCTTTGGCGGGCCAAAAGCACCGCAACCAAGCCGATGATCGAGTTCACGAGGATGAACGGGGGAGAAAGGCTTGCCGCACCTTTGGGAGATGTCCATGCAAGTGCAATGAGAATGGGGGCGAGGAAAACGCCGCCTCCGACCCCTGTCAGGCCAGATAAGAAGCCGGTTGCCACTCCGACAGCCGCGGCCGGAACTGGCCTTACTTGAATTTGGGTTCCAGTGATTGCGGCCTTCCTGGAAACCATCGACACAGCCGCCATGATCAACACGACCCCAACCACGGTGAAATACAAGCTGTCTTCCAGAACCAGCAATCCTCCTGCGAACGCTCCTGGAAGGGATGCAATGGCGATCCACCGAAACAGCCGCCAGTCGACCGTGCCGTGATTGTAGGCGCGCCAGGTCGCGTAGCCGGCTGCAATGACATTCAGCGCGAGAGCCGTGGGCCTGAGCTCGGCGGGCTGGACTCCCATGAACGCCATGATGGCGAGAAAGGCAGTTCCGCCAGCTTGACCGGCCGTGGCATAGATCGTCGAAACCAACGCGATCAAAATTGCTGTGACTATGGTGCCCAATATGTCTCTCGATCCAATGCTTGCACTATCAGGTCCACGGGCAAAGCCGTCGAGACGAGATTTGCGTCAAATATTCCCTATGGCCAAACGATAATCCAATCATCATTGCCTCAAGATGATATTTTGCTGAGCACCCCTTCGATCCGCACCAGATCCTCGCGCAACGCCACGCGCTGTAGCTCCGATAGTCGCTTCTCCTTCAGCATGAGCTCCGCCTCCTCGGCAGATCCAGCCAGACCTGACAGCCCGGGCGCTGATCGGCGAAAACGAGATCGGGGGTGAAGAGAGATGACGCTTCTTCTAGCCGAAGACCCGTCGTCACCAGGAGATTGGAGAACAGCGCATTGCGAATGCCGTTGCGATCTCGGGCGCCGGGGCGCGCGCGGCCGTCAGGAAGCAGTCCTCCAAGGCCGATATCCCGAAACCGCCGATAGTCGTTGAGCGTTACGAAACTGACGTCCGCTCGACGCGCAGCAGGTTCATAGGCATCGTTCCGTGTCGCAATCTGCGCCCGCCGCCCAGCGTACCGTTGCCTCCAGACCGAGCGATGCGTGAAGGGTGCTTCCGCAATCAGTCCTTCCTGCACACCCCAGCGATATAGCCGATCGAGGCAGGCGACGGCGCGATTCCCGGTAGCAGCGGAGATACGTTGTCCGACGTCGGCGCGGCGCCGGATGCGGTGATAGGCAAGGACATCATGCCGGTCGGCTTGCCATATCGTCTTTGCGCAGGCTTCCGAAAGAAAACGAGTCCAAACAAGAACGTCGTAGCCATAGCCACGAAGAGAATGGAGGGAGCGAACGCCGTTGACAGGGAGGTCGCGGAAAAAGCGGTCCAGTTCAGGATCATCGTATAACGTCCCGTCCCGTAGGATTATTGGGACATGGGCATCAAGGCCCTCTGCTGATCTGCGCTCCTGAATGGTGATGCTTGAAGATGCGATTACATTGTCCACAAGTTGTTCAACCTTCCCCCGGACCCCCATCCGGGGAGCCAGCTTCAACGAAGGGGTTCAACTTGCCCGGCGTTATCCAGGCCGGCCTCCGCCAGCTATGTGGGAGCGCTGCGGCCGGCCTGGATAACGCTTCCGTCAGTCCTGTTGCATCGACATCAGCAGGACACTGTGAGTCGTATATCCCCGCGCTACACCCTCCGACCAGAGAAGCAGCACGTTGACGCCGGAATAGGGCTGCCCGCTGTAACGTCGTGGCCGGGTAATGCGGCCCGCCGCATTACCCGCGTTCCATGGCTTCATCCAGGGCCGCACGCCTTTCGCCAAATCCTCGGCGATTTTGTCGGTATGCGGCTATAGAGATCGACTCGCTGTTTTTCTGTGTTGCTCATATCCAAGCCTCCGTTTCGAGGCCGCGCCCGTCGCGACCCGTTGCGGAGGGACGAAAGCAGGAGCAAGTCAGCCTGCGGCTCCTGCAGAACCGACGAACGGGAGCCGCAGGGCGCGCCATCATGCTATTTCGTTTCTTTTTGCTTGGCCGCGTCACCGACATGAAAACAGGCCGGCTCCGTGATGGAACCGGCCGATCTCGCGTTGACGTAAAAGCGGGGCTAGAGCCCCGCCGGAGGCGTCTAGTCGAAGGCGGAAATCTGCGCTTGCGCCGCCTTGCGGCTCAGCGAAGCGCCCGGCTGTTCGACCGGTCGATCGAACGGCTTCCAGGTCTCGCCAATTACCTGCGCATAGGCGGCGACGGCGCCTTCGGCTGCCATTCTGAGAGAATGGGCCTGTATGCCCATGTCGGCCGCGAATTCCCGCTTGCGCTGGGCGGCGCTGTCATAGCCGACGGGTCCGTCGATGTCCTCGTCGCGGGCATCGTTGGCGGCCTTGGCCGTGGCATCGCGCGCCTCTGTGACAGCGCGGCTATAGAACTGGCCGGCGCCGTGGGCCGAGCCGACGAAGGCACCGACGATGCGCTGCAGGTGGATCTGCATGGCCTTGTCGCCCAGCCCGTCGCCGAGCGCATCTGCGGCCTCTATGACAAGGCGTTCGTGCAGGTCGCGAATGCCGTCGCTGTCGATGATGGCGGTGCCGAAACTCTCGGCGATCTTGAGCGCCTGGCTCGCGTCCGGGCAGGTCAGCCGGACCATCTCGATGGTGGCGCCCTTGCGCGGTTGCGCGACGCGCGCGGGTTGGCGAGAGGAGGGTGTGGGCTTGGCCATGGTCGTTTCCTTTCGAGGTCCTCCGAAGCGGCTCCGGCCCATGCCGGCTTGCCCTTCGGTGCGGTCACCCCGAACCGGCGGAAGACGTGCGCTTCAGGGTCCGGCCCTGCCTGGACAAACGGAGCCGGTTTGCGTGCGAAGAGGGCAATCTGCCCTCGAAAGAGCACGCGAGCCTGCTCCGTGATGGGCGGCGGGGTCCGGCCGCCCCGCGGCGCGACAGCGGCCTTGAAGGCACGGCGGCCGGTTCAGAACGCAGCAAACCGAAGGGCGATCCGGCATGGGGAAAACGTGAAGTTCCTCGAACGAAACGACAGGCGCTCCGGCTCATCTCCGACCTTCCGGCTCGTTGACATCAACGCTCGGCCAATCGCTTGGCCGGCCTCGGCAAACGGTAAGATTGCAACCAGGTCGGACCCTGCGAATTGCGAAGCCCGCGCGACAGACCGGCGTCATCTTGCGGCGGCCCGCCCATCCAGGCGTTGTTGAGGATCGCTTTCCAGCGCCGGCCATGTCTGCGGGTAGGCCTGGAGTGCCGCTTGCTGTTCGGCTGTCAGAGGAGGCAATGGGTGGCGCGGACGACGGGCCGCATGCGTCTTTGGCCGGGTATCCGGCCGACCCTCTTTTTGAGCGATCAGACGCCTGAGTTCCGCAACCCCGGCATTGAGGCAGGCTTCGCCTTCGAGGCGATGGAACTGCTGCCACAACGCGGTTCGCTCGGACGGCGACGCGCCGATACCGGCCCTCCGCTCCAGGTCTCCGATGGTGCATGGCAACGCCCTCCGGGCTGTAGCGACGACTTTGCCATCGGATCCCGCTCACACTCCAAATGCCGCGATTGCCGCCTCCTGCCGGGCAAGTTTCCTGGTAAGCGCAGCGACCTCCGGCTGTCACTCGACCCTCAGAGCTGCCAGGTTCGCGCCGTAGCGTTCTAGAAAGTGCCTGATTCCGATGGCTTGCCGCGGCGATAGAAAGGCTGGCGCCGGCGAAGCTGCGGAATGAGCGCTATCATGCGTCGCCTGATTTGCCGATCGATGAGATCGAGCTGACGCTGCGTATTCCGCCGCGCCGCTTCCATTCTGGCAGCTGGCCGGCCTGTTGCTCAAAATTGAACCATTACGACGCCCTCCCACGCCAACCGGCGAAGCTGGAGGGACCGTCATAGGTGGCATGCTTCGCCTCATCGATGACGAAGCCGAACCGGCCGACCGCATACTCGCCGCTAGGCACCAGGAAGCGACGCGCTTCCACTCGCTCGCCGCGCTTGCCGCCGACCGTGGCGATCACCTCAGTCATCCCGGGGTGATGGTCCGAGCGCAGCGCCGATATGACAATCCAGTCGCTAGCATGCTCCCGAGCGAAGGCTTGGGCGTCCTTTTCGTACGACTCGCCGGGTGCGAGCGGGCGACCGAAGATCCGTTCCCAGGCATCCGGCCAGCTGTCGCGGATCGTCTTGTCGGCGCACTTGCGCTCGTAGGTCGTGAACAGGTCCGGAAAGGTCAGCGCGACGATCGCCCATGCGGCATCTTCCTCGTACCAGCCGCCGTCTGCCCTAAGCATCGGATGGACCTTGGAATTGCGGGGGTCAGAAAGCTTGAAGCCGCCATGTCCTGCCGTCGTATGGGAAACAATTCCGTCGGCGTAGACGGTGGCACCTTGCGATGGCCCCCAGGGCGTGCTGCAGGTCATCCGGGCGGTCGAACGGGAAAGCAGACCCAGCTCGCGGCAATGTTCAGCCTGTTCGATCATTCGCTCTCGAAATGCCGTTTCGTCCTCGACAGCTCCATGATGCGAATAGAAGTCCTCGCGTTTCAGGGCGGCAAGCGGCCGCGACAGGCACCAGGCGCTGGCGAGAAAGTACCGGCCGTCACCGCCCGGAACCATGGCGAAGACGAGATCGCCGACCCGCGCGACGTGCACGCCGTCGACGCTTCTGCCAAACTCCACCCCCGAGGCGTCAGGGGTTGAGACCTCGGAGGATTGTGAAGGGAGCATAGTCATGCTGCAGTTCTCCCTTCGATCTCATCCGCGGCGACCTCGCCGGCAGTCACCTCCGAAAGAACGGCATGCGGATATCCATGCCGGCTGAGCCATTCCGCGGCCGCCTGCCGATTGTCCGCCAGATGAACCAGCTCTGCATTGGCGCCGGGGCGATCGAAGACGCGAACAGATCCAAGCGCGGGACGCCCGACGACTTTAAACGTCAGACCGCTATCAAGCGAAAAGGTCCGGTGGATACGGATGGCGATGACGCCGTTTGCCCCGAGATCACCCTCGTGAAGCGTGAAATACGGCAAAATGCTGGTAGTGCCGACGTTGCGCTCACCTTCCTTGCGGATCAAGCGGCCATGGCTGTTGCGGGTCTTCCATGCAGCAAGCTTCTTCCTGAACCGCTCGGGCGGTCGCGGGGTACCATCCGACCAGGCGACGATGGAGCCGATCGGGGCGAGGTCATAAATCAGAGACGCGGACATCGCATCCTCCTTGCATTGTTTCGGGTGGTGGAAATGAAACCGCCGCCGGGAGGTCCGGCGGTGGAACATCGGGCCAGTGAGACGGGGCGGCTATTCCGCCGCAATCCCGTAGGCGGCTTCGTCCTCGTCGGAGGCGTTATCTGCTGAGCCGGAGCCGCAATTTGCGCCATCCAGATCCGGTAGATCAGAACCGCCAGCGCCGCCGCTATTGTCTGGCTGGATATCGTCACCGATATCGCCGGCTGCTTCTTCGCCCGGGCCATTCTCTTCCTCGACGTCATCGGCATGTTTCATGAGATCGGCTATTTCTTTCGGATCGGGCTGGAACAGCGCCGCCGGAAGGACGAAGCTCGCGCCGGCCGATGCGAAATGGTCGACAAGCGCTGCGCGGGTTTCGCGGACGCGAGCCCGCGGCAGGATATTGACCGACTTGGCGGCCGCCTCCAGCGCCTGACGCGACAGGCACAGGAGGAAATCCTCCGTTCCCATGTTCGGCAGGAAACCGTCCGCGCCGATTGCCTCGCCGGCAATGCGAGAGACGACGCCGCTGTTCGACATGGCGCGCCGGCACGAGAGAACGTCAATGAGCACGGAGCGGGCGGCGATACGCAGGTTGTCCATCTCGAGCGAGAGCCTTCCGTCTGCGGAAAAGAGGCGCGCGACATGACGCTGGAAACGCTTCCGGCCGAACACGGTGTCGTTGGCGCCTGAATCGACCCGAACATTGGTGCCGGCGAAGGCCATGACCAGGAGCGCCATCAACATGTCGTCCTCGATCGGCGTCCTAGCCAGCGCCTCGTGCAGCGCATCGGTACGGAAATCACCGACCATGTCCTGGCCCTTCTGCGTGACGTCGGGCCTGGTCTTGCCGACGACATCAGCGTCGTCATCGGCCTCCGTCGAAGCGTCACCCGCCTGGCCCGATCGCCCGTCGGACTTTCTCGCTTCCGGCATACGATAATAGACGCTCTGCACCCTGCCGTCGCGGTCGAGATACATCGCGGTGCAATCGCCCTTGGCCGGCTTGCCGTAGATGCGTTCGGCCTTCTTGGGCAGATCAGGCTGGCCCCAATTATTGACCTCGACGATCGCGCCCTTTTTCGGAAGGTTGCTCGTCATCCATTCCTGCTGAGCGCCGAGGAATGCCTCGACATTGGTGGTGTAGCGATTGTCCTCATCGGCCGGGCCGAACAGGTCCTCGGCCCACTCGATGCCGTAAGCCAGGCGAAGATCGTCGCCGAAGCTTGCATCGCGGGCATACATGCGGGTTTTCGAGAGCCCGTTGGCGACCTGCCACCAGGCTGCCGTATCGCCCTTCTTCGGCTTGTGGGCTTTCCAGACCTCTTTCTGCTCCTCGAGCGAGGCAGCCGCGATCGTTCTCAGCTGCTGCTCGTTGGGCATGTCGCCCTTCGCCATCTGGTCGAGCATGGAAGGCAGCACATTGGCGAGCAGACGAAGCTTGCGGATTTGGCGGACGGGAAGCGCGAGCGCCACGGCGATCGCCTCTTCGGTCCAGGCGAGTGCGACCAGCCGCTCGATGCCTCTCCATTGATCGACTGGATTGAGCGGCTCTCGCGCGATGTTTTCGACCATCGAGCGCATGGCGCCGTTATCGTTGGCTGCCTCCACGACAATCACGTCGATTTCCTCGAGACCGGCGGCGACCGCCATGCGGGTACGCCGGTGACCCGCTTCGATGATGTAGCCATTGCCCCCGGCTTCCGGGAAAATGACCGGCGGCTGGATCACGCCGACGGCCCTGATCGTCGCCAAAAGCAGGGCGTCGGCCTGCGGCGTCGACTTCGACTGGCGCGTATTGTCGGGGTTGTCCTTCAGCGCACGCGGATCGACTTTCATCAGTTGCATGGGATGCTCCTTTTCGGGGGATTCTGGACAAGGCCCTTTGCCTGCCCTTCTCGCGTCTTCATTCTTTCCGAAGACACCACCCGCAGCGCCGAGCGGGCTGGTGGGTGCAACTGCGGCCGAGCATCGCTGCCGCGACGGACGAGCGGGGCTCCAAGCCCTGCGAAGAACAAGTGGCCGCGATCGCGAGGGGGCGGTTGAGCTTCAGCGGCGCCCGGCTGAACGCTCTGCGACAGGGTTTTTCCTCTTCTTCTCCGCTTCTTCTTTCCCCGATGAATATTCTTTCTTCAAATCCGCCTCGAAGTAATGCACTGTCACACGGCTACAACTATCCCTTGCCTATACATTGACGTGACGATGGTGCTGGCGATCCGCTAGAGGGTCGAACAGGAGGGCTGGAATGTCTGAAATCGCGTTGAAGGTATTTTCCAATGCGGACGATGTTCACTTGGTGTGGTTGCATCAGAAAGACATCGTCGGATGCCTGGCCTTCGCAATCCAGTGCAAGCGCGATGAAGGTGAGCCGAAATTTCTGTCTAATCGCGCTCGTGAAGAGCGCGCGTCAAGGCGTGTTCTTCGTCATGTTCCAGCCTGGCAACGAACCGGTGCGCACGCTCCTTCGCATGCAGAGCGAGAAGAACCTCTATGTCCGCGGAGTGGCGACCCAACTGACGAGCAACGGCCTCGAAGACTTCAAATTGCTGAAGCAGGTTCCCGAGGAGTTCTTTCTCGATACCGCCCAGGCGACGGGCGTGGGCATGTCCGTCGGCCGGTGGGCGGTCGAAGGGACCGCAAACGAGTTCCGCAACAGCATCGGCCATGCCATTACGCACTCCAAGGTGCTGGTGATCGACCCGTTCAGCGACGATCCCATCGTCGTCACCGGATCGCACAACTTTTCGAAGTCAGCGAGCCGCGACAACGACGAGAACATCATCGTGATCCGCGGCCACAGGGAAATCGCGATGCACTATGCGATCAATGCGGTGCAGACCTACAATCACTATCGCTGGCGGGCGTATCTGGAAGAAGCCGAGCGGGAAGACAGGGATCCGTTCCAATATCTGTCGCGCGATCCGAACTGGCAGCGGCGGCGGACAACCGGCGAGACCAAGCGTATGTTGGCGTTCTGGCGACCCGACGCCTGAGACTGCTCAGAGCGGCGGAGCAAAAAAAATGGGCCAGCGGAAACCGCGGCCCGTGAAGTGTGAAGGTCAATAAACCTCCAGAGGGGAACAGCTGTTGCGGCGGCACTGGGAGGAGAGGCCGCCATGTGCATCAGCTGTGTGCAGTATGGACGTTTTTTGATCAGGCGGAAGACATTTATTGTGCAATGCAGCTATGCGCATGCTGCGCTGCTTATAGAACCCTACAGAGAACCAAGGTCGGCGTCGTGTCAGGCGGCCTCGGCGGGTTCCGTTGCGGCCGCGGTCGCCAATGCCTCGTTGACATCACGAAGCTGGCTGCGCTTGTCGTCAAGCTCATCTCCAAATGCGAACATGCCGCCCTCACGCGTGCGATAGGAGGCAAGGCGCCGCTCAGCGTCTTGCAGCCGCTGGCGATAGTGCGCCTGTTCCTGGTCGAACCCGTCAAGGGCATGTTCGAGCCGCGAAACGGCGCCGAGCGGCGTGACTGTCACCGCCAGATCAATTTCCTGGGCCGCATTGGTACGCTGCAAGAGGGTCGTATAGCAATATCCGTCACCCCTGCCGAACCGCTCGCCCGAATAGATCAGATCGAAGCCGCCGATGGCCGCGATCTGAACCTCGCCCTCCTGCTGCAGCTGAACGAGGGTGAGGATTTCCTTCATCAGCGCGCGACCGGCAAGCTTGCGCTCGTCGTAGGGCTTGCCCACAACCGTCATGGCGAAGGCTTCGCCAGCGGTCGGCACGAGGCGCTTAAGGTCCGTGCCGATCTCTAAGACGCGGCGGGTCGACGTCTCGATCTCGCGTTCGGCGTCGCGGATCTGGCGGCGAACAGCATATTGATCGTCCTCGTGAGCGGCCCGCAGCCGTTCGAGACGGGCGATGTCTGCCTCAAGCCCTGCCTTTTGCATCAGCCGTTCGTCGCCGCTCGCAATCGCCTTGGCCATGGCGAACTGGTTTGCAGCCCCTTCGCCCAGATCTTCAAGCCGGCGGATCGACGTATCGCCGGAAAGTGCTGCGGCAATGAAGCGGGCCTTGCGCTCGTTGTTCTGCCACATCGAGGCGTCGAGCGACCCTTGCGTGGCGTATGCGAAAATATCGACTTCGTCATGCTGGTTGCCCTGGCGCACGATCCGGCCCTCACGCTGCTCGATTTGCGAGGGCAGCCACGGGACGTCGAGATGATGCAGCGCCTTGAGGCGAAGCTGAGCATTGACGCCGGTGCCCATCGTGTCCGACGAGCCGATCAGGAAGCGGACCTTGCCGGCGCGGACGTCGGCAAACAGCCGCTGCTTGGCGTCGGTCTTCTTGTAATCCTGCATGAAGGCGATTTCGGATGCCGGAACGCCCATGCGCACAAGCTCGTCCCTGATCCAGCGGTAGGCCGAAAAGCCGCGGCTCTTCTCGACGTTGATGGTGCCGAGATCGGAGAAGATCATCTGCGCGGCGCCCGGCAGTTCGAAGGAATTGCCGTCGGGTCGCACAAACGTGCTTTGCGACGTCTCCTGCCAGATGCGGAAGGCGTTCTGGACAAGCAGGTTGAGCTTGTTGTCCGGCTCGTTGTCATTGTCCGCATCGACAAGACGGAGATCGATGGCGGCATGGCGACCGTCGGTGATGACCGAAAGCAGGATGTCGTCGCCCGGCTGCGCCGGCCCCTCACGCATCTCGATCGCCTTGATACGGGCATCGAGGATCGCCTGATAGTTCTTGAAGGCCTGCGTCGGCTTGGCCGTCAGGATCTGCCGGCGGCCGGTGGAGATATCAGGCACCTTGACGTATTCGCGAAGATCCTCGGGCATCACCACGTCGGCGAATGACCGGAACATCGCAATCAGCTCCGGCACGTTCACGAAGCTCGCGAAACGGCTGACGGGCTTGTATTTGCCCGAGGGCTGGATCTCCAGTTCCGTGGTCGTGTCACCGAAGGTGGAGGCCCAGGCGTCGAACTCATGCAGCCCGCGTTCGGCCAGCGCCGCGTGGCCGAGCAGGCGCTGGACCGAGAACATCTCGCCGAGCGTGTTGGTGATCGGCGTCCCCGAAGCCAGAATCAGGGACCGGCCGGGGTTCTTCGTCTCGATGAAGCGGGATTTGACGTAGAGATCCCAGGCTCGCTGCGATCCGTTCGGATCGATGCCTTTTAGGGTCGACATGTTGGTGGCAAAGGAAAGCTTGCGGAATTCTTGTGCCTCATCGACGATGATCTGGTCGACGCCGATCTCCGAGATCGTCAGCAGATCGTCCTTGCGGGTCGATAACGCCTCCAACCGTTCTTTCAGGCCCTCCTTCAGCCGCTCGAGCCGCTTGCGCGAGACGCGATCCTCGCTGTCGACCTTGGTCAGCAGTTCCTCGTAGAGTTCGAGCTCATCCTGGATCATCTGTTGCTCGAAACTCGATGGCACCGCGATGAACCGGAATGCCGAGTGCGTGATGATGATCGCATCCCAGGTTGCGGTAGCGGCGCGGGAGAGGAAGCGAGCCCGTTTGTCCTTCGAAAAATTGGTTTCGTCGGCGACGAGAATGCGGGCGTTCGGATAGAGCGCCAGGAACTCGCGCGCAGCCTGGGCCAGGCAATGGCCGGGCACGACGAGCATCGCCTTGGAGACCAGTCCGAGCCGACGCTGCTCCATGATCGCAGCCGCCATGGTCATCGTCTTGCCGGCTCCGACAGCGTGTGCGAGATAGGTCGAGCCCGACGCGATGATGCGCCAGATACCGCGTTTCTGGTGCCCATAAAGAACAAAGGCGCCAGAGGCACCGGGCAAGACCAGGTGTGAGCCGTCGAAACGCCTGGGCGCGATATTATTGAAGCGATCGTTGTAGACCCGCGCCAGCCGGTCGGTGCGATCAGGATCGGTCCAGACCCAGTTCTGGAAGGCCGTCTTGATCTTCTGCAGCTTGTCGCGGGCCGCTTCGGTATCGACGACGTTCAGCACACGCCGCTCGCCGTCTCCATCCTTGAACACGTCGAAGATCTGCGGCACCCGGCTGTTCAGCGCATCGGCGAGCAGTTCGCCGGCATGCCGGCGATCTGTTCCCCATTCGGATGTCCCGGCCGCCGTCCATCCGAGCTGCCGCGCCTCGACGGTCCAGGAGCCCAGTTCCGGCATATGGTGGATCCTGATCTCCGCACCCATGGTCTGGTAAACGAAAGCGACGATGTCGGCCGCCGGAATCCAGGGTGCGCCAAGTCGAGCGGTGATATCGGACGGGCGGAGATCGGCGGGCTGCACGCCTTGGAGCGCGCCGACATTCCGACGATAGGCGGGATCGAGCTCGGCCGCAGTTGCCGCGGCAGCAAGTTTCGTGCGCACGGCCCCGGAGAGATAGGCGTCGGAGGTTTGCCATGAGCCGTCGGCGGGATCGCGAAAGATTGCGCCGCCGAGCGCATCGGGAACTGCATCCGTGTCGCAATGGAGAAGCTCTGCGATATGCTCGAGGTCGACATGCCCGCGATCGTTCAGCACGACGGCGAGCGCATCGGCGGCGGAGGTGATGACAGGCGGGGCAGGCGGAGCGATGACACGCTCGGAAAAGATCGGCCCGGGCCTGGCGGTGTCTGTTTCGAGATCATAGTCCTCGATGGAGGCGACCAGCCAGCAATCGGGGTCGTCCAGGAAGGGTGCAAGGTTCGGACGGCGGTGGGTTTCGCGGACTTCGCCCGTCTCTTCATCCTCGCTGATCGAAACCATGGTGTGGTTGATCGGCCCGAAATCACGAACGAAGCTCGACCAGGCGATGCGCAGCCGCACTTGGCAGTCGCGCCACGGCCGGTCCAATTCCTGCGCTTTCAGGACCTCGCGCACCGCGTCCCGGACGGGGATCAGCTTCTTGATGATCCGGACATGTTTTTCCGGGATGCCGTCGGCGCCGCGGCCCCTGCGGACCTGCACCACGATCGGTGCACCCTCGATGATCTGCATCAGGCCGTGCCTGCTGTCGATGAAGTAACTGCCTTCACGGACCCGGTTGCTGTCGGGTTTGAACTCGAGGATTTCCGCCAGCTCGTCTTCGAGATCGACATCGATTTCGGTCGGCTCGCCATCGTAGATGTCCTCCGGAAGACGCCGAACGGCCGCATCGAGTGCCGCCTCCACGTTCTCGCCGGCGCGTGGCAGGCAGGTATAGGTCTCGCCGAAGGGGCCGGAGGTCAGCGCGTGCGTGCCGAGCACCGAATCTGGATGTCGCGCGAACCAGCGGTTCACGCGGATCGGTCCTTCTTCCGCCGTGGCTGCGCGGACTTCGGCGAATTCGAGCCAGGCAAGATCGAGCGGCGGTTCGCCCGCCTTGCGCTTGCGAAAGAAGAGGACGTCGACGACGACATCGGTGCCGGCCTCCCGCCGCAAACTGCCTTCGGGCAGGCGGATGGCGCCGATCAGATCGGCGGCAGTTGCGATGTGATCCCGGCAGGTGCTGTCGGCCTTGTCCATGGTGCCGGTACTGGTGACGAAGGCGGCGAGCCCGCCGGGTTTCAGGAGATCGATCGACCGCGCGATGAAATAATCGTGCAGCCTAAGACCGAGCGAGCGGTATCGCCGGTCTGAGCGAACCGTCCGATCGGAGAAGGGCGGGTTGCCGATGGCAAGATCGTAGATCACATTGAGGTCGGTGCGCGCGAAATCACCGTTGATGATGCGCGCCTTCGGCTGCAGCAGTCGCGCGATGCGGGCGGTGACCGGATCGAGCTCGAGGCCGGTGACATAGCTGATGTCACGATACCCGACAGGCATCAGCGCCGGAAACAGGCCTGTCCCGATCCCGGGTTCCAGCACCCGGCCGCCGCGCCAGCCGAGTCGCTGCAGGCCGGTCCAGATCGCCCGGACGATAAATTCGGGAGTGAAGTGAGCATATTGGGTGCAGCGCGCAAGCGAGACATAGTCGCTTTCCGTGACCGAATCCTCCAGGGAACGGGCGAGATCCTCCCAACCGTGGCGGAAGGCCGCTTCGCCCGGCCGGCGGAACATGCCGTTGGCGAGCTCAGAGCTGCCGAAACCGGTAAAGCGTATCAGCCTAACCTGCGCGTCGCGCGTTGCCGGCCGATCCTGTCTCTCGATCTCAGCGGCTGTGAGAATGGCCGCGATGCTTAAACGCCCCCGTTCCTTCCAGGTGGCGGCCAAACCGCGATCGCCGTCGTCGAGGTAGAAGTTGGCGTGCGCTTCCTGCTTTCGTTGCGCCTTCTGCATGGCAGGCGGGAGGGCACGCGCGGGGGAAGGGGCAGGCGTCGTCGGATCCGGATCGTCGTCATTGGCGGCAAAACCGCCAAAGGCGGTGACGCCGATGCCAATGCCAGACGACAGCGCGCGGCCGGCGAAGATGTCGAGGGTTAAGGGATCGTTGCTCATTGAAAGCTCCTTGTGATAGCGCGAGCGTCGTCCTCCTGTCGCGGAAGACAGCAGGCTGTTCGCAGTGAATGGAAGGGGACGGCGTCCATGGCCGCCGGTATAAGGTCGGCAAAGCGCTCATCGCGCTCCACCCTGACCATCTGCACGGCGACTGAGGCGAAGACGATGCGACGACGCGTGGCGGCTGGGCTTGCCACCATCATCGCCTTAGATTGTTCGGCATCGAGGAAGTCGATCCGCCGGCGATTGCCTCGCGCACGGATGCGATCGGGTAGTGAGTATGGCAACACCTTCTATGCCGCGATCGGTGAGGGGAGATGGCGCAACTGCACCGGCAGCTTGGCGGCGATCTCATCGTTGGTGAGATCTTCGAGCAGCTTCAGGAAGCTGCCCTCTTTGCGGCCATAGAGCAGCACCGTCCGTTTTCCACGCGCCGCTGCCGGCCAACGCGCACCGGCATAGCCGCGATAGTCGTCGGCCGTCGTGCTCCAGATGTGCTCGAGGCGCTCATCGCGTGTCATGGCGCGGATGTGGCAGCTTTCCCGGTCGATGATTGCGACACGCATGGTCTCGACGGACGTCTTGTCTGAAAGGTCGCAATAGGCATGAAAATACCGGATCGCGTCATCGATGCGGAGCGCGAAGAACACGGATGTCACGGAGCTGGTCAGGAATTCACGCATCGCGAACATCGAGCCGCGGATCCAGAGCGGCGGCAGGATCTCGAACATGTAGTCGTGCTCGGCTTCGGCGATTTCGAACCATTCGCCGGCGTAAAGCGGCGTTGCGTCACCGTCCCAGCGGTTCGGCCGCTGGACATGGCGGTCGAACATGCGAAACATCTGTGGGCGAGTTGCGACGCCTTGAAACACTTTGCGGATTGAAGAGGTCATCTGCGCCTCCTTGCGCGGGCGGACGAAGCGCGGCACGGTCCTCTCGACCCTTCCATCTTCTTCAGTCCTTCATGACCCCTTGCCTGCCGCCGGCATCGCGACCGCCCGGGTCCAGGGCCGGCTTCAGCCGGGCGAAGCCTCCCTTGACGCGGGCGGTGCGCATGCGGCACGCCTCACCCTCTTTCCCTCCATCCTCCCTTTTCCTTTTCTCAGTACCTCGCTTCGCGCGCAGCTTCAGAGCTTCATTCCAGTCCTCTTCGGGCGGGCGAAGTCGCACCCAGTCGCATCCGACCTCGTCGGCATGCCCGCGCAACCGTTCGGCAAACGTATCGCCTTGAGGGTTGGCGTCGGTGGCAGCGACAAGCTGGACGTTCGGACCTGACGCAAGCGCGCCAAGTGCCGCGGCCGTGGTCGGCGACCAGCCGCCGCCGGTGCTGAGATAGAGCGTGCCGTCCCGCAGGCCCTCGATTGCCGCAAGGCTCATGGCGTCGATTGCGGCTTCGGTGACGGCCAGGCGCACCGGCGCATCCGAACCGAGGCGGAACAGGACCTTCTTTCCTCCGGAGGCAAACCCGCGGTATTGCGGACCGCGCGCCTCCCAGCCCGTCACAACGCCTGCCTGGTTCCAATGGGCGGCCCACATGCTGCCTTGCGGACCTTCGCGAAGAAGGTTGCGTTTGATCGCGGCGCGGATAATCGCCGTCGGGAGGCAACGCTCGTCATGCAAGTAGCGCCAGGTCGACGAGCCCGGCCAGGGGCAGCGCCGAGCCTGCCAACGGTCCGAAATGGATAGTTCGGACTGGCCGTCCGCAATGCGAGGCTGCCACTCGGGCGCGGAAATTTCGAACCCCACGAGGTTCGCGACCTTCTCGACACATGCCGGAAAGCTGACACGGTCGAGGTGCTCGACCAGGGCGAAGACATCGCCTTTCGCGTCGCTGAGCGGATCGAACCATCCACGCCCTTCATGCGTCACTATGATGATCTCTCCGCGGCGGCGAAACTTCACCGCTCGCCGGGTGCTCTCCTTGACGTCTATGGCAAACCCGGTCTGCTCCAGCACCGCGGCGCAGCTTACCTTTTCGCGCAGCGCCTCTATTTCTCCTCTATCCATTTTCCTTCCGATCGCGAGAGCGATCGCCTCCAATTCGTCAGCTTTATTCGTCCGCCGCTTCAGCGGCCGCGAAGAGCAAAGGCGGCAAGGGCGCGGCTGGCAATTTGGTGAATCATGCAAGGTCGGCCGCGGCGAAGCCTCCCTTGCGGCCTGCCGCTCGCAAGCGGCACGCCGAAGGCCATGGCGCCGGCTCAATGCCAAGGCGTGTACTCGTGAACGATCTCAAGATCGTCGTCGTTGTCGATTTCGTCGGACGGCAGGACGCCGTATTCGCCGTCGACGGTGAAGAGCGTGACCGGGACCATCAGATCGCGGGAGAGCTGGAAAGCGTAGGACTGGGCGAGTGAGAGGTCGTGCGACATGGGTGAGGCTCCTTGCAAGCGGACCAATTCCCGCTCGATGGCTCCTCAAAAGGCCCGGTGGCGGGCGCGATCACCGCGATGCGAAGCGGAAGCGGCCGCAGCTTGACTAGCGGACCCCTTGTGGGTTGATCGTGGAAGATCCGGAACCTGGCCAGGACGCCATCGACAAAGAGCGGGATTGGGCTGCTTCGACGGAAGTTTCACACAACGACGCTCGGTTGCATCGACAGGGTTTCGATCTGCCGGCTGCGATACCCGAACCGTGGTGAGGCGTGCGCTCGAGCATTGGCCGCCATCGGCACCCGGTGGAGAAAGCGGGCTGAGTTACATCTCTCCTTTTTAGAGGAACGGCTCCCTTTTCAGACATAACTATCATGCAACCTATAGAGGTTATGTAAGCTTCGTGCTACATATGCTAGCAATCTGTGGTACGAAGGTCTCAAATTCCCACTCCCCATAACCCTCCCGCTGCGGTGCGAGGACGAGCGCTGCGTAAACTCGGAGCGGACATTCACGATGCCCGCCGACGCCGACGGCTACCGATGGCAGTCGTGGCTGAGCGCGCGTTCACGTCGCGTTCGACGCTGCAAAGGGTCGAAGCTGGTGACACCAATGTCAGCATTGGCATCTACGCAAGCGTTTTGCAGGCGCTTGGCCTACTCGACGGACTGAGCCACGTCGCCGACATCAGCAATGACAGCATCGGTCAGGCCCTCGCCAGCGCGCAATTGCCCAAGCGGCCAACTGGATCATCTGGCAATGGTTGACTTCGAAGTACACATCGACCTCAACGGTCGCTCGCGGCCGATTGGCCTAGCGCGCTTCGATTTCGGTGGACCAGGACGTTTTCCAGGCACCTATCCGCGCCGGGATTGCCGGCCCTTATTGAACGTGGACGGCTGCTTCAAATCACCGAGCGCATTCTAAGAGATGAAGTGACAGATGAGGACCTTCAGCTCATTTTCGCGCCCGGCTCGTCTCTAGACCTCGCCTGCTCGGTCGACCTGCTAGTGGCCGCTTCGGAGTTCCTTGCGCTCACGCTGGCGCAGACCCGCACCGTTATCAAAGATGTCGCGACGGTGACGGCGATCTGGCGCGATATGGCCAAGGCGGTTGGGGCTCGTGCGGCCGGATCAACCGCATGGCCAGCCCTTTCGAGCATGACGATCTCAAACGGGCTCTAGCGCTATGACAAGGATTTTCCGCACGATTACGATCCGCCACAGCCAGCTTCGTGACCAGCGCGTCTGTCTCCAGTCGTTTAGCCCCATTGAGACATTGCTCGGCTCTGCGCGAGGAAACAGCTCGCGCCGTCTCTCAATGAACGGCATCAATATTCATGCCATTTGGGTGATAACGTTTGGGTGAAACATCTTGGTTTACTTTCAACAGCTTAGCAAAGAACGGCAAAGAAACTGCCAAACAAAGCTCTGTCGTCACATCGCTAAAATTGACACATGTCGGGAAGACGCCGAGAACTGGACACTCAGGCGAGCCGTTGTGCCCCAATGCACTGCCCTTGCTTGATGACGAATGGACCGCCCCGCTGCCGCCTTCGTTCTGGCAAATGATGCGCCAGCTACAAATCCCGACCTCCTGAGAATAGCCATATCGACAGATAGTCTCATGGTTCGGCCTTGCAGATGTAGCTGGATAAGCTTCAGGTATTGCGAAATCTGATAGTGACTTTCCGACGATTGGTGACCGCGGCGTGATTGATCGCAGGTACCGGTCGGGACTCACGCGTCAATTGCCGCAAAGTTGATGGCAGCGCGAATTCAAAAGTAATCAAAGTTTGGGCCGCCTAGAGGGGTGATCAGGCGGCCCACTGGCCGCAGGTGCGGCCGCTTAGGCGACAATAGGGACAAATCGCCTGTGGAAACGATATAGTTCGAATTTTTTAAAAGCAATGCAGATTTTGAATTAATTGAAGTCCGTTTTAAGGCGACGGTGGGATCTCTGGGAGGCAATGTCCACAGATGCGCAAACTTGGTGTGCCGCTCACCGAACATTTGCAACGAACGTGCCAAAGGCATGTGCGATCTACTGAATATGGAGGAGAGCGGAAAAAATCCGGAAGCCAAAATCATCAAGGTGGACGCAAAATTTGATACGTCGGCCGATGGCCGACCGCATCATCGGGCCAGTCGCGAGTCCTCACCGCAGGACTTACGTGCCCAAGCACAGACCTGGGCAGGGGCAGCGACCTGGCTGCTCATGGCCACGACCGCCTGCTGTAGCCGCACCTCCAGCGAGTCGATGCCCACCTCCTCACAAGTGGCCGCACCGGATTGAAGCAGCAGCGGCAGCACGCTACGCACGCGTTCCGCCAGCCAAGCATAAAGCGGCGAGGCTGTGCCGCCGCCGACTGGACATTCGCAGAACAGCCCCGACATCGGCAGCCCGGCCGTCTCGAAAGCCTCAACCAGCCGACCGGCGATGTCCGGATGCGCTATCGTCGGCCGGAAGCTTTCTAGCAGCCACTGTCCCGCCTGCTGCCACAGCGGCACCAAAGGACGGGAGCGGAACTCATCGAGGAAATCCACCTCATGGAACGCCAGAATGCCGCCCGGCGCCAATCGCGCGACCGCCCGGCGAAGCGTGTCGATCGGATCCGGCAGATAGCATAGGACGAAGCGGCCGATGACGGCGTCGAACCGTTTGTCGGCCATAACGGTGTCGACGGCCTCGTCGGCCGCCGCATGCAGCAAGCGGATCTGCGCCAGACCCATTTCCTTTGCCCGTGCCCGCGCCGTGACGAGCGCTTCCTCGCTGCGATCCACGCCTAGTACCGCTCCGGACCGGCCGACCAGCTCTGCCGCCAGAAGGGACACATCGCCGGGGCCGCAGCCGAGATCGAGCACCCGCATGCCCGGAGCTAGCCCGGCTGCGCGAAGCAATCGCTCTGTCATCGGCCGCAGTGCCGCGGCCTGCAGGATCAGCCTGCGCATCTCCAATTCTGAATGTCCCAGAGCGTATTCAGCAAAACGACTTGAGGAACTCAATGGCAATCTCCTAGCGATCTCGGACGCCGAGCGAATAGTTTGGCAATCATCTGCAATAATAGATTCGCCTCAGATTTGAACATCGTTTCCAAATCAGCATGGGACGAGCCTCTGGGCCGTTGTGTGCCGAAGGATGAGATGATGGCCCACCGTGACCGCTCGGGTGTCGATCGAACGTTGTCAGCTGTGAGACAATGTCGGGGATCAAACAATGCGTCGCGGAGTGATCATGTTGTTTGCCAATGACTTTTCGTTTGGCATGGCACTTGCGTCGGATTGCCGGCCACGCTGGCACGCAAGACGAGGAAAATTACATGATCAGCTCACCGGCCTTTCGCACGGAACTCTCCTTCAATGCTCTAGCAGCTATGGCGGACTTGATTTGCATTTCGGCAAGCCAGCATCGGAGGTCCGCAGACACACATCGGACGTGATCACAGGTTATGGCAAAAGGGATTAGGACAAAAGTGAACATTCACACTGCTTTGCAAAAGCCCAGCCGCATATCGACCGCCGCCGATCTGAAGGCTGCCAAGGAAGGAACGGCACGCGAAGCGCGGGATGGAGCCATGTAACGCGCCAAAGCCGCAAACCCACCACCGTCGCACTGCATGTATTACAGGCAAGCGGCACCACAATTCCTAAAAATAGCGATGGCAATGCAGAAATTGACGGATCAGATTGATGCTATCCGCCGGACAAATGGTACGGCTCACATGGCGGGCGCAAGCGGCCAATGCCGCTCTCGCGACACGGAATCGGGAACATCGGCTGTGGGGCGGATGCTCGATGCAATTCACGATCTAGCTCCCGCGGTGCTGGCCAGTGCAGCCGAGATCGAAGCCGAACGCCGCATGCCGTCAGATCTTATCGAGAAGTTACGGTCGATCGGAGTATACCGCATGTTCGCGCCACGCAGCCGTGGCGGGTTTGAGCTGGATTTACTCTCGGGAATGGAAGTGATCAGCGCTTTGGCTCGACTCGACGGCTCAGTCGGGTGGACCGCGATGATCGGCAGCGCCTCGGCCATTGTGAGTCCTCGATTGCCGAGACAGACCTACGATCTGATGTATCGTGACAAGTCGGACGTCATTATATCTGGCGTCTACTCGCCGGCGGGCACGGCCGAGAGAGTACCAGGCGGATGGCGTGTGAACGGGCGTTGGCCGTTCGCCAGCGGCTGCCAAGACGCCGACTGGATGATGGGCCTTTGTGTCATGTCGGAAGGCGGCAAGGCTCTTTGTGGGCCCGCAGGGGATGCCGGGCGGCCCCTTGTCCGGTGTGTCGCATTGCCGGCATCGGCCTGGCAGATCGAAGATACTTGGCATGCCTCCGGCCTCAGAGGTACCGGCAGTCACCACATAGTCCTTGAAAACGCGTTGGCGCCGGAGGCCAATTTTTTCGATTTTCCAGAGGGGGCAACGTGCGAACCGGGGCCGTTGTATCAATCGTGGCGGCATCTTCAGTCGGTGCTTCTTGGGGCTGTCTGCGTGGGCATCGCCGAGGGCGCGTTGTGGGATCTTGCCGAGCTTGTCCATAACGGCCGACAGCAGCTTCAAGCCCCGGCGCCGATGCGCGAGTCCGAGATGGCCCAGGGCGAACTGGGTAGAATCGAGGCAGATGTGCGGGCGGCGCGGGCGGCCATGCAGGTTCAGGCCGACAGCCACTGGCGGCACGCTGTGGCGGACACGTTGAACGGCCAAGCTCTCTATGCGCAGGGCATACAGACGGGAATCTGGACTGCCACTATCTGTGCTTGCGCCGCGCAAGCCTGCTTTACGCTCGCGGGCGGTGCCGCGGTTTATGAGAGTTCGCCTCTGCAGCGGCGGTTGCGCGACCTGCAGGCAGCGGCGCAACACGCGATGGTCCAGCAGCGGCACTATGCGGAGGCGGGCCGATCGCTGTTGCAGCGGGTCGGCACGAACACCGAGAGCGGACAGGCGGCCATGTGCGCGGGTAAGGCAACGGCGGGAAGGCCCCGTGGTCATGCAGATGCAACGGCCACGACGTCGTCGCGATCAGCGCGTTCAAACCACGAAACTGCAGACCCGCTGGCGTCTGTTCTAAATGTCTAATTCTCGGATTTGAGCGGCCCGCGCTGGTCCAGCCGCTCCATGGTGACTGTTATAAGGTTAAAAATGCAGAGACTCCAGCTTGCTCCAAATTACGAGATCTCGCGTGTGATCCATGGTGGATGGCAATTGGCGAGCGGCCATCGCACCGTCCGCAGTGACGACCCGGTCGCCGACATGGTGGCCTTCGCGGACGCGGGCATCACCACCTTCGATTGTGCCGACATTTATGCCGGCGTCGAAGAACTGATCGGCCGCTTCAAGACACGCTACGGGGATTTGCGCGGGGAACAGGCGCTGGCCCGGATCAAAGTGCACACCAAGTTTGTGCCCGACTTCGACAGTCTGCCGCGCATCAGCAAGTCCTATATAGCGAGCATGATCGACCAGTCGTTGAGGCGTCTCAACCAGGAGCGGCTCGATCTCGTTCAGCTTCACTGGTGGGAATACCGGGTGCCAGGTTGGCTGGACGCGGCGTTGTGGCTGGACGATCTTCGGCGCACCGGTAAGGTTGATAAGATCGGCGGCACCAATTTCGACACCGACCATATGTTGGAGATCGTCAAGGCCGGAGTGGCGCTCACCTCCATGCAGGTGCAGTACTCGCTGCTTGACCGTCGCCCCGCACTGCGCATGGCTGAGGCGGCGGTAGAGAACGGCGTCTCGCTCCTGTGCTACGGCACCGTCGCCGGCGGCTTCCTCGGCGACAGGTGGCTTGGAGCGCCGGAGCCGTCGGGGCAGCTGGAGAACCGTTCGCTGGTCAAATACAAGCGGGTTATCGACGATATCGGCGGCTGGGACCTGTTTCAGGCGCTCTTGGCGACGCTGCGCCAGATCGCTGATCGGCAGGGGACCGACATCGCCACGGTCGCCAGCGCTGCGATGCTTGGCCGGCCGGGTGTTGCGGCGGTCATCATCGGCGCGCACAACCGCTCGCATCTGGCCTCGAACCTCGCCGTCTCCGACCTCGTCCTGACTGCCGAGGAGCTGGACCTCATCGCCGGAGTGCTGGCGCAAGCGACGGAGCTTAAGGGCGATGTCTACGGGCTGGAGCGCGCCCAGGGCAACGACAATCGCATCCGCACTTCATAGTTGGCTTGGGTTAAGGCCCGGTGGCCGATCAAAGTTGAGATAGTTGAATGAGAAACGCCTTACCTTACTGCGTCCGCACCAATTCCAAAGTAAGCTAGCTCGATCGGAAAGAGAGCTGCGCCCTATACCTCACTCGACCCTACCACCGCTCAATTGATCAAGCACGCAGATCTCCTCAAATGCACGCATACGGAGCGCCGAGTTGTTCTGGAAGGTCTTTTCAATGCAGGCGAGGGGGAGCACGCAATGCCCCGCATTCGCGCCTTGCAGTTTCGGGGCTCGCGTGCTGGAAGCAGAAGACCCGCCGCCGGGTGGCGGGTTGCGCTATCAAAGCAGCGGATTATTCTCATGCGCTCGCCATACTCCTCGACACATTTTAAAGCATCGCATCGGCCGACACTAAAACAGTCAAAGCCGAGATTCTCTGTCGAACCGGTCCGAAGAAAGTTGGTCTTGTGTGTGCGTCCCCGCAACGCCTTATTATCCAGGCTCGACGCCGTCTGCTGCGACCCATTCAACCGCAAAAGATTCATCCAATGGTTGCGGCCCGTCAAGCAATACTGCGGTTAGTATTAGGCCATTTGAAATCATGAAGCGGCCGCGGAGTTCCCGTGGACAATCCTTTGCCGGCACGCACGTGTGTGGAAGCTGAGCGACGAATGAGCCGTCGTCCGGATTGATGGTGACCACGGCATCCTCGAAGTCCAGCCATTCACGTGTAAGCGGAAACCACGCCTTGAAGATGCTTTCCTTAGCGCTGAAGAGCAGCCGTCCCCAATTGACATGCCCGGATGCATTCGCGATCCAATGTCGCTCCTCGTCGCTCGAAATGAGCGACAACACTCCTGTGGGCAGCTCTGCATCGACTTCGGCATCGATTCCAAGCGCAATGAAGTCCTTCTTCATGGCCACCGCCGCTGCATAGAATCCGACGCAATGAGTTATACTGCCAACGATTCCAGACGGCCAAAGCGGTTCCCTGTTAGGCCCGCTTGGGACCGGGCAAGACGGAAAGCCAAGTTTGCACAATGCCGCCCTGGCACATGCCCGCCCGATCGAAAATTCACGCCTTCTGCCTTTGACCGCTGTGGCAATTGCACTCTCTTCTTCGGCCATCACTTGGATTTCGGGGCCGTCACTTGCTCGAGAAGTTTGCACAGCAACATTCGGCGGGAGCAGCTTTTCTAGCACGAGATTTCCTCTCATTCGAGCACGTCCTGCTTGTTCGGGAACTCGCCCAAAATCGCGCTGGCGGATTGGCGCATCTCGCCCTCGGCGTTAAAATCAAATTGCCATGGGTAAGCATGACACTCGTTTTTGGATTGGCTGGTCAATCCCAAGCGGATCCGTAATCATTGCCACGTTCGCATCAACTCTCAGCCTTAACCAACCGCTTGCCGGGAAACGAGCATTCCTTTGAGATCGCCGAACTGCCTGACTATGACAAACACCGCGAGCAGCCCGGCCGCGAGTTCAGCAGTTGCCTGGCTGATTAACAGTCCTTTGAAGCCCCAAATTGCGGGCAATAGCAGTATGGCTGGTACGAACAGATATCCTTGCCTCGCGAAGGAAACGACCGCACTCAGACGTGCTTTCCCGAAGGACTGAAGCATCGTTATCGCTACATGCTGAACACCAAAAAGCCCGAAAAAGAGATGGAACATGATGCAGGTCGAGACAGCGATTTCAGTCATGTCCTCGCTGCTGCTGAAAAGTCGGACGATTGGCCGAGCAAAAATCACGACCACAGCAGAAAAGGTAACTGAAAATGCAACCGCTATGGAGAGCATGAACTTCGCGGCCCTCTGTACTCGAGCGAAATCCTGTGCTCCCCAGCTGAAACCGAGAACCGCCTGGGAGCCTATGCATAGGCCCATGATCGGGAGGGCCCCGATTGTCAACAATCGTGCAGCTATGCCCACAGCGGCAACGGAATTGTCGCCGAATTGTGCAGCTGCCCTGTTCAAGAGCACGAACGCAAGAGCAGACAAAATACCTGTGATGGTTGCAGGCGCGCCGATGGCGGCGAGCTGTTTTACGCGGCCACCCCCCAAAGTTATGTAGGAGATGCGGACACGGACAATTCCCAATTGTTTCACGAAATATAGAATGTAGAGGCCAGTGGCGGCGAGCTGCGCCAAAAATGTTGCGAGCGCCGCCCCACGAATTCCGAGATGCAGGGAAAAAATCAGAATCGGATCGAGCAGGGCATTCAGCGCAAAAGCCGTAATCATGGTCCACATGCTGAAGCGTGTATTGCCCTCAGCCCTCGCGACAAACCCGTTGACCATATTCAACAACATCAGAGTGTAACCAAATAGGAGCGTCGATGCGTAGTCGAGTGCGGCTGGCATTATTGTCGGACTGGCACCGAGCAAAGCAAGAACGTCGCGCAAACCGAAAAGCAGAGCGCCGGTAAGTGTCACTCCGATCGGCGCCGCTAGAGCGAGCGCCAAGCTCGCGCCGCGATTCGCCTCCAAGGAATTGCCGGCGCCAAGATTGCGGGACACGAACGATGCCGTGCCGACGCCGATCCCCTGCCCGACTGCGGTGAGCAGGACGACCAAGGGCAAAGCTATGCTGACGGCGGCGATAGCCTGCGCGCCGAGCCTTCCAACAAAGATTGCATTCACGAACTGCTGAAGTGCATTGATCGACAAACCGATAATGGAGGGAATGGCAAGCCGCATGATGAGGCTGGACACCTTGCCGTCCGACAAACTGGTATGCTCCGCCGGCGAAGCCATGCGCTCTTCTTTGCTCTTCATCGATCGCTCCGGCGGGCTCATCCGTAGTTGGCCCGTTGTGCGGGCTCTCCTAATGCATCGACAGTCTGGAGGAGTTCGTCGCGGAAGATTGTGCAGAGATCGCGGGTCGTTTCGAAGCCGACTTGCCGTGGATCATATCTCGTTTCGATGCGTAGTTCGCCCGATTGGTATCCGATGCGAAACCAGAAGAGGTAGTTCATAACTGACTGATCCATATCTTCGCCGAGCCACAATGGATCTGGATCCTTGCATAGCAGACGGCGGGGATAATGATGTTGCAGCCTAGCTCGATAGTTTAGCCCGATGCGGGGTAACGGCAGACGATCGATCCGCTCGCGCAAAGCGGGGTTCTGGTTCAAGAACTTCAGAGCACGGAAACCTATGCCTTGGCGCGGCAGTGAGCTGCGTTGCCGATATATGGAGCGGGCGCGGTCCAGGCGAGACTCCATTCCGGTAAGGAATAACGGAAGTGGCACCAGTTCACCGACGTAACCAATGATTTGAGACGGGTCGATATCCTCGAATAGATGTCCCCTCGTCGAGGTGAGGCTGTCAATCCAGAGGGAATAATTTCCAAAAGCGCGGCCAAATGCCCCCGAAATAGCCGCCAGCACGAGATCAAAATCCTCGCAATGTGCAGACCTCGCCGCAACCTTGAGAAGTTTCCCCGTTGTCTCCTCATTGATCCTTAGATGATATGTCGCCTGGTCTTTCCAGAGTGGCGTGCAGAAGTCTTCATCGATATGCTTCTCCGAGCCTGCATGATGGAGGCGTTTGGCCGTTTCGGTTGAAAAGCCCGCCGCACACGACCCGGCGTCGCTCACACCCATGTCAAATCGCTCATATCGAATGCCTTCCCAGTGCTCCAGCTCCGTTTCGGCTTCGCCATTCGCGTATTTGTCCAAACGCTTCAGCCATTGGGTCAGGGTCGTGTTCTCTGTAACCGCTCCGGTTTGGCCGGCAGCAAACGACTTGTAAGCTGCGTCCAGTGCATTCAGGAACAATCTGTATCCGACCCCGTCTGCTACGAAGTGATGCAGCAGAACGAGCAAATAGTAATCGCCGGTTTCCGACGTCCGGAAAGCTGAGACCCTGATAAGGGGTGTGCGACCGTCAAATCGAAACGAGCGCTGACGCTCCGCACAGGAGCGCTCAATGACCGCGCGTTGTTCCGATGTGTCTACACCGACAAGGTCTATTTCCTCTACGAGGGCTCGGGGTATCGATCCGATCGCCTGAGAGAGGCCGTTCTCTGTTTGCACGATTCGGAGCCTCAGTCCTTCCTCCCGGCCGGTGATATGCGCAAGCGCATGTTCAAGAGTGGAGACATTCAAGAGGCCGGCGGGCATGAAGAAGAGATCGCCGATGTTGTAGTGATCGCCGATTCCGACACGACTATTCCAATGTGAGACTGCAGGGGTCATTGGCAGCGGTTCATCGGAAACGGGCTCGGCATAAGTCGTGGCCGCGGACTGGTGCGTTGCCAGCTCGCGGATTGTTGGTGTCCGGTGCAGTTGGCTGACGGTCAAGTTCAGTCCCGCTTTACGCGCCAGTGTAACGCACCGCACGCTGAGGAGCGAATTTCCGCCGATATCAAAGAAGCTATCATCGATGCCGACAGATTTGGCGCCCAACAGCTCGTGCCAGATATCGGCAAGGAGTCGCTGCCTCTCCGTTCGCGGCTTAGCGGATTTGGTCCTTCGCATCTTGCGGGACGAGACGGAAGAGAGACGAGCCCGATCTATCTTCCCGCTCGCGGTGAGCGGCATACGGTGCACGATCCGAACATCCGACGGAATCATGTAGGAGGGCAGTGTCTGCCGCAGGTGGTTCACGATGGCCCCAGAGGTCAGGCCGTCGAAAGCTGGGACCACAAGGGCAACCAGTCGCCGATCATCGTCCTCGCCCTGGACAAATGCGGCTGCCTGCGCAACACCGGAATGAGCGACGAGCGCGGCTTCAAGTTCCTCCAGCTCAATTCGGAAGCCCCGAAGCTGAATTTGGTTATCTGCTCGACCGCAAATCTCCAGGAGGCCTTTGGCGGAGACGCGGGCGATATCACCGCTGCGATAAAGGATGCTGTATTGACTTTCGTCGTACGGATTTGAAACGAAACGGTGTTTTGTTCGCTCTGGATCTTTCCAATACCCGGTGCTCACGCAGCGTCCGGCAACGCAGAGTTCACCTGCGACTCCGACGGGAACCTGCTTCAAGTGTGCGTCAAGAACGTAGACTTTTACATTGTCGATCGGGCGCCCGACCGGCACAGCTGAAGAGCCGTCATCGGCGTCTGATGTTCGGTACACGGCTGCATTAGACGCGCACTCGGTCGTGCCGTAAAAATTCCACAGCGGCACATCTGGAAAGCACTCTCGCCAGCGAATCGGAAGCGATGGCGGCATCAGTTCGGCGCTGCTTGTGACCAGGCGCAAGTTGGTTGTTTCCGGATGTCGCTTTTGAGAAGCGATTAAACCGGACAGAATGGGCGGGGCGGCAAACAACCGCGTGACGCGATGCTGTGCCAATGCCCTCAACAAGAGGTCGGGGTCGAGCACCTGCTCCTGCGTCAGGATCAGCGTGGGCACTCCCTTCAGCAGCCCTCCAAAATACTCCCATAGCGCGGCAATGAGTGTCGCTGACTTCTGTGCCACCATCACGTCGAAGCCGTCGAAAGGGAAGCATCGCCACATCCAGTTCAGCCGGTTGAGTATCGCAGATTCGGGTACGAGAACGCCCTTCGCCTTCCCAGTCGAGGATGAAGTGTAAATTAAGCTCGCTGCGTCCTGATTGGGCAACTCGACAGTTCGGTGCCAGACCCGGCCAGGTCCGGATCCAGCTTGGAGGACAGCCAGATCAACGCACGGCACGCCGAAATCGACCTCCGCGTCCGTGCCCGCATGAATAAGGAGCCTCGCGCCGCTATGTCTTACGATGTGGCCGACCCGTTCCCTTGGGTAATCAGGCGAGATCGGCACGATCGTTGCCTGCAAATTCCTGATTGCCAAGGTTGTTGCCGCTACATCCGGCGACCGGTCGACCAGCATGGCAACGATGTCACCCGCTCCCACCCCGCAAGTTCGCAGAAGCGACTGGATTGTAGCCATTCGGTGGTGCAGTTGGCCAAACGTGATTGCTCCGAACTCGCCGAAGTACGCCACCCGATCGCTGTTTGAAGCGCTTACCTGATTGAACGCCTCCACAAGCGAAGGCTCCTTCTCGAATGACTGCTCGTCGCCCTTGAGCGAGTTTAGGATGGCGATTTCCGACGGGCTGGGGCCGCTCAGGGCGACAATCGATTCGGCAGACCTCTCGACACAGGCAGCAATGAGATGGCGAAGATTATCGGCCATGCGAGCGATCACATCGCTTGAGAATGTGTCTTGCGCATAAGCCAGTTGCATTGCAATTTCATCGCCTTCGTCTTGTGCATAAAGGGTAAGGTCGAACTTAACGTAACCCGTGTCGTATTCGCGAAATGTCAGTTCCAGATCGCGCTTGCCCGATGGCTCCGGAGGCTCGGAGTACATGTTGAACATGACTTGGAAGATCGGCGATCGACCATGTTCGCGCAGGAACCGGGTATCTCTGACCATCCAGCTGAACGGATAGTCCGAGTTCGCGATGGCATCGCTTATGAGGTCCTGCACGTGAGCTACGTGAGCCGCAAAAGACTGATTGATGTCGATCTTCGTTCGGATTGGCAGCATGTTGAGGAAAAAGCCCACGATTTCCTCGGTGCCTGGTTGGCTACGCACGACGTGCGGCATGCCAACGACAACGTCGTCTTGGCCGCTATACATGCGCAATAGAAGCTTGAAACATGCCAACAGGACAGCCGAAGTCGTGCACCTTTGCCGGCGCGCAAAGTCTCGCACGTGGTCAGACAGCTCGCCGCCAAGAAGAACCGCATGCGAGTTCCCGCGGTTGGAGCCCACTTTCGGCCGCACTCGATCGTTCCCGATCGAAAGTACAGGAGGATTGTCGCCTATTTGCCGACGCCAATAGCGGCGTTGGCCCTTCAACGACTCCGGCGTGACATTTGCACTTTCCCAGAGCGCATAGGTCGACAGTGATGGGCGATCCGTCGGAGAGAAGGCGGCGGCTTGGGAGTATCTCGTTTGCAAATCTCTGAGCAGGACCGAAATTGACCATGCATCTATGATGATTTCGTGCGCAGTTATCAGCATGAGGTGATCGTCCGCGCCAAGACGGATCATCCGCGCTCGAAACAAATGGCCCTGGCTGAGATCAAAAGGGTTGTTGAGCTCCGTCCGTCGCAGTTCCGACACAAGTTCCTCGGCCTGCTGTTCACTTAGGTGGGTGGCGTCTATCAACTCCAGATCGGCGCTCGGCGGATCATCAAAAATCTGAACCGGCCACTCTTCGTCGATGAAACGTGCGCGAAGCGCGTCATGCGTCTGAACAACGTCGCTCCAGGCTTTATTGAATGCGATCAGATCGATGGCACCTCGGATACGCACACCGCCCTGAATCATGTAGTTTTTTGCGGTCGGATCGAGCTGCCAGAGAAACCAAAGGTGTTCTTGCACTCGCGTCAGGGGTGATCGTTTGAGCTTCCCGCAAGCTGGTAGCACCGTCTGCGTCGTGCCGGATTGGCGCGATATCGATGCCGCAAGCGACCTGACGGTCCCATTCAGGACGATCCTGAAGTCCACCTTTGTCCCGAGCTGCCTCTGAACCTGAGCCAATATAAGCATCGCTCGGAGCGAGTCGCCTCCGAGATCCATAAATTGGTCGTTGACGCCGATATCCTTGATCCGAAGAACGCTGGACCAAATACGCCGTAGGGTGCTTTCGAGTTCCGTCTTTGGTTCCTCGAAGGGATTCGGCAGCTCCGGCCGAATGGTCGTCGGATCAGGCAAGGACGCGAGATCCACTTTCCCGTTTCGGGTAACAGGAATCCGGTCGATGCGAATGATGCGTTCCGGCAGCATGCAGGCAGGAAGCGCTTCGGCAACAAAGCTCCTGAGCTCACGCTCCGAAAGTTCGGCAGAAGCCGACACATAGGCCACGATTCGTCGTGGTTCCGTTTGTCGGTCGCTGTTGTTTATATCCCGAGCCGTGAGCTTCAAGCTCTCTGGGACCGGCGCAATAGCGGCGGCCGCATTTACCAAAGGATGGGCGCAGAGCCGAGACTCGATCTCTCCAAGTTCGATCCGGTGCCCGCGGATCTTGATCTGACGATCTCGTCGACCAAGGCACTCCAGCAGGCCGTCTGCCCTGAGGCGTCCGAGATCGCCGGTCTTGTAGAGCTGCCGATACGATGGGTGCTCCGAGAAGGGATTTGCCGAAAACGCTTCCATGGTACGCCCCTTATCGTTGACGTAACCATCAGCGACACCGGCTCCACTAACACAAATTTCCCCAACTTCCCCCGTCTTGCACAGACGCAACCCGTTGGCGACATACACCCTAAGGTTGGCAATCGGCTTACCGATGGGGACATATGCGTCGGCTGTGCTGGGCGGGAGAGATACCAAATGATGCGTAACTCCATCCGCACATTCGGTCGGGCCGTAGTGATTGAGAATTGGTATTTGAGGAAAGAGTGTCAGCCAACCGCGCGCCAATGCGGGCGTCAGCGGCTCGCCGACCGTGGACACCATGCGTAAGACGCCAAGAAGCCGCTCGTCGGCTGAGAGGGTCTGCAGATATTCGACGAATACCGCGAGCACCGATGGGACGAATTGGACAATTGTTACGCGATGTGCCTGCAGTGCCTCAAGAAGGGCCAACGGAGATCTCACGGTCGCATCATCTATGATCGCGACGCGACTGCCGACACATAACCCTGCCAAAAGCTGCCACAGTGAGATGTCAAAGCCGTGTGAAGCAGTTTGTGCAACACAGTCCTTATCGCTGAGCTCGAGTGCAACTATCTTGGCCGTTAAATGATTGTTTAAGCCTGCGCGCTTGACCATTACTCCCTTGGGTTTGCCCGTCGAGCCGGACGTAAAAAGAATGTAGGCGAGGCGGCTTTCAACCGAAGTTGGCATCGCAGCAGAGGCACGGCCGCCGAGTAGCGCTGTCTGAACCGTTAAGAATTCTCGGCTGCAGTTGCCGTTTTCCTGAAACAGACCAAGCGCGTCAGGTCTTTCCGGCCCGATGACCAGGGTGCATTCACTCTGCTCGATCATCGAAGAAATGCGGGAGGCCGGCAAGGATGGATCGAGCGGCAAATATGTTGAGCCGCTTTTCAGAATTGCGACGACTGTGGTTGCCCAATGGAGGTTTCGTTCACCGTAATAGCCAATGACCTGCGCGCAGCGCTCCCGCAGCGTGCTCGCAATTCGATCCGACTGCACGCGCAGGTCACCATATGTCAGTTCTTCCCCGCCGTGCTTAATCGCTATCCTGTCCGGGAACGACACGGCAATTTCATCTATAGCTGCGACTAAATCGATGAGCTGACTTCCGACAAATTCGGACTTCGCAGTCCGGCCTTCGTTAAGCATAAGTTTCCTCGTAGGTCGCGGCGGTGAGTTGCTCACCGCTGGCAATTCCTGTCCTGTCGAAATCGAGAAAGCTTCAAAAGTCATGCCAGTTATGCCGAGGCGCTCAGGCAAAAAACATCGTTGTGTTTCAATTGTTTAATGAAAGTGAGATAGGATTACATCGGACAGGGGCGTGTCGCGAAATTGACGAACCCGACAATGGAGGCGGCGCACTTGTGTTTTCTTGGAGGAGCGGGCAGGGCCATCAACGAACGACGGCGGGTGCAGGTTGTGGCACCGGTGTGCCGATAGGCGTTACGGTCACAATCTGCATTCTCCATTGCATTCAAAAACGGCGGAGACGAAACGCGGGGCTCTGTCGCGCCGTGTCGTTGGTTACCGGTATGACGGAATAAGCACTGACCCGGCTGCAGCTCGAGGTCGCCTAGTGCGTAGGTCTCCATACGCGATCCTATCTGACGATCTGTCGTCGTCGTCCACCGCAATGACCCAAGACGCGAGTATCGGGTCGGCAGATCCTGCCGTCTTAGAAATGGAGACTCAAAAGTCGTGCCAACTGTGCAGAGGAAGCTCAGAAATAATTTCCACACCTTGTTCAGTCGGCTAAATATGAGTGGGACGACCTGTGAGCCGAACGCCACCCTGTCGCAGAGCCGACAAATCCGACGGCGGGTGTAGTTTGCGTTTAGTGCATAGTTGTCTACACCTCGGCGGAGGCGCCGCGCGGTGAACTTCGCGGAAGGAGCTGTACGCCTGCAGCTCCAATCAGCGTCCTGCGCTCACCTATGAACTCGCTGCGCATCAGCTTTCGGACTGGCGGCGGCAGGCGCGTCAGGGTCTTCTGGCGCTGCCTGCGGAACTGATGCCGGCCGTGCCTTGCCACAATTGTCAACGCCGCGTGAAAAATCCTGAGCTAAGAAGTGGGCTCTTCCGCAATTTCGTTGCAACTTTCTGAATCCTATTGATTCGACACGCGAATCAGCAGGTGCAAGGAAATGGCGAAGCGTGTTCCACCGTTGATCCCGCCGTCTTTGGTCGTCGATCATGTCCAACAATCCAAAGAGGCAATATCGATCAATTGTCGCTTCCGATCGACGGGAGCCAAATGTCCAGAGTGCCGCAAAGCTTCGCGTCGCCTTCATCGTCGCTACGAGCGGCGGCTCGCTGACCTGCTATGGCAGGGGCGCACGGTCATGATAATCCTGAACATCCGGCGCTTGCGTTGCAGCAACAAGAAATGCCGGAGGCGTATATTCGCCAAACGCGGGTGATGTGACCTGGCGCTATAGTCGGCGCGACTCGCCTCGGCAACAGAAGGCTGTGCATAGAACCTAATGAAGATCGGTGTCTTGTGATCGCAGCAGCATACCAAAACCGCGCGACCTAAACGGGCTCGTCACCTTTCCAACGCTGTTCACGCCGCTCCGGACGGATCGCCCGTTGGCAACAGTGCTGGATCAAGCGGTGGACCATTCGGATTTTTATTGCCTTCCGGATCCTGCGCCGACGTCACCGGCGGCTTTTCCCGGGTGCGATGTGGTCCCGCAGGCGATGGATTTGGACCACGCGGCGTTTCATCAGATTTCGGTGTATTTGTCGGCATTTTCGGTCTCCTTTCAAGACGGCGGAACGGCATGAGTTTCTTGATCTGCCGTTCAAACCTCCATGGCGACAGAACGTTCCGCCAGGCCATTAGGCCGTCAAAATGATTGGCGCGGGATCTTCTTTGATGAAGATCATCGATTCCATCTGCCGGAACAATCCAAGTGGCTATGCCATTGCCCACTGGGCAGACCAGACCGCGGGAGATGCGCATGATCAACGATCTCCGGAACAAGACCCAGTCATCTAACACTTTGGCCGTCGGGACCTTTATGGACTCCAATGGCGATGGTGTCGGCGATTTCCAGGGCGTGGTGCACCGCCTCGACTATCTCGCCGATCTCGGTATTTGCCGCCATTTGGCTCGTGACGTTTCAGATGCCACCTGGAAAAGACAATGGTTACGACCTTTCCAATTATCACGGGGCGTCGACGGGAACTAATCACTTCCGAGAGTTATGTCATGTGAGCTCAGCTTCGTGCAGGCAAACGATTAAGTGGTAAGCCGCTGCTTACAATAATCGGATCTCGAACCTCATCGTTTTTTCCATTGACAAAGCAGCTTCGGGATTCCGCCGACTCGATATTTGGCCACCCAGGCTCGTCGCCAGACGGGTCTGCTCGTCACTTTGCTCGGCTCTGGCAGGGAGTATTTCTACTCATTTACGTTATCCAGTAATAATTATAGCAGTTAGATTGTGCAGCGAATAAGCACTCCAATTAGTTGAATTCGCATGAGGTACTGACGTCAAGATATTCAATCCAGAGTCAGGTGGGAAAATACACTCAGGAAGGGAGAAACAAATGTCCTTGCACATCAGCTATGCAAACAAGGAACTGACAGATCACGCCCGTGCGTCGCAGCCAGCAAGCGCGGCGCTCGCCCAAGGAACGCAATATTCCTTGTTGTTAAAGAACAAGTCGGCTCAACCTTGGACCTTCTATGTCTATCAGAAGATGCCGCAGCCTGTCGCCAATGTGTTCTCGTTGGCGTGGTTTTGCTCTCCGTATCAAATCCGGGTTGGCAACCAAATCAAATTCACTTGGGAAATCGATTATAACTTCGTCTGGAGCGACACCGGGCAGCTGATTCCTGGCGTGGATTTTCTCGCGTCCGGTGTTCAGGACGGCAGCCCCAGCGGCAAAAACACGACCACGTTTTCCTTGAATGGCGGCCCCGGCTTGAGCGATCCGGTCAAGGGTGATCCTGCCGGGTCCCTGGTCATCAATGATGCCGCAAATGTGCCAAACAGCCGCTTCTCGGTCGGCATCGGGATGTCTGGAACAGGAACCTACGTCGTTCAAGCCGGCACAAATCTGCAGCACACGTTCACGCCGACGCCGAGCTACTGGATTGCTGCGGGAACGAATGTGAACATCGGCACGGTTCTGAGCATCGACACGATCACCCAGACCAGGGAAGCGAAATTCCCCTCCGCCGTCTTCGATCTCGTGGGCACGCTGCGGGAGGACAATACCTGGGAGGTCGATCCGACCTAACGACCGGATCAGTTGGCCCCCGCTCCGCAAATGACAAGGCGGAGCAGCCGGGAATGGAGTGCCCGCCGTTGATGGCAAAACGCCACTTACGACCGAGGCACTCCGTTTCTCACAAATGCATCTTCATCAAAGGACGCAACGATGTTCGCAGGACCTCCTATCGGTGCTGTGTGCCCTTTTGCAGGCCAAGTCGATCCTGTCTCGGGTTCGCGGAATACGATCTGGGCCAACGCGGCCTGCGCAAGCTCGGGCGCGACGGCGGGAACAAAGGCCGGCGCCCCCCTCAGCTACGTGGAGGCCCAGGGTTGGATGCTGTGCGACGGACGCTATCTGAGGGCGGTCGCATATCCGGAACTGTATGCCGTTCTCGGGGGACTCTACGGAGAGCGCAATGCGGGCCCCGATCTGGAGTTCCGGATTCCGGACTACCGCGGGTTGTTCCTGCGCGGCTTCGATGCCGGCGCGGGCATGGACCCGGATGCGAAGCAGCGGTTGGATCCGACCGGCAACAATGTCGCGAACGTTGTCGGCTCGCTCCAGTGCGATGCCATGCAAGTCCATACGCATTCCTATGACGTGACGACGCCGGCAGGAATTTCGCAGCAGGGCAGTGCCGCGGGAACATCCATTTCAAGCAAGGCTACAGGCTCACCGGAAACTCCCGCACGTACGGCCTCCGAAACGCGTCCCAAGAACGTTGCCGTCAACTATCTCATCAGGTTTCGGTAACGACAGGAAAGGATTACGCAAATTCCTTTTCTTTCCAACGGTGTAACGGGGCCTGGAATCGCATCCTATCGGCCCGCAAAAAAGGAGAAAGCGCAATGACTGCGATAGTAAGGATGTTCGGATTCGTATCGGCTTTCGCCCTGGCCGTCACCGTAGCGCAGACGATCGCGGCTGAGGAGCACCATAAAGCCAAGGCCGGCATAAAGCCTGTCGAAACAGGCGTGGTAATTCGCGGTGTCACGCTTCCCGGCCCAGTTGGAGCGCCGGGAACGTCAACCGGCAAGACATGCGACTTCAGCGGCGAGCCCGTGGACCCATCCGGACGTATGGAAGGGGCGAGCGTCAACTGCAGGCCAAATGGCAATCTGGGCAATACGCTGCCAGGACTGCCCGCGCGATTCAACGCCTATTGCATGATCAAGGCGCCGGTCAAAAGCGCGCGGCTCATCCAAGCTCCCAGATCGGAAAACGCCAATCATTGCGATCTCTCCGGCATTACCCGGAAAGACGCGACCGGCCAATTTGGGGGTGCGGTCTGGCGGTAAGCTTTGGCGATGAAGCCATGCGGCGGGATTATCGCATCCACAGCACATCCTACCCACAGGGAATGGATGCGCTCTGGTCCCTTACCGGAAAGAGAGCTCCACATTGGTTTCCGTCCGAACATGGTTCCAGGCAAAGCCAGCTCCCTTGGCTACCTCAGCAATCCGCCCCGCTCTGTAGGAACCGCGGTTGCAGGGCTAGCGGCAGAGATTGACCCATTCTTACCGGTGGCGGGCTTCGCAGCCGCCACCTCGAATATCGTCGCGGACACCTTACCGAAGCGCCCCGTCGCGCCCTTCACACCGTCGTTGCCGGGCGCAGGGGAGCGCGAAGTGAGGAAGGCCGAGACAGTTGCCGGCGACAAATATTATTCAACCCTCACGATTATTTTTCCGATCTGATCGTTCGAGTCCATGAAGCGATGAGCTTCGACAATTTGGTCTAACGCAAACACCCTGGCGATTTTCGGCTTCAGGATGCCGTCACTCAGATGTTTGAAAATGTAATCCTTCGCCTTTTGCAACGCCTCGGCGTCGCGGAAGAGTTCCGGGAACGCCCAGCCTCGAAGCGTGAGTGCTTTCGACATGGTCGGCCAAACCGGAAAGGGTGTCGGTCGCAGGTCTAACAGACCGTAGGCGAAGTAGATCCCCTTGTAAGCAGCCGCCCGAGCCAGGATCTCCATTCCACTTCCGAGAACAGGATCGTAGATGATCCGGGCGCCGTTGCCGTCGGTAATATCGGCAACGCGTTTCACGACGTCCTCGTCATTGCTGACGATCACATGGTCATACCCGAGTGAGAGGAGTTCGGCCTTCTTCTTCGCAGACCGCGTAATGCCGATAGCTTTGCCGCCTTCGGCATTAACAACCTCCATCGCCGCAATCGCGGTGCTGCTACTGGCCGCTGGAAGCAAGACAAAGTCACCATTGGCGACATGTCCGAGATGAACCAAGGCCCCGTAGGCGGTGAGATACTGCATCCAGATGGATGCACCCTCTTCTGGGGTGAGTTTATCCGGATAAGCGCCAAGCGATGTGACAGGTACCATAGCGACTTCACCGTAGACGCCATAACGACTGAAGCTGAAATTGGGAACGGTGTTAAAGACCTTCCCAATCAGGCTCTCGTCCACTCCCGGGCCGACGGCCTCGACCATGCCGGCGGCCTCGTAACCGAGCCTTGACGGAAACTGAGGCTGAATAAGGTAGTGCCCCTGACGAAAAAGCGCTTCCGCGCGGTTCAAGGCGAACGCCTTAATGCGAAGGCGGACTTCATCCTTTCCGGGCTCCGGGATCGGCAAGGTTTCGACCTGGAGAACCTCCGGGCCTCCAAGACGATGGAATTGCACAATTCTTGCAGTTGTAGGCACGAGCTTCTCCTGATGGTTGCAGGCCGCAATGTCACGACACTATTGGGGTAACTACGGGGTTCTATTCGGACGCGGCGCGGCCATTGACATCAGCGATCGGCCGGCACTGACTGGATCACCAGGGCAGCGCACCCTGGGCATTCGAGAACGTGCCCGTGGGGCTTTGCGATGCAAGCGAGGCGACCCGCACCGGCTCGCGCGCTGCGTCCTCAACCGGGCCGCCATATTCGCTCATGTCCGTGGCGGTGAGACCCGGGCAAACAGCATGAACCTTGATGTTGGTGCCTTCGAGCTCAATCGCGAGCGCTTGCGTGATCGCATTCAGGGCACTCTTCGAGGCCGTGTAGGTGCTCGTATATTGGCGAAGAGGGTTGGAAGGATCGCTGTTCAGCGTCAGCGAACCAGTAGCGCTCGATATATTGATGATTTTTGCCGCGGGCGCCTCGCGAAGGAGCGGCAGCATCGCTTGTGTGACAGCGACGACGCCAAAAACGTTTGTGGCGAATACGGTCTGGAGCTCGTCCAAATCGACGACAGACAACCGCGTTTCCGCCATGATCTGGGCGTTGCTTCGTCCCGCCGCGCCCCCATGGCCGACGCCTGCATTGTTCACGAGAACATCGAGCCGGCCATAGGACTTTCGGATGCGTGCTTCCGCCTGGGCGATCGACGCTTCATCAGTGACATCAAGCTGGATTGTCCGGGCGTCAGGCCCGACGCTTTGAACGACGTTCTCGCCGGCTTCAAAGCGTCGCGAACCGATCAGGACTGTGAAACCGTGCTGCGTGAGGTCTTTCGCGATTTGGAGGCCGATCCCTTTGTTTGCTCCTGTGACGAGCGCGACTGGTTTGTTATTCATCTATCATTCTCCGTTTGGGCTTGGCATAAACGATCCTTCGTGCCATATACGGAACGATCGTCCGTTTATGGATATACGGAATCATATTCCGCTTATCAAGAGGTAGAAGTGTCCGAAGATCCAAAATCGTTGAGCGAGGCTGAGACAGAGGCGGCGGGTCGGCGCCGGCGGGCTGATGCGCGGCGCAACATCGGTTCGCTTATACAAACCGCGTCGGAGGTTTTTGCCGAGGCCGGAATGGATGTGCCCATACGAGAAATTGCGGACAGGGCGGGGGTCGGCGTCGGCACACTCTACCGCCATTTT